>CAXXHZ010000001.1:0-1015000 GCA_963666685.2 uncultured Desulfobulbus sp.
GAAATGTGTTGACATAAAAAATGATAACTATTATTATTTAATCAACACATCGCACCAATGAAAGGAGAAGAACATGGGAAGCCTGAGCCAATACCGCAACCTCGACATCGACTGGACCATGACGCCCGAGGCGGCGGTGACCATGTATCTGGAGTGGGGCAACAATTCCTGGCACGCCAGCCATCGTCCGGTGACGAGCAAGGCGGACAGCAGCACCTATTTCGTGGTCTATGCCTGGGAAGACATCCCCCGTCTGATGCTCATCAAGCGCAATTCCGAGGGAGCTGAGGAACTGCTCGACATGGAATTGCCCGCCGACCTGGGCGATCGGTTCATGCACTCGGTAAGCCACCTCAAGGGCGTATATCCTCCCAATGCGGAGATTCGGGCCTGGATCGAGCGCCAGTTCGACGCCCGTCAGTGATCGACTGATCAATCATCCCCGCCAAATCATGGGAAAAACAGGGCCGGTCTTTGGATCGGCCCTTTCTTTTGCCTTGTCAAAGCAGCGGGTTGCGATTTGCCCCGAAGTGCGCTGCCGGTATTGCAAGCCCGGGCTTTTCGGAGTAACTCCTGTGTGGAAAAGGAGCTTTTTTTCATGCCTACCAAATTTGCCCGGAGAATGGGGACGGTGCACCGCTCGTTCATCCGGGAGATCCTCAAGGTCACCGCTGATCCCGAAATCATTTCTTTTGCGGGCGGTCTGCCCAATCCTGAACTCTTCCCCGTGAGCGCCATGGACGTTGCTTCCCGGGAGGTCTTCGCGGAAATCGGGCGGTCCGCGCTGCAGTACTCCACCACCGAGGGCGACGCGGGACTGCGTGCGATCATCGCCGAGCGCTACGCGCGGCGCGGCCTCACGGTGGACCCGGATTCCATCCTGATCACCACCGGCTCCCAGCAGATTCTGGACATCTGCGGCAAGGTCTTTCTGGATCAGGGCGACAAGGTGGTCATTGAGCGGCCCGGATACCTCGGCGCCATCCAGGCGTTTTCCATCTTCGAGCCGGAATTCGTCACCGTCTCCCTGGAGAGCGACGGCCCGAACCTGGACGAGTTGGAAGCGGCCTTCAAGGACGGAGCCAAGTGTTTCTACGCCGTGCCCAACTTCCAGAATCCGTCGGGCATGAGCTATTCCATGGAAAAGCGTGAGAAAGTGGCCGTGCTGCTCGACAAGTACGGCGTGCTCTTCGTCGAGGACGACCCCTACGGCGAGTTGCGGTTCAAGGGCGAACGGCTGCCCTCGCTCTATTCGCTGTGCAAGGGCGATTGCCTGCTCTGCGGTTCGTTCTCCAAGATAGCCGCGCCCGGATTCCGCATCGGCTGGGTGGTCGCGCCCAAGCCCATCTACGACAAGCTGGTCATTGCCAAGCAGGCTGCGGACCTGCACACCTCCACCGTGGCCCAGGCCATCCTGCGCCGCTACCTGGAGACCAACGACATCGAGGCGCATGTCGCCCTGATCCGCGAACGCTATGGCCGCCAGCGTGACTGCATGGTCGAGATGGTCCGCAAGTATTTCCCGGAAGACGTTGCCATCACCGAGCCCGAGGGCGGCATGTTCCTTTGGGCCACGCTGCCCGAGGGGACTTCGTCCATGGACCTTTTCGACGTGGCCATCAAGCAGAAGGTCGCCTTCGTGCCCGGACGCCCGTTCTACGTGGACGGCACCGGCGAGAACACGCTTCGCCTCAACTTCTCCAATTCGGACGAAGCGCGCATCGAGGAAGGCATCCGCCGCCTGGGCAAGGCCATCGAAGCACTTCCGAAATAACGTCCGCAGCCGCCGAGGGACGGCGCGGCACTGCACATACGAGGAATTCACCATGTCCCAACACATCGTCATTATCGGCGGCGTTGCGCTCGGCCCCAAGGCCGCCTGCCGCTTCAAGCGACTGGAGCCCTCCTCCCGGGTGACCATGATCGACCAGAGCTCGCTCATCTCCTACGGGGGCTGCGGCATTCCCTATTACGTTTCCGGCGACGTCTCGGACGCCAGCTCCGTTGCATCCGCTACCAACGTGATCGCATAACCGCCTTCCGTGGTCGTGAATCCCGTCGCCGCCGAATCTATGTGCAGCGACACATCCGTCGTCCCCCCATCCACTCCAGTGCTCGCCACGCCACCCGTGAAAACCGACGCCGTTCCCACAACGGTCGTACCCAGCTGGCTGCTCTCGTCGGTGGCTACCGCACCTTCCGTGCTCACAACCATATCGGTTACGCTCGGACCATCGTCTTCAAAGGTGATCTGGCTGCCGATGGACACCGAGTCGCTCGCCACGTCCTGATCTCCGTCCGTCACCGTCACCACCGCTGACAACTTGCCGTCAAGGCTGATCGCCTCGTCATAGTTGCTCGGGTGGTCCGGATGCACCAGCGCTACATTCTGCGTTACGCTCACCACCCCCGCATCGCTGATCGACACCGTGAAGGCGTCGTGGATGCCCGTGCCATCCGTGTACTGACCATGAACCAGGTTGTTGTCCGTTACGTCCGCTACCAACGTGATCGCATGACCGCCATCCGTGGTCGTGAATCCCGTCGCCGCCGAATCTATGTGCAGCGACACATCCGTCGTCCCCCCATCCACTCCAGTGCTCGCCACGCCACCCGTGAAAACCGACGCCGTTCCCACAACGGTCGCACCCAGCTGGCTGCTCTCGTCGGTGGCTACCGCACCTTCCGTGCTCACAACCATATCGGTTACGCTCGGACCATCATCTTCAAAGGTGATCTGGCTGCCGATGGACACCGAGTCGCTCGCCACGTCCTGATCTCCGTCCGTCACCGTCACCACCGCTGACAACTTGCCGTCAAGGCTGATCGCCTCGTCATAGTTGCTCGGGTGGTCCGGATGCACCAGCGCCACGTTCTGCGTCACGCTTACCACGCCCGCATCGCTGATCGACACCGTGAAGGCATCGTGGATGCCCGTGCCATCCGTGTACTGACCATGAACCAGGTTGTTATCCGTTGCATCCGCTACCAACGTGATCGCATAACCGCCTTCCGTGGTCGTGAATCCCGTCGCCGCCGAATCTATGTGCAGCGACACATCCGTCGTCCCCCCATCCACTCCAGTGCTCGCCACGCCACCCGTGAAAACCGACGCCGTTCCCACAACGGTCGCACCCAGCTGGCTGCTCTCGTCGGTGGCTACCGCACCTTCCGTGCTCACAACCATATCGGTTACGCTCGGACCATCATCCTCAAAGGTGATCTGGCTGCCGATGGACACCGAGTCGCTCGCCACGTCCTGATCCCCGTCCGTCACCGTCACCACCGCCGACAACTTCCCGTCAAGGCTGATCGCCTCGTCATAGTTGCTCGGGTGGTCGGGATGCACCAGCGCCACGTTCTGCGTCACGCTTACCACCCCCGCATCGCTGATCGACACCGTGAAGGCGTCGTGGATGCCCGTGCCATCCGTGTACTGACCATGAACCAGGTTGTTATCCGTCGCGTCCGCTACCAACGTGATCGCATAACCGCCTTCCGTGGTCGTGAATCCCGTCGCCGCCGAATCTATATGCAGCGACACATCCGTTGACCCGCCATCCGCTCCCAGGCTCGCCACTCCACCCGTGAAGACCGATGCCGTTCCCACCACGGTCACACCCAGCTGGCTGCTCTCGTCGGTGGCTACCGCCCCTTCCGTGCTCACAACCATATCGGTTACGCTCGGACCATCGTCTTCAAAGGTGATCTGGCTGCCGATGGACACCGAGTCACTCGCCACGTCCTGATCCCCGTCGGTCACCGTCACCACCGCCGACAACTTGCCGTCAAGGCTGATCGCCTCGTCATAGTTGCTCGGGTGGTCGGGATGCACCAGCGCCACATTCTGCGTTACGCTCACCACGCCCGCATCGCTGATCGATACCGTGAAGGCGTCGTGCGTCACGTCGCTGCTGTCGGTGTACTGACCATGAACCAGGTTGTTGTCCGTCGCGTCCGCTACCAACGTGATCGCATAACCGCCGGCAGTGGTCGTGAATCCCGTCGCCGCCGAATCTATATGCAGCGACACATCCGTTGACCCGCCATCCGCTCCCAGGCTCGCCACTCCACCCGTGAAGACCGATGCCGTTCCCACCACGGTCACACCCAGCTGGCTGCTCTCGTCGGTGGCTACCGCCCCTTCCGTGCTCACAACCATATCGGTTACGCTCGGACCATCGTCTTCAAAGGTGATCTGGCTGCCGATGGACACCGAGTCACTCGCCACGTCCTGATCCCCGTCGGTCACCGTCACCACCGCCGACAACTTGCCGTCAAGGCTGATCGCCTCGTCATAGTTGCTCGGGTGGTCGGGATGCACCAGCGCCACATTCTGCGTCACGCTTACCACGCCCGCATCGCTGATCGATACCGTGAAGGCGTCGTGCGTCACGTCGCTGCTGTCGGTGTACTGACCATGAACCAGGTTGTTGTCCGTTGCGTCCGCTACCAGCGTGATCGCATAACCGCCGGCAGTGGTCGTGAATCCCGTCGCCGCCGAATCTATGTGCAGCGACACATCCGTTGACCCGCCATCCGCTCCCAGGCTCGCCACTCCACCCGTGAAGACCGACGCCGTTCCCACCACGGTCACACCCAGCTGGCTGCTCTCGTCGGTGGCTACCGCCCCTTCCGTGCTCACAACCATATCGGTTACGCTCGGACCATCGTCTTCAAAGGTGATCTGGCTGCCGATGGACACCGAGTCACTCGCCACGTCCTGATCCCCGTCCGTCACCGTCACCACCGCCGACAACTTGCCGTCAAGGCTGATCGCCTCGTCATAGTTGCTCGGATGGTCAGGATGCACCAGCGCTACATTCTGCGTTACGCTCACCACGCCCGCATCGCTGATCGATACCGTGAAGGCGTCGTGCGTCACGTCGCTGCTGTCGGTGTACTGACCATGAACCAGGTTGTTGTCCGTTGCGTCCGCTACCAGCGTGATCGCATAACCGCCGGCAGTGGTCGTGAATCCCGTTGCCGCCGAATCTATGTGCAGCGACACATCCGTTGACCCGCCATCCGCTCCCAGGCTCGCCACTCCACCCGTGAAGACCGATGCCGTTCCCACCACGGTCACACCCAGCTGGCTGCTCTCGTCGGTGGCTACCGCCCCTTCCGTGCTCACAACCATATCGGTTACGCTCGGACCATCGTCTTCAAAGGTGATCTGGCTGCCGATGGACACCGAGTCGCTCGCCACGTCCTGATCCCCGTCGGTCACCGTCACCACCGCCGACAACTTGCCGTCAAGGCTGATCGCCTCATCATAGTTGCTCGGGTGGTCGGGATGCACCAGCGCCACATTCTGCGTCACGCTTACCACGCCCGCATCGCTGATCGACACCGTGAAGGCATCATGCGTTCCCGTGCCGTCCGTGTACTGACCATGAACCAGGTTGTTATCCGTCGCGTCCGCTACCAGCGTGATCGCATGACCGCCATCCGTGGTCGTGAAACCCGTCGCGGCCGAATCTATATGCAGTGACACATCCGTTACCCCGCCATCGGAGCCTGTCTGTGACGTGATATTCACCATCGAGCCCGAAGCTGTCATGGCAACACCTAAATCCGACGACTCGTCCGTCGACACTCCCATACCGTCGGTCAGTGTAACGACTACCTGAGGTCCGTCGTCGTTGATATGTATCAGGACACTGCCGTCTGCGGATCCATGGGCAGTGGTAACAGAAAAAGAAAAAGGATCGTTGAATTGATCAGCGGAACCAGTCTCCAAAGCATTTGTATGCGGTGCGTTATCGATTAATGTATAATTCCAGGCACCGGTGCCGTCGACAACCAGATTCCCATAAGGACTTGAAATCGTAATTGAATGCCCACTATCTCCATCGATAACAATGCTATGACCACCGCCGAAATCAAGAGTTCCTGAAGTATCCGAGCCGAAATTTACGCCCAAATCTGCTAGAGTGCCATGCGTGGTCAATGCAACGGCGTCTGGATGTGTGCCCTCAGCCAGATTGGCTTCATCAAGTGTTCGCTCAACCGTGCCAGCAACCGGACCCGTTTCCACCACTTCCTGTGCAAAACCGCCGGGAGGAGGGTCAAGAAAAGTATGCACAATACCTTTTGTTTCCGCACCGGAATCGGGCAGAACCTCTTTGTTATCAGCCTCAAAGACCACAATCTGCCTGCCGCCCCCTCGAGCCCCCGTCCCTGCCACACCGGCACCAGCCGCAGGAGACGGCAGATCGGTGGTCGGATCAAAGTTTTCATCCTGCAACGCCGCTTGAATATCCGTAACCTGAGCAACAGCATCCGCTGCCCCCTCGTGCCCGCCAGCGCCGTAAACATCCTCATCTATCAAGACATCGGACATTCGTCCCAGATCGAGGTGGCCGTGATTATCGGCAAGGACAATGGAGATGCTGCCATCGGGACCGGTGACAATTCGTTCGTCGGCGTAGATAGGGCTGTTCGGCGTGAGTATCCGTTCAACACCGGCTGCGGAAACCGCTTTGACCGTGCCATAGACTATGAATGCTTTACCAACGAGCTGAATGCTTGTAGTGGCCATGTGTAATCCCTCAAGAGATGAGTAAAAGGAAATTGATGATAGCTGCATACTATAGCCCCGGTAAATCCCCGTCTATTGTACTAAGGTACTATTGTTCTTTTTTTCGATTATATTATCCTATCAAAATGGGTAACGATGTGTTGGACTGGTTGAGTCGACAAAATATATTTTCCGGGAAAAAGAGCATGGCCGCTCTGCTTTTCCGGAAAACAGCACATATCCAGGCACATATTCCAGAAATACGGAATAGTAGCACTGTTCACCTTCCCCTGAATCGTTTCCCACACAGCAGCACTCACAAACAGTACATACTATCCTGTAATTACTTATAAAAATATTTAATTTAAAAACAGGAATACTTCATGCTTAATACCAGCAAGAGCATCTCGTCAACGAAGGAGAAAACTATGAGAAAGATATTGATAGCCTTGGCACTGAGCAGTTTAACTTTGGCTAGCGCGACAATTACACAAGCTACGACATTTTATTCTTTTGATGACAAATATATAGGCAACGCCGCAAACTCTTTTTTTGGAAATATCGATTCTATAGGTGAAGGGGGCGCCAGTGGTTACGTAGAAACTCGCGCTTACGACCTATCGAAAACCACGGTGACCGTCAACGGTACCTCTCTAATTTTTAATATTTATTCTTGGAGCTACGGTGGTTACTTCACGACGGGAATATCAGATCAACCCCTCGGTGACCTCTTCCTGAACACCAATATGGGTACAACATGGAATTATGCTGTTGTTTTAAATGATCTCAAAGCAACCCTGTACACAATCAACCACACGCTTTCCGAGAGTGAAATGGGCACTGTACGAACAAACCAAGCAGCCTCATATATTCCCACTGACGAACAAACGCCCCTTGGCACAACCGGCTCCTTGCAGATTATTGCAACTGACAGTTCTGGTGTTAATGACCTTGACTATCTCAGTATCTCCATCGACCTTGCAGCAACCGGATGGGATGGCACCTCGCCCCTTGGTTTTCATTGGACAATGGTGTGCGGCAATGACGTGGTACAAGATGTTCTCAACCCCGTACCCGAACCGGCCACCCTGCTGCTGTTCGGTACCGGTCTTGCGGGGCTTGCCGGTTTCTCCCGGCGGCGGTCCGGAAAGTAACCTTTTCCTCCTTCTATGTGCAAAGGCCGTTTCCTGTCAAGAAACGGCCTTTGCTATTTTTACGAATGATTACGGCAAATAGGAATTTTGTGCAAACAGCCGGCATCTGAAATTCAGTTTGCTGCCTGCCGGAATCACACCTATTGAGATTCTTCAAAAAACACCCAACAGGCTCTTCCTCTTTCGCCAAAGCAGCAAACCGAGTATTCCTGTTGCTGTGCAATCATGGTATGATGGCCGTTCACTGAATGATCCAGCTACACATAACATCCAGCCTGACATAGCAAACCGACCAACCACAACCGAATCCTTCCCCAAATCACGAGATGCTCTCATGACATTGCAAGCATTCTTTTTCATCTCGCCATACTCCGCCCTGCACGAGGTTTTCCCATGAAACGCTTTTTCCACCTTCTCTTTCTACCCTTGTATTGGCTATGGAAATTCCTCAGTTCCGGTTTGTCGGTTCTTTCCAATCTCCTGTTTCTCAGCCTTATCCTGATAGGCATCATCGCGGTTTTTTACACACCCAAAATTATCGTCCCGGATAAAACCGCCCTGGTGCTGGCCCCGGAAGGCGACATTGTCGAGGAACGCTCGCCCATGAACCCAATGGCAAAGATTCTCAATAATCTGACTGGAGTGCCGCTGCACGGGGAGACCTTTCTCCAGGATGTCATCGACGCCATCTCTACTGCCGCCGATGACCCACGGGTCAAGCTGCTGATCATCAATCCCAGCCGCATGGGAGATGCCGGTCTTGACCAGATCCGGGCCATCGGCGGGGCCATCGATGATTTCAAACAGACCGGCAAGCAGGTGATCGCCATCGGCGACAGCTTCAATCAAGCCCAATACTACCTGGCATCCTGGGCCGACAAGATCTATCTCCACCCCATGGGCACGGTCGATGTCCATGGTTTTGCCGTGTATCGGCTCTACATGCAGGAGATGCTCGACAAACTGGCGGTCAACTTTCATATTTTCCGAGTCGGTACCTTCAAATCCGCGGTGGAGCCCTTTCTCCGCAACGACATGTCCCCCGAAGATAAAGAATCCAACAGCCTGTGGCTCGGCAATCTGTGGAATGCCTACTGTGCCGATATCGCCGAACGCCGAAAATTGGATGTTACAATCCTCAATGCAAACATCAATAATCTCGTTTCCCAGCTGGCCTCGGTCAACGGCGACCGCAGTCAATTGGCTGTGGCCACCGGCCTGGTTGACGGACTCAAAACCCATCAGGAACTGGAACAACTCCTTACCGAGAAAGTGGGCCCGTCCACCGACAAAACCGGCTATAACCGCATCAGCTTGTCCGATTACCTGGAGACCGTCACCCGCTCGTATACGGACGCCCAGGGTAAAAAGAACCTCATCGGGATTATCGCCGCTTCCGGAACCATTCTCTACGGCAAGAACACCGTCGGCCAGATCGGCTCCGACGACCTGATTAAACGCATCCGCAAGGCGCGACAGGACAAACGGATCAAAGCCATTGTCCTGCGCATCAACACCGGGGGCGGCAGTGCTTTTGCGTCCGAACTGATCCGCCAGGAACTCCTGCTCGCCCAAAAAGAAGGAAAGCCCGTGGTTGTTTCCATGGGGGCGATGACAGCCTCCGGCGGTTATTGGCTGGCAGCCGGTGCCGATGCGATTATCGCCTCGCCGGTTACCCTCACCGGGTCGATCGGTATTTTCGGGATTGTGCCCACCGTGGAAAAAACCCTGGCTCATCTCGGCATTCATGGGGATGGGGTTGGGACCACCGAGATCGCTCATTTCGGGAACATCACCACAGCGATGAGTCAGGAAGAATCAACCGCCTTCCAGATGGATGTCGAACGGGGCTACAAGAGATTTCTCGCAATTGTTGCCAAAGGCCGGAAAATGACGGTTGCAGAGGTGGAAAAAATCGCTGAAGGCCGGGTCTGGGATGGCGTAACCGCCATGAAACTCGGGTTGGTCGATAAACTCGGCACCCTGGAAGACGCCATTGCCGAAGCTGCGAAACTGGCGCATGTTCCCGAGGAAAACGGGTATTTTATTGAGCTTGCCCCTGAAAAGTATCTTGATCGTTTCAAACAGCTGGAACCACCGGTTGAAGCCCTGGCACGACATTTCGGCTACACATCGCTGTTCCCCGGCCTGCTGCACAAACCGCTGGTGGAGCAATTGGATGTTCTGCTGCAGAGTGGTGATCCGGGCAGGTTATACGCACATTGCCTGCTGCCGGTTTCGGCCACGGTCTTCCGCTAGATCTCTTTGCATGTGCGTACACAGGAGAACCGGCCTTGCCCGCGTTGGAGAGAAACTCAAAGGCAATGACTTGGGAGGTATCCGTTCTTGTTGCCCCATTATCCTTTGAGCACGGCCAGGGGCTGTAACTCCACCGCCACCTCAATCAAATCGTCCTGATTGGCGATGACCTCGCCGATATCCTTGTAGGCTCCGGGGGCCTCTTCCAAGTCGTTGCGGTGGCGGAGGCTATGGAGAATATGGCGGGCATCGAGCCGAGCGATTTCTTTTTCCAGATGAAGAACCCGCCGGGCTTCTTTCCGACCGAGGACGCGTCCGGCCCCATGGGAGCAGGACATGAACGACTGCGGATTGCCCAGCCCCCGGACAATGTAGCTGCTGCTACCCTGGGATCCAGGAATGATGCCGTATTCCCCGGCAAAGGCACGGGTGGCACCTTTGCGATGCACCCAAACCTCCCGGTCAAAATGTACTTCCGGGGCGACATAGTTATGGGCGACATCCAGGGCCGTATCGAATTCGCCACAGCCGGTGACCCGGGCAACGATTTCCCGGAATACCGCCATCATCTCTCTGCGGTTGGCGCGGGCAAAGGCGACGCAATATTCCATTTCCCGAAGATAACGCTGCCCCTCAATGGAAGCAAGCGACAGGGGCGCCAGCTGCCATCCCTTGGGAACCGCATCATTGCCCCTCTTCCCGGCCCATTGAACGGCAAGCTTATTATACAATCCGGCGACTTTGAAGCCGAGATTTCTGCTGCCGGAATGCACCATGAGCCAAATTCGATGATCGCTGCCCCGCTGGATCTCAATGAAATGATTGCCGCCTCCCAGACTGCCGATCTGCTTGCGGGCACTTTCAAATTCACCGGCAACCACCGGCAGATCGCGCTCCATCGCACCGGGATCAGGCATCGCCTGCACCGGTCGCGGCTGGTCATGATGCTTGAATCCGAGGGGAATGGCGGCGCGCAGCCCTGAAAGTATCTTTTTCAGTAAGGCCGGATCCACCTCGGTCAGTCCGGTGCGCACCGCACACATACCGCAGCCGATGTCCACTCCGACCCCGTTGGGGATGATAACCCCGGTAGTGGCCAGGACCCCGCCGATCGGCATGCCGTAACCGACATGGGCATCGGCCATAATGGCCACATGGTGGAAGGCATCGGGCAGGTTGGCCAGATTTTTGGCTTGCGTCATCGCATCCTGTTCCATCTGATCCAACCAGAGTAAAATTGGAATTTTTTCGGTTGTAACAACCCGTTTCATAGTGCTCTCTTGCTCTCTTCAATTTCCGGTATATAGTGCAGCCTCATTGCGGCCTCAACGAGGCGG
This sequence comes from uncultured Desulfobulbus sp., assembly GCA_963666685.2. Lineage (GTDB taxonomy): Bacteria > Desulfobacterota > Desulfobulbia > Desulfobulbales > Desulfobulbaceae > Desulfobulbus. The sequence continues at coordinate 11,274 of CAXXHZ010000001.1, forward strand.
CCCTGTACCCTTTCGCGTCGATCAATCAGTTTCTCTTATCCCTTTGCAGGCAAGCAACTCTCTCCCATGATCACACAAGATACCTTGACCCATCTCTGGCTCCACCTTGGCTGGCCGCTGCTGCGCCTGCTCATCTACCTTGCCATAGGCCTCCTGGCCGCCCTGTTCATTGAATCGCTCAATTGGACGAGAAAAATGGCAATAATCGCTCGGCCGTTGACCCGATTCGGGCATTTATCGTCGCTCACCGGAGCCTCTTTCTCCCTCTGTTTTTTTTCAGGGATCGCAGCCAATACCATGCTCGCTGAAGGATACGATAAAGGACAGTTGAGTCGAAAAGAACTGATTCTCGCCAATCTGTTTAACAGCCTGCCCACCAACTTCCTTCACCTGCCGACCACCTTTTTTATCGCGGCCCCCATCATCAAGGGTGCGGCCTTTGTGTATATCGGTCTGACCATAAGTGCCGCCATTTTCCGCACAGTGTTCGTTGCCCTGTTGGCCCGATTGCTGCTGCCCGTCGCCAATACCGAAACAGAACGGAACGACCTGCCGCAGAGCGCCCCGTCCCGCCCTTTTCAAGCAGCCTGGCAGAACACCATGAAACGGTTCAAACGCCGTATTCGCAAGATCGTCAGTTATACGGTGCCGATTTACATCCTTTTTTATTTTCTCAGCGAGGCTGGTTTTTTTTCCGCTGCCGAACATTTCATGACCCGCCACCTCGCCTGGCTGGCTTGGCTCACGCCCCAGGCCATTTCCATCCTCACCTTTCAAATAGCCGCCGAATTCACCGCCGGCCTGGCAGCAGCCGGCTCACTCCTTGCAAACGGTTCCATGAGCGCTCAGGAGATCGTGCTCATTCTCTTAATCGGCAACGTTCTCTCCTCGCCGATCCGGGCCATCCGCCACCAGTATCCTTATTACGCCGGTATTTTTAAACCCGTGCTGGCAGCGCAGTTGATCTTTTTCAGCCAAACTTTCCGCGCATTCAGCATAGTTTTGGTGACATTTTTGTATTATATTGTAACCTCATAATTTGCGGCGGCAAAATACACAAAAAAAATGAGAAGGATCCCTGCATCCACCTAGGAGGAACAGATGGAAAAAACCATACTGGTCGCTATCGACGGTTCTGTGTACAGTTGCAACAGCCTTGATTATCTGGCAAACCTTTTCGGTCCGGACAGCAGGTTTTCCGTCCACCTGATCAGTGTGGTTTCTGCAGGGAGCGCGTGCAAGGATTGGATGTACGATGTGGACCCGCACCGGAGCCCAACCGCTGCATCGGAAAAACAAGCTCATCTGGCCCGAAAGCATCTGCAAGAGGCTGAAGACCGACTGATTCGCAACGGCTTTACCAAGGAACGGATTCAATCTACCGTTAAAGTAGCCTCCGGACCCTGTGCCGCCCTTTGTTATGAGGCGGAACACGGGCAGTATGACAGCATGATGATCGGCCGGCGCGGCCTGGGGTCAATGGGTAATATGTTTTTCGGCAGCACCTCGGCAGGGCTGATCGAAAAATGTCATAGCACTCCACTATGGATCATTGACGGCAACGTCAGTAGCCATCGCTTCCTGCTTGCGGTACAGAACCAACCCGCCTCTTTGATGGCAGCCGACCATCTCGCCTTTTTCCTCAAAGATCACCCCTCTGCGGAAATCTGCCTCTATCATTCCAATAGCGTCTTTGGTCGCCAGCAGCCGGCCAAGCCTGAAGCCTTCCATGCCCAATGGGGCAAAGCATGGTGCGATCAGTATCTCGATCTGGACAATTTTCTTTTTTACGCCCACACCCAGCTGCTCATGGACAACGGCATTGCCCGACACCGTATTACCCAACTGCCCACTCAGATGCATCTTGACGTAAGCAGCGATCTGTTGCGCCAGGCAAAACAGTATAATTGCGGCACAATCGCCATCGGCCGCCGCCGAAGGGATGGAGTTAAAGGCCAGATCAAAGGGGTTTCCGACAAGACCCTGAATCAGGCGCAGAATATCGCCGTCTGGCTGGCCGGATAGGCGCGCATACCTGTCCGAGCCTCTCCGGAAACAAAAGACCGAAACAGCGTCGCGTTTATTTCGCCGCTGCCGGGGTGACGATCACGGTTGCCGCCTGGTCGTCCCGTAAATATTGAGCAGCAAGCACGGTCAACTGCTCTGCAGTGATGCCGGCAAACCCTTCGGTAATGGTCAGCGGCCACTGCAGCTGCTGTGGATGACGACCAGAGAGATTCAACACAGACTCAAGCCAGTATCGATTGTTGCGTTTGATATCTTTGATGGAGGTCAGGGTCGGCTCAAGGGCTCGTTGCAACTCGTCCTGACTGACCCCCTGCTCGCCAAGGGAGGCAGCCGCTTTTTTTATAACGCCTGCAAGAAATTCCGCCTGCTCCGGGGCTACGGTCAAACGACCTTCAAACAACCCGAATCCGGTTTGGGAACGGCTGGGTTGGCTGAAGACCTGGGGTGAATAGGTCGCACCTAACTCCTCCCGGATCTTGACCCGCAAGCGGTCACCCAAAACAGCGGCCAGCAGGTTAAGCCGGCGGGTCCTGCCAATATCCCAGTAATCGTCGGTCTTCCAGGCCACGGTCAGCAAGGCCTTGTCAATGGAACTGTCCACGGCCAGACGATGCTTTGCTCCGACGGGAAAGACGATCGGCACAACGCTTGGATCCTCCACAGCCTGCCGTTTTTCACTGCCGAAATATTTTGTAACCAAACGCACTACCTCCTGGGGATCAACATCACCGACAATGTTGATTTCCAGAGGTTCCCGGATAAAGGCCGGTGCCAGCCAGCTACTGACCTGATCCAAGCGAATCTTTTCCACCTGTTCCCAGGCAGCCAACCCGTATGCCCGACTCCCGCCCGCCAGAAATCGTTCCCCTTGCAATTGCTGGATGCCTTCCACTGAATTGACCAACTGATCATACAAGCGACGCAGAGTCTCCCGGCTGCGCTGAAAGGCCTCGGGGCGAAAGGCCGGATCATGAAGACGGCTGTACACCAGCTGCATCAGAAGCTCGAGTTCGTTACCCAGGCTTGATCCAATCAACGAGAAACTCTCGGGTCCCACACGAAAATCAACGGCAACATTGGTTCCGGACAGCGACTCCTCCAATTGCTCGCGGGTCAGTTGTCCAAGCCCGCTCTCCTTAACCACGGTCTCGGAAAGCATGGCCAGACCGTCCACTGTTTCAGCCAATTTTCCCTTACCGAACTGCACGGAAAGCAGCACTTGGTTGGCCTGGAAATCGGTGATTTTATAATTGAGACGCACCCCGCCTTGAAAGACATAGCTTTCCACACCGATATCCTTATAGCTACGGTGTTCAACAATCTCACCGGGTACGGAGGGTGGTGCCAGATAGGGAAAGACAACAGCGTGCTCTTCAATCCAAGGAGTAACCGGTCGGGCCTCGTTGGCAAGAAAAACCTGCCGGATCCGATCTTGTGCCTGATCGTTGCTCAGTGTCGGATCAACATTGCCCACAACCTCTACCAATCTTTTTGAGTGGCTCCACAACTGCCGGAAAGCGGTATTAATTTCATCCAAAGACATCTTTTCGAGAATCGGTCGATATAAGGCCATATCCTGGGCCGGGGAGAGAATGACTTCATTATTATTGAGCTTACGGATGATCTCTTCCGCGGTTTTTCGGCTGTCCCTGGAAGAAGCGGTTTGCATTGCCTTCTCCAGATATGCCGTAACCTCCTGTTTGCCTCGGGTCAATTCCGTTTCGGTGAAACCGTCCCGCAGAGCTTGAGCCAAGGTTATCTGTAACAGAGCCAAGCCTTGCTTCCATGTACCGATTTTGGTTCGAGCTTTCAGGGTGGCAAAACCGAATCGCTGCTTAAAAATACCGGCCAAGGCCTTGGGCTGGGCAAGAGGGCTTTTCGGTTTCTGCTCGATTTTTTCCAAACGCTTGGCAAGCAGGGCTACCGCAACATATTGGCGCAACTGCTCGACCTCCCACGCCAATGTGTCCTTCCTGGGCTCCACATTAAAAACCGTGGTCAAGGCCAAACCGGTATAGCCAAGTTCCGGCTCGGGAAGAAAAAGCACGTCCGTGCCCGATTCCGGAACCGTACCCAGATCGGGACAGGTTCCAATTTCACCGACACCGGTCAGCGGGGCAAATTGACGGACCAGTACTTTCTCGGTTTCTTGCGGATTCATGTCACCAACAACCACAACAATCATATTTTCCGGGCGATACCAGCGGTCATAATAGGAACGAAGCAACGGGCTGTCGGCCGTGCGGATCACCTCTTCGGTCCCGATGGGATCCCGTTTCGCCACCAAAGTCCCGGCAAAATCAAACTGCAGCTGCTGTTTCGACACCCTTGAAGCAGCGGAATCCCGGCTTCTCTTTTCAGCCAGAATAACGCCTCGTTCCCGGTCCACTTCTTCCGGGAGCAAAAGCGCTCCTCTGGCATAATCGGCCAGGACCTGAAACCCCTTTTCAACCACATCCGGTTTATCGGACGGCAGCATGAGATTATAGACGGTTTCGTCGTAACCGGTATGGGCATTGGTATCACCGCCAAAGGTCATCCCGATCGACTGAAAATAGTTAACCAAGGTCCCCGGAGGATAATGAGTGGTACCGTTGAACATCATGTGTTCCAGAAAATGCGCCAAGCCCCTTTGTTGATCGGTCTCCTGAAGTGATCCCGCCTGGACATCGAGATAGAGCGCCACCCTGTTTTTCGGCTCATGACCGGCCATGAGAACATAGCGCAATCCATTGGCAAGACGACCGAACACAAGAGCGGGATCAGGTTGCAGATCACTCCCGTCCTGGGGCCAACCGGTTGTGAAACAATCCGATTGGTGAGCGGTGGAACGCTCACTGCAACAGCCGGGAACAACAGGGGGCATAATGAAAAACACCGGCAACAGACACAAGATGATAGCGGCTGATTTCCAACAAAAAAGATGCTTCATTGTCGAACCTTTAGGTTTGGTGTAAGAAAACGGGAATGAATCGCAAAATATAGTGTGTGCGCAAGAGGGAGACAAGATGAATATTACCGGAAAAAGAGGGCTGGTACTCGGTGCCGCACGAGGTATCGGCCTGGCCATCGCCAGAACGCTTGCCCATCACGGTGTCCGTCTGGCCTTGCCCTGGTTTGACTGGCCCGAGTCGGCGGCAGCCCTGGAAGAGGAATTCAGCCACCACCACGGCGGACATCTCACCATGCGGGTCGACCTGCGCAAACCGGATGAAGTTGGGCGTCTCGTTGCTAAAATAGAGCAGAGATTCGGCGGCCTTGATATCCTGATCAATAATATTGAACGTGGCGGTATGCCGATTTTGCACGGGGGATACCATCGGGAGGTGAATCGCGAGCAATGGCAATTGGAAATGGAAACCACGCTGCATGCCAAATGGCTTGTTTTCGAACAGTGCCTGCCCCTTCTTCGCCGAAGTCCGCAAGCGGTCGTAGTCAATATTTCGTCGATTGCCGGCCAGGTCGGTCGATCCGGCCCCAGCGGGCTGCTCTTTAACGACGGCTATGCCGCAGCCAACAGAGGGGTTTCCTCATTGACCGAAACCTGGGCAAGACGAGGGGCCCCATCCCTCCGTGTCAACGAAATCATGCTCGGCTTGATTGACGGCAGACACGGCCCAGGTACCAGAGGATGGCAACTCCTCACGGAAGAACAAAAACAAGCGCTTTTGGATCATACCCTGCTGCAACGAACAGGCACCCCGGATGAGGTGGCACAAGCCGTGCTTTTTCTTGTGCGGGATGCGGATTTTCTGACCGGTACGGTACTGAGAATGGACGGCGGATATGTTTTGGGAGGAGAAAGAATTCCGGATATGCCCAAGGGGGCACTTTAGAAAAAACAAAAAGAGTTCAAACTTCCAACGCCCAATCCGGAATATGACGCATAACGTATTCCGTCACCTTCTCTTTAGCATCCGGGTCATTATTTTTTATACCGGCATCCTGCATCACTTCTTCAAAGTCAAACCAACAAATCTCTTTTTCCTGCTTGCTGTAGACAGTAAGAATTCTGTGATCCGGATCATCCAGGTCTTCTTCTTCCTGAATGGCGGCAACCAAACGAACAGCCTCTTCGTAGGGTAAAAAACGAATTTGTTCTTCGCTCATCTGCACCTCCATTCCATATTGATCAATGGAACATGTACATAACACATAAAAAAAGGCGAGATGAAGAATTCAACTCGCCTTTCCAACAAACCGGATTCAGGCAGGCTTAACAACAGCACCGGACCGGATACAGCGGGTGCAGGCATTTATATGCCTCGTACCGCCATTACTGGTTACAGTCCGTACTCTCTGCAAATTGGGAAGCCAACGACGACGGGTCTTATTATGGGCGTGGCTGACATTATTCCCTGTAGTGGGGCCTTTGCCACAAATTTCACAAATACGTGCCATGATTTCTTCTCCTAAAAAAATTCAATTTTCAATAACCTTTTATATTACCCGCATACAATAATAAATCAAGCTCTTTTCACCAGAACTGCGGGGATCAATGTTCAATTTTCAACGTCGACAGGTGCCGCCACAGCATCATCTGCATTGCAAAACGAGGACAAGACCGAGCATCGGCCGGCAGAATACAAACAGCAGGGAAATATTATTCAGGCAATGGTTGGTTTCTGGTATAATCATTCTTACAATCGTAGCCGCAAGGCGGAGTGTCCGCACTGTTTCCGCGCCATCACCGTTACGATAAAAAAACCTCCCCGTCGACGAAAGGCATCGAGACGGGCACTGCGGTCACAACCGCATGTGACTAACTCTTACTAGGAACAACCCCATGGGGCCTACCGTTGCTCTTGCATACGAACTTTTTTCCTGGCGGGCAGTACTCGATATCCTGCTGATCACCACTGCGCTGTTTTTCCTCTACCGCACCTTGATTCGCCTCGGCACCTGGAAAATCATGGGCGGCATCTTCCTGGCCTTCCTGGTTTTTATCCTGGCAAACGCGCTCAACCTGCAGGGTATTGAATGGATTTACCAAAATGTCAGCCATGTCGCCGTCCTCGGCCTGATCGTTATTTTTCAGCCGGAACTCCGCAAGGTTCTCGAAAAAGCGGTCTCAGTTTCGCCGCATCGTTTTAAAGACCAGGATACCCTGCTCCAGTCCTTGATAGCTGAGGGCCTGATCAAACTTGCCCAAGATCGATGCGGAGCCATCATCGTCTTTCCGGGAAAAGAGCCTTTCAGCGACAAAATTTCCGGCGGATACCAGCTCAATGCCGTCCCCAGCATCCCTTTAATTCTCAGCATTTTCGATGCAAACTCGCCCGGCCACGATGGCGCCGTGATCATTGAGGGCAACAAACTCACCCAGTTCGGCGTCCGCCTTCCCATGTCGCAGTCCACCCGACTTTCCGAAGAATACGGCACCCGGCATCATGCAGCCATGGGGCTTGCCGAACAAACCGATGCCCTTGTTCTTGTCGTTTCCGAGGAACGGGGCGCGGTATCGATGTTCAGCAATGGTGAGATGCTCCCGTTGCGCAATGCGGAAGAAATCACCAAAGCCATTGTTGAACACCAGCAGGAAATGGGTTTTTCCCCTCGGGACACCCCGCCCAAAATTCCCAAAAAAACGCTTGTGCAGATCGCGGTCAGCCTTATCATTGCCGTTGCCTTTTGGTCGACTCTGGTCGTCTCGCAACGCGAGGTAGTGGAAAGGGTTCTTCCGGTTGCCATCGACTACACCTCACCAGCGGAAGATTTAGTATTAGTAGGCGATAAAGCAAACGAAGTAAAACTGCACCTCGCCGGCCCCAAGTCGGATATAGATATTCTTTCACTCAACCCGCCCAGCGTCAAAATCGATCTATCGAGAATGGCAAAAGGAAGCCAGACCATCATTATAACCAGCGAAAATCTGCGGCTTCCCAAAGGGATCACCCTCCTGGACACCTCTCCTCAACAGTTGAAGTTGACGCTCGCTGCCGTGGTTGAGAAAAATGTAGCGATCACCCCCCAGATCATCGGCAAACTCCCGGGCTCTTTAAAAATCAAAAAAATCACCGTCACCCCGGATACCGTGCTTGTTACCACACCGGCAAGCAAGGAAGGGAAAGCCATTGACGAGGTGCTCACCACCCCTATTTATCTCGAATCCATATCAACCGACAGCAAAATCTTCTGCAAGGTTATTGCCCGGCCATCAATCCAACCCGTTGCCAAACGATGGCCTGATGTTGAGGTTTTCATCGAACTAAAACAATAATGATGGTGTCATAAAAACTTCGATCTACGGCATCGCAGCGTTTCTCCCGACACTCGACATACTTTTGTACGCCTTTGCGCCGATAAAAACCGCCACTCCTTGCATATCTGTGTTTTTACCGAACATCTCTCAAAAGGGGATGGACTTTTCACGAGTCCATCCTTTCATCTCCTTTTTTCCGATGCCACAAAACCGACGGACTTTCGTCAACGCATTCCGACTTTTTCCGTTCGTGGCGTTGGTCGTTAAAATTACATTTACGTTTGTTTTTCAACAAAAAAATAATAAAAATGTAACATTTTTTTCAATATAGCCATCGTGCCCGTCGAATAATACCTGACCGTAGTGAATATCCCTTGAAAAATAGGCGACTATTACTGCAAAAAACAGGATGGCACCAAAAATGCAACGATGGAGTAACAAAGACAAATACACAGCACCTTTTCGGTCTGGGATTTTACTGTCTCTTGGGCTCTGAATCTCGCCATCCGTTCAATAACGGTGTTGTAACAAATTCTGTCATTATTTTTTTTAAAAGGAGAGAGAGTATGAAACGATTTTTTTCCATGGCCGCACTGGTGGCTCTGACCACGGGCGGTGCAGCAGCACAGGCAACAGCAGCCACGGCCACTGCGGCTCTTGACGTCAACTCTGCCTATGTATGGCGGGGCCAGACATTCAATAATGGAATGGTTCTTCAGCCCAGCATAGATGTCTCATCAGCCAATGGGTTTGCCCTCAACGTCTGGGGGAATTACGATGTCGACGATTATGACGGTACGATTGAGGACAACCAATTTTCCGAGATCGACCTCACTGCCTCCTATGCTTTTAAACTGGGAGCCGTTGATGCTAGCGTCGGTGTTATCGAATATACCTTCCCTCATGGTGGCGATGCCACCGCTGAAATGTTCGCTGGAATAAGCTATGACCTTGGTGCAGGTTTCGCTGTTTCCACCAAGTTGTATTATGATTTCGATCAGGTTGATGATTTTTATTTCACCGCCGGTCTGGGTTACAGCTACAACATCAACGACAAAACCACGCTGGGACTCAGCGGTTTGATCAGTTATGCCGGTGAAGATTTCGCTGAATTTTATGGTGGTGGCACGGACAGCGGCTTTTTTAACTACATGCTCACCGCCTCCGTGAAATATATGGTGACTGATGCCTTCGGCATAGGTGCCAACATCAATTTCACAGATTCCATGGACGATGATGTCCTTACCGATGAAGTCGTTGACACCACCGTGTTCGGCGGCATCAGCCTGTCCTACACATTCTAATTTTTCGTCCCACCCTCCTCTCCCTCTCCCCTTATCAGGCGACTTGGCGCCCAAGGGGAGGGGTGTCTTTGACGAACAACCCGCAAAACAGAGCCTTTCCCCTCCCTATCGCTTTTTCAACACTCCTGATCAACACTCCTGACTCCGCTTCACCAAAAACGAATCGTTCCATAGCCAAATCGTAACAAAGCCCCGGTACAAAAGTCTGTTCAGAGAAGAGCGGCAAGGAGCACATGCCTTTAACCGCAGGGCCTTCAGCCGAATAGCACCGGGATACTCAACACACAATGGACCACCAGATTACAGAAGATTTGCTGCACACGGTCATCCAGCAACAAAACCTCAGAGCCTATTTCCAACCGATTGTTCACATCCAGACCCGCCAGATCTACGGCTATGAAGGTTTGATCCGCGGGCCGGTCAACACCGTGCTCCACTCACCAACCCGTCTTTTTGAAGTTGCCACCCGGGCGGGACGCTTGGCGGAGCTCGATCTCCTCTGCCGCCGAATGGTGATCAAACGCTTTGCCCAACTCGAGCTAACGGGCCGTCTGTTCATCAATGTCGATCCGTACAGTTTGGTACACGAGCATTTCCGCGAAGGTCAGACCCTGGACTTCATCGAGCAGGCCGGACTCAACCCCTCCATGGTGATCATCGAATTGACCGAAACCCATCCGGTGGAAGACGTTCAACTGATGCAGCAGGCCATGGTCCACTACCGGCAGATGGGATTCCGGGTGGCACTCGACGATCTCGGCGCCGGTTACGCCGGCCTGAAGCTCTGGTCCGAACTCCGCCCGGATATCGTCAAAATCGATCGTCATTTTATCCAGGGCGTTGATCAGGACCGCACCAAGCAGCAGTTTGTCAGTCTTATTCTCAAGACAGCCACCGCGCTGGGTTGCAGGGTCATCACCGAGGGGATTGAGACCGAAAAGGAATACGCCACCTTGCGCAAGATCGGGGTGGAGATGATGCAGGGCTTCTACTTCTGCCGTCCGGTGGAAGTACCGCCGGTAACCATCTCCTCAAAACTCTTTCGCAAAGGGCTACGGAGCTATGATGAGGAGGAATCGTTAAGCGTGGAGATACTGGTCAGGCCCGCGGTTTCGATTCAGGCCACGACCAAGGTGCTTCAGGTCGGCGATCTTTTTTCCTCCATGCCGGAACTGGAGTCGATTGTGGTTGTGCATGAAAACGAGGCCCTCGGCCTGGTGCTACGCCGGGATTTCATGAACCTCTATGCCAGCCTCTACGGCAAGGAACTGTACGGCAAACAGCCTATTCTCGGCTTCATCAACCGCAACGTCATGCAGGTGGAAAAAAAACTGCCCCTGGAAGAGGTCAGTTACCGGCTCACCACTTCCCTGGATATCTATACCGACGAATTCATTATCCTTGATGGCTGTTGTCTTGCCGGAAAGGGACGACTTCTCGACCTGCTGCATGAAATCACCAAGGTGCAGGTCAATCGGGCCCGCCATGCCAATCCGCTGACCATGCTGCCGGGCAATGTCCCCATTCAGCAGCAGCTGCAGAAACTCATCCGCCAAAGCGTTGCTTTTACCGTCTGCTACTTCGATCTCGACAATTTTAAGCCCTTCAACGATTTCTTCGGTTTCAGCCGCGGCGACAAAGTGCTGCGTTTCGTCTCCGAACTGTTGGTCGCCAATATCGACGATCAGATTGATTTTATCGGTCATATAGGCGGCGACGATTTTGTGGCTATTTTTCTCAGCCTAACCTGGGAGACTACGGTTCAACGGATTCTCCAGCAGTTTGACGACAGCATCGGCGGGCTCTACAACGGCCATATCGGCTGCGTGATTACTGCCACCGATCGGGAAGGAAGGGAACGCCAATACGGACAGATGACATTGTCCGTCGGTGCGGTGGTGATCAGGCCTTCAGAAATGCGGTGTCATATCGACCTTTCGGAAGCGGCTGCCATTGCCAAGCATCATGCCAAGGATATTCCGGGCAGCTCTCTCTACACGTATGAGCTCGAACAGCCCCTCTCCCCGGTCATATAGGCCCATCCACTGATATAAGATGCACCTCAAAACCGCAACCCAAGGGTAATCATGCAAAAAAATCAGCCCAAGACCCCAAAAAGCTGGATAACGGTGGGTGCCAAGCTCCTGTTCGGGGTTGCCCTGGCCTCCAATTGTTGTATCGGCGCCCTGCTCTTCATCAGTCAACAAAGCAGCCGACGGTGTGTTGCGACTCTCTGTTGATGCGCGCCGCTACGCCGATGAAATTGCCTCCCTGCTGGGCGATCTTCTTCAAGGGGCTGTGTGTATACTGGAAAGATTGACGGATCAGGAAACCAAGATCGTGAATCCGGAAAATGTAAAAAACGGACACGCTCTGACGGAAGAACCCGGCATACGGACGGTGGAACAGGAATCTCCGGAAGACCTTCTCCCGACCGCCTGATCCTCGGGCGATCAGGCATCGATACAGAATCAAGTTCCGGGGAGCTTCAAAGGGCGGAGAGGAGGCGTACCTATGGCCTCCTCAAAAGCAGATATCCGCCAATACCGGCCAGGACGGAGCTGAACAGCACGGTGATCTTGGAACTTTGGACCAAAGTGGGATCGCTGAAAGCAATCAGGATGATGAAAATCGACATGGTGAAACCAATGCCGCCGAGCAGGCCGACTCCTGCGATCTGCTTCCACGATACCCCGACCGGCAGCCGCGACACCCCTGCTTTGACCGCCAAAAAACAAAAGACGACGATGCCGAGCGGCTTGCCGACCAACAGACCAAGGAAAATTCCCAGGGTGTTCGTGCTTGCCAGGCCCGCAATCCAACTGCCGGAAAGGACGATGCCAGTATTGGCCAAGGCAAAAAGCGGCATAACGAGAAAGGATACCGGCGCCTGGAGGATATGCAGCAGACGAGAAGACGGCGAGATGCCCTCGCCCGGTCCAAAAGGGATGGCAAAGGCAAGCAGAACGCCCGCAAGGGTGGCGTGAACACCTGAGTTGAGGAGGCAATACCACATCAGGATACCCGGGAGCAGGTACAAGGACAAACGGCGCACCCCAAGACGATTCAGCAGCAAAAGTCCGAGAAAAATCGCCAGGGCCGAGGCAAAATAGGGCAACGAGAGCTCACGGGCATAAAACAGGGCGATAAGGACAATGGCTCCCAGGTCGTCCATGATCGCAAAGGCGGAAAGGAAAATTTTCAAAGAGACGGGGACCCGTTTGCCCAGCAGCGCCAACACACCGAGGGCAAAGGCGATGTCTGTTGCCATGGGGATGCCGATTCCCGCTTGAGTGGCCGTGCCCTGATTCAAGAGGAAATGAAAAAGCGCGGGCATCACCATGCCGCCGAGAGCTGCAAAACCCGAAAGCGTCGCCTCTTTCATGTCCGACAGTGCGCCGATATACAGTTCCCTTTCGATTTCAAGACCTATGAGCAAAAAAAACACGGCCATCAAGCCGTCGTTGACCCAGTGCTCGGCACTGAATTTCAGTGCGATGCCGGCACCTTGAAACCCGATTTTGCTCTGCCAAAATTCCGCATACCCTGGGCCGAAAGAGGAATTGGCGATACAAAGCGAGATGATGGTGGCAAGAATCAGGACAATGCCCGAAACTTGTTCGTTTTTGAGAAATGTTACCAGCAATCCATTCTGCCGCATATTCATAAAAATTTATCCCCAAGGATCCTGTCACCAAAGAACGCAAACATCTTGCATCTCATCATTGGGCCATCTTTTGCTGCGGCTCAATCGCAAAATCCTCGCCGACGCAGGACTGTGCGACGCCTTCGGTTTTATGCTGATCGCCACAATCCAATCCGACCAAAATCCGAGTGCTTTCGATGAAGCAAAGAGATATCATCCAAAATGATTATACAACATCAGAATGACCAGCAACTTTTTTGCCGAATTTTCCCCAAAAAAAATATTTTTCTGTGATTCGCTGTGAACGCTGTTGTATCGTCTGGAATTTGTAAGGGTATACACTTCCATCTTGTGGTCCCCCGCCGTCATCCATCCACTATAGAGAAAATCACCCATGAACCTCAAACAAATTCTGCATGCACGATTTCCTGAGATTGACCCGGCCAGGCTGGTGAGCGGTTTCGATCGGGTGGGAGATATTGCGCTGGTCATTGTGCCGCCGGAACTGGAACCACAGCAAAGGGAACTCGGCGAAATTATTCTGGATTTGCACAAAAATGTCCGGGTGGTGGCCAAGCGCGACGGCCAGTACGGAGGAAGATACCGCACCCTGCCGCTGCGAATCATTGCCGGAGAAAAACGGCTGACCACCCTACACCGGGAAAACGGAATCAACCTGCACCTCGATCTGGCACAGGTCTATTTTTCAGTACGCTCAGCCCATGAGCGGGTGCGAATCGCCTCTCAGGTTACACCCGGTGAGACGGTGGCTGTGCTCTGTTCCGGAATCGGCCCCTTTCCCCTGACCATCGGGCGCCACAGCCGGGCACGCGAGGTGGTGGGCATAGAAATAAATCCCATCGCGCATGCCTATGCAGTTAAAAATCTGGCCGCCAATCGCAAAATTACCAATGTTTGCTTTCTCGAAGGCGATGCGGCACGGGTGCTGCCCGGTCTTACTTTGCTCTTTGATCGCATCCTCATCGTCCTACCCCATGGCGGCGAGACGCTGCTTTCCTGCGCTCTGGCAGCGCTTAAACCGGGCGGTCATCTCCATTTTTACGACATGCAGACCAAGGGCTGCAGCAGATCTACGATAACCAAGGTAGCGGCTGTCTGCAGGGATCATGGCCACGAGATAGGCCAAACTTCTGTTGTCGTCTGTGGCCATTGCGGGCCAACCATGCATCGGGTCTGCCTGGATGCGAGGATTGACACTGCAAACACGCCCTCCTTTATCTCATTTTTCAGTGAGTATTTTCATAGATTTAGCAATCATCCCGGAAGTTTGCAACCGAAAGATCATCCCCGATGTTCGGGGAAGGCTGAATTTACTCAAATCCTTTGCGGCACAATGGATTCAGCAGACAGCTCCTTGTTTCTAAAAATTTAATTCGATATTTTTCCTTGAAAAAAAAAAGTTTTTTTGATAGAGGCACAATTTGTTAAATAATGATTCACCATTCATTTTACAGATGAACTCCCTATTAATAAGGTCGAGAATCTCGGTGGTTCCCCTCTTTTCAGGCCCAAAATAATCCCAAGTGAACCGCTGAAACGACCTTGCGTACAATACTCAAAGAATGTTGCACCGTGTACGACTATTCTCGCATCACAACGGCTTGAATATAATTTCGGTATTGCCGACATTATAAAAAAATAAAAAAAAGGAGGTGAAATTATTAAAGCAGGCGGAACACCATCTTTAAAACACAACCATAATAAAAAACCAAGGAGAGGAGATATGAAAAAATTACTTACGCTTTTGGCGGCATTCTTTATGTTACAAACAGCTGCAATGGCTGAAGATGCGAATTTTTTCCAAAAAGGCGATCTTGAAGCTGGATTTTCAGGAAGCTACAATAGAATAAGTGTTGATGTTAATGACGACAGTGAAGATATTGACTTTTTTTATGCCGATCTGGGCCTTTCTTACTTCATCATTGACAATCTTTCCGTAGGTATCAATACGGTTTGGTTTTATTTACCAGAAATACACGATATTGAAGCATATGCTCTAGGCTTTGAAGGGAATGTCCGATATCACTTCCAGGTGAACAAACATTTTGTTCCTTACATAGGAGCACATGCCGCTTATTATTATGCAAATGCAGATATCGGCAATAACTCCGAAAGTGAAGACATGACCGCTTACGGATTACACGGCGGTTTCAAAGTACCGATCAATGAAAATGTTTATTTTGACACCCAACTCAAATGGACAGATTACGATATGCCTTGGGATGAGATTGACCTTTCCTCAGTACAAGTCTTACTTGGGCTGAAAATTAAATTTTAAGCCCCCCCCCCAAAAAAAACTGCCTGCATTCAGACTATTCACCTCCATGAAACTATTGAATAGTCTGAATGCAATCGCTGCACCCGGCCTGACCACAATCGGTTGGGGCACCCAATTGATTTAAGAATTTCAACCCGTTCTCCATCAAGCCCTTCCAAAATAGTTTTCATTCTTCTTGCTACTGAGGCCTCCTGCAGGGCAACTATTTCAGATGTTGAGCAGATCCTCAAAACTGATGTCCGCGCCAAGCACTCCAACCAAAGCATCCTGCCGATACACGGGAACCGAGATGGTCAGACAGAAAGAGTGAGTAGCATCAGACCTGTAAACATCCGAAATATATGACGTTCCCATCTCCTTGACCTTTTTGAACCAGGTCTTTTGTCTCCAGTTTTTACCTTTGGCAGTGGCATCACACACCGTTGCCCCTTCTTTCCTGAAAACATTGCTCGAGATTTGCGAGCCTTCCGCATCGGTCAGGTAGACCAGTTCCAAGAAAGGAAAGGGCAGCATTCTGCGTTGCAGGGCGTGATCGGTGGCGGCACCTGCTGTGCAGATATCGGGATCCATCGCCATGGCCATCACTTCAGCCTCGGCCTTGCGATATTGGGGCAGGATAAAAATACCAGTGGAAAGCAGTTGCTCTTCGGTCAGAATTTTTATTTTTTCAGCCAGTTCAGCCAACTGCGCACTGTCTCCTTTTCCCTTCCTGCCGATGCAGGAAATATCGGAAAGATCCTCGGCAAAAAGAGCTACGGCCCGTTTCTGCTCACTGACACCGCTGATCACCGATTCCAGGTGCCGGTGAAAATGCTGATGTTCCCGGCTCACTTTCTCAAGCGCCCCCGAGGCTTCATGATTGACCCGCATCCCGGAATCGACACCTTCTCTGACCTGGGCCACCGCTGTCACCGTTTCCTGAATTAATTCACTGATACCCAATAGAGAATTCTTGACTTCCTGCGCAGCCTTGGCGGTTTCGAGGGAGAGCTGACGGATCTCATTGGCAATGACGCCGAACCCGGCACCATGCGCCCCTGCCCGTGCCGCCTCAATAAAGGCGTTGAGTGAGAGCAGTCCCGTGTTATCGGCAATATCGGATATGGATTCAATAATCGATCCGATGGAGCGCGATTTCCGGTCCAGCGTATCAATGGCAGAGGAAAGCTGGCCCACATGCCGCGCCATCGCCTGCATGCGTTCCAAGGCCTGCCCGGTCAGGTCGCCGGTGTGGGTAATGTCACTGACGATCGAGGCGGATTGCTCAAGTGCCTGGTTGGCGCTCTCCGTGGAAGTGCTGATTCCCTCGGCAAGCCGGCTGCAGTTCTTTTCAATCTGTTCGGCCCGTTGCGCCAACGATTCCGAGGATTGCCGGACCTTTTGCGAAATAGCAAGGGTTACGGGAACCACGGTTGCCATCTCAACATTGTTCTTCGTGAGTTGGGCAACAAAGGTGTTAAGACGACGAAACACGTGATTAAGCGCATCAACAATACCATTGGCCGGGCCTTTACCCGGCAGGGAAAAGGAAGAGTTGAGATCCCACCGCTCCGCCAGAGATGCCTTAATATCTTCCGCCTTCTCAGCCCTTTTGTTCTTCATTGCCTGCTTAAAAAACCAGTTCATAGGTAGCGCCCGCTTGATTAAAAAGAAATTTTTTACCGGTAAGATAATTTTCGAATCAGTTCCATGGCCTTGCCCTCGTCCACGGGCCGCGAAAACATAAAACCCTGGGCCTGGTCGCAGTTGAGGGCGCGCAAGCGGTCAAGCTGTTCGCGGTTCTCCACGCCTTCGGCAATAACCGACAAACCGAGGCTTCTGGCAAGCGAAATGATGGACTTCACGATCTGGTCATTTTCATTGGAGTGTTCACCGCCGCTGATAAAAGAGCGATCAATCTTGAGATGATCGATCGGCATGCGCCGGAGGTAGGAAAGCGAGGAGTACCCGGTGCCGAAATCATCAATGGATATCTGCACACCCAAGGCCCGCAGCCGGTTGAGTTCGGTGATGGTCCGGGTGGCGTCGTGCATGATCACCGATTCCGTCACCTCAAGCTTGAGACAGGCCGGATTCAGCCGGTTCTGCTGCAAGATCTCCGCAATATGCTCAACCAGCCCCGGTTTATTGAACTGGCGAATGGAGACATTGACGCTCATATTCAGATTTTGGGCATGGGGTATGGTATCCTGCCATTTCTTCAGTGTACGGCAGGCTTCGGTCAGAACCCATTTGCCGAGATCAATGATCATCCCGCTCTCTTCAGCCAAGGGAATGAAGCGGTCCGGCGGGATCATACCCCGGAGGGGGTGATCCCAACGAACCAACGCCTCGAAACCTTCCAGCCGTTCATCGACAATCGAAACAATGGGCTGGTAATGCAAGGTAAGCCCCTCGTTTGCCAGCACCTCCCGCAGTTCGGTTTCCAGACCAATGGATTCCACTAATTCCTGATGCATTCGTTTATCGAAAAGCACCAGTCCTTTCCCCTGCTGCTTGGCGCGGTACATGGCGATATCGGCATCGCGCAGGATATCTCCGGCAGCAGTATAATCAGCCATGTTGGAAACAATACCGATACTGGCACCGGGGGTAATGTCGCTGCCGCAGAGCACGAAAGGCTCGCAAAGCATGGAATGCATCCGTCTGACGGTCTTGAGCAGTTCTTTTTTGGTGGGAAACTCTTCGAGAATAATGGCGAATTCATCACCACCCAATCGGGCGACCGTGTCCACCGTCCGCACGCTGACTGAAAGTCGTCTACCGACTTCGATCAAAAGCTGATCGCCTGCCGGATGGCCCAACGTGTCGTTTATTATTTTAAATTTGTTGAGATCGATCATCAGCGCGGCAAAGAAAAGCTCGGGACGTCGCCGGGATCGTTCCAGAGCCCGCTCCAGCCGTTCCGCAAACAGGGTACGATTGGGCAGTCCGGTTAGGGCGTCGTGAAAAGCCTGGTGAGAGATCTGATCTTCAAACGATTTCCGCTCGGAAATATCCTGGTAAATATAAATGATGCCGTTAATGATCTCGCCGACACGGATGGGAAAGCCGATCATCGACACCGGGATCAGGTTCCCGTTGCGATGACGTCGATGGGTTTCGCATTGCACGGTTTTACCGGCAAGGATGGTATTGCGTAGATTTTCACATTCCATCATCAGTTCTTCAGGCACAATAAGAGGCCGCATCCCGAAACCAACGATATTCGTCGTCCGGTACCCGAACAGCTCTTCAAACCCCTTGTTGCAGTTGACCACATTACGTTTGGTGTCAATGATGGTGATGGCCTGGGGCGAATTGGCAAACAACTGTGAAAAATAGGCGCGTTGTATTTCCAGATCCGTTTCGGCCTGTTTCCGGTCCGAGATATCCATTACCGTGCCTTCGTAATAGCTTATCTCGCCGTCTTCGCCATACACCGCCCTGGCATTTTCGGTGATCCAGATAATCTCGCCTTCTTTTTTGCGTACCTGGGATTCAAAACCGATTATTCTTTTATCCCGCTCCATGAGATATTGAAATTGATCACGCCGTTGCGGGTCGATATACAGTTGTTTCTTAATATCTTTGAAATACAGGATCAATTCTTCAGGAGAGGAAAATCCGTAGATATGAGCTAGGGCAGGATTGACATCAAGATACCGGCCATAGGGCGTGGTGAGAAATATCCCTTCCACTGCATTGCGAAAGATGCTCCGATACTTCTTCTCCGTCCGCATCGCCCTGGCTTCCGTTTTTTTGACCTCGGTCAGGCATTGGTAAATGATGAAGTTTCCGGTGAAGTTTCGGCCCGTGGTGAGCGGAAAAAAGGACACAGCAACATCGACCAATGAATGGTCGGCGCGCAGGCGCTTGGTGGGGAAATTTTCAAGGGCTGAGGAATTGGCCCATTCCGCAGGCTCGACAAAGGCCTCATCCATGGGGTGTAGCAATTTCTCCAGACGATGGTCGATGGCATCGGTTTCAGGGTACCCGAAAAGTCGTTCGAAAGCGGTGTTGGTGAAGAGAATAATGCCCTCAGGATTGCAAAAAACAACGGCATTAGGAGAGTTATCAAAAAGATGTTTATAAGCGGTATCGGTGAACTGCCCATCCCCGGTGTCGCGGTCGGCTCTAATCATTTGAATATTCAAGGGTTAAGGAGAATCAAAGAAAAGGATATACATTTTTGAAGTGAAGCAACTCCCGCGCCATGATGACAAATTATTTAAACTTGGTGCGTTATCAGAGAGATGCCGAAAAAAGATTCCTGTCGGCAAGAAACGAGTGTTTGCAACGGCTTCAGGCCTGTTACAAAAACGTATATTGATTCAACCGGTCTCGACAAGTTTGTCGGGTATTGGTCCAACCCCTCTGCAAAGTGACCGTATCTGTAAAAACTTCATCCCTCGCCGATATGGGATACAATCAAAAAGGCAGAATTACCAAGCAAGGGGATCGGCGGTATGGGTCAGCCCATATCGTTCTGGGAAGAACGAAGTTCCGGGCTCGGTCACTTTGTTTGCAGTTCTGCGCCGCCTGTGCTATTTTCAGCCATCTTCATGAAAACTGCCGTGCGGCAGCTTCGTTTCATAGGAAAAGGTCCATGGATAACACCGCATACATAAAAAAACAGACCCTGTACCTGGCCGTGGTTGCGGCCCTGATTATCGGCTTTCTCGGCGGCGTGGTCTTTTCCGTCTACCGTGGTCCGGCAAGTTTAAGCCCACCGCAGGAAACGGCCGTTCAGCAAGAGACCTCCGAGGCCATCGCGTCTCTGAAAAAAGCGACCCGCGACCAACCGAACGACGGTCAGGCCTGGGTGAAACTGGGCCACGCCTTTTTCGATACCGGCCAGACCAAAGAGGCCATTGTCACCTACAACAAGGCCCTGGAGTTGCTGCCCGGCGATCTGGATGTCATGACCGATCTAGGAGTCATGTACCACCAGGACAACCGACACCAGGAGGCCATCGATATTTTCGATCAGGTGTTGAAAATTGACCCCCAACACGAACAGGCCCGATTCAACAAAGGCGTGGTTCTGCTCGCCGGGCTCAACAACCGCAAGCGCGCCATTGCCGAATGGAAGATACTGGTCCGCTACCACCCCACAGCGGTAGCACCCACCGGTCCATTGGTGACCGACCTGATCAAAGATATGGAGCAGGAACAGCCTTCGGAAAAATAGAGGCAAACCGCGCAGCGGGATGAACCCGGCGGCTCTTTATCAATTGCGCTGATTGAAAATCATCGCCGTAATTGACGAGGAACGTCCGGTTTCCGGCTTGACAGCCATTTTTATCGCCTTTATATTTCTATCTCTTTTGTACTTTTTTGTATACCACACCGTTTTTCAAGCAGCAGCACATCCTGAGCGGGACCTTCAATCAAAGAAAGGAAAATTTTATGAGTAAAATTACAGGGTCACAAGCCATTATCAAATGTCTTCAGGAAGAGGGAGTGGAACTGCTGTTCGGATATCCCGGCGGGGCGGTCATTGAATTGTACGATGAACTGTGCAAAAGCGATATCCGCCATATTCTGGTTCGCCACGAACAGGGTGCGGTGCATGCGGCCGACGGATTTGCCAGGGCCTCCGGCAAGGTCGGCGTGGCCCTGCTGACCTCCGGCCCCGGTGCCACCAACGGTGTCACCGGCATTGCCACCGCCTACTGCGACTCCATCCCCATCGTGGTACTGACCGGCCAGGTGCCGCGAGCCCTGATCGGCAACGACGCCTTTCAAGAGGTCGATATTGTCGGCATTACCCGCCCCTGCACCAAGCATAACTACCTGGTCAATGATCCGGAAGATCTGGTGCCGATACTGCGCGAGGCTTTCTACCTGGCCGCTTCCGGACGGCCCGGTCCGGTACTGGTCGACCTGCCCAAGGACATTATCGCCTCGATGATCGCTTATCCCCCACCCAAATCGATCAAGATGCAGACCTACCAGCCCAATACCGATCCCCACCCCAATCAGGTGGAAAAGGCCTGTCGGGCCTGTCTCAAGGCCAAACGGCCGGTGCTCTACGTCGGCGGCGGCGTCATTCTCTCCAACAGCAATGAGGAGTTGACCCAACTGGCACGACGACTGAACATTCCGGTCACCATGACCCTGATGGGCTTGGGCGGTTTTCCGGGGACCGATCCCCTGTCGCTGGGCATGCTGGGGATGCACGGCAGTTATGCCGCCAATATGTCGGTGGCCAAAAGCGACCTGCTGATCGCCGTCGGCTCCCGTTTCGACGACCGGGTCACCGGCCGCCTCGACGCCTTTGCCCCGCAGGCCAAGATCATCCATATCGATATCGATCCCACCTCCATCAGTAAAAATGTTGGGGTGGACATCCCCATTGTCGCCGACTGCAAGCTCGCGCTGCAGGCTATGAACAGCTGGCTGGACAAGTGCAGTGGTTATAATCCCCAGGAGATCGCCGATTATCATCAACCCTGGGTCGAGCAGGTGCAGGAGTGGAATGCCAAACACCCGTTAGCCTACATGGAAGACGGCGAGATCATCAAACCGCAATATGTGATTGAGACGCTGCACAAGCTGACCGGCGGCAATGCCATCATCACCACCGAGGTCGGCCAGAATCAGATGTGGGCCGCCCAGTTCTACAGATTCAACCATCCGCGCCGCCTCCTGACCTCGGGCGGTCTGGGGACCATGGGCTACGGCTTGCCCGCCGCCATCGGTGCCCAGATGGCCTTTCCCGAGGCAGCGGTGATCGATATCGCCGGCGACGGCTCAATCCAGATGAATATCCAGGAACTGGCCACGGCCAGGGAATGCGGCGCACCGGTTAAAGTGGCCATCCTCAACAACAATTACCTCGGCATGGTGCGCCAGTGGCAGGAACTCTTTTATAATCGCCACTATGCCTCCACGGTGATGGAGGTTACCCCGGATTTCGTTGCCCTGGCGCAAGCCTATGGCGCAGTCGGTCTGCGCGCCAAAACCAAGGCGGAAGTGGAACCGGTGATCAAGGAAGCTCTGGCCACCAAAAATGTGGTGATCATGGACTTTTCCATCCACCGGGAAGAAGGCGTATTTCCGATGGTGCCGGCGGGTAAAGCCACAACCGAGATGCTGCTGGTATAAGAACGCCGGGCAATGAACCGTTGACCGGAAGGTGTACCGGCCGACTTGAACAGACACATACGTCGAACAGGACCAACGACCATGAAACATACCCTTTCCGTCTTACTGCGCAACCGACCCGGTGCCCTCTCCCGGGTAACCGGGCTTTTCAGCGGCCGCTGCTTCAACATCGAAAGCCTCTGCGTGGCCGAAACCTATGATCCGCAGGTTTCCTGCCTGACCGTGGTCACCCACGGCGAGGCGGCCATCATCGAACAGGTCACCAAGCAACTGCACAAACTGATCGATGTCATCAAGGTCAACGATGTCAGCGAAGGCGAATTCGTTGAACGGGAGATGGCCCTGATCCGGGTCAAGGCCGAGGCCTCCACCCGGGCGGAGGTACTGCGGATCATCGATATCTTTCGCGGCAAGGTAGTGGATGTCAGCCCCAACTCCTATGCCCTGGAAATCACCGGGTCGGAATCCAAAATCAAAGCCGTGATCGATATCCTGCGGCCGATAGGTATCAAAGAAATTGTCCGTACCGGTAAGATCGCAATGGCGCGGGCTCCTAAAAAATAGGTGCCCCATCACCGGTTGGCGAGCCATGGGGGCGCGCCGCGCATATAACGCGACCGGTATTTCTTCCTCGGAAACCGCATGCAAAAAATCGAACTCCCTCTGGCAAGCGAAGGCTTTCCTTTTATCCTGTTCAGTGGTTTCGTCACCCTGATCTGCAGTCTCCTCGGCTTCGCCATCCCGGCGCTGGTGGGCCTGCTCCTTACCGGTTTCGTTACCTATTTCTTCCGTGATCCGGCACGGGTGTTGCCAGAAGAACCTGGGGCCATTGTCTGCCCGGCGGACGGTAAGGTCATTGTGGTCCGCGAGGTTGATGATGAGCGCTATCTGCAGCAGCGGGTGATGAAGATTTCCATCTTCATGAATATCTTCAATGTCCATGTCAACCGCTTTCCCTTTGCCGGGACCGTGGATCGGGTGGCCCTGACGCCGGGAAAATTTTACGCCGCCGACAACGACAAGGCCGTGCTCCACAACGAATCCTGCGCACTCACCCTGACAACCCCTGACAATCTGCGCTATGTCGTGGTGCAGATCGCCGGTTTAATTGCCCGCCGTATTGTCTGCCGTGCGGAAAAAGGGGACCAGGTCCGTGCCGGACAGCGCTTCGGCCTGATTCGATTCGGCTCACGGGTCGATCTCTACCTGCCGTTGTCAACACGGATCACGGTCCACGAAGGCCAGAAGGTCACCGCCGGCGAAACCGTGCTGGGTCTGTTTGAGCCGGCCGATCCCATGGCCGCCGAAGAACCATTTGCCTAACCCCCCATTCTGTCGTATTGTTACACTTCAATTAAAAAAGGGCGGAGTGCGATATCATGGGCTGCAACCCCATGACATCGCACTCCGCCCCTGACCTGACCCTGTCCCCCATTTTAACGCCGCTCTCAGCGGTGGAATGTCTAACGAGCCGAGCATGGAAAACGCCCCGTCAACGAACCGTTTTTATATTGTCCCCTGCATGTTGACCGTCTGCAGTCTGTTCAGTGGTTTTTATTCGATGATCGCTTCGATCAACGGTAATTTCCTGGCAGCGGCGATTGCCATTTTGGTTGCTGCCGTCTTTGACGGTCTTGATGGCCGGGTCGCACGGATGACCGGCTCGACCTCCTCCTTTGGCATGGAGCTCGATTCGCTGTGCGACATGGTCTCTTTCGGGGTGGCCCCCGGCCTGCTCATCTTCCTCTGGGCGTTGACCCCATATGGCCGCTACGGCTGGCTGGCCGCCTTTCTTTATGTGGCCGCCACCGCCCTGCGCCTGGCCCGATTCAATGCCCAGACCGTTGCCGACCCGAGCCATGACTTTACCGGCCTCCCCTGTCCGGCCGCCGCCGGCGTGATCGCCACGGCCGTCATGTTCAGCAACAGTGTCTTTAAAACCACGGATACCGTGCAGCACATTTCGCTGCTCATAGTGGTGTATCTTCTCTCCTACCTGATGATTTCCACTCACAAATACTCAAGTTTCAAACATGTGGACATCCCGAAGGAAAAACGGTTTCAACTGATCGTCGGCATGATTCTGCTCCTGATCCTTCTGGCCAGTGACCCGCCGATAACCCTGTTTCCAGCCCTCTTTCTCTACGCCCTCTCCGGCCCGGCGATGGCCCTTAAAAAACGAGTACGCAAAAAAAAGCCCGTTCCTGTTCATCAAGAAAAGCAGATACCCTAATCCTTTCGTCACCCCTTACAGGTTTCTCTCTTGCGTATCACCGGAGGTAGCGCGCGCGGCCGTAAATTGGCTGCGCCCAGAACCGGACAGGCTTTCATCCGCCCGACCTGCGATCGGGTCCGTGAAGCCTTGTTCAACATCCTTGGTAACCGGATAAAGGGCAGCAATGTACTCGACCTTTTTGCCGGAACCGGTGCCATCGGCATCGAAGCCCTGAGCAGAGGCGCCGCCTTTGTCCTCTTTGTCGATCAATCGACCGAGGCGGGCCGACTCATCGAAACCAATCTTCGGACCTGTTTTCATCAACCGCACGCCGCCTTTGCGCAACTCAACCTGGCCTCAACCCACCATGTGCAGCCTCTGCTGACCAGAATACCACCCGCAACCCAATTCGATCTGGTGTTCATGGATCCCCCCTACCAAAAAAAACTGGCGGAACAGGCACTGGCAATGGTAGAAAAAATGAATATTCTTGCCACTACCGCCCTGGTGGTTGTAGAAGAACACCGGAGAGCCCTTCTCCCCGTAACAGTTGGCTCGCTTGAGGTTCTTGATCATCGCCGTTATGGAGAGACCGGGGTTTGGATTTATGGGCAGCAACACGGCCACGAGTTAAAACCATGAACGAAATTATCACACCTGCCCTGCCACCCGACAAAAAAGAAGGCCCCACCGTTGCCCTCTATCCCGGGACCTTTGACCCTATCACCAACGGCCATATCGATATTATTCAAAGAGGGCTCAGCCTGTTTGACCGGATCATCGTCACCATTGCCGTCAATGTCCAGAAAACCCCGCTCTTTTCCCTGGAGGAACGCTGCTCGTTGATCAATGACGCTTTTAAGGATCATGATGGACGGGTTAAGGTGGGCTACACCGATGGCCTCATTGTCAACTATGCCCTTAAAAACAATGCCTATACCATCATCCGTGGCCTGCGGGCCATTTCGGATTTTGACTATGAATTCCAGTTGGCATTGATGAACAGGAGATTGGAGCGGACCGTGGAGACGGTCTTTCTCATGACCGGTTTCCGCTGGATTTACATCAGCTCCACCGGCATCAAAAACGCGGCCCGATGCAAAGGCAACATTACCGGGCTCGTTCCCGTGCATGTTGAACGGGCGCTCCAAGAAAAATTCGCCTGATAGCTGCATCTTCCCCAGGTGAAAAGTCGCCGAAACCCTCCCCTGACCGTGCTCCGCATCCAGCGGGTCTGCATTCCGTACCCGCCCTTCCGGTGCTCAATCGACCCGGAGCAAAGATAATCGCTCGGGGGCCAGAAAACGGTCCAGCAAGACTTCTCCGTCAAGACACTCAAGCCCGGTGACGGGTGAGGCAACCACCTGCCGGTAAATCCGTTCGACCGTGCACCCGTATTGGGTAAGGTTATGCCGGGAGTGCAACAGAGCCCGATTCATTTCAAGGACCGCACCGAGGCTGTCCGGATGCGGCAGAGCTACAGGCAGGATGGCGGTCGCCTCTTCGGGAGAGGCCGCCAGACGGCGAAGCACCCTTTCCTGCAACGGTTCATCCAATCTCGCGAAATCCACCAGATCGGCACGAATCCAGGCCGTCAGCAACCGCTCCAAGTCCCCCTTAGCCGGACATCGGCCATAGGCAGCGAGATTGCGCTGCAGGCCGTCCCGTGCTTTGGCGATGACCTGCTCGCAACCAAGCCACCCCAGTGGAATTTCAAGCCGGTCATAACTCCAGGGTAAGACAATCCCTTCCTGACGAAACCCATCGGTGACCTCCGGAAGATTGCGTCCGCAGACCGGGGTCCCGAGAAACCAGGGTTCCAGAAACGCCATGCCGAAGCCTTCGGCCACACTGGTTGTGACCGCGCAACCGGCCTGTTTGAGCAGATCGATAAAACTGCACCCCGGTTGCTCCGCCGCTTCGAACTCCACCGGGAGTCCCAGTTCCGCCGCGACCTGTTTCCAACGGAGATATCGGCTCTGTTCCGCCGGATTCTCCGGTCCCGAGGTAACGGCAAACTGCTCGCCATCCGCAGCGAGCACCGACCAGAGGAGAAATTCGCCGAGGTTCTTCCGGCGGATCCCCCGAGTCGGATAGAGCCATGTCGGGGCTGCGGTTGCGGCGGGTTTGGCCGCCTCTTCCCCGACCGGTCCGAGATCAACCGGATTGGGCAACAGATGAAGCCGATTCCGGTCAAGTCCCGCATCCTGCAGATACTGGCTGTCTCGGCCGCTGAGTACGGCATAATGAAGATGGTCGGCCTGCGGATAGAGGAGACGGGACAATATCTCCCTCCTGCCATCGGCCATTTGCGAAAGCATTGCCCGATAGTTGCCGGGTCGGCCGTCCTCGGCAAAATCATGAATCTGAAAAAGAAAATGCTCTCCCTGTTGGGCAAGTTCCACTAGGGCCGCAGGCAAAACCAGACTTTTCCCCAGGCTGTGATTGTGCACATGCCAGAGATCCGGTGCCCCTGCCAGCGCCTCAGTGGCGGCGGCAAACATCTGTGCGGCCAGTTCCGATGGAGATATCGCCGGACGGACGGCTTCATATTGCAGACCGGGAACGACCCGGAAAGAACCGGGAAAATCGAATGCAGGTGCCTTGCCGGTGAGGACCACGGTTGCAAGCCCTTGCGCCCGCAAGGCATTCTGCAAATGGCAGATAATTCTGGTCACGCCGCCATATTGGAGGTGATAGTGCACAAGGGCTATTCGCATATTTCAGACTCCGCAGACTTACATGAATCCGGTACCGCGGGCTGCCGCGCCCACCCTCTCTTTTGCCGGTAGGAGGCCACCTCGCGCATCGGCGGACGCTCATGCTCGACGATCCGATACACCTCCTGCCGATACTGCTGTTCCTGCACACGAAATTGACGGAGCCCGACAGGCTGTGGCAGGTCCGGCAGAATCCCCCGCTGCTGCAGCCGCCTGTTCAATACCTGGAGAATGGCAAAAGCCATCCTGCCGAGTTCCCGGTTGGTTCGCGTGCGATGGCATCGCTGTGAAAGGTCGACCTGGGCCAAGACTTCAAGCCCGAATGCGGAAGAGATGTCGATGAGGTGGGCTGTCTCCACACCGTATCCCACCGGAAAGGCCAGCTGTTCCAGGAGGGTGCGGCGAACGGCAGACTCCCCGGAAAGCGGTTGGATGATCGCGGTCAGCTCGGGGAAATACAGAGAAAACATCGGACGGATCAAAATTTCCGTCACCCGCCCGCCCTGTTCCTCATCCGCCCTGTCACCGGGCAAGGGCCGCTCGTAAAAGGATTTGACATAGCCGATTTCAGGACGGTGCAGGAGGGGACCGAGGAGTCCGGTGACAAAGCCCGGGTGCAGGTCGCCGACATCTCCATCAAGGAAAACAAGGATATCACCCTTGAGCTGGTACACCGCTTTCCATAAATTTTCGCCTTTGCCGCACGAGTGCCCCATTTCCGGGAGAATGTCCGCAGCAAGATAGACGTCGGCTCCGGCTGCAGCCGCCAGTTCGAGCGTCCGGTCCATGGAACCGGAATCGACCACTGCAATCTCATCAAGCAGCGGAAAGCGCTCCCACAGCTCCGTACGCAGGCGGGTGACTATCGTGCCAATGGTTTCCGCCTCGTTCAGGGTCGGAATGCACAGGGAAATGGTCAGATTTTGTTCCTTCTTCCGCCGCAGCAGAGCAGTCACGTCTGAAAATTGCCGATGATGGAAAGTATGGGTTTCCAGCCATTGACCGGTTGTATCCATAATACCCATCCAAGGAGTTTCGGCTTCGGACTCGAGGCCGTAAAAGAAAAAAGAAGCAACAACGCCATGCCGCTGCCGAAATGTTGAGGCCGCTGAAAACGCTGAATCAAAAAAAAATAATTATTCCGATTGTATATGAAAAAAACAAGGGAAGTCAAGTTCTGGTTTTCGAAACTCGGCGGAAAGGATCTCGGCAAAGGGCTATCGGTTGTTGAAGAGCTTCCGGGCAGCTTATAATCGGCCGTGACGGATAATGGAAAGCAACAACCAGAATCCCATGACCCCCGCCACCAGATACCCGATCAGGCCGATGATGGGGATACTGTGCCAACGCGGCGGAATATCGGAGAGAACGATGAGCGAACTGCCAACGATCAAGGCGGCGAGGACAATGGCAAAAGCGATACGGTTGGAGACCCTATCCAGCGCGGCGCCCAGAGAATGCAGCCCCCGGTGCTCGAATTCGAGCCGCATCCGGCCGCTGCGCAGCTGATATAAAATGGTGCGCAATTCGTCCGGCAGATCGCGCAGCAAATGAATGTAAGCGGAACCGGTCAGGGAAAGTTCCTCGAAAATGCGGCCCGGCTGCATCCTTCCCAGGCGGATCTTGCGCATAAAAGGCTTGGCCAGGCGAATCAGCTCAAGCTTCGGGTCAAGCATCAAGCCGACCCCCTCCACCGTACTCAGGGCCTTCAGCATCTGGTACAGATTGGGCTTAAAGGAAAGTTTATGCCGCGACACCAGATCAAGCAGATCGCGAAGGATCTTCCCGGCCTCGAGTTTATCCAGCGGCCGGTACAGATACATATCCATCAGGCTGCCCAGGTCCCGCCCCAAATTCTCCCGATCCACCTCACTCAACTGAAGGGTCATCTTGATCACGCCATTAACGGATTCGCGCTCGTTGCAGGCCACCAGATTGAGAACCAAATCGGTAAAATCCTCCCGGTCTTTGAGAGATAAACGCCCCATCTGCCCGAAATCGATGAAACAGATCACGTTGTCAGGCAGAATAAAAATGTTGCCCGGATGCGGATCGGAATGAAAAAAACCATGAACGAAAATCTGCTCCATCACCAAATTGGCCCCGCGCTCGGCAATCAGGGTGAGATCGTAGCCCTGTTCGCGCAGGACCTCGATCTTGGAGGATTTGATACCGACCACGTATTCCATCATCAGGAGACGGTCGGTGCTCAACTCCGGGTAGACCATCGGTACGTGGATGGCAGGATTTCCTTCGAATTGACTGGCAAACCGCTGGATATTGGCAAGCTCGATGGAAAAATCAATTTCCCGGCTGAGGCTACGGGCAAACTCATGGACAATGGCCATGGGTTGATGCCCCTGGACCTCCTCAAGGTATTGTTCCATGAGCTCAGCGATATGAGCTAGAATTTCTAGATCAACGGCAATGATATTTTCGACCCCGGGCCGCTGCACTTTGACCACCAGTTCGGTGCCGTCATCGAGGCGGGCTCGATGCACCTGACCGATGGAAGCGGCGGCCAGGGGTTCGCTGTCAAAGTAGTGAAAGACTTCCTCCGGTGAACGCCCCAGTTCTTCCTGAAAAATGGTGTGCACCTCGGTCAGACTGAAGGGGGGGATATCATCCTGGAGCTTTGCCAGCTCATCGAGGAAATCAGGGGGAACCAAGTCGGGTCGGGTCGAGAGTAACTGCCCGAGTTTGATAAAGGTCGGGCCCAGTTCTTCGAATACCAGGCGCAATCGCTCGGGCCGGGAAAGGCGGGCAATCTGCTCCCGCGGCTTGCGGTTGATCATCTGCAGCCCGGATTCCAGGTACTGATCGATATGCAGACGATCAACCAGATCGTTGAAGCCGTATTTAAACAGGACCCGCAGTATCCGCTGATAGCGATTGAGGTGACGGTAGGTCCGGCCTATGGACCCGAGCTTCTTGATGCTGAACATACCAAGGGCCTATTCGCCAGCCCTCCTGTTCAGCGCAACCTGCAGTTCCTCGATTTTACGCTGCAATTCCGCCACTTCATCCTTGGTGGCCAGATTGAGCTGTTTGACGCGGTCCTCTACCTGCTTGTTCAACCAAAGTTCCAGCTGATCCTTGGCCTTT
This sequence comes from uncultured Desulfobulbus sp., assembly GCA_963666685.2. Classification (GTDB taxonomy): domain Bacteria; phylum Desulfobacterota; class Desulfobulbia; order Desulfobulbales; family Desulfobulbaceae; genus Desulfobulbus. Next base: position 41,885 of record CAXXHZ010000001.1, read on the forward strand.
TCCGATTTGCGCAGGAGGTCATCGACGAACTGCTTCCCTTCTTCTTGGGAGATTTTGCCTTTCTCTATCAGTTCGCTCTTCAGGTCTTCGATTTTATCCTTGGTCAGAAAAGCCGCGCCGATACCCGCGTACAGGACATTCTTCAACATCTCTTTCATGGTTTCCTCCATTCAAAATGAGAGCAAAAAAAAAGCTGTTGTAACTATACGACAGGAAAGCTGCCGTCGCATCCTATTCTTTGTCGATATCCCGATGATACACCTGCGGTCTCAGCCCTTTCCCTTCAAGAAAAAATCGCAGATGCTCGACCAGGGCCACGGAACGATGTTTGCCTCCGGTACACCCCACGGCCAGCGTAACCGCTTCCCGACCACGGCCGGCGTACTCGTCGAACAGAAAACCGAGAAGCGGTTCCAGCAGGGCGAGAAACCGGGTGCCGGTCTCGTTTTCGAGTACATAGCGGGCCACCTGCGGCTCCTTGCCGGTGAAGGGCTTCAACTCCGCAACCCAATAGGGATTGGGGAGAAAACGGACATCCCAGACCAAATCCGCCTGCGTATTTCCGTGTTTATAACCAAAGGAATAGAGGGTGATATGCAAAATCAATACAATCCGGTTAAAAATTTACAGGAACGATCGGCCCCGGGCCACACGTCGTTTCCAGGGCGCGAAAAAAAGGACGCTTCTCAACTTGCCGAACAGATGACACGGATACTCTCCGCCCGTTCGTTAATCCCCCGCTTGAGCATCTCGTGGTTGTAGGCGGCAATCACATCCTGACGTTTCAGCATCCCCAGAACCCAGGGTTCCTCAAGACTTTCCACCACCGGAATCTCATCTATGCCCTTGACATCAAAAAGCTTCATTGCTTCATAGAGATTGTCGTCCGGGGTCAGCATCATAACGTCACGAGCACAAATGGCACCCACAAGATGACAGACCCGTTCCTCCTCGCTGTGGAGAATGGTTTTGACATCCTGCATGGATACCACCCCGACCATCAACCCCTTGTGATTGATCACCGGGAAGTAAAAACTGTTGCGGGCAAATCGGAACAGTTCGAGCAGGTGATTAATATTTGCGGTTTCACTGATGAAATCGACATCCTCCGTAATGGCCTTACCGACCTTGACCGATCTCATGATCGCCACCTCCCGGCCCTCATGGATATCGATGCCTTCACGGGTAAAATCAACCGTGTCAATCGAGTCGCCATAGAGCCAAGAAGCAGTCACCGTGCCCAAAACCGCAGTCAACATAACCGGAATAATGATCATATAATTACCCGTCATTTCAAACAGCAGAAAGATGGCGGTCATGGGCGCATGGGTGGAGGCGGCGAGAAAGGCGCCGATGCCTACGGTGGCATAGGCTCCGGCAGAAGCCGTATACGCGGGGAAAAAATGATGTACAATGCCGCCATAGGCCCCGCCGAGGACGGCGCCGATAAACAGCGCAGGCGCAAAGATACCGCCCGCACCGCCCGATCCCAAGGTAATAGCGGTGGCCAGTGATTTGAGAAGGACCAACGCCAACATGCGCCACACCAGCGTGTCCCCGGCGAGTGATTTGGCTATATAGTCATAGCCGTCTCCCATCACCTGCGGAAAAAAAATCCCGATGGACCCCACCAGCACGGCACCAAAAATCGGCTTCAGCTGGGGATGGAGCTTGAACCGTTGAAACCAGTCACGCATCGCATAAAAGAAACGGATGTGCAAGACCGCCGCCACCCCGACGATCACAGCCATGACCGTATAAAGCGGCAGCTCGACAAAGGCATTGACGACGGTGTAATCCGGGATGGGAAAAGCAGGGATCGCACCATAATAGGCACGGGTGACCACGGTGGAGAGTGCCGAGGCAATGACCAGAGCGGAAAAGGAGGAAATCTCGTAGGTGCCCAGCAAAACGATTTCCGACGCAAAAAACATCCCGGCAAGAGGAGCATTAAAGATCCCGGCGATACCGCCGGCGCAACCGGCGGCAATATAGACCTTCATCCGGTTACCCGAGACCCGGAAGCGCTGCCCGACTTGGGAACCCAGCGCTCCACCGATCTGGGCGATGGAACCTTCGACGCCTGCGGAGTTGCCGGAACCGATGGTCAGGGCGGTGGCGATGATCTTGATAAAAATATTGCGGGCTTGCATGACCCCGTTTTCCAGATTGACCCGCCGCAGAAAACTGGTAAATCCGTACCCGTTCACCTTCCCTGGAAAAGCCAGAGAAAGGGGAATGAGCAGGGTGACCCCCGCCATGGGCAGCAAGGGCAGAAGAATTCGACGCCACCCCCCCTGGGCGATATGCAACAGCTCATATCCACGAAGAAAAATAAGCTTGTGGACCAGTTCGACCGCCTCACGAAAGACAATGATAGCCAAGCCCGCCATTATGCCGATGAAAGCGGCAATCATTATCGTCCGCGACCGTTCCCCTGGCAGAAACGGTTTCAGTTTATTCAACATATTTACTCCGGGATCTCGCAACCGATACCAGTCGCCCAACGAAGGAAAAAGGGAGGGGACATGCCGAGCACGTAATCGTGGGATTAGGTCGCCTGGGAATGAACAGCGCGATCAACATCTTTGCCAAAGGGCCGGCTTGCCCCTGCAGGATTTCGGAATTGCGATGAACTGCGTCACGACCGCGCCCGACAAAGGCACGAAGACGGCAATATTGTCGCCGGTCAAACTCCTTTGTGATCATGATCAGCCCTTTTCCGAGGCCATGCAGATGGTAATGCCACCCTAGCCCTCTTAAACCCTATAAAAAAAAGTGACCATAACAAATTGCAAAATTGAATCAAACAGATTTTTACAATCCCCAAAAACCAGCAAATCCGCGAGGGGGGAAGGGGCCGCCAGGCCGAGGAAGAAACCTGAGCTTGTGCTCCCCTACCACTCGCCTTATACTAAATGCGTTGTAGAACAAAAATCAAAGCGTACCTGGAGGACCCCCCTGATTGAGCCGGAGGTGCTTGATGCGGTGCCGTAACCCAGATCCCCAATCCGGTTTGCGGGAGCTGCCCGTGGGGCAAGATTCAGGACCTGTCAACAAAGAGGTCCGCTGGGCTTCTTCCGGACGGATCTCCTTCCTTCCCGCTTTCGCAAACCCTTCCTCCCCCTTCCTTTGCGAGCAACGGCAACTCATTGCAACTGTAAGGATTTCCGAAATCGCTTTAACATTGCACAATACCTTTTTTTGGTTTATCTTGGCCCATTAATGTGTTGATCTTGTGTCATCGTCGTCGCTCATCAGGAGCACCGAATTGGCACTTTTTTATATAATCGTGGCTTGTCCGCTCCGGCAACAGGGCGGGAGACAGTTAGGAACTCGATGGGAAAACCGATCACCTTTCTTGGCATCTTCTTCCGTCACCGGAAGCCACCATGTTCTTCCTCAAGAACACAACAATTACTTTCCCTCCTCTCTCTTCCGACGCGATCAAAAAAATCAAATCAAAACGGATCCATTATTTTCTTGAGGTTCTTCGGAACCTTTTTTCATAGCGTTCATCTTAAACCTTTTCCGGCAGCCTTCTGTCGGCAAATACCAACCACCGTGTAAGGAGAATGATCTTATGTCGCGAAAAATGGTCACCATTGACGGAAACCAGGCATGTACGCATGTAGCGTATGCCACAAGTGAAGTCATAACAATCTATCCCATTACGCCATCTTCACCGATGGCTGCCGAAGCCGACGCTAAGGCGAATGCCAAACAGGAAAATATCTGGGGTTCCATCCCGGTTATCTCTCAGATGCAGTCGGAAGCCGGTGTTGCCGGTTCCATCCACGGGTCACTCGGTGCCGGTGCTCTTTGCACCACCTTTACCGCTTCCCAAGGCCTTCTTCTGATGATCCCCAACATGTACAAGATTGCCGGTGAGTTGATCCCGACAGTCTTCCATGTTACCGCCCGCGCCATTGCCTGCCAGGGTCTGTCGATCTTTGGCGACCACGGCGACGTCATGGCAGCCCGTCAAACCGGTTGGGCCATGCTCTGCTCCCAGGATGTTCAGGAAGCGCAGGACTTCGCTTTGGTTTCCACCCAAGCCTCCCTGGCCTCCCGTATCCCGTTCGTTCATTTCTTCGACGGTTTCCGGACCTCCCATGAGGTTATGAAGATCGAGCAGTTGACCATGGACGACATGAGCGCCATGATCGACGAAGATCTGGTCATTGCTCACCGCGAGCGCGCCCTGACCCCGGACCGTCCGACCATCGGCGGTACCGCTCAGAATCCGGACGTCTATTTTATCGGCCGTGAAACCGTCAATAAGTATTACGACGCCATCCCGGGTATCGTCCAGGCTACCATGGACAAATTCGCCGCACTCACAGGTCGTCAGTATCACCTGTTTGATTATATCGGCGCTCCGGATGCAACCGATGTCATCGTCATCATGGGTTCAGGCGCACTGACCGTTGGCTCCACCATCGAGCACTTGGTTGCCCAGGGAAGCAAAGTGGGTATGGTTATCGTCCGCTTGTTCCGGCCGTTTGATCCTAAAGCCATGGTGAATGCCCTGCCGCCGACCGTTGAGCGCATTACGGTTCTTGATCGTACCAAGGAGCCGGGATCCAACGGCGATCCGCTCTATCTTGACATCCGTGCCGCTGTGGGCGAGGCTGCCGAGGCCAACCCCACCATGTTCACCCCGGTCGTTCTCAACGGCCGTTACGGTCTGGGTTCTGCTGAGTTCACCCCGGCTATGGTTAAGGCCGTGTTTGATAATATGGCATCACTGGCGCCAAAGAAAAAATTCTGCGTCGGCCCTAATGATGATATCACCTTTACCAGCCTCAACTACGACAAGTCCTTCAACGTTGAAGGTGCCGATGTCTACCGGGCACTCTTTTACGGCCTCGGTTCCGACGGAACGGTCGGCGCCAACAAGAACACCATCAAGATCATCGGTTCCGAAACCGATAACTCCACCCAGGGTTACTTTGTTTACGATTCAAAGAAATCCGGTTCCATGACCGTATCGCATCTGCGTTTCGGTAAAAACCAGATTGTAGCCCCATACCTGATCAACAAAGCCAACTTTATTGCCTGTCATAACCCGGCATTCCTCAATACCTATGACATGCTGGCCAACATCGAGCCGGGCGGAACCTTCCTCCTGACCTCCAGCTTCAACAAAGATCAGATCTGGGATAGCCTTCCGGCCCTGGTGCAGAAACAGTTGATCGAGAAAAAGGTCAAATTCTATATCATTGATGCTGTCAAACTGGGCCTGGCTCTTGGTTTGGGTGCACGCATCAACATGATCATGCAGACCGCCTTCTTTGCAATCTCAGGCATCATCACCAAAGATGAGGCGATCAAGGCCATCAAAAAGGCTATCAAAAAGTCCTACGGCAACAAGGGCGAAAAGGTCGTCAACATGAACTACAGCGCGGTTGACGGCGCCATTGAGAACATTGTTGAGATCAAGGTACCGAAGAAGATCACCGGCCACGAGATGCCTCCGATTGTTCCTCCCGAGGCTCCTGAGTTCGTCCAAAACATCACCGCCAAAATGATGGAAGGTCACGGCGAAGACATTAAAGTCTCCGAGTTCCCGAATGACGGACGTTGGCCAACCGCCACCACCCAGTGGGAAAAACGCAATATCGCGGTTCAGGTTTCTCAATGGGATGCGGAAACGTGTATCCAGTGCGGTCGCTGTTCGCTGGTTTGCCCGCACGCCTGTATTCGGATGAAGGTTGCCACCCCTGAGGCCCTTGAGGCTGCCGGTGTTGATGCATCCTTTAAAACCGCCGATGCAGTGGGTAAAGAGTTCAAGGGTATGAAGTTCACCATGCAGATATCGACCGCTGACTGCTGTGGTTGTACCCTGTGCGTAAGTGTCTGCCCGGCCCGCAAAAAAGACAAAGACGGTAACAAGACCGAAGAACGCGCTTTGGCCATGGTCACAAATACCGAAGAGTTGCGGCTCGAATCCGGCAAAAACTGGAAGGCCTTCCTCGATTTGCCTGAAGTAGACACAAACTTGATCAATGTCGGTACCATCAAAGGCAGTCAGTTTAAACGGCCGCTGTTTGAGTTCTCCGGTGCCTGTGCCGGTTGCGGTGAGACACCGTACATCAAACTGGTCACTCAGTTGATCGGTGATCGGATGCTGGCTTCCAACGCCACCGGTTGCTCCTCGATCTATTCCGGCAACTTGCCAACCACCCCGTATGCCAAACGTGCGGATGGCCGTGGTCCGGCTTGGTCCAACTCCCTGTTCGAGGATAATGCCGAGCATGGTTTGGGTATGCGTCAGGCGGTTGACAAACTGGCCAGCCAGGCGGTTGAACTGCTGGGAGCTGCAGTCCAGGATGGTCTGGTAACCAAGGCCCTCGCTGATTCCATCCTTGGTGGCGCACAGGCTACCCAGAGTGAAATCGAAGAGCAACGCGCTCGTATCGTTGAGTTGAAGGCAGCTCTGGAGAACAAGAAAGAGAGCACTGCCAAACGGCTATATCATGTCGCCGATTATCTGGTGAAAAAATCCGTCTGGATCATCGGCGGTGACGGTTGGGCCTATGATATCGGATACGGTGGTGTGGATCACGTCCTTGCTTCCGGGAAGAACGTTAATATCCTCGTTGTCGATACCGAGGTGTACTCCAACACCGGCGGCCAGATGTCCAAATCAACTCCGCGTGCGGCGGTTGCTCAGTTTGCAGCCGGTGGGAAGAACGCCCCCAAGAAAAATATGGGGCTGATCTTCTCCACGTTCGGTACGGTCTATGTCGCCCGGATTTCAATCGGGGCCAACCCGGCACAGGCGATCAAGGCTATTCAGGAGGCCGAGGCTTATGACGGTCCGTCTTTGATTATCGCCTATGCTCACTGCATTAACCATGGCATCAATATGGCTATGGGTCTGGAGCAGCAAAAGAAGGCGGTTGAGTGCGGTCACTGGTCCTTGTTCCGCTACAATCCTGCCCTTGAAGCAGAAGGCAAAAACCCGATGATCATTGATTCCAAGGAACCAACCATCCCCTTTGCCGACTATGCCTTATCTGAAAATCGCTACCGGATGCTGAAATTAGCCAATCCGGAGCATGCAGAGGAGTTAATGGCTGCGTCACAGAAGGATGTGGACAAGGCGTGGAGAATGCTCAAAGGTTGGGCAAAAGCTCTTGATGTCGAATAAACATCCGTAAACGGAGATATGAAGTACAAACGCCCTGTCGGCTTCTGCCGGCAGGGCGTTTTTTTTTACCTATCTGTTTTTGAAAAAAATGTTGATTAAAGCCGATGGCCGGAAAATAAATATCTAATCAGTCAAAGGGCCGGGTACGCATAAGGCTCAAAAGTTCCCGGATAGAAAATTGCACCTGCGGAAGAAGGTCCCGCTCACCCCATCGTGTATACTCGGTCAGTCTTGGTTGTCCGCTTTCTTGGCCACAGCCGCCTGACGCTCCTGTTCAAGGCGAGCACGCTCCGCCTTCAGTTCTTCATATTCTTTTTCCGCCTGTTGAAGAGCTTCGTCCTGACGCTTTTTGATTTCCTCCACCTTACTCTTGATTTTCTCCGCCTTGATGGACAAACTGGCCGTGCCAAACAGGGTATTGGCCAGATATTCGAAAGAAAAAAGCATCAATGCCACATCGTCTTCCTTGATTTTGGCGATGGTTTCCGCATCAATTTCATAGGTATCGAGAAACGAACTCTCAAAAATAAATTTACGGAAGGTATCGAGATCGGTTGATGCCATGAAAAACATTCGTTTGGCCGCTTCACTCAAGGTAGCCTGAAGACCGAAAGACTTCCGCCGCATCACCAGCCGAAGCCATTCTTTGTTCATCTCGTCCCGCAGGTCCACCCCCTGGTCGGCACGCCATTCTCTGATTGTCCATCGCTTTGGTTCCTCATGTCCCTTACAGTGGGGTTCTTTCACGAGAAAGAAAAATTTGTCTTCTGCTGCGTCATTGGTCCCGCCTTCGTGGAAATCCGCCATGCCAACCGGATAATAGCGACACGCTGAAGGACGATCAGGATAGACCGTGCACCCCTCCGGGGTAACAAAAGGGCAGCCATTTTTTTCACCACCGACCAATTTCATCTGCACTCCCGGCATATCGGTTTTTTCCAGGTAAGTGGGTTCGGTATATTGGGTTATAAATTCATGCGCCGGCAGATTCAATCGTTTCCGGAGTATGAGAATATCATAGGGGGTCAAAATAATTTTTATATTGTGGCAACATGCGGTGAAGCAGCTTACTTTAGAATGACACGCAAACTGCAGGGAAGAATCAAGCGTTAATTTTTCCGGCAGGATGTTGGACGGGTTCTTATCGGTTGCTCCTAAAAAATCAGGATCATCGATATGTTCTTCTATGGTCATGAAATACCTCTTGTTGGTGCTGTTTCAAATCAAACATTATGCTCATTATGAGCAGAGCGATAAACTGAATATATTACCATGCACTTTCCCCGTGTCAAACCCTATTGACCATAATAGTTTTTACCACCCCAACCTTTTAAATTCATTCAACATTCATACAACAGCTAGCATTTGTTTGCTCCTCTGCCTTCGGTAGATTCCCGAAAAAACGATATGATCCCTTACGTATTTTATGTTTTTTCCAATGCAAACCTGCTAGACTATGCTCATATATTTTTCTTATTTTGGATAATAAGCATACATGAAAAAAATTTTTTCCGACCCCATTGACTTAAGCAAAGTCGATACATTAATCTATCACCTGCCGGATGGCCCTACCTTTTCAGTGGAAATGCATGAACTGGAGGGGTTTATCGATCTTGATATGGAGATGGGTGATATCTGTGACACCTCTGAAATTGACGGCGTTCTTCATTTCTTCCCCAAAGGGAATGCCTGACCTTTCTCCTTTACTCTTCTCTCCCTCCTGTCTATTTTCCCTACCTCAGTATGCAGCCTTTGATAGATGTAACAACTGATGGCCATGTCCACACCCGGCTCTGCAACCACGCTACGGGGGAAATGGAGGAGTATGTCGAAAAGGCGGTACAACGAGGGTTGGCGACAATTACCTTTTTGGAACACCTGGAAGCGGAAATTTGCTACCAGCCACGCAGCTGGCTGGAGAAGGAAGACTTCGATTTCTATTTTCAAGAGGGCAATCGCCTCAAGGAACAGTATCGTGGCGTTATTAATGTACGATTAGGGGTAGAAACAGGCTACAACCCCGAGGCGGTCAGTTCCCTGCGCAAAAAACTTGCACAATATCGGTGGGAGCGCATCGGACTATCCTGCCACTTTTACCGCCATGGTACTCTGCATTTCAATCTGCTCAGTCGTCGTCCGGAGACCCTTGAGCAAATGGCCCGTATTGGTATCGATCAAATTGTCACCGCATATTTCAATGCCTTGATTGAGGCGGTTCAGGAGATCAACTGCGATGTCCTCTGCCATCTGGACGCGGTGTTGCGGCACTATCCTGGAATTGCATTGAACGCGGAACATCGACGGCAAATAGAAACGCTGCTGGATCGCATGCAGGAAAAAGGTGTGGCCCTGGAAATCAATACCTCCGGTTTTGATTACCGTGGATTCCCCTTCCCCGCCCCCTGGATCATAACCGAAGCCATGAAACGCGGCATCCCCTTGAGCGCCGGATCCGATGCCCATCAACCGGACGCGGTGGGCCGTTATTTTAACCAGCTTCCGGAATATCTTGAAAAAATCCGGCACGAAAACTCCATCCCCAAGGGGTGAGCCAAGTCAAATCCCCAGCCCCTCAGTTCACCTTGATATAATTCCCCATCGCCGTCCGCAAGGAATCGGCATTAAAAGGTTTGATCAGGATACTGTTCACCCCGGCGGTTGCGGCGGCTTCGTGATCTTGGACATCACTCTGTGTCGTCACCATGATCACTGGCAGTTCTTCCGGGGAATATATCTTTCGAATCCCTTCCGTCAACTCAATGCCCGATATTTCCGGCATATTGAGATCGGTCAGCACCAAGGCCGGTTTCTCCCTGGAAATCCATTCCAGTGCCCCTGCCGGAAATTCAAAAAGGACGGGCTCAAAGCCCAACTCATGCAAGGTCGCCTTGTAAATATTGAGAATCATCCTTGAATCATCCACTGCGCACACTTGAACCCGGGATTTACCCTCAACTTCATCGCCGGAAATTTTGGCAGCAAAATCATTCATTCCGTGCTGTCTGAGCAGGTCGTTGTAGTGGCTTTTTGTATCCCGATGCGCATGGGGCAGATAGACCAGGGCCAACTCCTGGAAAAAGTCTTCCTTCGCCAAGCTGAGAAAAAGATTATCGACCTGGGCATTGACAATAATTTTGACGATATGGCGGGCTTCGTCGCTGGACGTGCGAATCATATTCTTAATGCCCGCCGCAAGAATTTCATTAAAATTCCGATCAATGGCCCGCGCCGCAGCAGTGCAAACATGGTCTTCGCTGTCGGTCAGTCCCGAGGCAAGAGTATAGGCTCCTTTACGCAAAGGCAAAAGAGCCAGCGCTTCATATGCGGCGAATCGGACATTGGCATTTCTGGGGACCGTATTGAGCAGTGCCCTGATCGGCATGATCGCGCTCTCGTCCCCAATGTCGCCCAGCACATTGAGCGTATGTATCAACAGGTCGCTGTCTCCTTCCTTGAGATTTTCTATCAACACCGGCACGGCCTTGACCCCGATGCGAATCAGTTCATCCTTGGCATAAATCCGCATATGCGCGTAATGCGAACGAAGCGTATCGTTCAATTTGTCCAGGGACACCTGATCCTGAACATCGGCGAAGATGCCCAGAATAATCAGATCCAATTCATTGTCCGTTCCCATCCGTTCAGCCAACCGGTGCATGGCGGTATGCGTTCCCACCTGCCCGAGCGCATGGATGGCCGAGATGATGAGTTCATGGTCAGCCGAATACAGGTAATCGGTGAGGGTATTGATTGACTCCGGATTGCCGATCAATCCCAGCGTTTCAATGATCAATCGGGTGGTGGTATTGTTGTCGGTTTCGGCAAGCAAATCAATCAAGGACGGAGTTGCGTCTTCAAATTTCAATTCCCCGACCAGTTCAATCATCACTGTCTTATCTTTGATTTCAGGATGAGCCAGGGATTTGAGAAGGACGTCTGGATAGGCAATGAGATTGGAAATCAAAGTTTCCCGAATAATCGGCAGGCCTGCTGCCATTTCGGGGTGAGAAACCAGAAGATAGTTCAACAGAGGGACCGTAAATTCCACATCTCCACGCGACAGCTCATAAAGCAGTCGGTTTTGCGTCTTTTTGTCGACTGATCCGAGGTGATCAAGTACCAGACGTGCCTTCAGAACATCACCGGTCTGGATATTCGCTTGAATTTCTTCAATCATATGATCGGCATTCATTTCAGCCATACGTCACCTCAGTTGAAAGATCGAGCTTAATTTACTATTTCATAAACCAGTCACAACGCCCAGTCGACTGATCACATTTAACCAACCACCTAGCACCATGCTATCGAATTTCCCGAGATGGTCAAGGAAGATTATTCCGGTTTCAACCCTGATTGTTCCTTCACTGCCTCGCCCAGTTCGCTCGAGACCCTTGCAAGAAAGGCTTTTGCATCAAAAAAAGGCGCATTTTGCGTCCCCACAACCTCGGCATTCACCGACACCGCGCTCCCTTGCGGCAGAGGGCATTGCACGGTCTCGGCCAGCCGCTCCGTCACCGGCAGATGGATAAGCGAGGCAACCGTTCCATCCCTGCCGACGGTCCCGCTAATTGCAACTTCGATGTCACCGGCCAGTAAATGGAGAGGCGTACAGGCAATTCGACCAGCCTTGCCCTCACAGGCCAACTCTGATTCCTTCAGCTGGAGAGATTCATGTTCGATCCCGGCCTGATCAAGGATATCCTTCAGGACTTTTGTCGGCACAACATGTATTTTTTTCAGTCCGATCGTCGCCTTAAACGCCGGTTGCGGGGTTCTTTTCGCAATAAGGAGACTGGAGAAATCGTTGACACGCAGATCAACAGTCCCCTCCGGCTGTGCCAGTACCCCAAAAAACGGATGCATCCTGGCCAGCATCCCGTTGAGCAATGCTTGCCGTAACGGGACATCCTGCAGAACCTGGCTGGGAGAAGGAAGACGCACCACCGGATAACGGGAGTCGAAAGTCCATTGCGGCTGCACATCCACCTTCCCGCCCTTGAGCTTACCGGCAATGATCGCTCCCAGTATGCCCCGGTTCAAGTCGATCGGGATCTCGATCTTCCGAAGATGAACGCCCAGGTACTGGAAGGAATCCACGGGCAATCGAGCGGACAGCGTGGTCCGGCTGAGATCAAACGGCCCTTTACAGGGGAGGGCAAGAAGGAAAGTGCCTTGGCCTTTGCCGGCAAGGGCTACATTCTGGCCGGTTGCCGAAGACAGCACTTTGGCAAAATAAGCCAAGTCCGGCAACAACGTCCCTTGCAGTTCCAAGGAAAAGGGGGGCCGCCGGTGCAGCAGCCCGGTCCCTTCCACCTGCAAGGGTGCCGTCTGCACCCAAACGGCCGGAATTTTCATATCGCCTTCTCCCCCGAGAGCACCCTGGAGCGTAGCCTGGAGACGGAGTCGAGGATCACGAAACACTTTCTTGTTCAGCCGAAAGAGCTCAAAGGGTTCGACCTGCACGATAAGATCGGTCAGCGCCTCGCGTTCTCCACTTGATCCCGTTCGGAGGGAGACCTGTGCCCTGCCTTTCACCGCCATATCCTCGGACAACCAACCCGATTTCTTCAAGAAAGGGACCAGGAGAGCCGCATCGGACTCCCCGGTGATTGCCGCTGCCAAGTCGAGTGGCTGCCGCCAGTTCTCAAGAGATACATTCCCGCGCACTGAAGTGTCGGCTGCTTCAAGGTTCAGGTGGCGAAGGTTCAGGCTCTGCCGATCAAAATCGATAAGGATGCCGGGCTGTTCTTTTTCAATGAAATCCTGCCAGTTGTCGGCAATCATTAATCCGCGGACTCTTACGGGAGGGGTTTTGCCCACAGCTTTATTCCCCAAGGACACGGCCACCTGCGGTTCGTGATACGCGTACCCTTGGCCGATCACGCTCAGTTGCTCTATCCCGCCTTCCAGAGTTTTGAGAGAAAGACGATTTTCCTTCCACCAGCCCGCAGTATCAAAAGTAAACATCCCCCCGAGTCGTACAGGAGACACGGCACCGGCAAGGCCGAGGAAAAAATCGCTCATCCTCCCCAGATCAATGCGTCCATGGACGGAACAGGATGTGTGTGTGTTTCCTGGATGCTCTTCGTTATTCTGGGCAAAAAGAGAAAAGGCCCCCAGGTGGGACGCTCCATCAACTCGAAGGGAGGTGAAGGACCCATACTGGAAAAAAGAAGGCGGAGTCCACGCTTCGCCGCTGAGAAGAAAATCATGGGACGAAAGCAAGGAGGTACCGCCCCTTGAAAGGGCAAAACCCTTGATTCCGATCCGGGTATCGAGCCGATAACGCCCATCCGTCTGCATTTTGGACGAACCGGTTACTTCCATTTTGCCTGTGCCGTTGAAATTGAAAGCAAAGATTTTTTTCAATTCCGTAAACATGCGATCCAGGTCTGCGGTTGCCCGGAGGGTAAAATCGTCGGCCCCGCCCCTGCCCTGCAGATCAAGAAACGGCAGATGGGCCTGCAAGGTGCGGACCGTTGTTTTCCCCTGCCGACGATCCGCCTTGGCAACCAGGGAAAGCGGTGCGTCCCAGGAAAACGCCTGACCGTTATGGACAACCGCAAGGCGACCCGTTTGGCAATCCGCCTTCATTTCAAGCTCTTGAGAAGTGCCGGCCACATGGAGGGAAAAATCGACCAGTCCTTCCGTAAACTTCGTCTTTTCCTGCAGGGAAAGCAGATGCGGCAGTTGCTCCGCCAAGGCCGGTACATTAACGATCCCTTGTGCGGTCAGAGAAGCGGCAGTACGGTCATACCTGCCGTTTGCTTGTATCTGTACGGGGTCGGAATCAAGGTTGAAAGCAGCCAGCTGCCACCCCTCTTTGCTGCGATGATGCCCTTTGAACGTGAAATGCAGATGGTCGAAGGCCGGATGATCCTGTCCCAAAAAGCCACCGGAAAGACGCAATCCCCGGAGACGGGTTTCTCCATCCACCTCCAGATGTTCAATTCCGGCGGTAACCACATGACAGGTTGCATCGAGCACGCCCCCACCTCTGGGAAAATCACCCATATCGGCTGCCAGGTCGAGAAAGTCCGAGATTTCCAATCCGGTAATCGCCACCTCGGTTCTTGAGACCAGAGTGTCAAGCCGCGACGGCCGGGCCGTGGGCAGATTGATAAGGCCCTCGATCCGCAGGTGACCTTCCTGCTCTAAACCTGCACGGAATGCCAACGCATAGTTAACAGTACCTGCAGCCAAACTTCCTTTCAGGTCAACGTCCCGGGCGAGTTCCTGTTTGGATTGCAGCCCCTGATCGCGCTCAACCACGCCCTTATCCACCTTGAACCTGAAGGTCAATCGCTCCCACCATCGCGTTCGACCCGCTGTCCCGTGTTCCGCAGCAAGAGTCGTCGGCTGACCGAGTGCGGCGGGATTACCCGCATTCGCTCTGGAAACAGGGGGGATGGGGGCAGAAAGAAAGGTCAGAAGGGGGTGGTTTAGGTGAAGTTCACCGAGATACTGCGGTGCCGCCAGCAAAAGAAAAAGGCCCTTGTCCCCGATAAGCCTGGGTACCGTGACTCGGATACCCAATTCCGGCTCCTGATAACGAAGCCCCTGGCAATCGAGGCCCTGCCGCCACCCCAGGGAACAGGATTGGATCTCCAGCGTACCGGGAAGTCGGCTGTTGAGCAGGTTCAGGGTTCGACGAAAAACCGGTTCAAGGCAGAGGAACGTCGGCAGGGAGAAAAGAAAAACCGCTATTATCGCCAATGAAGCGGCAATCAGAGTGAAGCGTCTTCTGTTCTTCACGATTTTCCTTTTGTCATCATTTCAGGAGGGACCACAACTCAAGGCAACCCTAACAACTTGCCGCGATACCCCTGTGTTGTCAACCTCGTTATGGCCCCTTAACCAGGGAACAACCTTTCCTCCGGGCTTGATGGAAAAGACTCGCGCTCCATACGCCCCCGTCGGCATCGGTGAAGAAACAGAACGCTTTTGAAAAGCAGGGGGAAGAGGGCACAGGCACAAGGCCGGCCCGTCAGGAATGGGGGAAAAGCCGGCCCCGGTTGATCATCTCGTTTAATTCCGCCATCTTCTTGTGGTAGCACTCCGGACAGATCCCGTGGCTCAGTTCGCTGCCGGTTGTTTTCCGGATAAACTGTTCGACACTGATCCAACGCGTTTCCCCGTCTTTTCCCTCTTCATTATCACGAATTTTTTTACATTCGCTGCAGATGGAAAGCATGGATTCATATATTTTTATCGTCTCTCGCAACTTCCTTGCGGCCAGACACCTTTTGATGCGCAGAATCAGTTCGTCATGATTGTAGGGTTTTAACAGATAATCATCGGCACCCAACCGAAGGGCACTGATGGCCGATTCAAGCTCGCCGTATCCGGTGAGGATGAACACCGCCTGTTCCGGACGTTTTTCCCTGGCCAGGCGTAGCACCTCAAGCCCGTTGATCCCTTCCATAATCAAATCGACGATGATCAGGTCATACTCCTTTTCCAGCATATCCACCGCCTCCTCACCACTGGCGGCAAGGTCCACGGCATACCCATGGTCAAGCATGTCGAGCTTCAAAGTTTCGCGGATGAGTTCTTCATCATCAACGACCAGAACGGATGTGTGTGTCATCAGGTATCCTCGTTATCCACCGTGTTCCCTGTCCGGCAGAATCACCGTAAAGGTTGTTCCCTGTCCGGGAGTCGACTCGACCCGGACCTCGCCTTGATGGCCCTTGATAATACCATAAGAAACCGCAAGCCCGAGACCGGTTTCCTTGACCGCTGTTTTGGTGGTGAAAAACGGCTCGAAGAGATGCGGCAGATGTTCTTCGCTAATCCCGACCCCGGTATCGGAAATGACGACCTGTACGGTCTGTTGCCCCCGTCTGGTCAGGACCCGGATTACACCACCCGCCTCGGTCAGGGCCTCACCGCTGTTTTTTATCAGGTTGAGCAGTACCTGCTTGATCTGATTTTCCACACCCGTGAGCATCAGCACTCCCTCGGCATACTCCTTACGGACCGTAGCTCGGCGAATTTGCAGATGTTTGTTCAGCAGCAACAGCACGGAATCGATGGCATAATGAAGATCGAACTCCTTCCGGACATCGGAAAACGGCAGATTGAACTGCTGCAGATTTTGAATCAGCCGTTTCATGCGATCACACTGCTCCAGAGCCAGGCCCAACAGACCCTGTTCGGCATCCGCCAATCCTGATTTTCTCGCCATGCGTTCCACCACACTGCGCACACCGCAGAGGGGATTATTAAACTCATGCGCAATGGAAGCGGCCAGCGAACCGATGGCACTCAACTTATCGGCCTGAATCAATTGTTGCTGGGTCTTGATTAAATCAGCCGAGGTCTTTTTCTGTTCCCGGGTGTCGAAAAAGGTGACCACCATGCCGTTCAATCGACCGGCGTTGTCCCTATACGGCACAATATGGAGTGTACAGACCAGGTGTCTGCCCTGCACCACGCGGTCAATCTTCCGATAGGCCCTGTCAGCTCCCGCAACCAGCTGACGCAAAGGACATTCTTCGGTATTGCAGACGTCACAGCCCCAGATATCCAAACAAGAGGCACCGATAACCTCCTCCTGCCCGCAGTTGAAAAAATCGCCGAAGGCCTGATTGACCTTGAGAATCCGGCAGTCGAGAGAAAGCAGACAGAAAGGAGCCGCCACATTAAAAACCTGTTCCAGTTCGTTGACCGAGAGAAATCGATTCCGACGAAATCTCCCCCTGCCAAAGGCACTGTTATCGAACAAAGGAGGGAGAACCGAGGCGCGGTATTTGGGTCTTGCCTTCTGTTCGCGGGCCTGCCCATCCTGAGGTTCGAAGACGTGCCGGACTTGCCCCTGCACTCCCACGATGTTCTCTCCGTCGAGCCAGGGCCTTGCATGAATTACCGCCCGGATCCGCCTTCCATCCCGGTACACCAACTGCAGAACAACCTCCAACTTCCGAACGCCGTTGAGGACAAGCTCGAAAGATTTCTCGGCCAGTGCCTGGTCCTCCGGGCTGATAAAGGCCGAGTAGCGGCAGCCTATAGAGGGTTGCGAAGATGAGTCGGCCTGACTTCGGCTTGTCGGCGAGAGCAAGACAACCTCTCCCTTTTCGTTTAAGCGAAAAAAAAGCTCAGGCGAAGTCTCGACAAACGATCTGCACGGATCGTCTCCCTTCCACGATTGCTGCTCCCCGTACTCTTCCCTGACCATTCGCCTTTATTTTCCCTGCTCTACATTCGCGACCGACATTCCCGACCTTGTTTCACCCGGCTGAAAAAGTCGTGCACATTATCTGCTTAAGAGTACCTCAAAAAATATTCCTTTTGATATCCCGATATTTATAGCAGACGCGTTCCCAAATAACACGGCAAAAACGTGAAAATATCCTCAAGAAATCAGGAACAAGCCAATCTTGCTGCAGCACAACGGTTTTGAGGGACCGGCCTCTGTCTCCTTCCCGAGAAGGGATACGCCCCTTTGACATCGGAACGCAATTTCTCTGCAAAAATCCCAGGGATTGGTTTAGTATACCCATCTCTGCACTTGCGCCTACCTTGTGTTGCGGCAAGTGACCAAGGCCTGCTTTCCGGCGAACACTAAAGAGGAACCTGATCATGTGGAAAAAACCGCGAACAGTTGAAGAATTGCAAGCCGCCTGCACCTCAACCCTGGTACAGCAGCTGGGTATCGAGTTCACAGCAATCGGTGCTGATTTTGTTGAAGCCCGGATGCCGGTGGACGAACGGACGATGCAGCCCATGGGATTGTTGCACGGCGGCGCCTCGGCGGCACTGGCCGAAACCCTTGGCGGCGCCGGAGCCTATCTCTGTGTCGAGGAAGGAACGATCTGTGTCGGCCTGGAAATCAACGCCAACCATATCCGGCCCGCACACAGGGGCTGGGTCATCGGCCGGGCCACCCGCCTGCATCAGGGCCGCACCACCCAGGTTTGGCATATTATGATCCGCGATGAACAAGAAAATCTCGTCTGCATTTCCCGTTTAACCGTGGCTGTACGATAGGCCCAGACGCAGGATAAAAAAACATACAACGAAAGATCAGCAGGTTGAAACCAAAAACCACCCGGTCTCTCTCCGCAGATTTCCCGAAAGAAGCGAAGGCGTTCCATGGTCCTGAAAAATAAAGATTTCCGAGAACTTTTTCGAACGCACTCCGCGGTTAAACTGCTCATTGACGTTGAGACAGGCCATATCATCGACGCCAATGAAGCGGCCGCACAATTTTATGGCTGGTCGCGAGAAACGTTGCGGCAGATGTCGATTGAGCAGATCAACACGATGCCGCCTGAAACCGTCACGACTGATCCGGAAAAAAACACGAACTCGGAATCGCCTAGGCTTGAATTCCGCCACCGCCGGGCGGATGGCTCCACCCGGGACGTGGAGGTCTTCACCGGCAAAATCACCATCAACGGCAAAGATGCCCTCTGTTCCATTATCATTGATATTACTGATCGCAATCGGGCCGAGGAGGCCCTGCGGAAAAGCGAAGAGCGATACCGGCGGATTACCGAAGGACTGACCGACTACATCTACACCATCCCTGTCCAGGACGGTCTGGCTGTCTCGATCACCCGCAGCCCCGCCTGTGAAATGATTACGGGATATACGCCGCAAGAGTACGCAGACGATCCTGCCCTCTGGATGCGGATGGTGGTGCCGGAAGATCGCGACCTGCTGATCAAGAACATCAAAAACACACTGGAGGGGGGAAGGAACTGCCCGGTTGAGTATCGAATCATCCACAAAGACGGACGGATTCAATGGGTGAGCAATAAACTGATCCAGCAGTTCGACACCCACGGTACGCTCATAGCCTATGACGGGGTCATCAAAAACATTACCGAACGGAAACAAACCGAAGAAAAACTTTTCCGCAGCAGGGCCACGCTTGCCATGGCGATCGACGGCATTTCCGACCCGCTCATCATGCTGGACCAGGATCTCCGAATCAAACGATTGAACCGGGCAGCCATGGAATATTATGGTTTAACCAGCTACAAAGAAACAATAGGGCAGCGCTGTTTTGAAGCGTTTCGGGGCAGATCAAGCGCCTGTGAGGATTGCGACCATCCCCTCTCGGCAATGCATGGCTATTCCGGTTCCTTTGAACGAAGGGGCGTTATCAATCCTAACAAAATCGAACAGGTGGTGGTGGATGTGGTCAAGGATGCCTCGGGAATGCCGGAGGCTTCGATTGTCCGCATTTACGATGTCACCCAGTCGAGAATGGTGGACAAAAAACTCATCCAGAGCGAAAAACTGGCTTCCCTGGGCCTGCTGATCGCAGGTATCGCACACGAGATCAACAATCCGAACAATTTCATTTACTTCAACATACCCATCCTGCGCTCCTACCTCCACTTCCTCCTGCCTATCGTTGATGAATATGTCCTGGCGCACCCGGAATTGCAGGCCTTCAACCGGCCTTACGCGGTTTTCCGGGAAGATTGCTTCAAACTGCTGGACAATATTGAGCACGGCTCCACCCGGATCAATCAGATTGTGGGAAATCTGCGAGAATATGTCCGCGAGCGGGGCCAAGGCGAAAGGAGTCGAATTGACCTGAAGCAGATCGTGGAAAAAAGCATTTCCATCTGCATGGGCCGTATCAGGGAATCCGTCAGAAACTTTGAAGCCGATATTCCCGAGAACCTGCCCCTGCTCTGCACCGACCCTTTGGCCATTGAGCAGGTGGTGGTCAACCTTCTGGTCAATGCCATTCAGGCCACGGACAAAGAAAATTCATGGGTTCGCTTAAGGATACGGAGAAAAAGAGAACCTGCCGAGGAAGTGTTCATTGAGGTGAGTGATAACGGTTGCGGCATGGATGTTGAAACGCAAAACAAGATCTTTGATCCTTTTTTCACCACCAAGGCCGTGGGGGTCGGTACCGGCCTGGGCTTGTCGATCAGTCACCGATTGATTCTGGAATTAGGGGGACATATTGAAGTCCAGAGCGAAAAGGGCAAGGGCAGTATGTTCCGGGTGAGACTCAAGACCCAGCTTCACTAACCTTTCCAAACAAGGAATACATGTAATGCTCTCCCGAATTTTGCTGGTGGATGACGAAAAGGATTTTCTCGAAAGCCTCGAAAGAGGACTGCTTATCAGTGGTTTCCGAAATATCCGGGTTGAAAGCGACCCCAGGAAAGCAGCGACACTCTTCCAGCAGGGCGAACCGGTGGACATCGCCATCCTGGATATCACCATGCCGGGCATGAGCGGCATGGAGTTGCTGCATTGTATCAAAAGCATCAGTCCGACCACCGAATGCATCATGGTCACCGCCGCCGATGAAGCCCGTCTTGCCGTCAGCTGCATGAAACAAGGGGCCTTTGACTACCGGGTGAAACCGCTCAATATGGACGAGTTGCTGGTGGTGATTCTCAAAGCCCTGGAACGAAAGAACCTCCTGGAGATTCAGCGAATCGGCAAACAGAAGAGCGCTCCGGATCTTTTGCATCCGGAGGCCTTTGCCTGCATAACCACCCAATCCGAAAGAATGCTCCAGATTATGAAGGAAGCGGAACTCCATGCCGCCAGCAAGGTGCCCGTCCTGATCACCGGAGAAACCGGCACAGGAAAGGAACTGCTGGCGCAGGCCATCCATAAGGCCAGTTCCAGGGCGCAACGGACCTTTACTCCGGTCAACATGTCTGCTCTCACCGCTTCCCTGTTTGAAGCTGAATTCTACGGGCATACCAAAGGCGCTTTTACCGGGGCGCTCCAGGATCGTAAAGGCTACCTGGAAACGACCTCCGGGGGCACCCTGTTCCTTGACGAAATCGGCAGCCTGCCGCTCGAACTGCAGGGGAAACTGCTCAGAGTGCTGCAGGAGGGAGAATACTTCAAGTTGGGAATCAGCAGCCCCCAGGGGGCGGATGTCCGCTTTATTGCTGCAACCAATGTCGAATTGGATGCATTGCAGAATCAGGGATTATTCCGCAAAGATCTCTTTTACCGCCTTTGCGGCGCCTGGCTGGATTTGCCGCCTCTGCGGGAAAGAACCGGCGATATCCTTCTGTTGGCAAAAGAATTTTTGCACAATCACGGCTGCAAAGACGTTGAAGAGCCGGTTTGGCCGCTGCTTACGGCCTACGATTATCCAGGCAATATCAGGGAGTTAAAATCAATCATTCAATATGCTGCCAACCTGGCCCAAAGCAAATTAATTACCGTGCATCACCTGCCTGCCTATATGCTGGCGGCCTTGTCGACCAAACAACGCGCTGCCTCACAGCCCCTCCCCCGCGCCATCCTTCCGCTTGCAGCCGTGGAAAAAGAACACATCCTCAGGGCCTACCGCCATACCGGCGAAAACAAGGTTCAGACCGCACAATTGCTTGGAATCGGCCTAAATACGCTCCGGCGCAAACTCCAATCGTATTGAAAACCCTCTGATCTTCCCCTACGCAACAATGGAAGCCCTATCCCAAATTGGAACCCTTGTAAAATCCTATTTTTTCAGCATGTTGCCAGCGTACTAGTCCAAAATGGACTTTTTCCGTTTCTGCTCCCACCGCTCCGCCCTGCTTGCCCCCTTCCTGCCCCAGACAAATAAATACCGGAAAATTAAAACGTTACCCAGCCCCCTCCTTTACACTTCCCAAGTGGCACGCGCTTTGCCTTTCAAATGATAACGACCACGTTGTACAAAAAAATTGCAAAAAAGCGACTGCCTGCATTTTTCCCGGTTCACCTGAAGCCCAAAAGAACGAGGAAAGAGGGCTCCGGATTCTTTGCGGCCATCGGATTTCGGTGTATGCGAAAACAACATTGCGCCCCACTCAAAGGAGCAAAATGAACATATTGGTTGTGGATGATGATATTGTAATGGTCGAGTCCATGCGCATTGGATTGCAGGGTAAAGGCCACCAGGTTTTTGCGGCCTACAAGGCCTCCCAGGCCCTGGACCAGTTCTCCCATAGCGGCGGGAAGATAGATTTAATCATCACGGATTATCTCATGCCGGCAATGAACGGCCTTGATCTTTTAAAGGCGATCCGAGAAATTCATCCCACCTTGCCGGTCCTGATCATGACCGCTTACGGTGAAAAAAAACTGGTGATCGAAGCGCTGAGAAACCGATGCGACAGCTTTATTGAAAAGCCTTTCACCTTGGACCAGTTGTCGGCTGAAATTGAAAGAATACGACTCCCGATTCGTGCAAAGGGGGCACGGCAGTGAATCACTGCCAAGGGCCTGATCGGCAAAGAATTCAAACCATGATCCTCCTTAAAAAACAAGGTGCGGCGGCGCTTGTCGATCTTTTCCCGAGCTTCTCTCCTCGGCGGGCAAGACCTATCGGGTGCGACGAGGTGAACAACATACCGCCACTTTTTTCAACCCCGGCCGGATCACCCGCATCATGAACAGCCGACCCGAAAACACACCGAAGCAAGGTTCCAACATGCGGATGGCCGGGGCGATCGCAGCCGTGCTGATAGCCGGAGTACTGTGCACGTGGTGGACGGCGATGCGGACGGATCGTGCAATGCGTGCCGACCTCCTCCAGCAGGCCACCCTGGTGGCACAAGCCGTCAATATCGAGAGAGTGCTGACACTCTCAAGCACAAAGGCGGATGTGGACAGCCCCGACTACGTGCGGCTCAGGGAACAGCTCGGCGCAGTACGTTCAGCCAATCCAAATTGTCGCTTTATTACACTCCTGGGCCGTAAAGCCGACGGCAGCGTCTTCTTTTTCGTGGACGACCAGTCTGCCCTGCCTAACGAGGCCTCCCAACCGGGAAGGCTCTACGACTATCCCCCCGATATCCATCACCGCGTGTTCGAAACAGGAAAGGCGGCCATTGCAGGCCCTCTGGACACCCCCAAAGGAATCGTAATCGGCAGTGCCGTACCGCTGGTCAATCCTGCCACCGGCACCGTCGTCGCCGTGCTGGGAATGGATATTGACGCACATCTCTGGAAAGGGGAGGTTGCTGCGAGGGCAGCCCTGCCCTTAGGCTTGATGCTGGTTCTGGTCATCGGCATGATTGCGGGTCTGGCCGGTTCCGGTCGGATCGATGCTTCCCCCAGGCTTGTCCTCCGGCGCTTGTTTGTTCCCTTGGTGGTCATGACGGTGTTCCTGATCAGCGGCGGGGGCGCACTTTTGTGGCAGCAGCATCAGGAACAGATCGCGGAGAAAGCGGCAAATCTCATCACCGAGGTACGGCGGGATCTACACATTGCCCTGGACCAACAAACCTATGGCCTGATTGCCGCCGCTCAGCCCATCGCCGGTGACGCCGCAGTCCAACAGGCACTCCGCCAAGGCGATGCCGACCGCCTCCAAGCAGCCTGGCAACCGGTATACGAATTGCTGCACCGGCAAAACGGTCTCACCCGTTTCGCCTTTTTCGACAACAACCGCAGATGTGTGGTGCGACTCCATCAACCGGAAAACCGTGGGGACCGTATTCACTGCTTCACCTTACTTGAGGCTGAACAGAACGGTACGACCACCTCCGGCATAGAGTTGGGGCCGTTGGGTACCATCATTCTGCGGGTGGTCCAGCCGGTCTTTGCAAACGGCACGCTTGTCGGCTATTTGGCAATAGGCAAAGAAATCGATGATGCCCTGCAAGCGGTACGGAACCGCGCTCATCTTGAACTGGCGGTAACCATTCGCAAAGAATACCTTAATCGTCAGACCTGGGAAAACGGCAAACGTATGCTGGGTAAAGAACCGGCATGGAACCGCCTCCCGCATAGCGTCGAATTTTATGCTTCAATGGGACATTTGCCCGAAGTCTTTGCCCCGCTTGCCGATCACGATCCGGCAAACGCCGAGACGGATAACGAAACCGAACGGGGCCTCGCTTTTAACGGCAAAAACTGGTTGGTTTCATCGACCCCCCTGAAGGACATTTCGGGCAAAGAGGTCAGCGATCTCTTGATCATGAGCGATATCACCACCGAGAAAGCGGCCTTCGCCCGCTCGTTGACCTTGGGGATCACCGGAGGTGCAGTCTTGATGGCCATGGTGCTGGGGTTTATCTACACCCTGCTGCGCCGGACCGATGCAGGCATCCTCGCCGGGCAGGCTGAATTGCGGGAAAGCGAGGAAAAACACCGCTTACTCATCGAACACGCTGTTTCGGGAGTTTCCGTACATGAGATGATCTTTGATGCCGCCGGCGAACCGGTGGACTATATCTTTCTGAGTGCGAACCCGGCTTTCGAAACCCATACCGGATTAGCGGTGGCCGACGTCGTCGGCCGCCGAGCCACCGAAGTCCTGCCGGGGATCGAAAACACACCCTTTATCGAAATCTACGGTGCGGTTGTCCGGACAGGAAAACCCGTCAGCTTCGAGCACTATTTCAAACCACTAAACCGACATTTATTCATCAGTGCCTATCGCTTAGGCAACGGACGCTTTGCCACGGTGTTCACCGACATCAACCAACGGATACAAGCGGAAGAAAAGGTACGGCTGAACGAACAGTATCTCCGCAGTGTTTTCCGCGCCGTACCCACTGGAATCGGGGTGGTCAGCAATCGGATTCTTCGTACGGCCAATGACCGGCTCTGCACAATGACCGGATACACAAAAGAGGAACTGCTCGGAAAAAGCACCCGGATGCTCTATCCCAGCTCTTCGGAATATGCAAAGGTCGGCAAAGAAATATCCCTCCAAATCAAAGCGCAGGATATCGGGATCATGGAAACATGCTGGCAGCGTAAGGATGGAAAAATCATTAATATACTCATGAGTTCATCCGGCATTGACCATCATGATATTATTTCCGGAGTGACCTTTACCGGTATCGATATCACCGAACGTAAACAGGCAGAGACGGAACTCCTCAAGGCGAACCGGCAGCTTGAAGAAACCACGGAGCGCGCCAATCAGATGGCCGCGCAAGCCGAGATAGCGAGTATTGCCAAGAGTGAATTTCTGGCAAATATGAGCCACGAAATCCGCACCCCCATGAACGGCGTCATTGGTATGACCGGCCTTTTGATGGATACAGAACTGAACGAAGAGCAGCGGCGGTATGCCGAGATCGTACGCCTCAGCAGCGAATCGCTCCTCGGCCTCATCAACGATATCCTCGACTTCTCCAAGATCGAAGCCCGCAAACTTGAGCTGGAGATGCTGGATTTTGACCTCTCGAGCCTGCTCGATGATTTCGCAGCGACCCTAGCCCTGCGGGCCCATGAAAAAGGCCTCGAATTTCTCTGCTCCGCCGATCCGGGAATACCCGAGCTGCTCCGCGGCGATCCCGGCCGCCTACGCCAGATCCTTACCAATCTGACGGGTAATGCCATCAAATTTGCCCATACCGGAGAAGTAGGGGTCCGTGTCTCGCTGGTGGAAGAGAAGGAAAGCGAGGTGCTGCTGCGGTTCTCGGTGCGCGACACGGGGATCGGCATTCCTCAAGACAAACTGGGCTTGCTTTTCGACAAATTCAGCCAAGTGGATGCCTCGACAACGCGCCGGTACGGCGGCACCGGTCTGGGGCTGGCCATTTCCAAACAATTGGCCGAGTTGATGGGGGGCGAGGTTGGGGTGGCCAGCAAGGAAAACCAGGGATCGGAGTTCTGGTTCACCGTACATCTGGGCAAGCAGGCCAACTGCAGACAAATCAAACGTCTTCCCCCCGCCGATCTCCAGGGTGTGCGCGTTCTGATTGTCGACGACAATGCCACCAACCGTGATATCCAAACGCCCCGCCTCGCTTCCTGGGGCATGCGCCCTGCCGAGGTGGCGGATGGGCCGACAGCGCTGCAGGAGCTCTCCAGGGCCGCCAAGGATAACGACCCTTTCCGCATCGCCGTGATCGACATGCAGATGCCCGGAATGGACGGCGAGACTCTGGGACGGGCCATCAAAGCGGATCCGCTCCTGGCCGACACCCAAATGGTGATGCTGACCTCTCTGGGTATACGAGGCGATGCCCGCCGCTTCGAGGCCATAGGCTTTGCGGCCTATGCCACCAAACCGATCCGGCACCAGGAACTCAAAGGGGTTTTCTCCCTGGTCTTGGCGGACCAGGCCGGAGCCACGGGAGCCGCGCAGCGACCCATCGCTACACGATATACGGCTCGCGAGATGCACAACGAATTTTCCGGGAGAACGGCGCGTATTCTCCTGGCTGAAGACAATATCACCAACCAGCAAGTGGCACTGGGTATCCTCAAAAAACTGGGCCTGCGCGCAGATGCCGTAGCGAACGGATCGGAAGCGCTCAAAGCCCTTGAGACCCTGCCCTACGATCTGGTTTTGATGGACGTACAGATGCCGGTAACCGACGGCCTAGAGGCGACCCGACAAATCCGCGATCCGCTTTCCGCCATTAAAAATCACCGAATTCCCATTATTGCCATGACCGCGCATGCCTTACGGGGCGACCGTGAAAAATGCATGGAAGCCGGCATGGATGATTATGTATCCAAACCGGTTTCACCGCAATCTCTGGCCGATGTCCTCGACAAATGGCTTCCCCAAAAAACAACAGTCTCCCAAGATACGATAAAATACTCCGTAGAAACAACTATCATCCCTGCAAAGACATCACAAGTACCGGTATTCGACAAGGCGGTTATGATGGCCCGGCTTTTGGATGATCCGGACCTGGCACGAACCGTGATTGAGGGCTTTCTTCTGGACATCCCTCGCCAGATTGATACACTGCGCAGCTATCTGGAAACCGGTGACGCCCTGGGTGTCGAACGTCAGGCGCATACCATCAAGGGCGCAGCTGCCAATGTCTCCGGCGAATGCCTGCGTGCCCTGGCCTTTGAAATCGAAAAAGCGGCCGGAGGCGGTGATTTGGACGACGTCAGCACCCGCATGGTCGAGCTGGAACAAGAGTTTGAGCGGTTGCGAAGCGCAATGACGGATTGATAGTCCACCGGCACAAGGCTTCGAGGAAAATGCGCCGGACTTTTTACGAGTCCATCCTCAGGGATGACCTGATGCCTACCCGACCCAACCTATTAAAAAAAACACGGTTCCCTTCGGAACTGCGGACACTGAATCCGATCTTATGACCAAGGGGCCCTTGCCATGCGTATATTGATTGCCGAAGACGATTTCACCTCCCGCATCACGCTATCCGGCGTATTGAAAAAAACCGGGCACGAAGTCGTGGAGACGACCAATGGCGCTGCCGCCTGGGAGATGCTGCAGCAGTCGGATGCGCCCCGATTGGTGATACTTGATTGGGAAATGCCTGAAATGGAGGGCATCGAGGTCCTCCGCAGAGTTCGGGCCATACCGACCGACAATCCGCCCTACATACTCCTGCTGACCTCCAAGGAGGAGAAGGCGGACATCATCATCGGCCTGAATACCGGGGCCAACGATTACCTGGTCAAGCCCTTCGATGCCGGTGAACTTCGGGCCCGGGTTGAAGTCGGTCGCCGCATGGTTACGATGCAGGATGCGCTCGTTGCAAGCAAGAAAGTCCTGGCATACCAGGCCACCCACGATCCGTTGACCGGCCTGCTCAACCGCCGCGCCATTTTCGATCGTCTGCATAAAGAACTCGCACGGGCCGACCGCTACAGCGACGAGCTGGCTATCGGCATCTGTGACATCGATCATTTTAAACGTGTCAACGACACCCACGGACATCAAACCGGAGATGAGGTCCTCTGCGGTTTTGCGCAGATTCTAAAAACGTATATCCGGGAATATGATTCCGCAGGGCGCATCGGCGGGGAGGAATTTCTGATCATTACCCCGGTACCGGCGGGTACCGATTACACCGCGCTGTTTGAGCGATTATGCATGAAGGTTGCCGAGGGCAGGATTCCGACCAAATCGGGCGATCTTTCTCTCACCTTGAGCATCGGCGTGGCCTGTACGACTTCCGGTGGAACATTGGACGAAATTTTGGACGCAGCCGACAAGGCCTTGTATTGGGCCAAGAGCAACGGACGAAACCGCGTTGCCCATGATCGGCATTGTCTTGCCGAAAGGACCCTCCCATGCGTATCCTGATTGCAGAAGACGATTTCACTTCTCGCCTCACCCTGACCGGGGTGCTGAAAAAAGGCGGCTATGAGGTTGTGGAAACCGTCAACGGCGCGGCGGCTTGGGAGGCAATGCAGCAGCCCGATGCGCCCAGACTGATGATTCTCGACTGGATGATGCCGGAAATGGACGGGATAGAGGTCATTCGTCGAGTCCGTGGCCTGCAAACGGAGCGACCAGCTTACATTATTCTGCTCACGGCTATGGATGCCAAGGCCAATGTTATTGTCGGCCTCCAAGCCGGGGCCAACGATTATCTGGTTAAACCGTTTAATGTCGGGGAACTCCGCGCCCGCATTGAAGTCGGTCGGCGCATGGTCGAAATGCAGGACACCCTGACCGCCAAGATTGGAGAATTACACAAAAGCGAGGAAAAACACCGTATTCTCCTTGAAAAATCCTCGGATCCCATTTTCTCCTTTACCTCGGAATTTCGCTGCGGATATGTCAACCGGGCCTTTGCCGGGGGCATCGGCAAACCGGTCGAACAGATCATCGGCAAGACGCTGAGGGAAATTTTTCCCCAGAGAGAGGAAGCAGACAAATATTTCGCGGCTCTGAATGCCGTCTTTCGCACCGGGGAGGAAAAGGTCTTCGAGGTGGCTATCGTGTCAGCGGAGGGTAACCGCTCTTACCTGACCACGGCCACCCCAATCAAGGACGCAGGAGGACGGGTTATCTCCACGCTCTGCTCAGCCAAAGACATCACCGAGCGCAAGCAGGTGGAGGCCTACAAGGAAATGGGCCGTCAGGTTCTCCAAATTCTCAACGAACCAGACAGGTTAACTGATAGCCTTCACCGGGTTATCGATACTTTAAAAGCACAAACCGGGTTTGATGCCGTGGGTATTCGCCTGCAACGGGGAGATGATTTTCCGTATTTTGCCCAAAAGGGATTTCCCGAGGATTTTTATCTTTCTGAAAACACGCTCCTGGGGCCGGCAGTGGATGGAGGCTTATGTCGGGACGAATTCGGCAAGCCCTTGCTGGAGTGCACCTGCGGGCTGGTCATTTCCGGTAAAACCGATACGGACAATCCATTATTCACTCCGGGAGGAAGTTTCTGGATCAACGATTCACGCCCGCTGCTCGACCTTACGCCCGGCGAGGATCCACGTTTTCAACCACGCAACCGATGCATCCATCACCACTACGCCTCCTTTGCACTGGTTCCTATCCGCAACAATGAGCGAATTGTGGGTCTGATCCAATGCAGCGATCATCGCAAAGGATGTTTTACCCAGAACACGGTTGAAATTCTGGAAGGCATGGCATCGCACATCGGTGCAGCGCTGATGCGCAAGCAGGCGGAGGAGGCCCTCCGTGCGGAACGAAAGCGATTAACGGATATCATTGAATTTCTGCCGGATGCCACGCTGGCCATTGATACCGCGGGGCGGGTGATTATCTGGAACAGGGCCATGGAACAAATGACGGGCCTGCCTGCCGCAGAGATGATGGGCAAGGGTGATTACGCGTATACCGTCCCGTTTTACGGCGAAGCGCGACCGCAGTTGATTGATTTGATCTTTAAGGAAAATGATGAGATTGCCGCACAGTATCCCCATATCCTCCGCGAAGGCAGCGCCCTGACGACGGAGGTGTTTTGCAAGGCCCTCGGTAACAATGAGGGCACCTGGGTTTTTGCCAAGGCCTCGCCCTTGTACGACCAGTCCGGCATGGTTCTCGGTGCCATTGAAAGCATTCGGGATATCACCCAAAACAAACGGACCGAAGAAAAACTCAAAAAAAACATTGCTTGGTTCAAGGCCCTTTTCGACGCCACTGCGGATTCCGTCATCCTGCTCAAACCCGATGGCGAAATCCTGGACCTCAACAACAATGCGGCACTCCGCCGAAATCTCCGTGCGGATGTCATGCGGGGAAAAAATATTTTCCATTTCCTGCCGTCGGAAGCAGCCTCTTTACGACACTTGGCCATCAACCAGATTCTGCAGGAGAGATGTCTGGTACAATATGACGAAACCCGGTGCGAAAAGCACTACCGCATCCGCCTCTATCCCATTCTGGATGCGCAGAACAACGTTGTGCAGGTTGCCAGCTTTTCCCGGGATATCACGGAGAGTATTCGTGCCGAGGAAGAAAAACAGAAACTACTGGGCCAATTGATCATGGCGCAGAAGATGGAGGCCATCGGCACCCTGGCCGGTGGGATTGCCCACGATTTCAACAATATCCTCAGCGCCATTCTCGGCTATGCCGCTATGGCACAAGATGCCAGTCCCCTTGGCTCGGTGGTTGCCAAACATCTCGGAAAAATTGTGGAAGGAGCGGAGCGGGCTGCCACTTTGGTGAAACAAATTCTTGCCTTCAGCCGCCAGGCGGACATCAAACGCATACCTCTTGAACCGGCCCATATAGTCGAGGAAGCAGTGAAACTCCTCCGACCTTCGCTGCCAACAACTATTTCCATCAAGCTCCAGCTCGAAACTTCCCCCCCCCCTATTCTCGCAGACCCGACCCAGGTGCATCAGATTCTGATGAATCTCTGCACCAATGCCTTCCATGCCATGGAAATGGATGGCGGGACTCTGGAGATTACCCTCAAGGAACGAATTCTCGCTGAACAGGATCTCCAGCAGCACCCGGAAGTGCAGCCCGGCCACTTTATCGAGCTTTCCGTCAGCGATTCCGGACGTGGTATCAAGCCGGAAGTACGGAGCAAAATCTACGACCCCTACTTCACTACCAAGGAATTCGGCAAAGGGACCGGTCTGGGGCTGGCCATTGTCCATGGCATCGTCACCAGTTACGGCGGTTTCATAACCTGTGAAAGCGAAGCGGGAAAAGGCACGGTTTTCCATGTCTTTTTTCCGGTTCTCGATCAAGAAATTGTACAAAAACTCACACCTACGGTACCGCTTCCCCTAGGGAATAAAGAGCACATTCTTTTCATTGATGATGAAGAAATTCTGGTCGACATGGGCCGGGCGATGCTCCAGAGTCTCGGATATGCCGTGACGGCCCACACCCACAGTCGTGAGGCCTTAGCCCTTTTCCAGAGCCAACCGGATCAATTCGATGCGGTGATTACCGACCAGACCATGCCGGAAATTACAGGTGATGCGCTGGCCCAGCGGATGCTGGAGATTCGGCCCGACCTGCCGATCATGCTCTGCACAGGGTACAGCAGCCTCATATCAAAGGAAAAGGCGCTCTCTCTAGGCATTAAATGCTTTGCCCTGAAACCCTTAAACAAAAAACATTTCGCTCTGCTGCTCAGGAAACTCCTCACCAAATAGCCCTTTCTTTTTTTGCTGAGCTCAAGGATGCATGGACCGGATGAGCCCCCTGGTACTGTTCCGCAAGTATAAACAGGGGAGATGACAACAGGCATAAAATTGGGTGTAAAGACATGGACATAAAAACCAGAGGTTGCCTTTTATTCGAAAATATGTAACTCCTCAGTACGTACCGTAGCCTTACCGGTTTCTCGTTCCCATGTGGCACATGGGAACGCTGGTGTGGTCGAGGGTGCATCCAGCTGTACGTATTGCCACTGCCTGCATCGCAAGCCGGGAGCCTTCCCATGCAACGCATGGGAACCAGAGATATCGAGGAATATGGCTAAACAGTTATAAAAAAATGTTGCCCTTGAGCAATGGAACACGTCAATATTACGAGGTTATCATGAAATCTGTTCAACTTTCTTATTTTTCACCAACCCATACCACTGAAAAAATCATACATGCAATAGGGGATGGCTATGGTGCTGCAAAGAGCATTATGGATATAACCCATAATGCTCTTGAAACACTCTCATTTGAATCGAACGACGAACCTCTTATTATCGGTTCTCCTGTCTATGGTGGCCGAATACCAGAGATAGTATGTTCAAGAATTAATAAGCTACAAGGAAAAGGAAATCCTGCTGTCACCGTGGTTGTCTACGGGAACAGAGCATACGAAGATGCTTTACTGGAACTCAAAACACTCGTTGAAAAAAAAGGCTTTAAAGTAATCGCAGCGGCAGCATTTATAGGGGAACATTCCTATTCTAATAAAAATTATCCGATAGCTGAGAGCCGTCCTGATAAAGATGATTTAGCAAAAGCCTACGAATTCGGTCAAAATATTTCAAAACTCTGCAAAGATAATTCATTGAACGAAAAAGTTTTATCAGTTCCAGGAGATTTTCCTTATAGAGAAAGAAAACCAGCATCTCATATAACCCCTGAAACGAATGAATCTCTTTGTACGAAGTGCATGCTCTGTGTCAGTGCATGTCCCACAAATGCTATCAGGGAAGATAATCCATTATTGACGGATCCCGACCTGTGTATACGATGTACGTCATGCATAAAAATATGTGATTATAATGCAAGAGAATTTAAGGATCAGAGCATGGTTAATATTCCCATAAAGCTCCATGAAATGTGTCGGTTACGAAAAGAACCGGAAATATTCATTTAATAAATAATAGCTTCAACCTAACAAAAATACTATTTTTCCAGGTTACGCCTATGTTGGGCGAAGGCCAAAATTCAGAGGAAAGGAGAAGAGATATGCCGGAGTTTGGAACGCCTTTTTCAGGATTGGCAAAGGACAGAAAGCTCACACATGAAGAGCTTGTCAGAGCAATTCGATTCATGGTCGCCGCAGAATATGAAGCAATTCAATTGTATATGCAACTTGCGGAGTCAACGGACAACAAGCTCGCCATCGAA
This sequence comes from uncultured Desulfobulbus sp., assembly GCA_963666685.2. Lineage (GTDB taxonomy): Bacteria > Desulfobacterota > Desulfobulbia > Desulfobulbales > Desulfobulbaceae > Desulfobulbus. The sequence goes on from CAXXHZ010000001.1 coordinate 74,715, forward strand.
GTACTCAAGGACATTGCAGATGAAGAACGCGTTCACGCCGGAGAATTTCTGCGATTGCTTCATGAGATTGATCCGGATGAAAATAAATTTTACGCCGAAGGTGCACGTGAAGTGGAAGAGGAAATCGGTAAGTTGAAGTAACAAAGGCAGAAGGAAAAGGGTGCGTCCGGTGCTTAGGCAAAACCGAAGTCAAAACCCATAGATGGGGGCATCTTTTCAGCGATTTTGCCGTTCCCGAAAAAAATACCACGGAGGGTCTGATGAAAAGAATAGTCCTGATGGCAATGCTTTTGGCAACGACACTTGTCCCTCTCAGCGGCTGTTATTGGCCGGATCGTCGCCATGATGGCTATGATAATCACCGGCGTGGAGAGTCTCATGATCGAGATTATGAGCATGGTCGAGACCGTTACCGAGACCGGGATCATGATCGAGACCAGGATCACAGGAATTATGATGAAAGACGATAGACCTTCCGCATCCCCGAAGCAGGCTCGATTATAAGGATAGAAACGAATTTTCCCTTGAACAGAATCCCCGATTGGCTGCAGCCGATCGGGGATTCTCATTTCCCCTCCTTGGAAAAAATATAATATTTTCAAGAAGATAAAATGGAACGCCTCTACTTTAATGATCGATGGCACACTGCACCGACACAAAACAATCTCATGGAGCCTGCCCAAAAAATACTTTTGACCACACCGCCGTTACGGTCAAAATCAAACAAACCATCTCTTTCGACACCAAGGTGATTCTCGGCGTTCCAAGTGGCAAGCAGACCGAGACTCCCGTTCGGGTCGTGGGTTTCGAGTCCGGTGGCGTGAACTCCCTGATGCGACCGACCGTTTCGACCTGACCGCTGAGCAGGTAATGCTCGCGTACAAACTTCGCTGGCATATTGAGACGTTTTTCGGCTGGTGGAAAAAGCACCTGCACGTTTACCATCTGTTTACCAGGAGTAAAAACGGCATGCTGGTTCAGATTTTGTCCGGCCTGATCACCTACCTACTGTTGGCGATCTACTACCATGAAAACTATGGTGAGCGGGTGTCCATCCGCCGAGTGCGGCAACTCCGCCACCAAATCCAGAACGAGGCACGCCAGCTCTTCAGCGCCAATCCGCCGGGAACACGTCGCCGGGCGAACAGGCAACGAGGGAACAGGCGAAAAATATATGCAAGTTTCTAACCGGACACTACTGGCGCTGATGTCATTTTGCAAACACCTTTTGAGCATCGCCACCATGAAAACGGTCTTCTTTTCGAAGGACTCCATGCGCCTTTTCCAGCCGCAGCAGAGCTTGTCGAAGTTTCTGAGCTTATCGTTGCTCTGGTTGGCGGAGGTATGAAAGCCAAAATCCAGAGGATAGAAGCGGACACCGTTATGATATCTGAGTTGGAGCATCTGATAACCCAACTTGGAGCGGTTGGTGGTGTGATCGTGATGGTAGCTGACGAACTCCATCTTCTCGCCGGTTTTGCCAAGGATGGTGTCATCGACAATGAGGGTCTTGTCATTTAAGGCGCGGTGATCGGTTCGAGCGATTCCGCGGCAAGCGAGTAAAAAGACGAGTTTACGTCAATTAAAACACGGATGGTTTAAGAACCGGTAGTAGGTGTCTTTCTGGGCAGCAATGGCATTGGCGAAAAATTGGCCGGTCCACAACGATCAAAGGCTGTGCTTAATGAGCGGTAGAACGACCATGGCAAAGAGCAGCATGACAGGTGGGAAGCCCTTTTCTTTACGGAGGCCAGCTTGATGGAGGAGCGTTCTAATGCCGAGTTCATTGAACGACTTGTTTTGACCTCGGATTCCACATTGAGACCATGGGTTTCGATTTCTCGTTGGATGGACAGTGAAAATAAGATATCTTCCTTCATGGCAGCTCTTTTTTTGTGCGTACTTATCGTTACTTAGTGCCTGAACGAAAATTAAAAAATATCGATAAAACAAAGTTTTATTATAACGGCCTGTAGGTGAAGCAAATTTGATCGCAGACAATAAGGATAGCGGAGTATTGATGTAACATGTTGATTATTATGTTATATTCCTTCCAAGAGCTTTTTGAGGAGAAGTCTCTGAATGGAAAAAACAACCACTCCCGCAAAATCTTCGTCGGACGAAAATCGCATGCGTAAAGTAATCGAACCCCAGATGCAGTTATGCGGGTGTGTATCATGGAAGACCGGGTCAGAAGAAAGAAAGTGGTCGAGAAAGGAACAGTGACATGCATGAACTGGCTGAAATGCAGTATTTTTTTCCTGACGCTACTGAGCATTTTTGATATGAAAGAGGCTGTTGCAATGGATTACAAGATGATGGATCTTGGTGATGCACGCATAGCATACAAGATCATCGATGAGAGCGGTTCGGAAAACACCCTGCTGCTTATCATGGGCTATGGCTGCACCATGGATATGTGGCCGGCAAAAATGATTGATGCGTTAAAAAAACAGGCCCGGCTCATCCTCTTTGATAACCGTGGCATGGGATATAGCAGCGGTGGCAAAAGGGAATTTTCCATTGAACTCTTTGCCGAAGATACCAATGCCCTGCTGGATGCGCTTGGCGTCAAAAAACTTTCCATCGTCGGTTGGTCCATGGGCACGGGCATAGCTCTGCAGACTGCGCTGGACAGACCGGACAGGGTACAGAGCATCACCCTGATCTCAGGTTTTTGCGGGGGGCCGGAGAGCATCTGGCCTCCTGATGCAGTCTGGACTGGGGTGCTGGATCTGTCCGGAACTGTGGAAGAACGGGTGGACAGGATGATGCATAACCTGTTTCCGGATGAGTTTATCGCGGCTCACCCTGGGTTTGTCGGGGTTTTCCCGCCCATAAGCGAGCCGGTCAACGACGACATGATTGCCCGGCAGGGCAAAACCCTGAAACAGTGGCAGGGCTGTTATCACCATCTGTCCGGGTTAAAGATTCCGGTTATGCTGATCTCGGGCGACAAAGACAAGGTAATACCCATGGAGAATTCCCGTATCATCGCTTCACAACTGGGCAATGCCAGCGTACAGATTATTGGCGGCGGCGGACACGGGGTGCTTTATCAGCAGCCAGAAATCATTTCCGAGAAGATTCTTTCTTGTATGGAAAAAGGTCTCTGATTCTCCCAAAAGTGGCAGCAGCCGCTCAGCAGTAGCGAGGTAATCAAGCACCACAGTATGAGACTCTACACCGTTTGTTGGCTTTCCAATCGCCCGCCACCTGACCTGGTTGATGGGAACTCCGGCAGGAAACACCGCTTTCCTGAATCCAAGAGTGAACCGACAAATCAAAAACATCCTTGATCAGTGGGCCGTTTTTCTTTCATCAAAAGAATCATGCCATGTGCTCAACGATGATCCTGAATCCAGATGGTTTGGTGCAAAGGCCCAAAAAGCCATGCCCACGTTTGTTCAGGATTTTGTTTGCGACCCTGACAAACCGCACTATGGCTTCACTTCATGGGATGATTTTTTTACCCGCCGTTTACGCGAAGGCCGTAGACCCGTGGCGGCCCCCGATGATGACAGCGTTATTGTCAACGCCTGCGAATCCGCACCCTACAAACTGGCCTTTCATGTAAAACAGAACGACAGGTTCTGGATCAAGTCAGAACCATATTCACTGTATCACATGCTTGATGGTGATCCTTTATCTGTCATGTTTGAAGGCGAGGGGGGCGCAACGGTTTATCAGGCGTTTTTAAGTGCTTTAAGTTATCACCGCTGGCACAGTCCGGTCAGCGGCCGTATTGTCAAAACCCGATTGATACCAGGGTCATATTATTCTGAATCCCCCGCCGCTATGATCCCGTTGCCAACGACAGTTCCCAGGCCTATATTACCCATGTTGCAACACGGGCATTGGCCTTTATTGAGGCAGACAACCCGGATATTGGTCTGATGGCGATCCTTTTTATCGGGATGGAAGAGGTGTCTTCAAATGAGCTTACGTTTTACCCTGGACAACATGTAAATAAAGGGGATGAACTTGGCACGTTCCATTCTGGCGGTTTCGACCCACTGCCTAATTTTCCGTCCACAAACAAAGCTTAAATTTAACCTGCATGGACAAAAACCAGGGGTAGATTCGGAAAATATTCCTGTACGTTCAATAATTGCCACAGTTGCAAAAGATGAAGAGCCCCCAGGCTCGCATCCTTTTTCCCCAGCGATCACAAATCAAATTCCATACTTGCCTGATCAACTAAAACCGGATGCCTGTTCTTTTCCTGGATATTCAGTGCATTGGCTTCATAGGAGTTGGAGATGACCGTTGGCGTGATGAAAATGAGCAATTCCCGAACTTTGGAATCGTCATTGGTATTGCCAAAGAGATAGCCCAGTCCGGGAATATCCTTGAGCCCGGGGATACCGGTTTTGGTCAGATCGTCACTGTGGGAGATCAGTCCGCCGATAACCAAGGTTTCCTTGTCTTTGACCGCAACCGTGGTGCTGGCTTCCCGTTCCGAGGACTGATAGGTGCCGGCAGTGGAATCATAGGCGATGAGATTGGACAGTTTCTGCCCAATCTTCATGGTGACCTCCCTGTCGTTTGAAATAACAGGGGTCACGTCAAGTTCCAGGCCAAGGTCAAGTTGTTCATAGGTTACCACTTCTTTATTATTGGAGTCGTAGCGGGTTCCCTTCTTGATGGGGACCTGATTGCCGACCCGCAGTTTGGCCTCCTGGTTTTCCATGGCCAGGATATGGGGAGTGGAGATGACCCGGGTATTTTCATTGCTGGAAAGGAACTGGGCAAGAACCTCGAACTGATCTTCTTTCAGAATGGAGAGTTTCAACCCGGTTCCTGAGATCTGTTGTACGGGATTAGTGGCGGTGCCGAACAAGGAGCCGGTATAGTTGGCAACATTGCTTTGCACTCCATTGCTATTCCCCTGCAAAAGCCATTCAACCCCCATTTTCACGTTATCCGTAAGGGAGACCTCGACAAACATGGCAGAGATGGACACCTGTTTTTTGGGGACATCGAGCTCCTCGATAAGGGCACTGATATGGCGGTGTTGTGCCGGGGTTGCCGTGACAATGACGGAATTGGTTTCCTTGACCGGAACGCCCCCGCCCCAGACGCCTTCCTTGGACATACTTGACTCGGAAACCTTGGTCAGGGTGTGAGCGAACTCCTCAGCCTGCATATATTGAATTTTATAGACCTGGGCCACCGGCACGGAATCAGGCTGGTCAATCTGCCTGATGATCCGTTCTATTTTTTTGAAATTTGCGGCTGTGGAGGTCACCACCACATAATTGAGTTCCTTGGCTGCAAAAACAGACTCTTCCTCGGAGACCAAGCGGGCAAGGTCTACGGCAATATCTTCGGCCTTTGCATATTTGAGATGAATAACGCCTGAAATCATCCGGTCGGCACCAACCCGTCTTCCTGCCAGCTCCAGCGGGCTTCTGGCAGCGTTCTGTTTACTTATGACCTTGAAGTAGGAATCATATTCGATAACAGCCAGCTGTTTCATGTCAAGAATGGAAAAAAGCAATTCTTTTGCTTCCCTTTTACTGACTGGCTGCGGAGAAATAACCGTGACCTCTCCCTTCACATCTGCACCCGGAACAAAGGTTTTCTGCAGCAGATCTGAATAAAATTCCAGCACAGCCAGGATATCTTCATTGCGAAAGTTGAGCTGGATCTGATCCGTCTCCTCTGCCGCGTACACCTGGGGCATGAAGGTGCAAAGGAGGAAAAACGCGAAAATGCCTGCAATGGCTGTCTGAATAATTCCTTTGTTCATCATGCTTACATACCTGGTTGTTTATCCCAGCGTTTTTCTGGTTACTGGTGAACGGTTCATTCTTTTTTATTCATTTTTACAGGAAAGCTCAAAATCCCTGCCTGAGAGCCGCAGCACCAAGTGATCCCGGGCAATGGACACAATCTCTGCCTCTCTGACCGTATCCCCGACTCCTACCCTGATGACGGTGGATGCCCGAATGTCATGCAGGACTGCATACCGCCGTCCCCCTTCCATGAGAATGGCCATGATGCTCAGATCCTCGATATCCAGTTCCGGCTCCGGTGGCTCCTCGCTGCTTTCTTCCCGGACAACAAAGGAGCGTTGACTGAGATTCTCTTTGTGAAAGGAAAAGGGAGCTGCCTGGCTGGCCTGCATCTGGGCAAATTGCTTATAGACCACCGGATCCGCATGGGCCGGGGTTTCCGCAAAACCGACCACCAAAGGCGGGTTCTCCTGCCTGCCCCCGGTTCCCAGCAGACAGACGATACCGAAGAGACAGGCCGCACCGACATATGTGCACAGGCGCATGGTCAGTTTTGCCTGTCCTTTAGTTAACGGCATATTATTAACTGCATGTTATTGTTTCACTCCTTCAGGTTCTGCGCTCTGCGGGCAGGCGATCAGTGGCCGTATCAGACTCCAGTCAAAAAACTCCTCTGCCGGAAGGGAGACCTTTTTCTGGTAGATACTTTCAAGAAACTCTTTCTGCTCCTGTATGAAGGGAACAAGCAGGTCCGAGTTCCCGCCGCAAGTCAGTTCCTGCTGCTCCTCGGGCGAGGGGAAATGAAGCGCTGCAAGCCCCTGCTGTACAGAACTCTCGCTCATGTGCAGTAGTTCCGCCAGGATCTGTCCGGCTTCTTCGGGATGGGCGGCTATCCACGTGTCGGCTTTTTCCAGGGCCTGCAGCAAAAATGCCACGGCCTCCGGTTTCTTCTGCAGCAGATCTTCACGGAGGACAAGATTATCCATGGTGTTTCTGGTCTCTTTGTCGAAACGAAACAGGGTCTTTCCCGGTTGTTCCTGTTGAAAACGCGAAAGATAGGGGTCCCACAGGACTCCGGCCTTAATGAGTCCGGTGGAAAGGCTCTGCATCACCAGAGGGCTGCTCAAATTATGTACCTGTTGCGGGGAAAAGGAGAGCTTGTTTTCCTTGAATGCCCTGTAGACAACATACTGGGCTTCTCTGCCCGCCCCGTAGATATCGACCTGTTCAAGATCCTGCAGGCTGTGGGCCGAAGAATTGCCGGAGACAACAATGCCGGCCCCGCCACTGCTCCAGACCAGGGGATAAACCGCCTTGAGCTGAAATCCCTCTTCCATGGCAGCAATCTGTTCACTGAGCGACAGGCAAAGACCATCCAGGTCGCCGCTGCGCATAAGGCTGCTCAGCTCATCAGTATCCGTGCCATGGATCAGCTCAATATTGATATCCTGGCCGTCAAGCCAGCCTTTTTTTTTGGCAATGTAAAAGGGGGCAAAGCCTATCCAGTGTTCAAGCCCGATATGCAACACATTCAGATAACTTTCGGCAATGTCAGCCTCCACGCTTTCCACACTGACCTTAGCCAGCTGCAGGCGCAGGCTCAGCTGGTCGTCCTGTCCCTGCAGCTGCAGATCCGAAATCACCAGCACCATGGGCGAGGTTTCAAGGAAATAGACAAATTTGCTGAGCGCGGCAAAACACCCCTTTGCCAGGACAATAAAGGGGCGTTCTTCATATTCTGTTCGTTCCACCATATCCAGAGGCGCAGCCTGATCAAGGACAACACCTGCCTCCCTGGCGTAGACTTTCAGGTTATAGAGTGTTTCTCCCAGGGTTGTGGCCCCGCTGTCTTCAATATCCAGTTTTTCCACCAGATACTCGCTTTCATTACGTACTTCCTCCAGCTTGGCCCTGCGCCGAACCACGGAAAGGGCTGCATTCTGGTTGACCTCAATGGTATTTTTCAGTTCCTGCTTTTGTTGCTGCAGACTGCCAAAGGCATTGTACACCGGTTCAATCACACCCAGATAGAGTCCCATGCCGGCAAAAAAAATGGCACAGATGACAAGGGATCTTCTGTCCCTTGCAGCCAGCGCATTCCAGGATGACAGCAGCTGCCCCATCATTTTTCGTCCTTCTGGAAAAAGCTCGCCCAGAACTCGGAACGGACCTGGATGGTAAATTTATATTGGTTGCTGTCGGCCATATGCTCCAGAGCGCTCAATGTACATTGAATGACTTTTGGCGATTCCTCGAGTTTTTTGACAATGGCCGTTGCATTGGCGGCCTCTTTGCTGAGCCCGTTGATGACTACGCTGCCGTCCCGGCTGATGGCGACGCTTTCAAGTCGGGAATTGTCAGCTGTTGCCTCAGCAATGATCTTTAATAACTCAAGGCTGTAGGGTTTATCCTGGGCTAATTTTCGAATGATCCGGTTCTTCTTCTGCAGGTTCCGGATCAGCTGGGTTGCCTTGGCAGCCTGTTGGGATGCTCTGCTGATCTGGGCGGCCTCCTTTTCAAGCTGCGCAACCTCGTTTTCAAGCTGAGAATACAAGGTGCTGATAAAGGCTGCCAGCAGCATCAGGGACAGCAGCAAGGAGAGAGCCAGCTTGACATATCCCCGCGGTTCCAGGGGCTGTGGGCTCTCGCGTTGCAGGCATTGGGAAAAGGGTAATTGCCTAATTTTTCGGGATCCAGCTGGTGGTGGCAATAAAAAAGGCAGGAGTTCCGGCCAGCCCTGCAGGCATTGGCAGGTCGCCTCCTCCCAGCAGGATGGCACTGGTAGGGTGGAACAATCCGAACCGGCATCAACACTGTCCCCGGCAGAAACGCTCTTTTGCCAGTACAGTATCCTGACCGGATCCGGTAGATTCTGCCGACGGACCTCCTGCCTCATTGCCGCAAAGAGCAGGTCTTTGCCGGGTGCATCTGTGGTGCTGCAAAGGATTATCGGGACAGATTCCGGGAATGCGTGGCAGAGCAGGCGCATGCCTTGGCAGGCATTGCTGTCTTCATACAGGAGCAGGCAGCTTTCCTTTGAGCCAAGCAGCAGTTCCGGTACCAGAAAACCGCAAACCATGAAACCAGATTCATCGGCAGCTACCACACAGTTGTCCAGTATTGTTTTTGCACACCAGAAAAGAACGCCCATGGCAAGATCACCCTGCCGGGTACAGCGGATGCTGACATATCCATCTTCCCAGGGCTGCAGCAGACTGCTCTTGGCAAGGCAGGACAGGGCCTGTTCCATCTCCCTGTCCGAGGCGCCTTCAAGCTGAAGACTGCGGACTGCGCAGGTTCCCGGAGGTATGACAATCAGGCATCGCCTGTTTTTTTTGCCTGCCTGCTGTTTGCTGATGGGGATAAATGAGCCGTCCTGTTCCCTGCGATACATGCCTTTTATGGCACCATGGGCGTTGACGGCTACCACGTTTTCCACCTTTGTTCCGGTAAAGAAAAGCCCTGCTCCTTTCATGGTCTCCCCCCGTCATGGGCAATCTGCCAGAGGGAAAATATAGCTCCCTCCTTGAGCAGATCACAGCGGGCAGATATGCTTAAAGTGGAGACTTTATTGCGGATAGTTGCACTGCTGGTCATTCGGAAATGGGTTGATTTTACCGTCAGCAGGGGAATATTTTTCTGTATGAGTTCCCTGTTTACCCTCATCTGATTCAAAAAGCTGTCAACGGACTGGGCATTCTGCCCTTCGGCTCTGAACAGCTGGATGGCCCGCAGCGATTCCTCGCTGAACCCCAGGCTGGTGAGTACCATGGGCCTTGCAGTGTTGACATTGATTTTTCCAGACGAATAACAGGTTATATTCCTGCCGAGCCGGGACTCTGCACGAGAACCACCATGCGGGCCGCCAAACAAAATATCCCTGTTCATTCCGTGAATCTGCAGGAGTTCCCTGATATCGCGGATGGGACTGGAAATGGTTTCTGCGTCCTGTTTCGGTTCATTTTCCTCGTTGCTCTGTTTGGCCCGGTAGAGGAGGATTTCTTCGGCAAGCACAGAGTTTATACCGTCAAACTGCATGAGCATTTCCGGCGTGGCCACATTGATATTCAGCAGGGATTCCTCATCACTTACGCCGTAGGTTTCAGGCCTTTTCGTCTTGCTTTCTGTTTCCCTGCCGGGAAAAGGTCGGATCGTATATTCGCCTCCTCCCGTCCTTCTATGGTGATACTGAGCCTCGTCAGACCACCAGGGAGATGACGGGCCATTGGCCTCTTCTTCCTTATGTGCTGCAAGCAATGCTGCGGTTCGTTGCAGGCCTGAGCGCGCCGTGTAATAGGCCTCAAGACGCTGCTGCTGCCAGCTGCTTATCTTGACCTCAACCCGGGCATTGAAGACAAAGCTCCAGGCAAGAACCGCCAGCACGGCCATGATACCCAGGGTGGAGATGAGGACAAAACCTTGATTATCCTGCCTGAAGACGTATCCGGCAACAGCGTCTCCGCCGTCTTTCCTCTCGGGTTTGCAGGCGGCTTTCCAGTCAACCTCCCCGCTGAACCCTCCGTCATCTCTTCCGGACATATTCAAGGCAGCAGAGCCTGTTCAACCAGTATTGCATAGTGAAATTGAAGCGGGTCGGGTTTATCGGCAAAACAAATCCTGACACCTATCAGCAGGGTTGCGACCTCTGCTTCCCGAACCTCTTTTATCTGCCTTTCAAACTGCAGTTGACGCACATCACGGCCAATGATTTCCTGCCTTATCTGCTGTTGCCCACCTGTTTTCCGGCTTCCGTCCGGTACAGCCTGCGCCCTTAGCTCCCTGATAAGTTCGCTGTTCCGGTTAAGTAGATAGCTGACCTGCATGGGACTGCCATCCGTAGACACAGGAAAGCTGCAATGTTCTGCATTGCAGTCCACTTCAACAACATGACTGTTCACCGCAATATTTTGTAAATCCCTCTTGATTGCGGAAAAAACATATCGGGCTGTGCGCAGTGGTTTCATAGCTGCCTCTGCTCTGGTTTTCGCTTTTATTGCCGTATGAAAACTCCCGTAGACAGCGGCGGCAACAATAGAACCAATGCTGAGGGCCAGCAGCAGCTCCAGCAGCGTAAAACCGGCATTACCAGTTGGTGATTTCCGCATTGTCGCCGGTTCCTCCCGGCTTGCCGTCCTTGCCGTAACTCAGCAGGTCAAAATCCGGCCCGTTTTTTGCCGGATAAGTATAAACATAAGGGTTGCCCCAGGGATCCAGCGGCACATCTTTCTTGCGCAGATAAGGGCCATTCCATTTTTTGGGAATGGGAGGAGTGGTGGGTTTACTGATCAGTGCCTCCAGGCCTTGCTGGGTGGTCGGGTAGTCACCGGTATCCAGCTGATAACTGTCCAGGGAGATAGAAAAATTTTCTATCTGTGCCTTGGCCGCCCCGACATTTGCCTGCTCTGTTTTACCGAAAAATCGAGGCCCTACCACGGAAGCCAGAATACCGATAATAACGATGACAACAAGAAGCTCAATCAGGGTGAAGCCTGCCTTGTTTGTTCGTATAAAGCGTTTCTGCATCATTAGCCTTTTTTGAGGTTCAGGGAGAATTTCATTACTTCACCTTCCCGCAATAATTCCACCAGCACGAACCGCATGTCCTTTATTTTGCGCATCACCGCATAGGAATCAGCCATGCCTGTTACTCGTTTGCCATTAATCCTGTAAATCAGATCATCTGTCTTGATACCCATTGCAGCAGCATAGCTTCCCGGTTTCACCTGTATGACCAGAAGAGAACGACCACCAATTTCATCGGGTATGGCAAAATTGTCTTCTGATACCGATTTGACCCGGACTCCCAGTTCCAGTCTGGAAACCTCCCGGGAGTCGATATCAGGTGTGAAAATATTTTTCTGGCTGGTACATCCTGCAAGCAGCATCATGCATAGAAAAAGGGACAGGACCGGACAGAATGCCGGGTAAAAGAGTTTGTTTCTAGGCATTATCTTCTCATTTTTTTTGTTCATGTTCCAGGCTCAACTGGGAACTTTCAAGGACAATATCGCGCATCCTGCCGGCATGCTGAAAACTGACCGTCACACTCAGCAGCTTCAGGCCCGGCAGATCCCCGGCTCTCCCACTGGCGGCCCACTGGGTTCCTGCTGGCTGGTCGCTCTTGCCTTTCATGTCGAAAGGAACCTTGTTGTCGGCAAAGAGCATTTTTGCCAGCAGCGATTCAGCGGTAAAATGGGCCTGTTCGTATTTACCGGCAAGGGAGAGAGCATTGATGGAAGAGGCATAGATCGTCATGATAGATGCAAGCCCGATGCTGAGAATTCCGCAAGCCACCAGCACCTCAAGAAGGGTAAAACCTTTTTCATCATTGTTGCACAGCAATGGTTCCCGTGGCTCCGTCAAGGGTAAAAATCATGGACTCTGTATCGTTCGATTGAATGGCAATCAGGGCATAAACGCTTGTCCCATCAGGATAAAAAGGCAGTTGCTTGCTTCCATGTCCAACTTTTTGTGTCCCTGTTTGAACCGAATCCACCCATAACCCCGAAGGAAGTTTTTTGCTGATCAGCACGCTCTTATCCCCGGTCAGGGGATCAGTCAAAGATATTGCGTCCCGCTCCATATCAATGACGACTTCCTGCCGCACTCCGGTTTCCACGGCCCGAAATTTGGCCGCACCGACCATAGTGGCGAAATCGGAAAAGCATGCATTCTTTCTGGCGCTTTTGCCCTGCTCAACCAGACGTGGCAGGGCAAGCCCAGTGAAAACCGTCATGATAACCAGAACCACCATTAACTCGATCAGGGTGAAACCACGACCGTGCACCGCTATTTTTCCTTGCGTTTTCGTTTAAATATAAAGCCGTAATGATCGGTATAACTGACCAGTTCCCAGCCTTCTTTTCCCAGTTTGGCCATATCAACGCCCTCAACGCACTGCTTGCCCATTTCACTGGTATTCAGGATATTGGGTTCCACTAATTTATATTCCCAGACTGGATGAACCAGCGTCTGCAGAAGCGACTCCATATGGGTAAGCCGATTGCCCATTTCCTGAGCGGCACTGACTATGGCCTGCAGCTCCGATCCGTGTCCAATCCCTGGTTCTTCGCCTGCGCTGCTTTTTGTAATGGAGATATCCGCAACCAGTAAAAAGAAAAGGGCAGTGATGCACAGTCCAGTAAAAATGGTGCTGCGATGCATAGGATTTTCTCCCCTTGGTCAATGAACTACATTAATGAATAACCGTTCAATATTGCAATACAAAAAAGCTGCTCATCCGGCCATCAGATTCATCTGAAAAATAGGAAAAAGCATGGCCATTACAATAAAGGCCACCAGACCTCCCATGACCAGAATCATGACCGGTTCAATTAGTGAAGTCAGGGACTTGACCAGCTGGTCGATGTCCCGTTCATAGCTTTCCGCCACCTTCACCAGCATCTGATCCAGCGTACCGGATTCTTCCCCAATGGTCGCCATTTCGCTGACATATCTGGTAAAAAAGTTGGCCCGAATCATGGACGCACCCACAGGGCAGCCTTCCCGCACCTCTTTTCGAACCTGCTCCAGGGCCTGTTCCACTGCCTGGTTGCCCGTGACGCCCCTGGCGGCCTGGAGCGCTGTCAGCAGGGGCACGCCGGAAGAGAGCAGGGTTCCCACCGTACGGCAGAATCTGGCCATGCTCACGGTCAAAAAAAATCTGCCCAGCACTGGAGCCTGCAATTTGAGCAGATCGACCTTGAGTCGGCCCTCCATCTTGCTGGTGTATTGCCGCAGCGCAAACCAGAAAGCCGCAGCAATGAGCAGTGCCAGCCACCAGCCGCCCTTGACGACATCAGCGCAACGCAGCAGCAGCAGGGTGGGCCAGGGCAGGGCCTGTCCCATGTCCTGAAACAGGGTGGCAAAGCGGGGCACGACAAAACCCACCAGCACGCCCACACAGCCAATCATGGCCAGAAACATGAAGGAGGGATAAATCATGGCGCTGCGCACCTTGGAGGTCAATTCTTCCCTTGCTTCACGCATTCCGGCCAGCCGATCAAGGGTCGTGTCCAGGATGCCGCCTGATTCACCTGCGCGTACCATGGAGAGGTATAATGCGTTGAACATGCCGGGATAATCGGCAATACATTCGGAAAAGCCTGCGCCGCCCCTCAGCTTTTCACCTATGGCCTCAACCGTTGATTTCATGGCCGGCCGGGTGCTCTGTTCGCTTAAGAAATCAAGTGCCCTTGCCAGGGGCAGACCGGATCGCAGCAGCGTGGCCAGCTGCCTGGTAAACTCGGTGATATCCTTTGACCGGACTTTTTTACCGGCAAAAAGGGATGGACGGGCAGTTTTACCGAGCTTGCCGGCGTCGGCATTTTTACCGGATTGAAGAACCAGAGGAGCAGCCGGACGGTATTGCCCCGTCACTGTCGGGACAAGGCTTATAGGCATGATTCCCTGCCGCCGGAGCAGCACCGCCGCCATTTTTTCATCGACGGCATCAATACTTCCGGATACCGGCTTGCCCAGATGACTTGCTGTATAGTCAAAGCGCGCCATATATTACTCTGAAGCCACCCTGTTTACTTCCGCCATGGTGGTCAGCCCCTCATGAACCTTGCGCAGCCCGTCACTGCGAATAGTGAACATACCCTCCTGCAGGGCCTGTTCCCTGATTTTTGCAGCATCTGTCTTGCTCTGAATCAGTTCCCGGATACTGTCTGACACCACCAGCAACTCAATGAGGGCCAGCCGGCCCTTATAACCGGTGCCCCTGCAGTTTTCGCATCCCACCGGCTGCCATCCCCCCTCTGTATCCTGTCTGCTGCAGGTGCAGAGTTTGCGTACCAGTCGCTGGGCCAGGATACCCGCGACACTGGATGCAATAAGATAGGGTTCAACACCCATTTCTATCAGTCTGGTAATGGCCGAGGGTGCATCATTGGTGTGCAGGGTGGACAGCACCAGATGCCCGGTCAAAGCGGACTGTACCGCTATCTCCGCTGTTTCTCCGTCGCGGATTTCCCCCACCATGATGACATCCGGATCCTGCCGGAGAATGGATCGCAGGGCTGCGGCGAAGGTCATATTGATCTTGGCATTGACCTGGATCTGATCAACGCCCTCAAGCTGGTATTCCACCGGATCTTCAATGGAGATAAGTTTCAGCTCAGAACTTTTGACATGGTTGAGGGAGGCATAGAGCGTGGTGGTTTTCCCCGAACCCGTGGGGCCGGTCACCAGGATAACCTGATTGGAACGGGCAAGCAGCTGCAGCCATTGCTGCAGGTTGTCCCGGCCAAAGCCGACATCTTCGATGGGCACCTGGATGGAGGATTTGTCCAGGATACGCATGACCGCACCCTCGCCGAAAACCGTGGGCGTGGTGGCCACCCGGATATCGTATTCCCGGTTGTCTGCCTTGAGCTTGATGCGTCCGTCCTGGGGGACACGGCGCTCGGCAATATCCAGATCAGACATGATCTTGATGCGGGATATGATTGCCGCCTGAAATTTGCGCGGAATGGTGGTCGCCACCTGCAGGATGCCGTCTATGCGATAACGCACCTCCAGGCCACTTTCATAGGGGGATACATGGATATCCGAGGCCTTGCCGGCAATGGCCTCCATGAAAAGGGTATTAACCAGCTTGACCACAGGCGCGGCCTGGGCCATATCTTTCAGATCTTCAATATTTTCAAGTTCCTCCAGACCGTCATCCTCCAGTCCTGAAAGTATGCCCCTCTTATCCCTGCTTGCATAACTGCTTTCAATGAGCTGCTGCAGCAGATCTGCCTGGGCAAGCAGCAGCTGTATTGGTTTTCCCAGCGCCTGCTGCAGCTCCGGCACCACGGTTCCGAAAAAAGGTGTGGCAACCGCCAGCCGTATCTGCCCCGAGCCACTTTCTCCTTCCGGATCAAGCGGCAGGAGCAGGTGGCTCTGGGCATAGTGTTCGGGAATCAGTGCCAGTGTTTCTGTATCGACGCAAGGTTCCCTGTTCAGGTCAATACACTCCATGCCAAAGCCGGCCGCCTGCTTCTGCACAAGCGGCCAGCCCTGGGTGATGTCCCCGGATCTATCCTGCCAGAAGGCAAGTGCCTCTGCTGCATTGAGAAAGGGGATGGTTGTTGTGGCTCCATCGAGCGATGTTGGCATGGATGCTGGTTTATTGTTTGTTTTGTTTGTTTTTGGCAGCAAGCCAATTCTTCACATCATTTTTGAATTTTTCCGGCTGGGTAGAAGACACGGAATGCCCGGATGTTCCATAATAATACCAATCAACGATTCTGCTTTCAGGGGCATTGAAGTCCTTGAGTGCATTGGTATTGAAATGGAAGGTGATATGTCCCGGTTTATCGCCTGATTTGTCTGTCCCCGCAACAGGCCAGTCTTTGGTATATTCCATGTGATTCACGATGCCGCAAAAGCGATTGTGATCAAACTGGGTGGCCAGGGCAGGGGAATACACCACCACATCATAGGGCGCATGAGTCATGAAGGTGTCAATATTGGTCACATTCTCCAAAAACATTTTGCCGTATCGCGTAGACATTCCCGCGCTGATGTCAAACGGGTCATGCTTTGCTGCCGAATAGATCTGATGAGGATAATTGCCACCGCCATTTGTCATAAATCCCAAAAAGGCATATACATTTGTTCCGGTCAGGTAATCATCATAGCTGTTGAGTTCCCCCATTTTCATTTCAAAAGTATTCGAGCGATCGTACATATCGTCGCCATCCTTCGGCCAATAGGGTATCATGTCAACAAAAAACTGTTTTTCTTGGGACAATTGTATTTTGAGCGTTTTTAAAAAAAGGCTGGCAGCAAAAGGCACATCTTTAGGCAATGGAAATTTGAGTGCTCTTTTTCTGTTTTCCGGCTTGAAGCCATCAATATTTAGAGGGTTAGAACCGGTAATTCTTGCAAGCTCGTTGACATCAAGGAGGCTTTGAATGGCAAAATATTCATTTTCATTGGACCAGTCGCTAGACTTGGAACAATTATACTGATCCCTTTCTATTGAGAGCAGATATGACGCAGCTGACGGATCTTTTGTTTTTTTTACATAATCTCTCCATTTTTCATTAACTTTTCTGTCCCCAATCTGTGCAATC
The DNA here is from genome assembly GCA_963666685.2 of uncultured Desulfobulbus sp. GTDB lineage: Bacteria > Desulfobacterota > Desulfobulbia > Desulfobulbales > Desulfobulbaceae > Desulfobulbus. The sequence continues at coordinate 91,525 of CAXXHZ010000001.1, forward strand.
CTGTCCATCAAGGAATTCGGTGCAAGAAATGCTTTTTTTGCATCTTCTCCCTGGTATGTATCAACAATCTGTGGCTGAATTAAAATCTGACGTTTGAATTGTTTGGTAATATCTGCGACACTATAAGGGCCATCTTTTTTTAACGCCTTTTGGAAATGCGCTTCAACTACTTTGGAAAAATCTGGATCCTTATAGACAAGATCTGTTCCTTCACTGTATTTTTTATACCGAAGAAGCAGGTTAAGCATGGTTGTTACTCGCACACCGCTATAGCTTTCCCCGACAAGTATTATTTCATTTTTTGCTATATCTTCATGATTATCCAAAAATTTAAACAAGCATCTCAGTACCTGATCTGCATCAATAAATGAATTGTAATTATCACCATAAACAAAAGGCTTTAGCGTATGAAAGTATTTATATATTTCCCAATCATTTCCTTTCTCAGGATCTGTCTTGTAGAGCATATATGAAAATCCTGTATTGGGTGCATCGATATATAACAGGTTACCAAGTTCAGTCCAGCTGTTTTCATTGACAGCAGAGAGTTGACCAGCAGGTACTCTTGAGCGGTCAAGGGTATATGGGGCAGTATTCATGGCGAAAAGATTCATTGAGGTGCCACAGCCCGGCCCGCCATTTAAAAAGACAAATAAAGGTTTTGATGTATAATTCTCATCTGCCTGAAAATAGGTATACCAGAGGCGATTTTCTGCTGTTTTGTATTTATAGTGGTGTGAAGATTTACGCAGTTCAAATTTGACCGGATCAATCTGGATAAAATTCATCTCTCCCTTGACATGGACATAGGCATACGAATCCCTGGTATCCATGCAGAGCGTGACTCCTGCAAAGAGTACCGCCATAAGAGTAATGCTTGCAAAACGCTTCTGGGCATCCATTCTTTTCTCCCTTGTTTTTGTTATGGGCACCTTGCATAATTGTTTATTTGTCTGATCTCGGCGTTATGCTTAAAAATTAATCCTCGAAATATCAATTATATACCTTCGGTTAATTTTTGCGTATGCATTGATCTCGAACAAAAAATCTAATTATTCAAGATACCCTTATGTGGTTAAAAACCTATATTTTCAATGGAGCAGCAATTCAGCTTTTCTGTCATTCATGATAGTCAAATAATGACGGTGCGTCCAACTGGATAACCATGAAACTCCAAACTCCAGTTATAGTATGTAGTGTAGCCCCCTCACGTCGCGTTGGACGAATTTTCGTTCGACCTGGCCGCGTGGTGATTATCAAGATAGACCGTCGCAAGTCCACCAAGCGAGGTTTCACGATAAAGGGAAAGAATATCGTGGCCTGTTGAACGCATGGTCTCCACGACCTTGTCAAAGCTGATCAGATGTGTTCCATCGGTGAGCAGGGCATATTCGGCGCAAGCCATGGCCCGTACTGTGGCAAAAGCGTTACGCTCGATACAGGGGACTTGCACCAGCCCCAGAACGGGGTCACAGGTAAGACCAAGATGATGCTCCAGCGCCATTTCCGCCGCATATTCAATTTGCAGGGGAGAGCCGCCCAGCAATTGCGCAGCAGCACCGGCTGCCATGGCACAGGCAACGCCAACCTCTCCCTGGCAGCCCACCTCCGCACCGGAAATGGAAGCGTTGCGCTTGACCAGGTTGCCAATAAGACCTGCCGTTGCAAGCGCCTTGATGACAGAGTGGTCGCTGTGTCGTTTTTCATAACTCAGGTAATAAAGCACTGCAGGGACAATGCCGCAGGAACCGCAGGTGGGCGCGGTAACGACAAAACCGCCATCGGCGTTCTCTTCAGAGACCGCCAATGCATAGCTGGAGAGCAATCCCGTACGGGCTTCGCTTTCATTCAACCGCCGGGATTTCACCATAAAATTACGCGCTTTTCGCGGCAGATTCAATCCGCCATGGAGGACCCCGTCATTCCTGAGCCCCCGGTCAATCGCCTCTTTCATTTTTTGCCAGATATCCGGAAGAAAGTCGTTCAGACAGGCAGCATCTTCCGTCTCCTCCACCAGCTTCCAGAGAGGCTTTCCTGACGCTGCCGCCCATTGAAGGACATCCTCCATGGAGTGTTGGGAATAAATATGCGGTTCTTCACCGGTGCTTTCCCCTTCTTCCCGCAGCGCGCCTCCACCTACGGAAAATACGGTCCACTCCTGCAAGCATTGCCCAGTGTTGTCCAGCGCGGCGAAATGCATTCCATTGGGGTGAAACTTCAGTTCTTCCCTGCTCCAGATTATTTCGCAGGGGGCAGGAGCGAGCCCGCTGATAATGGCCTGATCGGTCAGATGCCCCTTGCCGGTCAGGCTTAGGCTGCCGTAGAGGTTGACCCGGTAGGCTGCGGCACCGGTTGTTTGGCTTTTGAATCGGCCGGCAGCATTTCGTGGTCCTATGGTATGGCTTGAAGACGGCCCCATACCGTAACGATAGAGAAAGCGGAGTGATTGCATGGAGGTGTGTGCCTGGTGAGGGTTGTCCGTTATTCAAAATCCACCTGATAATATTCAACCTGGGGTTGCAATTGCAGGAGGCCGGTTTCCTGCAGCACCTCAACCACCAGCACGGCAAGGGCAAAAAGGAGTACCACCGCTGCAATTATACGTCTCCATTTGACTGCAGAACGGTTCATGAAAACAATGCTTGCAGGGAGAATACCGAAAAGGGTGATGATACCGATGCCGCCAACTACATTCAACGCATTAAGAAATATATCCGGATAAAATGTAGCGGTGCACAGCGGCGGTGCAAAGGCCAGAGTCATGATAAATATGCGCCAAGTCGGCAACCGGGAGCTTTTGAGCAGATCGCGTATAAAATTCATCAGGCCGACCCCATTGGCGAGAAAGGAGGTGCAAATGGCGATAATCGCAAACAGAGAGGCTGTTAAGGTAAAAGTCATGGAATGAAGCTGTTTGCCCATGGGCACGGTCGCAGGGATATTACTCTGATAGGACTGAAGGATGGAATTTTCTCCAGTCAGAGGTAAAATACCGATGCCGACCATGATCCAGACCATGTTCATAATAAAGGCGAGAAGCATGCCGAGCATGACGGATCGCCGGAAGGTGGGAAGGTCGTAGCGCAACTCTTCCACCAGCACCGGAATGATATTATGGAAATGAAAGGCAGTAACGATGATAGGCAGGGTTGCCGGCAGAAAGCTCCAATCGTAATACCCGAGTCGCGCAGGCACTATGTGCCTGCCACCGATGACGGCAAGGACAGCAAAAGCTGCGGCGAGAAAGAGAATAAAAAAAATGTTCAGCTTCTGGATGAACTGCAGGTTAATGCAGGTGATGACGATCAGAACACCGGCAAAAAGAAAAAAAAGTGGCATATTTCCTTCCCCCGCTCCAACCAGCGAACCGAGCACTTTGGCACCTCCAGTGAAATATGCGGTCAGGAGGCCATAAAGGATGATTACATTGGCGACAATTGCTATCCATTTGCCAATATTGCCGAAATATTTTTGGTACAGGGATGGGAAGTCAAAGGTGGACTGTTCTTTATTTATCAGTACCTGATCACCTAAAACAAGGGCGGAGAAATACATCATTCCCCCACCGGCTAACATAGCTACCAGCGACGGAATAAGCCCGGCAAGTCCGGTATTTATAGGCAGGCCAAGAATGCCCGCTCCGATGAGGTTGCCTGTTATCATGCACGCCGTTGTCAAGACAATCTGCCAGTTCATTTTCCACCTGTTTTAATGTTTAAAAGGATCGTAGCCTAATTCCATTAATATTTTTTTGCTAGTTAGCTTTGTTAAAAAAGCTTATCACACCCCTGTAGGATGACCAAAAAAAAATCAGTCTTATCCCTGACTCCGTTACGCCCTTGAGCATATTTCCGCATTCATATATGTCGAGGGCGATTGCCGACCTTACAGGCTGATGTTGTTGCTTACACGCCGTACGCTACGGCTATTTTAGCGTCTTGTTCTTTGAAAATTCCTCAACTTGACGAACCGCAGGCGGATTCTTCCTTTTAATTTATTGAATTTATTTATATTTTTTTTCAACACACAGGCGCCAGGCGAGAATACACAACTCTGAAAGCGGCGAAGGCTGGGCAATGCCGACTAAAACGTAATCTCAATCGCCGACCAGTGGTGATCAGGCGTCCTGCCAGATACATCAATTCCTGAATCACGGTTTTCAGCCGTCTTCGTTTGGCCGAATGCCTCGTCGGGCCAAAGGGCGCTATCAGGCCCGTTTGCCCGATAAAACGAAGAATATTGCTGTGTGGCAAGCACGTCTCTCTATACGTGGAGGTGCGAATGAAACGGGCTACCTTTCGATGCGCCTGTTGCAGGCGGATTCTGCCAAAAGACTCAAAGGTGAAAAATCAACGATATTGCGGTGCCAAGGCTTGCCAGCGCGCAAGAAAACGCAAGTGGCAACGGGAAAAGCTGGAAACAGACCCCGATTACCGGGCCAACAAGCGAGAAAGTCAACGTGTCTGGCAAAGTAAAAATCCTACCTACTGGCAGGAGTATCGGCGAAAAAATTCCACCTCTGGTGAACGTAACCGACAATTGCAACAGGTCAGGGACAGGGCGAAGCGTCGGGTAGCTGCCGAGGACGGCCTTGCAAAGAAGGATACGACTTGGGCATTTTTTAACGATACATCAGCGATATATACATTTCAGCCCGCATGGGAAATCTTGCAAAGATGGACGCGTTACCCGTCAGAATTATCACAATTACAGCTGGATAAGACAGTCTTGCAACGAAGGACTCGATAGCCTCCGGTCTGAAGATGCGTTACCGTGCTCAAAAAAGGAGGTCAATTAATCTTAAATCATATTTGGGTAATATCGACAAATGGTAACTTAAGATGCTGCGGGGGCGCACCAGCTTGCATCGGGCGCAGGTCTGAAAGGATTATCAACAGGGTGGGTATCAATAGATAAAAAAGGTGGTAATAATGCGGGTTCCAAACCTCGCACGTGGCTACAATATTGATCGAAAGTGCTTGCAATACGCTTACAAACTTAGACTTTAATAAAAATATAAAAAAAAAGGGGGTTAAGCCAAATGACTTAACCCCCTTGAATTTTTGTGGTAGCGGGGACAGGATTTGAACCTGTGACCTTCGGGTTATGAGCCCGACGAGCTACCAGACTGCTCCACCCCGCGTTCCAATCCAGCCATTTTACTCGATTGGCAGAAAATGTCAATCATTCTTTTCCCTTTCTACTTCTTTAGGGAGCAGTTTCTCTATCTTTTCCATGACCACCGTGGGGAAACGCGTCAATTTTCCTTGTCGGTTAACGCAAGCATGGCTGGTAAATCCCTTGACCAGCAGTATCGACCGACCGTCCTCTTGCTCACGGGTAAGAGCGTAATGAAAACGGCACGACACCTTACTCACTTCCACCAGCGAAGTCGAAATAGTGAGAAAATCGTCGTAGGCAGCCGGGGCCTTGAAACGGAGATAGCTTTCTGTTACCGGCAACACACATCCCAGCTCTTCGATGGCACGGTACGACAGGGCCCAGGCCCGCATCATCTCAGTTCGGCCGATCTCAAAATACCGGAGATAATTGGCATTGTAGACGACTCCCGCCGCATCGGTATCACCGTAGATCACCCGATAATTGACCCTGAATATCGGTTCCGTCAGGCTGACCGCCAGCTTACTCATCGCTCCCCTCCTGTTCGACAAACCGGCGAAAAAAAGCGGCACCGGACTGCAAATTCAAATCATCGTTCTCCCGCACCGCTGCCAGGACATGGGCCTCGGTATAGGTCTGATTCGAGGGAACCGCGATCCCTCTTGAATCATAAAGAAACATCGGCACCGGCCAGTCTTCATGGGTGCGACGATGAATCGGGGTGTAGTGGTCCATGGTCACCACCAGCCGATAGGGTTCGCGTCGCCGGTCCATTTCCTCGACAATCGGCGCAACGATACGTCGATCAAAATCTTCTATGGCCTGGACCTTCTCCTTCACCAGACCCTGATGCCCGGTCTCATCCGGGGCTTCGACATGCACCAAGACAAAATCATCCCGTTTCAGGACATCGAGAGCCGCCTGGGCCTTGCCCTCATAGTTGGTGTCGATATAACCGGTCGCGCCTTTGACCTCGATCGCGGTAAGCCCGCTCAATATTCCCAGGCCCTTGAGCAGATCCACCGCCGAAATCAAACCGCCACGGATGGCGAAGCGAGCCCCAAGGGTTTCCATGGCGGGCCGTTTCCCTTCACCCCACAGCCAGATAAAATTTGCCGTCTTCTTCCCCTGCCGCGCTCTTTCCAGATTGACCGGATGCGTTGCCAGGATCCCGGGTGCCCGCTCCAGCAGATCGCGAAATGCCTCGACCTGCAGATACGATTGAAAGAACCCCGACACATCCTGGTCGGAATGGTCATGGGGGGGAACGGTGGTGAAGCCCGGAGGCAAGTCGCCACGATAGACCAGAAGATGCCGGTAACTGACGCCGGGATAGAGGGCCAGCTGATCCGTGCCGCAAGCGACCTGCAGCGCCGCGATCAGTTGGCGGCTCTCTTCGGTGGAGATATGGCCGCTGCTGTAATCCACCATAATCAGACGGCCGTCGTCCCGTTGCTCCACATGCACCAGATTGCAGCGAAAAGCGATCTCGTCCGGCCCGAGTTCAACGCCCAGGCTCGCCGCCTCCAGCGGGGCTCGGCCGGTATAATACAACTCCGGTTCATACCCGAGCAAGGAGAGGTTGGCCACATCGCTCCCCGGTGGATAGCCTACGGGTACGGTGCGCACCAGTAGCATTTCGGATTGCCGGGCCAGCCGATCCATGGTCGGGGTAGCCGCAGCCTCAAGCGGAGTCCGGTTGCCCAGCGACGGAATGGCGACATCGCCCATACCGTCACCGATAAGAAGTATATATTTCATAAAATCATGCCCGCCGGCGCACAGCCTATAGGTATTGAATCTGTTATTGATGACCGGTTACCGGATACCATCCGCATTGGCCTCTGAGGCTCAACCACGCCTCAGGGCAAAACAAGGGGGACTCTAAAAAAAAACCGCAGTTATTCTTCTTCCAATATCCGAATTTTGACCACCGGTGCGGCGATACTGTCAAGCTGACTGATCTCGGTCAAGGCCGCACTCACCGCCGACTCTTTGGCACTATGGGTGACGATCACCAGAGGCACAGCCCCGATTTTCTTGCGTCCCTTCTGAAGAACCGACTCGATACTGATTTCATGTTTGCTGAGAATACCGGCGATGGTGGCCAGAACACCGGGCTGATCAAGCACCGTAAAACGAAAATAATAGGCCCCGTGCAGTTCTCCCATGGGAGTGATCCGCCGTTTTCGCATCTGATCGGGAAGGTACGAGAGCGCCGGAACCCTGCCGATGGAACCGTAACGGATATTCCTGGCGATGTCGACCACGTCGGCGGCTACGGCACTACCGGTGGGGACACTGCCTGCTCCCAGACCATAAAGCAGGATGTTGCCCACAGCATCTCCGTGAAAATGGATGGCGTTAAAAGCCCCGTTGATGGAGGCCAGCAGATGATCCTGCGGCACCATGGTGGCATGGACCCGTGCCTCGACATGGTCGCCGTGGTTGCGGCTGATCGCCAGCAATTTGATGCGGCAGCCGAACTCGCGGGCCAGCTCGATATCCATCGGTTCGATTTGGGAGATGCCCTCGGTGGCAATCTCGTTGTGGGTGATCGGCATGCCGTAGGCCATGGTCATGAGAATGGCAAGTTTATGGGCGGTGTCGATACCTTCGATGTCATAGGTCGGATCCGCCTCGGCAAATCCCAATTTCTGCGCATCTTTAAGAACCTCGTCAAAAGCGATGCCTTCATCGGTCATCCGGGTCAGGATATAATTGGCCGTCCCGTTCATGATACCCATGATCGAGAGAATCCGGTTCGCCACCAGCCCTTCTTTCAAGGCCTTGATGACCGGAATGCCTCCGCCGACGCTGGCCTCGAAACCAACCTCGACCCCCTGCTTCGCCGCTGCGGCAAAAATATCACTGCCTTCCTGGGAGAGCAGGGCCTTGTTGGCGGTAACCACATGCTTGCCGGCGGCAATGGCCTCCAGCACAAAGGTCTTGGCCGGCTCAATGCCGCCGATCAGTTCAATGATGATATCGATCTCCGGATCATTGATCAGCACACGGGCATCCTTGGTCAAAGGGATAGTGCTGAACCGCTCCGGCAATTCGCCTGCACGGGTATCCGCAATACCGGCCAACCGGATAGTCATCCCCGTACGCTTAAATAACCGCTCACGCTGCGACAGCAGAACCTCTGCCAGCCCTTGACCCACCGTGCCAAAACCGATCAACCCAATCTTGATTTCTTTCATTGCCCGTTGCCACCTGCAAAAAAAATTGAAGGAGATATGATTATTTTGACCGTTTTCTACCCTCTTTCCCCGAGCTTGTCAAAAAATATGCCTTGACGAACCACCTCTCTTTCACTAAGTCCGGGAGCCCTGCAAACCACCCCCGCCGTAGCCCCACCCTCTGCGGTCCAGCGCTCTAACCTCCTGAAATACGGCATCACCCTTGCCCCCTCCCTCCTCGGCTTTCTCTTTCATTTTTCATAGCACATTCATGAAACTTACAGTATACTCCGCCGCTTAATGAGAGGTCATTCATTTTTAGACCCACATTTTTATTAACCATATAAAGATGTTATCCTAAATCATTCTTTGAATTAATCATGGAGGAAGCCGGCATGAATATCCTTACTTTCGGACCCAATGGCAGTGGCAAAGGCACCCAGGGCGCTATCGTCAAAGAGAAGTATGGCATCAACCACATCGAATCAGGCGCTATTTTCCGCGAGCACATCAAAGGCGGCACTGAGTTGGGCAAAAAAGCCAAAGCCTATATTGATCGCGGCGACCTGGTTCCCGACGAAATTACCATCCCCATGGTCCTTGAGACCCTTGCCAAATCAAAAGAACAAGGTTGGTTGCTGGACGGTTTTCCGCGGAGCCTCGCCCAGGCTGAAGCCCTGGACAAAGCCCTGAAAGATGCTGGAATGAAACTTGATTACGTCCTGGAAATCAAACTGGACCGCCAGATTGCCAAGGATCGCATCATGGGACGCCGCTTGTGCGCCAACGACAACAACCATCCCAACCACATCGCCTTTGAAGCCATCAAACCGGTCGAGAAGGACGGTAAACTGGTCTGCCGTGTCTGTGGCGGCGAGCTTTCCGCCCGGGCTGACGATCAGGACGAAGAAGCCATCAACAAACGCCACAACATCTATTACGACGAAACCACCGGCACCATGGCTGCCGTTAATTACTTCAAGAATCTTCCGGGCTCGAATGTCATCTCCGTAGACGGCTCCAAAAACATCAAGGAAGTTTCCGAGCTCATCATAAAAGAGTTGCCGTAACATCGTTTCTTCCACCGTTCCAATGAAAACGTTTCCGTACCTTAGAGTGCGGAAACGTTTTTTTATTTGACACCCTTTGGTTTTCCTTTATGGTTCGAGATATGAAAACACTCATCTCGACCAATCTGGTGTATTCCATCATGGCCAAAGAGGCCTTTGTCAAAGAGTCTGCGGACGATATTCTTCGTCTGGCCCAATGGATACAGGAAGTTTTCGAGGATGGCGGCAAACTGCTTATTATGGGCAATGCCGGAAGTGCCGCCAATGCCCAGCACATGGCGTCTCAATTTATCAACCGTTTTCTTGTGAATCGACGACCGTTGCCGGCGCTGGCTCTGACCACGGACAGCTCGGTACTCACCGCAATTGCCGACGACTTTTCCTATGACCTGGTATTTGTCCAGCAACTCCAGGCCCTGGGAAAACCCGAAGATTTAGCTCTGGCTCTTTCTCCCACAGGCACCTCGCCCAATCTGATCAAAGCGATGCAGGCGGCACGGGATATCGGCATGAAAACCGCAGCGCTGACCGGAGGCACCGACCGACCAGGGGGCGATCTGGCAGCCAACTGCGATCTCATACTCAATGTCCCCTCGGACTCCATTCCGCATATCCAGGAAACCCATCTTTGGGTGGAACACGTCCTCTGTGAGATCGTCGAAAAACAGATGTTCGGCACCCCCTGATCCATAACCTTGGCAGGCTTCCCCCTGCCCATATTCCTCAAAGTATCGTATTTCAAGCGGTTTAGAATCTATCAACGAACAACTTAAAGATCCGACAGTGCATCTTTCATTCGGCTCTCCCCGGTGTGAATCAGCCCTTCCCTTGCACTTGACCGGCAATCTACAGCTTTGAAAGCGGCTCTTGTCCCGGCCGCTCGCCGTCATCGATGAAATTGACAAATACCTATTGAAACAGTATAGGGTTGCTACCGAAGTCACTTATAAAAAGTCACCCTCAGGACAGGTGCATGAAAAAATTGTTACGCATAGGAACCCGCGCCAGCCTTTTAGCCGTCACGCAATCTACCTGGGTTAAAAACCAGATTGAAAACGCTCACCCGCAGACACAGGTAGAACTGGTCAAAATAAGTACCACGGGCGATCGAATTCTGGATGTCCCCTTGGCAAAGGTCGGCGGTAAAGGACTTTTCGTCAAAGAAATTGAGGATGCTCTGCTGGCAGGCGAGGTTGACTTGGCCGTCCATTCCATGAAGGACGTGCCCGCCGAACTGCCGGAAGGACTCCATATCGGCATTATACCGGTCCGGGAAACGCCGCGAGATGCCTTCCTTTCGGTACAGCATGCCTCTCTGGAGGCACTGCCGCAGGGAGCGACCATCGGCACCTCCAGCCTCCGCCGGAAATCCCAACTGGCAGCGCTTCGACCGGACCTGAAAATTATCGATCTCCGCGGTAATATCGACACCCGCCTGCGCAAGCTCGATGAAGGCCTCTACGACGCCATTATTCTGGCCGGAGCCGGACTCAATCGCCTGGGCCTGCAGCATCGAATCACCGCCCTGCTCGAACCGGAACAGATGCTTTCCGCTATCGGCCAAGGTTCGCTGGGGATTGAACTCCGAACCGACGACGCCGAACTTCTGGCCGGGCTGCAGTTTCTCCATCATCCGGAGACCGCAGTGACCGTTGCCGCGGAACGGGCCTTTCTTCTTCGTCTCGAAGGAGGTTGTCAGGTACCCATCGGCGCCTACGCTACCCTATCCGGGACCACCGTACACCTGACCGGGCTGGTCGCCTCTGTCGATGGCCGTCAACGTATCAAAGACATGGTCTCAGGGCCTGCGGAACAGGCGTCTTCACTCGGCATAGCCCTGGCGGAAACGCTGCTGGCCCAAGGCGGTAAAGCCCTGCTCGATGCCGTCTATGCCGCCGGCGCTTCCGAAACGAAATAAGCGCTTCCCCCAATCTTCCAACTTCACACGAAACCAGTGACAACATACACCCCTTCTCAGCACCCTCCCCTTGGCAAAGTCTATCTCGTCGGAGCCGGTCCCGGTGATCCGGGCCTCATTACTCTGCGCGGCAAGTACCTTCTGGAACATGCCGAAGTCGTTGTTTACGACTATCTGGCCAACACCAAATTGCTCAGCTATGTTCCTAAAACCGCCAAATTCATTTACGCCGGCAAAAAAGGCGGCGGTCTCCATGCCTTTACCCAGGATGGCATCAATCAGCTTTTAGTCGACCATGCCAAACAGGGAAAAATGGTGGTCCGCCTGAAAGGGGGCGATCCTTTTATCTTCGGCAGGGGTGCCGAGGAAATCGAGGAGCTCGTTTCCGAAGGCATCGATTTCGAGGTGGTTCCGGGGGTTACCTCGGCAACAGCCGCCGCGACCTATGCCGGAATTCCCATTACCCACCGGGGATACACGGCCTCGGTCGCTTTTGTCACTGGCCATGAAGATCCCACCAAAAAATTCTCCAATATCTCTTGGGAGAAACTGGCTACCGGTGCCGGCACCATTGTCATTTACATGGGCATCAAAACCTTACCGGGAATCACCAAGAAGCTGATCGACTTCGGACGTTCCCCCGACACCCCGGTGGCCGTGGTCCGCTGGGCCTCGACCCCTCAGCAACACTCTGTGGTCGGGACGCTGGCCACAATCTGCGAAGTGGTTCAGCAGGCGGACATTCGCCCCCCCGCTCTGGTCATCGTCGGCGAGGTGGTTAAATTGCGTAACACCCTCGACTGGTTCGAAAAGAGGCCCTTGTTCGGCAAACGCATAGTCGTAACGCGAACGCGGGAACAAGCCAGCGACCTCGTTGCCAAGTTGGAAGAAAACGGTGCGGACTGCCTGGAATATTCAACCATCCATATCGAGCCGGTAGAAGATTACCGGATCCTCGATCAGGCGATTGAACGGATTGCCGATTACCACTGGCTGCTTTTTACCAGCCTCAATGCCGTCACCTATTTCTTTCAGCGACTCTATCTTCTCGGCCATGACAGCCGGTATCTGGCTGGCCCCAAAATCGCCGTAGTAGGCAAAGCAACCGCTGAAGAGCTGCAAAAATATGGGGTGAAGGCCGATTTGATGCCGGAAAAATTTACTGGGGAAGGTCTGGCCGACGCTCTGGTCCGCTCCCAGGTCAACGGCAACCGGATTCTTCTGCCCCGCGCCCTGCAGGCCAGCGAGTTACTGCCGGAATCTCTGACCGATGCCGGTGCTGCCGTGACCATCGCCCCGGCCTACCAAAACGTCCCCCCCCAGGGCCGCAAAGACGAATTACGCGAACAGCTGCAAAATAAATCCATCGATCTGGTCACCTTTACGAGCTCTTCCACGGTCACCAATTTCCTCGCCATGGTCGCGGCCGGAAGTAAAGAGGAATTACACCAACTGCTTGATAAGGTGACCATTGCCGCCATTGGTCCTGTCACCGCCGAGACGATTGAGCAACATGGCCTGCATGTGGATATTCAGCCCCAGAGATACACCATCAATGACATGGTTCACGCAATTGTTGCCCATTACCGGGAGAAAAAAGCCTCCACACAAAACGATTGAGATTGCATCCCGGCAATGCCGAGACCATTTTGTCCCCAAAAATCCCGGGGCAGCGCAACCACGCTCCGCCGACGGGCTGGATCAACGGACCGACCATCCCATTCGCTGCGGGATCTGCAGAGCCGTTATCACCCATCCCAGTCAAGCATTACGAATCAATAACCGGCATGAACACGCCTTTTTCAATCCGGCAGGAATGGCCTTTGAAGTGCGCTGCTTCCGCCGGGCTCCGGGAGTCATCCCGCAGGGTGAGCCGACCGACGAGTTCACCTGGTTCCCCGGATTCCGCTGGCAAGTGGTGCTTTGCACCAACTGCACCTCTCACCTCGGCTGGCTGTTCACCAACACCCAATCCTTTTTCGGCCTGATTGGAACCCGCTTGGTATAAAGGTCTGTTCGCAAACAATCTGGACAAAATTTTCCGTATTGTTTTTAATAGGATCAGGCTGTACATTGTAAGTAACAACTCCTCAATTCTTCCGAAGCATTCTTTTATGCCGAAGCTATTACGCATCCTCATATTTTCAGCGGTTTTCACACTCAATGCCGCAGCCGCAGGAACGAGCCATGCCGGCGAGAATTTGTCATCACCTGTCGGCACGGCTTGGGATAACGCGGTTAATAACCTGCTTGCTACGGGTATGTACGGCTTTGATGGCCAAGGCCTCCCGGGCCTGAAGGTGCAGCTCCAACACTCTGAAAATTTGTACCGGGCACTGGGGGCCGATAAGGCACGGAGAGACGGACAGGCGATTACCTTTTCCTATGACGGTTCCTCCGGGCTGCTCGAATTTTCAGCAGGCTATATTCTCTCCACCCAGCAGACCACGCAAGAATCGGGAACTATCTTCCTGGGTCTCGATTCCGAATCCGACCCTACCTTTAACCCCGGACATTCCTGGTATATGGCCTTTGACCTGTCACAGTCCTATCAAATTGATGATACGCTCAGTTTTACTTTGGGCAACAAAGCCATGCTGCTTCAAAATCCGTTTAACACGGAAGAGGGACAAATTTTTTCCCTGCTCTTCAACATGCCTATCTCCTATAAAAACTACCTGACTATCACCCCGGAGCTGCAATGGTTCCACCCTGTTTCCCAAAGCAATTCTATCAACAGTGACGCTACCTCCGGTGCCCCTCGGAAAAAGTCGTCTGAAGATGTTTTTTATGGCGGCATCTCCATCAGTTTCTCCTACTGATCGTGACTACGAGTGCTATATTTTCTTTTCTTGTTTCCAACACTCTTCCTGCCGTTTTTTTCTCCAATAACAAATCAGGCAACCGGATCCCATGACCCCGTCAGTAACGCCCTTTAAAATATCGTTTCGATTTCACTCACATTTCCAGACCATTGAGACAGGAGCCCCTGCTGTGAACGAACATTCTGCGTGTAAGACATGTCCCGCCCTTTTTTCCATACTCGATCCCAAAAGACTTTTTGTCCTGACGTCGATTCACGTCACCTTGCTTTTGGTGCTGGTCCTTTTCACAGGGGTCATTCCCGCCTCGGCAAAAACGGTGGAACCGGCGAAACGTCAGGTTGCCTTCCTTCCTTTTGCCGTTGAAATTCCAGGCCAATACGCCTACCTGCGTAACGGCCTGGCCAGTATGCTCGCCAGCCGTCTGGCCTTTCGCGCCGATATTGCCGCAGTTCCCCAGGGAGGCTCGACGGAACAAATGGCCAAGTCGCTCCAATCCGGAGAATATGGTGCATTCAGCCGACAGCTCCGTCAATCCGGTGCCGACTATCTGGTCATGGGCTCACTGACCCCCAAGGGCGGACAATTCGAACTGACGACCTACGTTTTTACCAACAACGCCGAACAGCCTCCCAAAAAATTTCAGCACGACGTAAGAACCATTGATACGGTCATGACGGTTATCGACGATCTGGCATGGGAAATAAGCGGAGCTGTTTTCGGAAAGCCTAACCCGGCAAATTCCCTCAAAAAAACGGGAACAGCCGCTTTTCAGACCGCGCACCCGGAACGCGCCTATCTTGAAGGCCGCTATTCCGGGACGGCCTCGGGCCTGGAAGCCGGTGGCAACTTTGAGTTGCTTGACAGCTTCCGAAGCAAGAATGTGCTTTCCGAGGTCATGGACATGAACGCCGGAGATATCGATGGCGACGGGACGAATGAAATAGTCCTGCTGACCAAATCTTCGCTTATTCTCTATAAAAACCGGGAAGGCCAGTTTCAGATGACCGCCACCATTGCCCTGCCGGAACACCTGCACTACCTTTCCGTCACCCTTGGCGATCTGAATAAAAACGGATTCCAGGAAATCTATATCAGCGGCAGCAACGGCAACCTTCCGGATTCCTCCGCACTTGAGTGGAATGGCAAGAAGATGACCTTTCTCTTCCAGCACGTTCCCTATTACCTGCGCACAATAAACCTGCCCGGCGAAACGCCGAAGCTCCTGAGCCAAAGAACGCTTGCCGACGAATTAGGCGGAAGCGTTATCCACCAAATGCGGCTTGATCCGCAAAAAGGATTGATCGTAGGGAAACAGCTGGCCCTCCCCAAGGGAATCAATCTTTTTGACTTCACCCAGGCCGATATCAATGGCGACGGCAAAAAGGAAACCATTGCCATCAACCGTTACAACAGGTTGCAGGTGTTCGATGCCTCCGGTGCCTTGCTCTGGACCAGCTCCGAGCTCTTTGGTGCCAGCAATAATTTCTTCGGCTCTATTGCCGCCTCCTCTGATGACGACCAAAAAACCGAGTACATCAAGACACGAATTGTCGTCCAGGACCTCGATCTGGACGGCGTCAACGATATCCTGGTCGGTAAAAATCGCCTGGAGACCGTGAAATTCATGCCCAATCTCCGTTATTTCGAGGGCAGTTCGATTGCCGCCCTCAAGTGGGAGAAGGGATCGCTGACCACCTTATGGGAAACGCGGAAAAATCCGGGATATGTGATCAATTACCAGATTCTCCCGTCTCAAAAAGATTCTCGTCAGTTCCAGTTGCTCTTTGCCGAAGGCGAAAGCAGCTATCCCTTTGTCTTCTGGCATGCACCGACGGCGTTCATGCACAGTTACGCCCTGCAGGTGAAGTAAAAACGCTTTGAAAAACTCGGTGAAAGTTGTATCCGGAACAAAATTCCTGGAATGCCCTTGGTTCCCTGCGTTGCATGGGAACTGGATAGCTGTACGGTTGTTTCCTCGCCTTTACGCTCGCAACGACCCTGAAGGTTTATAAGGGACTCTGGAAAAAAAACAAGCACCCCTGGAGATGCGAACCTGGGAGCGCGGGCGTCCCGCCCGCTTTTGCCAAGTACGATGCGGGCGGGACGCCCGCGCTCCCAGTCCCCGCCTTACTGGGGAGATTTTCCCACGGGAAAGGTCGGGACGAAGGCACTGCGGCAATGATTGAAAGGCCATAGGAATGGTTTCGGTGAGGGAGATTGCCACGGCCTACGGCCTCGCAATGACGAGGTCGGGGGCAGTCCGTGCCGGTACATTCACATGCGATGTCATGGCGTTCAATTGCCCGTACTCCCACGGTCTGCGGGGACTGTCCCCCTCTGGAACAATGGAGGTAGCCTCTTACCAAGGGGACAGGCACCTGCGGAGCCCGTCCCCACCTTGCCGGGAAAATTTTTTCCCTGGTTCCCATGCGCCGCAGGGAATAAAAAATGCGACAACCCTCCCCCCCCTCGAACCCCAGCTTTCCTCCCCAAATCCTAACAGTAAAAAAATTTTTACTTCCGGTAAAAAAAACTTGACGATCCTCCCTGCTCATTATAAGTTGAAAGTATCCAAGGTATGTTTAAAAAGGTTTCTTGCTGTTTCAAGAAACGCGCAACCAACACTTGATGAAAGGAGAGGAAAATGAAAAAAGTTCTTGTAGCAAGTGCTGCATTAATGCTGGCTGGCGGTATGTATGTTTCCGCTGCCTCCGCCGCTGCTGTTGAGCCCGGCGTCAAAATCACCGGTGATGCTCGGGTTCGTTTATGGTATCAGAGTGAAGAATATTTAAATGCAGGTATGTTCGGCAATCGCGATGGATACGATTCCCAAACCAATATGGATTCCCGTGTTCGTTTGAATATCACGGGTACCGCTGCCGGTGGCGCTTACGCCAAGGTTCGTATCCGTATGTATGAAAGCTTGATGGGGGATAACGACACTGATCCTAACCCTGCCACAGTTCAAAAATCTAATAGTAATAATAATATCTGGGTTGACAAGGCCTATGTCGGTATTCCTTTCAGCGACCAATTCACCCTTGAAATAGGTAAATACCGCTCAACCTACGGCCCCTTGGGCGCGACGTACAACTTTTTCTATGATGATGTTCATCTCACCGGTTTCCGCGGTATCATCAAAATGGACAATGTTGAAATCAATCCCTTTGTCGAGTGGATGGAAGAAGCCCAGAATGATGCTTTAAATTCAGATAACAAAATGGCAGACAATGACGAGATTCGTTACGGTGTGCATGTTAAAGCCAAGGTCAACAAAGATTGGACCGTTGGCGGTATGATCGGCTACCAAGACGATAGTCGGGTTGACAATTATGCCTCCTTTATGGGGTATTATGACGCCCCCACAGGGTTAGGCTACAAGCCTAATAGCGGCTTTTTCGGCTCCATTTACACCAAGGGCCAAAGCGGTGCCTTTGGTTTGGTCGGCGAACTGGCCGTCACCGATGGCGATCTGAACGGTTTCAACTCCTGGGAAGATGACAGCGATTTGGACTCTGGAACCCCAATTGATTATATCGGTTCCGATGACACCGGATTCGGTGGCTATATCTTCCCCACCTACACCATGGACAAATTGACAGTGGGGCTGAACATGGGCTTCACCGCCAATGGCTTCCAGCCAGACCGAGCCTATGGGTTCGTTATGATGGGCAGTGCTGATAACAGCAAGATAAGCACACTGCGGATCGGCGATACCGGTGACTGGCTGTGGGCAGGTTTGGTAACCTCCTATCAGATTAACGAGTCCCTCAAATTGACCGGTAACTTGGTCTATGCCGATATCGATGCTTGGAGTTCCGCAGGCCCAGAGGGCGATGGACCTTATACAAACAGTGGTGGCCTTGTTGCGGCTGGTGAGACAGTAGGTTTTGATCCTCGCCTTGACAGCGCTTGGGAACTTTCCGCCATCCTCCAGTACACAATCAGCAAAGGCGCAGATGTATATTTCTCCGCCGGCTATCTGAAGCCTGAGTTCGAGGGTTCTGATACGGAAGATGATGGTGCTTTCGGTGCATTAACCCGATTCGAGCTTAAATTCTAAGAATTTTTAGCTGAAACACACTGCTGGTACAATAAAAAGGAGCGGGTTCTTCTGAACCCGCTCCTTTTTTCATTGGCGCTCCTTTTTTGAACAAATCTATGCTTGGAATCGTTACGTAACCCTGGGCAGGACAAGGTTTGCAGTCACTCCGCCATTGCTCCCGCTCTGCAGGGAAAGGGTGCCGCCATGGTCCTCGACGATCCGTTTGACCAGGGTCAATCCCATACCGGTACCGATCATTTTTGTGGTATAAAAAGGGTCGGTCGCATGCCCTAAATTTACTGCCCCTATCCCGCTCCCCGAATCACGGATACTGATCCGCACCGCCTGCTCCTCCAGCTGCACCTCAACCGTCAATTCGCCCCCCTTGGGCATGGCTTCAACACTGTTACGAATCAGATGCACCAGGGCCTGTTGAATCAAACGGGGATCGACATACACCACCGGATCGATTGCGGGAAGTACAAGATTCTGCTTGATTCCCTGCTCCTGCAAGGAACTGAAATGAAGGAGTAGGGATTTACGGATCAAAGGGAACAGGGAGGTGTTTTCACAAACCGGCTGCACCTGTTCTACAAAGGCGAAAAGATCTTCCAAGGTTTTTTCGATTTTTTCAGCCTCAGCGGCCATCATACCGAGAAACTGCAGCCATTCCTTGTTCTCTATTTTCCGGGCAAGGAGCCGAGCCGTACCGCCGATGGCCGTAATCGGATTCCGAATGCTGTGCGCCAGCTGCGTTGCCATGTGGCCGAGGGCCGAATAGCGCTCAGCCTCGATCAACAAATCCTTATTCTTTTTCAATTCGCCGGTGACATCCTCCAGCTCCTTGATTTTTCGCTGCATCGCCATATAAAGATGACAATGTTCAATGGCAAGGCTGGCCTGACTGGCAAACCCTTCCAGATCGTAAATCCGCTCCTCGGTGATCGGATTACGGCTCACAAAGTGATCGGCAATAATGACGCCCAAGGAACGGCTGGATGAATACAGCGGCACCACCACAAAGGTATCTTCCTGCAACAATCCCAGCAGTTCTATCGACACCGGAAACGCACAGCGGCCGTTGATGACATGGATTGACTGCCGGCTGCGAACCGCCCGGATCAGGATATTGTCGCCATCGGCAGCATCGACCTCCAAGGCACGAACGATACGATTCACCTCGGAATCCATATTGGATTCATTTTTTTGTACCTTTTCAAAAAGATCGCGCAGTCCCAAATCCTGGCTCTGCATATCCTGCCAGATGCGCTGACCATCTTCCCGATTTCCAGGCCCGATCGCCATGCGCCCCTGCAGGGTTGTGCCGGATTCATCGAACAAGGCCAAAAAAGCCCGATTAAACTGCAGGCCTTCCTCTGCTGTAATGCCCACCAAAATGGCATGGAGCATCTCGTCAAGCTCAGTCATGCTCAAATAGGCGGAATTCATTTTCATGGCCAGCTCATGGGCAAGCTGGATACGAAAGGTTGCCTGCTCGATCTGCCGTTGATACTGCCGGTTGCGGATGGTTAATCGCCGTTTTTCCAGCACTTTGCGCAGGGTCGTCAACAAATCGGTAAAATGAACGGGTTTTGCGAGATAATCATCGGCACCATAGCGAAGGCAAGCCAGCGCCGTCTGCAGATCGGTCACCGCGGTGAGCATAATAACAGCCAAATCCGCACATTTTTTTTTCAATTCAGGCAACAAGGTAATGCCGTCGGCATCGGGAAGACCAATGTCCAACAGGACCAGTGCCACCGTGTTCCGGGAAAGCCGATCCCGCAACTCGGAAGCGGATCCGGCAGTGATGACGGGAAATCCCTGCTGTTGCAGAAATTCCTGCAACAAACCGACGATATCGGCAAAATCGTCGACAATGACGATGACTTCATCGCCTTCCAGCAATTCTTCATCGGTAATGGAGAGGGCCTGGGGGGGCATCCGTTGTTCATTCATACGCGATAAGCCTGGAGTCGATGAATTGGGTAAGGGCCTGGTTGCAACTAACGGAAAAAAAATTCCGAGATGCACGCGGTTCAAGTGATTTATTGATAGGTCCTACGACACGGTGGGTACTTTTCGTGTGTTCTACCCTTGAAAAAAATATGTGTCAAGCAACAGGGACGACCTATTCTCGGATTGCCTCATCGGTTTGACCGTGGTATGGACCATTCCTATGTCCCCTACGAAAGAAGCGCGAGCCCTGCTCCAGCCGCTACGAGCAGACACCTCCCCGCAGGTTATTGAAATCGTCCATCATATTCTTGTAATTCCGCAACATGGATAACATCTTCGGGCCGGAAGGCGTTCTTGCCACCCATGTGGACGGCTATGAGTCCCGTTCCGGACAGATCGAGATGGCACGGGCGGTGCAGCACCTCCTTGCCGCAAGCGAGGAAGAACTGCCGCCCTCCGATCAAGCCTCCTTCCTGGTTGTCGAGGCGGAAACCGGGCTGGGCAAGACGCTTGCCTACCTAATCCCCGCCGTACTCAGCGGCAAGAAAATAGTGGTCTCCACCAACACCCGCAACCTGCAGGATCAGATTCTGCAGCGGGAAATTCCCCTAATCCGGCAAACCATCGCACCCGACCTCAAGGCCCTCTGTGTCAAGGGTCGACAGAATTATCTCTGCCTCTACCGGTGGCGGCAAGTACAAGCCGCCGACCAAGGCGATCTCTTTGCGGAAAATACCGAAGAAACCTTCAGCCGATGGATAGAAAAGACGGTCCATGGCGACCGCTCGGAACTCACCTGGATGGCCGCTTCATCGCCGCTTTGGCAAAAAATTTGCTGTCTTTCCCATTTCTGTCTGGGTGCGGCCTGCCCGGAGGCCACGGGCTGTTTTCTCAACCGACTTCGTCGGGATGCGGCTGCCAGTCATCTTCTCATCGTCAATCATCATCTTCTGTTTTCCGATTTGGCGGTTCGCAAAACAGGGTACGGCGAGGTTTTACCCCGATATGAAACCGTTATTTTCGATGAGGCGCATCATGTCGAGAGTGTGGCGACCACCTTCTTTGGTTTCACCTTTTCAAAGTACCGGATCATCGATCTCACCAGCGACCTCGAGCGCAGTGCCGCCGCCGAACTGAGCGGTACAAATCGACAGAAGGTGCTGACTGCGGCAACCCGTCTGGCCGGTGCCACGGATTGCTTTGCCGCTGCCTTTCCAGGGGAAAAGGGCCGATTTCTCCTGGAACAGCTCACCCGGAAACAGCCTGAGATCCTCCTCCTCCGCGACCAACTGCTGGCGGCGCTCGAGTATCTGGTGCAAACCCTGAATACCCTCTCAACAGCGGACGGGTCATGGCCGCAATACGCTGATCGCGCTCTGGATCTGGTTTCGCGTCTCACGCTGATCATGGCGGAACACGTTGAGGACCCGGCAGAGGAGAACCTCCGATACACCTACTGGTATGAACGAAGCGAACGTAACCTGACCCTTTTTGCCACCCCGGTGGACGTGGCCGCAGAGTTGCAATCAACCCTGTTTTCCATGGCACGGCACTGCGTTTTCACCTCAGCCACCCTGACCGCAGGCGGAAATTTC
Source organism: uncultured Desulfobulbus sp. (assembly GCA_963666685.2). Lineage (GTDB taxonomy): Bacteria > Desulfobacterota > Desulfobulbia > Desulfobulbales > Desulfobulbaceae > Desulfobulbus. The sequence goes on from CAXXHZ010000001.1 coordinate 113,243, forward strand.
AAATATTTCACTGAACGACTCGGCCTCCCCCCCGAAACCCCGACCCTTTCCCTGCCTTCGCCTTTTGATTATGAGCAGCGAACCCTTATCTATATCCCTGATTCCCGGTTTCCCGAACCCCAGGGGCCAGGCTATCAACAAGCGCTGCACGGGTGCATGGAAACACTCATTACCCATGCCAAAGGCCGAGCCCTGGCGCTGTTCACCTCCTTTGCGGCCATGGATCTGGCCTATTGCGCCCTGCGTGACCGCGTCTCCTACCCGCTTCTGGTGCAGGGAGAAGCGCCCCGGCGGACCTTGCTGCGGCAATTCAGTCAGGACACCGATTCCGTGCTTTTTGCAGTCGCCAGTTTCTGGGAGGGAGTCGATATCCCCGGCGAATCACTCAGCCTGGTGATTATCGACAAATTACCGTTTGAAGTCCCGAGCGACCCTGTTATTATGGCGCGCATCAACCGGATAAAACTTCTGGGCGGCAATCCTTTTTCCCATTTCCAGGTGCCGCGGGCCATTCTCACTCTGCGTCAGGGAGTGGGGAGACTGATGCGAACCGCCGGCGACCGGGGCGTTATCGCCCTCCTTGATACCCGCCTCTTTACCAAAGGGTACGGACGCCAATTTCTCAAAAGCCTTCCTTCCAGTCCGGTCACCCGAGAACTGGACGAGGTGGCGCTTTTCTTTGACCGAGTGTAAGTCTCACAGAAGCCTGTCGGGGGAGACAAAAAACGTAATATGGCGACTTTCCCAGGCACTGCCCGGTTCTTTTCGCCCCCAACCACAGGAAATCTCTACGAATTCTACTGCATCAAAAACCAACGGACCCAATGAACAGAGAACCCCACAAAGGATTGCACAGTGTAGCGGCTATGGTTGCCGCCCGGATTGAAACCGTCATGCGCGAAGATTTGGCAACAGTACTCGCTGGCAGCGATCCGCTCTTGATTGAAATATTGCAGTATACGCTTTTCAACGGCGGCAAAAAAATCCGGCCCCTGCTTACCGTTCTTTGCTCGCGATGCTGCGGCCGGGATGACGACAGCCTCTATCTTCTCGCCACGGCTTTTGAGTATCTGCATGTGGCCACGCTTGCCCATGATGATGTTATCGACCGGGCGGACCAACGACGGGGAAAGGCCACGGTGGGCGCACGGTACGGCACCTCGGCCGCCATTCTCGCCGGTGACTGGCTCCATGCCCGAAGCATGCATCTGATCGGCAAACTGGCGGGCGCCGAAGGACTGGAAGTTTTCTGTGAGGCAACCGCCTCCATGGTGAACGGCGAATTTGAGCAGCTCCGTTCCATCGGAGACCTCAACACGGGAAAACAGCGGTACTTTGATGTCATCCGTCAGAAGACCGGCAACCTCATTACCTCCACCTGCGTCATCGGCGCCTTGTTCGCCGGTGCGGCAACCGGCAAGCAAAAAGCGTTGATGGCCTACGGCGACAACCTTGGCGCCGCCTTTCAGGTGGTTGACGATCTTTTGGATTTTCTGGGTGATGCCGAGCGTACCGGCAAGAAAACAGGAAACGATTTCATCGAGGGAAAGATAACCCTCCCCCTGCTGCATGCCTTTGCAGGTGCCGATGAACACGACAGAAAGGCGCTTGAGGCCTTGATGCACGGCGATCGCACCCGACCCGGCGCCTACACGCAGTTGTATACGCTCATCGAGCGGCTCGACGGATTCAACGCCGCCGCCTGCACCGCCCGGCAACTGGTCGATGCGGCCATGGATGCCCTGGCCCCCTTTTCCACATCACAACACGAGCGGGAAAATACCGATCTGCTTAAGGAATTGGCAGGATATATCCTTGCCCGAAAAAAATAGTCGGCCCTCTTGTTCCGCTCCCCATCCTCTTTCTCCGTCGGGACCGCAGCCCTATGCGTTCTGCTGGCAGCCCTGTTCCTGGTCGGTTGCCGTGGCCCGGAACCGGCGGACACGAAAAAAACAACCGCCCGGGAGACCGCCCGAACAGCATCGCTTCCGCTGCGTCCGGCCCCTGCAGAATCCGTCATCATTGCGCCTTTAACCGTTTTCGAAGATCCCGATCTGCCGCCGGTCGATGCAATCATCAAGGTGCAGGAGCCCTCGCCGAAGCCTAAAACTCCGCGGGCCTCCTTGGTAAAAAAACGGCCCTGCATTGCCCTCATCATTGATGACATGGGCGACAACCAACAGGTGGGCCAACAATTATTGCGACTTGAGCTCAACCTGACCTTTTCTTTTCTTCCGGATGCCCCCTATACCGCGGAACAATCGGAGACCGCCTTCCGTCTCGGTCGGGATGTCCTTGTCCATCTTCCCATGGAGCCAAAAAATCCCGCCTGGGATCCCGGTGCCGCAGGTTTATGGGTACAGGATTCACCCACGGACATCAGGCGCAAGATGGCCGGGATGCTGGCTGCGGTTCCCCATGCGATCGGGGCCAACAATCACATGGGATCTCGTTTCACCGAAAATGTGCCGGGGATGCGGGTGGTGATGAACGGCCTGAAGGACCGATCCTTTTTCTTTATCGATTCCTTTACCACCGCAGCCTCTCAAGGAGTGGCCACTGCGCGACAAATGGGCGTACCGGTTGCCCGGCGAGATGTTTTTCTTGATAATGATCGGGAACCTAGGAAGATCTGCCGGCAGATGGATCAGTTGGTTGCGCTGGCGAAGAAACAGGGATGGGCCATAGGCATCGGTCATCCGAACCGGGCCACGTTGACCGCCCTGACCCAATGCAACCGAGAACGCTTTCGCGAGGTTGAAATCGTCGGGGTGCATCGGATGGTGCAATGACAAACCGGATGAAGCCCTAAAAACTGCGGGTTATTCATTCATATCCGGGACTTGAAAACTGATCAGTTCTTCCTCACCTTCCATTTCCACAGCCTGCCCGGGACTCGAGCGCTGCAGCCAGGCAACAACCTCAACCACTAGATGTTCCGGTGCCGAGGCTCCAGCACTGACTCCAACCCGCTGCACCCCGGCAAACCATTGCGGGTCGATCTCTCCGGCATGATCAATCAGATGGGCAGGGGTCTGCCGCTGCTCCGCCACCTCGCGAAGACGATTTGAATTGGAGCTGTTTTTCGACCCGACAATCAAGACAAGGTCAACACTGTCGGCTAAGCGCCGAACCGCTGCCTGGCGGTTGGTGGTTGCATAGCAGATATCGGTCCGTTCCGGCTCGGTGATTTCCGGAAATCGTTGCCGGAGCGCTTTGAGCATTTCTGCGGTATCATCGACACTGAGTGTGGTCTGGGTGACATAACCGACCCTGGCGGGATCCGTCACCTGAAGGCCGGCTATCTCGGAAGGACTGGAAACCACATGGACCGCGCCCACCGCCTGACCGCAGGTTCCCTCAACTTCTGGATGCCCCTTATGGCCGATCACCAGGACATCATAGCCAAGGGTGTTGAGACGAATCATCCGCCGGTGTACCTTGGAAACCAAGGGGCAGGTCGCATCAATGGTACGCAATCGCAGAACCTGCGCCTTTTCTTCCACAGATCGTGCCACCCCATGGGCGCTGAACACCGTGACCGATCCCGGGGGAATTTCTTCCAGCTCCTCGACAAACACCGCGCCTCGATTCCGTAATTCCTCAAGGACATGGGTGTTGTGAACAATCTCATGCAGCACGTAAACGGGCGGCTCATACCGTTCCAGAGCCTGATTGACAATGGTAATGGCCCGATTAACCCCGGCACAGAAACCGCGGGGTCTGGCAAGAAAAACATCCATGTTTGGTTCCGTTGTTTAAATTGAATAGAAATTTAAAAAAAACGTTTGAACAGCCTTGATCGCCGGAAAGGAAAAACGCGGAGTGCGGCAGCCCTCCCCTTTTTCAATTCTCGGTCTTTTTCAAGGCATCGCTCATTGAAAGCGGATAGGGATGATGCTTACGCAGGGCAACCGGCATGGTGTTCCGGGCTTCTCTGGCAGCGTCCATGGTGTCGAAAATCCCGTAAAAGACAAACAGCGTCGGCGGTCTGGTTTTCTTGCGGACGATATACAACTGATTCCGAAGCAGGTAATACTCATCCTGCACCAAAATATTGGTAATGCTCGTCCGTGCCTGATCGGACATCAGCATCATCAATTGAATGGTATATCCCCCCCGGAGCGCCCCGGCCAGCCAAATGGCACTGGCTCCAAGCCGTTCCCGGTACAGTCTGTTGCCGTCCCGCGACTCTTTCGCTGCAGACCGCGCCGGTGGTGGCTCTTCCGTTTCCCCGAACCGGACTGCGGTACTGTGCGATGAATCGTTCGGGGCGGTCGGAGATACCCCCGCTACCGCCTCTGCGTTCTTGTCGGTCCCGGAAGAAGACGGCTCAAGGGGTTGCAGGGGCAGGACCTTGAGCGCTTTTTCCGTTGAGGCTTGGGGCTGCAATTTTTGGCCGCTGTTGCCACTGAGCATGAACCCAACCAGCAGCACCAGAATAGCCGCACCCGCAAGCACTGCCGTCAGCAGTCGATTCCCGCGAAGCAGCTCATAGACTGCAAGAATTCTGCTCGCCGCCTGCCCACTGCCTCCGTCTTCCGGTTCGACATGATCTAGCAGTACCATGAAGGATTTTTCCGAACAGGACACCTGCAGCGATTCCTCAGCCAGGATGTTGATCATCCGCATATTTCCCTGGGCCGAGTCAAAAATCTTGGCAACCGCGCCATCGGCAAAAATATCACCGTGCTCTTCGCGGCTCAGACCGGCGGCATTGAGACGAAACCGGAGGTATTGCCGGGTTTCGTTTTCAATCAAGGGCTCAAGATAATAGCCAGCCTGAATATCGATATGGGCGCAGAAGACGGCAAGCTGTTCCAGATTGGCATCCAGTCCCGGTCGACCGGCAAGTACTATGGTCAGTCCGAGATCTTCCCGGTTGTCATTAACAAAGCGTACCAACCGTTCCAGGGTGGCGAGAAAAAGTTTTTCGGCCCCGTCCACGATCAGCACGATCTTTTTCTTTGCAGACCGCTGCGTTTCGAGCAACTGGCGCAACTCATGCAAGGAGTTAGCGGAGTCATGCTTACCGCTCAGATGCATGCCGAGATCAATGCAGGCAATCCGCAACAGATCATCAAAAGAGCCGACCGGATTGTCGATGTACACGACCTCATATTGGGCAGGCAAACGATCGACAATCACCCGGCAGATCAGAGTTTTTCCCGATCCTTCCCGACCGATGAGCTTGATCAACGGTTTTCCGGCAAGGATATCGAGGAGCAGCGACTGACAAATTTCTTCCCGTTTTGCCCCTGGAAAAAAGATCTCCGGATCCGGTTCTTCTTGGAAGGGTGAATGGGTGAGATGAAAATGTTCGAGGTAATACATTATATAAAAACCGATGGAATCTTGAGTTGGTGGAACAGCAGGAAAAAACACCGTTTCCCACGAGGTTGCCACCCAGGCTCAGGCCTTTCGGAACGATGTTGTCGGGCCCGCCACGAGTGCGAGAAAAACGTACAAGTCAATTGATTATCAATGACTTAGGGCTTCCTGTAAATCTCTTTTTGCTCAATTGGGGCTTTTTCTTGGAATTTTCCGGAAAGCCCAGGGGCGAATCAACCGTTCTCCGGATTTCCGGATTATAGATTATTGGGGATTCTAGAGAGACACCAATTTATTTTATTATTGCCCTGATCTATTCTTCCGCATTTCTGAACGAAAAAACCGACAATATCACTATGAATCTGGAAATTTTACCCACCTATTGCGACTTATCGACATAACGTCATGAATTAGAACAATAAAAAACATGGCCCGCATTTTGCTTTAATTCGGTAAACGTTATTTATTACAAATCGCACGACATACAACTAAAAATATAGGAGGGAATTATGAACACATTGGTCAAAACAAGCATTTTGTCGATTTCATGTTTACTGTTCTTTGCTGGATCGGCATTAGCATTACCGTCCGCAGGTCAATATGTAAAAATTGATACCGCTTCAGGATTAGGCAATGCGAAGGGTGGCGGAGAATTTCTGCTTGACATTGGGACCAATTCTACTAGTGGCTTTGATGGTACAACAGATTACATTAGTTTCTGCCTTGAGAGGACTGAATATATTAATGTTTCTTCATTCGGTACATCCCCAACGTACAAAATCGACTCCGTACAAGATGTAGTTGTAGGTGGCGGCGCGACCAATATTAATGGTAACTACACACTAACCAACCAAACCCAATGGGTATATTATACGTATACTTTTACTAATGCTTTTGGTACCCATACGGATGACCTAGCAAATATCATTCAAGAAATAATATGGAAGGGTGAGGGAGAAATAACTACTCTTAGCGCGGCCGCTCAAAATTTCTATAACTCTTCTGTATCAGGAAAGGTTACAGATGAATACAATCCTTACGTTACCGCTATAAATATCTTATACCCTAACGGTACATCTGCTCAAAGCCAGCTTATTGGCGAGCAAGCCCCTGTCCCCGAACCCACCACCATGCTTCTCTTCGGTACCGGCATCGCTGGCTTGGCCGGTGTCGCCCGTCGCCGTCGGGTGAACAGCTGATTTTCCCCGCTCTCTCTTTCCACCATCAAGGCAAGCCTTCGGGCTTGCCTTTTTTCGTTTCTGCGGTACGCTATCCGGCCGATAGCGACTTTTTTTCTTTTCTCACCGGAACCGCCATGCCTTTCTTTCGCCTCACCCAAGCCCTGATCTTCCCCAGTCCCGAATTCGCCGAACCCGACGGGCTTCTGGCTGTCGGCGGTGACCTGAGTCCGGCACGGCTGATCATGGCCTATAGCCAGGGCATCTTCCCCTGGTTTTCCATGGGCGACCCCATCCTCTGGTGGTCACCGGCACCGCGACTGGTCCTCTTTCCCCACGAATTTCACCTGCCCAGACGGCTCCGGCGCACCATGGCCGCCGATACCTTCCAGGTAAGCGCCGATACCGCCTTTGCACAGGTTGTCGCCGGCTGCGCCACTGCCTCCGGCCGACGGGAAAAAGGCACCTGGATCACCCCGGAAATGCAGCAGGCCTATTGCCGTCTGCATGAACTCGGCTTTGCCCACTCCATCGAATGCCGGCAGGACGGCCGCCTGGCCGGGGGGCTCTACGGGGTCTGCTTGGATGGGATTTTTTTTGGCGAATCCATGTTCACGGTGGTAACGGATGCCTCCAAGGTGGCACTGGCCGCCCTGGTGCAACAGGCCCTCCGTCTCAACCTTGCCATGATCGACTGCCAGATGACCACCGAGCACCTGTTACGGTTCGGCACACGGGAAGTATCACGAGAGGTATTTCAAGCCCAACTGGAGGCGCACATCGACAGTTGCCAGCCCCAAGAAAAATGGCAACTAGCCCAGGAACCTCTTCTGTAGGCAAAGGTCATCCCGTTGCTGAGGGTGTGCCGTACGCCTACAGCCCGGACGAGGCAATTCCCTGGTCACTGATCGACCTCAAACTCGTAGCTGAGTCCGGAGCGGGAAAAATGCCGAATGATTTTTTTGAGACCATAGAGGCTGTCCACCTGAAAGTTGATTTCCCAATCGCCAACCACGGAACCCGCCTTGCCCAGAGAGACGATCTCCACCACCTTCATTTCTTCCGGAGCCACGGAGAGCAGCATGAGAAGACGGTTTCTGCTCGCCTGCATCACAATAATTTTCTGGGTCTTCTCTATTTTCGTGGCGTGCAGTTTCCACCGCACCTCCACCGCATCTTCCCGCTGAAAATTAATTTTCTGCAACTGGGTGCAATCCTTGCGGTGCAGGGAAAGGCCTCGTTCGCTGAGCAGACCGATCACCCCCTTGTCCAGGGGGCCGGGTTTACAGCAGGCAGATGATTTCATCACCACCGGGTCAAGGGTGGCGAGATCGACCCGGTTAAAAACACCGGTCGGTTGCATCAGGGTAGGCTTGCCGACATAGAGACCGTTCCTGATCTCGTAAATCAATTCCCGCAGGCGAACCCGTCCCTCCCCTATGCTGAGATACAGCTCAGCCAGAGATTCAATGTCGAAATACGCCAGGATATCAGCCATCCCGTCTTTTTCAATCACCTCGAGGGGGACGCCGTAGCGCCGGAGCTCCTGCGCCAGCACCGAAGCGCCGATCTGACGTGAGACCGCTTCCCGCCGAAGACGGAAGGCCTTGGCCAGTTCCGATCGGGCCTTGGGGGTCTGACAGAGGATCTGCAATCCGGGATCGAAATTCACCTGTTCTTCCTGGCGGATGACCTTGATGACATTGCCGTCCCGGAGTTGCTGATCGAGCCTGACCTTTTGCTTGCCGATCATGCCGCCGACGGCGGTGTGCCCGATGGCGGTATGCACCCGGAAGGCAAAATCAAGCAGGATCGAGTTCACCGGCAGACAGACAAGATCCCCCTGGGGGGTATAGGTGTAGATTTCCTTGCGACCGCTGGCAGCGATCATATCCCGATAGGAGACCGAATCGTCGCTGCCGAGGATGTCGAACATTTCCTGAATTTCTTTAAAAAACCGACTGTTCGCCTTGCTATCCCCTCCCCAGTTGCGAACCACGCCGCGTTGCGCGCGACGGGCCATCTCTTCGGTGCGGATCTTGAACAGATATTTCCGGCCATTGATATTGGGCCGGGCGTGCAGCCCCTGATAACCCGACGTCTTGGGATTGGAGATAAAATCCCTGATTGTTCGCGGCACCGGCGGGTAGATCTCGTTGAGGATTCCCAGCGCCTGATAGCAGCCACTCCTGGTTTTCGCCAAGATCAGCATCTCTTGGGGACTCTCGATTTCCTTGATCAGAATACGATTGCGAATATCATAGTAGCCCCACAATCCTTTGGTCCGCGGGGATACCGTCCCCTCAACCCCCTCCTTCTTTAGCGCCTCCTGGACGTTTTCAATAATTTGCAGCACCTCGGGATCGTTGCGCAGACTGTTGATGTGCATCTGCAAACGACTGCCCTGGCGCGGAAATTTATAGGCCAGGGCCAGGTTGTACAGTTCCCGCTTGATGGCAAAAAGGCCGAGGATGGTGGCCAGGGGGGCGTAAATATCCAGCGTTTCATCGGCGATCTTCTGCCGTTTATGTTTAGGCATACTGGCGAGAGTGCGAAGATTGTGCAGTCTGTCCGCCAGCTTAACGATCATCACCTCCAGCTTTGCCGCAGCGCCGCTGAAGATTTTCCGATGCACCAGTTTCTTGAAGGTCTGGCGGTCACCGGTATAATTGGTCACCTTGGTGCATCCTTCGACAATAGCCTCCACATTGGGACCGAATTTTTGGCGGATCACCTCGTCGGTGACGCTTTCCACGTCCTCCACGGTATCGTGGAGCAGAGCCGCCGCCAAAATTTCAGGATTGCGGATATCCAATTCTTCAGCAAGAATCCGGGCCACTGAACAGGGATGCATGATATAGGGGTCCCCGGATCGCCGCCATTGATTGCAATGGGCCTCCAAAGCAAAATCCAGGGCTTTCCAAAAAACCTGTACTTCAGGTCCATCGCCGATAAATGCCTGCATTATCTGACGATATGTATCAAGATCGAATTTAGCGTATTGCATCCGGTATCGCGCCCTTTATCCCTGCCTTTTTCTTCCCTTACCTACAGAATAGTGTACAATCCTCTTATCCGTAAAAAAAGAGGACTCGTACTGTAGCAGATAGTCCCCCTTGGACAAAGGAAATTCACCTCTTTCCGGGAGAGGACGCATTCATTTATCAGGGAATGGAAAAAAGATGACCAGAAAATCGCTCCGCAAAGAAAATAGAGTGGGAAAGACCCGAAAAAAACGCCGGCAGAGCAAACGACCCGGTGACAAAACCGCCGAACCTTCCTTGCAATCGACGATTCTTGCCCTTTTTGCACAACACTCCGGGGCACTGACCATAACGGAAATTATGCAAGCGCTGCACCTCAGCCATGGCCAGCAAGCGCTCCTGCAGAAGGCCCTATTGCAGCTGGTGGAGTCCCGTAAAATGGAGAAAAAGGGCAAACGCTTTCTCTTGGCACCGCCCCCGGAAACACTCCGGGCCACACTTGACCTGACCGCCAAGGGCTTTGGTTTTGCGGTGATTGAAGGGGAAGCCAAGGGCGGCAAGGATGTGTTCATTTCCCCGCATCATCTGGGTGGGGCGAGCCATGGCGACTCCGTTCTGGTAACCGTCACCGGGACGGCACGGGGACGGCGGGAAGGAATCATCACCCAGGTCTTGAACCGGGCCTTCACCCGGCTCTGCGGCATGTTCACCTCCAGTGCTTCCGGCGGATACCTGACGCCGGACGACGATCGCCTGCCCTACTCCGTACTGATCCGGCGGGGCGATACGCTCTCCGCCCCCGATGGCGTTGCGGTGGTGGTCGATATCCTTGATTACGGATCGGAGCGACAGGGGCCGACCGGCAAAGTTATTGAAATCCTCGGCGATCCCCGGACGGTAAGCGTACAGATCCGCATGGCGATCATCCGGGCCGCTCTCCGTGAATCCTTCCCGGCCGAAGTCATCGCAGAGGCCGAGCAGCTGACGGCGGTGACCGAATGCACGGCTGAGCGCCTGGATCTCCGCCATCTGCCCCATGTGACCATTGACGGCGAAACCGCCCGGGATTTTGATGACGCCATCTGTATTGAGCGGACAACGGACGCTTTTACGCTCTATGTCTCTATTGCCGACGTCGGCCATTATGTCACCCCGGGCTCGTCCATCGACAAGGAGGCCTATCTGCGGGGCACCAGTGTCTACCTTCCGGACCGGGTTCTGCCGATGCTGCCCGAACGGCTCTCCAACGATCTTTGCAGCTTGGTCCCGGACCAGGACCGACCAGCCTTCACCGCAATCCTCACCTATGATAATGAGGGGAAGCGCATCAAAGAACGATACGGCAAGAGCCTGATCAGAAGCCGCCGGCGTTTCACCTATGACACGGTGCACCAGCTGGTGTATCTGCAAGACCCGCAGGTCCGCGCCGCCCATACCGATCTGGTGCCGATGCTCGAACTCGGAAAAGAATTAACCGCATTGCTCAAGAAACGGCGGGTTGCCCGCGGCAGCCTGGAGTTCAACATTCCTGAACCTCAAATCAGTCTTGCGCAGGAACACATCACCTCGATCGCCCTGGCCGAACGGAATCAGGCGCACATGCTGATCGAAGACTGCATGCTCGCCGCCAACGAGGCCGTGGCCGAGACCCTGGCCCTTGCACGAAAGCCCGTGCTGTACCGTATTCATGAATATCCGGACCTGACCAAGCTGGAAACCTTTACCAATGCGGCCAAGGCACTGGGCCTGCACTTGCCCCAATCCGAGGTCAATCCCGGCTGGTTTGCCCTAGTCATTGAGCAGGCCAAAAACTCACCGGCCGAATACATCGTCAACAATCTGTTATTGCGAACCATGCAGCAGGCCAGGTATTCCCCGGAAAACTCGGGCCACTTCGGTCTGGCAGCCAAATTTTACCTGCATTTCACCTCACCGATCCGCCGCTATCCGGATCTGGTTGTCCATCGGGCTCTCCACAGCCTGCTCTTGGGCCAGACTGGCGAAACACAGCCCTTGCCTTTATCGGAGGAAGGAAAAAATTTGGGTGAGGCTGGCGTTCATCTCTCACAATGCGAGCGTAAGGCCGTTGATATCGAACGGAATGTTCATGTCCGCTGTGCAGCCCTCTTTCTCATGGACCGGGTCGGCGAGACCTTTGGCGCGATCATCTCCGGAGTGACCTCCTTTGGCCTGTTCGTTGTCCTTGATGACTGCTATATCAACGGCAGCGTGCCGCTCACCACAATGACCGACGATTACTACCTCCACGACAGCCGCCGTTACCGATTGATCGGCGAACGAAGCAACAAAATGTATCAACTCGGTGACCGCGTCACCGTGCGGCTGGAGGATGTCAATCTCTCAAACAGACGGCTCACTTTTTCCCTGCCCGCGGCGCTCCCCAACGAGCCCGCTTTGAACCGGGACAGCACCTCGGAATGAACACGGCCAGGGGCACCTTGGTTTTCCTTGACGAATGTCGGCAATTCAAATAAAAATACTCGTTTCGGATTATGAACCCTTCTACAATGCCTGGAACCGACCGGTTCCATTCCGCATCATTTTTTACTTCTGAGGTAGAGTATCATGGAAGACACCAGCTGGATATCGAGCATCCTGACGAATCCCTTTCTACGCGGGTTGACCATCGGTCTGTTGATCGCCGCCATCTTGTGGATACGGGGACTGTTCAAAGCAAGAGAACTCAATACCAATCTCAAAAAACTCCGCGAACACCTCCACACCAAACTTGAAATCGATTCTGCGGAAAACGAACGGCGCAAGGAAAACCTGGAGAAAATCAAACAGGAACGGGACAATCTCCGCAACATGGTGCAGGTGCTCAACCAGAAACCCGGCCGCCAGGAGCTTCGCCAGGTGCAGGTCTATCAAAAGGCCATAGAGATTATGTTCGAAAAGTCTCCGGGGTTTGCCCCTGCCTGGCAGATTACGATCAAAGAAGCGGAAGAGGAGATGAAACGGGCCGAACGCGGTATCATCCCGTTCTTCAAACGCATGACCACCAGCACGTCTCCTGGCTCCGATAAGTCCTCAAAAAAACAGCTGGAATTGGAGCAGTCCACGGATCGTTGATCCCGATGGAAAAAGACCATGACGGATGAACAGATACCCTCCAGCCGCCTCGGGCAAACCGGGATTATCCTGGTGCAGCCGAAATATCCCGAAAATATCGGCGCATCGGCACGGATTGCCTCAAACTTCGGGATATCGCAACTCATTGTTGTCAGCGAAGAAGCATTAGATCAGGATCGCATGTTGAAAATGGCGACCCATAAAGCCGCTCCTTTAATCCACTCCATGCGTGTCTGCCGGACCACTGCGGAAGCGGCGGAGCCTTTTCATGTTATTGTCGGCACCACGGCCCGGCAAGGTCGACATCGGCCGCAGGACCGGACGCCGCGCGAGGTAGTGGCGGAAATTGCTCCGCTCCTTGCCGACTCCCGGATCGGGTTAATGTTCGGCCCGGAAAATGCCGGACTCAGCAACGAGGATCTCGACCTCTGCCAGTTTGCTTCCACCATACCCACCGCCGGTTTCGCCTCACTCAATCTTGCACAGGCAGTGGGTATTCACTGTTACGAATTGTACACTGCGGTCAATGTCAACCCGTTTGCCCGGATGCCCAAATCAGAATACGCAAACTCCCATGATCTGGAAGGGATGTACGAGCATGTCGAGGCAGCACTGGCGGCAGTTACCTTTATCCGTGACACCAACCGAATCTATTGGATGCGCAACATCCGCCAGTTCCTTGGTCGAATCCGGCTGAAGAAAAAAGAAGCGAGCTTGATCCGCGGTGTCTGCCGGAAATTGCTCTGGCATAACCGGCAAGATCAAGTGCTGGAGCCTGCAAAGGATCTTTCGGTCGAGGAAACCACTTTGTAACGCCTCCCCCATTGATGCTCACACCCCTTGCAGGGGGCAGGAAGCACAGTTGGGGTTGTTCTTTTTGCAATACATATTGCCGACCCGCACCAACAAGGCATGGTACTCATTATAGAGCCGGGTATCACTGGCCAGATTCTCCATAAACAACTCCTGAATCTCGGCATAACCGAAATCTTCATCGATCACCTGGTGGCGGATAAGAATACGGTGGGTATAGGTATCTACGACAAAAATCGGTAAGTGGGCCGCGTAAAGCAGGATGGAGTCAGCGGTTTCAGGGCCGATGCCCTTGATGGACAGCAACTGCTCGCGGAGGGGTGCAAGCGGTTGGCCCAAAAACGTTTCCAGATCCCCGCCGTGCTCCCTATTGACAAAGGCCAGGAGATTATGGAGTCTCCCGGCCTTGATATTATAATATCCCGCAGGCCGGATATATTCGGCCAACAGCCCTGTGGGCAGGGCGGACAAGGCGGCAAAAGAGAGCAGGTTGCCCCCTTTGAGGTTTGCAATCGCCCTCTCGACATTGTGCCAGCTGGTGTTCTGGGTAAGAATCGCTCCCACCATCACCTCAAAGGGCGTCTCTCCCGGCCACCAGTGCTGGGGGCCCAACTGTTCATACATGCGGCTATAGAGCGTCTGCAGGCGTTCGACGGTGGACATGGCAAGAAAAGCTCAGTGGCGGGGAAGGGAGTCAGTCAATCGCCCAGACAGATGCCGATATCACGGGCCGTCAGCACCTTATCGCTCTCCAGATCGACTTTTTTACGACGACGGATAGCGTCGGCAATGGGAACCGAGGTCATGGTTGGAGGCACCCAGGCAACCATGTGATCAAAAACTCCGGCCTCGGCCAGACGCACCGCAGCGGCACCAAAACGAAGGGCAAGCAGCCGGTCAAAGGTTGTGGGAGAACCGCCGCGCTGCAGATGCCCCAGAACCAGAGATCGGGTATCCTTGCCGAGTCGCTGACGGATCTGGTTGGCGACCCACTCACCCACCCCGCCCAACACGACCTCGGATCTACCGACTTCCCCCTGCCCCTTGCTGATGACTTCACCATCCTCGGCGCGAGCGCCTTCAGCCACCACCACAATCGAGTAATGTTTGTTATGCAACTCGTTGTCGCTGATTTTTTCGCATATCGAATCAAGTTTAAAGGGGATTTCCGGGATCAGAATGACATCAGCGCCGCCGGATATCCCCGAATAAAGCGCAATCCAGCCGGAATCCCGCCCCATGACCTCAACGACCATCACCCGATCATGGGACTTGGCCGTTGAATGCAGTTTATCAATGGCATCGGTGGCGGTGGAAACTGCCGTATCGAAACCAAAGGTCCGATCCGTGGCCTCCAGATCATTATCAATGGTTTTAGGAACACCGATGACCGGCATCCCCTTTTGGGCAAAACGATGGGCGATTTCCAGGCTTCCATCCCCCCCCACCGCAATATGGCAAAAAAACCCCATCCTGTTGAAATTTGCGAGAATTTTGTCTGAAATATCGAGAATCTGGATTTCCCCGGCCAGATTTTCCACGGGTTTGGCAAACGGATTGCCTTTGTTGGTGGACCCCAAAATGGTGCCGCCCTGGGAAAGAATGCCCTCGACATCTTCAGGGGTCAAGCGAATTAAGTCGTCCCGATCGAGCAGGCCGCCATACCCGGCCTTGCTGCCATAGACCTCCCATCCTTTCCGCGTTGCCGAGTTGACGACGGCAAAAATGACGGCATTCAGACCCGGCGCATCTCCACCACCTGTGGATATGAGTAATTTTTCTCGCATGTTGAGGCTCTCGTCTGTAAAGGTTACTTGTACTACAACACAATCAATGTGTTGAATTTAGATAGCGCTTCTCGGTTTGACAATGTTTTTCCATGACGTATCCAATTTTTCTCAAAACAGCTTGTTTGAGAAAGGCAACATCCCCGCACATGGTGCCCTTGTTTAACAATAGCCTTATTCTCCTTTTTCTTGCAACAGTCGGTTTATCTTTTGATTCCTCACCCGCTCTCGCGATAACAAGATCCCCATCCGATACGGCTGAGGAGTTACATTGAACAACGGCAGCGAATAACTGACGCCATGAATAAAAAATTCCGGGTTCTGCACAGCAATAATTTTGCAACCGCATCTTGGGTTGACTTGGGCCTCATATTGCCTTAATTTTAAAGTCATACCCCAACGCTCTCCCCACCAAACGGAGAGAGCATTTCTTTATTGAGGAGGAATGAATGTTTGAAGTAACAGATTTAGCAATAAATAATCTGAAAACATACCTTGAGCAGAACAAAATCAGTTCTGCGGTTCGCATCGCCCTGATGCAGGGTGGCTGAAGCGGTCCCTCTCTTGGTTTGGCTCTGGATGAGCCAAAAGATAGCGATAAGGTGTTTGAAGAAGGCGGCCTGCAATTTTTACTGGAAGAAAGTCTGCTGGAAAAATGCGGGGCGGTTAAAGTTGATTTCATGGAAGCGGGATACCGATCCGGCTTCTCCATAACCTCTACCAACCCTCTTGGCGGAGGAGGCAGTTGCAGTTCAGGTACCTGCGGAGGAACCTGCGGTTGACGGATCCTTTGGCAACCAACCCTAACCCCCCCTTGCCGGTCTCCGGCAAGGGGGGGTTTCTGTTTCTTCAAAGTTGCGTTCACGATCCCCTCCCCAACGGATCCGCCTCGCACTCGAATACGAACCGGCTAAGGATAACTTCCAACTTAAAAAGCCCCCTCTTGTGCCAAAATCTTGACACTTGCAATTCAATCCTTAAAGTATTCTCCAAATATAACAACTAACATCCTGTTTTTTGAAAATAAACAAGGCAGTTAAGGAGAGAAGATATGCAACTCGACAAGTTCACCGTCAAATCCCAGGAAGCCATTCAAGCAGCCCAGCAACTGGCGCAAAATAGCGGCAATCAGGAACTGCAACCGGAACATCTGCTTAAGGCCATCCTTGAGCAACCCGAGGGCGTGGTCGTTCCGGTTCTCCAAAAAATGGGCATCACGCCGAGTGTGGTCCTGGGAGAAACGAACCAACTCATCAACAACCTGCCCAAGGTGACCGGAGCCGGGGCCAATCAGACCTATGCCTCTCAACAGTTTAGAACGCTGCTCGATCAGGCGTTCAAAACAGCCGCCAACATGCAGGACGAGTATGTCAGCCAGGAACACCTTTTTCTTACCATTCTGGCCGACAGATCGCTCAAAGCCGCTGCCATGCTCAAGCGTCAGGGAATTACCAGCGACTCGTTTCTCAAGGCCCTGATGGTGGTTCGCGGTAATCAGCGGGTGACTGACCCCTACCCGGAGGACAAATATCAGGCACTTGAAAAATATGCTCGTAATCTCACCGATGTAGCAAGAAAAGGCAAACTTGATCCCGTGGTCGGCAGGGACGAGGAAATCCGGCGGATCATCCAGGTTCTCTCCCGCCGGACGAAAAACAATCCGGTCTTAATTGGTGAACCGGGTGTCGGCAAAACGGCCATTGTCGAGGGATTGGCCCAGCGCATCGTCAACGGTGACATTCCCTCGACTCTGGAAGGCAAGCAGGTGATTTCGCTGGACCTCGGCTCGCTGATTGCCGGCGCCAAATACCGTGGTGAATTCGAAGACCGGCTCAAGGCCGTACTCAAAGAAGTGGAAAAAAAGGCGGGCGAGATCATCCTGTTCATCGATGAGATCCATACTCTGGTCGGTGCCGGGGCGGCCGAAGGTTCGATGGATGCCTCCAACATGCTCAAACCGGCCTTGGCGCGCGGGGAACTGCATTGCGTCGGTGCCACAACCTTGGATGAATACCGCAAGTATATTGAAAAAGATGCTGCTCTGGAGCGCCGATTCCAACCGGTGTTGGTTCAGGAGCCCAGCGAAGAGGACACCATCGCCATCCTCCGAGGCATCAAAGAAAAATATGAGGTGCACCATGGGGTTCGTATCCAGGATGCCGCCACCGTGGCTGCGGTCACGCTTTCCAACCGCTATATCACGGATCGATTTCTGCCGGATAAAGCCATTGACCTGATTGACGAGGCCGCGTCCCGTCTGCGGATTGAAATTGACTCCATGCCCACGGAAATCGATCAACTGGAACGAAAAAAAATCAAGATGGAGATCGAACAGGAGGCACTAAAAAAAGAAAAAGATCCGGCCTCCCTTGAACGACTGACAAAAGTCAAAGAAGATCAGGCCAATCTTGAGGACTCGCTCAACGCCATGAAAGGCCAATGGACCCTGGAGAAAGACATCATCCAGTCCATCCGTGACATCAAGGCCAAGATCGACCAAGCCCACATGGAGGAACAACGGGCAGAACGAGCCGGTGAATTGAGTAAGGTGGCGGAAATCCGCTACGGCCGGATTGTTCAATTAACCAAAGACCTCGAAATTGCCAACTCCCGACTGAATGAAATCCAGGAAAAGCATCAGATGCTGAAGGAAGAAGTCGGTGCAGAGGATATTGCTGCGGTGGTCGCCAAATGGACCGGGATTCCGGTGGACCGGCTTTTGGAAGGCGAAAAAGAGAAGCTGGTACAGGCGGAATCGGCCTTAGGCACCAGGGTCATCGGCCAGAAAGAGGCCATTGTGGCAGTCGCCAATGCGGTCCGCCGGGCGCGGGCCGGACTGCAGGACCCGGATCGACCTTTGGGCAGCTTTATTTTCCTTGGCCCGACCGGTGTCGGCAAGACCGAACTGGCTCGGAGTCTGGCGGATTTCCTCTTTGATTCCGAGCAGGCCATGATTCGAGTCGACATGTCGGAGTACATGGAAAAGCATTCGGTCGCTCGGTTGATCGGGGCCCCTCCCGGCTATGTTGGCTATGACGAAGGCGGCATGTTGACCGAGGCGGTACGGCGACGCCCGTACTCCGTTATCTTGCTCGACGAGATTGAAAAGGCCCATCCCGATGTGTTTAATGTGCTCCTGCAGGTGCTTGATGACGGCCGAATGACCGATGGCAAAGGACGGACCGTAGATTTTAAAAATACTATCCTCATCATGACCTCCAACCTCGGCAGCCATATCATTATGGAAATGGCGCAAACAAATCCGGCGGGGATGCGAAAAGAGATCGACGAACTCCTCCATCGCCAGTTCAAGCCCGAGTTTCTCAACCGGGTCGATGAGATCATTACCTTCCACGGTCTTAGCCGGGAAGATCTGCTGCAAATTGTCGACATTCAAATCAAGCGGATGGCAAAACGGTTGGCCTCACATAAGTACAAGGTCACCCTGACCAAAGAGGCAAAACAGTTTCTGGTTACGACCGGCTACGATCCCGCCTATGGCGCTCGTCCCTTAAAAAGGGCTATCCAGCGCTCTATCGAAGATCCCTTAGCACTGGAAATTCTGGAAGGAACTTTTTCCGAAGGCGACCACATCCTCATCGATCAGGGACAGGGGCCACATCTTACCTTCACCAAACAGTAAACCATACTGCCCGCCGCCCTTCCCGCAATCAAAAGAAGGGCGGTGGGCTTAACGCAAGAAAGCCCCATAGGCGCGTATGAACGCTCCTATGGGGCTTAAAATAAACCGGCGGCGACCTACTCTCCCACATAGTCTCCCATGCAGTACCATCGGCGCTGAAGAGCTTAACTTCCGTGTTCGGAATGGGAACGGGTGGGACCTCTTCGCTATGGCCACCGAAAAATTCTTAGCCACCCGAGGACAGAATAAATTCTGTCCCGCGGATATTAAAAAAATTGACAATTAAATAGCAGGGGTAACTTCATTTAAAAAAGGATATGGTTAAGCCGCACGGCTCTTTAGTATCGGTAAGCTCCATGCATTACTGCACTTCCACACCCGACCTATCAACGTTGTCATCTCCAACGAGCCTTCAGGTACCTTACGGTACGGGATATCTTATCTTGGAGTGGGTTTCCCGCTTAGATGCTTTCAGCGGTTATCCCTGCCGAACTTAGCTACCCAGCAATGCCCTTGGCAGAACAACTGGAACACCATTGGTTCGTCCATCCCGGTCCTCTCGTACTAGGGAAAGATCTCCTCAAATATCCTGCGCCCGCAACAGATAAGGACCAAACTGTCTCACGACGTTTTAAACCCAGCTCACGTACCACTTTAATCGGCGAACAGCCGAACCCTTGGGACCTGCTCCAGCCCCAGGATGTGATGAGCCGACATCGAGGTGCCAAACCTCCCCGTCGATGTGGACTCTTGGGGGAGATAAGCCTGTTATCCCCGGAGTACCTTTTATCCGTTGAGCGACGACCCTTCCATGCGGAATCGCCGGATCACTAAGACCTACTTTCGTACCTGCTCGAGATGTCCCTCTCGCAGTCAAGCTCCCTTATGCCTTTACACTCTACGGCTGGTTTCCAATCAGCCTGAGGGAACCATCGCGCGCCTCCGTTACTCTTTGGGAGGCGACCGCCCCAGTCAAACTACCCACCAGGCAATGTCCCGGATCCCGATGAGGGACCGCGGTTAGAGGTCAAAGATAACAAGGGTGGTATTTCAAGGATGACTCCACGCACACTAGCGTGCACGCTTCAAAGTCTCCCACCTATCCTACACATGTTATCCCTAAACACAATGCCAAGCTATAGTAAAGGTTCACGGGGTCTTTCTGTCTTGTTGCGGGTAACCGGCATCTTCACCGGTACTACAGTTTCGCTGAGTCTCTGGTTGAGACAGTGGGGAAATCGTTACGCCATTCGTGCAGGTCGGAACTTACCCGACAAGGAATTTCGCTACCTTAGGACCGTTATAGTTACGGCCGCCGTTTACCGGGGCTTCGGTTCGATGCTTTGCTTGCGCTGACATGTCCCCTTAACCTTCCGGCACCGGGCAGGCGTCAGACCCTATACTTCGTCTTACGACTTCGCAGAGTCCTGTGTTTTTAGTAAACAGTCGCTCCCCCCATTTCACTGCAACCCAACTAAGCTCAAGATTGTGTAATCTCTTACCATGTAGGCACACCTTCTCCCGAAGTTACGGTGCTATTTTGCCGAGTTCCTTAACCAGAGTTCTCTCAAGCGCCTTAGTATATTCTACCTGTCCACCTGTGTCGGTTTACGGTACGGTCACCAGTATGAATGTGTACGAGGCTTTTCCTGGAAGCATGGAATCAACCACTTTGTAGCCCCAAGGGCTTCGTCATCACGCCTCAGTGTTAACAAGAACCCGGATTTGCCTAGGTCCTCCACCTACACGCTTAAACCGGGACTACCAACGCCCGGATGGCCTATCCTTCTCCGTCCCCCCTTACACAATTTCCATACCAACGGTACGGGAATATTAACCCGTTTCCCATCGACTACGCTTTTCAGCCTCGCCTTAGGGGCCGACTAACCCTGAGCAGATTAACTTAACTACAGGAAACCTTAGACTTTCGGCGTGAAGGTTTTTCACCTTCATTTTCGCTACTCGTGTCAACATAAGCTCTTGTGATACCTCCAGCACACCTCACGATGCACCTTCTCAGGCCTACACAATGTTCTCCTACCATCGATTGCTCGATCCGTAGCTTCGGTACTGCACTTAAGCCCCGTTACATTTTCGGCGCAAATTCACTAGACCAGTGAGCTATTACGCTATCTTTAAAGGATTGCTGCTTCTAAGCCAACCTCCTGGTTGTCTCAGCAATTTCACCTCCTTTTCCACTTAGTGCAGTTTAGGGACCTTAGCTGACGGTCTGGGCTCTTACCCTCTCGACCATGGAACTTATCTCCCACAGTCTGACTCCCGCATTAGATCTTGACGGCATTCAGAGTTTGTATGGGGTTGGTAATCCGGTGGGACCCCTAGCCCAAACAGTGCTTTACCTCCGTCAGTCATCATGCGAGGCTATACCTAAATATATTTCGGAGAAAACCAGCTATCACCGAGTTTGATTAGCCTTTCACTCCTATCCACACCTCATCCAAGCAGTTTTCAACCTACAATGGTTCGGGCCTCCATCTCGTGTTACCGAGACTTCACCCTGGACATGGATAGATCACCCGGCTTCGGGTCTACCCCACGTAACTAGACGCCCTATTAAGACTCGCTTTCGCTGCGGCTACACCTGTCGGCTTAACCTTGCTACGTAGGGTAAGTCGTTGACTCATTATGCAAAAGGCACGCTGTCACATCACGAGGATGCTTCAACTGCTTGTAAGCTGACGGTTTCAGTTTCTATTTCACTCCCCTCTCGGGGTTCTTTTCACCTTTCCCTCACGGTACTGGTTCACTATCGGTCACTAGGGAGTATTTAGCCTTGGAAGATGGTCCTCCCAGATTCCCACAAGGTTTCACGTGTCTCGTGGTACTCGGGGACACCCTAGGGTGATTCAAGATTTCGCGTACCGGATTATCACCGTCTATGATTGGCCTTTCCATGCCATTCCGCTATCTCTCCTCAATCCCATCTCGGGGCCCCACAACCCCCATAAGCATGCCTATGGGTTTGGGCTACTCCGCGTTCGCTCGCCGCTACTTGCGGAATCTCAATTGATTTCTTTTCCTGAGGGTACTGAGATGTTTCACTTCCCCTCGTTCGCTTTCATTACCTATGTATTCAGTAATGAATGACAGAGTTTGAACTCTGACGGGTTTCCCCATTCGGAAATCTCCGGGTCATAGCCTGTTAGCAGCTCACCGAAGCTTATCGCAGCTTGCCACGTCCTTCATCGCCTCCTAGTGCCAAGGCATCCGCCGTCAGCCCTTAGTAGCTTAACCATAAGTCTTTTCTAAACTAAGTTAATACTTCTAAACGCTTGTTGTATCCTCGATACCCTCGTGCGGAGACCTTACGGCCCACTGGCACCAGTATCGAGTATACGGTTTAAAATACCCTGCTATTCAATTGTCAAAGATCTAAAAACTTACTTAAAAGCTTAAAGTTGGCCGTTGAATTGACACTCAACACCCAACCTTACTCTTCTAATATGGTGGAGGTGAACGGGTTCGAACCGATGACCTCCTGCGTGCAAGGCAGGCGCTCTCCCAGCTGAGCTACACCCCCATCTGATCCCAATCCCCTACGCTTGCCTGGTGGGCCTAGGTGGACTCGAACCACCGACCTCACGCTTATCAGGCGTGCGCTCTAACCAAGCTGAGCTATAGGCCCATGACCTTGATCTCTCAAAACTGAACAGTAAACAGAGCGGCGTTGATCCCATACAAGCTATGCTTGTATCTATCCTTATAAAGGAGGTGATCCAGCCCCAGGTTCCCCTAGGGCTACCTTGTTACGACTTCACCCCAGTTACCAGCCATACCTTGGCAGCCTGCCCCCTTGCGGTTAGCTCAACTGCTTCTGGTACAACCGACTCCCGTGGTGTGACGGGCGGTGTGTACAAGGCCCGGGAACGTATTCACCGTGGCATGCTGATCCACGATTACTAGCGATTCCAACTTCATGGAGTCGAGTTGCAGACTCCAATCCGGACTGAGACCGATTTTATGGGATTGGCTTCACCTCGCGATGTCGCTGCCCTTTGTATCGGCCATTGTAGTACGTGTGTAGCCCTGGTCATAAAGGCCATGAGGACTTGACGTCATCCCCACCTTCCTCCGGTTTAACACCGGCAGTCCCTTTAGAGTGCCCAGCCGAACTGCTGGCAACTAAAGGCAAGGGTTGCGCTCGTTGCGGGACTTAACCCAACATCTCACGACACGAGCTGACGACAGCCATGCAGCACCTGTCTCCAGATTCTTCCTAATGGAAGCACTCCCAAGTTTCCAAGGGATCTCTGGGATGTCAAGACCAGGTAAGGTTCTTCGCGTTGCATCGAATTAAACCACATACTCCACCGCTTGTGCGGGCCCCCGTCAATTCCTTTGAGTTTTAATCTTGCGACCGTACTCCCCAGGCGGTCAACTTAATGCGTTAGCTGCGACACAGAAGGGATCAACACCCCCCACATCTAGTTGACATCGTTTACAGCGTGGACTACCAGGGTATCTAATCCTGTTTGCTCCCCACGCTTTCGCGCCTCAGCGTCAGTACTCAGCCAGAAAGTCGCCTTCGCCACCGGTATTCCTCCCGATATCTACGAATTTCACCTCTACACCGGGAATTCCACTTTCCCCTCTGGTACTCAAGTCTGACAGTTTCAAATGCACTTCCACGGTTAAGCCGTGGGCTTTCACATCTGACTTATCAAACCGCCTACGCGCCCTTTACGCCCAGTAATTCCGAACAACGCTTGCACCCTCCGTATTACCGCGGCTGCTGGCACGGAGTTAGCCGGTGCTTCCTTTAAGGGTACCGTCAAACATAGAGGGTATTAACCCCTATGCACTTCTTTCCCTTTGACAGAGCTTTACGACCCGAAGGCCTTCCTCACTCACGCGGCGTCGCTGCGTCAGGGTTGCCCCCATTGCGCAATATTCCTCACTGCTGCCTCCCGTAGGAGTCTGGCCCGTGTTCCAGTGCCAGTGTGACGGATCATCCTCTCAGACCCGTTAACCATCGTTGCCTAGGTAGGCCTTTACCCCACCTACTAGCTAATGGTACGCAGACTCCTCCTTATGCAGTAGCTTAAATCAGAGGCCACCTTTACTTACAAAACTTATATAATGTAAGAATATCCGGTATTAGTACACCTTTCGACGTATTATTCCAGACACAAGGACAGATTATCTACGCGTTACTCACCCGTGCGCCACTCTACTCAGGACCGAAGTCCCTTTCGCGTTCGACTTGCATGTGTTAAGCACGCCGCCAGCGTTCGTTCTGAGCCAGGATCAAACTCTCCAGTTTAATATCCTAGCCAATCACAAATAAATGATTGGACTTATCCAATTCCTCAAACCAATTACACTACTTGGCCCGCTCTTATTACTGTTCAGTTTTCAAAGATCAAATGCTCGACAACCTGTCGATCGGTGCATTCTACAGTGCTTTTTTCTTTCCGTCAAGAACAAAAATCATTTCCTGACGGCTTATCTACAGGTCACGTTGTTCAGGGACCGGCAAACGAGTGGGACCTTATCCTCAATTTTCCGGTTTATGTCAACACTAAAAGCACCCCTACTTCTTCTATTTTCAGGCTAAATCATACCTGTCGGTAAACGCTTTCATGTCGAACTGGATTCGTCCGTAACATACAAACATAATAATATCAAAATATTAAGCGAACGATACTCTCATTTTTCCACCCACCGTGTAAGTACCTCGATTATTTTTTGTGCCTGTGCAACGCTCGAAATATTGAATTTTGATTTGGCCTGATACTGTCCGTTTCTTTTCTGATATCGGCGAATACTATACTTATCTGAACTATATTCTTGTGTGTTTTTATCATAATCCTGATATCGAAAAAGAATTGTTGTCCAAGCTCCTTTAGAAAGAATCTCCTTGTCAATTTCTTTGACAATCAAGACCCCGTCTTCTTCGTAATTAACTGTTAATTCATCTATAGTTTCAGACATAAAACCACCTCGACATTAGTTCAAAAGAATATATTGATAGCTTACTGAAAGAATAAAAACAGAGGGAATACGGTTCCCTTGCCCCCTTTTTCCTTCAGGGTTTGTCGAATATAAAAAAGTCGTCAATTTTTCTCGACCCTTTCAAACCCACAGAGGTTCACCTCAATCAAGCGGATCAAACTGATCATTTGTTGCATAGCACAGGGGGCATATCCATTCTTCGGGCAATACTTCAAAATCCACGCCTGCCGGAATCGCATTCATGGAATCCCCCACACCGGGATCATAGATATAGCCGCAATTGGCGCAGATATATCGACACGAGTTTACAACTGTCATCATTTACACCGCAAAATATTTAGCCTGAGGATGATGGACGACGATGGCCGAGGTGGTTTGCTCCGGCACCATCTGCATATTCTCCGTCAAGGAAATGCCGATTGCTCCGGGTTTCAAGAAGGCAAACAAAGGTAATTGCGCCTCCAGGTCGGGACAGGAAGGATATCCGAATCCATATCGAGATCCCTGATAGGCCTGGGTAATAGCGCCCCTTACCTTATCCGACCGGTTGCCGCCGATACCTAATTCCCACCGCATCACCCCATGCCAATACTCAGCCAAGGCATCGGTTACCTCAACACTGAATCCATGCAGCATGAGATATTCATGGTAGGCATCAGCCTGGTACAATCGGTTGATCTCTTCACCAATCCTCTCTCCAATAGTGACGATAAAAAATCCGGAGACGTCCCCTCCTTCTTGAGCTGATTTGAAATAATCGGCAATGCACAGAAAAGGCGCCTCTTGCTGACGAGGAAATGCAAAGACGTGTTCGTCCCCTTCTGCCAGGACAAAAAGCCTATTTCCCTCTGCATGGCAAGGAAAATAGCCGTAGGAGACCTTGGGCTGAAGTAACTTTTCAGCGAAGGCTCTCTGCATCAATTCTTCATACTTGGGCTGGACGGTATCCCGAATCAATGCCTCATACTCTGCTGCGCCTGATTTTCCCCGGCGATATCCCCAACGCCCGCGGAAGAGGGCCTGGGTATTGATCAAGGGAAAAAACACGGCTGGATCAATATCCTCCACATAGCGTTGCCCGATAAAAGGCGGCACAGGAACCGGATTTGATCGATCAAGCACCCTATCCTTGACTCCGGGCTTCATCGGTTTCACGGCTGTTGTTGCATCATAACTCGTGGATACCAGGCGGCCTTCTTCAAACTCCCGGACCGATTTCAATCCGGCAAAGGCATCGGCGCAATAAACAACCGGTCCAGAATACCCCGGCACACAGGATTCAGCAACAAATTTGGGGGTTAGGGCGGCTCCCCCCAGAAGGATGGGAATATTTAACCCGGCCTGACGGTATTGGGGCATGGATTCCTGCATGACAATCGCGGATTTGACCAGCAAACCACTGAGGCCGATAAGGTCGACCTGAAATTCTCGAGCCTTTTCAATCACTGTTTCTGTCGGTACCTTGATGCCAATATTGAACACCTTGTAACCATTGTTAGAAAGGATGATATCCACCAAATTTTTACCGATATCATGTACATCCCCCTGCACGGTCGCCAACAGGATTTTGGTGGCGTTCCCGCCATCGGCTTTATCCATAAAGGGCTCCAGCAGGGTCACTGAAGCCTTCATCACCTCGGCCGACTGCAGAACAAAGGGCAGTAAAATTTCTCCCTTGCCGAACAGCTCTCCCACATGGCGCATGGCCGGGACCAAGATTTGATTGATGATATCAATGGGTTTAAAACGCTCCCGCAAAATGGCAAGGATATCGTCCAGGCCATCCCTATCGCCATTCATTAATTTATAAAAAAGCTGCTCTTCCGTTGTCCGTGTGACTTCCTGGTCTTTATCGGTCGTGTCGTTTTTCTTACCGCTGAAATGTTCAATAAATCGCATCAGCGGATCCTTTTCATCGACAACTTGCCGGTTATACAGCAAATCCAAACTCACTTGGCGGTCATCGTCAGAGATTCGTGCCAAGGGCAGAATCTTGGCGACATCGACAATGGCGGCGTCGAGTCCGGCGACTACCGCCTCATGGAGAAAAACGGAATTAAGGATGCGGCGGGCCTGGGGAGCCAGGCCAAAAGAAATGTTGCTCAATCCTAATACAGTCAGGCATCCGGGCAACTCTGCTTTAATCCTCCGAATTCCCTCCATTGTCTGCAATGCGGCATCGCGAAGACTTGCATCACCGGAGCCGACCGTAAAGGTCAGGCAATCAAAAAGCAGATCCTTGGGACGTAACCCAAACTCATCAACTGCAATGCTATAAATGGCCTTGGCAATCCGCAACTTGTCGTCGCCGGTCATGGCCATGCCCTTCTCATCTATGGTCAGCGCGACCAGAGCGGCTCCGTATTTTTTAGCAGCCTTGCAAATGCGACGGATATTGACTCCTCCGTCTTCAAGATTGATAGAATTAATGATCGCCCGCCCCGGATAGAGTTGCAAACAGGCCTCAATACATTCGGGCGTGGTCGAATCGATCATCAAGGGTGCTTTCAGGGCATTGGCACACATACGCACCATGGTGGTCAGGTCCGCTTTTTCGTCTCGACCGGCGTAGGCTGTGCATAAATCAATAATATGCGCGCCCTTGGCCTCCTGTTCTTGGGCAATTTTCAGACAGCTGTCGTAATCGTCTGCGAGCAGTAATTCCCGAAACTTCTTGGAACCATTTGAGTTGGCCCGTTCACCGATCAACAAAGGCGGAATTTCTTGCTGCAGTTCAACGGCCTGGTAAAGACTGGCAACAGAGGGCTTCATGCACTCACCTCCCGCACAGCAGGTTTCACACCGCTCAAAGTCTGCACCAGCTGCCTGACATGTACAGCGGTCGTACCGCAACAGCCACCGACCACACTGACCCCGTAGTCGGTGACAAAACGTTTCATCTCAAGGGCATAAGCTTGAGGATTAAGCGGGTAACAGGTCTTACCGTTGATCACCTCGGGCAACCCCTGATTAGGGACACAGGAAATCCGGCCGGGCCAGTTCTGGCTGAGATAACGAATATGGGATTCCATGTCCGTCGGACCGGTGGCACAATTCAGGCCAAAGGAAAAAAGCGGATAGGGTTCAAAGGTAACGGCGGCGGCGGCAATATCGGAACCGACCAGCATGGTTCCGGCCCGTTCAATGGTAACCGATGCCATTACCGGAATATCCAGTCCCAGCGTTTCAAGGGTGGCAAAACAAGTGGTCATCGCCGTTTTAATTTGGAGCAGATCCTGACAGGTCTCAATAATAATCAGGTCGACCCCGGCCAATGCCAGCGCCCGGATCTGTTCTTCATGGGCCCGGGCAAGAGCTTCCACCGATATATGCCCCAGAGAGGGCAATTTGGTTCCCGGGCCGACCGATCCGGCTATATAGGTATTGGCCTTGCCGTCGATGGCTTTACGGGCGTTCTCCACCCCGGCCCGATTGATGGCCTCGACCTGATCCTGCAGGCCATACTCTTCCAGCACAATACGGGTGGCGCCAAAGGTATTGGTCTCTATCACCATGGCCCCGGCATCGACAAAACCGGCATGGAGCTCGATAATTTTTTCGGGAGCCGTCAGATTGAGCAATTCATTGCACCCTTCTTTCCCTTCCCAGGCCGTTATCGGGATATTCATTTCCTGAAGATTGGTGCCGCAGGCGCCATCCAGGATCAGCACTTCATGGTCTTGTGGTCGCATTGGTCGTTTTTCTCACAAACTGGTTACTTTTAATTTTCAGATAAAAAAATCTATCACAGGGAGCTGTAACGTACTCCGTGCAGGATTCTCGGGTTTTCGGACAGACTAATCCGACCACTGTAAGAATGAAATGCAAGATTCGCATCAAGTTTTTGCCCTTCATAGCCGGAGCCTGCTCCTCCTTTTGCCATCCCCCGATCGACCCTTCAGCGCATGCTCCTCTTGTCAAACCCCTCTTTTTTTTCTACAGTGGCCCACTTTTCCTGTATCCTCTCCTCTATAAGGTAGCTGTTATGAAACCATCGATTACTGCTGTTGTTCTCGCCGCCGGTAAAGGCACCCGCATGAAATCCGCCCGCGCCAAGGTGTTGCACGAGATCTTTTTCCAGCCGATGATCCACCATGTGATTCATACCGTCGCCGAGGCCGCGATCACGAATTGCGCGGTGATTATCGGCCATCAGCGCCAGGAGGTTCTCCACGCTCTTGATGGCTACCCAATCATCCCGGTTATCCAGGAACAACAACTGGGCACGGGCCATGCCGTACTCTGCGCGGAAAAAGCCTGCGGGCAGACGGATCTGGTAATGATTCTCTGCGGCGATACCCCGCTTATCCAGGCTGCAACTCTTCAGGCCATGATTGCCGCACATTGCCGGCAACAAGCCCCGCTCACTCTGATGACCACTTTGCTTGATGCACCTTTCGGGTATGGAAGGATTCTCAGCGATAAACAGGGAGCGGTGCTGGCGATTGTCGAAGAAAAGGACGCGACGGCACAGCAGCGGCGTATTCAAGAAATCAATGCCGGCATCTACTTGGTTGACAGGAATTTTCTTTTCACCGCTCTTCGTCAGGTCGGGACCGACAACAGTCAGGGCGAGGTCTATCTGACCGATATCGTGGCAATCGCCAACCGGCAAAGGCTGTCGGTACAAAAATTCGTTCATCAACAGTCCATCGACGTGCTTGGTGTCAATTCCCGAATTGAGCTGGCCCAGGCACACGCCACCCTCCAACTACGACATAACCGCAGCCTGATGCTTGCCGGGGTGACCATGTACGCACCGGAATCGACCCTGGTTGCGCCGGACTGCGCCCTCGGCCAAGACACCATTCTCCATGGCAATGTCCGGATCAGCGGCGCAACCGTTATGGGTAGGAACTGCCTGGTCAACAGTGGTTGCGTTCTACACGATTGCCAATTAGGAGATGGAGTTACGATCGGAGCCAATGCCGTACTCCGGCACTGTTCAGTTGAAACAGGAGCGGAGATTCCGCCGCTCACAAACCACAACGGGGCATAGAAACCTCGTCCCTGTGCTATCGAGAGGAAAGAAGCCCCCTGATAACGGCCTTCTTCCTTGGAGACCTATTTACATCTTTATCAATAACGGCCGACAGGGTACATTCCGACACCAATCGACATCTTTTTCTCGACCCTTTGCCGACACCCATTCCCCTCCCTCTGGAGCCCACGGATTATGACTGATCTTAAAAAAATGTATTCCACCCTTCTTGGCGACTCGTTTCCCATGGAAATGACCCTTTCCTTTGGCGGCCAAACCCTCGTCTACCGGAAAAAAACTTGGAAAATCCCCATGCCCGACGGCACGGTTGATGAACGCGGCCTCCGCTACGGGGAAAACCCCGATCAGGAGGCGGCACTCTATGAACTCGTGAACGGTAACCTGATCCTGGGCGAGTGCGCCTTCATCCAACCGGGCAATGGCCTGGTCAGCGCCATCACCGTGGAGGATATGCTGCAGGTCGGCAAACATCCGGGCAAAATCAATCTCACCGATGTCGACAACGGGCTGAATATCATCAAATATCTGATCGACAAACCGGCGGCGGTCATCCTCAAACACAACAATCCCTGCGGGGCCGCAATCGGGTCCAGCCTTGCCGATGCCTACAACCGCGCCAACCGTTGCGACCGGATCGCAGCGTTTGGCGGGGCAGTGGTGACCAGCCGTCCTCTGGACAAGGAAACCGCTTCATTAATGGCGGAAAATTACCTGGAGGTGGTCTGCGCCCCTGAATTTGAGGAAGGTGCCCTGGAGATTCTTGCCCGACGCAAAAACCTGCGGGTGATCCGCATGGCCGGAATTTCACGGTTGGCCGCCTTTGAGCAGTACCGTTTCGTTGATTTCAAATCCCTGATTGACGGTGGTATCATTGTGCAGCAATCCGCAGTCAATTCCATCCGCTCCGCCTCTGACCTCAAACCCGCCACAACGGTCTATAAAAACGTAACCTATTCCTGCGAGCGCCAGCCCACCCCTCGGGAAATCGAGGATATGCTCTTCGGCTGGGCGATTGAGCACGGCGTTACCTCCAATTCGGTCATCTATGTCAAGGATGGCTGTACCACCGCCATCGGCGCCGGCGAACAGGACAGGGTCGGGGTTGCGGAAATCGCGGTGCATAAGGCCTATGCCAAATATGCCGATATTACCTGCTTCGATATGCATGGACTTCCCTATGTCGACCTCGTCGCTGAAATCGAACGCGGCAAACGGGACAAGGCTGACCAAGAAATCAT
The DNA here is from genome assembly GCA_963666685.2 of uncultured Desulfobulbus sp. GTDB lineage: Bacteria > Desulfobacterota > Desulfobulbia > Desulfobulbales > Desulfobulbaceae > Desulfobulbus. Next base: position 144,288 of record CAXXHZ010000001.1, read on the forward strand.
TGACGCTAAGGTGCGGGCTGATCGGGCCGGACTCCCCGGATCGGTGATGATTTCCGATGCTTTTTTCCCGTTCCGCGATGCCGCCGATATCGGCATCCAGGAAGGGATCACCGCCATTCTCCAGGCAGGCGGCTCGATTCGCGACTTTGAATCAATCCAGGCGTGTAATGAAGCCACACCGCAAGTTGCCATGATGTTCACCGGCCAGCGGTCATTTAAACACTAAGACACTGATCGCAAAGCAGCAGAGTATCGCTCGGGGCTTCACCCCGGGCGATGCGCTTTGTTCACACCTGCACCCAACGTCCTTCACCCGCCGAACGTAAACAGGCTTCAGCAATGCGGATTGCGGCCAATCCTTCCCCGCCGGGTATGGGATTCGGCTGCTGACCCCGAAGAAATCCCAACCAGTCCGTCAACAACGGCACAAGAGTGCTTACCGGTGGCCCCGGATCAAGGAGCAGAGACTTCCGCCCTTGGATCAATTCACAGAAATGGTGGACCTGATCCCCCTGCAACCGCCCCATACCCCCGACAAATTCGAATCGTCCTGAACGAGATGGGCTAATTTTTGAACAATCAACCGTGCCGATCACGCCGTTATCCAATTCAACCAGCACCACCAGATGATCTTCAAGATTGGTGGTATGAATACGGCGCGTCCGGGCCATGACCCGGACGATCTCCCGACCGGTGATGTAACGAAGGGCATCAAAAACATGGACCGCTGTATGAAAACTAACCCCCGCACCGGCCAATGCGGGTTCATCCAGCCAATCCTGGGAGGTGGGTTCCAATCGCAGATCGGCGTTGAAGCTGTAGAGCGTGCCAATGTTCTCAAGGTATTCCCGGAAAAGTCGCACAACCCGATTATACCGGAGTGTCTGGCCGATGGTCAGCACCAGAGCATGGCGGGAAACAAGTTCGCTGACCGCCTCGGCATCCGCAACGGTCACTGCCATGGGCTTTTCGAGAAGCAACGGTTTCCCGGCCTCGGCGCAGGCAACGGCCACTTCCCGATTGAGAACGGGGGGCACCACTGCAATAACACAATCCACTCCAGGATCCGCCACCAGTTGTCTCCAATCCGCATACCGGCGGCACCCCCATTGGGCAGCCTGCTGCCGTCCCTCCTCCGAACGACGACTGATGGCGGTCAGGTCAAGACCGGCAACATCATGGATAATATGGCGGGCATATCGGCTTCCGTGCTTGCCTGCGCCGATAACACCGACCTTCCAATGTCTTTCCGCAAGGGTCATGGTTTCGAATCCTCCTGGGGCCTATTGAGGAGATGCGTTGCGCGACGTTTTCGTTCAATCTTGAGAAAAAGTCGAAGAGCCGGAAAATAACTGAGCAAAGCCAGCGGCAGTGCCAAAAAAAGCCCACCGGCGAGCAGGACCATTCCGGTATCGAGGCCCATCTGTCCGGCGAGGCTCATTCCCTCGACAATTCCGACATGTTGCATGCGTCCGATGGCTACTTTCAAGGTCTCCCAGCTGGCCCGTCCCGGGAGCAAAAAATTACCGACCAACCAGGCGAAATAATACAAGGGAATATACGTAAAAGGGTTGCAGATGGCTGTACAGACTAAAAATGCGGCGACCGTACTGCTCCCGGCGACCAAGGTGATCAGTAGAATAAGGAGGGACTTGAAAGGCATGAGCGGAGCTATGCCGATAAAGACGCCCACTGCCGTCCCTCCGGCAAGAGAAGCGGGGGAACCCTGCAGTTGCTTAAACTTTTGCACCAGGGAGGAAATTGAATACTTCACGAAAAAGGGAGAAGACCTTATATCGGTTTTTCGCAGAGACCGGCCCAGTTACCCGATAAGGTACTCAGGTCAATTTCCAATGCAAACGCAAAGGTGATCAACGCCTCTGCAGAACAGTTGACGGAAGATTTTCTTCCGCCGGAACCAACCTCATCCAACTCCTGCTGCAGATAATTCAGCAGTGCTGTTGCCGCGACCGCACGAAATTCCACAACAGAGCTATGGATCTGGTCACTGAATCGAGCATAACGATACCAGTTATGGTGAGCACGTTTCATCCCGCGAAACAGCGGCAGATTCCGGTTCGCCGTATCCAGATCACGCAAAATGATCTCGCGATATCGGGCCAGAGCCGCATGTTCCAATACATGTAATTCCTCCTCGGAGAGGATCAGTCCAGGTCCGTCTTTATCTTCACAGAGATAATGCAGACTGCCATGGAGGGCGACTTCAGGGATCTCTCCGGAATGACGAACGAGAAGAAATTCTTCTTCAAGGATAAATGCACGCTCGCTCGTGGTCACGATGCGTCCGGGTCATCGGAACCGTTACCGTTATCAAGCTGAAACAGGTTACGAACGGTGTTGATTCGATCCTGCTGGCTGATACAGTGATGATCATTTTTCAAATATTGCAGGGGATGGTACAACATCTTGCCGGTGATGGCCGCCACCATTTTCTCCAGGCCCTGCCGCTCCAATCCATTCAATCCTTCAAGACGGCCCACTGATTTTTCGACCTCTCCCCGGACAAGATTTTCGACCAAATTGCGCAACTGGATGATCGTCGGCGTGGATTCGATATTCAAAAGCCATTTGCCGAATTTGAGCTTTTCCTCTGCAATAATCCGCTGCGCCTTAATCGCTTCTTTGTCGCGTTCGGATTTATTCATTTCCACGACATTGTGAAGATCGTCGATGTCGTAGAGATAGACGTTATCCAGTTCATTGATGGCTGGATCGAGATCACGCGGAACGGCGATATCAATAAAGAAAAGCGGGCGATTACGGCGTTCCCGCATTACCGGGCGAACATCCTCTTTACGAAGAATCAGCTCGGGAGAGCCTGTTGAACTGATAATAATATCGACATGTTGCAACTGTTCAATAATTTCTTCCAGGGATACCGCCCGCCCGCTGAAGCAACGGGCCAGATTGACGGCACGCTGTAGGGTGCGGTTCGCAACAACAACCTCGGCAATCCCCTGCCCCACCAGATGTTCTGCGGCCAATTCGGCCATCTCTCCGGCGCCGACCAGCATGGCCTTCTTTCCGGCAAGATCTCCGAAAATTTTCCTGGCCATTTCCACCGCAGCATAACTGATTGAAACAGCACTGGCACCTATCCGGGTTTCAGTTCGAACACGCTTGGCAACGGAAAAAGATTTATGCAGCAGCTTATTCAACACAAAACCACTGCTCCCGCATTTTGCTGCCTGCCGATACGCTTCCTTCAGTTGCCCGAGAATTTGCGCCTCGCCGATAATCATCGAGTCAAGACTTGCGGCGACCAGGAACAAATGCTCGACGGCCTCGGCATTGGTATACTGGTAAATATGCCGATCAAGCTCTTCCTTGGGCACACGGTTGGCAAACAACAGCTCAAGAACACGTGTTTTCGAGAGCTCGACATCCCGGCAGGTAAAAAGAACTTCCACCCGGTTGCAGGTCGAGAGGAGATAGTATTCGCGCAGTCCCTCCACTTGCCCCAAGGCATGGAGCGGCTCTTCGTAACCTGCCGAGAGCGCCAGTTTCTCCCTGACTGCAAGCGGCGTCGTCTTATGATTGACGCCCAGGAGGACTATGGTATCACGAGACATACGTGTGAACCCCTTTCAACAGAAAGGAAACGCCCCAAAGAGTAAAAAGGACGGAGATAAAGGCAATGATGCTCAGGATCGCCACCCTGCGTCCCCGCCAGCCGACAGTGAACCGTTGGTGTACAGCGGCTGCGTATAAAAACCAGGTGACAAGCGACCACGTCTCCTTGGGATCCCAGTGCCAGTAAGCGCCCCAGGCCTGCTTGGCCCAAAGCGAACCCGTGATCAGCCCCAGGGTAAACAATGGAAATCCCACGCTCAGGCAATGTTGGTTGAGTTTATCCAGGGACTCAAGGGAAGGGAGTCGTGAATAGAAGAGCCCAAATCGTTTCGATTTAATCTCCCGCTCCTGCAGTAGATACATAATGCCGCCAATACAGGCAAGCGCGAGGAAACCATCGGCGATCAGGGTGATCGAGGCGTGTACCGGTAGCCACCAGGATTGGAGAGCCGGCGCAAGCGGAAACATTTCCCGGGAAGAAAAAGCCGCAATCAGCATCAACACGACAACCAGGGTACTCACAAAAATGCCTAAATTTTTGACGGTATAACGCCACCGAAAGGACAGATAACAGCACCCGAGGGACCAGGCAAAAAAAGAGATCGTCTCATGATGACTGATTATGGGCGTATGTCCTGTCTCTAGATAACGAGTGAGAATATTGACGGTGTGTGTGACGAATGCAGCGAGAAAAATCCCGCGGCCGATCCGGCGCACGGCTGTTTTCTTGGTGAGAAAGAAAACCAGATACGCCGCAGCGGAAAGCAGGTAGATCACAACACTTGCCTGAAAAAGCAAGAAACTCATGGATTCTCCTTGGTCAATACCTTCAGATCGAGATCAACGGGCCGCTGCAGCACACTTCCCAGATGATCCTGGATTTTGTCCCAGCGGCCTGCCCTGAGCCAGTCCACCATATCGTCATGGAGGATCTTTTGAAACAGAATCCTCTTTTCTTCGTGGCTCCCTTGGTCTTCAGTCAAGATACGATCACGCAACAAAGCCAGCAGGGTGGTGAGTTGTGCATATTCCTTGCCGTAATCACTCTCAAGCCGGCGTTTGACCATTGCCGCTACGGCGGGGCTTTTGCCGTTGGTTGCCACACTGAGGGTTAAATCGCCCCTGCGAATCGTGGCCGGCACTTGAAAGTCGCAAGATTGAGGATCATCGGCAACATTAACCAACAGCCCGAGTGCCTGTGCATCATGGAGAACCGCTGCCTGTACCATGGCGTTATCCGTGGCTGCAAAAACAAGAAAGGCCCCGGAGAGATCAATCGCGCTGTACGTTTTTTCACGCCATTCTACTGCGTCAGTATTCACCAATGTGCGCAAAGTTGCCGTAATTTCCGGACTGATGATTCGAACCTTGCCGTCACCAGCGAGAATTCCCTGCACTTTGCGTTCGGCGACGCTCCCGCCACCAATAACAACACTCAGCTTACCGCTTATGTTAAGACAAACGGGGTACACTTAATTTTATAGCCCTCTTCATTATAGCTCCCTTGAATACGCGAAAGCTCTTTTCAGTTATTAGAGAGAGGTGTCACTCATGAACAAACTGGCGAAAGATTGATTAGTTACGCGGCTGCAAGCGGGTCAGAAGGATAATCTTGTCTTCATCCAGGCTTTTCAGCTTTCTCCTGGAGGCAGAAATAATATACTCCTTTTCGGCCAGTTTCAGAAACGGCTCCATGCTGCGACGCTTGATATCGTGCGCCAGATACACTACGCCCTCAGGCTTGAGTGCTCTGCGCAGGACATTGAGCAATGGCTCAAAAAACTCCTCGCGAAAGAGAATCTCCGCTCCAACAATGACATCATACCGAGGCATCTCCGGTGGATCCAACCAGTCTAATTTAACACACTGTACATTCTGCAGATTACTCGCTGCAGCGTTAATCTTTTCAAAATCAAGAATAAGTTCTTCATAATCAGAGAGAGTTACCTGGAACCCTGCTGCTGCAGCGATGAGCCCGGGAGCTCCCAGCCCCGCTCCGAGTTCGAGCAGGGTTGTTTCCTTGTCGCACGGAAGGCCAGCGATAAACTCCGAGAGAACAATGGCAGCCTCCCAGAGGCGTATCCAGAAAGGAAAGGAAGAAACATCCTTCAAAGGGTCTTTGCCGTCAAGAATTTGTTCCAAATCCGTAATTTTAAGCAGATGGAGCTGATGTTCTCTTATTTTGAGCGGCTCAAATGCTACTTTATATTGTTCTTTAATCGTATTGTATAGTGTCCGCTCAAGAGCCGGCAATGTTTGAGGATCCATGAAATATCTCTCTTGTAAAAAGTACGCGGATTACCGCAGCGTATGTGCAAATGTCTCAATCAACGACCGGGGTGTTTTTTTATACGATCCCTTTTCACCAAGATTGTCAAACACTCAGTTGAATTGAGAACTTCCTTTCCGAGGGAACAATGGGCGTTGGCCACAGAATTATTTCAGGACAACGTCGTCATGCTTTCCTAAAAAACAACCCATAGCCCTAAAGCCCTCTGCCCCGGAAGACCGATTTCAATTTTGAACCAAATTACACCAAAGCTCCACTTGGCTCAAAATAAAAGAGCGGGTCGATTTCTATCGACCCGCTCTTGAGTGCAAACAACAAGAAAATCAGCCTATCAACAACCTTCAAAAACTTTTTCATTGGTGGCTTTACAGCCACTTTATCTTCACCAACACTGCCAACGATGCATTTGGCGGCAAGGACTCAATACAAAAACCTTAACCAGCATCGTTGTTACAATTTTTCTTTCGGAGAACCTTCTTCATGAAAGGGGAGGATTATACAAACCCCAGACCAATCGTTTTTTTTCAGAGGTTTAATTTAAGAAATACCACTAGGATTGTCAACAGCAATTCGTCCAACACAACGGGGGCCGTAAAATGATATCAACGCACTGATATTTCGTAGCTTTGATCGCTCAACTCGGCTGCAAAAGGACCCGGAGTCGCCACCTGCTAAATTGTAGAACTCACGCCCTGAGAAGGTTGTGAGGACAAGACAACTCTATTTTTCTTACATCCCTCAGTATTCGCAGTGGCGATAGTATTACCGTTATTGCCGATTTTCGTGCCAAATGCCTGTAAACCGGACAGGGCAGACTGTATTCCTGAAATCACGATTTTTCTCCTGATCAAAAAGTGTCAACAAAATACACATTTAATAAAGCAAGATAAGTGCCACACTGTATCTTCGGCTCGTTCAAAAGAGGATACCAGAGAGCGCCCCCCTTTGAAAGGGGTTGCACCTTTGTGGAGTACCGGGTAGATAGTTTTGCGGGAGTAACATACTCTTTAAAATCGAAGTCCTTATTATATCATCTCATCTATAACATACTATGGCTCCACGAATAATTCTTTTGTCCGTCTTTTTCTTCTTTTTGGCCCTGCCGGCTTTTTCCTTTGCTGATGTGGTCGACCGAAGCGTTGCCATTGTCAACGAGGATACGATCACCCTCTCGGAGGTGAATGAACTCGGCAAATCTTTTTTTCAGAAAGTTACCGAAAATACCTCAGCCGATCAATTGACCGAGGCTTTACAGCAGGCACGAAAGACGGTAATCGACAAGCTGATTGATAAAAAACTCCTGTTACAGGCCGCAAAAAAACTCAATATCCAGGTCAGCGACGAAGATGTCGAGAATGCCCTGCAACGTCTCCTGGCCACCAATAAAACAACGCTTGAACAGTTCCGCAAAGAGATCGGCGCTATAGGAATGAGCGAAAAACAATACCGCGAAGATTTACGGGAACAAATACTCAGTTCCAAACTGATCAACTATGAAGTTCGTTCTAAAGTCGTCATCCCCGAAGACAAGATTATTGCCTACTACGACACCCATTATACGGCACAGATTGACGGAGGAGAGTATTACCTTCTCCAGATCGGATGTACCTGGGGCGGCAAAGATCGAGACGGCACCGAGCTGACACAAGCAATCGCTCAAACCAAAATAGAAAAAATCCATACCCTGGCCTTGAAGGGTGAAGATTTCAAAAAACTGGCGAAACAATATTCAAATCTCCCTTCAGCCCAAGAGGGGGGAGACTTGGGAACCTTTCATGCAAATGAAATGGCCGCATACATACGTGATGCTATAGCCAATCTTAAACCCGGTGAAATCAGCCGGATCGTTGAAAACAATAATGGATATCAATTTTTCAAACTCCTTTCAAATCAGGAAGGAAAGATTGTGAAAAAAGCTCCTTACGAATCAGTAAAAGAAGAAATTCGAAATAAACTTGCGCAACAGGCCATGGAGGTACGGTTCCAAGAATGGCTGAAGACCATGCGTGATAAAGCTTATATCAAGATTCTTTAGAGTATTATTTAAGTGCAGCCCCCCGGCAGACTCATCGTAAAACGATATGTTGATCCCTTATCGGAACAGCGCTCACCTTCCGGAGAAAAGTCCCACACCATAGTGTTTCAGGACAGTGCAATTCTTCATGACTGCGAAAGAAGTACCCTATCAACACGCCGCTGAATCGGAAGCCGTTGGCGATCACCTCCAAAAACTCCGCCAAGAAAAAGCCTTACCGCTTGAAGAGGTGATGCATGCGACCAAGATTTCACTTTCGAACCTTCGGGCTATCGAATCGATGTCATATGAAAATCTCCCGGCAGACATTTTCGTAAAAGGGCAAATTACTCTCTACGGTAATTTTTTAGGTCTTGATGGTCGGCGGATTGCCGCTCAGTTCTTTCTTCAACGTGAAGCTGACACAGAAGCAGGTCCCTTTCTCAAAAAAAAATTAGCCGATCATTCGCTGGCACCGAAACAACTTGCTGAACCTGCCCACCTCTCATCGGCAACCATTGCAGGGCTTCTTCTTCTCTTCATTATTCTTTCGTTCGCCGGCTTCAGTCTCTATACTTCGTGGAATCCTTTTGCGTTCCTCGTAGAGCAAACAAAAAAGCTCTCTTCTTCAGCTCTGGATACCTTCCATCCGGCAAATCCGGCGACGGGTAACCTGCCCCTCCGGGAAGCCTTCAACCTGAAGGCCTATTTTTTACAAGATTCCCAGATCATTATTTCCCAGGATGACCAAGAATCGATCAAAAAAACCATCGCAAAGGGAACAAACGCTCACTGGAAAGCGGAGAAACAGATACAACTGGAGTTTTCTCAACCGGACTGTGCCGAACTGCAATTAAACGACATGCCCTTGCCTTTCCCCCGGGGAGAAAGAGGACATTACATTCTTCGATTACCCGCCATATCATCCAATCTATGAGTCTCCGCAGCACTTGCGGTATTATTTTAAAAATTTCCGAACATGGTGAATCGGACAAACTGGTTACCTTGTATTCTGAGGATATCGGACGTGTTACCGGTATTGCTAAGGGCGCGAAGAGAAGTAAGCACCGCTTTGTCAATAAACTCGAAGAATTTTCGCACCTGCGAATTTTTTATCATCCTCCTCGTGCCCTTTCCGGACTCCTCCTCATCAGTGAAGCGGAATTGCTTAGCGCCAATCTCTCGCTGAGAAAAGACTACCGACGATACGTCTCTGCCACATATATCAGCGAGTTGACGTTACGTTTCACCCGAGACAACGACCCCGATGTGCAAATATACGCCTTATTGAAATGGGCCTTCTCCTCTTTAGACGTTCAGGAAGAACCACAGAAAATCGCGCTACTTTTCCACCTGCAACTTCTCACCGTTGTCGGCTATAGCCCGGAATTGAACCGTTGCGGCCAGTGCCTTCATCCTGTCGCACCTGATCGTACTTTCATATTTTTACCTGGTACGGGTTCCTTGCTTTGCAATTCGTGCTCCTGCCAACAGAGGCCCACCCATAATTGCCTCTCAATACAGACCCTTAAATTTCTGACCAATGCCCAAGTCGCTGGCCTTGAACGACTTAACCGATTACAATTGCAGGGAAAGCCAACATCAGAGGCCTTGGAAGCTCTCTACCACTACTCCCTTCATCTCTTGCAGCAGGATATACATTCCTGGCAGGCCATCCGTCGCCTCAGCGCCATCCTTTCCCATGAAAGGAAACATTGATGGTCAAATCCCGTCTACATGGCATAGCAACAAGATGCCTCCATCGAAAAAAGTTCAGGTGCAGGCCAAATGAATTACGCCCCCTTTCTCTTATTGATCGTTTCCTTGTTATTGGAAGGAAATATTGAAACATGATGCTTGACTGTCCCAGGGTTTTCATTTAATCATCGCTCTGCTTGGGACCGTAAAATCGAGGGATGGTCTCTCAAGGCTCAACAACGCATTTCCCGGGATCCTTATGCTTCCATTCCTTATATGCCATGAGATGTAATGGTTACTCAAAGCATTCTCGTTCAGCGCTTTTTGTTATTTCGATAGTTTTCCATTACACTCTTCCAGGGTATTTATTTTAATCCCAAAAGGCACTTCACCTAATCAATTTCAACCGTTCTCTATATACTGATTATGAATCGTTCCAGTTTTATCATCACTATTATCATGGGATGCCTTGCCGTTTTACTTTGGAAAGTCGCCAACGCACCCAACATGGAGCCTCCTTGGCCTTCAAAAATACAGGGATTTTCCTTTTCCCCCTTCCGGGAAGGACAATCTCCCAGCAAACATATTTATCCCTCTGTTGAACAAATCGATAAGGATTTAGCAGTGTTGGCCGGTAAGGTCCACGCCATCAGGTCCTATACCGTTGAAGACAATCTCGCCGAAATTCCACACCTCGCCGCAGCCCGAGGTTTGAACGTCGTTCTTGGAGCCTGGCTTACCAAGGACTCGAAAGCGAATGATGCAGAACTCAGCAAACTGATCAAAGTCTACCGGGAAAACCACCGCAACATCATCAGGGTAATTGTCGGCAATGAAGTACTGCTTCGTGCCGAACAGACCGTCGACCAGATGATCAACTATATCGACACGGCAAAAAAATCTATCTGGGCACCGGTAAGCCTGGCCGAACCCTGGCACGTTTGGCTGCAAAACCCCAAACTCGTGGAACATGTCGATTTTATCGCCGTTCACCTCCTTCCGTACTGGGAAGGCATCCCCGTAGACGAGGCTGTGGATTATTGCATCATGCGCTACAATGAACTGCAGAAAGCCTATCCCGATAAGCCGATCGTCATCTCCGAAGTAGGGTGGCCCAGTGGCGGTCGAATCCGCCAGGGTGCGGTGGCCAGCCCCACCAATCAGGCTAAGTTTTTACGCCGATTTCTCGATGTCGCCGAAAAAAATCATTACACGTATTACATCATGGAGGCCTTTGACCAAATCTGGAAAAAGAATTTGGAAGGCGAGGCAGGGAGTCTGTGGGGCGTCTACAATGACCAGCGGCAACCCAAATTCGAATTCACCCAACCTGTTGTCAGAATCCCCCAGTGGCGGGAACTGGCCGCCATCAGCATTGCCCTGGCCGTCGTTATTTTGCTGATGCTGTTTCGGGACAGCAAAGGTCTCCTGCACAGCGGCCGCGGCTTTTTGGCGATCATCGCCTACGCCATCACCACCTTTGCCGTCTGGGTCGTCTATGATTTTCAACAGCAATACATGACGGCTTCGACGCTGGTTGTCGGCATTGTGCTCCTTTTCGCCGCAACAGGAGCCATTCTCGTTATTCTTGCTGAAGCGCACGAATGGGCGGAATCTCGATGGACCAAAAAATGGCGACGCCTGCCGGAACCGGTTGAAAACATCGCCGATGACGAATTGCCGATGGTATCCATCCAGGTGCCGGCATACAATGAGCCGCCGGATATGATGATTCAAACCATCAATGCCCTCGCACAATTGGATTATCCGCGGTTTGAGGTCCTCATCATTGACAATAACACCAAGGATCCGGCGATCTGGGAACCGGTTGCAGCGCATTGTCAGACCTTGGGGCCGCGGTTCCGCTTCTTTCATGTCGATCCGTTGGCAGGATTCAAGGCGGGCGCACTCAATTACGCCTTGCGAGAAACAGCACCTGAAGCGGAGATAGTTGCAGTTATCGACAGTGATTATATTGTGGAGCCCAACTGGATCAGGGCCTTGGCGCCGCATTTCCGCAACCCAAAGATGGCGATTGTCCAAGCACCTCAGGATTACAGAGACGGTGACGAAAACGCGTTTAAAGCCATGTGCCTGGCCGAATACCGGGGATTTTTCCAGATAGGCATGGTGACCCGTAACGAACGTAACGCCATTATCCAGCACGGCACCATGACCATGGTGCGACGCAAGGTGCTTGATGAGGTCGGTGGCTGGGCGGAATGGTGCATCACCGAGGACGCGGAACTCGGACTGCGAATTTTCGAACATGGCTACGAAGCCTGTTATGTTCCGCACAGCTTCGGCAAGGGATTGATGCCCGACACTTTTCTTGATTACAAAAAACAGCGGTTCCGTTGGGCTTACGGATCCGTGCTCATCCTTCGCCACCATATGATGGCGATGTTAGGTCTGGAGCGAACAAAACTTACCCGTGGCCAACGATACCATTTTCTCGCCGGCTGGCTACCCTGGTTCGCGGATGGCATTAATATGTTGTTCAATCTCCTGGCCCTCGGCTGGACCTGCGGCATGATTATTTTTCCGGATTATTTATCGCCGCCTCACATTGTTTTCGCCTGTCTGCCGGTAGCACTGTTTTTTTTCAAAAGTTTCAAAATGTTTTTTCTCTATCGCAGTCAGGTAACCGCTTCGCGTCTTCAAAGCATCGTTGCCGGGTTGGCAGGATTGGCGCTGTCGCATACTATCGCCAGAGCTATGCTTACCGGATTCATCACCCGACGTATCGGTTTCTTCCGTACACCGAAAAATGCTCAAGCCAATGCGTTTTTCAAGGCCCTGGGGGATGCCCGGGAAGAACTGCTGTTTGCCATAGCCCTTTGTCTGGCCATTGTAGGTGTACTCTTGCGGGAAGATGGAGATATGCTCGATATCCAGATATGGTCACTGGTGCTCACGATTCAAGCCATTCCTTACGCAGCAGCGGTTTTAGTTTCCCTGATCAGCGGCCTACCGCGATTACCGGCAAAACTTGTCGGTACGATGGCCCCGCTCCAGGGCCTTCGACACGATTAGATCCTGTTCACGGATAACGGGAGAAAACAGGGCACTCGGATTGGGTTGCGGCGGCCCAAGATGGCCAAAAGAGAGATGCCGGATGTTCAGGTGCTTTGTTGCCAGGTCCTTAGTTGGTTCGTATCAGTTCCAGTAATTCTTCGGCGCTGATATGGGTGCTCAGGTCTGACCCCTCAAGCAGGGATGTAGCCAGATCTCTTTTTTCCTGGTGCAGCCGGACAATTTTTTCTTCAATGGTATTGGCCGTCACCAGCCGATAGACGGTCACCGGACGTTTTTGGCCGATTCGATGCGCCCTGTCCGCGGCCTGATCTTCGACAGCGGGGTTCCACCAGGGATCCATATGAATAACGTAATCGGCCGCAGTAAGATTGAGCCCTAATCCGCCTGCCTTCAAGCTGATGAGGAAAAGCTCCCCTTCCCCGGACTGAAAACTTTCGACTTGTCTTTGCCGCTCTTTTGCAGGGGTGGTACCGTCAAGGTATTTATAACAAATCCCCTGGCTATCGAGGTACTCCCTGATCAGGGCAAGGTGACCGGTAAACTGGCTGAAGATCAGCGCCTTATGCCCTCCCCCCAGTAACTCTTCCACCACCTCGGAAAAAACCTGCAGCTTAGTGGAGGGAATTTTCACCTGATCGTTGACGAGTTTAGGATTACAACAAGCGCGCCGTAACCGCATGATCTCCGCCAAAATACGCAAATGCCGCCCAGTCTTTTCACTGCTTCCTTCAATATTTTCGATGGCCTGCTGTCTGAGTGCCTCGTAAAACTGCATTTCCTCCGGCTGCATTTCAACCCGTAGCGTTATCTCCGTTCTTGGCGGCAATTCTTCCAAGACCTGCGATTTAATGCGACGAAGCATAAAGGGCCGAATCAATTTTTTCAGGGTTCTTCTCGCCTCCCGGTCGTGATATTTCTCGATAGGAATACCGAATCGGCGATTGAACTGTTTGTAGGTTCCTAAAAGGCCGGGATTAATAAAGGCAAAGAGATTCCAAAGTTCCCCCAGATGATTTTCAATGGGGGTGCCCGTGGTGATTAAGCGAAAACTCGCATCCAGTCGCATGGCTGCTTTCGATCGTTTAGTCGCAGCATTCTTGATGGCCTGCGCCTCATCCAAAACGATCGATTGCCAATGGACCTGCCCCAACAGCTCTATTTCCTGCTGCAGCAGGGTGTAGCTGGTTACAAGCAAATCGAACTTTCCCAGGGAAGAAATGATTTCGTCCCGATTCAATTCCGAAAACATGTGAAAATTAAGAGTAGGGGCAAAGCGATGCACCTCGGTCTCCCAATTCATACAGACCGAAGTCGGCGCCACGACCAAGGTGGGCCCCCGGTGAGCAAGACTCAACACAACGGTTATTGCCTGCAGGGTCTTACCCAATCCCATATCATCGGCCAGACAGGCCCCGACCCCCAGATGTGCCAACCGGCTCATCCAGATGAATCCTTCTTTTTGATAATCGCGGAGCTCGGCTTTAAGGGTGGAGGGCACCTTGGGCGTTAATTCCTGGGCCTCTGAAATTGCCTGCAAGCGCTCTCGCCACCCTTTATCAGCCTTGGTCTGTGCCTGATGGGTCAATTCTTCAAGGGCTATTGCGGCCAAAGGATGAATTTTAACCTCGGTCTCACTCCCAGGCTGATTGTTCCCATAGAGAATCAGTTCTTCCAGCCGGTTGCGAAACTCCTGCGTCAGGGCGATAAACTGGCCATCCCCCATAGGAATAAATCGACTTCGCGTTTCCCTAACCCTATCAAGTAAGGTCTTGAGCTCCATGACCTCATCCTGGTCAATTTCCAACTGCCCCGACAGGGTAAACCAGTCCTGCTGGCTTGTACGAATATTAAGGTTCAGCTGGTTAACACCTGCTTGCCTGCGTACCGCCAGTTTCTCGCCCTCCGGCCATTCAAGAACAACCTTATCCTTGATTTCTTCTATTTCGAGGAGAACCTGCAAACACTCTTCCGGATCGAGCAGGTGCCACTCTCTTTTATTTTCCTGCTCGAAATCGATGGCCAGATCAAGCATGGGACAGCCTTCTTCAATCTCCCTTGCTTTTTCCTCTTCCAACCTCAGGTTTCTTTTAGTCCGCAACCGTCTGCCGTCAACCTCGGCAAGAAGATTTGCCACCCCCATCCCCGGCTTCAGATATGGGCCGCCTTGAGAGAAGGGGCGTACAAACAATTCAATCCTGAATCCGCTGCCATAGGGAATGATATGGACATGGATCATGGGATCGCTTTCCACAAAATCGGCAGGCTCCCCTTCACCCGGAACCTCTATGGCGGAATGAACCGTCATAAAGGAAGCAATATTGCCGATAACCTCCAGTACTTGCCGACTGGCGGCGAGCGGAACATGTAATCCATCACGCCCGGTTATTTCCGCAACTTTTCGATGTTCCTCATTAATATGAATAATGCGGAAACGGGTGGGGGTCTCCGGCCAGAGCGAAATGGTCCCTTCTCCAATATCTTGAGAAAAATGAATAAAAAGCGACTCTCCTTTACGCTCGACCACCAGTTCCGGCTCCCCGGCGACAATTTCAACCGGTGTATGAGAGGATCGCCGGAGAAACACCCAAGGGTGTCCAATCAGGGCGGGTAACGCCTTTTCGGGATCAAAGGCATACCCGCCATTTTTTCCGCCCCCCTCCTCGGTCTGATATAAAGCCGAGCAGATCTCCCTATCCTGAGGAGTCAGGTAGTCGAGATCTTTTGCCAGGAGTAAACGGGTAAAAGCGATGGTCCGTCCTTTGGTCCAGTTTCCGTCCGCAGCCTTTTTCTGTTCCTTCGGAATCAGCTCCAATTTTCCGTTAACATACTCAACCAACCAACAGAGTCGTGTCGAGCGTACAGGTTCCTTAATCCTGGCCGTCAAATCTATAAGGCTTTGCAGGCTTTGCTTCCAGGAAGCATGTGGAGCAATGATATGGGTCAGATACCGACAATTCAAACGGGAGGCCAGATCCTGTGCCGCTTCTTTTATCTCATGCCGGTCGGCGTCAAGGGTTGCGAGCAGTTCGGCGGATTCCATGGCAACCCACAAATAGCTGTTATTGAGGGCTTGCCGATGAAGTTTCACCAAAATCTTCTGGAAATCCGGTGGAATTTCCACCCCTATCCAATAGAGCGCCAAGATTGCCACCAAAGAACTCAGGCTACGTTCATCGGCAACCAGATCTTCAGTGAGTGCCAACATATCGGGCATCACGTCATCCGGTGAACGGATTACGGCATCAAGGAATCGAAACGGAATTTCCTCGGGGCAACCATTGCATCGCTTCAAGACCGTGGCCACCGCCTGTCGAACCAGATCGCGATCACCTGCCACATCTCGGGCGAGCAGGGCGAAAACACAGAATAATCCGGTAATTCCTGAAAAAAAGCAGGGCTCGGTACCTGCATACTGCTGCAACTGTTCCAGATCCTCCGTAAAAAGACGCAAGCTCTGGTCCGTATCTCCTCCGAGAAAGGCCACAGAACCCGCAAATCCGGAGCCCTGAAAGGAGTCGCCATGGAACTCAAGAAGTTGCTGCAAATCGCGTAGGCGTCCCTGCAGCAGGTAGCAACTGGCAAGCAAACGGTGAAAAGGGACGCGCTCGTCCACAGGCACGGTTAGGGAGCGTTCATCCTCAAGGTAAGCGATGACGGCGGGAAAATGTTCCAGTCTCTCCAAAGAATAGCGAACCACGTGATCAAGAAGAAAAAACTGAAGCGATACGGGAAGACCGCCGAACCACAGGGAGTCAAAGGCGCGGGCGGCTACAAGAACCGCAGGCGGATCGATTTCAAGATACCGGTGGCATTCGCCTTGAATGAACTCCATGGCCTCATCCAGTTTGTCAAAATCATGGCTATACACACCGATGCGGAATTGCCGAACGGCCCGCCAGCATCGGGTAGGCCATTTCCCATGCATGTAGTCGACAGGAGCCGATTTTTCGACCAACGCAGCCAGTAACGAGAAGCGCTTGAGGATGATTGATTGTCGGGTTAACAGTTCCGCCAGGATCGGCGGACACTGATTTTTCCCGTTTAATAAACCTTTGCGGCGAAGGCGAGAAACTATCTCGCCGGTTTCTTCGCCGCCAAGGCGACGATCTCCGACCCATGCAGGATCTAAAGAAGCTAAACATTTTGCAAGAAATCCGACGGAAACAGGTTCGTAAATGATGGCAATGAGCTGCAGAAGCAATTGTTCAATGTCAGGAAGGGTTGAAACAGAAGTAAGATCAGTCAGTTCCTGAGATGCGGTTGTCAAAGAGTCGGGCGTATGAAGATTAGAAAGTTCTTTCAAAATTATAGGTATATTCCTGTGAGTTCGCCGATTGCCTCTGGAGAGCCGACAAGGGCGGACCATGAGAGAAAGCGTCTGGCGTAGTAATTTTCGTTAGTGCATGAGCCCTTACATCAGCACACCGTACTGATGATCTGCCAAATGACCGGCTGTCAACGCATGAGTAACGCTGAAAACGGTAAAGATATTTCCCTCATCACTCCAGCATTTTTGCATTGATCCATATTTTTGCTTCATTTCTCAAGTGACCAAGCCAATCCGTCATCAATTTGTTTTTCTGGGCGGCAAGTAACTGCCTTGCAAGGTTTCGGCGAGCGTTCTCATCCATTGAGGATTTTCCCAGACGGGAATCAAGGATTTGATAAATATAAAATGTGGTGCCCACCGTAATGACATTCTCAGGAAATGTTTCAGTACCAGCATGTTGAAAAGCAATTTTCCGGACCTGATCGGGAATGGAGTCCGATGGCCCGAACCGTTTCACATAAGCCGATTCCCTTTGTCCCAGATCAAGAGGCCACCCCTGCCTCTCCCGAGCGTTCTTCAACATCTTTTCCGAAGCAATACGCGCAAGATCTACGCTTTTGGTCTTTCTGAAATCCGCTACTGCACGATCATGTACATCTTTCAATTCAGGCACGACCGATGCCTTCGTATCATCGACAAAAATAATAGCATACCCTTGAGCGGTTTCGACGATTGAACTCAACTCACCCTTTCGCAATTTGAAAGCAGCTTGCAAAAACGAGGGATCGGATACTATATTTTCCTTCGGCGGGTTGTTGCTTGTAAAAAAATCTGTCCGGCTCACCGGAATGCCGCTCTTTTTACTGTATTTGGCGAGACTGCCGGCTCTGATAATATTTTCATAAGCGGTTGAGGCCGTTTTGAAAGTGATCGCTTTGACGGCCTGCTGCTCCAGCTCCTTGCGGATAGCACCTTTGACTTCACCAAAAGATTGTGTCTTGCCGGGTAAAATTTCTTCGAGTTTAATAATATGGAAACCAAACGAAGTTTCAACAATCCCACTGACTTCACCCTTTCTCATGGAGAAGACGGTATCCTCAAAGGGTTGTACCATTTTACCCCGACTGAAAAACCCTAAATCGCCTCCTTTGTTTCGAGAGGAATCTTCAGAAAATTGTCGGGCCAGTTGATCGAAATCACCTCCGCTCTTAATACGATCCAACATATCCTCCGCCGCAGATTTCTTCGCGGTTTTCACCTCCGGCCCATCTTCAGCCGTTGCCCGAAAGAGAATATGGCGTACCCGCCGCTGTTCCGGGGCAGAATATTTGTCGCCATTTTCTTCATAATATTTCCGAATCGCCTCGTCACTCACCGTTACCTGTTGCAACTCATCATCATAGTTAAAAAAAAGGTACTGCAGTTTTTGTTGAGGCTGAGATTTATAATTCTGCTTTACTGTTGCATACCAGGACTGCAATTCATTATCAGCCACTGTCACTTTGGATACATAGTCATCGCTCTTGAAGGAAGTATAAGCGAGTTTAATCTCCTGATCTGTATACTCAATCCAGTTTTGTACCTCTTTTTCGGAGATACTCGAGAAAGAACCGATGGCGCCAATCACCCGACTGGTAAGCAGGTCCTTGCGGATTCCATTCTCAAAAGCGGTGGGTGATAATCGGTTGCGCTCAAGTACGGCCTTATAATTCGAGAGATCAAACTGACCATCCCTGTTAAAGACTTCCATTTCTTGAATTTTCTTTTGCGTGGCCTCCTTACTGATCAACACCCCGATTTCTCGAGCGCCCTGCCGGAGCAATTCAGACTGAATCAGTTGATGGAGAACTTGGCGCTTCAAACCGATACTTTCTAAAAATCCCTGGGGTATCTCGCCGCCCAACCGTTGTTTATAGCCCTCAACCGCCCGTTCATAACTTTGCTGAAAATCACGGTACGCAATCTCCTGATCGTTCACAACGGCCAATACGTTTGAATCATTCCCGAGGTTGGCTCCCACTCCCCAAAAAACAAAAACAATGGCAATCACCACCACAATCGCCTGAATCACAACTGACTGTGCATTTTTCCTAAGAATATTCAGCATATTACACCTTGCCCTCTCTACTATTTTAACAACATGCCGCTTCATTTGAAGCGAGCATTATGTTCAATTCCTCAACAAGATACCAGAGAAAAATGCATTTCCGTCTTTTCAAAGCAGGCAGAACCTCTCATTTAAAAAAATAAGGGTGTTTACTTGACAAAGCCCCACCCCTATAGTAAGAATCTGGTGATTTTTTAGATAAGGAATTCATTACTCATCCATAATAAACACTTTGGCCAAGGAGGAACACATGGCAAGCATTGAGCACAAAGGTAAAAGCTACGAGGTAGACGAAGACGGTTTCCTGTTGAAAGGCGCGGAAGAGTGGGACGAAAACTGGGTTGACTATGTAAAAAGCGTTGAAGGTATCGTAGATATCACCGACGAACACCAGAAAGTCATCGATGCCCTGCAGGAATACTACAAGAAAAATGGTATTGCCCCCATGGTTCGTATCCTTTCCAAAACCACTGGCTTTCCGCTGAAACGTATCTATGAATTGTTTCCTTCAGGACCTGGCAAAGGTGCCTGTAAAATGGCAGGACTGCCCAAACCAACCGGTTGCGTCTGATCCTCCGTTTTTTATCGCATTTGTATAAAAAAAAGGCTGCCTTATAGGCAGCCTTTTTTTATTCCCCCGCCCCGCAAATCCGCATCTTCTTTTCCCCATAGATTAAAACCGTAACGCCTTGCCCCCTGCCGTATACTTCCGCATGTATTCGTTTTCGATTCATAACGATGAATCCTTTGTAACTAATTCTAAAAAATCCTCTTCCGACATAATGGCAAGGCCCATGTCCATCGCCTTTTTCCTTTTGCCACCCGCTTTTTCCCCTACAACAACATCCGTGACTCGTAGGCTGAGAGTGGAAGCAACCTGTCCACCTTTGGCCTTTACTAATTTTTTGGCCTCCTCTCTGGATAAATTATGCAGGGTGCCGGTGAAGAGAAAAATTCGATCGGTAAGTGCCTCCTTCCTTACCTCAAGAGGCTGAATCACAAGACCCGCCCGATAGAGTTGATTGACCATCTGCCGGGTAGCAGGGGCGGCAAAAAAATCCACCAGAGCAGCGGCCACTTGTATGCCGATACCCTCTATTTGAAGCAACTGTTTCTCATCGGCAGCCATCAGTTGGGGCAGATCAAAAAAATGTTCCGCCAGCAATCCGGCAGTTACCTCGCCCACATGACGAATACCCAAAGCTCCAATAAACTGGGAAAGCGGCAGTGTTTTTCGTCTTTCAATTGCCGCGAGAGCATTGTACGCTGATTTTTCACCCCAACCATCGAGGGCGGCGAGTTTTGCAGCATCCAAACGGAAAAAATCTGGAATGTCGTGGATCAATCCCTCGCGAACAAGCTGCTCGACAGTCCTCTTCCCCAACCCTTCCAGATCCAGCCCATGCTTCCCGGCAAAATAAATAAGTTTTTGCAAATGCTGCGCCGGGCATTCTCGATTAACGCACCGGACAGCCGCCTCCTCGCGGGTGCGTACCAGCAATTGCCCGCATTCCGGGCAATTGCTGGGAAAGATAATCCGCTGCTCCCTGCCGTTGCGGTTGGTCGGAATAGCCTTGATGACCTCGGGAATCACATCGCCTGCACGTTGAACGAGTACTGTATCGTACAGGTGGAGATCCTTTCGTGCAATTTCGTCCTGATTATGCAAGGTAGCCCGCCTGACCACGACTCCATCGATCTCAATCGGCCTCAAGATAGCGACAGGGGTAACAACTCCGGTCCTGCCTACTTGAAATTCAACGTCTTCAATAACCGTTGTGGCCTGCACTGCTGGAAATTTCCATGCAATCGCCCAGCGTGGGGCCCTGGCTGTTGCCCCCAAGCGCTCCTGTAAAACAAAATCATTGAGCTTGACCACCATACCATCGATTTCATAGTCCAGACTATGCCGCAGATCCAATATCCGCTGATATTGCGCCCCTACTTCGGACAAGGAATCACAGACACGTATCAACGGATTGACAGGCAATCCGAGTTGGGCAAGGAAACGGAAGACCTCCTCCTGATCCGAAGCCGTGACGTTTTGGGTGTTCCCTATGCCATAGACAAAAAAATCCAGCGGACGCCGGGCGGTAATCCTCGGATCCAACTGGCGAAGTGACCCGGCCGCAGCATTACGAGGATTGGCAAACAGGGTTTCACCCGCCTCTTGCCGTTGCCGGTTGAGCTGATGGAAGCCTTTCTTCGATAAAAACACTTCCCCCCTGACATTCAATTCTTCCGGGATCGAAATTGCCCCGTTACTCTGAAGACAGAGAGGAATAGCCTGCACGGTTTTCAATTGCGCCGTGATATTTTCGCCGGTAAAACCATCTCCACGGGTCGAACCGACGCTGAGCATGCCGTGACGGTACACCAGCTCCACAGCCAAACCATCCAGTTTCGGTTCGGTAATAAAACGCAAGGACTGCTCAACTTTAAGATAGCGCTGCACTTTCTCCGCAAAGGAAGAAAACTCCGGAAAAGAAAATATATTATCAAGGCTGAGCATGGGGTAGGCATGCTGCACCGTCAAGAAAGCCTGTAAGGGCGCTCCGCCGACACGATGACTCGGTGAATCCTCGGAAATCAATTCAGGATACCGGGCTTCAATCTCAAGAAGTTCCCGGAACAGGGCATCGTATTCACCATCGGAAATGACAGGATCATCAAGAACATAATAACGATGTGCATGCGTACGGATCTGCTCTCGCAGTTCTTCAAGACGGGTGGCCTGATTCATGTTCTACTTTTCCTCGAGCAACACACCGCCTTTGGCGATATTTTCCCGGCTCTCTTCGTCAATAAAGATAAGGATGGAATCTTTCGGCTTTCCTGCGGCCTCAGCAATCACATCCGTGACGCCCAGGACGATCTTCTCTTTTTGGGTTCTGGTCAACTTTCCAGCGACACGAATACTGACATAGGGCATAGCACCACCTCCATTTCATGAAAAAAATTTGATTAACTTCAGGGAACCGCATTATTCGTTGAAAATCGTTTTGTAATGAGTGCACTCAAGAAAAAAGACCGTCAACGCCCTTCCCGGCACGTTTATATTCATTAAAAAGCTCTTTCCTTTTTGCGAGACAAACACCTTGAACACAGGTAAAAGATATCAGAATTATACCTTTTAGTCGATCCGGTTTATACGCACGAGATACAAGGAATTCACACAAAAGAGGAGAAAAAAATGCATGTCATCGTTACCGGTGGTGCCGGCTACATAGGCAGCCATACCTGTGTGGAATTATTGAATGCGGGGTACCAGGTCACTGTGATCGATAATCTTTGTAATTCAAGCCGGAAGTCGATCAAAAGAGTTGAAGAGCTGACGAAAAAGGCAATCACCTTTTTTGAGGTTGATCTGCTGGATAGTAAAGGCCTGCACGAGGTATTCGCGCAGACCCCGGATGCACAAGCAGTCATCCATTTTGCCGGATTGAAAGCGGTCGGCGAATCCGTTCAACACCCGCTCCTCTATTATAGAAACAACCTTTATTCGACCTTGAATCTTTGTCAAGTCATGCAAAATCAAGGTATTAAGAATATCGTTTTCTCCTCCTCAGCCACGGTCTATGGTGATCCGGCTTCCGTACCGATCCGTGAGGACTTTCCCGTCTCCTGCACCAACCCATACGGCCGGACCAAGCTGATGACCGAAGAGATTCTCAACGATCTCGCTCTGGCCGACCCGCAATGGAATGTGGCACTCCTGCGCTATTTCAACCCGGTCGGAGCACATAAAAGCGGCCGAATCGGAGAGGACCCAAACGGGATCCCCAACAATCTCGTGCCTTACATTGCCCAGGTTGCAATAGGACGATTACAGAAACTTTCGGTATTCGGAGACGATTACCCCACAACCGACGGCACCGGCGTCCGCGACTACATCCATGTCGTTGATCTGGCAATCGGTCATCTTCGGGCCCTGGAGAAGCTGAAGGAGAAACCGGGAGTAGTCACCTATAACTTGGGTACCGGTCAAGGCTATTCCGTCCTTGATATGGTCAAGGCCTTTTCCGGAGCCTGTGGAAAACAAATTCCGTATCGAATTGCCGAACGTCGAGCCGGTGATATTGCCCAGTGTTACGCCGACCCTGCACTTGCGTTGAAAGAACTCGGGTGGAAAGCCCGGTTCGGCATTGACGAGATGTGTCAGGATACCTGGCGTTGGCAGACATCCAATCCTCAAGGGTACAGATAACCATATCCATAATCACGACAGCTATAAACAGCTCAGGGGGATTGAAACCGACATGTGGCGCCCCTTTTTTTGCGACGTCAACACCGCATGTCCCTCAAGCCAAGTCGCCGGAAACCAACGCAAAATGGTACATACAAATTCCCTTAAAATCCCAATGATGGAGGATACCCTCTATGCCACAGGCACGGTCGAGGAAGATTTTTCCTTTAACGATCGGGTTGCAGAAGTATTCGATGACATGCTCAATCGCTCCATCCCCTATTATCGCAACGTGATAGACGGTATGGCCGATTTACTCGCCTGCCGATTATCGGCGGGGTCGTCTATCTATGACTTGGGCTGTTCCACCGGTACGACCCTGCTGGAGTTGGCCAGGCGATTGCCGGCAATGGATTTTCATTACATCGGGATAGATAATGCTCCGGCCATGCTGGATAAAGCCCGCAGAAAAAGTAACATGTTCAGCAAAACCGCTATTCTTCAATTTCGAGAGGATGACATCACAAATTGTCCATTGCCTTCAGCAGGGGGTATTATCTGCAACTATACCCTGCAATTTCTTCGGCCCATGATTCGATCAGCCTTTATCGGACGACTCTACGAGGCACTGCCCAAAGGCGGGGTTCTCTTTCTCAGCGAAAAAACCATCTCCCCTTCCACTCGGCTCAACAGGGATTTTATTGAAATCTACCATTCCTTTAAAAAAAAACAGGGGTATTCGGAACTCGAAATCGCAGCCAAGCGTGAGGCCCTGGAAAACGTACTGGTGCCATTTTCTCTTCACGAAAATATCACCTTGCTCCAGAAAGCGGGATTTGAAGAAATCGACATTTTCTTCAAATGGTTCAACTTTACCTCCCTCATCGCGCTGAAGTGACAATAACATGGATCTCCTTCAACGCTTTCCTCTAGCCGAACTCGACACGCTCCAGCGGGTTCTCGATGAAAAATCAGCTTGGATCAATCAAAACAAGCAAGGTTTCCTGCGATATCGAACCCCCTGGCAATCCATACAACATCTGCGGGCCTCATCGTGCGACTTCTCCGAAGATGTCGTACGAATTGGCACGGATACGGATTTAGAACCCGACGATCAGCAACGGGTCGACAAGGTCCTCCGCGCTTTTATGCCTTGGCGAAAGGGACCGTTTTCCGTATTTGGAATCGACATTGATGCCGAATGGCGAAGCGAGAAAAAATGGAACCGAATGGTCCCGGAGATGCCGGATCTCTCCGGAAAGGTCATCGCTGATATCGGCTGCAATAATGGCTATTACATGTTTCGGATGAATGCGCAGAAGCCGGACTTTGTTCTCGGTTTCGAACCTTATGTCCAGCATCACTATACGTTCAAAATCCTCAACACTTTTGCCGGCCAAACCCGCCTGCAAACGGAATTGCTCGGGATAGAACATCTCAATCTTTTTCCGGAGTGCTTTGATGTGATATTCTGTCTCGGTATTCTCTATCACCGTCCTTCTCCTCTGGAAGCCTTACGCGATCTGCACAGTGCTCTCAAACCAGGCGGGACGCTCATTGTGGAATCACAGGCCATCCCGGGAACAGAACCAATGGCCCTTTTCCCTGACCGGACCTATGCCAAAGTTCCCGGCACCTGGTTCGTGCCAACAGCCTCCTGCCTCCGTAACTGGATGACGCGAACCGGTTTCCAAAAGGTGCACCTGTTCTGCGATCACCCCATGAGCAGCCAAGAACAACGACGGACAGCCTGGATGACCTTTGAATCATACGAAGATTTTATTGACAAGCACAACCCGGCGTTTACTATAGAAGGGTATCCTGCTCCCCGCCGGGTATTCTTCAAAGCAACAAAATAACTGTTCATACGCAATTATATCGCGAACAGTATCTCCGGCTGTACCACAACAGCCTTTCAATCTTTTAACGAAAAACCAAGGTGAGTTGATTATGAATGCAAATGAATGCACACTGTACCACGGCGGCCTGAAAGGAGCAGAATCTGTTTTTGGTGAGAACGCTGAAAAATACGGTGTCCATGAGGTTATTTTTACATTTGAGAGTCATCGTCTCAACCGCGAACGTAATACGGTGATGCTGAGTGAGGAAGAGTTACAACGCGGGGATATCAGTATGGAACTCGCCTCCAGAATGATGAACCGAACCTATTACGAAACCGAAAAAATTCGTCGGGTACTCCAGACCATCTTTCACATGGTCAATAAAGGACACCAGGTTTTCGTCATCGGCTCTATTCTGGAAGATAACTCGGTCAAGGGGGGTACGGGCTGGGCCGTGGAACTGGCTAAATTATTTAATCGTCCCTTGCATGTCTATGACCAAGCTCGCACACAATGGTTTACCTGGAAAGACGGTTGCTGGAAAGAGGATGCTCCGAAAATCTGCTATAACACTTTTGTTGGCTCCGGAACACGATATCTCAGCGACGATGGCATATCGGCCATTGCTCAACTCTTTGCCGACAGTTACGAAAAATAATCTAACCGTCCCCGCTCGCCACAGAGGCGCCACCAATGCCGCCACAAATAACATCTCGATTTTTACATCATTGTCATGTGCAAAAAAAATCGAGATGTTATCATTTCTTTTCGTTCTTGATTCCTTCGCCTGCGTCCACTTCAGCCCCAGTCGCTCATAGCATACAACGCTCTTTCGATTGAACCTTGCATCCGCTAAAGAGAATCATAACCCGTAGAAATTTTCAAAAAGACGATAAAAAACTCCCCGTACCGTTCTTATGGCATTGTATTCCTGTCAACAAAAGTAGACATGTCGCAGGTTATTTACCGAGACAAAATCGGCTAAAAACAACATCAAGAACATCATCCGGAGTAGTTATCCCCGTAATATCGCCTAAAGCATCAAGGGCTTCCTGAATCTCCACCGCAAGTAAATCAACCGGTACACCTGACTGCATCGCCTGCTCGAATTTCAGACAGGCATCAAGCGTTTTTTGCAAAACTGCACGATGGCGGGTATTGGGCGCACAGGTCATCTGCTCACAAATTTCCCCGTTATCCGCAGTGATCGATTGATAAATAGCTTCTTGGAGATCGTCAATCCCCTGGTGATTCTTGGCCGATATGGCGAGGATTCTGTCCTGTGGAAATTGAGCGATGATCGTCCTCAGTTGTTCGGAGGTAACCAGATCGCGCTTATTGACGACGATCAAATGCTTCTTGCCTTGAAGATTGAGGTACAACTCGCGATCGGATTCCCCGATTCCGGCAAGCGCATCCACAAGAAAAAGCACCATGTCGGCCTGATGCACCTTTTGCCGAGCACGCTCGATCCCCATTGCCTCCACAGGATTCTCATGCATCCGGATTCCAGCAGTATCAACAAGGTGAACCGGTATGCCGCGAATAGCAATCAGTTCCTCAATAGTATCTCGTGTTGTTCCGGGAAGAGGAGTCACCAACGCTCTTTCCTCTTGTAAAAGGGCGTTCAGTAAACTTGATTTCCCGACATTTGGTTGCCCGGTAATAACAATTTTGATGCCCTCTCTCACTATCTTGCCCTGCTCGGAAAGGTCAATCAGCCGTTGCAGGGGCGCAATGATCGTTGATCGTAACTGCACGGCTATCTGAATTCCATTGAATATCTCGACATCATCATCGGGAAAATCAATGGCGACTTCAAGAAGAGCCAGGATGGCGGTCAATTCCTTGCGAATATCCTCCAAAATACTATAAAGTTCACCGCGCAATTGATTGGCAGCAAGGCGAGCGCTTTTATCGGTCTGTGCCTGCAGAAGATCAAGAACCGCCTCGGCTTGGGTTAAATCAATTCTGCCGGCAAGAAAAGCTCGTTTGGTGAATTCACCGTTTTGGGCAGGTCGAACCCCGAGTGCAAAAAGAGTGCGAAGAATTCCCTGAAGAACGAGATAGGATCCGTGGCAATGAAGCTCAACGATATCTTCACGGGTATAGGTGTGGGGAGCACGCATATAGACGGCCAGAGCTTCGTCGAAGATCTGACCGGTAGAGTGATCAATCACCACTCCATAATACAGTTTATGGCTGATATAATGGGAGCGTGGTGTATTGGGCACGAAAATTTTATGGAGAAGAGGGAGTGCCTCCGCCCCTGAGATTCGGATAATACCTATCCCGCCGATGCCGGGAGCAGTGGCTATGGCAGCAATAGTATCAGTCGCCTGACGGACGGCCACCTTGGCCTCCTCGCCTTTTTTTCGAGGCAGGGCGTCGATTTTTCCCGGGTTTATAAATCAACACTTTCTTGAATAATCCCTCGCCCACCGAACGACTTCGCACCCCTTTGTCGTCTTGCAAGGCCATATGAACAACCCGTCGTTCGGAAGGGTTGAGCGCTGGGATCGCTTGGGTTTTGCCGTCTTCTTTCACCTGCGAAGCCAATTCAACAGCCCGTACCTTCAACTCCTCGGCTCTTCTCTCGCGAAAATCACCGGCATTTAAAGCAAGCATAATTCTATCAGGAAGATAGCGAGAGACCATCTTGCGTAAAAGGTACTGTAAACTGTCAAGCGTTCGCCCTTCAGTTCCTACAATATGGTCCTCATGCATTCCGGAAATGTTGCATTGGACGGTATTTTGTTCAAATACGACCTGGACCTCGGAAGGCAAGCCCATTAAAATTAACAGCTTCTGTAAATCAGCTTGTATGCACCCGATATTTTCCTCAGATGGAGGCTCAACCGGAATTTCTTCTTCAACAAGGGGTTCGGCTTCTTGCGGCTCCTCGTCGGATTCATCTTTTTCACTTTTCCCGGTTGAATCTGTGGGGACCTCTTCCACCGCCGGCGTGCTCATCTCCTCCACGGCAATCGGTGCAGGGGGATTGTCGGCAAGTTCGACAAGCGTATTCTCCACCTCTTTATGCTGAGAGGGGCACGATACTGCGGATTGTTCAACCGGAACAGCAGCTTTTCGTTGTACCCGGATATGTGCTTTTTTCTTACAAAGACCGAAGATTCCGGCAGACCCCGTCTCCAAGACCTCTATATCGAGTTCCTCATGAGAAGCACAGAGGTTCTTGCACGCCTGGTCTATAACTTCAGAAATATCCTTACCGAAAAAATCTTTTCCTTTCGTCATCACAAACCTTCCCTGCGTCTGAAGTTCAGGCTTTACTCTGTCGATTTATAAGCTGCTGCTGAAGAATGGAAAGCAGATTATTAACAAACCAGTAAAGCACCAACCCGGAAGCAAAATTAATGAACATGAATGTAAAAATAACAGGTAAAAATTGCATGATGCGTGCTTGAGTCGGATCGGCGGTGGTTGGGGTCATTTTTTGCTGCAAGTACATGGATGCGCCCATTAATAAGGTTAGAACAGGAATACCATGTAAATAGGGAATATCCCATCCTATCCAAAGCCGATCAGGTGCGGACAGGTCATTAATCCAAAGCATGAAAGGCGCATGCCGCAGTTCAATGGATGCCATCAGCACTTTGTACAGTGCAAAGAAGAAAGGGATTTGAATCAGCATCGGCAAACATCCACCAACCGGATTAACCTTGTACGTCTTGTACAAAGCCATCATCTCCTGATTCATTTTTGACGGATCGTCTTTATATTTCTCACGCAATTTTGCAATTTTAGGCTGCAGCTTCTGCATGTTTTTCATCGACTTCATACCCTTTTGGGTAATAGGCCAAAATACCAGTTTGATTAATATGGTTACAAGGATAATGGCGAAACCATAATTCCCGCTGTAGCGGTGAAAAAAATTGAGAAGCCAGAGCATCGGCTTGGCAATGACATCGAGCCAGCCATAATTGACGGCCTTGTCCAACTCAGCGCCGGCAGCCTGCAAGATCTGTAATTTTTTAGGTCCAAAATAGATTCTATAATCGAAAGAGAGGTCCCCATGTGCAGGCACAATCTGCAGCCCTTCAGAGATCACGGTTTGCACCCGCTCCTCTGTCCCCTGTACCGTCACGGTCCGTGCGTTACTGCTTGCGGGAATCACGGAGGTCATAAAATAATTATCGACATACCCGGTCCAACTCACCTTGCCTTGCAGGACAATGGGTCCATCACTTAATTTCTTTGCTTTGGTTTCCACCAAAGCACCGTTAACATAGGCTGCCGGACCTGCAAACAGGTACTTGCTTGTTTCACTGGCATGGCCAAAGGGCTCGTTAAATAAGGAGAGTGCGGGTGAAATCTGCGTCGGTTTATCGGTTGTATTTTCGACTTTGTACTCGATTCCAATCAGGTAACTATCGGCATGGAAGGTCAAAGTACGTCCGATCTTAATCCCATCGGCAAGAGAGGCCGTCATGGCCAGACGAGCGGTCTTGTGCTGATCATTCAAGAAAATATCAGTTTTGTCGGCTCGATAAGAAGGTACATTCGCGGCCGCGCCGTTATCGAGCGAGAAAAGTACCGGTAAATCCGTTGGTTCCTTCCCGAGAACGAGTTGCATCGGCCCGGAGTCTTTGTCCATTTTGGTTTGATAACGTTTAAGGACAAAACTCTTAAATCCCCCACCTTGCTCATTGATCACCGCAGTATAGAAAGGGGTATCAACGGTAATATCCCTGGCATTCGGATCAGCGGTCACCTGTGTCGGAGATTTGACAACAGAAGTGGCGGCAACAGGGAGGGCCGGAGCAATGGGTTTGCCGGTGGAGTTGTTCGCCGCCGGCTGTGATGGGGAGGGCACTGAAGATTGTTGCGGAGCTGGTTTTACAAAAAAATACTGATAACCGATCAAAATAAAGAACGAGAGAACAATAGCCAAGAAGGCTCTGTATAAATCCATGATAAGTACCTTTATTTAGAAACCACTGCTATCGCAGCGGTATTGACAGGAGTCGACGACCGTTTACGTACGAGGCTCTATCATTTTACCGGGTCATACCCACCCCGGGAGAAGGGATGACAGCGCAATATCCGCCAAAGAGCAAGAAGAGCTCCGTGAATTGCACCGTATTTTTCAACGGCTTCAATTGCATACTGGGAGCATGACGGGACGAAACGGCAGGTCGGCGGGAAGAATGGGGAAATAAAATACTGATAACCTTTAAATATTTTGACCAAGCATATCCCTGGAACTTTCAGCCATAATTTCCGTCCGCGAACTCTACGGGTTAAGGATTCGGCTTGGTTATTATTGCTCAAATATCTTGCCTCCCACCTGTCCGGAAGAGCAAATTATCCGTGACACATCAGTCTGTATTCCCACCAAGCTGTTTAAAGCGAATCCGGGCCGGATCGTGAAAACAATATCACAGCAAGGTGGAAACAGATCGCGATTGAGACGAAAAAACTCGCGTATCAATCTTTTTATTCTGTTGCGTTGGACTGCATTGCCGGCTTTTCTATGCACACTAATTCCCAACCGATTACATTTTTCTGCATTCGGTGTAAAAATTATGGCAAATCCATCACCTCGAACCCGCCGCCCCAGGCGATAAACACGCTGAAATTCCCTGGTTGTCCTGAGCAAGTGTTTTTTGGGGAGAGCGAAACGGCTCAACTAGCTCAAGCTGTTAATTGTTTACGCCCTTTCGCTCTTCTTCTCTTGATAACAGCCTGACCGGCACGGGTTTTCATACGAACACGGAACCCATGGGTCCGGGCGCGTTTAATATTACTCGGTTGGAAAGTTCTTTTGCTCATAATAAGATTCCTTGATTGTTATAACCTGTTGAATAAAGGGCATGATGTGGCTTAAACTCTACGGCTGAACTGTTTTCCGCACGCATATCGCGAATCGACAGGAGATAACAGACAACCAGCGGACTGACCGTAGAACTATAACGGTATCCCCAAGTTAGTAATTCACTTTTCAAAAATATTCATTTTAATCATAACGAGCCGAGTCTGTCAAATTATTTCACCCTCACCCAAAAAAAGGATCAACAATCGCCTCTCCTCGGCATCAATTGCAATCAGCTGCGACAAAGTGTGGCAGCGAAGAGGCCTTACTCATCCGGAATGATCTGCCCGCACCTTCCCCACACAAGGATTTACCGAACTCCTTCAATCGCCAAGTTCATTGAGACCTTAAATACACAACCCAAATACGTACCGAGAGGCATTTTGCTTCCGTTCATCCCTTCTCTGAGAGGTTGCAAATATGGCCGTATACTTCTATACTCTTTCATTTGCGGCTCATATTGCTGCCGCCGAATTATACAACACTCACTGATTTTCTGCCTGTGCGCTTGTGCGCCACAATAATAACCACTATGACCGAATTTGATATTGCCGTAATAGGTGCGGGGCACGCCGGCTGCGAAGCTGCTTTAGCTGCCGCTCGCATGGGATGCCGCACTCTTGTTTGCATCATCAACGCTGACACGATTGGTGCGATGTCCTGCAATCCTGCGATCGGCGGTCTGGCTAAAGGGCACCTGGTCAAAGAAATCGATGCCCTAGGCGGCGAGATGGCAAAGAATATCGATGCGACCGGCATCCAGTTTCGCAGACTGAATACCAGCAAAGGTCCAGCGGTTCGATCTTCACGGGCACAAGCGGACCGACTGATGTATCGGCTTCGAATGAAGCACATTCTGGAAAACCAGAAGAACCTGGCAATTCGCCAAGCCGTTGTAGACGAAATTCTGCTTGAAAACGGTAGGGTCGTCGGCCTCCGCACATCACTGGATGAGTGCATCCGGGTTCAAGCGGTTGTGGTCGCCACCGGCACTTTCCTCAATGGTCTGATTCATATCGGCTTGAAAAATTTTCCCGCCGGTCGAATGGGAGATGCAGCCTCGACCAAACTCGCCCAATGGTTTGCTGACACTGGCTTTGCCGTGGGTCGCATGAAAACCGGGACTACACCTCGCCTGGATGGAAACACCATTGATTACTCCCAGCTGGAAGCCCAATACACCGATGAGCCAGCTGCGCTCTTTTCCTTTTCCTCCTCCGGTACACCCCACTTGCCACAACGTCCGTGTTATATCACTTATACGAACGAACAAACCCACGAAATCATACGAAAATCAATTGATCAATCCCCCATGTTTGCCGGCATTATCCAGGGAGTCGGTGCCAGGTACTGCCCATCAATCGAAGATAAGGTCATGCGATTCCCTGAGAAAACCAGACACCAGGTTTTTCTTGAACCCGAAGGACTTGATACCGTTGAGGTCTATCCAAACGGTATTCCCACCAGTTTACCGCTCGCTACTCAGGTGGACATGGTCCACTCTATTCCGGGCTTGGAAAAAGCACGGATTATCCGACCGGGATATGCAATTGAATACGATTATGTCGACCCCCTGGAGCTCAAGCCTTCACTTGAAACAAAAAAGATCAAAGGACTCTTCCTCGCCGGGCAGATCAACGGCACCTCCGGTTATGAAGAGGCCGCAGGCCAGGGACTTATGGCCGCTATTAACAGCGTCCTCTATGTGCGCGAAACCGAACCGCTCATCCTTGATCGTTCACAAGCGTATCTCGGCGTACTGATAGATGATCTTGTTACTCTGGGAACAAAGGAGCCGTACCGTCTTTTCACGTCCCGAGCAGAATATCGCCTGCTGCTTCGCGAAGACAATGCCGATCTGCGACTCAGGGAGATAGGTTATCGGCTCGGTCTGGTCGACGAGCAAACATGGGCTCGTTTTAAAAGGAAAGAAAGGTGCATTACGGAAACAATCCTTCAACTGGACAAAATCCGGATCAAGCCCCTCCCGGCAGTCAATACCTGCCTGACAGAATGCAAATCCACTCCTATCAGCCAAGCAATGACACTGGCGGAAATGCTCCGGAGGCCTGAAATCAGGCTCCAGCATCTTCTCGACATAGCAGACAAAATCAATCTTCCTCTCCCCTTTCAAGAGGAGATCCTCGCATTTCTCGATGAGATTGAACTACAGATTAAATATTCGGGCTATATACAACGACAAGAAGAACAAATCGAACGATTCAAAAAGCTGGAACGTATAGAACTCCCACCTGAGATGATTTACAAAGGTTTACCCGGCCTGTCCAACGAGGTTGTCGAAAAACTGACCAAGGTCCAACCACGGTCCCTGGGACAGGCTTCAAGAATCTCAGGAGTGACCCCTGCGGCTCTGTCCGTCCTTCAAGTGCACCTGAAACGGCTTGGCCTCCTTTAGATCAACACGCAAAGCTTATAATGCTCGAATACCCGACGATTAGCCCGATACTCTTCTCCTTTGGCCCCTTACAAATACGCTGGTATGGGCTCATGTATGTTATTGGTTTCAGCGCCGCTTACATACTGGTGGTTCGGCAAGCAAAAAAATTTGGTTGGGATCGAATGTTGCGACAGATCGACGACCTGAACTTAGCGTTGATCCTTGGAGTGATTTTCGGCGGACGACTGGGATATGTTCTTTTCTACAATCCAGCATACTATCTCGCCCACCCTTTGGATATTCCGGCGATATGGTCCGGTGGCATGTCTTTCCATGGGGGATGCCTGGGCGTACTTCTGGCGGGAGGTCTGTACTGCTACCGAAATAAAATAAATTTTTGGAAGGCCGCAGATTTGTTTGCCGTCACCGTACCCATCGGCCTCTTCTTTGGACGTCTGGGTAACTTTATCAATGGCGAATTATACGGCAGAGTCACAAAGGTCCCTTGGGGCATGGTTTTCCCCGATGGAGGCCCCCTCCCCCGGCATCCTTCACAACTTTACGAAGCAATGTGTGAAGGGCTGGTTCTCTTCCTTATTCTCTGGATATTAAAAGCGAAACCCTGGAAACAGCCGGTCTCCCCTTATTGGCCCCACGGGACAATGCTGGCGCTCTTTCTCACTCTTTACGGTTTTTTTAGATTTCTGATTGAATTTGCCCGGGAACCAGATCCGCAGCTCGGATTCGTATTCCTGGTCTTTTCAATGGGTCAAATACTGTGTTTGGTGATGATAGGTTCAGGAATAGCACTGTGGTTCTGGCGCAAAACGGCACAAACGAAAATTTCTGCCGCTAAATAATACCGTTTTCGCCATCTCCCCCTGCCAGCCCCCCCTGAATATTTCACTGAATTTTTATTGATAGATCCTTCGCAGGTCGAAACTTGACCACCCGACGCGGCGGAATCGGCACGGGTTCACCGGTTTTGAGATTTCTACCGGTTCGGGGAGCACGATCGACAACGGAAAAACTCCCAAAGCCGAGCAGCGTTACACGTCGACCATCCTTCATTGCAGACAATAAAGTGGACAAAAGCCCATTTAACCCTTTTTGCGCTGCGTTTTTACTAATTTGTGCCGAATGAGCTATAGACGCAATAAGATCGTTTTTATTCATACCTTCCCCTCATTCCTGAATTGATACCAAACAGGCTGAACCAAGATCGCCTGATACTTTTTTCACAGTGAGGGTGCAGTAAAACGCAGGAAGGGGAAAAAAACAATTGTGGGACTTACCTAGTAACGACTAGGTAAACTTACCCAACAAGGAGCAAATAATAGCGAGAAAGGAGGGAGTTAAATTAATAATTTTTATTTCGTGAGAAACAAAAAAACATTCTATTCATCAAGAATATCTACTGCATTCCGGACCACATGATTTACGAGATCCACGGTATTTTTCATTTTAAATTTTTTTAACAAATTCGCCCGATGATGATCGATGGTACGAGGACTCAACTCCAACATTACTGCGATCTTTCGGCTGGAGCACCCTTGAACAACCAACTTAAGCACCTGCTTTTCCCGTTCGCTGAGTACGATAAACGGGACTTTGCATTGATCACGGCAGGCGGTCATCACCTCATCAGTTACCCCTGAAGACATTTGCGGAGAAATATACGATCGCCCCTCCCTAATAGTTTTAATTGCGTTGAGCAACTCGGCATCGGAATCCTCTTTCATGAGATAACCATGGGCTCCGGCTGCTATGGCTCGGTAAAAGTACTGACTATTTGTATGCATGGTCAGGACCAAAATGGATATTGCGGGAAAGGATTGCCGAATCTTGCCCACAGCTTCAATGCCGTTTAATTGCGGCATGGTAATGTCGAGGATAACCATCTCCGGAGATTTTTCTTTCAAAATATTGAGCAGTTCGATTCCATTTCCGGCCTCCCCAATAATTTGCATAGAAGGGTCCTGCATGATAATGCTTTTGAGCCCTTGCCTGATCAGGCTGTGATCATCAGCAATAATAATGCGATATAACTTCATAGTTTCCCTATCATTACTGAAAAATAATACTGACCGGGCAATGATCGGAACCTGTCACTTCAGCATGGATAGCTGCATCAAGCACCCGATCGCCACTGGCTGAATCAACAAGAAAATAATCGATTCTCCAACCGATATTTTTTGCGCGGGCATGGAAACGGTAGCTCCACCAGGTGTACTGCTCCGACGATTGGTTAAATTTTCTAAAAGTATCAATATATCCGACTGCGGTCATCTCATCCATCCAGGCACGTTCTTGCTCAGAAAAACCGGGATTTTTAATATTTGCTTTCGGATTTGCCAGATCAATTTCCTTATGAGCAACATTTAGGTCACCGCACAGCACTACGGATTTATTCATGCGAAGACGGTTCAAGTAGGCAAGCAGGGCCTGATTAAAATCCTGTTTAAAGACTAAGCGCTTCAATGCGGGCTGGGCATTGGGGGAATAAATATTAACGAAGTAATAATCGGGAAATTCAAGGGTCAGCACCCGTCCTTCGTCATCAAACTCCTGACGATTCAATCCGTATGTAACCTGAAGAGGTTCAATTTTGCTCAGAACCGCTGTCCCAGCATACCCTTTTTTGGTAGCAGAATGCCAAAAGGCCTGATAGCCCGGAATATTTTTAAACTCATCAGGCAGCTGCTCCGGCTGGATTTTTATTTCCTGCAAAGCAAAAATATCAGCGTCCAAATCTTGAAAAACATCGAAAAATCCATTTTTCAGAGCTGCTCTCAGCCCATTGACATTCCAAGAGACAAATTTTTTTGTCGCTTTCGTTTGCATAGATACGCTCTCGATAACCTTTCGTGGTGTAACCCCTATCTTGGGGCATCTCTCTGCAATGACACAAGCATCACAATGAGGACGCAATGGCCTGCATGTCCCTTGGCCAAATGCGACCAGAATCGAATTGATCCGCGTCCAATATTGCCTGGGCAATGTATCACGAAGAGCCATCTCAGTCTGCAATGGCGTGGTGGTCTGCACATATCCCCAAATATTCATGATGCGGTGGACATGCGTATCTACACATATCGCAGGTTCATTAAAGGCAACTGCGAGCACAAGATTTGCAGTCTTACGCCCTACTCCCGGGAGTTTGAGCAGGGATTCTATATCATGGGGCACACGGCCCCCAAATTGTTCATTGAGGACTTTGGGTAACTTGCAAAGAAACTTTGCTTTATTGCGAAAAAATCCCACCGGAAAAATTATTTTTTCCAGCTCTTCCACCGACAGTTGAGCAAGTTCCTCAACGGTACCTGCACGGGCAAACAACCGCCGGGCAGCTCCTGCGGTCACGTCATCCTTAGTTCGCGCTGAAAGAATCGTCGCCACCAGCACTTTAAAAGGATCTTTTGTTTGAATGGCAATAAGATCGACAACCGGAACCTGATAACTACGGACTTCATGCTCCAAGACCGGAATAATTGTTTCAATGGGAAAAGTCATATCATGTTGATTGAGCCCAAAAGTCAAATGGCGATAGTGCACGAAAAATAGCCATGAATCAGCTCATTCACCCGTAGCACGATAAATCTGCAGAAATCAACACTTATGCTCTGCTGACGAGAGAAAGGTTGAAAATGGAAGGAGGAAGATGCAATACAAAAAATCATTTTTCAACGGGAGAATTGTAAAAAAATTTGGTTCTTTCGTAAAAAAAAATAAAAAGAGAAAAGGGACCGCCTTGCCCTAATAAGAGGATCTCGAATTTCAGCTTACACTCAAAAGGCCGTGCTATTTCTCACCATAATAAAAATTCTGCTGATATTCGTAATACCCGAACACTTTGGAATCAAGCATGTTGGATTTGAAGGCATTAAAAACCACGCCTATAATTTTATCCCGACCGATAGCATCCACCAACGCTTTTACATGTTCCCGCCGGGACGCTCCGTAGCGAACCACGAGCACCACAGCATCAACATGCTGTGCCAGAATAGCCGTTTCGCTGGCGGCATGAAGGGGAGGACTGTCCAAAAGAACAATTCTATCCTCATAGCGTTTGGCGAGTTCGTCGACCAGACTGGTCATGGAGGCAGAACCCAGAAGCTCGGCGGGGTTGATTGATTGGGGGCCGGCTTGCAGAATGGAGAGCTTTTCCACCCCAGACGGCACCAGCAATTCCGAAAGCTTTTTTTTATGTTGCAAATAGTCAACCAGTCCTGCCGTATTACTCAAACCGAAAAGAGTATGCTGCATGGATTTGCGTAAATCACAATCAACCAGAAGACAGTAATTATCCACCCCCTGCGCCAGAGAAATAGCCAGATTTGCACAAATGAAACTCTTGCCTTCCCCAGGAGAGGCGCTGGTGACGAGTACGCTCCGAGGCGTTTTGCCGGTAGGGGGGTGCAGAATTCGAGTGCGCAGGGCCCGGATACTTTCCGCAACAGGCCCGGTTGTTGCCGTTGCGAGAATGAGTCGATCATCCCATTGCCCCGGCCGAGTGAGATTTTCGCCTATGGCATCAGCCTGCCGGTCAAAGTCGGTACGCTTTGGCGGTTCATTGGCAGTGGCAAGCGCACACTCCTCCGCGTCCTTCTGCTCCAAACCTGCAGACTCGTCCGCCATTTTCATGGCCTTAAACACCTTTCCCACGCTGTCCTCCGAGATAACCAATCAAAAATGCAAATACTGCAGCCAAGATTCAGGTAACATCTTGGCAATAAACGAAAATCTTCGAGTCGCCGGTACCATTTCCAGCAATACAAGAATGAAACAAAGGCCCAAAAGGCCCAAACTGAAAATATGCTTCCAACGTTTTCCCTCCGGCTTGACGAGTTGAGCCACCGGTAGCGGAGTATCCTCGCCGGGGAAATGCAGATCATCAATACTTTCCTTCACAAGGTCCGCATCTAGAACCGGCCTGTTTTCGGCAAAGCCGGTGAGCAAAGCATGATCGCCGATGATATTGATGAGTCTGGGGGTACCCTGACTCGCTTGATGGATTGTGGCAATAGCCTCCTCGGAGAAAATGTTGAAATGACGAGCTCCGGCTGTCCGGAGACGAAAAAGAACATATTGCCGTGTCTCCTCCAGGTTAAAGCGATTGAGATGAAACCGGATGCCAATGCGCTGCCGCAAAGGCAAAAGACGGTCATCGCTCATCCTCTCATTCAATTCCGGTTGGCCGACGAGAAAGATGGAGAGAACATCTTGTCCCTTTTCCTCCATATTGGATAACAGGCGAATCTCTTCCAGCAAGTCTACAGGTAAGACATGGGCCTCGTCGACAATCAACAAGACCCGCTCTCCTTTTTCAAAACACTGCTTCAGCATGTCCCCAAACTCGATAAGGAACATTGCTTTGTTGCCATCCCAGCTCAGTCCGAGTTTATGGGCAATAAAGGAAAAAAACTCGTCACGAGTCAAGATCGGATTATTGAGCAGACAGAGATGTACATCCTGTTCAAGGGAATCGACCAGCGCCTGGAGCAAAGTGGTCTTCCCCGAGCCAACATCAGCAGTTAACACAAGAAAACATTTTTTGCTGAGAATCCCATATTTGAGAATCGCCAGCCCCTCCTGATGCGTTTCACTCATGAACACGGCCGTCGGATCAGGAGTGAGCGCAAAAGGTTTTTTTTTGAGACCGTAATATTTGGTATACATTCAAATTTACTCAGAAAAAGATTCTGCCTGGTCTTAGACTATAATTTTACCTTTGCTCCACAAAAAAACGATGACCGCAAGCAGGGCCGCACCATAGGCGGAAACCAAACAAATGCTCAGAAGAAACACAACCCGTGACCTTCGGGTTTCCGTATCCTTTTCAATATAGGTAATGGCGCACACCACAGGTACGCCGAGATATTCTTCAACCTCCTGCACATCCTTGAAGGAGGTATCTATAAAATCAAGCCCCAGAACAGAGCCAACACTTAGAGCTAAACCAGCGCCGATCGCCAGGAAAAGTATTTTTAAAAAATTCGGTTTAACCGGTTTCTCCGAGAGGCGGGCGGAATCAACCACTTTAAACTTACTGCCTTTTTGGTTATGTTCAAGATTTTCAGCTGATTGCGCTTGCAGGTTCCGGCCCACCAATTGGTCATAGTGACGACGCAGCTCTTCATAATCCCGTGTCAATCCCTTCCACTCCGCCTCCCGTACAGGAGCGGCCTCGATCCAGCGCTGATATTTGGCTATTTCTCCGGGAATAACGGCCTGCTCCGCCCGCAATTGTTGAATATTGGCATCAATCCCCTTAAGCTGCACTTGCAACCGTTGACTTTCCAGAGTCTCAGCAAGGCGAGCCCTCCCTGAAGTGGATGCCGAGGCATGCCTACTTGAAGATTTCTCGTTGCCGACCTTCCCTTCCAGCTGTGCGATCAACTGCCTGGTTCGCCGTACCTCCGGGTGTTTATCCGTATATTTAACCAGAAGTTCATCCAGATACCCACGAAGACGTTGCATCCGTTCAGCATTGGTTTCAGGTTGCCTAGCCGATACAACATTCGAGCCAACGCCTCCCGGTTCACTGGCCGTCCGCGCAGCCGCCAGACGCTGTTGCCAGGCGGCCTGTTCCTGAGCCATAACCTTGGTCCGCTCGAGTTCCTGGATGGAGTTCTGTATGCCCTGATTTCGCTCATTGAGCGCGGTGAGCTGAGCCAGGTTGCTCTCCCGCTGCTCCGGCATTTCGTTGTAATTTTTCAGCTTATAGTCCCGCATGAGCAGTTCTTTCGCATCGAGCACCTTTTTGGACATTGCCAGTTCGTCCTGGGTGTATTTTGAGGTTTCCGTTGCCCGTTCTTCCCTGTATTTCAGGTTCTCCTCGATAAAAAGCGAAGCCAGCGTATTGGTGACCTTCATGACCTTTTGGGGATCGGTTCCCCGAAAGGACACACTAAAGATATCACCTTTGCCCACGGGCTGAATTATGATCTGCTTGCGCATACTCTCAATAAGGTCCTCGATCGGCAATCGCTTCCTCGCTTCCGTATAGAGGGAAAATTGAGTAATGATTTTTTCAAGACTGGTTCGGCTGGTCACCAGTTCCTGCAATGTCGCCAAGGATTCCTGCAATCTGTTTCGCCCCTGTTCAGGGTCCATCCTCGCCGGATTGATCTGCTGTTGTTCATAACTGAGAAGCGAAGTACTCTGGTATATCTTGGGAACATACAGATAATACCCCAAACCTGCGGTGACCGCGACAAGCACACAGACGGCAATAAGCTGCCATCTGCTGATAACAAGATCCACATACTTTTTAATCAGTTGTCGCTGTTTACTGTCCATGATCCACTGAAATCGATTTTAAAATTATTCTTCTATCCGTTATGGTTACAAAAGACTCTACCACCTGTGTGATCGGGGACATCCATGGGTGCCTCACCTCACTCACACTGCTGCTGCAAAAAGTATTGCATCGGGCGGACACGCTTATCTTTCTGGGGGATTATGTTGATCGTGGGGCCAATTCAAAAGAAGTTCTCGCAACCGTCCTCTCCCTGCAGAAAACCCACGGACGCGTGATTTCCCTTATGGGAAACCACGATTTTCTCTTTCTCCAGCACTTGCTGGGCCAGGACAATCCTCTTTTTCTGCAGGTCGGCGGCCGGCAGACCCTTGCCAGTTACGGCCTTTCCCCCTCTTCAAATCGTGATGAGATAGCCCGGCTTGTCCCCCCTGCACACATCGCCTTCCTGAGAAGCCTTCCTTTGTATTGGGAAGATCAATACGCCATTTATGTTCATGCGGGACTGGAGCCCCACTGTCATCTCAGCCTGCAGACCTCACAATGGTGCCTGTGGGCCAAGGAGCAATTCATCCATACCACCTATGATTTCGGGAAACCTATTGTCTTCGGCCATACGGTCTTCAAAACCCCTCTATTAACCTCGAACAGAATGGGGATTGACACCGGAGCCGTGTATGGCGGTCGCCTCACGGCGCTGTTACTGCCGGACAGGGAACTTATCAGCGTTCCGGGAGAGCACTCAGACTTTATGTAATGGCGTATAATATAGGATAAAAAAAGAAAACACAAACGAGCCCATCATAATTCCTCAAAAATAAAGGGCATGCTTGTCGCAATATTGCCTGCCCCCATGAGCAGCATAAACAATCGGTCCAGCCCTAGTGCAATCCCCGCCGTCTCCCCGACCGAGGCCAGATCGGTGAGAAATTTTTCCGGCATGGCGGCAGTCCTGCCGGTAGCCTGCAGTTGCTCTATTTCTGCAGCAAAACGACAACGCTGTTCCTGCGGATCAACCAGTTCGGAAAAGCCATTGGCCAATTCCACCCCGGCGATATACAGCTCAAAACGTTCTGCCACTTGCGGATCATTCGGGTTCCGACGGGCAAGTGAACCGAGCTCGACCGGATAATCGTAGAGGAAAACCGGGCGCTCCCGTCCAAGATTCGGCTCAATCAGGGTGA
Source organism: uncultured Desulfobulbus sp. (assembly GCA_963666685.2). Taxonomy (GTDB): domain Bacteria; phylum Desulfobacterota; class Desulfobulbia; order Desulfobulbales; family Desulfobulbaceae; genus Desulfobulbus. The sequence goes on from CAXXHZ010000001.1 coordinate 186,006, forward strand.
CGAGGATCTCATCGAAGGTTCCCTTCCTCAATGCTTCCCTAACATCAACGCCGGCATATCGACGAAAGGCAGCGGCCACTGTCAGTCGATCCCAGGGAGGAACCAAGGCAACCCTGTTGTCCGGACCGCAGAGCCATCCCTCGGAACTCACTCCAGGAAACCGGGGAACGCGTTCACAGAGACTCGATACGAGCGCCTCGCATTCCTGCATCAAGTCAAAATACCCCCAGCCACTGTGATACCACTCAAGCATGGTAAATTCCGGCTGGTGTATCCGCCCGGATTCTTCTTTGCGAAAGCAATGACAAATCTGGAAAATTTGCGTACACCCCCTGGCAAGAAGCCGTTTCATACACAGTTCGGGGGAGGTCTGCAGAAACCAGTCTTCACTGGTAAAAGGAATGAGATTGGATTCGGGAATGAGTACCGGAAGTCGAAGAGGGGTATCGACCTCGATATAGGCCCGTTCAAGAAAAAACGAGCGAATTGTCTGCAGCAGAGCAGAACGCTGCTGCAGACCCAGGGGCGTCAGCATGCTCCTATTCTTTGACCCGTGTGATATAGGCCCCTGTCCGGGTATCGATCTGAATCTTATCTCCCTGCTCGACAAAGGGGGGAACCTGGAGCTGAAAACCCGTCTGGACCGTCACCGGTTTTGTATCCGAGCCCGAGGTATCTCCTTTGGCCCAAGGATCGGCTACAATAACCTCCAAATTTACAAAAATAGGCAGACTGACATCAATGGGTCGTTCGCCAAAAAACAATACCTGTACTTCCATATTATCGATCAGGAAGTTAAGATTGTCTCCCAGTTGCTCTTTGGTCAAAAAAATCTGCTCATAAGAAACGGTGTCCATAAAATGATATTCACCATCCTGCGCATACAAAAACTGCATATTCCGCTCTTCCAGATTAGGACGCTCAAATTTGTCGTTGGAACGGTAGGTCTGGGTAAACTGTATGCCAGTGATCATATTTCGCATCTTGGTCCGATAAAGGGCCTGGCCTTTTCCCGGTTTTGAAAAATCGAATTCAGTAACAATATAGGGTTCGCCATCAATTTGAATTTTCAACCCTTTCCGTAAATCAGAAGCTGTAAACATAGATTTATCCTTAACTCTTTATTTATCGGTAAATTTTAAAGGGGAGCATGTTACGTTAAACCCTTGATTTTTGCAACAGCTTCTTGCATATTCCGTAAAGTTACGAACCCATCGCCTTCTCCGCTCTTGTTTTCAATACATATTTTTTATAGATTGTTGACATTTTGCAACCTTAACCCAGTGTGTGCTCCATGTTAATCAAAGCGGGGGTGCTTTCCGACACCCACCTATCTCGACCTGACAGCCGTTTCAAAAAACAGATCAAACAGTGCTTTCATTCCTGTGATGTCATCATCCATGCCGGCGACCTTACCGACCTTTCGGTGTTGGAAGTCTTTCAGGACAAACCCGTCTATGCGGTTCACGGCAATATGTGCGACAGCGCTACGCAAAATCGGCACCCGGAACAACTTTTATTCACCCTCAATCGATTTACCATTGGCCTCACCCACGGTGCGCGCTTAGGATATGACATTGAATCTTCCCTCTGGGATCTCTTTCCTGAAGCTGATTGCATGATCTACGGTCATACCCATAGACCGATCTGCCACTACCGGGGGAAGGTGCTTTTCCTCAACCCGGGTAGTTTTCAAACGACCGGCCGTTACGGCGCTCCCGGAACCTTTGCGATCCTCGAAATCGGAGAACAACTCCAAGCCCGAATTTTTGAAATACCTCAAATCCCATGAGCACTCCTCTGAAAATAACACCTATGCTCCAGCAGTATCTGGAAATCAAGGAACAGTACCCGGGAACCATTCTCTTTTATCGGATGGGGGATTTCTATGAGATGTTTTTTGACGATGCCGTTCTTGCCGCAAAAGTCCTCGGCATCACCCTAACCTCACGAAGCCATAAAGAGGATGCCAACAAAATTCCGATGTGCGGCGTTCCCTTCCATGCGGTAACCGGATATCTCGGCAAAATGGTCAAAGCCGGGTATCGCGTAGCCATCTGTGAACAAATCGAGGATCCCAAAGAGGCGAAGGGTATTGTTAAACGCGACGTTGTTCGTGTCGTTTCTCCCGGCGTCACCACCGATGATCAACTCCTCGATGAAAAGGCGGACTGTTATGTCTGCGCCCTCTTTCTCAATCGGAAATCAGGAAAGGAACAGCATGCAGGTCTTGCATATATCGATATTTCCACCGGTCTTTTTCAGATCAGCGAGGTTACCTTTCCCCTGCAGGATCCGGCTTCTCTAGTTGATGAGTTTTCCCGGTTGCGACCGGCCGAACTTCTTTTGCCGCAATCGGAAATGGAGCAGTATTCCGAGTTGACCAAACTCCTCACCACCCAGCTTGGGCACCTCTGCCTCACAGCCCGTCCCGATTTTCATTTTGAGACTATGACGGCTCAAACAACGCTGACCGAACATTTTCGCACCACCAGTCTGGCAGGATTCGGCTGTGAGGCCTTCTCAACGGCAATCAATGCCGCAGGAGCCCTTCTCCGGTATCTGCAAGAGACACAAAAATCCGATCTTTCCCATATCAAACGCATCAGCCCCTTAAATAATTACGGTTCGCTGATCATAGATGACGCTTCCCGTCGCAACCTCGAGCTTACCGAAACCCTCATCGGGGGACAGCGGCAGGGATCCCTCTTGGCCGTTCTCGATCTTACCGCCACTCCCATGGGGGCACGATTATTACGGAGATGGTTACTGTTCCCTTTGCAGGACAGAGAACTCATCCAGAGTCGGCTTGACAGCGTTGAAGAGTTGGTCAATAACACCGAAGTCAAAAAAACGATAAGAGAAATGCTTGAGACCGTCTACGATATTGAACGGTTATGCAGCCGACTGGTGCTCGGCCACGGCAATGCCCGAGACATGACCGCGATCAAGACCTCACTCACCCAATTGCCGGCACTGCAGCGGTTGCTCCAGAGTTGCTCTTCCTCGCCGCTGCAAATGATGGCGGATAAATTCGACGTGTTAGCCGACCTGCACACCCTCATTGACGGATCGATCAGGGATGATGCCCCGATCACCTTACGAGAGGGTCAGCTGATCAGGGAGGGTTTTAATGCTGAATTGGATCATCTGCTTCTTCTCCTCCGGGACGGAAAAAAAATGATCCTCGAGTTGGAAAGCAAAGAACGAGAACGATCCGGTATCGCCAAATTAAAGGTCGGCTACAATAAGGTATTTGGCTATTTTTTTGAAATAAGCCGCAGCCAGTCCGTTGAAGTCCCTGAATATTTCATTCGAAAACAGACCCTTGTCAATGCCGAACGTTTTATCACCCCGGACCTCAAAGAGTTGGAAAATTCCATTACCACTGCCCAGGAACGACGACTGGAGTTGGAGTACACGCTTTTTCTTGAAATCAGGGCAAAGCTGGTCGAACAAAATCAACGCCTCCTGGAAACAGCACACCTCCTCGCCCAAATAGACGTTCTCGCCTGCCTGGCGGAAATCGCTACCCGGTACCGCTATTGCAGACCGTTGATCAATACCTCACAAAGTATCACCATCAAAGAAGGCAGACATCCTGTCATTGAGCGAGCACTCGAACCCGGAAGATTTGTCCCCAACGATACTCACCTAGATCAACAAACCGATGAATTGCTCATCATTACCGGACCCAACATGGCAGGAAAATCGACCGTTCTGCGGCAAACGGCACTGATCGTTCTTATGGCGCACATCGGTAGTTTTGTGCCTGCCGAATTCGCCGATATCTGTATTGTTGATCGTATCTTCACCAGGGTCGGGGCCATGGACGATTTACGGCGGGGTCAATCAACCTTTATGGTGGAAATGAATGAAACCGCCAATATTCTCAACAATGCCACTGAAAACAGCCTGGTCATTCTTGATGAAATCGGTCGGGGTACTTCGACCTATGACGGCTTGGCAATTGCCTGGGCCGTTGCCGAGGAACTTGCACGAAAAAACGATATCGGCATAAAAACACTGTTTGCCACGCATTACCATGAGCTTACCGATCTGGCCGCTACCAGTGAAAAAATTCAAAATTATTCGATAGCTGTCAAAGAATGGAATGAATCCATCATTTTTCTGCACAAACTGGTTAAAGGCGCAACCAACCGAAGCTATGGCATTCAAGTGGCTTCTCTTGCCGGTGTACCGGATCATGTTATTACCCGTGCTTATGAAATTCTAAAAAATATTGAACAGGGGGAATTCAATCTGCAAGGACAGCCTAAAATTGCCGTTGAAAGAAAAGCCGCCAAGGTGTCCCCCCGACAATTGCCGCTTTTTGCTCCTCTTTCTCATCCCTTGACAACCCTTCTCTCCAATATAGACCTTGATGAAGTAAGCCCTAAACAGGCACTCGATATTCTTTACCAGGCCATACGACTTGGGAGACAAACTCAATCCTAGCATGGAGACTGCACATTCTCGTTGCCAAACAAGTTCTCCGGCAACCAAAGGGAGTTTCAAGGTAAAAATTTTTGAATTCCGCGAACCCTATGCCAAAAGCTGATTTTCAGCGCTTTTCCCTTGTGAATATTTCATAAAGTACAATTTCTTTTACCTATTGACCGGAATACGGTATATTCATTAAAAAAGTGCAACTGCTTCTTTTCGATTCTTGCATGTACTCGAACCTCCTAACTATTGGCCGATTCCTTTGAGTCCCTTTTCTTTCATCATGCGCCCATTCGCTCCATGGATATCTCTACACACCTCTCCCCGGTGGATGTGGATAATCCTGCTCTTGACAACAGCATCACTGGGTTTTCTTTTTTTCTCTCCTGAAAAGCTTGTTGCAGCGGAAACATCTTCTTTAGTGGGCCGATTGCAGGGACTCTCGGTCGAACAGCGGTACACATCTGCAAACAATTATTTGTTACAACTCGAGCACGATACGGTTTTAGGAAGGGATCGGGATAACTGGCTTAAGGGAGCTCGAAATTTCCGAAAAATTTATCTCTCCCAAAAAAAAGAGCCCCTCGGTCCCCTCTGTTTGTACAAAACAGGGCTGCTGTATGGACAAATGTATGATCATTTCAAGTTCCCTCTGGACTTGGACAATGCTATTGATCATTTCACTTTGGTCGCTACGCTCTATCCCAAGCTTTCGTTGACTGATGATGCCCTCTTTGCGGCAGCTGAACGCCTTCTTGTCAAGAAAGAAAAAAAACAGGCAATGGCCTTATACCGTAAAATCGTAGAAACCTACCCCAATAGTGACCATTCCGATAAGGCGCGAGCCCGTATCCGGGAAAATCAAGAAAATCGGCTTCCCTCACCGATCTCCCCTTTGCCCTCTCCACAAAAAACGACCCATCTCACCGATGTGGAGCCCATAAAATATTGGTCCTCTAAAGACTATACACGCATTGTTATCCAAACAGCCGCTCCGATTCATTTCAATGCCGGCCTCCTTGAAAAAAACGGCGAACTCCCGAGAAGACTGTATATCGATTTATCAAATACGTATATTGATCCGCAATTTCGTAATCCTAAGACGATAGAAGACGGTCTTTTAAAACAGATACGTTCTGGTCAGTTCAGCAATGATACGGTTCGAGTCGTCCTTGACATCGAATCTCTCTCTGAATACAAAATTTTCAGCCTGAAGAACCCCTTCAGAGTCATCGTCGACATTCATGGCCGAATGCGGCCCACCGGTAGCGTAATAACGCCCGAGCCCCACCTCATTTCTCAAAGCCCTGCAATATTATTCCCAAAAACATCGAATTCCACGATCAAGGGAAACACAAAAACAGGGATGATCAGTCTTGAAGATCAAAAGAAACGACGGTTGGGAACGGAGAGACCCGCAAGAATGTTCAAGCCCGGACATGATACGATTTCGCTGGCACAACAATTAGGCTTGGGTGTTCGTAAAATAGTTATTGATCCCGGGCATGGCGGCAAAGACCCCGGCGCTATGGCATTCAATCTCAAGGAAAAAAATATCGTTCTGAAAATCTCTAAAAAAACAGCTAAAATACTTAAAGCAAAATACCGCTATGATGTCATCCTGACTCGAACAAAGGATGTATACATTCCCCTGGAAGAACGGATAGCCATTGCAAACACCCAGAATAGTGACCTTTTTATTTCCATACATATCAATGCCCACCCCGATAAAACCATTGGCGGCATTGAAACCTATTTTCTTAATTTAGCGACAAATGCCGATGCAATGCGTGTTGCGGCCATTGAGAATGCCACCTCAACTCATAATATTAATGAACTCCAAAGTATTCTCACGGACTTAATGAAAAATTCGAAAATTGACGAATCGTCTCGGCTCGCTCAATTTGTGCAAAAAAAACTAGTATCAGGATGCGGGAAGAAATATAGGCTTCGAGATTTAGGAGTCAAACAGGCCCCTTTCTTTGTGTTGATAGGGGCGGAAATGCCGGCGATTCTCGCAGAAATATCCTTTATCACTAATCCGCAAGAAGCAAAATTACTCCAAGACGATGAGTATCTCAACAAAATGGCCCAACAGATTGCGGCTGGTATAGCCGCATATGTTGATCACCATCATACCGCTGCTGTACGATTCTAAAAAAAAAATCCTCGACTCTCTCCTGGCCGTAGGTTCAAAAAAAATCGTTGATCAAATTAACATTAAAGGATTTCCACCAGTACAAAGGAAGGACTCATCATTACAATTCTATTGAATAGGCGTTGCAAAAAAAATAGTTTCCCAGCGGTAAAACAGGTCGTTGATTCTGTTGCGTTCCACGGCTCTTACCTCATTGAGTTCATGATTTAATATGAGTTTCGATGCAACGTTTTTTATTGGAACAAAAAAAAGCCGCCTTTGAAAAGGCGGCTTTAAAAAAAAAATGAATTAAAAATTATTAATGCCGTGAGAGTTCGGCAACTCGAAGTCTTGCCATTGCTCTTTGTAACGAAGCTTCAGCTCGTATCCTGTTGATTCTCTCAACGGTTTGCTGTGCCTGAACCAAGCGTTTTTCAGCACGTTCCTTTGCTCGCAACGCACGGTCTACATCGATCGTATTGCCAAATTCGGCACTTTCGACCAAAAAGGTGATTTTGTTATTTGATACCTCAGAAAATCCACCGGTAACCATCAAAAATTTGGTCGATTTATCTTTTTTATAACTCAGGGCTCCGGTTTTTATGGTGCTCAAAAATGGGGAGTGATTGGCAAGTACACCGAATTCGCCACCGACACCAGGTGCTGTGACTATATCAACCTCTTCACTTACAACCGACCCTGTCGGGGTTACAACTTCCAGATGAATTTGTGCCATTGCTCTTACCTCGCTTCAGCGTGATAGAATTTATGCTTTAGCTTTCTGTGCAGCGGCTTTTTCAACAGCTTCATCAATGCCGCCGACCATATAAAAGGCGGATTCAGGAAGTTCGTCATGCTTTCCATCCAAAATCTCTTTAAAGCCCCGCACTGTATCCTCAACCTTGCAGTATTTACCGGCAGCCCCGGTAAATCCTTCTGCAACATGGAAAGGTTGAGAAAGGAACCGTTGCACCTTACGGGCGCGTGTTACGGTCAATTGATCTTCCTCAGAAAGCTCATCCATACCAAGAATTGCTATAATATCCTGCAATTCTTTATATTTTTGCAGGGAGACCTGAACACCACGGGCCGTGAGATAATGCTCCTGACCAACAACATTCGGGTCAAGAATACGAGAGGTGGAATCCAGTGGGTCAACAGCAGGATAAATACCGAGTTCTGCAATCTGCCGTGAAAGAACAACCGTACCGTCAAGATGGGCAAAGGTTGTTGCAGGAGCAGGATCCGTCAGGTCGTCTGCAGGTACATAAACGCATTGAACCGCAGTAATGGAACCTTTAGTGGTGGAGGTAATGCGCTCCTGAAGGGCGCCCAAGTCTGTAGCCAGTGTTGGCTGGTAACCAACGGCAGAAGGGATTCGGCCAAGTAGTGCGGATACCTCGGAGCCAGCCTGGGTAAAACGAAAGATATTGTCAACAAAGAAGAGAACGTCCTGTCCTTCTTCATCACGGAAATATTCAGCTGCGGTTAATCCGGTGAGGGCTACCCGCGAACGAGCTCCTGGAGGCTCGGTCATCTGTCCATAAACAAGCGCTGCTTTGGGCAGAACGCCTGATTCCTTCATCTCATTATAAAGGTCGTTTCCTTCACGGGTCCGTTCACCAACTCCACAGAAAACCGAAATACCACCATGCTGCATGGCGATATTGTTTACCATTTCCATCATGATAACGGTTTTTCCACAACCGGCACCACCGAATAAACCCATTTTGCCACCGCGAGGAAAGGGAACCAGCAAATCGATAACCTTGATTCCGGTTTCAAGAACATTGACCTCGGTGTCCTGCTCGGTAAACAACGGTGCAGGTCTGTGGATGGACATTTTCTTTTCAGAGTCGATCGGGCCCAAACCGTCTACCGGACGCCCGACAACATTCATAATACGACCCAAAGCAGGGGCGCCGACCGGTATGGAAATAGGCTCTCCCGCATCCCGCGCAGCCATGCCGCGGACAAGTCCATCCGTTTGATCCATGGCAACCGTTCGAACAACGTTGTCACCAAGATGCTGCGCCACTTCACAGACGAGATTATCAGCATCGTCATTGATCTGTGGGTTAGTTATATATAATGCATTCATAATTTCAGGAAGATTGCCCGGCTCAAACTCTACGTCGACGACCGGTCCAATAACCTGTATGATTTTTCCTACTCGTGCCTCACTCATTTGAAATGGCCTCCTCTATCCTATTAATACCCGCTGGTATGGGGTTATCCTTTAAGTGCCTCGGCACCGCCGACGATGTCCATCAATTCGCCGGTTACGGCAGCCTGACGGGCTTTATTATATAATCTGGTAAGATCTTTGATCATATCTTTGCATGCATTCGTTGCATTATCCATGGCAGTCATTCGAGCTGCATGTTCGCTGGCCCCGACTTCAAGCATGGCATGATAGACCTGAACATTCAGAAATAACGGAAGTAAAACCTCCATTATCTCTCCAGGATCGGGCTCATAGGTATATGAGCCTGTTACTTCATTTGAACTACTTACACTTTCTGTTTCACTTGTAACAGGTTTAATAGGAAGCAAATCTTCAATCACCGGCTTCTGCATTGCTACAGAGTAAAACCGACCGTAGACAATATCAACCTGATCACTTTCGCCATTAAGAAAAGTTTCGGTTATATTCTGAGAGATTTCACGGGCATTAAACATTTGAAATGCACCCATGATATCGTTAAAGGTAGCTCGTAATTTGCCGGATTTTTTTAAGGATTGCGTGCCTTTTTTTCCGACGGTAACAAAGGTTACCTTTTTTCCTTCCGCTTCGTACTGTTTGCCGAGCTTCTCTGCAGTCTTGATGATGTTTGCATTAAAGCTGCCGCACAGACCACGATCTGAAGTGACGACAACAATTTCCACTGATTTTACTTCCCGGACCGCCATCAAAGGAAGATCACTATTATCCATTCCACTGGACAAATCGCGCATTGCCTCTGCAAACTTAGTGGCATAGGGCCGGAAAGAAACCATTTTCTCTTGAGCGCCGCGTAACTTCGCAGAAGCAACCATGTTCATGGCTTTGGTTATCTGCGCAGTTTTTTTCACACCGCTGATTTTATCTTTAACATCCTTTAATCCAGGCATGAGAGTCTATCCTTTTGCTTAATTCAGGCCCTTTGTAGCCTTGAAGGTTTCACCAAAGGATGCCAGTGTCTTCTTCATTTTTTCTTCAAGTTCGGAAGAAATAGCTTGTTTCTCTCGCAGTTCTTGAAAAAGGCTGGGCTCATTGGCCTCAATATAGCCGTAGAGTTCGTTTTCATAATCTGCGAGGGTATTAATGGGGAATTTATCGAGGAATCCCTTTGTTCCCGCAAAAATGATCGTGACTTGTTTTTCCATGGGCAGCGGTTGATATTGCGGTTGTTTCAGAATCTCAACCAGCCGTGCACCACGGGTTAACTGTGCCTGGGTAGCGGCATCAAGATCGGAACCAAATCCTGCGAACGCGGCAAGCTCACGATATTGGGCAAGATCAAGACGAAGCGTTCCCGCAACCTGCTTCATGGCTTTCACCTGGGCAGCACCACCTACACGGGAAACGGAAAGTCCGACGTTAATGGCCGGACGAACGCCGGCAAAAAAGAGACTGGGCTCAAGATATACCTGCCCATCTGTAATCGAGATTACGTTGGTCGGAATAAAGGCGGATACGTCACCGGCTTGGGTTTCGATGATCGGCAATGCCGTCAAGGAGCCAGCACCCAAAGCATCACTCACTTTGGCAGCACGCTCAAGTAAACGCGAATGGTTGAAGAAAATATCACCAGGATACGCCTCGCGTCCCGGAGGACGACGCAGCAGCAGAGAAAGTTCGCGATAGGAAACGGCCTGCTTGGAAAGATCATCATAAATAATCAAAGCATGCTGGCCATTATCGCGAAAATACTCACCCATTGCACATCCGGCAAAGGCGGAGACATATTGCATAGGCGCCGGATCGGAAGCACAAGCAGCAACAACGGTGGTGTATTCCATGGCACCGTGTTTTCGCAGATTCTCAACAACCAGAGCTACGGTTGATTTTTTCTGTCCGATGGCCACATAAATACAATGAACATCCGTGTCCTTTTGTGCAATGATGGCATCTACGCAAAGGGCGGTTTTTCCGATCTGGCGATCACCAATGATCAACTCCCGCTGCCCTCTGCCTACCGGCGTCATGGCATCGACCGCTTTTGCGCCGGTGTAACACGGCTCATGCACACCTTTTCGTGCAATAACACCAGGCGCGATGACTTCCATCTTCCGCGATTCTTTCGCATTAATGGGCCCTTTACCGTCAATGGCCTGACCGAGACCATCAACAACCCGGCCTTCCATCTCCGGCCCAACCGGGACCATGGCGATTTTACCGGTACGCTTGACAATATCACCTTCTTTAATATTTCGAACGTCTCCAAGAACCGCACATCCGACATTATCTTCTTCAAGGTTGAGCGCCAGTCCAAATATGTTACCAGGGAACTCAAGGAGTTCCATGGCTTGGCAGTTTTCAACTCCATATACCCGGGCAATACCGTCACCCACCGAAAGAACAGTTCCGGTTTCCTTCAGGTCGATATCATTTTTGTAGCCAGCGATTTGATCTTTAATGATCTGGCTGATTTCTTCGGCTTTGATCTGCATTGACTATTCTCTCCCCTTGATAGATTCCATCAATCCATTAAGTTGTGTCTTTATACTTCCGTCCAGCACCAAGTCACCAACCTTGGCAATTATACCGCCTATAATGGACGGATCAACCTGGGTTTCAAGTATGACTCTATTACCTGTTAACTTTTCCAACGTAGCTTGAATCTTATCCAACAACATACTGTCAAGTTCAACGGCAGAGACAATAGAACCATGACTGATATTCTGGTCCTTTTCCACCATCACTTGCATCTCATACGCAATGTCGGGTAAGATGTCCGCTCTTTTTTTCTCGATCAAAAGGTTGAGAAAACTTGTCGTAACGGCATCCGCCTTGACTAATTCCGAAATTTTCGCCATCACCTTCTGCCGCACTTCAAGCGGATACAAAGGGTTGGAGACGGCATCTCCTAAACCGGCAGCGCTTTCATCATACAGCGCTGCGATGTCATTAAGCATGGCGCTGTATTCCTCAGTTGTCCCCTGCTCCTTTCCCAAAGAGAAAAGCGCTTTAGCATAACGTCGGGCTAATATTGTATTTCTCACTGTACCGCACCCACTCTTTCAAGATACTGTTCGGTAATCGCAATCTGATCCGCCGGGGTTAAGTTCCTGACGATCAACTCCTCAGCCATTGCGGTTGCCTGTTCAGCAACCTCTTCACGGAGAATACGCTTTGCATCTTCCAGCTCCGCCTGCACTGCTGCCTCAGCCTGTCGCCTGATGTCCTCAGCAGCTCTTTCAGCATCCGCAAGTATACGTTCTTTCTCGTTTTGCGCTTGCGCTATCGCCTTTTGAACGACCAGCTCCATCTCTTTTTCCATACCGGCAAGGCGCACTTCAAATTCCTTATATGATTGCTCGGCCTCACCGCGACGAACGACTAAATCATCCAATTCTTCTTTGATCTGTTGCTGACGCCCAGCCAAGCCGGTACTGATCGGTTTTGCCAAAAACTTAACAAGAAGTACGACTAACGCAAGAAAATTAACGGCCCTCCAGAAGAGATCCTTCAACTTGGTCGACGAAAGGGAGCCACCATGCGCACTGCCATGTTCGGGATTTCCAGCCTTGGCGGTTGCCTCGTGGCCGGTTACGGCCGATGCTTCGTGCCCACCGACAGTGCCCTCTGCCGACGGCAGCATATGTTTCGTAGGCTCTTGAGTTTTTACCTCCTGGTGTCCGGCGACGACAGGAGCCTCATTTGCCGCCCCCAATGCGGGGGACAGCACACCAATCAGAATCGCCAAAAGTACCGGCTGAAAAAGTGTAGTAATCCTCATGCCTCCAGACTCCTTCCAAGTATCTTTCCTGCCATAGCCTGAGCAAAACCTGCGGTATTACCCTGAAGCTCTTTCCTGGCTCCCTCAATCTGCGACTTGAGCGCAACCAGCTGCTTTTCCTTTACGTCATCAGATTCCTTACGGATAAGTGCCAGTTTTTCCGCCCCGGCCGCCTGGGCCTGTGCACGTGCCCCATCCAACGCCTTTTTGGCTTTATTACTGCCTTCCCGCATTTTTCGGTTCAGTTCTTCCTGGCGTTGATGAGCACTCTGCTCAAACTGAACGACCTCCCCATTCATGGATTCGATCTTCTGTGTCCTTTTCTCTAAAATGCCGAGCACAGGTTTGTACAGAATTGCATTGAGGACGAGCATCAATACAACCATGTTGATAATATGCATTATCATTGTGACATCAATCGAAATCATACTAACTACCCCTTATTACGAATAATATGGCAAATACCCGTCAAATCAAGTGAATGACGGTTCATCTTCCGCTCCGGATAACTACTGAAAAATAGACCTGCTGTCAAATCTTTTTAAATAAAATTTATAGGATTTTTCAGTTATGCTTGCCACTCTCACCAAAGAATGGAAAATCAGGGAGGCACAGGTCCCTTCAAAAAAGTTTTTTTTAAAAAAACTGGTTTTTTGCTTCTCTGACAAATTCCCCTGTATTATCTCCCTGCCTCCATAATCTCCGGTCCTATGCCCTCTGCTTTCCATCCATTGTCGTATCGAGCCAGCCTGCCAGCCTTTCCAAACCGGTCTCCGTTGAAACCTGCTGCCGGTACCCAAGGAGTTGTTTTGCTTTATGGTGATGAAACCAATGGGATTTTGCCAGTTGCTGGGCAAGGAATCGTGTCATTTTGGGTTCTTCCCGCACCTGCAGGAGCGCGTAGGCAATCTCCATGGCCATACCCGCAGTAAAGGCAAGGACAAAAGGAACCTTCCGAGTAACGGGAGGAATGTTCATTCTGGTAAACAGGCCATTGATCCATTGCCAAAGCATGACCGGTTCGTCCTGGCCGATAAAAAAAGCCTGGCCGGATCCGCTCCCCTCCGATTCAAGGTTTTCCGCGGCAAGGATATGCGCATGCACCACATTATCGATGTAAGCGATGTCCACCCGATTCTCGCCGGTGCCGACTATTTTCAAGGCCTTCCTTTTCCCCCGGTCCAATAACCGTGGCACGAGATGATGATCACCCGGTCCCCAGACCAGGTGCGGCCTGATGGCAACGGTTTTCAGATGGCTGCCATTGGACTGCAGCACTTCCTTTTCCGCGAGAATTTTACTGGCCGCATAAGGACACAAGGGGCGTGTCGCATACGGCGTTGTTTCATCTGCTCCTTCAAGATTCCCCCCATTAAAAACCACGGAAGGGGTCGAGGTATACACCAGGTTCGGCACCTTATTTTTCTGGCAGGCGGCGATAACGTTCACTGTACCGGTAAGATTGATCGAATAAAATTCACGGCGCGCCCCCCAGATACCAGCTTTGGCGGCTGTATGAAAAACCGTATCCTGCCCCGCCAGCACCCGTTCAAGAAAATCCGGATCGCGAATGTCTCCCCGATGACATTGCACACCCAGAGCGGTCAACTCCGGATAGTTGTTGCGTCCGACCACGGAAACCTCAATGCCGCGTCCCATAAGCTCTCGGACTAACGCTTTGCCGATAAATCCGTTGCCACCGGTCACCAACACCCTTTCCATTGTACGCCTCCCCATGCAGTTGCTCACATCGATCCGGCAAAACCGCTTTTCCCCACTTTGGGCCGCTCTTTGGCGTCCAGACCGAACGGACACCCAGCGATAATCACCCAGGTGGCAAAGGCCGTTTCCGGCAGGCCCATTCCGCCAGCTTTTCCCGAAAAATTTTGGCGTTATGACGGATATCCACCGGAAATCCCGGATGAATCAAAAAGAGCTCGATATGCTCCGTCAACGGATTGGCCAAGGCCAGACGACGAAGTTCATCAAAAAAAATATCCTCATCAGAAATCTTCGCCCAGGTTTCAACAACAATAACCGGCACCTGCTTTGTGCGTGTATCGATACCGACAAGCGCGGACCGCCGTACCAGAGGATGTTCATTGAAAATCGCCTCGCAGGGAATAGTGTACATCGTGCCTTGTTTGCTCCGGACACGATGTGCTTTACGTCCACAGAACCATAAACGGTGCTGGTCGTCGAGATACCCCATATCCCCCATACGATGCCAAAAACCCGTGCCGTCAGCTATTTTTGCCTGCCGATTTTCCAGCTCATTATTGGCATAGGCCCGGGTCACCACCGCTCCCTGGACCACGATTTCACCGATTTCGCCTGTTTTCCGTTCACAAACATCCTGCCATTCGGCAAGAGGTCCATCCTGAGGCTCAATGATGCGGATGCTGATTCCCGGCAAAGCCCGACCAACACAAGTGCCTCGGCCCGACCGGGTTAAAGGCCAGGTTTCCTGGACGATTTCAGTCCCTTCAATGGAGCCGACAGGAAGGCTCTCCGTAGCCCCGTACGGCGTAAAAATCTGCCCTTTCGCAGGCATAATCCTGCGAACACGCTCAACCAGTTCCCCCGACACCGGAGCTCCGGCCATCAACACCTTTTTCACCGGCAAAACAATGTTCTTTTCCAGGCAGTAGCGGCTGACTACGTTCCAGATTGCCGGCGATCCGAAGGAATAGGTGACCTGATAGCGCAGCAGGGTACTGACGAATTTCTCGGGATTGACCTGTGCCGGTCGGGTCGGATCCATATCCGGAATCACCGCCTTGGCACCAAGCGCAGTGGCAAATAATCCGAAAAGCGGAAATCCGGGTTGATCGATATCGCCGGGTCCAATGGCGTAATAATCCCGGATTACTCCCAACTGGGCGTGAAAAATACCATGGGTATATTCCACCCCCTTAGGCGGCCCGGTCGATCCGGTGGTAAAAATAATGGCCGCCGGATCCGTTTCTCCGGCCTGATAGGGATGCGAAAATGGCTCAAACGTTCGTCCCCGGTCGATACGACACCCCGGACACCAGAAAGCGCGGCCAACACAAATACGCTTGCGCACCGTCGCAAAGGGCGTACGAAAAATGCGGCTGAACAGGATCGCTTGCGGGATGCCGACGAGGATATCCGGTCGGACCGAACCAATGCACCGCAACAGATTTTTATACCCCATACCCGGATCAATGAGAATAACCACAGCCCCCAACTGAAATAGGGCAAAGGTCAGGCAGATGAACTCCATGGAAGGCCGGACCATCAGCATGACCCGGTCACCCTGCACCACCCCGTTCGTCTGCAAGGCAGCGGCAAACCCCTCACTGTTGCGCTGCAGTTCAGTAAAAGACCACTGGTGCCAGCGTCGTCCCTCTTTGGCAATCAGCGCGGTTTCATTCCCTAAAGCAGCGGCAACCCCGCGCAGGGCATTGGCAATGTTATAATCGTCCATGGTTCACTCCGCCGTGCGCTGGAGAAACCCTTTGACCAGCGGGACAATATCGACCAAGGCGTCCTCTAGGACGTAATGGCCGGCATCCGGGAAATAATGGCTCTCCGCACCGGGAAATCGTTGTTGCCACTCTTCAAAAAACGAATCGTTGAAACAAAAATCCCGTCCTCCCCAGCACAGCATCAAAGGGCATTGCTGCAATAGCGGGAGTGCCTGTTCAATGTCCACCAACGTTTTCCATGAGGGATGACTCGAATCCATGGGAATATCCTCGACAAAGCGGTGCACGGCAATGCGATTGTGCCAGCTGTTGTAGGGCGCGAGAAAGCCTTGCGCGATTTCAGGCCGCATCGGTCGGGTCACGGCCATAACGGTGGCGGCGCGGGCAAAACCGTTTAAACCGCGAACGAGCAGGCTGCCCAGAATCGGCCATCGACACACCGCAATGCGCAAAGGGAGCCGCGTTGATCTGAATGCCGCGGTATTGAGGACCACCACTCCGGTAACTCTTTGCGGATATCGACCGGCCCAGCCCATGCCGATGGCTCCCCCCCAATCATGGACGATCAGTGTGCACCGATCAACGGCCAGCGCATCCAGCAAATATTCCAAGTTATCGATATGATTGCGCAACCGGTACGAATAGTCCGCAGGTTTGTCGGAAAAACCGCAGCCGAGATGATCGGGAACAATGCAACGATACCCCTTTTGCAACGCAGTGACCAGATTGCGGTAGAGGTAGGACCAGGAGGGGTTCCCGTGCACCATAACCACGACCGGACCCTTGCCTTCATCAAGGTAGGCCAGTTGATGACCGTCAATGCTGAGGGAACGGGGCTGAAACGGATATTCAGCGAGAGTGCGGGCGGCCATCACCAATCAATTCCCAGCATGAGTGAGTTGATTCCCGAACCGATACCCAGAATTGCGGCCCGCTGCCCGGAAACCAGCGCCGACTGTTCAATACCCATGGCCAAGGTTATGGGGGCGGAAACCGAACCGACATTACCTAGTTGCGACAGGGTAGCAAAATTTTTGGCCGGATCAAGTTCCAGAGACTCAAACAGCAGTTGGGCATGGGCCCTGCCGACCTGATGACAGAAGAAACGGTCAATGGAAGTTTTGCACCAATCAAGTTCCTGTTGAAAAGCCTGCCAGCAGGATGCGGCGGTCTCGATCCCTTTCTCCAGGAGTTGTTCGGAATCGGTGGACATCAGGGTCCCCTGCTCCGCATTTTGCCCACCCTGGCAGAGATCGTTATGCACGGTATTGGCCCGGCAGGCTCCGCCCCGCAGAGAGTGACCGCTCTCCTTATACCGGCGGTTGGTCATGACCAGGGCAACGGCCCCGGAACCGATGGTCAGAGAGGCGAACAGGGGTTTGATCGACTTTCTCGTCAGGGCGGGATCGGTCAGCAGATGGGTGAGAGTGGAGGCGATCAGATGTTCGGCGGTTTCGCTGGCCACAACCAGCCCGGCTTGTACCTGTCCCAGTTCGATCATATTGGCAAGCATGATCATGCCGTCGAGAAAACCCAGGCAGGCATTGGAGATGTCAAAAAGAAGGCAGGAAGGCGGCAGGCCCAATGTCCGATGGACAAACGAGGCGGTCGCCGGTTCCATCATATCGCGACTCACCGAGGTGAAGAACAGGCACTCCAGATCGTCGACCGGAACTCCGGCTCTGGCGATGGCCCGCGCCCCCGCCGCCGCCGCCCCGGTACTTGGACGGGTCCCCGTTTCCCATAACCGCCGGGTCTTGATCCCGGTCATCAGTTCAAGTCGTCCGGCCGGCAGTTTCAACCGGTCATACAGAGGCTGCAACCGTTCTTCAATAGCTGTTGACGACAGCACCACCGGCGGCAACTCGTAACCGAAATCGTGCAGACAGACATTCGCGTAGCGCATTAGGCAATAAATACTCCTCTCATCCTTCTCGGAACGTCGTGGTCCCTGCCGTTAGCGCTGCCTTTTCGCTGCCGGCCGAGAAGGATTTTACTTTGAAATTTTAAAACTATTGGCCCAGGCAATCAGCAGGGTGGCAAGGGCGAGATCATCCATCACCCCCAAAACCGGTATCCAGTCAGGAATGAAATCATAGGGAGACAGGGCATAGAGTAAACCAAGGCCTAATACAATTTTCACCGACAAAGGGGTCTCCGGTGAGAGAAACACGGCTTTGGTGTGTTTTACCATCTCCCAGAGACGGCCGATCAGAGGCCACTGCTGCATCAATTACACCCTTGCGTAAAAACGAGCGACCAGTGCCTCAGCTGCGCCCAGAAAGATCAAGCAACGGCCTTGCCGACGATGCCGATATCGAAATAGTTCATGCCCATTCCGGCATCCACCACCAGGCATTGGCCGGTCATCCCCGATGATCGGGGGGAAAGCAGGAAGGCGGCCACATCGGCGGCCTCCTGGGTTTGCACGGCTTTTTTGCGCAAGGTGGCCTTTTCCGCATACAGATAGCTTTCAACATAACCGGGGATACCGGCTGATGCAGAGGTTTTCAACAAACCGGGACAAACCGCATTAAACCGGATCTCGGAAAAAACGGAAAAACTTTTAGCCAGGAAACAGAGCGAACTCTCAAGTGCCGCCTTGACCGGAGCCATATACCCGTAATTTTCCGCCGCCATCCGGGTGGTGGAAATGGAGATGGTCACCAAGGAGGCCTGTTGGGCCAGCAGGTCCTTAAAATGATTGGCAATGGCGATGAAAGAAAAACAGGAAATGTCCATGGCCTGGAGGAAATCTTTTTTCGGGGTTTGATGAAAAGGCCGCATGCCGTCTGCATAATTGGCAAAGGCGATGGAATGGACGATGCCGTCGATGGGCCCGGAAATCCGGCCGGCGATTTCATTCCGGACCCGGATGATATTGCCTTCCTCTTCCACATCGCAGAGAAAAATGAGACTCTCCGGAAAAAGTTTGGCGGCTGTTTCGGCCCGTTGCTCGCTTCGGACCACATGGATCACCTCGGCACCGGCCTCAACCAGCACCCGGCCGATACTGCAGGCCACTGATTTTTTATTGGCCAGACCAAAAACAACTATCCGCTTGCCTTCAAAACCCAAAAAATCCACTCATACCCCCTTGCGGGCACAGGCGAACTCCACCTGCACCGCCATTTTACCGTGCACCCGGACGCTGCCTTTCAGCAGCCAGGCCGGACCCATCCGCTCAACCAGGGTCGTCGATATCTCAAGCATATCGCCCGGATGGACTTCCCTTTTAAATTTCGCGCCCAGGATTCGAGTCAAAACCGGGACCGAGTTTTCAGCATTCCCGGTCACCGACGGTTCTTTTCGTAACAACTCACCGATTAACAAGGCTCCGGCCTGGAACACCGCCTCACAGAGCAAGACTCCGGGCATCAGGGGATATTCGGGATAATGCCCCTGGAAAATCTCAAGATCCGGCGGCACCAGCTTCTCCGCCCGGATCGTCTCATGGGTGATTTCCAGCACCCGGTCGAGCCAGAGAAAGGGAGGACGATGGGGAATACGGGCCAGAATGAATTCGTCCGCCATTACACGCTCACAGGCCACCCGTGATTTCGAGCACGGCTCCGTTGATATAGGCGGCGCGGTCGCTTAACAAAAACAGTACCGCCTCCGCCACTTCCGCCGCGGTGCCAAACCGACCCGCAGGTACCATTTTTTTATACTCTTTCATCTGTGCCTCGGGCAGATCGCCAATAAAATCGGTATCGATGAAACCGGGCGACACGCAATTCACCGTAATCTTCCGCTTGGCCACCTCTTTGGAAAGCGATTTCATCAGGCCGATTTGCCCGGCCTTGGAAGCGGCATAATTGCTCTGCCCCTGAAAGCCGAGATGCCCCATGGGCGAGGTGATAAAAACAATGCGGCCGAATTTCCGCTTCATCATCAGGGGGACCGCAAACCGCGACATAATGAAGCCGCCGGTGAGATTGACATCCAATACCCGCCGCCAATCCTCCTCTTTCATCAGAGCCAAAACCGAATCTCGACGAATACCGGCACAATTGACCAGCATATCCAGGGTGTCGAATTCCTCCTCCACTTCCGCAAAAAAATCAACCGCCCCCTGGTAGTTACTGACGTCCAGCTGCCGCAAACGCAATCGCGGTCCATAGTGAGTGCATTCCCCGGCAAAGGCCTCAGCTGCCTGCTGATTGCCGCCGTAGAGTCCGATAACAGTTGCACCTCCGGCCAGCAGCGCCGCACTAATCGCTTTGCCGATTCCGCGGGTCGCACCGGTGACCACAGCCTTTTTTCCTTCAAATTCGAGCATGTTCCCTCATCACCTTACGTTTGTCCTCTATCAGAAATTTCACCGCCCCCTAACTCCGTACATACCCGTCAACATCATTGGCCACAATGACCCCGTAATTAATGGCTCCCAACCAACCGCTCATGATGATGCCGACACTGCCGACGTGAAAGAGTCCATCAATCTCCTTATGCAGGGAACGGGAGATGTCGAGTCCCTCAAACTTGGTTCCGAACGAACTCCCCTTGGTGTGCAGAGTGTAACGGTGGAAGGTGCGGGGCGTGGCCGAGTCGATGGTATCCACCTTGCTGCGGACATCGGGGATATAGCGTTCCAGGTCATCGAAACAACGTTCGACCATCGCTGCTTTTGCCAAACGGTATTCTTCTGGAGCGAGTCCGGCCCAGTCGTCGTAATTAGCGTTCATCGACGCTACAATAGTATAGTCCGGCTCCATATGCGGGCGGGTCTTCGGATAATAAAGAGAAAAAGTACGGCTTTGGGTCTCCATCCGCCGCATTTCCTCCGAGGAAAACTCGGTTGCCGTCGACGTAAAAAGAAGATCGCCGATATCGGCAATAGCTTCCCCTTTACGAATACCGAAATAGACCTGACAACTCGAATTGTTCACCTCGACCTTGCTGAACCGGCCGAGAAAATCATCGGCAAAGCATTCCCGACCCACCAGATTGTCGATGGTGTTGGTGATCCCCGCATTGGAAATAACGGCAGTGGCCCCGATTTCCCGATTCCCGACCACCACGCCGCGGGTTCTCCCGTTATCGACCAGAATACGCGACACCCGGGCCCCGGTGCAGATGTCGACCCCTTTCTTCAGCAACTCCTCCGCCATCAAACCGATAAGCTTGTCGGTTCCTCCTTCAAAGGTAAAGACACCGCGGTTCATGAAATTAGAGAAAACAATGCCATAGGTAATAGCCGGCTCGTCAAGAGTCGAACCGTTGGCATAGGTGATGGGCTCCATCAACAGGCGATGAATATCACTGCGCCCTGGGAAAAAACGGGCGAACAGTTCCCTGGTGGTCAGCGTTTGATCATCGTAGAAGTTCATGCCGTCAACCGTGGCAAAAAAGTCCTTGACCACGGTCTCCTGAACACCGAATTGTTTCTGAAGAATCCGAACGAAATCATCCTTACTAAAAGTGGTGGTCAGGGAAAACTGCGGGTTGTCAAAAACAATATTATTGAGCTGGACAATGGAATCGCGGATCGCCCGGCCCCAGTATTTCTTGCAGGTCTTGACCATGCCATAGGGAAAGCCGTGCAGGGAGACATCAAAGATATGCCCTCCCCGTTTGAACCAGGTCGCCAAGCCCCCCAATTGGGTATGATGTTCCAGTAAGAGCACCGAATGTCCGGCTTCCGCAAGCCTGTTGGCAGAGGTCAGGCCGCCGAGGCCCGAGCCGATTACCACCACGTCATATGAAGACTGCACCTTATCCGGAGGCGTGTATTGCATCTCAATCTGTCCGTTATGGAAAATGCCGACATGCGGCATTGAAAATAGAGCGAAGTTGCGGCAATAGCCCTAGGGCTTCCGCACGTATGCCTCGACCCTTGAGAAGACGGAAAAAGCTTATTGCAGGAGGTGCCTATTAACCACGGTGACGCCGCTTAACATGGCTCCGACGATCCCAAGATATCCCTGATCCGTGCCGGCGATGAAAAGATTCGGCCAGGGCGTGACCCCGTCCTTGATCTTGACCGCACTGCCGTAAACCGCCCCCTCGGCCTTTCGGGTATACCGTTCGATGGTCAAGGGCGTGAAGCTGTCCTGATATACAATGGACTGCGTATAATTCCCAATGATTTCCTCGCTGGCGGCAACGGATGCAGCGGCCCAGCGTTTTTTCATCGAATCGTAGGACTCGGACGGCAGGGCTTTCCACAGAGGATAACTGGCGGCATTGGTCACCCTTATCTGAATAAAATCGGAAGGGGGCTGCCCTGAAAAATTTTCCGGAAAACAGATAACGCCCCAGGAGGTATCGAGATACGAATCCGGGCGCTGATACTTCAACACCGGATCGTTATGATAAAAAAGGATGGAGCGATCACTTCTTCCGGGGGCCGACTGCTCACGCGGCAGCAGGGAAATGGTTTCCATGAAACTCATCCGCCCGCTGAAATGTCCCCGGTCCGCATCCCAGCCGGAAAGCCGGATGGTTTCAGGGATGCCGGCAGTGGAGAGAACTGCCTCGGCGGTCAATTCTTCACCATCGGCAAGGCGTACCCCCTGAACCCGCCCCTTTTCGAACATAATTTCCGTAACCGGACAGCGATAACGTATTTCGCCGCCGAAGCCCTGATACTGCAGAACAAGCGAATCAAGAAACTCGCGGATGGTCCCGGAGGGCCGAAAAAAGCCTTCTTCGAAAACAGCCCGAAACATGATGACAAACTGCCCCAGGTCCATATCGTGCTCCTCCGCATTCCCGTACACCATGAGCGGCAGGAGCAGCATGTCCTCCAGACGCGGTTCGCGCAGGTTTTCGGACAAAAAACCACGGGCGCTCCGCCAGGGACCGACAACAAAGGGATCAAGGGCCGCAACCGCCTTTTTCAACTGCTGAAAGCGATCGATGCAATGGGGAAACTCGCGAGCGATTTCTTCTTCCAACAGTATGGGGTCATTGGAAAAAAGCAGCGCACGACCGGAAAAACGAATTTCAGAAGCAATCTGTTCATGAAGAACAAATTGTTTACGGGAGAGATGCAACTGACGAAAAAGCCGGTTGAGCGGAGCATGTTTATCGCCGGGTGCCGCACAGTTGGTCATGGCGTGCAAACCGGTTTCGAGAAGATGTCCCTGCCGAAAATAGTAGGAATTCAGTCCGCCAGGAAGGGCGTGTTGTTCAAGAATCAGCGTTTTTCTACCGAAACGAGCGGCACGAATACCTGCGGCAAGTCCCGACAGGCCGCCTCCGATGATAATGAGCTGGTAATCAGCCATGAGCGCTTTAAAAAGGCGGATTTTACGGAACCTCGCCCTCGGCGGTGGTTTCCCCGATCAGGGGGATCAGACGTTTTTCAGCTTGGGTTCCAGATAGTTGACACAACTGGCAAGGGTAGCGAGCTGCGGGTATTCCTCTTCCGGGATCTGCAATTTGTACCGTTTCCGCAGTTCCATGACAATATCAAGGAAATCCATGGAATCCAGATCCAGCTGATCCCGCAGGGGGGCTTCGGCATCAAGGTTTTCAAAATCAGCTTCTTCGTCAATATCTTCAATGATTTCAAGGATAACATCCTTGATTTCGTCACGGGTCATACTTCAGTTCCTCTATATAAAAAAACGGACAAGTCGCGTTACAATGCAGTGAAAGTTGAGAGAAATACCATACACGCCCTCACTTCGCCATAAATCTCTCAACAATAACCACGGAATTTATACCCAGCATACCGAACGAATTATTGAGAATGGCATCGACCCGCTCCAGTTGTTTGGGCGTGTTGACCACCAGACCGGGGAGAACGCATTCCGGATCAAGGTTATCCACATTGATAGTGGGATGGACAAGATTATCGGCAAACGAGGGCAGGTTACCGGCGAGTTCCAGGACGCCGGCGGCGCCCATGGCATGACCGATGCTGGATTTGGTGTTGTTGATCCAGGTATTGGGGCAATCGGTGAAAGTTTCACGGATGGCCTTGCACTCCTCGACATCTCCCTGTTTGGTCCCGGTGGCGTGCGCATTGATGAGGGTGATGTCCTTGGGTGCCAGATCCGCCCGGCGCAGGGCTATCTCCATGCATTGCCGCTGTCGGGGACCGTACGGCAGGACAAAATCCTTGGCATCCGAATTCATGGCATAGCCGGTAATCTCACCGTAAATTTTCGCGCCCCGTGCCAGGGCGCGGTCAAGGCGCTCCAGGGTAAAGATGCTGCCGCCCTCGGAAATAACGATGCCGTTGCGGTCCCTATCAAACGGACGACTGGCTTGAGCGGGGTCCGCATGCTCGGCCAGCGCCCCCTGGGAACGAAAGCTGGCAAAGATGCCGAAGGAACCGACACACTCGGAGATGCCGCCACACAAGGCCAGGTCGACTTCTCCTAACCGCAGCATCTGCACGCCCTGAATAAGGGCGGCATTACCGGCGGCGCAGGCCGCGCCAATGGCGTAATGCGGTCCGGTGAGGCCGAGATTCATGGTAATCTCGCCGGCCGGATTATTCAGGACAGTCCGCGGATTATGGTGGTGGGTCCAATAGTTGACATCGTAATCGAACTGACTGATGTTATAGACTTCATTTTCCGTTTCCACGGTACCGTGCTCGGTCAGGCCGATATACACCCCGGTGGCGGCGCGGTCATATCCGGAAAAATCGATCCCCGCATCGACCAGCGCCTCATTGGCGCAGTAGACGCCGATGCAACCGGCACGGGAGCCCCGGCTGTTTTCCCGCTTTTTCCGATACCTGGTTTCGGCAAAGGTGCAGATACCGGCGGGATGCGTTCCCATATAGCGGAGATCGATGCTGGTGACTGCGCTTTTCCCGGCCAACAGATTGGCACGAAAATCAACCAAATTGGCCGCACCGGGAGCAACAAGCCCGACCCCGGTGATAACGATTCTCTGGTTTTCAATAGATGGTTTCATTTGCTCAGCTCATGGATTTGGAGTTGACGGCCAGTTCTTTGACATAACCCGCCACACTCCTTATCGCTTCATCGAGTTTATCAGGCATGGTGCCGCCGGCCTGGGCCATATCCGGCCTGCCGCCTCCCTTACCGCCCACAATCGCCGCTATTCGATTGACCAGATCGCCGGCCTTGACCTTGGCGGTCAATTCCTTGCTGACCATGGCCAAAAGCGCCGCCTTCCCTTCAAAATCCCCGCCCAGAACGATGATGCCGCTTGCCATTTTGTCCCGAACCTTATCACCGATTTCCCGAAGCGTTTTGGGTGAATCCAGCGGTACACGACTGGCAATCACCTGCATGCCCTCGATATCAACGCTTGAGGCCAGCAACTGATCGAGATCGGACAGGGCCATGGCAGCATTGAGGTTCGCCACCTGTTTTTCCAGTTCCTTCTGCCGTTTGAGCAGATGCTGAATTTTTTCCACAGCGGTGTCGATCGGCCCGGAAAGAACCGCGCTGATCGCCGCCGTCTGCCGAGCCATTTCCTGCATCCAACGAACCGCTCCGGCCCCGGTCACAGCTTCTATACGACGAACGCCCGCAGCAATACCGGTTTCCACCACAATCTTGAAAAACCCAATATCACCGGTCATTCGGGCATGGGTCCCGCCGCAGAGTTCTTTACTGAATCCACCGATGGTCACCACCCGAACATCGTCCCCGTATTTCTCACCGAAAAGGGCAGTGGCCCCTTCGGCGATTGCTTCCTGCCGCCCGAGCAAGGCAGTGGCCACAGGAGTATTCATACGGATCTGCGAGTTGACCAGTTGTTCGATGGTAAAGATTTCCCCCGGAGAAAGCGGTGAAAAATGGGTAAAGTCAAAACGCAAGCGGTTATGATCAACCGCAGAACCGGCCTGCTTGACATGATCACCCAACACCTTTCGCATCGCCGCCTGTAGCAGATGGGTGGCGGTATGGTTACGGGCGGTGTCATTCCGCCGATCGGAGACGTTCAATTCAACGCGGGTCCCGGACGTCAAGGTTCCCTGTACAAGTTTTCCGTGGTGAAGGATCAGGCCCTCGACCGGGGCCAGTGTTTTTTCCACCACAAAGCGACCATCCGGCCAGGTAATTTCTCCCTGATCCCCTATCTGGCCGCCGGATTCCGCATAAAACGGCGTCTGACTACAGAACAAACGGACACTCTCCCCGGTTCGGGCCTCGGTTACCAGATGTCCTGTCTGGCTGATGATGCCTTCCACGGTGGCAATGCCCTGGGTGGTCGCATAACCAATGAATTCAGCCTTTTTTCCCTGGCTGGCAAGTTCCAGGATGCCGGCCTCAAGGTGATCGACATCGCTGCCCTTCCACGACTTCCTCGACTGTTGCCGTTGCTGCTCCATGGCCTCGGCAAAGCCGGGCTCATCAAAGGAGACCCCTTTCTCGATGGCGATATCGCGGACGATGTCCACTGGAAAGCCGTAGGTGTCATAGAGTTTAAAAATGAAATCGCCCTGAATTGTGGCCAATGAGCCCTCTTTCTTCTTCAGGCGGTAGATTTCATGATCGAGTTTTTGTAAACCGTGATCCAAGGTCTCGCCGAAGCGCTGTTCCTCATTGGTCACCACCTTGGCCAGCAGCTCCCGGGTATCATTGAGATGAGGATAGGCATCGTGCATCATCTCGGTCACCAGGCTGCAAATCCCCGGAAAAAAGGAACTCAGCCCCAGAGCGCGGCCGTAGCGGATAGCCCGACGCATGATCCGACGAAGGACATAGCCCCGCCCTTCATTGGAAGGCAGGACGCCGTCGGCCACAAGAAAGGTGGTTGCCCGGGCGTGGTCGGCGATGACCCGCATGGAAATATCATCGGTTTTACTCTGATGATAGTGTTTCCCGGCCAGACCGGCAATCGCATCAATGATCGGCGTAAAGAGGTCGCAATCGAAATTATTGGTCTTGCCCTGCAACACCGCAGCCACCCGCTCCAGCCCCATGCCGGTATCGATCGACGGCTTGGGCAGAGGCGTCATCTTACCGGCCTCATCCCGGTTGAACTGCATGAACACGAGATTCCACAGTTCCAGAAACCGGTCGCAATCGCAGCCCAAAGCGCATTCGGGACGGCCACACCCCACCTCCGCCCCCTGGTCTATATGAATCTCCGAACAGGGACCGCAGGGACCGGTATCGCCCATGGCCCAGAAGTTGTCCTTTTCGCCCAGACGGACGACTCGTCCCTTGGGCAGATCTTCAATCTTTTCCCAGAGTGCGTAGGCTTCATCGTCGTCGTCATAGACGGAAACCCAGAGCTTGGTCGGATCGATTCCCAACTTTGTGGTGAGAAATTCCCAGGCAAAGGCAATAGCATCCTTTTTAAAATAATCGCCAAAGGAAAAATTTCCCAACATCTCAAAAAAGGTATGATGACGCGCCGTATATCCGACATTTTCCAGGTCATTATGTTTTCCACCCGCCCTGACGCTGCATTGCGCGCTGGTCGCCCGAGTGTAAGGCCGCATCTCCTCACCCATGAACACCTTTTTAAACTGCACCATGCCTGAATTGACAAACAGCAGCGTGGGATCGTCCTGAGGCACCAGCGACGAGGCGGCAACCCTGGTGTGGCCTTTGCTCTCAAAATATTCCAAAAAAGATTTTCGAATTTCGTTACCGGTCATTGGGTCTTGATTGCGTTAATTTTTAAAAGGATGGCTCGCCTTGGGACGAGGGAGGTTCTCTGCCCACAGCTTTTGCCCGATATCGCTAGGATTGTGCAACAAAAAACTGAGCATTGCAGGCCTGAAGGCACGATTTTTAATGATACCATGAAATAAAACCTTGCAAAGAAAAAACAGGACACCAAGGCATTGAGAAAGAGACAGGCGGGATGCAATAGCATTCCGCCTGTTCATTTCATCACATGTTCTCCCGGCTTTTTCAAAAACACAATGCAGCCGGACAGAAAAAGGGGCAGTCTTGCTCAGTCCTTTTCCACTCCTTCCATCTGCATCTTGGCATCGACCAGCTGGTCGACAACCGTTGGATCCGCCAAGGTGGAAGTATCACCGAAATCTTTGAAATCATTAGCAGCAATCTTGCGCAAAATTCGCCGCATGATCTTACCTGATCGGGTCTTCGGCAATCCCGGTGCCCACTGAATGACCTCCGGGGTGGCAATGGGTCCGATCTCGGTACGAACATGCTTGCGCAGTTCCGCCCGCAGTTCCTCGCTTTCCTCAGCCCACGACATCAACGTGACATAGGCAAAAATAGCCTGCCCCTTGACCGGATGCGGCATACCTACTGCAGCGGCCTCGGCCACCGCTTCATGGGAGACCAGTGCAGATTCAATTTCAGCAGTTCCCAAACGATGACCGGAAACATTGATGACGTCGTCAAGTCGGCCCATGATCCAAAAGTATCCGTCTTCGTCCTTACGGGCGCCGTCTTCCGGATCGTAGGTATCGGGATAACGGTTAAAATAGGCCTTTTTAAATCGCTCGGGATTGCCGAAAACCCCACGCAGCATGCCCGGCCACGGCTTGCGGATAACCAGATGCCCGCCTTCGTTGGGGCTGGCTTCCGTCCCTTCTTCAGTATAAATGGCGGCGTCGATGCCCGGTAACGGCAACGTTGCGGATCCGGGCTTGAGCGGCGTTACATAGGGCAAAGCCGAAATCATGATACCGCCGGTCTCGGTCTGCCACCAGGTATCGACAATTGGCAATTTCTCCTTGCCGATATTGATATAGTACCACATCCAGGCTTCGGGATTGATCGGTTCGCCAACTGATCCGAGAATCCGCAGACTGGACATATCGTGCTTTTGGGTGGGCTCAACGCCTTCCCGCATGAGAGCCCTGATAGCGGTCGGCGCGGTATAAAAAATATTGACTTTAAATTTTTCAACAATCCGCCAGAATCGGTCGGATGTCGGATAGTTGGGAATACCTTCGAACATCACCGTAGTCGCACCCAACCCCAGGGGACCGTAAAGGATGTAGCTGTGGCCGGTAATCCAACCGAGATCCGCCGTACACCAGTAAACGTCCTCATCTTTGAGATCAAAGACCCATTGGGTGGTGTGCATGGCATAGGTCAGATATCCGCCGGTGGTGTGGACAACGCCCTTGGGTGTACCGGTGGAGCCGGAGGTGTAGAGAATAAACAGCATATCCTCGGAATCCATGGATTCGGGCTCACAGAAGGAGGTGATATCCGGGGCATTCACCTCTTTGTGCCACCAGCAGTCCCGCCCTTTCTTCATGTCGATTTCGTTGCCGACCCGTCGCACCACCATACAGGTTTCAACACTGGGACACGTCTCCATGGCGACATCGGCATTTTCTTTGAGCGGGAGCGCCTTGCCGCCTCGCAAGACGGCATCAGCGGTGATCAGCACCTTGGCATGGCAATCTTCAATGCGGCTTTGCAGGGCGATGGCGGAAAAACCGCCGAAAACCACCGAATGAACGGCGCCCAGGCGGGCACAGGCCAACAGGGAAATAGCCAATTCCGGCACCATCGGCAGATAAATCGCTACGCGATCGCCTTTTTTCACACCCTTCTTTTTTAAGACATTGGCAAAACGGCAGACTTCATCATGCAGCATCTGATAGGTATAGACCTTGACATCCTCTTCGGGTTCTCCCTGCCAGATAATGGCCGCTTTGTTGCGTCTGCCATCGGTCAGATGTCGGTCCAGGCAATTGACGGAAATATTCAGTTTGCCACCTGAAAACCATTTGATCTCAGGAATGGAGAAATCATAATCTAATACCGTGTCCCATTTTTTGTCCCAGGTGACCAGTTCCTCGGCACGTTGGGCCCAAAAGCCTTCCGGGTCTTCCATGGAGTGGGCATAGGCTTTTTTATACTCCTCCATCGATTTCACCCAGGCCTGATCACGTCCTGTTACCGGCGGCTGAAAAACCTTTCCTTCGGCCAACAAACTGGTGATTTTGTCTTCCATTGCACTCATAGAATCCCCCTTCATGTAGCTAAACCGCACATTATAATTCATATGCCGCCTGTCGAAGTAGAATAACAAACGGGCATATCCAGCTCATACGGAACGCTCCCTTGCAACCGGCTTCCCCGGTCTCGGCAGCAAACCAAAATACCGTACCCTCTTCGCGCCTACGCCAGCAGTTGGCACACTGAACTCGAAAAAGGCGCCGGCTTTCTTGGTGTCATCCGGTCTTGGCTATCCTATGCCAAGACTCTTAAGTTTGCAGTACTTACAGGAGATTTTCAAAAAAATAAAATGTTTCCCGCCCTAGAGGGACCTTTAAATCGAATTTTTTTCCAAAAAAGAGCCCTATACCGAATAAATACCCTTCGCGTTAAGCAATAAAAAATATGCAAAATAATCAATTTTGCGGTTATTGCCTCATACACAAATGTACGGGTTTGCCGCATCCGGACACGAAACCAGGAACAAAAAACTTGAGAGATGTGACATCAAGTATTTTAGGAAATAATGATTACCTTAGATTTTAAACTTCGGATTAACGAGGATGCACAAGGACGGCACTCAAGAGGACGGACATACTCAGCTTTGCGGAGAAGGCCGCCCACTCAAGACCATTCAACACATTGCATTCGTAGCAAATATTTTCCGTATCTTTCAACAAGGGAGCCTCCCATGATTATTACTGACTGGATTCATACCATTGCCGGATTTTTCATTCTGTTGAGCTTGACACTTGGCGTCGACTGCGCGGGCAATCCGTTTTTCCTCAGCCGGTACTGGCTTTTTTTCACCGCCTTTGTCGGCCTCAATCTGTTCCAGTTCGGGTTCAGCAAATTCTGCCCGCTTGGGGTTCTCCTGAAAAAACTGGGGGTGCCGGAGACCAGATAAGCAGTCCATCGCCACCGGCAAAAGAAGCACAAAGCGAGAATCGCCTCGTACCACCTCGGTCGCCTTGGCAGGCCACATACCTGCAGGCCACGGCAAGGACAAGGGCGCAGACCGCAATCAGTGCTCTTGGAGCTTGGTGTGCTGACGATACAATCGGGGCAGACAGAGCAGGGAAACCAGAAGCAGGCCCAAGGCCAGATACCAGGGAAAACAGGAGATCGCCTCTTTGAAAGCCTGATCCTCGATCAGCAGTGCGGACCAGGAGGGGTGCAGGGCCGTCTGCCCGGTTCGGAAGTGCTGGATGAGTGCGGCAAAGACCAGCCCGATAAAACCATAGGCAGCATTAAAGGCAAGCCCTTTAAAGCTCAGCACCGTGGCCCGTTGATGCGATTCGGTTATGGTATTGAGGTAATGACTGGTGAAGAAACTGACCAGCATCATACCGACAAACACGGCCATCATCGGCAGCACGCCCAGGTAGGGAACAAACAGGGTCAATAAAAAAAGGACGCTCAGTAAAGAGGCGCTCAGTATCAGCACATTTTTCCCGGGCGATAGGCGCTCCGCCATTATCCGGGCGAGCCTTGGTACAAAGAGTCCGATCACCGCCACCGCCGAACCTAAAAGACCGAAACTGGCCTCCGGGAGATCAATCAGCCGGTAGTATTTGCTGGTCAGGGTGACGATCATGCGCAGGGTATGATCAAAGGTCATGGCAAAGAGGATGACGGCCAGGGCAAAAGGGGTCCGGAAAATCCACCCCCCGGCCCGCAAGGTGAGGCGGGTGACGGCCCACACGCCGACGGCTGCCTTATGCTGGTCGGGATGCTCGCCCTGCCCGAGCGGATCGCGCATTTTCAGGGTGGCAAACAGCGCCAGCAGGCTGAACAGCAGGGTCAGATACAGAGGATAGCGCATGCTCATCTGCTGCGTGACAGCCGCCTCCAACCCCAACCAGCCCAGCACCCGGTTGGCCGTACTCGGATCGTAGACGACCGCGCCCAAGGTCATGGCAAAGATATACCCGAAATTCTGCGCGCGCATCTGCACTTCCAGAACCTTGGGCCATTCCTTGGCCAGCCCGTGTTCCACCAGGGTGTCATAGGCAAGGGCCTCGTCGGCACCACTGGCCAGGGCCTCGGCCAAACCGCTGAGAATACGGTTGGCTAAAAAAGCGATAAAAATGATCTGCCCGTTGCCCAGCGGTACAAAGGCAAGGGTTGCCATTTCCGCAATCATCAGCACAGCGGTTGCAACCAGCAGGCGTTTGCGGCCGATGATATCGGCCAGCGCACCGGAGGGCACCTCCGCAAGCACGCTGGTAAAGGCCCATACCGTGTTGAGGAGGGCGAACTGTTCCAGGGTCAAGCCGAAGTCGAGAAAAAGGATGGTAAAAACCGGATAGTAAAACCGGGCGTTAAACAGCACCCGAAACGCCACGAACAAACGGATATTCGGCAAGCTATAAGGCAGCCCCCTTTGACCGGGTTTTCCAGAGCTCTTCACAGGACAGGAAGCCGCCATCTACACGCCTTTCCCGGCTGCAATCACCTTATCTGCCGACCCTTGCAGGGGGCGGCCGCCTGGTTTGTTATCCCCGTGCAAAAACATACGCTGTGCTCCCGAAGGATCCCCGTGCTGTATTCATTAAGAAAAAAAGCCTTTTCATCCTGGGACAAGGGCCCCGAATCCGTTTTTGCTTCCGGAACTCGGCCGCAGCCCTTCTCAACCGCCGAACAGGCAAAAAACTGGAATTGAGACGCTTCTTCCTATACACGGTTTTATTTTATTCCGCCAGGCAAGGCCCCTTCCCGTGACAGGCTATCCCTTGTTGAAGAATCGAGGTTCATCGACGAGATGAGCTTGTATGTCCCGGACAAGGCTTGTATATTCTTCGGCACACTGCAGATGCAGGATCTGCGGAAAACATACCTCCTTAAAGCAGTCTATCCGAGACTACCGAGACCACAGCCATGCTGGATGTTCAACATCCCTTTGTCGCCCTGAAAAAACTCCTGCACCGGGTTTTTCCCGGCACATTTTCACAGATCACCCTGACGGATTCCAACGCCATGCCTACACAGTCCGCCGGTTCCCCGGACCCCCCACCGAGCCCCATAACCGTCTGCCCTGGGTGCAGCCTCATCCTGCAGCCAATAACTCCGCAACCGCATCAGGTAGCGGTCTGCCCGCGTTGTTCGCAGCAATTATTTCGTTACAAACACAATGCCATCCAAAAGGCCCTGGTCCTGAGCCTGACCGGCCTCCTTCTTTTTATACCGGCCAACGCACTGCAGCTGCTCACTTTTTCAGTCCTGGGAACCGATACCCAGAGTTCCATCGTACAGGCATGCCTGGGTCTGTTCAGCCAGAATCAATATGTGCTCGGTGTTATTGTGACATTGACCGCCTTGGTCTTTCCCTTTCTCGTGCTCTCCGGCTTGCTGCTTATCAGCCTGGGACTCACCCGACAATGGCACGCGCCATGGATGCCCCGATTTTTCCGGATATACCATCATCTCACCGAATGGGCGATGACCGATGTGTTCCTCCTCGGAGTCCTGATCACCATTGTCAAGATGTCGCATACGGCGGTCGTCACCTTGGATTCCGGTTTTTTCTGTTTTATCGGCCTGGTCCTCACTACCATCGCCGCCCAGACGGTCGTAGACCGGCCGCTTTTCTGGTCGCTGATGGAACAGAACAAACAAAAGCCGTCCTCGGGAGAGAGTGCTGCCGCACTCACCTTCCCGGAGCCGAAAAAAATCGACGACATCCTCCTCTGCCACAGCTGTCACAAACTGCTGTCCGCTGACTATACCGCCCGCACCGGTCAGGACCAATGCCCGCGTTGCGGCCATACGCTGCACCCCAGGAAGAAGAACAGCCTCGCCCGGACCTGGTCTCTGATTTTGACCGCCTGCATCCTCACGATACCGGCAAACCTGTTGCCGATTATGGAAGTGGATCGTTTCGGTATTCCCGACCGATCCACCATCATGGACGGAATTCTCTTTTTTTTCCAAGATGGCTCCTACGGTATCGGCCTGATTATCCTCATCGCCTCCATACTGGTCCCCCTGTTCAAAATCATCGGCCTGGGCATTATTCTTCTTTCCATCCGTTTTCGCTGGCGGCGCGGGTTGCGCCACAAAGCGATCATGTTTCGATATATCGAATTCATTGGCCGCTGGTCGATGCTCGATATCTTTGTCATCACCCTGCTCTGTGCCCTGGCGCAATTCGGCTTTCTTTCCTCCATCCATGCCGCTCCGGCGGCTTTTTATTTCACAGGTGTTGTTCTCTCAACCATGTTCGCGGCGCTGAGTTTTGACCCCAGACTCCTCTGGGATGCGGTTGCCGTTGCTCCGGACCATTAAGAACCCCATGGAAAAACCCATCATTCGTAAACGCCGCAGTATCTCCCCCATCTGGATTCTACCGCTGGTCGCCCTCTGCATCGGCGGCTGGCTGCTTTTTACCAGCATCCGGAACGCAGGAGTCGAAATCACCCTGCACCTTGAAGACGCCACCGGTATTTCACCCGGCAAAACCAAGGTTATTGTCAAAGGCATCCCGGTCGGCACGGTAAAACGGCTGCACATTGACGAAGGCATGCAGGGCGTCAACCTGATCATCACCATGGAGCGCCAAACCCGGAGCGCCCTGGTTACCGACACGACCTTCTGGGTGGTCAAGCCCGAGGTTTCGGCCGGTCGAATCAGCGGCCTGGACACGCTGTTCGGCGGCTCCTACATCGGGATGCGCAAAGGCAGCGCCACCACCTTTACCACCAATTTCGAAGGATTGACCGAGCCGCCACCGTTGGACACCAATACCCCCGGTCTCCACATCACCCTGGAAAGCGACACCCTCTTCTCCCTGCAGCGCGGCTCCAACATCTATAATAAAAATGTACAGATAGGATATCTTGAGGATTATTTTCTTCAGAAAAACGGTAAAATTCAGCTCAAGGCCTATATTGAAGCCCGGTTCGCCCACCTGATCCACACCGGTACCCGTTTCTGGAACGCCAGCGGCCTGAGTCTGACCGGTGATGTCCAGAGCGGCCTGACCGTTAATGTCGAGTCCCTGGCCTCGCTGATTTACGGCGGCATCACCTGCGACACCCCTGCTGCCTTGGAAAAAACCGATCCGGCCAACAACGACAGCACCTTCAGGCTCTACAAAGACTTTGAAGACGCCGAATACGGCATCAGCATGACCTTGCAGCTCGCCTCGGGTGAAGGGATCGTGCCGGGAAAAACCAAGGTCATGTTCCGGGGCATGAAAACCGGGGTGGTCAAGAATATCGAGATCAATCAGGACCGGTTTCACACGGTCACCGCCACCGTGCTCCTTGATCCACGAGCCGAAACGACCCTGAAGGAACACTCCCGCTTCTGGGTGGTTCGCCCGGAGGTGCAGATCACCGGTATTAAAAATCTGGAGACCCTCCTTACCGGACCCTATATCACCTTTGAGATCGGCGAAGGTTCATTCTGCAATCGCTTTGTCGAAACAACCGATCCCATGCCCAAACCAACCTTCCACCCCGGTGTCAGCTATACCCTGATCGCCCCGGACAGTGGTGGCCTGGCGATTGGCGCGCCGGTACTCTATAAACAGATCGCTGTCGGCGAGATCACCACCATCACCCTCGCTCCCAAGGGAGATGCCGTTTTCGTCGGCCTGCTCATGCACTATCCGTACAGCAGTCTGATCAACAAAAAATCCGTATTTTGGAATGCAGGCGGCGTCAAGGTCGATGCCAGCCTGTCCCGGCTCCAAATCAATCTCGGTTCCATCCAATCCCTGCTGGCCGGTGGCGTCGCCTTTACCAATCCGTCGCCCAAGGGGAAGTCCCCCTTTGCCCCGGCCGAGGCAGGGACCACATTCAAGCTTCATGCCTCCTATGGCGAAGCGGTCAAGGCTCTGCCGGAACTGGAAATCCAGGGTTTGCGGCTGCAGTTGCTCACTGCGAAGGCACCGCCGTTGACCATCGGAGCGCCGATTTTATATAACAATATCAGGGTGGGCGAGATTCTCGGTTTCGATCTGGCCCAAAACAGACGGGATATGGTCATCCATATCCTGATAAATGAAGGCTACCGGGATCTGGCAACCACCGGTTCCCGCTTTTATACGTTTTCCGGAATCAAGGTCAACGCCTCCCTCCAGGGGGTGAACCTGGAAACTGCGCCCTTTAATGCCCTGCTCAACGGCGGTATCTCCTTTTATAACAGCACCAAAGGCAGCCCTGTCCGCTCGGAACAGACCTTCCCGCTCTATGAATCAGAGCAGGAGGCCGTTCATGCCGACGCCCTTCACCTCTCCCTCCACTTCAGCAATGGCGAGGGTATAGCAAAAAACACGGAGATCCGATATCAGGGGATCGGCATCGGTAAGGTGACTGAACTCAGCCTTGATCCTGCAACCGGCGAGGTGCACGGGGAGGCCTTTGTCCAGCAGGAGATGCGTCGCTTGTTCCGCCGGGAGACAATCCTACGGCTGGTCAAACCAGTGGTGAGTCTTTCGGGCGTGCAGCATCTGGAAACTATACTCACCGGGGCGTATATCGAGGTCCGTCCCGGTCTCGGACAGATGCAAACCACGTTCACCATCCTGCCCGTTGCCAGCGACACCACCTTGCCCCAGACCGGACTCAATATCGTTCTGGAAACAGCTACCCTCGGTTCGCTGAAAAAGGGGAGCCCGGTGTACTACCGACAGGTTCAGGTCGGCCGGATCACCAGCTATCACCTCTCCCCCACGGCGCAGGAGGTCTGGCTCAACGTCAATATCGAACCGGCCTACACCAAACTGATCTACACCGGCACCAAATTCTGGAATGCAAGCGGGATCAAGGTCAGCGGCGGCGTTCTCAGCGGCATGACCGTTCATGCCGAATCCGTGGAAGCTCTGCTCACCGGCGGCATAGCCCTGGCAATTCCAGAGAGGGACAAAATGGGCCCGCCGAGCTATCCCGGCGAGCACTTCCCGCTTGCCGAAAAGAACGAAGACGAATGGCTGACCTGGCATCCCCAGCTGCCGCCTTCGGCACCTGCATCTTCGCATGGAGGAAACGGCAAACAAAAGAAACAAACTCCGGAACCTGCAAAAAAAACAAAGAAATGAGGGACAACATGCTTACGCGAAAGGAAGTGGATAATTTGTTTCACAAATTCTCACATCCCCTTGTCAAATCGGCTTTAACGAAACACCAAAAAAAAGCGGCCCTTCATATTGCAAAGACATTATGGCTCAGCCTTGTTAAGGGGCTCGATACCGAACAAAATGTGTACATCATCTTAAATGAAATTTTTAATAATAATCATCAAAGCAACATCGCCACCGGATCACTTTATTTTTTTAGAATGAAACCAGCTCTTACCGAGGAAGAACATCAAGCTCTATTAGAATATTACGAAATAGACGACAACTTCAATGCCCTGGAAAATTGGATAAAGTGAATACAACAGCTGACGCGAGGAAGACGACCATGAGAAAAATAGAATACCGGGAACAAGCGTTGAAAATCCTGCCGTGGGTCTGTGCGAGTTGCGGCCGTGATTTTTCCGGTAAAAACCTGCGCGAATTGACGGTGCATCACAAGGACCATAATTCCAATAACAACCCGCCCGACGGCAGCAACTGGGAGATGTTATGCCTCTATTGCCACGACAACGAACACTCCCGCGACATGGATGCCGAATGGCTGCCCACTGAAAATCCGGACAAAAGAACGGGACCGACGACCACCCACAACCCGTTCGCGAAACTCGCGAGTCTGTTGGAAAAACCTGAAGGTAAAAAAGGCAAGGGCGAAACAGAATGATTCAGGTTGAAAGATTGCGACAATCAACAGCATTTCAGGATGATGAAGAAAAAACGAAACGGATCGGCTTTCTGGCTATCATTCCAAATGGTGGGATATCAAGATCTGTATAATTACTTGTTCCTGGCGGCTGCGCCGCCAGGAATCGCGGTGCTGACTTCGTCAAGCCCCTTGCCCCGTCGCCTTGCGCCGGAACAAGGTGCTTGACCGGACACCGCACACCGATCATTCAAACTTCGTTTGCCTGATCGGCGCACGGCGCCGGTCAGCACCGCGATTATGCAAATGAAAAATTATGATTGAATGGGCAAACGAAAACAGTGCGTTCATAATGCTTGTGCTAACTGCAGTATATGTAATCGCAACTATCGCAATTCTTGGAGTTATGACTTGGTCTAATCTTTTAACCAGAAAAAGTATTGAACAAGCAAAAGAACTAGAATTACAGCGGTTGAGGCCGTACCTTTCACTTTCAGTTAAAATTGTACTCAAAGGTGGTCTGGAAAATTTTTCAGGCTCACCATATGGTTACTTATTTTTAAGCAATACAGGATTAACTCAAGCAAATAACATACAAATACATATGTCACCTCAAATTGCTGCCAAGTCAATGATATGTGGTGAGAACGTTAATATAATTCCCTACTTTGTTGAACATAAAACACCATACTTAGCCCCAAATTCTAACATATCAGATGATTTGGGTTTTTTAGGTAATCTTTTCGAAGTATTTGAAAAGCCTATCTTCATAGGAACTATAACATATACAGATTTGAACAATAAAATTTACAAAGATAATTTTAGTTTTGACTTTACCACCATGACTACTGCATGTCCGTACATAGAAAATGAAAATGCATAACCAGCCGTTTCACACCGTTCGCTGCGCTCTCTCGGACTCGCTAAAGCTCGCCGGTGAACTAAACGTTGGGCATCAGGAGCCTACTAAGACAACACAAATCACTGAGGGGAAATCAGATGGATTTTTTGAAACCTTACAGCAATCTAATTGCACTCACTTCGCTGCTGGTCTCTTTGGTAGCAGCGTTTGTGGCGGGGCGCGCAACAATCAAAGTCGAGCGAGTTCGACAACAGTTCGCTTTGCAACAAAATCGTATTTCCATATTGCGAGAGTTTCAAAGTTTCATAAAGGAGCAATTCGTTGCTATGGACAAAGTGGCTGATGGAATAAGGGGGGCAACCATGAGCAAGGAAGAAAACTTGGCCATAATCGCTCACATGCGCGCGGTAAATAATCGATATAGAGAGATTGCTTATGCTTTCTCAAACGAAAGCCAAGATGTAATAGGCAGAACGCTTGCGTTCATTGAAAATGAGGCCGGCACCCCCCAAGCCATTGAGCAACTCACCGCACTACCGTCTCTGTATCGAGATCGCGTAACCCAAGACCTCGGGCGATTGTTCCAATGATATGCAGATGCCCAACCCATCATTCCACCGGACCTACGCAAAAAGCCGCGTAGGCCGGTGAATTAAGACGTTATATGCAAATATGATCCACGTCGGACAACACCATGTCAATTCTGTGGGCGCGTTCACGTTCTCGCGCAATTTTTTCATACCAAGAGGTCAAAGAATATGACGATGGGTCATAATCAAAAATATGTGTTGGCGTGTTAAATTCATCCCGTTTCAGCACAACAGCAAACCACCACCAATCTTTAAGCCCTACAGCTTTTATCTCTCTGATTATTTGCAATATCCAACTCATTTAATCACCTCATTTCATGGCGCATATAACAAGTCATTCCAGCGGATGCCGAATGGACCCGTTCTAAAATCTGGTAGCCTATCTCGGCACCGCTGAATTCACCGTTCATGGCGACTGCGTCGCCATGAATCGCGGTGCTGACTTCGTCAAGCACCTTGTCCTGTCGCCTTGCGCCAGAACAAGGTCAGAACTCCTGATCTCGGGTGATTTTGCTACGATACCAATTCGTAAAACAGGCGGAGGTCCGTGCCAGGAAATGTCGTTCGTGTTGTATAGCAAAAAGGGGACAGATTTATAGTGCGGCCGGGCAAGGTCGTGTATTTCAGCGGGTGCGAATCCCGCCCCGGAAGGTCAGCCAGCCACCGGGTAGCAAGTCTTTGGAGGCTCAATGGTAACATAGAGTTTTAAGCGTAAGACAGCGAGCAGATAGGCCGTAAGCCATAAGGTTGAAGGGATTGAGCCACGAAATTGTCGCGTTGGGAAGGACCACACTGTATTAAAAGTGGAAGTCAACACAGGTATCACCGCTAAAGGCAAGGTGATAACTGCTTCCTCGGGGTCAGAGACCATGGCATGTCTGACATTGTGAATACATGGCAACCCGGGAGGCCCTGCGTTTCTCTCGGAACAAAGAGAGTATGCCGAACAACTGAAGAGGGAGGACGGCAAATGAGACCCAGGGAATCGGATAGCCTCGTAGTACCTATGAAGGCGGGTAATGCTGCCGGAGGAAAGGAGGCTACACATGGTAGCGCGGAATAAGGAGACATTGGCCGCTCCCAGCAGCGGGGAACCGATGGCAACAAAATTGTTCCGCATAGCAGAGAAGGCCCGCAAGGAGCCGGGATTCCAATTCACCAGCCTGTTTCACCTGATGAATGAAGACCTGCTCCGGGAATGCTTCCAGCATTTGAAAAAGGATTCCGCTGCGGGTATCGACAAGATGACCAAGGAAATGTACGCCGAACATCTGGAGGCCAATCTCGCCAATCTGGTAGAGCGGCTGCATCGGATGGCGTACAGACCGCAACCTGTCCGGCGCAAATATATACCCAAACCGGGCAGCAGCAAACAACGTCCCCTGGGGATACCGAGCTTTGAAGACAAGCTGGTCCAGGCGGGGCTGGTGCGAATCCTGGAGTCCGTGTATGAGCAGGATTTCACAACAGATTCGTATGGGTTTCGCCCCCACCGCAGTTGCCACGATGCCCTCAGGGTACTGAGCAAAGCAGTGGAGGACTGTCCGACCAATCACATCGTCGAGGCCGACATCAAGGGTTTCTTCGACAATGTGGACCAGGACTGGTTGATGAAGTTCCTGGCGCACCGGATAGCGGACAAGCGAATTCAACGCATGGTGAAGCGTTTCCTCAAGGCAGGGGTGGCGGAGGATGGAAGCGTGACCATAAGTGAGATGGGGACACCGCAAGGCGGGGTCATTTCACCGCTGCTTGCCAACCTCTACATGCACTACGCCCTTGATCTCTGGTTCGAGAGGGTTTTCCGCAAAAGCTGCACCGGCTTTGCTCGCCTGATACGATACGCCGATGATTTTGTCGTCTGCTTTCAATACAAGGCCGACGCCGCTCGGTTCCATCAGGAACTCGGGGTAAGGCTGGGCAAGTTCATGCTTGAAGTGGAACCAACGAAGACCAAGGTGATGGAGTTTGGGCGATTCGCCGTCCACAACGCGAAGAAACGCGGGAAACGGGCTGAGACCTTTGATTTTCTTGGTCTTACCCACTACTGCGGGACACGCAAGGACGGGAAAGGGTTTCGGATGAAACGGGTCACCGCCCGGAAGAAGTTCACCGCCAAGCTGAAAATTTTCAAGGAATGGCTGAAAAAAGCCAGAACGTTGAAAACCAGAGAACTGTGGAAGACAGCCAAGGCCAAGTTGCAAGGCCATTACAACTACTACGGGGTTACCGATAACCTGCGGGGCATAGCCCGGTTTGGTGAAGCGGTGAAGAGGCTGCTGTTCAAGTGGCTTAATCGTCGGGGTAGGAAGAACTGTCTCAACTGGGAAAAGTTCAATGAACTGCTGAAGCGTTTTCCTCTGCCGAAACCACGAATCAGGGTCAATCTGTTTGCCTTTTCGGTGAAATGACCATGTGAGGAGCCGTGTGCGTAAATAGCGCAAGCACGGTTCTGGGAGGGGCCGGGGCCAACGAGGCAGGAAACAACGTTCGATTGGGGTTACGGAGTAATCGCGTGCGATGAGCCGTCCATCGAATGTCCATCAAGGGCAGATGGAGAGACCTTCCTCGGAGAAACCGGTCTACTCGACTTTAGAACCGTTCAATCTGAGTAAAAAATCGTAAGGATGACAATAGGCACACATTGTGTTATTGTTAAGCTATGAAACAAATCAATTGGAATGCTGAAAAGAACCAACTATTGATGAATGAGAGAGGTGTGTCATTCGAGGATGTATTGTTCGCACTCCAGTCCGGAAGGTTGCTCGATGATCTTGTTCATCCCAATAATTTCAAGTATCCGAATCAGCGCATGTTCGTTGTCGAGATTGATGATTATACTTGGCTTGTTCCTTACGTTGAAAATGAGGGCGAAATCTTTCTGAAAAGCGTAATCCCCAGCCGAAAGGTTACGAAGCATTACTTAAGAGGGCCATATGAAGAATAAAAAACTGAACCCTGAAGACCAGGAAATGCTGGAAGCATTTGAAGCAGGCAAATTTCAATCCGATCTGAAAGACGAGCGACGAACTCAGCTTGCCAAAATGGCAGAGGCAGTAATTAAAAAAGATAAACGCATCAACATCCGGATTTCAAGCCGGGATCTGGAAGCCCTGCAACGTAGAGCAATAGAAGAAGGTTTACCTTATCAATCACTCGTGTCCAGCGTGCTGCATAAATATGTTTCTGGCGGTCTTAAAGATATTACCGCCAACAAATCATTGCAGCGGAAAAGCCGCTGAATGCGCCGTTAAGCATACAAAAGGATCTTTATGAACTATGGTGAAGATTTAACATATTGGTATTTAAGACTTAATGGCTTTTTCCCAATAACAAATTTTGTTGTTCATAGATCAGAAGAGGTCAAACATACATCAGATGTTGATGTTCTAGCAATCAGGCCACCATATGTTTATGAAGAAATTGGAGGTCGTCCCGACGATTGGGATAAATACTTATCAGAAAACGTCGATTTAACAAAAACAATTGGAATTATATGCGAAGTAAAAACGGGCGGTTTTGAGAAAAAACGGCTGTTTCGCGAAGATCAACTAAAATATTCACTACCGCGACTCGGCTTAGTTCAACTTGCGCATAGTTCAGGGGACACCATATCCATCTTTGACATTTTCAAATACTCTGTTACAGTATGTTCATGGCCAGAATAACTCGCATCATTGCTCCTGACTATCCACACCATATTACCCAACGGGGTAACCGTCGCCAGCAGACTTTTTTTTGCGACGAAGATTACCTTGTCTATATCGAATTAATGGCTCAGTGGTGTCATCACTATAAAGTTGCTCTCTGGGCCTGGTGTCTGATGCCGAACCATATTCATCTGATTGCTGTGCCGCAAACCCCGGAGGGCTTGCCCCGTGCCATTGGAGAAGCCCACCGCCGCTATACTCGGCATATCAACTTTCGTGAAAACTGGCGCGGACATCTCTGGCAGGGACGATTCGCCTCTTTCCCTATGGATGAGACGTACTTGCTCGCCACGGCGCGTTATATAGAAATGAATCCTGTCGCTGCCGGTCTGGCGCAGCAGCCCGCAGACTACCGCTGGAGCAGCGCCCGCGCTCATCTTGCCGGAGAAAATGATGCTCTGGTCAAGGTTGGACCGCTGCTGGATTTGGTGCCCGACTGGAGTCAGTTTCTCACCTTATCCTCCATCGAAGAACTTGATCTGCTGCACCAACATGAACGCACCGGGCGCCCTTTGGGGGACGAAGGCTTTGTCGAGACATTGGAACAAACATTGGGGCGGATATTGCAACCACAAAAGCCAGGTCCCAAGAAAAAAAGGTAAGCTGGTTAGGTATAGTGTCCCTGGAATACGCTGAAATACGATGTTAATAATATATTACAAGAAGAGTCAAAAGCTGACTTGCCCCGCCTTCCTGTTCTCCCTTTCAAAATGCTGAAGTGCTGGCAAGTTTGGCTTTTAACCCTGCAAGTCTTAACTGATGAGATTACTGGGGTTTTCCCCCCAGAACACGAACTAATAGTACTCGATAACCACCATAGTAGGTAGCGACTGATCGAAGTCTTTGTATAAAGCCAAAAATGCTTCGTGACTCAGCTCAACCTTGTTGGATCGCGCCAAGACAGGCCCGGAATACATCCTCGACTCAATGCTTAGTTCTAATTTTTGAAAATTATCCTTTAGCAAATTAAATGTAATATCACCATCATATGCATGCCCGAGGTCTCTATACACAAACACGACATATCGATAAGGAGCTTCTGAATTCTCTTCATAATCAGGAAACGCAACAGAGGACAACTTACCCATCTTGTTCAACGATGCGCCCATGCCATTCTCAACGTAGTGCTCGTCGGGTGAAATATATAGCTTTTGCCGAAATTGCAATATTCCGGCGCGTTTTGAAAGAGGTTCATTTGTTTCAATTTCATAAACTAGATAGAGACTCTTACCACCAGAGTTATTGCCATTCACGTCGACCATTTGGACTTCGCGTATAGTCGCTGTTGACTTAACTATTTCGAGATGGCCGGAACATCCGGATATAAAATTCGCGCACAGTATTGTGAAAGTGAACAAGAGAAGTTTGCCCAACATCGTGTTAATCTGCATTTTGATCCCCCCTATTGAATTGATTGTACCACGGAGTCCATTTTTACCCTTGCAATGAGGTACATGCCAAAAGCATCACTATGATCTAGAGTACATGAAACATTGGTTGCGCCAGTCTGTTCGCCAAGTTGACCGCCGGTGGTAGCAACCGCGTCAGGCAAACTATGCCCCGGCAGAAAAGATGAAGCAAATGAAACAACACCGCTGACAAGATTTCCTGCTACGGGAACCGTGGCAATGACATCAAGAACCGTTTGAACCTGGTAGACGTTGACCCATTTTTTAAAGTTGTATATCCTTGAAAACGCGGTCATTGAAACTGGATCTAATGTGATGAGTTCATTTATCAAAATTTTTTCCACCGCAAGTCTATTTGCCAATTTAAAGCTTGTATGCCCCCCCCAACTATGACCGGTAATATTTACTACGAGTTCTGGATTCTCTTCTATTTTTAATTTGATCTCCTTAAATATGGCATCTTCCTGTTCGTGCCCCCTGTAAATAGTTTCAATATAGGGCTTTTGTTTCTTTCTATACTGCACCAATTGAGCGACGATTCCTGTTCCGCCACCTGTTGCTTGTGCTAAAAAATCATTCTTGTCCGCTCCACCTCCGATAAAATATTCCGCAATCATTTTTTTACTCTCCTGATGTGTTCTGGTTAGGTTGTTATTGGTAATTGT
This sequence comes from uncultured Desulfobulbus sp., assembly GCA_963666685.2. Taxonomy (GTDB): domain Bacteria; phylum Desulfobacterota; class Desulfobulbia; order Desulfobulbales; family Desulfobulbaceae; genus Desulfobulbus. The sequence continues at coordinate 230,778 of CAXXHZ010000001.1, forward strand.
TCTTGTCCCAAATGAGCGAAACTTGACGTTGGCGTACAGCAATTCTTGTATCGGGTAAAAAGTATGATATCATGTACATATATCACTCCATTTTATATTGGTAACCGAATCAAGGTAGGACGGCCAGTTGCCCGACCGCCCCTCGCAGATCCCTGCGTACGGTCACGGTAAATTTTCCCTTTGCGAAATGTTCTGTAATGACATAACGTTACATGCTTAGCTCGTTGGTAAGCTACGTTGAGATTCGTTTTTACCCATATCTCCTTCAGTAAGTTGCTGGCTTTCCGGACTCAACGTTGCTTGTCTTATCGTTTAAGTGCAAAATTTCCGATTAGTACGATAACGATAAAACAGCGGCTTAGAGGTTAGAATAAATTTACCCTGTGCGTACGGTTTTCCCGCACAAGGCTCCTCAGTATTGCTCGCTTCGTACAAAAACATTTGCATCTCCTCTTTGCTATTTCCCTCAGTGAGGTTTGCATGCATATCCATCCTTTCATATCCGATACAAGTTTCCTTTGAGGGCTAAACAATACTGCCACCCCCTTCCCCATGTGATCGGCGTTAACGGCTGAACTCACTGGTTTTTACGTAGCGCAGCGGAGAAAAAATCCAGTGAAGTGATTTGTGATGATTCAAGAATCGGTAGTAGGTGTCTTTCTGGGCGGAGATGATATTCGCAAAGAAGTGACCGGACCATAAAAAGGAAAGGCTGTGCTTGATAATGGGCAAGTGGTGGAAGCAATCAATGCGGCCTTGTCCGGCCGCATTGATCAGTTACACTTGAGGGGCAAAAAAGCTCTTGCCTGAAAATTCAGGAATTAAAATTTAACCCGAATACCAGCGTAATAAACTGCTTCAGCCATAGGGTAGTAGCTTTCAAACCCAGGCCCATAGTTATATCCGTTATAATACTCTTCATTAAAAATATTGGTGGCATTGAGGAAAAATTCCAGCTGCTTGTATGGGTAACTCAGGTAGAGGTCCACGGTGGTCGCACTGTCGAGTTTATCATATGTGTTCCCATAATCTCCGCCGGCATATCGTTCACCCAAGTAGTTGAACTGGCCCCGAAAAGTCAATCCAAAGTCAAAATTCAGGGTAGCACCTATGCTCCCCTTGAATTCAGGAACCAGAGGGATTTTGTTGCCGTCATAGTCACCGGCTATAAATTCAGCATCGGTATACCCGAGGCCTCCATACAGAGTCATCAGCTTCGTGGCCTTGAAGGACACATTCAACTCGCCCCCCTGATGCCTTGTTTCATCAAGGTTTTCATTCTGGGAGCTCAGTGAATTCCAGGTAATCTCATCATCGACATCAAAGGTGAACATCCTGAAATCGGTAACCAGCCGCTTGCCCAGACCAACAAAGCGAACACCGGCCTCATATCCCCTCGACCGTTCAAGCATGAGTTCTGTATTCACTGCGCCAGTGGAAAGCACCATGTACTCGTCAACCTTCGGAAACCTGTAGGCCTGATACGCACGGGCATATACCTTGGACTGAGGAGCAAAAATATAGGCGACTCCTATATTCCATGCCCATTCGTCTTCCTCGATATCCTCATCCGTACCGTGGCTGGATCTGAGCTGGGTGTCGTATTCTTCATAGCGCATCCCAAGATTGAGAATCAGGTTGTCCAGCAGGCTGAATTCATCCTGTGCATAAAGCCCCATAGAGCTCTGATCATGGTCGTAGGTATACATTTGAGTTTTGGCCGTCGTATCTCCATTCCATGCATCATAATCAGTATCATAATATTCCAAGCCCAAGGTCAGACGGTTGTCTTTACCCCAAAGGGCATGATTCAGGATATATTGTGGATTGGCACCCCACGTGGTGTAATCATAGTCATAATAGCCATAATAACCCCAGCTCGGAAAGTTCCATGAGACCATGGTATCCTGACGTTCATAATTTTTAACACTCAAATCAAGAGCCAAGCGACCATAATCACCCCAATCGGAATTCACTGTAAAAACATAGCTATCTTCTTTATTTTCACCTTCATCTTCCTGATTTACAGCCTGTTTTCTGTCTGCATTCATCTGCGCAAGAGTTAATGAACCGGGATACTCGTAATTGGCATTGGTTGTATCGGCTTCAAAAGCAAAATTCAGGGCATCTGTAGCGTCAAAGGTGAGTTTTACATTGGCGTTTAGTCTATCAGCTTCTGAACGATCCCGGTAACCGTCTGTATCATAATAAACAACGCCGATTTTCCCGCCGAATCGACCCGAGGTGAAGCTCGCTCCAGTGTTTCCTTTAAACGTATCCAGTGAGCCACCCCCGATTTCTCCCCAGGCATGGAAGCCCTCCTCGGCCTCTTTCGTTATGATGTTGATGACCCCACCCATGGCATCGCCTCCGTAAAGAACCGAGTTGCCACCGTGAAAAACTTCTATCTTTTCAATATTTTCCACTGGAATAGAAATGAAATTAACCGCGCTTACATCAATGGGGTTCATTTTCCGTCCGTTGACCAAAACCGCCACATGACGATTTGCGGTTTCACCAAAGCCGCCCATATCCACGGTCTGGTTGAATCCATTGCCGTTGAGGTCGCTTACAACAACTCCTCCCAGATTCTTAAGCGCATCAGGGACGGATTGCGCGCCGCTGGATCGAATCTCCTCTGCAGTGATAACGGAGACCTGGCCCGGGACCTTTTCATTCTGTTGTTTATTCCGGCTCGCCGTAACGATAATTTCGTCTTCCAGTACAATTTTTTTTTCGTCTTCTGTGGCAAAAGCCGCAGAGGAAACCAATGCCAGCGCCATACCTGTAACCAGAACCTTTTTCATACACATCTCCTTTTTTGTCACATCGTCCTGAGCGATGTCATCCCATTTTTGTCCCGGAGACCGTATAAAAAAAAAATCCCCGGACCGTTATTCTACCGATCCGGGGAATCCCTGATTTTTCCACGAATAGCCAGCACTCCTTGTCCAAGGAAGTACGCATGAATCTGCAGGCAGGTCTTCTGACTTCCGGATCACCCTACTAGCTGCGCCTTCCCATTTGCCTGACGACAAAAAGTGACTTTTTACAGCGTTCGTCCCCGGTTACAGCGGCGGGACCGTCCCGGAATCACACCGGGTTCCCTTTTAAGCTCTTACTGGCACCTGAAAATTATAAAAAGAATTTAATGGCAATATCTACTGTTTATTTACTGCGCTTGTCAAGAATTGCCCATCAACTGTTCTTTTTAGTTCGGTGGGTGGGAGTCCTGATTTCTCATCAGTTAAAAAAAAAGGACAGAATAAAATTAAAACTTACAGAAGTTAATTTCACTTTGACCCCCCTATTTATACTTTTTATATTCCACACATCGCTTGGGCCTAACTAGCGTATAACTTGAGCAAGTCATGGACATTCTGCATATCGAGAGTTCTGACGGATTGCTGGGTTTCTATCTATGAAGGTATTGCTGCCTAATAATAATACACTTTTTGCCGTCGGCTGCACTTCCACTTTAAATTGAATATGAAACAAAAATACCTTATATTTTTAATAGTTATTGCCTTTTTGTCTGGATGCACTCAGATCAAACGAGCAAGAACCTATTTGATGTCGCCATCCTCCTTGGGGATGGAGAGGGTTGCACCCAAAGTTTTTGTTAACCACGAGATGTCTTCTGAGGACAGAAAAAAAGTTGCGAGAATAGTGACCGAGGCAAAAGGAAAAATTATTACTTTCTATGGCAGCACGATCAGTGCTCCAGATATTCTCATTTGTTCAACGTACGAATGTTTCTCTGGCTTGGGAGGAACTGCTCAGCGTGGGCTTCAGCTTGGAAAATCTAAGATACTCATTTCTCCAAAAGGGATCTCAATTCCTATACTGGCACATGAATTGTCGCATGCTGAACTTAGAACCAGAATGAACGCGAGGATGGATGGAATATTTGGCATACCTTCTATGCCGACATGGTTTGACGAAGGACTCGCCGTAGCCGTGAGTGATGAGCCTGCCCATTGTGAGAAAATCTGGGAGGAAGTAGTAGCATCAAAAAGGACCGTTCCTAAACTTGAAGAGCTTGGGTCATTGAAAGAATGGAATAAAGCGGTAAAACAGTTTGGGGATGTTGATTACTCAAGGGGTGTTCCTGGAAAAATTTGCGTGGTGTATGCGACTGCAGGACATGAAGTGAGGAAATGGTATCAGCGCGTTGGCAGAGATGGACTCCTAAAATTGATTGACAAGGTACAATCAGGCGATGATTTTGAAAGATCATTTAAGAACAATTAAAGCACTACAGCCAGACATGGGAACCAAAGACGGATTTGGAACAATCGGGAACAGACCACGATTTTTGATGGATTCGTAAAAAGTATTTTTATTTAACCATCTATTTTCCCGTTATATTTTCATTTTTCAACTTGTTGTTTTGTTTGCATTTTGTTATTGTTTTCACGTGATTTCAAATAAATAAGAGGCAAAGTCATGTTCCACGTGAAAAACTACAAACAGCTCAACATCCTCGACCCATGGGCCCATTTGGGACCCAAACGGCGGAATCTCCTGAATGGGTCATGGCCAGGTCTTTTTCAGCAAAAGATTCTCCCGGAACTGCCTGTCGAGTCGCTGCGCCGACATTATAATGACTGCAATGGTCGGCCCACCAAGGAACTCTATGCCATGATGGGGATGATGATCCTCCAACAAATGCATGATTACACCGATGAGCAGGCGGTTGAACAGTTCTGTTTTAACATTCAGTGGCACTATGCCCTCAACATCACCTCGTTCTCCGACGCCGCCTCGTACATCAGTCACAAAACGCTCTGGACCATGCGTGATCATCTGTCCACCGACGAGACCTACACCGAAATATTCGATTCTTCCCTGCAGACCCTGGCCACGCTGATCAACGCCGACCTGAGCAAACAGCGCATGGACTCCGTTCATATCAAATCCAACATGCGCAATCTTGGCCGCATCGGGCTGTTTGTCAAAACAATCAAAAAATTTTTGGTCAACCTGAAACGACAGCACCGGGGGCTCTTCGATCAGCTCGACGAGCAGTTGACCGGACGTTACCTGAACAAATCGCAGGCGTCTGTATTCGCCATGGTCAAGCCGACCGACTCCACCCGAACACTTGATCAGTTGGCCGGAGATGTATTGACCCTGACCGAACGTTTTTCCTCTGTTTCGGAGGTCGGCAACATGCAGAGCTTCAAGCTGCTGGCCCTTGAACAGCTCAAACAGAAGGATATGTTGCCCGAGGAAATGCTGGCCGATTCCCTGTACGGCAGCGACAGCAATTGCGAGGCTGCTTTACAGGACCATCAGGTGGCGGTCATCGCCCCGGCCATGCCGGGAAATCAGAAGAAATTCCATCTTGCCGATTTCACCCTTGATGAGCAGGGCAAGATCCTCACCTGCCCGCAAGGTGCGGAACCTGAAAAGGTGAAGAAAACAACATCGGGCTACAGTGTGATACCGACAAGGATATCCGTTTACCTCGTCGACGGCAGGAGGAGAACGGCCCGACGTTCAGAGACAAATATCGGTACCGGGCCGGGGTCGAGGCGACCATGTCGGAATTCGACCGGCGAACCGGTGGCAAACATCTGCGCGTTCGTGGCATAAAAGCTGTGCGGTTTGCCGCCATCATGAAGGCTATCGGTCTGAATATATTCAGGGCGAGCAGGCACTGGCGCCGAAAAACCAGCGCATTGCCACCAGTTATCATGTTAATATTCCGTTTTTTGACGTTCTGGAGGTTGAGTAGGGTGAATATCAGCATGAGAACAACAGCTGCTCTCTTAGTCGCATTTTTTATCGCAGGTTGCTCGGCCAAGCCCTATGTTATTGAGCCGAAACCTGAGCGTAATCCTGTTTATTCTCATCAAGTCTCCGTTGTGAGCCATGGGTGGCACGTGGGGCTCATCGTCTCCGCCCTTGAAGTCAACCGGGCCGTTCCAGAGCTTAAGTCGCGCTTCGGCAATGCCGCCTTTTATGAAATTGGCTGGGGTGATAAGGGGTTCTACCAGGCCCAAAAGATTACAATCGGATTGACGCTTCAAGCCATGTTCTGGTCAGAGGGTGCCGTTCTTCATGTTGTAGCCATGGCTGATCAACCAGAACGATACTTTGCGGGCGAACCTATCATCAACACATGCCTGTCAGATAACGAGCTTGCGACGTTGCAGGCATTTGTGGCTTCCAGCTTCGCGCATGATGCTTTGGGTCATGTCGTAGCTCTGAGGCCAGGCATTTACGGAAACAGCGAGTTCTACGATGCCGAGGGGCGCTACTACCTACTGAATACTTGTAACAAGTGGACGGCAAAGGCTCTTCGGAGCGCCGGGTTAGATATTCACCCAATGTTCAAACTTTCAGCCGGGAGCGTAATGAGTTATCTCAAAAGCCACCGGCGTAGCTGCTCACCAATGGCATCCGACGCTAAGGGAACAATCGGGGACAGACCAGAATAGCGCTAGTTTAAGCGCCTGCAACATGACTTTGCCCTCTTTCTCATTTCATGCAGCGTTAAGGTAAGCAACTGTCAATATTTGATTTATCGCTTGAAGTTGCCGGCCTGGCTTTGCTGCTTGGACAAAAGCCCATCCTGCCAATAAATCATTCTTTGTACGATTTTCCTCTCCCCTCACCCCTTCTGCTGCAGAAACAAATACTGACTGACCAGGGTCAAGAGGATGGCAAACACCATCGCCGCTGCGCCCAGAAGGACATTGTAGTAGACCGGGGCAATCAGAGCGATTCGGATCATCAGGGTTGAGAGGGCATAGCCGGAATTACGGAAGATCATTTTGGCTGAAGGATGAAAGCACTGGGAAACCAGGACGATGAGGATATCCGTGAGGATCAGCTGGCTGTAAAAACCGTGCAGGAAATCAGGATGCTCCACGCCCAGAACGGTCTGATAGGCCGAATATCCGCCCATAACGATAAACGACACCAGCAACAGCAGGGATATCGCCTTTTTCGAGGCAACAAACCCGTACAAGTCCATATGGCGACCGTCCTCCTCGCTTCGTTTCTGAATCTTATAATACACTCCCAGGAGCGCAAAAATCAGCAGAGCACCGAAGCCGCTGGCCAGGATATGCAGCACCTTATCCTGGTTGCCCAGATAAGCGATCGGTTCGTGAAAATACGATAATTCCTTGAAAGCATTCCGAATGAGGATCAGGGAAAGAATCTCGAACTGCTTGCCCAGGGAGCGGGAAAAGGAACAGGGCAGGACAAAAATAAGGCTGATCACTTCTAAAATAAGGATAACCGTAAAGGCCGCATGAATCGCAAAAAAATGGTTCATCGACACAATCGCGGCCAGTCCGGCTGGCAAAAAGCCCAGTCGGTTCAATTGAATGACAGCCAGACTGCATAAAAATACAAAAACCAGGGCAACCGAGATTTTGCGGTACAGCCGTTCTTGCTCGTAAAAGGTGTGCAGGGGATCAAAGAGATAGGTGATCCTGGCAAAAACTGCGTCCATAACCATTCTTTCCTTTTGTGCGGATTTATTGAAAAACGGTGCAACTAGCACATCCACGGGAAAAAGACAAGCAAGAAGCGACTGATAACCACTACCATTAAGCCCCAGAGATTAAACCCGCCAAAAACCGGCCGCCAACGGTTCCTTCGTAGAGGGGCCTTTAGCGAGAGCGGAAAAAACGAAGCCGGTTGGCGTTGGTGACCACGGTCACCGAAGAGAGCGCCATGGCGGCACTGGCAAACATGGGCTCCAGCAGCCAGCCGGTAAACGGGTACAGGAGTCCGGCAGCCAGCGGGATGCCGATGACGTTATAGATGAAGGCCCCAAAAAGATTCTGTCTGATATTGCGGATGGTGGCACTGGAGATGGCGATGGCCGTGACCACAAGCGCCAGGGAATCGCCGGCAAGGGTGATATCGGCGTTCTCGATGGCCACATCCGTACCGCTGCCGAGCGCAAAGCCGGTGTCGGCCTGGGCCAAGGCCGGGGCATCGTTGACGCCGTCACCGACCATTCCCACCTTATAGCCCTGCTGCTGCAGATTTTTGATGACCTCCAATTTCGCTTCCGGCAGGATCTCGCTGTGCACCTGGGCAATACCCACCTCATGGGCCACGGCCTCCGCAGTCGCCCGATTATCGCCGCTGCACATGACCACGACGATCCCCTGACGCTGCAAGGCACCAATGGCCGCGGCCGAATCCTTGCGCACCGGATCTTTCAGGATCAGCAGGCCCATTACCTCCCGGTCGCGGCCCAGCCACACCGGGGTGCCGCCTTGAGCCGACTGACGCCCGGCCTCGGCCACCAGGTCGGCGGGTAAAGACAGCCCCTGCTCTTTCATGAAATGATCGTTGCCCAACAGATACCGAAGCCCCTCGTCTTCCCCCTGTACCCCACGTCCGGGGATCGCCGTAAAATTTTTCAGGGAGCGCAGCGGCTGCCCACTTTGTTGCTGTGCCACCAGCACCGCTTCAGCCAGCGGATGTTCGGAACCGCTCTCCAAACCGGCTGCCCATTGCAGCACCTCGTTTTCGCTCCCTGCCGCCGTCGGCACAATCGCAGTAACCGTCGGCTTACCCTCGGTTACGGTACCGGTTTTATCGACCACCACATGAGTCAGGGTCGAAGCGGTCTGAAGGGCATTGCTATTTCGGATGAGAACATTACAGTCGGCAGCCCGGCTGGTGCCGACCATGATCGCAATCGGGGTCGCCAATCCCAGGGCGCAGGGGCAGGCAATGACCAGCACCGCGATGGCGGCGGTCAGGGCAAAGGCCAAGCGTGGCTCTGGTGCAAAGGCCAGCCAGGTAAAAAAGGTCGTCAGGCTGATGAGGATCACCACCGGTACAAAGACCGAGGCAATCCGGTCGACCAGGCGGCCGATGGGTGGTTTGCTCATCTGCGCCGTCTTGACCATGCGGATGATCCGGGCCAAGGTGGTTTCCTCGCCGAGACGGGTCACCTTAAGGACAAAGGAGCCGGACCGGTTCATGGTGCCGCCGGTCACCAGATCGCCGACATCCCGCACCACCGCCACGGGTTCACCGGTCAGCATTGATTCGTCGACGGTGGTCCGCCCTTCGACAATCACCCCGTCGATGGGCATTTTTTCCCCGGGCCGGACCCGAACCCGATTACCGAGGCGCAGCAGTGAGACCGGGATTTCCACCTGTCCCGCCGTCCGAATGACCCAGGCAGTTTTGGCGCGGAGCCCGATCAGGGAAGAGATGGCCTCGCTGGTGGTCCGTTTGGCACGGGTTTCCAAGGCATGACCGAATTGGAGGAAAGCCAGGATCATCACCGAGGCATCGAGATAGAGATGGTTGCCGCCGCCGGCAATAAAATCAGGATCCACAATCACCAACACCGAACTCAACCAGGCCGCTCCGGTGCCCAGCGCCACCAAGGTATCCATGTTGGCAGCCCCATGCCTGGCCTGCTTCCAGGTGCCGATGAAATAATTGCGGCCGCTGAAATACATGGTGAACAGACAGAGCAGGGCCGCTCCTGCCCAGAACAGACGTCCGGATTCAAGGGAAGGGAAAAATCCGGACATCCGGCCGGCCATGAGTCCAAAGCCCACGGTGGCCGCCACAATCGCCCGCTGCCAGGAGCGCCGGATCTCCCGACGGGTTTCCCGAGCCTGCTCAAGAGAGGGATCGACATAGGCCTCCTCAAGACTTGCCTCATAGCCGACATCGCTGAGACGCAGGAGAACATCGGCCGGATGCTCTGAGGTTGTCAGACGGAAACGTCCCCTCTCCGGAATTATTTCAATGTCCACATCCTGCGCCCGGAGGATATCGCGGATCTGCTCCTGCTCAGCGGCTCCGGGCTGCGGTTGCAGTTTGAGAAAAAAGGTGTTGGCTGCAACAGGGGCCTCGGGCAGGGAGGCCCCATAACCCTGGGCGACAATGGCCCGAACCACGGCCTCGGGACTGCCGCCATGCACCTCGGCCCGTTTCTCCACCAGGTTAACCAGGGCAGTGGAAACGCCGGGCACGGCAAGAATGGCCTGCTCCACCTTGCGCACACAGCTGGCGCAATGCATGTCAACAATGTTGATTTCATAGGACTCCCGTTCCGCCGCCGTGTCCTCGGCGAGCAACTCGGCCTGATACCCAGCGTCCACCACTGCGGCCACCGCTTCGGTCGGATCGCCGCCCGCCACCATGGCGATTTTTTCGATCAGATTCACCGAGGCCTCGCCTACCCCGTCCACGGCAAGCAGCGCCTCCTCGACGCGACGGACGCAGCTGGCGCAATGCATATCAGCAATCCGCAGTTGATAGTGTCGCAGCGGGGCAACAGAATCAGCAATCGATGTTCCCTCCTGTGGCCCCTCCAGCGGGCAGGCCTGGTCGTTGGTTTCCTCCCGAAGTGCGGCCGGATAACCCGCATCAAGCACGGCGTTGATCACCGTTTCCGGCGTGCCACCGCTGACCGTGAGCGTGCCGGCGGCAAGGTCGACACGGGCCTCGGCTACTCCGGGCACCGCCTTGGCCGCAGTCTCCACCCGCTGTTGGCAGTGCTCGCAGGTCATATCGTTAACCTGGAGAATATAAGAAGAAATGATCGAGGGGGAGGGTTCAACGCCGGCATTCATGGCTCAGTCTCAGTGCAAGAAAAAAAAAGGAAGGCCCGGCAAGAGGCGGATCAATCCGCGTTCACGCCGGGTTGGACAGTAGGCTCTACCTCTAATTATATGTCGCTCCGCCCGGTTCATAAAGGCAGAATATGCACTTCTTCCCGCAGCGGATAGTTGCCCTCGATCAGGAGGCCATGGCGTCCATCAATGGCAATCGGGGTGCCGAAGGTAATCCGAAATCCGTTGATCTCGGCATATTCTCCGGTCTCATAGACCTGCATATCACGGCAGCCGACCACACAGGTCTTCTCCAGGCGGGTCGCCACCACCGAGGCGTGTGAGGTCTGACCGCCGCGCGAGGTCACCAGTCCATCGGCCCTCGAAATCTCGCGGATATCCTCGGGCACCGTGTCCTGGCGGATGAGAATCAGCGGCGTTCCGGGCTCTTCCGTCCGCAACTGGCTGATATTATCTTCATTGAACACCGCCTTACCGGACATGGCCGAGCCGGAAACCCCGATACCCTTAGCAAGGATCGCTCGGTGCGCTTGGTCGGAATCGGCAAATACCGTGAGATGCTCCTTTTTCTTGATGGTGATCATATCACGGGTCTGGAGGATGAAAAGCTGTTCCGGTTCAGGGCCCTCAAAGGTGAATTCGATCTCCTGGGGGTTCCATTCCTTATCATAGACCAGTTCGCGGCTGATGCTGAGCAGGCGCTGGTAAATTTTGGGAAAGAGCCGTTCCAGGCTCATGTTTTCGTCACGGCCGTCGATCTCCGCCTGCTCCACGGACATCGGGTAACTGGTGACCAGGCCGGAGACGATATCCTCGCCCTGGTCACCGGGGGCATAATCGCCCCAGAGGGCCACCCGGCGTACTTTGCGATAGGGATGGGCGGTAAAGAGGACGCCGCTTCCGGCCTGATCGCTGAGGTTGCCGTAGACCATGGACTGGATAATGACCGCCGTACCCCAATCATCGGAAACCCGCATCAGATGCCGATATTCCTTGGCCTTGGGCAGATGCCAGGAATCAAGCACCATATCGACGGCGCCGATCAGTTGCAGCCAGGGATCCTCGGGCATGCCGAATCCGCGATTGCGCACCGCCTGTTGGTAATTCAGGGCCAGTTGCCGCATCTGTTCCGGGGAAAAATCCTTTTTATAAAGCACCTGGTGCCGCTTTTTGTGGTCATTCATCAGTCCCTGAAAATCCTCACGCTCCATATCATGGGACATCCCCCAGGATTGGAGGAACCGCCGAAAATTGTCCCAGGCGAAATACTTCGATTCCGGGTGAGCGACCACATACTCTTCCACCAGTTCCTCGTTGGCGCCCACATTATGAATAGTGGACATGATCCCCGGCATGGAAATGGCGGAACCGGAGCGAACCGAAAGCAGCAGGGGCTTGTCCGGCGAGCCGAAAATCCGCCCGGTGAGCTGCTCGACACCAGTGATTGCGGCCCGCACCCGCCGCATGTATTCGTCCCGGGCCCGGTCGAATTTGCGGACCGCCCGGTAACAGCGAAAAATCTCGGTGGTGATGATGAAGGCCGGCGGCACCGGCATTTTATCCCGCGACAGCACCACCAGATTAAACCCCTTGTTGCCGAGATGGATGAGGTTATGGGTACGCATATTTTCATCGTGCAGGCTACTGATCGCCTTTTCCGGATTGTAGGTCATCAGCAGATCCAGGGTCTTTTCGTCCAGGATATCTTTCTGGGCCTCAAGCGTCCGAATGACCTTGCCGATGAAATTGTCGAGGTGCTGGAGGCCGAAGGTATTGGAGATGAGATCGCGGAAAAACATCTCGGAGAGCCGGAGTACATTTTCCGGCATGTTTTTCTCGTTCCAGGAGTCTTGGTACTTGGGCAGCAGATTGTCCTTGCCGATCTGGGGCACGATGATGGAAAGATTATTCTGGTGGACGTTGGTGTAGTAGGCGTAGATGATATCCTTCACCCCTTCGGAAAGGCCGCGCATGATATCAAGATGCTGGGTGTAGGAAAAACGCTTGATGCCGATGGAAGAGGCCAGCAGACTGATATAGGTGTCGAGGCGGCGGCTGGAGATACCGTCGATCTGCAGGGCCCGGGAAAACAGGCGCAGGCATTTGAGGATGCGGATAAAGGTCGCCTGGGTGATGAAGCTGAGGTTGACCGTGTCGAACAGCCGCTCCAGGTAGACATTGGCCAGGCTTTCAAGACGGAAGGTCAGGCCGAGGGCATCGAACTTCCGCTCGCTGTAACGACCGTAGACCGAGGGGATATCAACGGCGATATGCCGTTTGTAATAGATTTCCTCCTTGGGTTCGAAGCGCTCGGCGCTGAGGATCACCCTGCGAAGGTGCTCCAGTTGGCTGAGCAGGCCCTCCAGGCAGTGAAAGGGATTGTTCTCCTCAAGGATGGCGAGCAACTCCGCCAGTTCCGGAAAGCCCGACCCGATGGCCTGATGCAGCTGGGACTGAATTTCGGGAAGGCTGAGGTGATATTTGAGATGCAACAGCTTGTACATCCGGACCAGCAGCGAAAAGCGCCGCCGTTCCACTTCGGCGAGATCCTGCTGGGCATCAAGAAACTGTTGCCGCTCGTCATCGGGCCACTCCAGAATCTGAGACATCCGGGTAAAGCGCAGCTCTTTTTTGATTCTGAGGGCCAGAGTATGCTGATCATCGACAAAGGGTCCGGAATCCTGCACCTGCTGGAGGACCTCACTGGGCAGGTAGTCGCAGAGAAGACCACGATCCAGGGTAATCCAGAAGGTGAAAATGGATTCGATAAAGCCGACAATCAGATTGCTCGATTCCACATGGGCCTGTTTGCGCAGGAAGTGGATGAGCGGATCGCGCCGTTTATGGATCTCGTCGATTTCGGTGGAAACATCGCGCAACTCACCCTCGGCACCGATCTCGTTGAAAAAGACCGGCATCAGTTTGGTGAACTGCTTGGCCAGGTTGTAGATCGGACCGATGGGATGATTCAACAGATCGGTAATGTCGCGCTGAAAAAGATCGGTATCGCGGACACAGGTCCCGGAAAGACGCAGATTGATGATCAGGGCCGAAAACAGGGTGGAACACCATTTGGGCTCCTGCTGAATAAGATTGAGCCAGACGCGAATATTGTTGAGATGGGCCGGGTTGGCGATGGGCTGCCAGTCTTCGTCGACACCGCGAAAATTGGCGTACTGAAAGCCGAAACGAACCGCCTCCCAGAGAAAGGCCTCGACCAGACGCGAATTACCCCGTTTAAAAACCTCATTGCCGATCACCTGGATGCATTGGAGCGAGGTATGCGGGTAGCGGCGGACATTGACCTTCAGCAGATGAAAGGTAGTGGTAAAAAACTGTTCAATCTCCTCAAAGGTCTGCTTGCGGATGAGTTGGACCAGGGATCGGTTGATTTCGCGCAGGGTCTCCTCGTGGATAATCGACAGGCCATGGGTCTCCATGATCCGAAAGAGAAAGAGCAGCTTCCGGTTTTCGACAAAATGGGTCGAGGTTTCGCTGACCGAATCGGCAATCATTTTCGCCGGGATATCCTTGTACAGACGGACGATATCCATATGGTTGGGCAGGGTGACGATCACCTCCAGAGCGGCCTGGTGATCACCTGAAAAATCGACATGTTCAAGGGTCTGCAAACACTCGCGGATGCGCTGGTGCGAGATGGCAACAAGCAGACTCTGACCTCGCCATTCCCGGCAATAGTCACCACATTGTTTCTCAAACCAGGTCAGCGGATCTTCCTCACTGAGCCAGTACTCATAGTTGCGCAGGAGAATGGTCCGCATCAGCAGGGCAAGGGCCTTGAAATCAAAAGGCCGCTCAGGCAGCTGTTTGCGCAGGGCACACAGCTGCAGGGCCATTTTCCGCACCGGATGATGTCCTTGCACCATGGACAGCATAATCTGGGGATCGCTCACATCCAAATCATGCAACCTCTTGAAAAACTGAGCAAAGGCCTGTTCGAAGCGAAAGAGGACCGGGGCCTCCATTGAGTGAATCAGCTTGTCGGCATAGGCCAGCATGGCCTCCATAATCCGCTGAAGCAGCTGATCGTTGCGGGAGGAATCCTTCAAGGCATCGAAAAAAATGCCCATAAACAAAGAAAAGGACTCGGGGCCGCGCTCGTGATCGCGGTAATGATTGAGATTTTTCAGGACAAAGGCCCGCAGTTCCGGGACGATCAGCTTCCAGTTGTGATAGGGGTGACTGATCTCGTAAAGCAGCCCTTCGAGTTTCACCGACAGCCCCTGGTACCGGCTGACGATCTCCTGCAAAAGTGCATACCGGGGATTAATCACCACCGGGCCGGCGGTTTCCTGGAGATTGGCCTTGAGTGCAGCGGAGGCAAGGGGCAGCGGATGAGAGTCAACAGGCATGAATAACCTCACGAAAAGAGAAGAAGGATTCAGGAGCGCATCATTTATATTGTAAATACGTTTCCGGAGAATGTCAGTAGGAGTTTTCCCGCAGCAAGGCAGGGGGAAACGTCAGCCCGAAAAAATGAAAAAGACACGGCCATCCACAGGGTCCGGGCCCTTTAGAAGTGTTTGGACAGAGTGCCTCCAGAGACCCCCATCATGAAAAACCGCGACCACGGGCAATACATGCAAGTTCATCCTTGGAAATATAGGGGCCTCTTGCTATGGTAACATTTTGCAGGGAACCATGGTACCGCCTTTACAGAACAGTCCCCCTGTGGAAACCTATACTGTCCTTGCCCAAGAAATCCATGAACCGTTACAGCCTCACCATCGCCCTTCTCTGTGCCAGCAATGTCTTTATGACCTTTGCCTGGTACGGCCATCTCAAAAGCTTGTCACACAAGCCCTGGATCATCGCCGCCCTCATCAGCTGGGGGATTGCGCTCCTTGAATATTTGCTCCAAGTTCCGGCCAACCGCATCGGCCATGATGTCATGTCCGTCGGCCAACTGAAGATCCTGCAGGAAGTCATCACCCTTTCCATTTTTGTCCCTTTTTCAGTACTCTACCTCAAGGAAAAGCTGACGCTCGATTACCTCTGGGCCGGGCTTTGCCTTCTGGGTGCCGTTTTTTTCCTTTTCCGACGCAAGCTGATGGGGGCATAACGCTTCCCCTGCCGAATCAACCCTAACAGCCATCCGGCCATGACCCTTATGAGCACCACCCCACCCCACCATGCCAGCCCGTTTCGTTTTTCCCTTGATCTTCCGGACTGGGCGATTGCCGAGTTGCAGGAACTACCGGAATATCTGACCGCTCCACAGGCAAGGATGGCGGCCGTCATCCGTTTTGCCCGCCTCAATACCCAGCGCCGGACCGGTGGCCCTTTTGCAGCCGGAGTGTTTGAACGCGATTCGGGTCGAGTGATCACCATTGGCGTCAACCGGGTTATGCCGACGAACTGCTCCTCAGCCCATGCCGAGATCATGGCACTGAGCCTGGCCCAACACCAACTGGGGGTCTACGATCTGGGCGGTCCGGGACTCCCGGCGTATCAGCTGGTGGTCAATTGGAGCCCCTGCGCCATGTGCTTCGGGGCCGTGCTCTGGTCCGGCATTCGTTCCTTAATGATCGCCGGTTCCGGTCCGGAATTGGAGCAGATCACCGGCTTCGACGAGGGGCCGCTGCCTTCCGAATGGCGGCGGGAACTGGCGAAACGCGGGATTGAGCTGATCGAGGATATCTTTCGTGAAGAAGCACTGACCGACTTCAAGGCCTTTGCCGCCAGCGAAGCGATTGTTTATAATGCCAGACAGGGGCGGATTGATTGACCCCTTATTACCCGAACGTCTCAAAAGAGACATGGTCCTGACGGCATGATGGAACCCAGGCCAACCTAATTTTTTCTTTTTTTTCAGCGGCAAGGCTGCTTTTTCCCTGAATTCCGGCTATCATGGTTTTTTTAAAAATCTTATCATTCGTTTTATTCAACCGACAGTACTATCATGCACAAAGGCGTCTTTCTTGGTCTGGCAACAGCCGATATTGTTTATTACGTAGCGCACCATCCCGAAAACAATCAAAAAATAAAAGCGGAACGACAGCTTTCCTTCACCGGTGGCCCCGCCAGCAATGCGGCCGTAGCCTTTGCCGCCTTCGGCAACCGAAGTTCGCTGATTACCGGAATCGGCACCCACTCCCTTGCCCAGGCAGCCCTACAGGACCTTGCCGACCATCAGGTCCACCTGATCGACTGCACCGACCAACCCAAACGGCCGCCGATTTTTGCCTCCATCATTGTTGACCTGTCAACCGGGGAACGTAGTGTCGTCTACTCCAACACCGATATCCGCAAACTCAAAGCGGATGCGGTCAGTGAGTCCATCCTGGATGATTGCGACCTCCTCATGCTCGACGGCTATTACCTGCCGCAGGCCATCCAATTGGCACAGTGGGCGCGGTGGCGGAAAATTCCGGTGTGCTTCGATGGCGGCTGCTGGAGGGAGGGATTGGAGATGCTACTGCCGCTGGTTGATTATGCCCTCTGCTCCATCAACTTTTTTCCACCGGGAAGCACGGACGCCGAGGGAGTCTTTGCCGCTCTCAGCGGGTACGGCATTGAACATATCGCCATCACCCGCGATGGCAATCCGGTCCTGGCCCACAGCCGGGGCACAACCAGCGAAATACGGGTGATGGCGATCAAACCGGTGGATACCTTGGGAGCCGGTGACATCTTTCATGGGGCCTTCTGCCATTATGTCCTGGGAGACGACTTCCTCATCAGCCTGGAGCGGGCTGCTGAAATCGCCAGCCACTCCTGTGCCTCGCTGGGAACGAGGGCATGGATTGAGCAGGTAAAATTTATCTGATCACACGGCGAATCCTTTTGACCTGTTTCTATCGCTGACGAAAAGGGATCTGGCAGTAATCAATGCCGCGCTTGGGGATGATGCCGTTTTTCTCAAGAAACATATTTAATGAATTCATAGAGATATTGATATTTGCCGTGGGCCCGAGGAAAAGATGATCCATGGCGAGTGGCGCATCTTCCAGGCCGATATCGAATTCGATATAAGGGACCAGCATGGCGTGGCCTTCCCGGAACAGAATCGGGGCATCGGCGTCGTTGGCCATGATCGGGGAAACGATCCGCCACTCCTTTTCCTCGCGAAATGAGGGGTGTTTCAAAATTGCTGCAATCCGCAGCAGATCGGTTTCCATGGTCGCAAAGGCCTTGCGGTAGAGCACGGCTCGCTCCGGAGCCGTCTTTGCCCCGGCTGCCCCACTGCTCGCCAGCGTTTCCACCGCATCCACGACCTGCCGAATCAGCATCCGCTGCCGGGAGGGTTCATAAATACATTTACCAATCATGAACTGCTGCCTTTCGGCACACTGAAGAATGTAATCCGGACAGAAACCCAAGCTCACCCCTTTGCCCGGCACGCTATAGCCCCGCCACTGACTGAGCAGATTCCCCTGCGAACGGAAGGAGACACCGAACATCATATGACCGTTGGTGATGCGATGGGAAACCCAATCGACAAACTGGGCCAAGAGGCTGGAATTGGGGTGACCGCCATCGATCCGTTCCCGCACCTCCACATTGATCAGATCCGCAGTATGCCGCAGTTCGGCCGAATCGTTCATGTAACGGATATCGCTGGCCCACAACGCCCGGCTTTTAACAATCCCCAACAGACCGGTGAAGGTGGTGTAATGGTACAACACCCCATGGGGGATATCGGCGTACAATTCGCTCGTTAACCTTTCAATTCTCTTCATTAATCACCCTGCTCCCGCCTTCACTGGATTCCCCTATCCCTGCTTGAACCCTAAAACATTGTTGAGTTTTATGCCGCCATCTGGTAAACAGACAAAACATGATGTAACATGCCGGAATTGAGGCATTTACCTTCATCTTCACTCCACAAAACCTTGGTTTGCGCTCAGCGGCTGCCGGTCCGACAGGCGGGAGGCATCTCCCTTATCGCTATGAACGAGCTCACCATAAATTCCACCCAGGTATTATATCCGATGTATAGAAATTTCAAAATAGTGCCCCAGATCATTTTCGGACGCGGCTCCTTCAACCAACTGGAGGACATCCTTCAGGCAAAACGCGTCGATCCGGACTCCTACATGGTTTTTGTCTTGGACGATGTTTTCAAAGGGAGCGAGCTGGAAAAACGTTTGCCGCTGCAAAAAGGCGACATGGTGCTTTTGGTCAATGTCGATGACGAGCCGAAGACCGACTACATTGATTACCTTACAGCCCAGGTCCGGGCATATAACCTGCGCAAACCGGACGGCATCATCGGGCTGGGCGGCGGCGCCACCATGGATATAGCCAAGGCGGTATCGCTCATGCTCAACAATCCCGGAACGGCAGCCGATTATCAGGGTTGGGACCTGATCAAAAATCCGGCGGTCTACCACGTGGCCGTGCCCACTCTTTCCGGCACCGGCGCGGAAATCTCCCGGACCACGGTCCTCACCGGACCGGAAAAAAAGCTGGGCATCAACTCCGACTATACCCTTTTCGACCAGATCCTGCTCGATCCGGAGCTGATCAAGGATGTACCCAAAGAGCAATGGTTCTACACCGGCATGGATTGTTACATCCATGATGTCGAGTCGCTCAACGGTACCTATCTCAATGAATTCAGCAAGGCCTACGGCGAAAAATCGATTGAGCTTTGCCGCCAGGTCTTTCTCGATGATCATCCCGATAAGGACGATAAACTGATGATGGCCTCCTATTTCGGCGGCATGAGCATCGCCTATTCCCAGGTGGGAGCCTGTCATGCCCTTTCCTACGGTCTTTCGTTTGTTCTCGGCACCCATCACGGCATAGGCTGCAGCATTACCTTTGACTATCTTGAGGATGTCTATCCGGAAGGGGTCAAAGAATTCCGCCGGATGATGGCCAAGCATGATATCCAACTGCCGCGCAACCTGACCAAGGGGCTCGACGATCAAGCGCTGGAAACCATGACCACCGTGGCCTTGGGCTTGGCCCCGCTCTGGGAGAATTGTTTCGGCAAGGATTGGCAAAACATCATGACCCGTGAGCGTGTCCTTGCGCTCTACCGGAAGATGTAGCAGAAGGGAGAGCCGCCCGCCCAAAGGGGAATTCAGGTGGACAGGGTATACAAGAAACTGTCCATTGAATTCCCCGCTTCATTGTCAGCTCCCGTTGTTTTTTCCCGAACTGGCCCGATTATCACGGCATCAGCTACCGCAATCCATAGACCCAGCAACTGACCGGTATCAACATTGACCTTGCCAAGGCCCGGGGAGGAAATCCCTTGTTGTTCCGCTGCAGAGCATGAAGTCCTGACCGCGGCTTACGGCTCCTTGCTCACCGGCCCGTTTTCAAAGGTTGCGGAGAGCCCGGCAACGAATTCCGTTTTTTCAGCCTCGGACAATTTCGCTTCCGGATGTCCCAGAACGTAAAACCAAGGCGGCATCTCCCCGCTTTGCACTTCATCCGCCGCATCACGGCCCTTGTTCACTTTTTGGAAACCCCACATCGACGCATTGAAATGCGCCCGCGCTTCATCCACATCCCGTTGAATCAGCCAAGAGACCGGGGCAATGGAACCGTACCAGGGCCAAGTGGTATTATGGCTGTGGCAGTTGGCACAAACCCTGGTAAACAGCGCTTGTGTTTTCGGACTATCCCACTGGGGTTCGCCCACAACCGGTGGGTTGGTGTGGTTCTTGCCATAGGGGATAAATTGGATGGCAATACCTGCAAGCACGAGAATTCCCAAGAGTTTGAATCGCATCGGTCCACTCCTTTTCATTTGAGTTCCTATGTTATGGCTGAAGAGCCCCTTACGGATGTAATTTTCGGATTGTATGACTCATGCTGCCGTATCCTTCACCCGATAAAGTGAAGAAAAGTCATTTTTTGTAAAAAAATGTGCTGAAAACCCTTCTCTTTCCTTGACCCCATTCATTTTTCTCGGCTATTCTTTTTTTATATTCAGATCAATATGTTCAGGTGATGAGGTGTTGTCAGCCAATAACTTTTAAAAGGAGCTGTGTATGGAACGATTTTTCCGAGCAATTTGTCTTGTGAGCCTTGCCGTCTGCTTTGTCCTTGCATTAGGGTCATTTTCGACCGCTTCCGCATACCGTGGAGATGGCTATCGTGATAATGACCATCGCATTAGCCGACATGAGCGAGAACGTCGGTACCATCGTGCCCACAGACACTGCGCTCGTGAATTTCGACCCGGCAGCCGACGTTTTCAACGCTGCATGGATCGCCAGCTTCATCGTCGCCGCTGATAAACAATACAGTAAAAAAGCTGCGGCTCCTTTGCTTTTGGTTGCACTATTAAAAAAGCGTACTCTTTTGAGTACGCTTTTTTTTTATTGAAGGTCTGGTCGCCGTAGCCCAATCCGCCCAAAATCCGAGATGCAAAATGTTCAAGCTCTTTATTGACAGGCTCTTCACTTCAGAAAAAAGAAACACCCTGGCACTCCTCTTCTCCCTCTGTGCAATCTGTTTGATCGTACCAATCGCCGATGCAAAAGAATTCCAGCAGTACTGTAACGGACGGTATGGATTCTGTGTCGCCTACCCAAGGCACTTCGAAGCGGATCCGGAACCTGCCAACGGAGACGGCAGGCAGCTTCACGATGCAAAGGGGTTCTCGATGGTTGTCAGCGGAATCAACAATGTGATCAACGACAGTCTGGAAAGCGAAATGCAGTCCCAAAGCAAGGATTTCGATCAGATAACCTACCAGGCCAAGGGGGCCGACTGGTTCGTCCTCTCAGGCATTAAAGGGACGGATATTCTTTATCGCAAGGTCTATCTGGGGCCTGAAGCGATCAACCATCTCTGGTTACGCTATCCGGCATCGCAAAAAAAAGAATATAATCCCATGGTCACCAAAATTTCCCGTTCTTTTAGATCGGGTCGGCTTGATGCGCCGCATTAACCAAACACAACAAGCGCCTCCGAACCGACCGAGCCCTCCCGCCCAGATCACCCAAGGGTGGCGATTTGTTCGAGGTAGTAATCATAATCGCCCTCGAAGATCCGCATCCGGCCATGGTCGATCTCAAAAACCCGGTTGACCAGACTGCGGAGGAAATGACGGTCGTGGCTGACCATGATCAGGGTGCCGGTAAACTGCTGCAGGGCCGTGAGCAGGACCTCACGCGACTGGATGTCAAGATGATTGGTCGGCTCATCGAGAATAAGGAGATTGAGCGGCTGAGCCAGGAGCATGGCCAGGATCACCCGGCTCTTTTCGCCGCCGGAGAGATGCATGATTCGTTTATCAACATCATCGCCCTGGAAAAGAAAAGCCGCGCAAAGATTGCGCACCGCGCCGATGTTGGCCTGGGGCATGACCTCCTGCACCGTCGCGGCTACGGTTTTATCGCCATCAAGCAATTCCATTGAGTGCTGGCTGAAATAGCCGGTAAAGACATTGGCCCCGATACCAGTGGTACCGGTAGTCGGCTCTACCTGCCCTGCCAGCACCTTGAGCAAGGTGGATTTACCGGCGCCGTTCCTGCCGGTCACTGCGATTTTTTCCTGGCGCCGGACCATGCCGGAAATACCGCTGAACACCGGATGGATTTTGCCGTCCGGCTGGAGCCATACCTTGCCGAGCGTATCCAGGCGAACAACATCGTCGCCGCTCCGGGGCGGTTCGGAAAATTCGAACCGGATGGTGCGCTGTTCCGGCGGCAACTGGATGCGGTCGATTTTCTCCAATTTTTTAATCCGCGACTGAACCTGAGCAGCATGGCTGACCCTTGCCCCGAAGCGGGCAATGAAATCCTCTTCCTTGGCCAGCATCTCCTGCTGTCGCCGGTAGCTGGCCAACAACTGCTCACGCCGTATTTCCCGTTCGTGCAGATAAAAATCGTAGTTGCCGCTGTAGGTGGTCACCGTCTGGTTGGCAACCTCGACAATCCGGTTCACCACCCGATTCATGAACTCCCGGTCATGGCAGGTCATGAGCAGCGCCCCCTTGAATTCGCTCACCAGCCACTCTTCCAGCCAGACGATGGATTCAACATCAAGGTGGTTGGTCGGCTCGTCCAGCAACAGGACATCCGGATTGACAGTCAGGATACCGGCCAAGGCAATCCGCATCTTCCAGCCGCCGCTGAAGGACTCAACCGGCTGCAGGTAGCGATCACAACCGATACCGAGGCCGGTGAGTACCGCCTGCGCCCGATTTTCCAGATCATAACCGCCCCGATGCTCAAACTCCTCGGTGGCGATGCCGTACCGCTCCAGCAACGCCGCCAGCTCGTCATCCGCCATGGGCACGGCCATGGCCGTTTCCATCTCTCGAATCTGCTCGCCCAGCGCGGTTATCGCTCCGGCGGCGGCCATGACCTCGGCCAGGGCCGAACGACCGGACATATCGCCCACATCCTGGGAAAAATAGCCGATCACCGTTTTTTTGCTGCAGGAAATGTCGCCCTTATCCGGTTCTTCCTGACCGGTAATGAGCCGAAACAAGGAGGTTTTACCGGCCCCGTTGGGGCCGACCAGCCCGGTACGGGATCCGGGGAGGATCTGCATGGAGGCATCGCGGAACAAAACCCGCGAGCCGTGTTGTTTGCTGATATTGGTCAGGTGGATCATGAAAACTCACTAACGAAAATTTGATACATCAGAAGGGATTGCCGGATAACCTGCGAAAAGGCCCCCCGAAAACGGAAGGCAAAAGAGGCGGAACATAGCCGAGAAAAAAAGACCCTGCAAGGGGCAAACAATGTTCCCTGCAGGAGAGGATCAGCTGGGCGCGGAGGCAGAAAAACGCTGCCGATAGCTGCAGCGGCGGCAAAGCGGCTCAACAAGGTGTTGATTCTCAAAGCCTTCACGGATCTGCCGGGCACGGGGGCCGGACAAAATTTCGTCTAAGGACTGCCGGAGGATATTGCCCAAAGCAAGCAGGCCGTCGGCATCCAGACAACAGGGAACCACCGTACCGTCCGCCAGGATGGCGAGATGATCCCGAAGGCCGTGGCAGGAACCCTGTCGGCCCAGGTCCGGGGCAGTAAGATCCGGCCAGGAGAATTGCGGCTCAGGATTCAAAAACACACGGGGAGCCAAGGGAATGCCCCGGTCCGCCTTGAGTGCAGCAACACGGAGAGCGGGAACACTGAACGCTGTTGCTATTCGTTTGAGAAGCGCATCGTTCCAGGCGTCTCCGGCCTCATCCTTCCCTTTCTGAAGATTCCACAAGCGCAGGCTGACATAGAATGCACCGGCCGCACTCGCTTCCCTGGCAAAATCCAGGATTTCAGAGAGATGCGCCTCGGCTTCCCGGGGCTCGATCTGGGCAAGACTATGAAGAGAAATACTGACCTGGCGGAGAGCCGGGGCTGTGAGCAGGGTCTGTCGATGGCGGCCCAGCAGAGTGCCGTTGGTCACCAGGTTCACCTGCAGCCCATGTTGGCGGCAGAGGGCCAGCAAGCGGTCGAACTCCGGATGCAGCAGAGGTTCCCCCAGAACATGGAGAGAGACAAAGGCGGTGCTGTCCTGGATTTTTTCCAACACTGCCGCAAAGACCGCCGGACGCATGAACACCTTGGATCGGTCGGTCCGATGGCAAAAATTGCAGGCCAGGTTACAGCAATTGGTTATTTCGATATATATTTTTTTGAATCCGGTCATCGGACACGCAACCTGTTCTCAGATAAACTGCTGCATCAATTGCGCACATATCAGATCTACATTCTTCGGTGTTACCATCCATTGTTCGACAAAACGCAATGCCTGTTGCCGCAGCCGCGGATCGCGACAATCATCGAGCCGTCTGAAAATACCGGTCCGCCGTCCTATCTGATACAAAACCTGTTCGTCCGGGGCCATGGCCAGAAAACGGCGAATGACCGCTAGCATCCGGTCCCGGTCCCCAGGCAAAACTCCGTCAATCTCCTCAAAAAGATTGAGGATATGATCGCTTTTCACCCGGCTGGTGATGCCGGAAAGCGATTGCAGAAACAACAGCAGTTCCTCGGCGACTTCCCGGTCCCCCATCTTCGTAAAGCGCCCGTCTTCAAGGTCGCGGGCCAACTCAATGGAATCGGGAATGGCCAGGGTGCGCAGGCGGATGAAATCCGGGTTGATCCGGCTCAGGGCATCGGCGCTCTCCAGCGCATGGTCCTTGGAGAGCTCCCGCCCGCCGAGCCCGGGCATGAAATATTCCGACAGTTCAATGCCGGCACGCTTCACCTTGCAGCCCGCCGTTATATGAATCTGCTTGTCCGCGCCTTTCTTGATCCGGGCAAGGATAGCATCGCAGCCCGATTCCAGACCGATATGGAGACGATTCAGACCGGCAGAGGCGATACGGTCAAGATCCTGATCGCTGATGCGGGCGATGGTCTGCGAACGGGCATAGGAGGTAATCCGCTGTATGCCGGGAAAAGTATTTTTAAGGTGTTGCAGAATGGTTACCAGGTGATCCGGCTTGATGATCAGGCTGTTGGAGTCCTGGAGAAAAACCGAGGTACCGCCGGCGAGCAGCCAATTGCGGGCGGCAGACAGGGCCATCTGTTCGCTTGCGGCCAGAGCTCCGGGGAGAGGTAAACGGCTGGCCTCATTGGGCAACTGCCGCAGCATCTCGATAGAATGGCGGACCGTATCGATATCCTTGAGCACATGCGCCAAGGGCCGCAGGCTGAACGACTCTCCTTTATACAACCCGCAGAACGTGCACCGATTCCAGGGGCAGTTTCGGGTCACCCGGATGAGCAGACTGCCGCTTTCACTGGGCGGCCGGATAGGTCCTTGCTCAAACCCCATGTAAGGTGCTTCAGGCGGCATCGGCGTTACGGGCGAGCGATTCGAAGGAAACAAAATGCCTTTTGTTTTTTACCACTGAAAACAGAACATTCATTCAACAAAAAACCCCGATGCGAGCGGTACTGGACTCCAGGAGTTTCACGCTGATCAAATTGGCGATACTGCTCCGGCTCTTTTCCGGCAGATGGAGAAACTGGCATCCCATATAGAGACGACCAAAGGCTTCACGGACAAAGACCCAACGGATCTCCAAAGGGATCCGTTCGTCGCTGACAGGTCCGGTGCGGTGTGTAAGATGGGTCAAGACAAGCCGGTCGCCGGCAACAAAACCAGGATTTCCGGGGATTGTCAGGTGAATGCCGCCCAGACTCAAATCGAGTACCGAGGCTGAAAAAACCTCGAATTCCTGTTCCTCGACCGTAAATCGACAGTGTATTTCCTCCAAGCTGTCATAATAAACCCGAATATGGCGACGGCGTTCCGCAAAATCAGTGCTCATCTTTTCCACTCCTTTATTGAACAGCGTACAATGGTTCCCGACCACAACGTTCCCGACCACAACGTTTCTGACGCATTCTCTCTAACCGCATTGCCTGTTGGCGACCGGGCATTCCTTACCGCTTGAAAACCCAAAAATCGGGATGGAGCATGGCAAGAAAAGGAATAAGTTCCAATCGGCCGACCACCATATCAACAATAAAAATGATTTTGGTCAAAACCGAAAGATTGCCGAAACTCTCCATCGGGCCGATGGCCCCATATCCGGGGCCAATATTACCGATGGTGGCGGCCGTACCGACAATGCCGATGGCCGCGTTACTTTCGATAATGGTTACAGCCAACGCGGAAAGGGTCATCAGGGCAATATAAAACAAAAGAAAGCCCAGGACCTGGCGCTGAATATCATCAGGAACAGTGACCCGGTCTATCTTAATGGGGAGCACGGCCTTGGGATGAACGATCTGGGCAATCTCGCGTTTCAGATACTTCAATCCGAACAAGACCCGGACCACCTTGACGCCCCCGCCCGCCGAACCGGCACAGCCCCCGATCAGCATCATGGTAAAAAGGACCGTTTGCGCGGGGATAGTCCATAAGGCAAAATCCACGGAAGCAAACCCCGTGGTGGTGATAATCGAGATGATCTGAAAAAACCCGTCGCGAAGCCCGGCGGCAAACGTCACCGTACCGCTCATGACCAAGGCAAGGCATAAGAGCAAGGACATCACCAGCACGACCATGGAGTAAAAACGAAATTCTTCATTCTGCAGGAGCGAACGTAATTTCCGCTGGAAAAGCACCCGATATTGCAGGGCGAAATTTCCGCCGGCCAGAAACATGAACAACGTCACTATCCAGGTGACGGAGGCGTTCCCATACCCCATAATCGATTGGGGATGAGGCGAAAAACCACCGGCCGCCATGGTGGAAAAAGAATTGCAGACCGCATCGAAAAGCGGCATTCCGGCAAGGCGGAGGCAAAGAATTTCAATGGCGGTCAGCAGGATATACACCAGCCAGAGCGCCTTTGCCGTGTGGGTAATCCGGGGGGTCACCTTTTCCTCGGTGGGGCCCGGAGCTTCGGCAAAAAACATCTGTCGTCCCGCCACGGCGAATTGCGGCAGAACAGCAACAAACAACACAATAATCCCCATGCCCCCCAACCATTGGCTGAGACTTCGCCAGAAAAAGAAGACCTTGGGATAGCGGGAGAAATCCGTAAGAATGGTGGCCCCGGTAGTGGTAAAACCGGAGATGGATTCAAAATAGGCGTCAATCGGTCCCAAATCGAAAAAAAGATAGGGGATAGCGCCGATACCGCCGGTAACCAGCCAGGCCAAGGAAACAATCAACATGCCTTCGGTGCGTTTAAGGCTATCGAAATCCCGAGAAAAACCACCTCGCCACTGAAAGAGGAGACCCACTATTACCGCCACGGTAGAGGCGGTGACAAAAGGCAGGATGGCGGAATATTCACCCGCCGGCAGGGCCACTGCAATCGGAGCCAGCATAATGATACCCAACGCCACCAAAATAATCCCTAGGGCATTGAGCAAAGCCTGCAACTTCATCGCGACAGCACCGTCTTGATGGCTTCGGCATCCTTGGCCATGGTGAAAATAATCAACTGATCGTTGGCCAGCAGTTGGGTGTCGCCATGCGGGAAGATCACGTTTCGCCCCCTTTTAACGACACCGATAATGGCACGGGCCGGCAATTTAAAATCCTTGACCAGGGCTTCGGGAAATGTATCCGGCAGAGTCAGCCGCAGCACCTCGCCTTGTCCGCCTTCCACCAGGGCAAGAATATTGACGTCTTTGGCCTGTAAATGATTCAACAATTCTTTCAACGCCGAATCACGGGGGGAGACCACGACGTCAATCCCCACCTTTTCAAAAAGTGCCGAATTGCGGACATTGCCGACCCGGGTAATGATACGCTCGCAGCCAAGCTGTTTCACCAGCAGGGAGCAGAGAAGATTTTTCTCGTCATTATTGGTTACACAAACCGTCACATCGACGTCGCCGATTGATTCCCCCTCAAGCAATTCCAAATCCGTTCCGTCCCCCAGCAAAATCAAACTGTGCTTGAGGTTATCCGCCAGATAGACGCAACGCGCCTTGTCATGCTCGATCAGTTTCACCTTGATGCCGGCTTGCTCCAGTTTCTGCGAGAGCATGAAACCAACACTGCCGCCACCGATGACCGCAGCGGTTTTGATGGTATTGACATTCTGAAAGAATCGCGCGGCCAGAATATCAAGCGCCGGTCCCGTTCCCATGAAAATGACTTTGTCACCCTTTTGGATGGTTGTGGAACCGACGGGAATAAAAAGACTATTCTCACGGGTGATGCCGACGATGAGCACGTCATCGGGAAAAGAGCAATCCATGATACGGCAATCGCGAATGATCGAATTTTGTTTGATCCGGTACTCGAAGAGCTTGGCCTTGCCTTTGGCGAAATACTCGACATCAATGGCATCGGGCACGGAAACAATGCGAAAAATATCTTGGGTAAGAAGCTGTTCCGGCCAGATTATGGTGTCGATATCATATTTGGTCTGATAACGGTTTTGAGAAAGAGAGGCCAGATTCCGGTACAATTCCATGCGGCGAACAAAACAGATGGTTTCCGCATCCGTAATTTTTTTTGCGGTCCAGCAGGCAACAATATTGGCCTCATCAATGAGGGAACAGGCGATAAAAAGATCGGCCTCCCCGGCATTGGCCCGCTCCAGAACGAGCACATCCGCCCCGCTTCCCATGACGAAACTGATGTCAAGATTATTGAATTTATCCGGCAGCCTGTCCTGATCATCGATGATGGTCAGATTATGCGTGCGATACAGTTGAGAGGCTACCATGTAGCCGGTTTCCGTGGCCCCGAATATGAGGATATTCATGCACCTGCTCTCAGGATGAAAATAAAAGAAAAATATGTATTCACAGGGAGAAAAACTGCTTGTGCTGAAGCAGGTACCCCTGAGTCCATCGGCCGATCAGACAGGCACGGTCATCCCCATTGCCCGGCAGGATTTTCCGGTATTGAAAAAATGCCGGGAGTCCGTTGGCGTCGGGCCACTGCCCGCGCGAGATGCATACCATATATTTTCCTGGAAAAGAAGACGGATAAAAACAGAGAAAAACATCTAAGAATAAAGAGTTAATCGAAAAATAATACCAACTCCCCGCATTTTTCTTTTATTATGGTCCGCCGTCGGAGAGATTGCAAATTTTTCTTCCCTTGCGACCTACCTTACCCGATTTTTCAATATCGGACAGCGGAGAACCGGAAGGCGAGAGCGGATGAGTGCATCAATGTTGGATTCTCCAGGGAAAATTTGGTATAGAAGACTATGGATTTTTTCAAAAGCGAAGCTGCCGTAGCTACCATTATTACGTACCAACCCCTTCCGGAAGTGCTTGTACTCAAAAGAAAGGCCAACCCGAAGGATCCGTGGTCAGGGCATTATGCCTTTCCTGGAGGACGAAGGGCGGACGAAGATTCCTCCCTGCTGGCAACGTGTATCCGAGAGACCTATGAAGAGTGCGGCATTCAACTCAGCACCGACACTCTGATTAAACAATATCCCGTACGCAAAGCCGGCAATCACCTCAACCAACCCGTTCCGGTCACCACCTACCTGTTTGAACTCAGCACCCAACCGGAAATCAGGCTGCAGACTTCAGAGATCAGCTGCCATGAATGGCTCGAACTGGATTATATCTCCGATACGTCGAATATCATCCAGCGGCCGATGAGCCCACGATGCCCGGACGTCCTGTTTCCTTGCATTCCCGTCACCGAAGGATTTGTCTGGGGCTTCACCTATGAAATGCTGATGGTGGTGATTGCCGATCGCTACAAGCAACTTTCCTAAAAAACACTTCATTGCAGAGAGTTAAGCCGAACAACAAAGAGCGCTTGACTTTTTATCCGTTGACTTGTATCACTAACGGCGGATTTGAAAAAGGATTTGTCTGGGGGGGACGGAATGCACAGAAATTCTTCAAGTTTCTGCAGTGTTCCGGATGTACGCTGTCTTCGTCAGCATTCCTCGCCGAATGGGTCGATAACCATTCCACATCATTTCTTCGTTTCATCTCCACCAACGCACCATGCTCCACACCAAGTATCTTCCTTCTTGATCGACATTCCTTAAAGAGGAAATGCATTACAACGTTACGGTAGGTTACCAAATTTTTGGTCTACTAATTGTTAAGGTTAAACAGCAAGGAGAAAACAAATGAAAGCACCAGTACGTGTAGCAGTTACCGGCGCTGCCGGTCAGATCAGCTATTCCCTTATTTTCCGCATCGCCAGCGGCAGCATGCTCGGACCGGATCAGCCCGTCATCCTGCAGCTTCTGGAAATCCCCCCGGCAATGGGCGCTCTCCAGGGCGTGCTGATGGAACTCAACGACTGCGCCTTTCCGCTGGTTGCAGGCGTAATCGCCACCGATGATCCTAACGTCGCCTTCAAGGATATCGATTTCGCCCTGCTCGTCGGCTCTCGTCCTCGTGGTCCGGGCATGGAGCGCTCCGACCTGCTTAATGCCAACGGCGCTATTTTTACCGTTCAGGGCAAGGCGCTGAGCGACAATGCCAATCCTAATGTTCGGATACTGGTTGTCGGCAACCCGGCCAACACCAATGCCTTGATCTGCATGAAGAATGCCCCGAAACTCAATCCGCGCAACGTCACCGCCATGATGCGTCTGGATCATAACCGGGCCATGTCTCAGATCGCCGAAAAAACCGGTACCCACTCCACCAAGGTCGAGAAGGTTGTTGTCTGGGGTAACCATTCTGCTACTCAGTATCCGGATATCAGCTACGCTACGGCTGACGGTAAAGCGGTTAAAGGCATGGTCACCGACGAGTGGAACACGAGCGATTTCATCCCGACTGTACAGCAACGTGGTGCGGCCATCATCAAGGCCCGTGGCGCTTCTTCCGCCGCCTCTGCAGCCTCTGCCGCAGTTGACCACATGAGAACCTGGGCCCTGGGCAGCAACGGTCAGTGGGTCAGCATGGGCGTATTCAGCAAGGGTAACCCCTACGGTGTTGATCAGGATCTGATCTTCGCCTTCCCGATCATCTGCGAAAACGGAGATTGGAAGATTGTTGAAGGCCTGGAAATCAGCGACTACAGCCGTGAGATGATCAAGAAGACCGAAGCTGAGCTGCAAGGCGAAAGAGCCGCGGTCGCTGACCACATTAAATAATTTATTCTGCTCCATCTGTTTTTCGAGGGGTGCTCTTTGAGCACCCCTTTTTTTTCGCCATGCTTTCATACCCTTGACAAAGGGCTTTGCTCCCCGCTAGGTTCCTTCCAAGATGACTACTACCGAGGAGCCGACATTGGACCCTGTTTCTCCAACCAATATCCGCGATATCCTGCAAGCGGGCCGAATTATTGAGGCCAAAACGCTCTTAACCATGCACAGTGAGTCTTTTCCTGAAGAAGAGGTGCGCCTTCTTGAGCAGGAATTGACCCGACGATCCAGCGAGGCGGAAGCGTTGATTGTCCGAGCCGAAGCAATGGAAAAAGCCGGGAGAACGGAGGAAGCAAAGGCATTGTACCAATCCGTATTACTCTTCGCTTCGGATTTTCCCGGCATCCACAGTCATATCAAGCAAATGGAGGACTCCCTGTTTCTGACCAAGGCGGTGAAGAGGAGGAGCCGACGAATCCGGGAATCCACAACGGCGTTACCGGAGACTCCACAAGCGAAAAAAAAGGTGCCCCTTCGGGTCGCAGGCCTGGCGGTGATTTTGAGTGCCGTATTCCTGTTCCTCTTGCTTGCGAGAAACCAGCCTCAGAACCATAATCCCCTACCAGCCCCTCCGGCGGAACCATTGCAGAGTGCAGCAATAGAGCCCGCAGCTCCTTCAAAAGAAATTGCGCCCACCATACCGGAAGAAGTCCAGGTTGAGTTGGCGCCACCGGTAGCCCTGCCACCGGCGGACCTGCCGGTGACGGAAGAACCGCAGCCCTCTGCCCCCGATCCGCAGCAAGTTGGAGAAGCGGCGGCCGAAACGACCGAACCGCCCCTAAGCAATACGCCGCCTCAAAACACCGGAGAATTGTATACGGTGCAAATCGGCGATTCCCTCAGCCTTATCGCAATCCATCTTTTTTGCAATCGCGATGCCTGGAAAAAAATCTATCAGCTCAACAGGGAAAAGCTCCCCGATCCCAACAAACTGCAGCCGGGTATACAACTGCAGCTTAAAGACATAGAGAATCGCTGTCTCCCGACACATTCAAACTGAGAATCACCTCTTTGCCCTGAGAAAATCCCGATCAAAAGAAGCTGCCGAAAAAAAATCCATGCACTCCCCGGTTTCAGGATGCTGGAATTGCAGCCGGGTAGCATGGAGCATCAGCGGCTGCCCCAGGCAACCGGAACCATAGAGACGATCGCCGACAATAGGGCAATCAAGCCCCAGCGGATGACTGGCATGAAGCCGGAGTTGATGGGTACGCCCGGTCAGCGGCGTAAACTCCACCAGTGTCCGACCCTGCCGGACCTCAATCTTGCGCCACAGGCTGACGCCTATTTTCCCCTGTACCGGATCATACACCTGATAAGGACGACGATCCGGATCGAGCCGAAACGGCAGGGTAATCTCACCCGCATCCCTTGCAATGATGCCGTCGAGCAGGGCCACATACCTTTTGGTCACCCGCCGCTCGGCAAACTGGATCGACAGGTGACGATGAGCCTCTCGGGTCAACCCCAGGACCATCAAACCGGAGGTGTCCATGTCCAACCGATGAACAGCCGGCTGCTCAATGCACCCCGCCAGCATGAGTTTCAATCGGGCGACCACCGAATCCTGCTTATCGGGACCACGCCCGGGAACCGCCAAGACCCCACCCGGCTTCTCGACAACCACCAGCGAAGCGTCCTGATAGAAAATCTGCAAGGCTGCCGGTGTGCTCATCACAGAGACAACCCGCACAGCATAAAACCCAGGATCGGTTGGCACTTGCCGGCACAGGCCGAATACAGACGGCCATGCTGTTTCGTTGAGGAGAGGTTACTCCATCCCCAATAAAATTCGGCCAAAGCCTCCGGTATCAATCCGCGGGAGAAGGCGTGATAGAGCAATTTCGGCCCGCAGCAATCACCTGTGCCCGCCGGCGGCGCACCGTTCCCGACAAAGGCTGAGGTGAGCGGCATGGTTTCACCCCGAAAATTGATAAGTTGATACAATCCGTGAATATCCCGCATCAGATTTTGCGAAAGGGCCTTACGTTGCATCCGCAAATCCCGATATCGGCATGACCCTTGGTCTGTGATTGCCATATCCCGACCTATCCGTTTGATGGCTTGTTCAGGATGATAAATAAGTTTATTGAAGGCGGTACTATCGCAGATCGGCCCCACCCAGCCAGCCACCTGCCACAAACCGTTATATTGCCCGGAAAACGCCCGCAGCACCACCGGCTCGCCATTTTTATCCCGACAGACAAGGACCCCAAACATTTTGCCCCCTGCCTTGCGGAACAGGGTGTCCGTCGAGCAGCGGGCATCAGCCAGGGTTTCCGGCACGGAAAAGTCAATCCGTCGGTGCCGGTGGAGATGGTCCATCAACTGCAGACAGGCTTGCCGGGCAGGACCCGAAGGCAGACTGTGCATCCTGCCGCACCGCCGGCACCAGCCGCCGCTGGCTGTCGGTGCTTGACCTGTATCACCTTCGAGTATCATTTTAGACAGGGGCGTCCCCCTATTTCCGAAACAACCAAAAAAGCAACGACACGACAACACTGATCACCATGGACGTGGTAAGGGGGAAAAAGAAGCGAAAATTTTCCCGGACAATCACAATATCACCGGGCAGTCGTCCCCAAGGAAGAGTACGGAGCCAGGGCCAGAGCAGACCGGTAACAATACAGCAAATACCAAGCAAAATGAGAGTTCTCGTCATATCGATCCTGCTTGCGACGGTTCGGCAAGGGTGTCCTGGCTCACCAGTACCCCGAAAAAGACCAAGCAACCGGCCATCCATTGCCAAAACGTCAGTCGTTCTCCAAGAATGAGAAAACCGAGAAGAAAGGCAAAAACCGGTATCAAATTGACAAAAGCAGCAGCCTGACTGGCCGGAATGCGACTGATACCAAAATTATACAAACCGTAGGCGCCGACACTGACCACTGTTCCCAAATAGAGCACGAGAAAAACACCACTGCAGGTAACTGCCGTCTCCTGCACCTTGGGCAGCAACAGGGCCGGGGAAAAAAACAAGGCGCCGGCGAACGCCTGAATACCCGTCAGAAAAAAAGGATGGAGCTCTTTACTTAACTGTTTCATTAGAATAGTATAGCCCGTTGCACAAATCATAGCTAAAAACTCGAGGAAATTGCCCAGAGCGGGATACGGTGCCTGTTCCGTACCCTTCCCCCCCAGACTGAGCCACACTGCACCTGCAGCGGCTATAAAAAACCCGCAGACGGTCCGAATGGTAACCCGTTCGCCCAGAAACAATCCGGCGCCCATCGCAACCAGAAGCGGCAACATGGTGGTGATCATGGCGGCCTGCGAGGCACTGGTGCGGACAAGCGCGGCTGATTCAAAAAGAAAATAGCAACAGGGTTCACATAAACACATCAGGAAAACCGGCAGGATGTGATGCCGGCACAATCCCATCCTCAAAAAAAATCGAAAAAAAGGAAGAAAACAGAGTGAAGCGATAACCATCCGCCCCAGGATTACGGACAGGGGATGCATCTCCTGAAAGCTGTATTTCATCGCCACGAAGGAGCTGCCCCAGAGCACCATGGCCAATAACAATGCCATGAATGGAAGCATTCGTTGCAAACCACCAGATACCATTAACCCACTCTTCACATTATGCAAAATCGCTTACTCTCTCATCAGGTTTACCGCAACCGTCAATACAGCCTGTCGTTAGTCCTTGCTGCCCTTCTTATCCTGGCCAGTCCCTACGCATCAGCCTTATGCGCAAGTGCCCATATGGACGAAGTCAGCTCCCGGCAAACCGTCAGCGTATACCAAAATATTCATGGTTTGACCAGGCAACAGATTGAATACGGAACATCGACTATCCGCAAAATGCACTATAACGGGCAACGCATCTTGCGCAAGATATGCGCACTGCCGGACATAAATTCCGAGCAGGCTCGAGCCGTTCTGGAGATACTCGGCCGGGAACGTTTCACCTTTGAACAGGTCCAGGCCTTTGAGGCCTTGAGTAATCTTGACTCCCTGGACACCAAGCTCGCCCTTGCCGGGCTCACTGCCGTCAAGTCACTGACGTATGAATCAAGCCGATCATGGCGCAGCTATCTCGGCATGCAAGGGGGCTCCGCGCAACAGGCTCTCAGCACCATCCCCTTGCTCAACAATCTGGATGACGTCAACAACCGGGCAGCGCAGGCCATTTTCGCCGTCAGAGGCATGACGGTGAATCTGGCATTAAAAGGCATGCCGACCCTGATGCGCCTTAAAAATAACCAGGCCAAGGCTGCTGAAGCCTTTGCCAAAATAGCGGACATGGATACGGAAACCCTACTCGACGGAATGGAGCTGATTCAGAAGTTGCGACAGGATGACGCCTGGAATGCCCGCTGCCTTTTTACAAACAAATCACTTGCAGGCAAAGACGCCTGGAACTGGCTGGTCAGCTATTTTGCCCTGCCCGCCGATATTCAGGAAACGCAGTATGACAAGCTGGACAGCCGTCAAAAATCCATACTGCTCCAGGGGCTGTATGACGGCGGCACTGAGCTGATCTGGAAAATCAACAACCTCCATGCCGTCACCGATCAATACGGCTATGAATTGTCCGAGGCGACACTGAATAGCTATTCCATAAAACGACTGCAGGCGAAGTTCGAGCAACTCCCCTCCCAGGTAAAAAGCAGATTCGGAGGCCAATTTTATGGTGCCGGCAAAGGGCAGGCCATCGGCCTCTTAAAGCAGGCGACCTCGGCCGGCAGGGTGCAGACCGCCCGCAACCTCACCACCGCCGATGCGTATGCCATCATGGCACAGGGAAGTGAGCTGTACGACTCTTCCTTTCGCGAGGTTATGGTTCCTGTTATTCAGAGTCGGATTTCAGGAAAACACCAGGGGGATCTACTGGCGTTTCTTCGAGCCGTTGACCCGGAAAACCGTTTCGTTTCCGATTTCATCGTCAGTTGCGCCCAAAAAGGCAAACTCACCGTTTTTTTCCCGGCCGACGGCAGCAAACAAAAAGAAATCCTCAAGTTGGTAGCGCGGTCCGCTTTCCGCGATGAGGACTCCATCCTGCTCTTTTCCGCAACCCTGACGCCTCTGCTCAACGTGCTCGAACCCGATGCCCGCACCTTTCTTATCACCCTCATGGTCCAGCAGTCCGAGGCTGAGAACAGGGGCTTTTCCAAGCTGATCAACGTTATCTTGCAATATTACCTCCAAACCTACCCGGAACTGCTCGCTCCGGCTGACCGCATGCTGATCAATCGACTGATTGTCCGCCATGGTGCGGTTAACCTCGAACAATATCAATTGACCCCTTTCGGCGAATGGAAAGAGGATGGCCGCATCGGTTCGGTATCCATGTTTCATCCCGACGATGACGGCCGGCAATCCTTTGTCTCCAATGCCAACCTGCTGCTGAAAAGTGGCTACCACTTGGTTCCCTCACAGCAGTACACCTTGGCTCTGATGTCCCCCGCTTTTGAGCAGGAAATCCGCCGATGGAGCAGTGCCGGTCTCCCCTCTTTGTTTCAGGCCATGCGCGACCGGCACTTTGCCGTTGCCTTTGTCAAGAAGGTCGGAAATGTGACCATTCACCACACCCAATTTGTCTATTCCGACAAGGAACATCAAATGGAGATGCTCAATCGGTTCATCCACTCCAGGGACGAAATGCTCGCCCAACGCGGTCACAGTTATTGGCGAACGGAACAGATTGTCGAACCGTTGACCCAGTTGATTGAGGAAAACAAAATATCGGAGAGTGATTTACGGGGAAAACAGCGATTCCTCAGTCTGGGCTCCTGCGGCGGGGTCAAAGTCTACACCCAGCTTACCCGTTTATTCTCCGGTTCGGTGGATATTCTCGCAACCATCGGCACAGGACTGGCAATGGTTAATGATCCCTACAATAAAAAGTTTTTTGAAATCATTGCCGAAAATCCCTCCTCCATTTCCTGGAAGACCGTGGCCCAAAAATCCGCCTCCATCTTCCAAAACGGAAGGGGTCAGGACTATCTTCAACCCGGATCGCTGACTGCAATCCTCCATAAAATTCTGGATGAAACGCAGCAGTTCTCAGGCATCGGTGTCCGGAATCAAGCCGGTCGACCGCGGAGCTGACACCCGCCATGCCGCTTTATACCCGTGAAACCCTGTCCGCACTGCTTGCCCGGCCGGACACCGGGAATACACAGATCTTTCTCTTATTCGGCGAGCGCTATCTCTGCAAAAATGCCTCGGAACAACTTGAAAAGGCACTGCTGGAGAGAGAGGGAGGAATCGTGCATCCCATTGATGGAGATCAGGAGAATATCGCCTCCACCCTCATCAAGCTCCGCAGTTTCAGTCTCCTGTCAGGACGTCAGGTCTACCGGGTGACCGACACCCGACTCTTTCTCTCGAAACAGGTGGCAAAAACCATCTGGGACAAGGCCTTGAAGGCACAAAGCAACGGCAAAACCGAACAGGTCGGTCGCACCTTGCGCGCCTTCATTGAAAGCGGCGGGCTCGATCCGCGCTCTTTTGACAAGGATCTGGACACAATGACCCCGGCCGAATGGCAGCGCTGCTTCGGCTTTGCAAAACCCACCGGGGACTTGAGCTGGACCCGGCAATATCTCACGGATCAAGGAAACGGCGCGACCACCTCGCCGGTCTCTCCGACGGAGCCGGCAGAAATGCTCGGTCAGGCGCTGGATGCAGGGATTCCGAAGAACAACGTTCTCATACTCTTGGCAGAGGATGTCGATAAACGAAAAAAATTATTCAAGCGGCTCAAAGACGAACAAACAGTCATTGACCTGAGCGTGGACGCCGGGGCTGGCGCAAAGGCCCAGAAGGAGCAAAAGGCCGTGCTGCTGGAACTGGTGCAAAACACCCTTAAGGAGCAGGACAAGACCATGGCGCCCGGCCTGGCCGATCTTTTATTCGAACGGGTGGGCTTCCATCCTGTTGCCGTGGTGATGGAATTGCAAAAAGTGATCCTCTTTCTCGGCGAGCGCCGGCAGATTACCCGGGAGGATCTCGATCTTCTGGTGGGCCGTACCCGCCAGGAGGCCCTCTTTGAATTGACCGCCGCCATTACCCGTCGCGACAGGGAACAAGCCCTGATTATCGGCGATCGGCTGCAGGAAAACGGTATACACCCCCTGGCCGTTGTGGCGACGTTACGCAATTTTGTCCGTGGTCTGCTTTTGTTCCGCGCGCTGCAGGAGCAACCCGGCCTGCACTTCCAGACCTCCATGTCAGCCGCCGCTTTTCAGCAAAACTGCCTGCCGCGCCTCAAAGAACACCAGCAATGGAAAAAAGAGCTGAGCGGCCATCCTTTTGCCCTCTATATGCAATTCAAATCCGCCGCAAATTACTCACTGCCGGTGCTGGTAGACTGGATGCAACTCCTGCTTAAAGCGGAATTCCGCCTTAAGGGCTCTCCCCTTGCCGCGCCTACCGTTCTGCAGCATCTGCTTCTTTCTCTGTTCGCAAGAGAGGCTGCAAAAGGAGAGGAGAGAGCCGCCTAACCTTGCAAAATTAAAATCGAGCATTAAAATAGTCACATGGATTATCAAGAATACAGAGACAGTTAAGCAATGATGATCATAACGGAAAGGAAGCAGAGGTGTGAGCTCGGCCATGTTCTTCCCACGGTTTAAAGATAAACACGGCAGGCTGAAAAGCCGCACTCTCTGTTGAGTTATACCTATGGCAAAAGAAGATTCAGCACTCCAGGAAAAAACAAAACTATCCGAGCAGGATTCTCTGCAGGAACCACCACTGTATAAAGTGTTGCTTCATAATGATGACTATACCACCATGGATTTTGTCATCATGATCCTGCAGACAGTGTTTCAAAAAAGCATCGATGAAGCAACCAGGATAATGCTCAATGTGCATCATCAGGGCATTGGTATAGCGGGAGTCTTTACCCGTGAAATAGGAGAAACAAAGGTGGCGATTGTCCACCGGCTGGCAAAAAAGAATCAGTTTCCATTGAAGTGCTCGCTGGAAAAAGATTGAATAAATAAATCGGGGTTTGTTCCGGATGTCCTCCATCCGGAAAAGAGGGGGATTTTCGTATCCCCATCGAGGTAGGTATTATGTTGAGCAAAGAATTGGAACTCGCCCTGATCAAGGCGATAAAAGAAGCAAAGAATCACCGCCACGAGTACGTCACTGTCGAGCACATGCTCTATGGTTTGCTTCATGACGATCTTGCTCGCCATATCATCGGTAAATGCGGGGGCAACAATCGGAATATTCAGGATCGGTTGGAACGGTTCTTTGAGACCGGCATGCCGATTATGAAGGACAGCGACAGCGAACCGGCGCAGACCGTCGCCTTTAACAGAGTGCTCCAGCGAGCGGTGAGCCATGTGCAGAGCTGCGGTAAAAAACAGGTCGATACCGGCGATGTCCTGGTATCCATCTTCACCGAGCCGGATTCCCATGCCGTCTATTTCCTGGGCAGCGAGGGCGTGGGCCGTTTGGAGGTCGTGGAATACATCTCCCACAGCCTCCCCGAATATCTGCAGAACGAACCGCTCCGGCAGGCTCCCCCTGAGCAGCAGCAACAGAAGAAAAAACAGGGGAAACCGACGGAAGCCCTTGACGAGTTTACCGTCAATTTCGCCAAACGGGCGGCTGAAGGCAGCATTGATCCGCTGATCGGTCGGGACCAGGAACTCTACAGAATGATGCAGGTTCTCTGCAGGCGAAAGAAAAACAATCCCTTACTGGTCGGCGAGCCGGGTGTCGGCAAGACCGCCATGGCGGAAGGCCTGGCCCTGCGGATTCATGAAGACAGCGTTGCCCGCAAGGAAGCGCAGCCGGATCCCAAGAAACTCATTCCCGATCTGCTGCAGGATGCGGAGATTTACATGCTTGACCTCGGCACCCTGGTGGCGGGAACCAAATACCGGGGCGATTTTGAAAAACGGTTGAAAGAGGTTGTGGCCGCCATCGAAAAAAACGACAAGGCCATCCTCTTCATTGACGAGATGCACACCATCATTGGTGCCGGTGCCACCAGTGGCGGCTCCATGGATGCCTCCAATCTGCTCAAGCCCGCCCTGCAGGCGGGAACGATCCGCTGCATTGGCTCAACCACCTATGAGGAGTACAAAAACCATATTGAAAAAGACCGGGCCTTATCGCGTCGGTTCCAAAAAATCGATATCGCCGAACCCTCGGTTCAGGACACCTGTCGCATCCTGCGCG
Source organism: uncultured Desulfobulbus sp. (assembly GCA_963666685.2). Lineage (GTDB taxonomy): Bacteria > Desulfobacterota > Desulfobulbia > Desulfobulbales > Desulfobulbaceae > Desulfobulbus. Next base: position 271,014 of record CAXXHZ010000001.1, read on the forward strand.
GGCTGCAGTCGCGGTACGAAGAGCACCATCATATTCATTATGCCAAAACCGCAATTGATGCCACTGCCGAACTGGCGCACCGTTATATCAACGACCGCTTCCTTCCGGATAAGGCTATTGATGTCATGGATGAAGTGGGTGCTTTTTTCCGACTCACCGGGAAAACCGGACGAACGGTCGGGGTTCGTGATGTGGAACAGATTGTCTCCAAAATCGCCAGGGTACCAGTGAACAGCAGGATAGTGAACAACACCGAGGCACTGCTCCATCTTGGGGACAAGCTGAAAGCCGTCATTTACGGCCAGGACGAAGCCCTTGATGCGCTGGTCAAGGCAGTCAAACGTTCGCGTGCCGGACTCGGCAACCCGCAGTCGCCCACCGGTTCCTTCCTTTTCGCCGGTCCGACGGGTGTCGGAAAAACCGAGGTCGCTCGTCAGTTGGCGGCTACGCTTTCCGTCAATTTCGAGCGTTTTGACATGAGTGAATATATGGAGAAACATGCGGTCGCCAGACTGATCGGTGCCCCACCCGGCTATATCGGTTTTGACCAGGGTGGCCTGTTGACCGATGCGATCCGCAAGCATCCCTATTCCGTACTCTTGCTTGACGAAATCGAAAAGGCCCACCCGGATGTTTTTTCCATTCTGCTCCAGGTGATGGATCATTCCACCCTCACCGACAATGCGGGACGCCGCGCCGATTTCCGCAATGTCATCCTGATTATGACCACCAACGCCGGTGCCCGGGAAATGAGTGAACGTACCATCGGCTTTCTCGGCGACTCAACAGGAAAGGAACAACGAGCTATAAAAAATCTCTTTTCTCCTGAATTCCGTAACCGGCTCGATGCCATTATCAGTTTCTCGGTCCTTGAGTTAGAGATTGTGGAAAAAGTAGTCGACAAGATGATAGGAGAACTGCAGCAGCAGTTGGCCGACAAAAAAATACGGATCTCCCTTTCCCCCGCCGCCCGTTCCTGGCTGGCGAAAGAAGGATACCAACCGGCCTTTGGCGCTCGTCCCCTCCGGCGCTTGATCATGAAGGAAATTGGAGACGTCCTTACCGAAGAAATCCTTTTCGGCAACCTCAACAAGGGCGGCGACGTCAAAATCGGCAGAAAAAACAATAAAACCGTATTCACCTATCTTTAAATACGCAAAGAAGCCGAAGTGCTCCCTGCCGGCTTCTTTGTGTGCCCACACACATAATTTCCCCTTTGCGGTACCGTTTTTAAACGTTTCATTACTCTCTTATTGTGTCACGAAACCGTTCCTTCCTTTGTTGTCCTTAATGCAAAGGGAGGGTTACTCCGGCCCTGATGCACATGGGCACCGACAACCATACGGCAACGCCTGTCGTCTATAGGGGCTATACTTTTTTTTCACTTCGAGCCGCTCATGCAACTCCAGGAATCGCCCCTCCCCCATTACACCAGCCGCCTCTTGCCCGTTCCCCATGGCATGTTCAACCGCATGGGCGGCACCGGCACGGAGCCTTTCGCTTCGCTCAATCTCAGTTACCATGTCGGAGACCAGGTTGAACGTGTAGGCGAAAATCGTGCCCATGCCATAGCCGCGCTGGATCTGCAGCAGCTGGTCTCCGTCAAGCAGACCCATTCCGACAGGGTCCTGGTGGTTGAACAAGCCCACGTTACCGCTGAGTTAGAGGGGTACGATGCCATGGTCTCAAACCTGCCGGGGACCGGCCTCCTGATCCAACAGGCCGATTGTCAGGCCATTCTGCTCGCCGCACCGCTCCAGGGCGTTATTGCCGCTATCCACTGCGGCTGGCGCGGAAGCGTACTCGATATCGTCGGTAAAACAGTACAATGTCTGCAGGAAAACTACGGAGTGGCCCCTGCAAGCCTGATGGCGGCTCTCAGTCCGTCCCTTGGCCCCTGCTGCGCGGAGTTCATTCATTACCACAAAGAATTACCCCGCTGGATGCACGACTTTCAAGTGCAACCGCACTATTTTGACTTCTGGGCGATCAGCAACTGCCAATTATTGGAAGCAGGCCTACTGCCGGAGCATATTGATACGGCCGCCATCTGTACCCGTTGCAACCGGCATTTTTTTTCGTATCGCCGGGCAACCCAAAACAGCAACGGAATAACCGGGCGTAATGGATCCATCATTGGTTTGCCTAATAGGACATCGACGATGAAGTAATACAGAAATCAAAGGAGAGGGCGAAAAGAACCCGTGGTGCAGGGCCGCACACTCTGCTTAAAATTCAAAATCGCAGAGTAAGGGAGCATGATCCGAAAAGGTTACGGCAGGAATCTGGAACTGGACAACATGGAGTTCCGGGCTGTGGAGAATAAAATCAAGCTCCCGTTTCGGTGCCCGACTGGGAAAGGAAGGTTTTTTCTCCGAATTGGCGCTGACAAGACCCGTGGCCCCGAGAAAAAGTTCGAGCTCCCGTTCTCCCCAGAGCACGTTAAAATCACCGGCCAGGATGAACGGACGATCAACTGCACGGATCAGTTTATACAAACGCTCAAGCTGATTCTGTCGGTTCCGGTAGGTCAAGGAAAGATGCACTAAAAAGATAGTCACCCGTTCGGTGCAGACCTGAATAACCAGCCGTTTCACCCCTTCATCAAAATAGTGAAGACGGTGGCTGATAATAGGCATCTTGGTGAGGATGGCATTACCCTGTGTCTTGAGCAGAGGAATTCTCTTTGCCATTGAGGTCGAACCATACTTCGTTTCAACGACATGATAATATCCCAACAGTTCGGCGATCATTTCCACCTGACACAGCCGGCCGGTACGAAAAGAACCTCCATCCACTTCCACCAGCCCCATGACATCCGGGTTGACCGACTTGATAAATTCTACTATTTTATCGAAATTACCGCGAGATCGCCGCAGATAGCCTGCAAAGGGAAAGGGGAAATGAAAACGGCCGCCATTACCGGCAGCATAACGAATGTTGTAGAGCAAAAAGCGCAAACAATTCCCCTTGGCCGCTATTCACGGGGGCGACGGAGGCCGAACACCCCGTGTTGCGTACTGCTGAACGCCGGGTTGACCCCACCTCGACCTCGGCCCTTTGAGACTTCTGTTTTTGTCTGCACCTCGCTTACGGCTTCAGGAGGTTCCTGAGATTCCTCCTCACTCTGCCGCGGCGCAACAAAGCGTTCCGCCTTGACGGCCTCCACGCCTTGCGATTCGCGATAGAGATCATAAAAACGGGAGCAATCTTTATAATAACTCTTTCTTCTCAACCAATTGGGATCATCCCCCTGGGAGCGGGCATGATGGAAGGTCGAAAGGTTGATCAGCAAAGTGGTGATGGACTCCTTCGCCATACGCTGAACATTGAACGGGGCCCCAAAATAATGCTCGACGTCTTCCCGGATCGTACGCGACAAGGCATGAAATACGGCTCCCCGCACATTGGTTTCCGGAAGATTAAACCGTTGACACGCCCAGGGAAGCAAAAGGGCGGCAAGAAGAACGGACTCGGGAATTTTTACCGGCTCCGAGTCATCCCTGTAAACATGCAGACGATCCAAGGCGGTAAAAATAAGTAAGAGTTCCCGTTTCATCCTTTCACCATGTTCCCCCTGGAGGGATTCTTCATAGAGAGGAAAAAGAGCGGACCAAAGGGAAGAGGTCAGGCAAAGCTCAGCCCAAGGGCGACTTGCTCCGGATTGCAGGTCTTTCAACACCTCGTCGCGGATACGTGAAGGCGGGCAGAGATGGAGCTTGTCCCGATGTCGCTGGAGAGCGGCGTAGGTTTCCTCCTCAATAACGAAACCGGTTCGGGCGGCATGGCGGACCACCCGCATCATCCGCACCGGATCCCTGGTAAATCGCCGGTCCGGATCACCAACCACGCGGATGATGCCACGGTTAAGATCCTGCACCCCCCCGGTATAGTCGATTATAGTGCGATTTTCGATCTCGTAGAACAGGGCATTAATCGTCAAGTCCCGCCGAAAGGCATCGTCTTCCAGCGTTCCGAAGGTGTTATTCGACGGTAGCACCTGTTCCACACCATCAATATCGAACTCACTGCTCGAACGTAAGGTGGAGACTTCGACGATCTTGTTGCCCCGAAAAAAAACCTGCACCAAACGAAACCGGCGACCGATGGTTCGGCTATTTCGAAACAGCTGTCGCAGCTGGCCGGGTCGGGCATCGGTGGAGATATCAAAGTCCTTAGGGGCTCGCCCGAGATACAGATCACGTACTCCTCCGCCCACGAGATACCCTTTAAATCCGGCATCGCGCAGGCGATAGAGGACCTTAAGCGCTTCGCGGTCAAGTTGCTGTTCACGGATGGGATGGTCGGAATCGGGAATAACCGTGAGCGGGATTTCCGCCCCTGCTTCCCGGTCTAAGCCCTGACCCTCTGATTCGACTGTCATAAAGCGTTTGCTGAAAAATGAAAGAAATGCATCATAGATAAAAACCTTACCTTCATTGTTGCCGCCAGATTATGCAAGTTTTTCCTTATACACGGATTCCGCCGCCTTAACGAAGCGATCAAAAATTTCCTGGACGGAAAGAATCTCCTTCATTTTAAAGGTATTGGCACCGGAAAAAACCAGCCCATTTTCAACATCTCCCTTCAGGGCGGATGTCAACCGCTCGCTGATACAGTATTTATGGTTGCATCTCTTGAGGCATTTAAAATGACATTTTTCAGCTGCGATATCCTCCCCCTTCAACATCTTTTCGACAAAGGGCGTTTTAACCGCCCGCCCCGGCATGCCGACCGGGGAGGAGACCAAGACAATATCCTCCTCCTTGGCCTTGAGAAAGGTCTCCTTGAATTCCTGGGAGACGGAACACTCTTTGCTCAAGACAAAACGGGAAGCGATCTGGATGCCGTCGGCACCGAACGTATCCATCATTTCAGCCATTTCAAAACCATTGGTAATTCCACCGGCGGCAATCAGCGGAATTTTCGACACCACCTTTCGAACCGTTGGAAAAAGTTCGCGAAGCGGTATTTCGGTTCCCAGGTGTCCTCCGGCCTCAGTCGCCTCGACAACAATAGCGGCAGCCCCCAGCTTCTCCGCAAGCTTGGCCAATCCCGGTGAAGAAACAATCGAAACGATAGGAATATTATGAGCCTTGCCGATCTTAAAAATATCCCTGGAAAAACCGGCTCCAGTGATAATCATGTCGGCTCCGGCCTCGATGGAGGCCATAACCAGCTCATAGAAGTCCTTCATGGCGTACATGATATTGACGGCAATGACTCCTTTTGTAGCGTTCTTAGCTTTCCGGATATCCGCCTGCAGTTCCGGTACGGGGATTCCTGATCCGCCGATGGTTCCGATACCGCCACATTCGGCAACTGGTATAGCCAAAGCCGAGGTCGACACCCGGATGGACATACCACCTTGAATGATGGGAATTTTTGCTATAAATGAACCTATTTTCAACTCTGGCAGTTTCATTCAATCCTCTTGGTAATTTGTTACAATGCAGTTGAAAATCATCGGGGGACACCCTTCACCTCCAAGGGATACGCGCAACGAGAACACAAAAGACTGCAGAATCCCACCCGCTTATCAAGCATGGAGGCCGGCCCTGAAAAATAGAGCCGATTTCAATGAAGATAGTAAGTATTCTACCACAAAAAAGCCACATCAGCTTGACTTTTCACCCGTTTTGCGATTAGATTCTTAACTTTTTTTATACGTATCAATATGATCGGAGGAGCGGCGGAGCATGCCGCCCACGGATAAGAATGGAGTATCCCTTGAAGATTCAGGCTATCAACGGTTTTAAAGACATTTTACCGGGCAGCGTTTTCCGGTGGCAGCACATAGAACGACAAGCACGTGATATTTTTGAACGTTTTGGCATGCAGGAAATCCGGATGCCGATTATGGAGAAGACGGAATTGTTTATCCGGTCCATCGGCGAAGCCACCGATGTGGTTGAAAAAGAGATGTACACCTTTACGGACAAAGGGATCACCATGCGCCCGGAGGCGACGGCCTCAATCATGCGGGCCTTCATCGAACATGGCCTGCATGTGCAGCAGCCGGTACAACGTCTTTACACTATCGGCCCCATGTTTCGCCATGAACGACCGCAAAAGGGACGGCTCCGACAATTTCATCAGCTGGATGCCGAAATCATCGGCGCCGTCGAACCGCGCATTGATGCCGAACTCATCGCCATGGGCCAAATGCTTTTGGATGAACTCGGGATCACGACCAGCCTGGAGCTTAACTCGTTGGGCTGCCCGGTGTGCCGCCCCCCTTTCAAAACCCGACTGGTCGCCTTTCTTGAACACTCGCTCGACGGTCTCTGCGAGGATTGCCGTCGTCGCACCCATACCAATCCCCTCCGGGTGTTGGATTGTAAAAAATTAACCTGCAAGGCGCTGGTAAAGGCAGCCCCCTCCCTGCTCGAGGCCCTCTGCCCGGACTGTGAACAACATTTTCAAGAGGTGCAAAGGGCTCTGCAAAGCTTGCAGGTCCCCTTCCGGCTCAACCCTTTTATGGTACGAGGCCTCGACTATTACACTCGAACCACCTTCGAATTCCTCACCGCCGATCTGGGCGCCCAGGCTGCCGTCGGTGCGGGGGGAAGATACGACGGTCTGATCGAACAATTGGGCGGACCACCGCTGCCCGGCATCGGTTTCGCCATGGGACTGGAACGACTCGTCCTTTTGATGGAACAAAATACCGACAAACAACTGCCCGTCGCCCATATGGATATTTTTCTCGCCGCACTGGGAACGAACACGCTTGAGCCTTGCAGCCTACTGGCGCATCTCCTGCGCCGGCAGGGCGTGAAAGCGGCGCTCGATTACAGCGGCCGCAGCCTGAAGGCTCAACTCAAACAGGCTGGCCGGGTGAACGCCCGTTTCACCCTGATCATCGGCGATGACGAATGGGCACGACAGGAAGGAATCCTCAGAAATATGCTGACCCAGGAACAGCAGCCCTTTGCCTTGTCCGGCAATCCGGAACAGCAATGTCTACGCCTGAGCCAACTTCTGCAATAACCACAAAGTAACAGCGCTAGCCCCGGTGTCTTCAAACCGTATCCGCAAAAGACCCGTCGCCGCCGCCGCTTTTTCCAGATTTGCCCAAGGCAGATCTGCACCCTATATTTGGAGAACAAAAATGGAATCAATGGGAGCGCTTCGGCGCACACACACCTGCAACGATCTTGGCCTCGATTTCCTGGATCAGGAAATCATCCTCATGGGCTGGGTGCTTCGCCGCCGCGACCACGGCGGCGTTATCTTTATTGACCTGCGCGATCGTTGGGGCCTCACCCAGATTGTTTTCAACCCGGAAATCAACGAAGAAATCCATGCCAAGGCGCATCAATTGCGCAGCGAATGGGTCATCGCCGTTCGCGGCCGGGTTGTGCGGCGGCCGGCCTCCATGGAAAATCCGAAACTCAAAACCGGATCTGTCGAGATTCTGGTTGATGAACTGCGGATTCTCAACACCAGCGAAACACCGCCCTTCCCTTTGGACGAGGAGGTTGACGTCTCCGATACTCTCCGCCTGCAGTATCGTTACCTTGATCTGCGACGGCCGGAAATCGCAAAAAACCTTGTTCTTCGTCATCAGGCCCTGCAGACCGTCCGCACCTATCTCAATGACCACGATTTTCTCGAGATCGAAACCCCGATGCTCACCCGTTCCACCCCCGAAGGGGCGCGGGACTATCTGGTGCCGAGCCGGGTCAATGCCGGCAAATTTTTCGCGCTGCCCCAATCTCCTCAATTGTTTAAGCAGATCCTGATGGTCGCGGGCATGGACCGTTACTATCAGATCGTCAAATGCTTCCGCGACGAAGACCTCCGGGCCGACCGCCAGCCCGAATTCACCCAGATCGATATGGAGTTGAGCTTCATCACCGAGGGCGAAATCATCACCATCGTCGAAGGCATGATCAAAAGCCTGTTCAAGGCTGTCAAAAACATTGAGCTGCAGCCCCCTTTCCACCAGATGACCTATGACGAAGCCCTCCGCCGCTTCGGCACTGATCGCCCCGACACGCGTTTCGGCCTGGAACTGATTGATCTGACGGAAACACTGCGGGGCTGCGGTTTCAAGGTGTTTAATTCTATCATAGAGAAAGGCGGCGTGGTCAAGGCGATCAACGCCAAAGGCTGCGGCGGATTTTCCCGGAAAGACCTCGACGACCTCACCGAATATGCCGGTCGTTTCGGTGCCCGCGGCATGGCCTGGATCAAAATCAAGGAAGGCGAGTGGCAGTCACCGATCACCAAGTTTTTCAATGATGATGAAATCAAGGCCATGGCCGGAGCCCTTGACGCCCAACCCGGAGACCTCATTCTTTTCGGAGCGGATACGGCCAAAACCGTGCATCAGGTTCTCGCCGAGCTACGGCTGGAACTGTCCCGACGGCTCCATCTGGTCGAAGAAGGATCGTTCAACTTCCTTTGGGTCACCGAATTTCCTTTGCTCGAGTATGACCAAGAACAAAAACGCTACACAGCTGTGCATCACCCTTTTACCGCTCCCAACGAAGACCAGTTGGCCCTGCTCGAAACCAGTCCCGGCGAGGTCAAAAGCCGTGCCTACGATCTGGTCCTCAATGGTACTGAAATCGGCGGCGGCTCGATCCGTATCCACAGTCCGGCCATGCAGAAAACCGTGTTCAAGGCGTTAGGTATAGAGGCCGAGGAAGCCCAGGAAAAATTCGGCTTTCTTCTGCGAGCCCTGGAACTCGGTGCCCCGCCCCACGGCGGTATTGCCTTCGGCGTCGACCGGTTGATGATGCTGCTCACCGGCTCTTCCTCCATCCGCGACGTCATCGCCTTTCCTAAGACCCAGAAAGCCACCTGTCCGCTCACGGATGCACCGTCCTCAGTGGCCCGAAAACAACTGACCGAGCTCCACCTACGCCCGGATTGGAAAGAAAAAGAGTAATCGCAAAAAAGACACCATGGCGCGGAAAACGCCCGATCAATTTTCCGCGTCATGGTGACAAGGGCTCCTCATAAACGGCCGGAGCACCTGAGCAGGCCTCTCCGAATCAGTTCCGTTCCTGCCAAACCCCATCAATCAGCAGTTCGTGGGGATGGAAGGCATTTTTGTAGCCCATGCCGCTGTGGCCTTCGATCCAGTAGCCCAGGTACAGATATTCGATTTTTTGCGTTGTGCAGATGTGGTTCAAGGTAAGAATGTTCAACGTGCCGGGACTCCGACCCCCCTGTTCCGGATCGAAAAAAAAATAGACCGCATTCATCCAGGTGGGTGCGCCGTCAACCACGGCGACCCCGAGCAATTGCTCGCCAATCCGATAGCGTATTTCAAAACATCGACTGATACTGGTGATAAAAAAACCGGAATAATAGTTCTCGGCAGTACTGCGTCCGTCGGGGAAACGGGTGGAGAGAAAACGCTGGAGCAGTTCCAGGTTCTCATGTGACATCGTCAGCGGGGCGACCTCGACATGTACGTCCTGATTTTTTTTCCAGACACGGCGTTGATTCCGGTTGGGTTGAAATTCCTCCGTCCGGATGCGTATCGGCACACAGAGCTTGCATGTCGGACACCGCATATTATACATGCAATTCCCGTTACGCCGGTAGCCGTAGGCAAGAAATTCTCCCATGGCCTCATCACTGAGTCGACCGAATACCCCCTGGTGGTACAGGGCATTTTGCTCCATGCCATAGGGGCACTCACAGGCGGCATGAACAAAAAAATTCTCCGAATCTTCGGCAAACATCGACGGAATATCCCGGCGGAAATCCTCATTCTCCGTCACCGCAAACCTCCCGCCCACCTTCATACCAGCCCCTGATCAAGCATGGCGCTTACTACATTGACAAATCCGGTGATATTTGCTCCGGTCAGATAATCGCCGTCCCTGCCGTAGGCTGCAGCAGCATCGAGACAGGTCCGATGAATATTTTTCATAATTGATCGCAAACGCATATCCACCTCCTCACGGGGCCAATGGAGCCGCATGGAATCCTGCGCCATCTCCAAGCCGGAAACGGCTACGCCTCCGGCATTTGCGGCCTTTGCCGGCCCGAACAAAACGCCATTTTCCCTGAAAATATCGATGGCCTCGGAGACCGAGGGCATGTTCGCCCCCTCACAGACCAGCCGCACCCCGCCATCGACCAAATGCTGGGCATCCAGGGCATTGATCTCATTCTGGGTGGAAGCCGGAATCGCGCAATCGGCTTTGTGGGTCCACAGGGGATTATAGTTTCTGGTGGTGTCGACAGGAACATAGATTGCCCGAGGATACCGCTCAGCATATTCCTGCATCCGCCCCCGACGGACACCTTTCAGATCTTTGACGTACTCCAGCTTTTCACTATCAAGGCCTTCCTCGTCGAAAATATAGCCTGAAGAATCCGACATGGTCAGGACCTTCCCCCCCATCTGCAGAATCTTTTCGACGGTGAACTGGGCAACGTTGCCTGCCCCGGAAACCAAACAGTTTTTGCCTTCCAGGGTTTCCCCATGATGGGCGGCAAGCATTTCCGAGGCAAAATAGACGACACCGTAGCCCGTGGCCTCCGGTCTGATGAGGCTTCCCCCCCACCCGAGCCCTTTGCCGGTGAGCACCCCGGTAAATTTATTGCACAATTTTTTATACATGCCGAAGAGATAGCCGATTTCCCTGGCCCCGACACCGATATCGCCTGCCGGTACATCGGTATCTTCACCGATATGGCGAAACAGCTCGGCCATGAAGGCCTGGCAAAAGCGCATGATCTCCATATCGGAACGCCCATGGGGATCAAAATCGGCACCGCCCTTACCGCCGCCCATGGGGAGTGTGGTGAGACTGTTTTTAAAAACCTGTTCAAAGGCCAAAAACTTGATAATCGAGAGCGTGACCGTGGGATGAAACCGAAGGCCTCCTTTGTACGGGCCGATGGTAGAACTCATTTCCACGCGATACCCGCGATTGATATGAACCTCGCCTTGATCGTCCATCCAGGGGACACGGAACATGATCATCCGCTCCGGTTCAACCAGCCGCTCCAGTACCGCCTGCCGTCGATATTCCGGATGGCGCTCGAGAATCGGCCGAATGGTCGAAAAAAGCTCTCGAACCGCCTGATGAAATTCTTTTTGATCAGGATCGCGCTGGACCATAACGGCAAAAATATCATCCATGAAGTATCTGCTCCCTTAAAACCTTATTTATCTCTTCATCATCAGCTGCGCACGGGAAAAAGGATAGGGAGGCAAACCAATCAGTCCACCGGACCACAAGAAGATGCCTCTGCTGGAAACGGATGCCGGCCGAATTCTTTAGGAGTGTTGACATTGTGCCAGCAAGCACGCAGATGGATCGGCGGTTGCGGAGTGATAACCCCCGCTTCACCCTGCAAACGGCTCATCCGCCGGTATCCGGCAGAGGCCAGTGCCTCCAGCAGAGGCAGACAGGCGCAGTCGTAATAAGCAAGGAGGGGTTCGATCCGACCGTCTCCAGCCAATTCCGGCATCACCGCCAGCACCCCGGGGTTCCGGCAATCCAACAGCCACTGCAGGGCCCCCTCCTGCATATCCGGAAGGTCACAGGCCACGATCAGCCAGGATACCTGCGGATAGCGGCGAAAAGCGGCGAGGATGCCGGCAAGCGGACCGGCAAGGCCCGGCACATCGTCGACCCGGGGCAGATCTGCAAGGGAGGCGGGCAGATCGCCGCAACCGGAGATCACCACCTGCGCCACCTTCCGCTGCAGCATCGCCACCGTCCGCTCGATCCAGGTGACCCCATTCTGGTCCAGTAAATGTTTCGGCACCCCCATGCGGCGGCTTCTGCCGCCGATCAGCACACAACCCCAAACCGGGACAGCGGCCTTCGAATCCTCCCGTATCATATTCCATCCGAATAGGGAGAAAAGAGACCGGCCTCAACCCCGCGGCGCAGTAATTCCCGCACCGCATGTAGGCCTTCCGCGCCGAGATCCCTAGAAAAATGATTAACATACAGACCGATATGACTGCGAGTCACAGCCGGATCCATCTCCTGCGCATGGCACCGGATATATTCCATACTGTCGTTGGGGTAGGTATCCGCCCAGCGGATACTGGCGGCGATTGCCGCATCGATTTCTTCCCGGAGCACTGGGTCGAGGCTCCTTCTTACGGCAATACATCCCAACGGAATGGGCAAACCCGTGGTCTCCTCCCACCATTCGCCCAGGTCCTGGACGCACTGCAGCCCTTGTTGCTGATAGGTAAACCTGCTTTCATGAATGATTACCCCACCGTCGACCTCGCCTCCGGCTACCGCTTCCATAATCCGATCAAACCGCATGACCACCAGATGACGGCAGGTCGGTTGATAGAGGCGCAGGAGAAGGGCGGCGGTGGTGCAGGCCCCGGGGATAGCTATCTTCCAGTCGGCAATCTCGGCCGCTTTATCACCGGTGCCGGTGATCAGCAACGGACCGCAACCACGTCCCAGGGCGGCCCCGGCATGCAGGAGTGCATAACGATCCAAGACATGCCCCAGAGCATGAAAGGAGAGTTTGGTGACATCCAACACTCCACGCAAAGCCCACTCGTTGAGCGTTTCCACATCCTCAAGGAAAGGGGTGGTGAATGCCGCCTGTTTTAACGGGACCTTACCGTGCACTAATCCATGAAAAATATAAGTATCATTCGGGCAGGGGGAAAAGCCCAGGGAAAGTGCGATTTTTTCAGGCATAGGATAATCCTTCCAAGATGAGCGCTGCGATCTCACCGCATCGGGCGCTGGCCTTTTTGACTTGCCAATTCCGCAGGTCACGATCTTCGACCAGGTTGGAGATGCACCGCAGTTCAAGTAAAGGCAGATCGAAGAGCTGGCAGACCCGCGCCACCGCCGCACCTTCCATATTCTCGCAAAGACCCCGATGCTGCCGGGCCAGCAGGGTGCCACGTTGCCGGGAACCGCTGACACAACTTACGGTGACAAAGGTGCCCCGTTGATACGCAATGCTGTTTGCGGCAAGGCAGGCTTCCGCCTGTTCGAGCAAGCCGTTCTCTAAATTAAAGGCATCCAGGACTTCAAAAGATGCACCCCGCAAGGGTTCCACTGTTTCGCCGTAACAAATACCGAGATCGCCCAGCACCTCGCTTTTCGCCAAGCAGATATCAAGCAGACCCGCACCCCCCTCTTCTCGAAAATAGCCCCCCCCAACCCCGAGATTGACAACCCCTCTGAACGAGAGAGAGGATTTTGCCAGATAGGCGGTCAGCCTGACGGCAGCCTCGACCGGGCCGATACCGATGATCAACGGTTCAACGTGCAGGGCTGAAGAGCAAACCCGAAGCAAGGCCTCCATTTCAAAGGCTGTTGCAGCAATAACCAGATACATCGGCTATGAGAGAAACAAGAATTTTTCGAACAAAATATTGCCGGGAGTTAAGAGGGGGAAATCAGGATAAATTGATCAAAGACTTTTTTCGCAATGTAAAGTAGGTTATCGCACTTTGCAAGAAAATCACCCTGTCCATCCTCAAGCCTGCACTCTCCATGACTGATTATACCCATCGCCTGGATGATTACGATTACGATCTTCCAGTGGAACGAATAGCCCAATTTCCAGCACCACAGCGTGACCAATCCCGCCTGCTCGTCCTTGAGACCGGCAAGGAGGAACTCGCGCACCGTCAATTCTCCGACATTCTCACCTGTCTTCGAAAAAACGATCTCCTGGTCATCAATAACACCAAAGTCTTTCCGGCACGGTTATTGGGTCACAAAACGACCGGCGGCAAGGTCGAGCTTTTTCTTTTAGCCCTTCCCCGTCTAACTTCTGCTTCCAACGTGCCCTCATCTTGGCAGGAAGCCGTGGCCCCTGCCCTGATCAAGAGTTCCAAGCGGCCCAAACCCGGCATGCTGCTCCATTTCAGCGAGGAACTCAAAGTCCGGGTCGATAGTTTGCACGAAAACGGCAAAGCGGAAGTGACCCTGCAGTACCAACCGCGGCCCGGGCAATCGCTTGAAACCTTGCTGGAGATGCATGGTCAGATGCCCTTGCCTCCGTATATCAGTCGTCCGCAGGGAACTTCAAACGAGGATCTGAACAGGTATCAAACCCGGTACGCCCGCCACACAGGATCGGTTGCCGCCCCCACGGCCGGGCTGCATTTCAGCGACGCCTTGCTTGCCCGGATTGCGGAAAAAGGGGTGGATATCGCCAGCATCATTCTCCATGTCGGCTACGGCACCTTTGCACCGGTCCGCTCGGAAGACATCCGCACTCATGTCATCCATAGGGAAAGTGTGGAAATATCGGCAGCAACAGCGGAAAAAATCAACCGGGTCAAAGCGGCTGGAGGCAGGATTTGGGCTGTGGGCACGACCACGGTACGAACGCTTGAATTTGCTGCTGACGGACAAGGAAAGGTGCAGCCCCTCATCGGCGAGTGCGATCTCTTCATCTATCCCGGATTTCAATTCAGGGTTGTGGATAATCTGATCACCAATTTCCATCTGCCGAAATCTTCGCTGCTCTTCCTGGTTTCAGCTTTGGCGGGACGAGAAAGAATTCTGGATGCCTACCGAATAGCTGTCACCGATCACTATCGTTTCTTCTCCTACGGCGATGCCATGGCAATTGTCACCAGGCCGTAGCCCGTAAAGACAAAACGACAAAGCTGCCGCAACCTTCCCGTAATAAAAAAACCCGGCACAAGGCCGGGTTTTGAATCTCCAGACAGGCTTGATCAGCTTGCAGCCGGACAATGGGTGCATGCTCCACCACTTGGGCAGGAAGGAGGAGATACGGCATCGGCGGCGCCCTTACCGTTGGATGGACCGCTATACCCGTCCGTATGCCAACCGCCCCCTTTCAACTGAAAAGAACTTCTGGAAATCAGCTTCCGCACCTCACCGCCGCATTCGGAGCAGGTCGTCAAGGGATCGTCAGCGATACGTTGTTGAACTTCAAAGATTTTTTTACATTTGCTGCATTCGTACTCATAAACCGGCATGGTAACACCTCACTACTCTGTATATATTAAGGTTTTAAAAAATGACCGAAGCATCAGGCACCGTGAATTTAATGTTTCCTTTTTAGCCTGTCAACTCCTGGGGAAGAATAATCCGGAACGCTCCAATAACCAACAGCCTCCCAGATAAATATTACCGGAAGTACCATACTGAAAAGAGTGCAAACCACCCCGTTTCGCGACACACTCTCTTCATTATCAACATCACCTTATAATAAGCTTGCAACGAATCCGATATTTTCGATGCTCACAAATTAATTATTTGCATTGCTTCAATTCATGCTCTATGTTTGCAACATTCGTATAAACAAGCTACCTATCCCCCATCATTACAATGCTCAGGAGAAACCGATGAGTAAATCACTCGTTGAAATGACTGCCGAAATTATTCAATCGCAGATCAGCAGCAAGCAAATGTCGACTGAAGAAATCAAGACAGCGCTTAACGATACATTTCAAACCCTTAAATCTCTTCAAGAGACCGAATCCTCAGGAATTGATGCAGAGCCTGAAGAAACAAACCCTGTTATGGACCCTAAAAAATCCATCCAGAAAAATAAAATTATCTGCCTGGAATGTGGACAAGAATTCAAGATGCTTTCCCCAAAGCACTTGAAATCTCATGACCTCAACTCCAAGGAATATCGGAAAAAACACGGATTTTCCGCCCGCCAGCCGCTCTGTGCTAAAGCGCTTTCTGAAAGGCGTTCGCAATCAGGAAAAGAACGCGGCCTTCCAGATAATCTTCGCAAAGCAATAGAAGCGCGGACGAAAGATAGCAGTAAAAGGAAGTAACGCGCGCGCTTTCGAGCAGGTACGAAGGGAAAGGTGTCAAGCGGCAGTATAACAATACTGCCGCTTGACCGATTTTTTCCGTATCAGTGTGCTACTCTCTCCTTTCGTCCGACAGTACCCCACACTCGTGGATGATCTTTTTCCGCAATGTAATGACCACAGTCGGAATGCATCTTACCCCCCTCCTTTTCATCATAAATCAACAGACAAAACAAGATGATCGGTATCTTTGATTCCGGAGTTGGCGGCATGACCGTCGCGCGTGCAATTGAACAATTCTGCCCAGGATTCCCTCTGGTCTACCTCGGTGATCTCGCCCGGAACCCGTATGGGTCAAAAAGTCCGGCTATGATCACTGAATACTCACACCGTAATACCGAATTTCTTCTCAGGCAGGGGGCAAAACTTATTATTATTGCCTGTAACTCGGCAGCGAGTACAGCCTCAAATTTTTTGCGAAGCCATTACCGTCAATCAATCATTGATGTTATTTTTCCGGCAGTGACCAAGGCCGCCCAAATCAGTAAGAGCGGTCGAATTGGCGTCATCGGCACCAGGGCCACTATTAATTCCGGCCTCTATGAGCAACGACTCCAAGATCTTCGCCCGGAGTGCAGAGTGTACAGTCAGGCCTGCCCTTTATTGGTCCCCTTGGTGGAAGAAGGCTGGCTGGATAGGCGGGAGACGAAAATGATCGTGAAAAAATATCTTCACCCGCTGCGCGACAAACAGATCGATACCCTCATCCTCGGCTGCACCCACTATCCGCTCCTGAAAAAGACGATTGCACCACGCATTGGCCGCAGAGTACAGATCATCGATTCCTCCGTTGAGGTCGCCTTGCATCTTAAAAATATCCTTGAAGAAGACGAGGACCTCCGCAACGCACTGTATGCGCCGGATATCCCCAACCGTTTTTTTGTCTCCGATATCCCCTCACCGGTGCATGCCCTTGCCGGTAAAATTTTCGGACGCACCGTCCTTTTGGAGCATACCGATGTGTAACCTCACCCGACTCTTCTTGTTTTCTCTGGTTCTGCCCATCGCCACCGCCCTGACCTCTCTCTCCTTTGCCGCTACCAGCAAAGGGTTGGAGGCAAAGGTTGTGCAATTGCAAAAAAAATATCAGCAACTGCAGAGCCTGGAATTTGATTTCTCCCAATCCACATTAACCAGCGGCCGGATGAAACAGGGGAGCGGAAACGCCGTTTTTTACCGGACCGCTCTCCAACCGGGCACCGCTTCACCGACCGGTACCGGCATTATGCGTTGGAACTACACGGAACCGACCGTCCAAACAATTATCAATGACGGCAAAGAACTCTCTCTATACACGCCCCAGGACAAACAGCTGATCATCACCCCGACCGGGGACCTGGAATCCGATATCACCTATGCGATTTTCACCGGGACCAAAAAACTGCTCAATGAATTCGAAGTTTCGCCACCGGACAAACTCTTCGTCCTCAACGAACCGCCGGCCGGTTTCGATGCGATGCTCCTTACCCCTCGAAAACCCCAGCCCCAGCTCAAACGTCTCCAGCTCTGGCTCGGCGGCGATCAAACCATCCATCGACTGCTCATGGAAGATCATTTTGGCGCACTGACTGAGCTCACTTTCACGCGGGTGCGTTTCAACACGCTACCGGTAGCAAGCCCGCAAGAGGTACAATCATTGCTCCGACTGGACGTAGCGCCGGGAACCGAGACCATTCGCGAGTAAACACGAGGTTTAAGAGAGGTATGCCCTGATCGTGTCCTATATTGTCATATTTCACACCTGATGTAATCGCCACGAAAAGCCCTGTATCCCAGCAGTATCAGGCACGGTATTTTCGAAAGGAGTTGCCCCAAACCTTGAACCCGGTTAAAGAAGACAGCCTATGAGCTTTCCGTTTGATGCGGACAAAAAATATCCGTTACTCAAGGCACACTCCGCTTGCCTTGCCCTGACCCTCCAGGCATGCTGAGACCCCATGCTTATTGCCATTTTATCGGACAGTCATGATCATATCCCCAACCTGCATCGTGCCGTTGGCCGGGCGAACCGGGAAGGTGCCGAACTGCTGATCCACTGCGGTGATCTGATCTCACCGTTCATGCTGCCGTATCTCCATGCCTTTCACGGACAGGTTCATCTCATCTACGGCAACAATGCAGGCGATCAGCATCTTATTGCCTCGCGATGTGCCACTCGCTTTGAAAACATTCATCACCACGGCTCCCATGGGGCCATAGTAGCCGGTTCATTTCGCATTGCCTTTCATCATTACCCGGAATTAGCCCGCGAGCAGGCCCTTTCCGGTGCCCATGACCTTGTCTGCTATGGACATGACCATCTCTTTTTTGTTGAGCGGCTTGGCAGTTGTTTTTTGATTAATCCCGGCGACCTTTTGGGCAAAGATGCCATTCCCGCCTTTGTGCTTTTCAACACCGACGACTTTTCGGTGCGTCGGCTTGAAGTCGGGAGTAAATTGTTGTTAGATGATTGATCCCATCCCGGACGGATGCGATTACAGTACCAGCATGCGCTTCACGCGTGGGAAGCATACCATGCCGGCTAATTCTTATCGGAACAGAAGAAACAATGAGTGACGAGACCTTTGCAGACCTTTTTCAGGCAAAAACCGTTTCCCGTAAAACCATCCAACCAGGCGACCGCGTCGAAGCTTGTGTTGTCGGCACCAGTGGTGAAAGCATCTTCCTCGATATCGGCGGCAAGAGTGAGGGGATTATCAACGCCTCGGAACTGCGCGACGATTCCGGCGAACCGACTGTCGCTACGGGTGATCGCATCAAGGTTTATTTTCTGGCGGCGCGCGGCGGAGAGATGATTTTCACCACCCGGCTCGGCTCCGGCCACACTTCTTCCAAAGAATTGGAGGAAGCCTTTCACTCCGGCATTCCGGTCGAAGGCAAGGTTACCGAAGAAATCAAAGGGGGATTTTCCGTCACCGTTGCCGGTCAGCGCGGCTTCTGCCCTTATTCGCAAATGGATATTCGCAAGGTTGAGAAGGCCGAGGACTATATCGAGAAGACCTTTGCCTTTAAGATTATCGAATTCGGCAGCCAGGGGAGAAATATTATTCTTTCGGCACGAGCGGTTCAGGAAGCACAACGAGCGCAGGAACGTGAATTGCTCAAAGAAAAACTGACTGAGGGCATGCAGGTGAGCGGCACGGTCACTTCCCTGCGCGACTTTGGCGCCTTTGTTGATATCGGAGGCGTTGACGGGCTCATTCCCATGTCAGAGCTTGCCTGGGGGCAAATCGACAGAGTCGAGGATATACTCAGCTGCGGCCAGCAAGTGCAGGTTATCATCAAACGGCTGGATTGGGAGAAGGACAGAATTTCCTTAAGCCTCCGAGAAACGACTGAAAATCCATGGGATCAAGTCCTGTCGAAATATCCCGTTGGTTCGGTCCATCAGGGCAGGGTGTCGCGGCTGGCCGATTTTGGGGCCTTTGTCACCCTGGAACCGGGCATTGACGGCCTGCTCCATATCTCCAAAATCGGCGCTGGGCGAAGAATTCATCATCCTCGGGAAGTATTGGAAGCGGGCCAGGAATTGACCGTTAAAATCGAATCCGTCGATCCGGTGCAAAAACGTCTGGCCTTAACCCCGGAGGATTATGTTGCCAAGGAAGCAACGCAAGAGCAATATACCCCTCCACCGATGCCTAAAGCGCCCGCTTCCATGGGCACCTTCGGTGATCTGCTCAAATCACAAATCAAGAAAAAAAGATAAAGTTGAACCATCACCGTGGTGCGGGAGCAATGCTGCCGCACCACGGTGACGGCCGCCGCAATCTTCAGCAATATCGGCGGGCAATTTCAAACATGATGACGGCCGCAGCCACCGAGGCGTTGAGCGAATTAAAGGACCTCCGCATCGGGATTGTCACTAGAAAATCGCATTGTTTTCTGACCAGCGGCCGGATGCCTTTACCCTCGCTGCCGATTACCAGGCAGATCGGACCTGAAAAGTCGGTGGCGTAAAGAGACTCGGCGTCAGCCTCGACCACGGCTCCGAAAATCCAGAATCCCCGTTCTTTTAAAATCTTAAGGGTTTCCGCCAGATTGGCCACCTGGCAAAGATGCAGATGGGCCACCGCTCCGGCCGAAGTCCGCGCTACCGTGCCGGTTATCGGCACACTCCGTTCCCGGGTCATGATGACATAAGAAAATCCGGCAGCCAATGCCGAACGAA
Organism: uncultured Desulfobulbus sp.; assembly: GCA_963666685.2. Classification (GTDB taxonomy): domain Bacteria; phylum Desulfobacterota; class Desulfobulbia; order Desulfobulbales; family Desulfobulbaceae; genus Desulfobulbus. Next base: position 290,972 of record CAXXHZ010000001.1, read on the forward strand.
GGATGGAACCCAGATTGTGAGGATCCTGGATGGAATCCAGCACCAGGATCTTGAAAGGATCACCTGTCCTGCCGTCCTCATCGAGACGCTCCAGCAACGCTTCCAACGACAGCAGACGGGCCTCGGTTTGCCGGGCCACCACCCCTTGGTGTCGGCAATGACGAGGCACATGCATCCGGTTGGCATCGACAAAACGAAGCGCAATGGCGCGCTCTTTTGCCAAATCAATAATCTGCTGGATGCGGGGGCCGGCCTTTCCCTGCTGAATATAAATTTCACTGATGCCGCCGGCCTTCTGCTGCAAGGCTTCCCACACCGCATTGATTCCCCAGAGCAGGTCGTCGCTGGGCTCGGCTGGAGCTTGTTTTTCCCTTTTTACCGCCACAGCTTCCTTCTTTTTCCCGTCCATCAAGCCCCCCATTGCATCGCCTGACCGGAAGGCAGACGCCGGAGACGACAGCGCTCGGCGATGATTATACTATAGAGACTCTCCGCCGCCTCCTTGAGCCGATCATTGATGATCAAATACGTATAAGCGTCTACATGCTGCAATTCCTTTCGCGCATTTTCAAGGCGCAGAGCAAGGCTCGCTTCGTTTTCCGTACCTCGACCGCGCAAACGACGCTCCAATTCGACCAGCGAGGGGGGTGCGATAAAGATCGTAATCGGATGCGCCCGATCCCGGACTTGAGCCGCACCCTGGACATCGATATCAAGAATAACATCGCTACCAGCCTCCTGATGCCGTCTCACCTCCTCGACACTGGTGCCATACATATTGCCATGAACCTCGGCCCATTCAAGAAATCCTGTGGGTTGGCTATCGCGAATCCGGGCAAAGGCCGGCGCATCGACAAAATGATAGTGGACCCCATTGATTTCTCCGGGGCGAGGTTGCCGTGTGGTATGGGAGACCGAAAAAGTCAACCCGGGAAGACGCTTCATCACGAGGTTGAGGATGGTGGTCTTCCCACATCCGGAAGGAGCCGAGAGGACGAGCAGCATGCCCTTATTCATCGCTTTCCTCGCTTTTTTCCTTTCCCATACGCAGGACAGGATTACGCTGTTCCTGGTCCAGGACGAGCAATCGCTGATTGATGGTTTCCGGCTGGACAGAGGAAAGGACCAGATGCCCTGAATCCAGGATAATGATAGCCCGTGTCCGCCGCCCCTCGGTCACATCAATCAACTTTTTACCCACGCGGGCCTCTTCTTTCAATTTCCGGATGGGTGAGGAGCCGGGATTGACCACGGCCAGAATGCGATTGATTTTGACCGCATTCCCAAAGCCTATATTGATTAGCTTATTGTCCATATAGCATGTCCACTCTCAAAAAGGACCACTTTAAAACGATGCGGGGACCGAAGATCATTCGATATTCTGAACCTGTTCACGGAGTTTTTCGATTTCATTTTTCATCTCAACACCCAGATGAGCAATACCGGCATTGACGATTTTTGAAGAAAGGGTATTGACCTCTCGAAGGAATTCCTGCAAAAGAAAATCGAGGCGCCGCCCCACCGGTTCATCACTGACGAGAAATGCGCGGAATTGGGCAATGTGACTGCCCAGTCGGGTGATTTCCTCGGTCACATCGCTTTTATCAGCCATGATCGCGGTTTCCTGCGCCAGCCGGAGAGGATCCAGATCAACACCTTCAAGCAATTTGTTGACTCTCAGCTTAAGATCGCTCTGTCGCTGCCGTAGCAATTCCGGAATCCGGGTTTCGATCCGGTCGACAATACTCTCGAATTTCTCCAGCCTGGTCAATAAATCCCGTTGTAAAGCCTGCCCTTCTTTTTCCCGCATCATATCGCAATCTTTCAAGGCGGCAGCCAGAGCGCGGCTGATCAACGCCCATTCCGCATCCATATCCGACTGCGGTTCTTCCAGGCTGATAAGATCCCGCTGAGTGAGCATATCTTTGAGGGTGATCTCACTATCAAGCGCATACGCCTCAATCAATTGCTGCAGACAACGATGATATTGGCGGGCTATATTTTCGTTGACCACGAGCTGCGGCTCAACGGTGGAAACGCCATGCAGGCTGAAGGTGATGTCGACACGACCTCGATCCAAGGCAGCGGCAACCATCTTTTTTACCGGTTCCTCCAACGCTGTAAATATCCGGGGTAATATTACCCGCTGATCAAGAAAGCGGTGATTCACAGTACGGACTTCTGCAACCCAGGACCTGCCGTCCTCCGCTGCCTCGCCTCGGCCAAACCCTGTCATACTTCGTGGTCGCATTCTCTTTTTTCTATCCTAATTGTAAATAGTTATCTGTAATAGGCACTGTTCTGACTGCAAACCTTAGGACAGCCCCTCATCATTCCCGCTTAAAATCCCCTGAGACCTCTGGTGGTGAATCCCCCCCTCTCCCGACATTAAAACATATCGAAAGAACTCCGCATGCGTGATGCAAACGGCATAAGATCCGTTGCAAATGAAAAGACAGCCTTTGCGCTAGGAAAAGGCTGTCTTCAAAATCAAGACGGTAGCTTGAAACTGAATTGTAAAAAAGGTTCCTCTTACTTCATCGATTTATTCAATTCTTCTGTAACCTTGTCGGTGATATCCGTCGCTTTAGAGGAATAAAGAACAACTTGGTGAGGTAAAATCAGCGAAAACCCATTATCCTTAGCCACACTACCTACAATTTCGATAATTTTATTTTGAATAGGACCGAGAAGTTCCGCTTCTAATTCTTTCATTTCCTGGCGCGAATGCGCTTGTTTAGTCAAGAACCCCTGGTATTTAGTTTGGAGCTCCTTTTCTTTTTTCTTTTTTTCCGCATTACTCCAGACAGAATTTTTTTTGTCAAATGCCGTCTTCAGTGCAAGAAATTCATTATCATCTTTTTTTAGTGCACTTTGCAGGGAAGCTGCCTTCTGCTTGAGAGTTGCTTGCGCTTTCTTAACAGCACTTGACGCTGAGGATACTTTTTGTATGTCAACGTAACCAATTTTGGTGTCAGCCGCCACAGCCTGCCCATTAAAAATAACAGCCGTCATAATCAACAAGCCACCGACACTACCAATCACCCTTTTAAAAAAATTCACAATATTGCTCCTTGTAGGTTTTCCCTCTTTTAGGTCCAATGGGTAACATTAACGTACGATCACAAGCCAAGTGAGGGGCTAAAAAAGAAAACCGGGTAGGGACAAAGGTCCCTACCCGGTCGTTAACAGCTTAAAAATGCATATTACTTTATAATAACAAAATCATCCCGCCGATTCTGTGCCCATGATATTTCATCATGGCCGAACAGAAGCAGTTTTTCTTCGCCAAAGCTCACAGTGCTCAACTGGTCGGCATTCACACCAAGATTGATGAGATACGACTTAGCACTCTGAGCACGACGCTCACCTAATGCGAGGTTGTATTCTTGGGTTCCTCGTGGATCACAGTTTCCTTCAATCCTGACGGCAAGAGCAGGATTCTTCTTCATAAAATCAGCATTAGTTTCAATACGTTGAACCTGTTCTTCGGCGAGTCTCGAACTGTCGAACTCAAAATAAACCGGCACCATCGGTCCGGAGGTCCGGCCTTCCATAATTCCTGAATCTTCCGACTCCAACGGTTCTGCGGCACCAGCTCCTTCTGTCCCCGTTACCGTCTGCGATGCGGTTTCCGGCACCTTCTTGCTGCAACCTGTCAGACTCAAGCCCAAAACAAGCACCGCCAAGGTTGCCCAGTACAACATCTTATTACTGCTCATTACTCCCTCCATATAAGTGAACCGTAAGTTAAATACACACGTGCGCAATTTACTTCACCAATAAGGAAATACAACAAATTTCTCCTGTATATTTAATTTCCTTGCAAAAGCGTATCAGCCTTTCTAAAAAGGCTTTCGGAGTACCGCATTTGCAGGCAAGCCCTTCCCCTTTCAACGAGAAAAATTATTCATTCCATGAATCCTACGGCAGAATCCTCCTCTTTTCGACCGGAACACTTAATGTGCGCCAACCACTTCGGAGTCTTTTTCGGAGTGCCCCAGCACGTGTTTGACACTGTATGGACAAACTTGACGAATCCGACCGGAAGCTCCGTTGCCTATGTGTCTATGGAAATAGGTGCGGATCCCGATGTTTTCCACCCTCTCAAGGATTTCCTGGAAAATCGGGGAATCAGCGAAAGCGCGAATGTACAGCTCAACGCCCTGCTACAGAAATACCTGCACGGCCCACGAAAAATCCCCAATTACAGCGGCGGCCTCGGAGTTCTTGCCGGCGATACTCTTAAAAGTTTCGCCGATATCCAAATTCCAGCTTTAGCCATCAGTCTCCTGTACCGAGAAGGATATTTTTCACAGATCGTTGATTCTAAAATCGGGCAGATTGATCACGCTACCCATTGGGCCCCTGAAGACACGCCTACTCTCTTTCAACTCAAAGATCCCCTGAAGCCGGATCAGCCGTTGACCATCGAAATCCCCTTTTACAACGGCCAGCTTCAGCCAACGATAATCAAGGCCCACGTTTGGATGAAAATGGAAATTGGCGAACAACTGAATTATTTTGTGCCGGAATTTCTTCTTGATTACAGCCTCCCGGACGCCCCCATGTGGATCAAGGAATCTGCACACCAGTTATACAACGCCAAGTCGATCATTATCAAAGCGAATCAAAGGCGTATGCTTGGTTCAGCCATCCTGCCGCTCCTCGAGACATTGGGATTCACCGCCGGTGCCATCCATCTCAACGAGCAGCATGGCGTAACGGTTTCACTGCACCTTATCTTTCAAGAATTGAAAGCAACCCTTGGCAATGCTTTTCCTGAAATCGCCACGGATGCCGATATTCTTGCGGCAGCAGAACGCATCTCACAAAAAATTGTCTATACCATTCATACCCCCGTCAAAGCCGGACATGACCGCTTTTCCCGCGATCTTTATTCAGCTATCAGCCACAAAGCATTCCAAAAAATCCTTAATTTACTTGCGCATGACGATGAAACAAGCCACGAGTATAACTTTACAGCTATGGCGATGCGGATCAACAGAGCCGTCAACAGTGTCAGCCGCTTGCACCGAGATGTTACCAAAAAACAGTTCCCGGCATTTTCAGACAAAATTAAAGCGATCACCAATGGCGTTCACCATTTAACCTGGATCAGCGACAACCGGGTCCGCTGTTTTGACGAGACACCTTGTCTGCACAACTGGCGCAACGATCCGGGATGCTTTGCATCCCTTGCACCGGAAGACCTGCTGCAACTCACCACCACCCTGCAGGAAGCCTGGGACAAGGACAATAAACGCCTGACCGAATACATAAATAGAACGCTCAAACGCCAGCGGGAGCAGATGCTCGAGACCTGGATTGACCCTCCAAATTATCTTTCGAGCCTCCCGGAAACCGATTGGCTCAAACCCGGTGTCTTCACCATCGGTTTTGCCCGCCGATTTTCCACCTACAAACGAGCTGATCTTATTTTTGATGACATCGGCCGCCTTTCCGATATTCTCATCAAAAATAATTGGCCCGTTAATTTTCTTTTTGCCGGCAAGGCCCATCCGGCGGACGAACCTGGAAAGTCTGTACTTAAACTGATTCTAGACAATCAAAAGGAACTCTACGCCCGCAGTAATGGCCTGGGTAAGCTTATTTTTATCCCAGGGTATGATATGCGCATTGCAAAACTCATGGTTGCCGGGGTACATGCATGGCTCAACAGTCCCAAACGTCCGTTGGAGGCAAGCGGTACCAGTGGCATGAAAGCGGCCATGAACGGCGTTCCGAATATCAGCATTATGGACGGCTGGTGGGTTGAAGGATATCATGACGGACGCACCGGTTGGAAATTCGGCTACGAAGGGCCGATTGATAATGCCGACCTCAGCGAGCATCCCGAAACCTTGCTCTACGAGGAAGATGCCGACGCTTTTTATAGGTTACTGCCCTCTGTACTTGATATGTTTTACGCGCAGCCGAAAATGTATTTGTCCCAGGCCCTGAATAACCTCCAACTCAACATTCCAATCTTTAACACCCACCGGATGGCAGCTGAATATGTGGAACAATACGGTCTGCAGCTTGCTCCACCGATAAAAAAAGAACTTGAACGATTCCGCAAGCTCTACCAGAGTGAACCTGCTATGGACGAATGAACTCGGCGGTATCGATCCCCCCGCCCGGAATGTTAAGCTGATCACCGAAAAAGTCTTTTCCTGTACAAAAGCAGTGCTTATCATTGTGAGTTACAGTATAAGAATCTTCACTTCCCTCACAGCTTAGTTTGACAATATCAAAAATTTGCTCAACCCTGTTTAGGCACCTCCCGGCGACAATCTGAAGATATCCTTTACCCTGTCGCCCAGAGATACCTGCGGCAGGATTTGCTGTTGCCCATGCCGAAAAGATCGGTCGCAATATAACTGATTGGGCATCCCGGAGTGGAGGAGAGCAGAAACTGCAGGATACAAACATCGACCAATAGCAGATTGATCGCCGGATGATCAGATCGCATAGACGCAGAACCTGATTGACGCTATCAACACCCAAGGAGTACACCATGGCCCGCCACATCAACCCAAGTAATTCAACCAATAAAACTATTGATGCAATTGATCGAAAAAGAGAAAGAGAACGCCAATTCATGCTGAAAAAATCACGTGAACTCGCTCCTGAACTGGCTATTTCGCTCGTGCAGCGACTCTTGGATTTACACATCATCGAGACCAATTCGGTGCATGCCATTCACGAGGTGATGGAAAAGCAATTACAGCGCATGAGCGATATGGATGAATTCGACATGCAGTTTAAAATTGCCCCGATCAGAAATCTCACTCAGGATCCAAACGTGATCAGCCTCTATCTTACCCAGTTCATCATTGAGGATCTGCTTAATCATCCCAATATTCAGGATGTTTTCGGCGACGATCTGGAAATTTATCGGGCGGTTGATTCAGTTCTTACCAAAATACGTCCTCGATGATCATCCCGGTCCCACAATGAAGGTTGTCCACCCCAAGGCCATTCCGTCGTTGCTCTTCGCCACCAGCAAGGGAAAAATCCTGGATTACCAGAGCCTGCATATGGCCGGTGCCGCTGCAGGCCTCTATTACCAGCCCAAGATTGAAGACCTGATCGAACTTCCCCCGGGAAGCGAGTTGTTCACTTTGCCTGGCCGACTCCCGGTCGGTATAGAACCGGAAAGTGCCGAACCGGCTCTACTCGACACAAACCCTTTCGACTTGGGTGAGCCCATCCAAGCGGTTGCAGCCTTCATGGCCCCTGCTTACACCGCAATCTACACTGCTGCGTACGAAAACCATGGCCCGACAGAGTCCCTTTTGCCGCTCTTTGCCTATACCGCCGTGGGTTGGGCGGAAGGCAAGTTTTGGGTAGCCGGTTTCCGAAGCGATATGGATTGTCGGCAGGATGCCCATCAATTCAACCAGCGGGTTCTGAAACAGCGGACACAAAAGCAACTTCAGCGTTATTCAGGGAACCGCCTCATCCAACATTTAGGCAAATGTTGCCTGACCTACGGTTGTCCCGCAGCCAAAAACTACTTTCTTGGACGATGGGAGGCTCCCCTGCCTTGCTCCCCCGTCTGCAACGCTGCCTGCGCCGGCTGCATATCCCTCCAACCCTCCGGATGCTGCCCCTCAACACAGGATCGAATCACCTTTGTGCCAACGGAGCAAGAAATCGCCGAAATCGCGGTCGAGCACCTCAAAACAGCGCCTCGGGCTATTGTCAGTTTTGGTCAAGGCTGTGAAGGGGAGCCGCTTTTGCAGGCAAAAGTCATGGAAAAGAGCATTCGCCTGATTCGTTCACAAACCGACCGCGGCATTATTAATCTCAACACCAACGGGAGCCTGCCCGAAGCGGTATCTCGACTCGCCGATGCGGGACTCGACTCGATCCGCATTTCTTTAAACAGTGCGCAACCGGAAAAACACCGCCTCTATTATCGGCCCAAAGGCTTTTCCTTGGCGGATGTCTGCCGCTCTATTACGGTGATGAAAGAACGTCATAAACATGTTTCCCTTAATTATTTCATTCTCCCCGGTTTCACTGACGACCCGGTTGAATTCGATGCTCTTTCGGAACTCATTGCCCAATATGGTCCCGATTTTATCCAACTGCGCAACCTGAATATAGATCCGGAGTTCTATCTGCGAGTTACAGAGCATACGGCAACCGCGCCACCACTCGGCATCAGAAACTGGTTGGCGCAGCTCAAAACAAAATTCCCGACTCTCGGCTTCGGTTACTACAACCCTCCGCTTCTCCCCAAGACTTCGGAATAAGAGAGGATTCCACCCGATCCATTCCTTGAGGATCGTTCTCTGCGAAAAACTCCACCGCCCGAGTCCAAGCCTCCCTCATAGAGCCGCTGGTTTGCACCTTGGAGGCGAGATGATGACCAAAAAAATAGTTTTTCGCAAAATAATGGGTAAATTCCTTAAGTCGGCCCAGTTGACGATCAGGCTGAAAACGCTCGACCAATGCCAAAGTGAAGGTTTGATAGAGAAGCGGCAAACAAACCTCTGGTTCAGAAATTTCCATGTTGTAAAGACCACGGGCGATAGCAGCAAAAATCCAGGGTGATATTGCAGCTGCACGTCCGATCATCAAACCGTCCGCCCCGCTTTGTTCGATACAGGTGCGCGCACTGGCAAGCGAGTCAATGGAGCCGTTGGCAATCACCGGAATATCTATCCATTCCTTTACGTTGGCAATCCACGTCCAATGAGGGCGTCTGCTAAAAGATTCCGAACGTAGACGGGCATGAACGGTGAGCATATCGATGCCTTCTCCGGCCAGCATCAAGCAAAAATCACGAAGAGTATCAGCATTCAGCGATTCTCCAAGTCGTATTTTTGCAGTTAATGGCAACGTCGTATTTTTTCTTGCGCAAGAAATAATCTTTCGCACCTGTGCAGGATCCCCCATCAAACTGCAGCCCCCGCCCGCTTTACGGACCTGGGGCGCGGGGCAGCCAAGGTTAATGTCAATGACATCAGCCTTGAAACGGTGCAGCGCTTCGAAAACCTTTGGTATATTTTTTTCGTTTGTTATTAATAATTGATAGGAAAGAGGCGATTCCAGCGAAGTTCTCAAGAGATAGGGTGAATATTGCGGATTTTCGGCAGGCAAACGCATCGCTGATAACATTTCTGTGCTCAGAAGCCCGACTCCACCGAATCCGAGGATAGTGGTGCGTAACGCGGAATGCGTGAGCCCTGCCATTGGAGCCAACAGGAGTGGTGGCCAGATTTTTTTGTTTCCGATTATCATGTTTCTCCCCGTATTCTCCAGGAATAGGCCTCTCGTCACTTCTACCTTGACAGCGAAACATCCTGCATGTTAGCTTTAAAAACTATTATTTAACAGCCACATGCATTGACAGATTGAGAAAACCATGAACGCTCCCGCACCAATGATTCGGCTCACCACTCAACGCCAGATTATTCTTGAAGAATTATCCAAGGTCAAAACCCACCCTACTGCCAGCGAATTATATGACTTAGTCCGAAAACGGCTCCCGCATATCGGACTTGGGACGGTGTACCGTAATCTGGAACTGATGGCGGACAGCGGCATGATCCTAAAAATTGAAGTAAGCGGAACACAAAAACGCTTTGACGCTACCACGAAAGCGCATTACCATATTCGCTGTTCAGTTTGCGGCAAAGTAGATGATATTGATGTACCCGTTATCAATGAACTTGTTTCCCAGGCAGCCAAAACGACAAACTACTTGATTCTTGGTCATCATATCGAATTCACAGGCATCTGCAACGCTTGTCAAAAAAAGCAGGATCAGGTTACAACCCGATAAAAAGGAGAGCTTGCGTCTTCCATCCCTCCGAAACTTCAAAAGCGACTTCCCCATAGCGGAAAAGTCGCTCCTTTTTTGCCAGATTCCTTCCACGGACAACGATTCAGGAGAAAATCACCTTACAAAATCTCCGTTTCCCGACCTTCAATAAGCGCTCGCCCTGAGGTAAAACGACCGCATTGACGTCATTGACCTTTTCCCCATCAATTGAAACAGCATTCTGCTGCATCATCCGTCGCCCATCGGACGTTGATCTTACCAACCCCGCATCCAGTAAAAGTTTCGGAACCCAAATTTCCGATTCCGTAACGGTAAGGTGTATCTCCTCGATTTCATCGGGCAGTTCATGCCTGGTAAAAATTTGCGCAAAATTGTGTTCAGCTTCATCCGCAGCCGCCTGATTGTGAAAACGGGTAACCAGTTCTTTTGCCAACTGCACTTTAACAGCCTTAGGATGAAGTTGCCCTGCGGCCATCTTCTCTTTCAAAGCCCCTATTTCAGCCATGGATAAATCACTGAGCAGCTCATAATAACGAAACATAAGAGTATCGCTGATCGACATAACTTTGCCAAAAACACTGTCCGGAGATTCAGCGATGCCGATATAATTCCCTAATGATTTACTCATTTTATTGACACCATCCAAGCCTTCCAACAGCGGCATGGTCAGCACCACCTGCGGTTCCTGCCCCCGGCTTCGTTGCAGATCCCGCCCCATCAACAGATTAAACAGTTGATCCGTCCCCCCGAGTTCAACATCCGCTTTCATGGCTACTGAATCATACCCCTGAATCAATGGATAAAGGAACTCGTGAATGGAAATCGGACGATTTGATTCAAATCGCTTCTTAAAATCATCCCGTTCAAGCATTCTGGCAACAGTGAGCTCCGAAGCAAGGCGAATCATTTCATAGGAAGTGAGCTGACCGAGCCAAGTGGAGTTGAACTGCACTTTGGTTTTATCCGGATCAAGGATTTTAAATACCTGCGCTTTATAGGTCTCAGCATTGCGTTTGACATCTTCCCGGGTAAGAGGAGGACGGGTGTCGGATTTGCCGGTCGGATCACCGATCAGTCCGGTGAAATCACCGATCAAAAAATTCACTTCGTGGCCCAAAATCTGAAAATGACGCAATTTCTGGATAAGAACGGTATGCCCAAGGTGCAGATCAGGCGCGGTCGGGTCGAAACCCGCCTTGATAGTCAACGGCACCCCGGTTTCCAGCGATCGGGTCAATTTCTTAACCAAATCCTCTCTGGAATGTAAATCGACGGTTCCCCGTTCTATCAGGGAAATTTGTTCTTCAACGGACCTCATCATACCCCCTACTTGGCATATTCAACGGCTCGAGTCTCACGGATAACCGTGACCCGAATTTGGCCTGGATAGGTCAGCTGATTTTCGATGGCTTTGGCAATATCACGGCTCAAGAGCACAGCTTCTTCATCTTTGACCTTCTGGCTATCGACAATAATACGAAGATCCCGTCCGGCTTGAATGGCATACGACTTATCGACTCCACTAAAACCATTGGCTATATTCTCAAGATCATCCAACCGCTTGACATAACTCTGTAACATCTCTTTTCGCGCCCCAGGCCGAGCACCTGAAAGGGCGTCCGCCGACTGCACCAGCACGTCAAGTACGCTTTTGGGCGGCTGATCTTCGTGATGCGCACCAATAGCATATACAATATCTTCGGCCTCGCCATATTTACGCGCGAGATCCCGACCGATGACGGCATGTGATCCTTCCACCTCGTGATCGACCGCCTTGCCGATATCATGGAGCAGCCCGGCCCGTTTGGCTTTTTTGACATCCAACCCCAGTTCAGCCGCCATGACTCCGCACAAGAACGCCACTTCCAGGGAATGCTGAAGGATATTCTGCCCATAACTGGTACGATATTTAAGTCGGCCTATCAGATTAATTAAATCGACATGCATACCGTGGGCACCGACATCGAAGGTTGCCTGCTCACCTGATTCTCGAATACCGACCTCAAGTTCCTCGCTGACCTTCTGCACCACTTCTTCAATTCGGGCCGGGTGAATCCGTCCATCGGAAATGAGTTGTTCAAGAGCCCGCCGGGCGACTTCTCGACGGATGGGATTAAATCCCGAAAGAATAACGGCCTCCGGGGTGTCATCAATGATAATATCAATACCGGTCGCGGCCTCAATTGCTCTGATGTTCCGTCCTTCTCTTCCGATAATTCGACCTTTCATCTCATCATTGGGCAACAGTACCATGGAGACGGTTTTATCGGCTACGTAGTCTCCAGCGTATCTCGCAATAGCCAAGGCAAGAATATTCTTCCCTTTACGGTCAGCCTCCATCTTCATTTCATTTTCGATGCGTGAAAGTCGTTTAGCGCAATCCATTCGAGCCTCACTCTCAATGGATTGCATTAGCTGCACTTTTGCCTCATCCCGGTCTATCCCGGCGATCTTTTCCAACTTGTAGCGCTGTTCGTCGATCAGTCCGTCTAATTGGTTTTTCTTTTCAACAACTTCCACTTCATTTACTTCAAGGCGTTCTTCGCGATACTTTAGGCTAGCCTGTTTTTCTTCCAGAATCTGAAATTCGCGTTGAATTTCGTCAAATTTGCGGTTGAGCCGCCGCTGATCGTCCTTGAGTTCTTGCCGACTCGCCTTTAATTCGCGATCAGCTTCCTGCTTAATTAAAAAAGCCTCTTCTTTAACCTGCAGCAATGCCTCTTTTTTTATCTGCTCGGCCTCACTGATGGCATTTTCAATGATCTGCCGGCCCTGCAACTCAATATTTTTTTGGTTGCCCTCTACCAATCTTTTACGCAGAAGAATCCCGATGGCCAGACCGAACACAAGATTCACCAACGCTAAAAGCATCGTCATTACGTTGAGTTCCATAACTAGAAACCTATTTGAATATATAAATTTAACGCAATCCGGCCCTTGGATAGGCTTCAACTAGCCGGATTGCAGCGGGAAGAGAGACGAGTATGCGGAGGGTGAATTACGGATATTTTATGCAAAAACAGAAACGCCGACAAAAAACCAAAGATCTGTCCAAAGGCCTGTATCGTCTCCGTTGAATACAACCCGGTGGTTTTCAGCCAGAAGAATAACAAAAGAAACACCTACTCCCGAGAAACGCGCGAATAGATATTTTTCCTGCAAGCAGCCTGTATGGGAGGTTACTGAAATATATAGTAAACCTGATCGCATCAGAGTTGTCTTTCTATCACTGAACCTGCTAGGCCCGTCATGCACTGCGCACGCAACCATCCTCTTCAAACACCAGATATGGTGCTTATAATAAACAACGAGTTATTCGCTGGTAACAAAAAAACCCCACTCTGCCGTGTCAACGAAATAATCAAACCTAATGAAATTAGGTGGGCAGTGCCCTTGCAGCCGTCTGAAAATCAAAAAAGATTTTCATAATCCAGCAATGAGGCTACCCTTTTCGCGAGAGTTGGCTCAACACTTCGATGATCACCAACAGAGCAGGGAATATATATTTCCTGTATCTATTATAATTATTTTTTCAGAATAACCTTCCCAAAAAAATGACAAATTGTAAACGTTTCAATCCAATTCCGAGGAAACTTTTTCGATCAAATGAGCCACCGAACGCTCCTGCACCTGTCGGAACTCATTATACTCTTTATGTAATTGAGCATATCGAGCCGCCATACGCAAACATCCCAACACTAAAATTTTGCTCGACGGTACAGTACTTCGAGTTATTTTTTCATCAGTTTCGAACTCATCGCGAAGCAGACGTATGGCTGATTCCACCTCATCTTCAGGAGAACTACTATAAAAAATATATTCCTGCCCAAAGAGGTGAAAGCGAACAAGACGATCTTGCATCAGTTACGATCGTCAGCCTCAAATATTTTGGTCTTCAGCATCGCTGCCCAATAGAACCCCTGCGCTGCTGTTGTCATCATTCCTTTCAGCTGCCGTAGCAACGTGTTCGTTTTCCCACTGCTCAATACGACCGATCAATCCGGAGACTCGATTACCGACCTCGGCACGTTCGGTACTTAAATTAAAAACATTGTTCTTCAGCTCAGCACATTCAGCATCGCGTTCCCGCAGAGTATCCTGCAATGCATGATAATCCGTTTTCAGTTGATTGTATTTCGCCAACAGTTTATCGACAAACTCCTCCAAGCGAATTAATTCCGCATTATTCTCCATGACGCTTCCTCTGACTTTTAAGTTGCCGAAAAGGTTGAAAAACCATAACCTTCCGAAATTATAATAGAACTGAACACGGCATCAATATACAGATCGCGCATCCTGAACGCAAGGACTTTGCAAGGGGGCGGGGAAGGGACAGTCATTTTTACCGCCAAGGGCTAACATCGATGGTAGGTCCATCCTATCGGCCGCCCACTTTGATACGGCATAAACCCATGAAAAATTCGCGGATCAGCATCAAAAACCAAAGGAATAAAAAAACGATCGCCTTCCCACATCGGCAACTCAGCAAGATCAGCAAGCCGGTGCCAAATCAAATCGCCTTCCTCATTCTTCTGTCGTGCACTCCCCTTAAACCCGGTAATAAGGAAAATAAATCCGAGCCAATTTTCGCCCTCAGGTCCAAACCCCGTCCAATTCACCGTACCTCGCAAATGCATCTTTATGCACTCCAAGTCGGATTCCTCTCGAATCTCCCTTTTCATACAAGTAACAATATCTTCGTTTGCTTTCATTTTACCGCCCAGCCCGTTATACTTCCCTAAATGCTGATCTGTAACACGAGCATTACGATGGACCAATAGCGTTTGTGATCGGTCCGGGGATAAAATATAACCAAGTGTACCGATTATGGGCCTATACATGCCTTATTCACTCAAAAAAAATTTATAAAAACAATTTGTTATCTCCAGACGACTCTATGCGTCAACTTCTATCGCCGAGCTCTCTCCAATGTGGTAAAATACTTTCTCTAAAACAAGGTTGTAATCGTTCAGCCTTCCCCCCCAACAGCACAGGCCCCATTATGAGTCACATTGTACCGGAAACACAAAACCAGCGGCTGATTTTTTTCAGCCGAGCTCTCATGTGGTCCTTTTTTTTCTTTTTTTCCGCCATCACGACCTCTCCGGCTGCAGAGAGGTTTCCCCTTTACCCCTGCATCAAAGCAAATGTGAAATTCTGGGAAGATATATACAGCAGGTATTCCTCTCAACAGGGAATCCTCCACGATAGTGAAAACCTCAGCCGAGTCTATACGGTTGTCGAGCTTGAGAGCTCGGACGTTCCCGGTTCGGCTAAGATAAACAATGACCGCATCAAAGCAGCTAAAAGCCGGATCAGCGATATCCTTTTACGGCTTGGGTCCGGAAAACGCGCAGTCACTCGGGAAGAAAAATTCATCGCCCATCTCTTTCCCAAACAACGCCATACAATGTATCACGTGGCCCGAGAGAACATCAGACTGCAAATCGGCCAAAAGGATCGGTTCCGTGAAGGTCTGATCCGTTCAGGAAAATATATCGGCCCATTCAAGAAAATGCTCATCTCCCAAGGATTGCCAGCAGACTTGGCCTATCTGCCCCATGTTGAATCTTCCTTTAATCCTAAAGCCTACAGCAAAGCCGGTGCCGCGGGTCTCTGGCAATTCACCCGATCAACGGGAAAGGATTATTTAACCATCAATGAGCACGTCGACGAGCGATATGACCCCTTCCTGGCCACTCAAGCAGCGGTAAAACTGCTGAAGGAAAATTATGCTCAATTACGAAATTGGCCCTTAGCCCTAACAGCCTATAACTACGGTCGGGCCGGTATGCTCCGGGCGGTCAACGAAAAAGGCAGCTACGAAAATATCTTCGATTCGTACAGTCAAGGATATTTCAAATTTGCTTCGCGTAATTTTTACTCGGAATTTTTGGCAGCTCTCCGGGTTGCCAAACGATTACGAGGCAATCCGACAATACCATTCGAAAGGCAGGAGGCAACTGTTACCTTTCGTCTCACCCAAGACCTACCCGCTAAGCGACTGCAGTCAACGTACCGGATCTCCGCTCAAAATTTTGCCCGTTTGAATCCCGCCCTTATGCAATCGATTCTCGACGGACACAGATCAGTCCCCAAAGGATATCTTGTTCGTTTACCCGCCAAGAAACAGGCTGGAACCCAACTTGCTGTAGTTAAATTAAAAAAGGGTACTATCAAACAAAAGGCCTCTTTGAAACGACGTACCGCTCCGGGACAGTCTCATATCCGTTATACAGTACAAAAAGGAGACACCATCTCCTCCATAGCCCGTCAATTCCGACTTGCCCCCCCCAAATTACTAGCGACCAACAACAGAAACCGGCAAACGGACATCCGCATCGGAGAAAAACTTATTATTCCTGTCTTAAGAAACAAAAATCTATAAAAAATAACCACCACCTTAACTCACCAGGACAAAGACCATGGATATTTCAAAAACTATAGCGTCCTTAAAGAAAAGACCTGATTTCAACGAGAAGGTAGGGATGGTCCTCGTTCATAACGGTACCGTACGCAACTGGTCCCGCCACGATCACCGGCAGATTACGGCATTGGAAACCACCGTCGACCATGAAAAGATCGAGCGATTCAGGCAGGAATATCTTAAACAACAAGGTATTTATGACATAGTAATTGAAGCGCGTTCCGGTCGATTCAGCCCTGGGGACGATCTATTATTCATAATTGTAGCCGGCGATCTCCGAGAAAATGTAAAACCGGTACTCGCAGAATTGCTGGACCGGATTAAGGGGGAAGCTATCAAAAAAAACGAGATCGTGCTGTAATCAATCCGTTGTTGACTGATCATGATCAGTTAACAACAAGGAGCTTTGCATGACGACAGCCCAAGCACTTATTGAAAAATTCAAAAAAATCAGGACACTTCCTCATATTGTCAGTCGACTGGTTCAGCTGGTCAACGATGAGGATTCAACCCTGCAGGATTTCGAAGAAGTTATTCGAATGGACCCCGCACTGGTCGCCCGATTGCTGACCTTGGTCAACAGCTCTTATTTTGGACTGACACGCAAAGTAGATTCTATTTCTCGGGCCGTTGCCCTCCTGGGCATGAAGAATCTTCATAATATCGCCGTAACCGATGCTATTCAGGGAATGCTTCGAAGCGATTTCGGCACGACCGAATTCTCGCCTCAACGGTTATGGTTGCATAGCGCCGCCTCGAGCATCTGTTGTAAAATGATTGCTGAGCGTATTTTCACCATCAATGGTGACGACGCATATCTTTGCGGCATATTGCACGACATAGGGCTTATTGTTGAAATGGAGGCGGAGAAGGAAACTTTCCTCAAACTTATTGAGCGACTGGTCTGCGATGGGCCGACAATCATTGAACTGGAGGAAGAACTTTTCCAATCCAACCATTGCCAGATTGGCTACATGCTGGCCCAGGATTGGCACATCGCAGCTCCTATCGCCGACGCAATTCGTGATCACCATCAAGATGATGGTATGATTATCCCCCATTCTCCGACCGGCATTCTCCAGATGAGTGAATATATCATTCAACAACTGGGTTTTTCCATCAAGGATGGCCTGACGGCCAGCCTCGCGCCTTCCCTGGCAACACATATCCAAAGTAATGTGGCAGAATACAAGGTACTTGCGGAAGACCTTCCCGAAGAATTGGAAAAAACGAAAAACATGTATGGCAGCTGAGGTTTTCCCTTATGACCATCCCCTCCCTGTTTGCCGATCTTGTCGACCCGATTAGCGAGTTGACCGCTCTCCGCACCCATCTGGAACAAGAGACGGAGCAACTGCTTTTTTTCTGCCTGAATTACTCCGGTCATCATGTGGCCTCCGACCATTTCCCTCTTCAACCCAGCCAAGCCATACACAGCATAGAAGAAAACGAAAAAAAGTCCTCCGAGGTTTTATTTTCCCTACAAGAGCATACGTTCTTCCTCCTGGCTGTGCCGGATCTTCAAGGGTATATCCTGGTGACAGCTGCGGAACCGACCCGGGCGGTTGCCGGCAGCTGGATTGCGACGATCATTCGCCTCGCGGTGCGACTCTTTCTTGCCCACCGGGAAACCGTCGAAACCGTGAACAGGCTGCGCATACAAAAAAAACAGTTTGATCGGAAATCCGCAGTCCTTGAAAAGAAGTTCCAGGACATTATGGCGGAAAACGAACAGAATTACAGAAAAATTCAAGATCAGCAACGGAACTACTCAGAAACCCTGCAGGCAGAAATCAAGCAACAGACCGCCGAATTACGTACCGCTAAAAGAGCGGCGGAGGCTGCCAACATTGCGAAAAGCGAATTTCTGGCCGCCATGAGCCATGAAATCCGCACGCCTATGAACGGCATTATCGGTTTTACCGATATGCTGCTGGATACCACCATGGATAACGAGCAGGAGGAATTTGCTCAAACGATCAAACGCAGCGCCGATGCCCTGCTCTCGCTGATCAACGATATTCTTGATTTCTCTAAAATCGAGGCGGGCAAACTTGATCTTGAATGTATCAGTTTCGATCCGGAAATTACGGCACAGGATGTTTGCGATCTGATTCGACCCAAGGTCTCTTCCCGGCCGATAGAGGTGCTCTGCAGGATCGACGATGCCCTTCCGGCCAATATCATGGGTGATCCCGGTCGATTACGCCAGGTTCTTGTCAACCTGATGGGGAATTCGGCTAAATTCACCAAAAAGGGTGAACTTGAGTTGGCCCTTCTGGTGGATGAAGAAACCG
Organism: uncultured Desulfobulbus sp.; assembly: GCA_963666685.2. Lineage (GTDB taxonomy): Bacteria > Desulfobacterota > Desulfobulbia > Desulfobulbales > Desulfobulbaceae > Desulfobulbus. Next base: position 309,498 of record CAXXHZ010000001.1, read on the forward strand.
AGAACGATATTACGCTCCATGCCTATATCCGTGATACGGGTATCGGCATTCCGAAAGATAAATTGGAATCCATCTTCGAGGCCTTTCGTCAAGCTGACGGGTCCACAACCAGAGAATACGGCGGTACCGGTCTGGGGCTCTCTATCTGCCGGAAAATTGCCGGGTTAATGCAAGGAAACGTGTGGGTTGAGAGTCAAATCGGCAAAGGGAGCACCTTTCATTTTACCGCCAAGCTCAAAAAATCCCCTCAACAGCGCATAAAAAAATTCGACAAGATCAGCCTGGCAAAGAAACGGATTTTGGTGGTGGATGACAATCCAACCAATCTCAACATCCTCTCTCATATTCTTACCGCCGCTGATCTTGACGTCGTTGCCCTTCAGGATAGCAGCAAGGTGCAATCCGTGCTGCGACAGACCATCTCCGACCATCAGTTGTTCGATTTGATTATCCTTGATATCCAGATGCCGGATCCAGACGGTTATGCCCTGGCCCGAATGATCCGTCACGACGTTCCAGAGATTGCACGAATCCCCCTCTTGGCGTACACCTCCTCAACAGAAAGAAACGCTCAACACTGCAAAGATGCCGGTTTCGATGCCTTTCTCACCAAACCTACCCGACGGGAAATCCTTTTCAAGACCATAGAAAAACTTGTGGGAGCGGAAGAACCAAAACCTGCAGGCGAACTCAAGGAAGTCTTCCTCACCCAATACAGCGTCCGCGAAGAAATCAAACAATCGGTGCGCATCCTCCTGGCTGAAGATAATCCGGTCAACCAGAAACTTGCCGTCCTTATCCTCACGAAGGCGGGCTACCAGGTGGAGGTGGCCAATAACGGCAGAATTGCGGTGGAGACCTTTACCGGCAATCCTGAACGATTCGATCTTGTTCTCATGGATGTACAAATGCCGGAAATGGACGGACTCTCGGCAACCAAAAAATTACGAGCCAGCGGGTTCACCGATATTCCCATCATCGCCATGACCGCCAACGCCATGAAAGGCGATCGAGAGATTTGTCTGGAGGCGGGCATGAACGATTACATCACCAAGCCCGTAAAACGTGAAATTATATATGAAATTATCGAAAAATGGCTGCATCATGAGTTAGGGAGATGACCATTCCACCCGAAACTCCGCTCACAACCACCTCAGCGAAGACCCAAAGCCCCCCACGGATGGCGCTGTCCCGGCGTATCCGCCAATGGGCCTTTTCACCGTTTCCCATAGACAACAAAACTGTTGGATTTCTTCGGATCTGCCTCCGTATTTTTTTGATCATGTATCAAGAATTTTTTCGGATTCACCTTGCCATGCGGGCTGCAGCTCTCACCTATACCATCACTCTTTCACTGATCCCTATACTGGCACTCAGCACTTCGATTCTCAAAGGACTCGGCAACGACGAACAGTTGCACCTGACCGTGACACGATTCATCGAACAACTTGAACCGCCGGTCCCCCTCCAGGAAAAAGAAACGGCCTCGGGCGAAACCCAAGCCGAACCAACAATCCCTCCCTTGATCGTACCTTCTGCCGTACCACCCAAAATTTCTCTCACCACTCACCTCCATCATGCTGTTGATCTTATCTTTCAATATGTTGACCGCACGAACTTTGCAGCACTGGGTATCTTTGGTGTTAGCGGCTTGATCGGCGTCGTTATCCTTGTTTTATCCTCAATTGAAAACGCCATGAATGCTATTTGGCATACACATAAAGGCCGATCCTTCTCCCGAAAGATCATGGATTATCTCGCGCTGCTCATCCTGCTCCCTCTTTCTCTGAATATAGCACTGGCGGCTGAAGCCATCCTTGCGAATAAAAAAATCATGGATCATATCGCCTTGATTATACCGGCGGCCTGGATGGCGACATTTTTCATCAAATTTGTGCCCTTTGTCCTTATTATCATCACCCTCATGGTTATGTATCTCTTTTTCCCCCATGTCAAAGTCAAAACCGGCCCCGCTTTGGTGGGTGCCGTTTTTGCTGCGATATTCTGGTTCATTACTCAAAAAATATATATTATCACGCAAATAGGGGTTGCCGGTTACAATGCAATCTATGGCTCATTTGCCACTATTCCTCTTTTTCTTCTTTGGCTTCAAATAGGTTGGACCTTCATTCTCATCGGGTCCTCCTTAGCCTATGCCATCCAACACCACCAGCAGTATTCCTTTCCTGGAGAGATGCTTTCCCCGCAGCGCAGGCTCCAAACAGCTTTTGACATTCTCCAAATCGTTTATGATAACTTTTCAGCCCGGCGTTCGACTTCCCCCGCCCTGCTGCGTTCAGGCATCCCCCAGGTTCCGCCTACGGATCTAATGGAGATTACAATGGTTTTGATCAACGGGCAGTTACTCAACTGCAATGAAAGCACCCTTGAGGAATCGGAATTTCTGCTACCGGTAACATCGGCGGAAAAACTGCGCTCCAGCGAAGTGGTGCAATTGATTCTCGGTAATGAACTTCTGCCTTCCAGGGGAGGGCAACTTGCCTCCCAAGCAGTGGAGGCCGCATGTTCCGCCTTGAAATCCATGCCTTTTTCCACACAACTTCCGCCTGATTAGCCGATTATGAAACAATCCATGCCACCAACCATCCATAAAATTCTCGGCGGCAACAACATCATCATCATCGTTGCCGATGGCTACTGTTCCTCGCAAGAGGACCAACAAGGACCGTATCTGAATTGTCTTGCATTGGCACTTACGAACAAACTCAAAAGTTATGCGGTTATTAACAGCAAGTATAAAAAAGAGCTCATGGACCTTTCCGACATACGAGCCGTCAAAAGCCGAGTCAAAGTCATGGATGCTTTTCTCTTGCAGATCAAAAAATTTAAGGATGAAATCACCGGCAATGGATTACTACCACTTGTCCTTATTTTGCAGACCCTTCCTGAAACCGAAGAATTGAAGGAAATGCTCCTTTTCGGATATGGCCAGGGGCAGCGAGGAGCCCGAGACGCGCCGCATCATCCGACACTCTCGCCCTCGTTCTTGTCAAAAATACGAGTAGCTCTTGAAGATCAACATCTGCAGACAGCGCTTGCCCCCATCAATTCACCGTATTGCGGCCGGGAATCCCACAATATCAATCAACTCTTTCGTCAAAAGGAGCACCTTGACGGATTTTACGACCCCGAAGTTCGTTCTCTCCTCATCTCCATTCGCCCTGACCTGGTCAACCAACAACAGACGGCAGAATCTATTGCAGAGGTGCTGGCTGTGGCCCTCAGCCCATTTTGTCTCTCCATGTCACAGGTCAGAAACATTAATATCGACAATATCGATGCAACAAGCAATGAGGACCGACAATTCATTTTTCGTCTTCAAAACGATACTCGATATACTGATTTATTAAGGGAGTCGTATATCGAAGAACTCGCAGGTTCAATCGATCGTAATGGTCTCCTCCATCCCCTTGTTTTGCTCAAAAAAAATGATGGCAGATATAAAATCCTCTGTGGGTTCAGACGATTTCAGGCATTGAAACGAATTAATCGACAATGGGTCGAAGGCAAGGTGTTCAATGAGTCCGACTTTTCACCTGAAGACTTTTTTAATATCTCACTGGCGGAAAACACCAAACGACGTAATCTCAACCCCATAGAGATAGGGAACTTTCTGGAATCGGCCAGTGAGTCGTTGGGCCTGAACAATGCTGAACTGGCCGAACAATTCGGCAGAACGCTTGGTATCGGCAAACCGGGACAGAAAGTCGCCCTATCAACCATCCACAAATATCGAAAAGTCAACCAGATCCGTCTCCGCGGCGAATCGCCTGAAATCATCTCCGATGTGATCAATGAAAAATTACAATTCTCGGTGGCATCGGAAACCCTTGCGCCCATCAAAAGAAGTGAAGACAGAGACTGCTTGTATCTGCAAATCATTAAGCCTTTTGCGCCGACCCGACCTCAACTCACTAAAATATTAGCCCTTCTTGGTCAAATTTCCCCTCATCTGCAAGAAGCTGTCTCTTCAAAAACAGTGCAACAGGCCATCGCTAAAGCGGCTCAATCCATCCAACCTGCAACAGCCCTGCTCAAACAACTGAGCGCAAAAAAGGACGCCATGCAACCGACCCTCCAAGCAGATTTTGCCACCCGGGTTGCGAATATCCGCCGAACCTATTTTGGAGAAAAGGCAAGTAAGCAAGATTTTAACATTACGGCCCCCTCTCCCAACTCGCAGGATGAATTCATCGTCAATTTCCGATTAAAAAAAGAGGAGAGGCACAGCACGTTGCAGAAGCTTTTCGATGCAATCGAACATTCCAATCTTTTCTCCGATCAACCAGATAAGAATATCAAACCGTAACGCCTCCTGCCTTCTTCCCGCAGGGCATCAGAGAAAATATAAAAATCATGCTTTTTCGCATGCGAAAAATATTGAAGAACACCCCATTTTATATATTTTCTCTGTTTCATTTTCCCCCTTATGGCTAAAGAGCAATTCTTCTCGAAAAAAAGCCTTCCCCTTTTCCCCTCCGAACGCCGCCGCCTTCTCCATGGAGTTCGCCCTTCCCCAAAAGACGACCCTTTTCAAAATCGAAACAAAAAAATCTCTTCGCTGAACGATGGCAGGGCCTTCGCTTTTTATTGTTTTTCTTCAACGCAATGGTAACATATCCGGCATTATCAAGCAGGGTCGCAGGTAACGTTACTCTTTTCATGGAGATTGGTGATGGGAAAAATTCGATTGGCGCTTATTGCTGGCGGGACATCAGACGAACGGGAGGTTTCGCTCAAGGGAGCGGCGGGAGTTGAAAACGCGCTTGACACAACCAAGTATGAGATAGTCAGATTTGATCCGGCAACCGATCTCGCCCAAATAGCCCTTGAGGCCGGTACCCTTGATGTCGCTTTCATCCTTTTGCATGGTGTTCATGGTGAAGACGGAACAATTCAGGGATTCCTCGATCTCCTCGGTATCCCCTACCAGGGAGCTGGGGTTCTGGGGAGCGCCTTGGCCATGGATAAAAATCTTGCGAAAACAATGTACAGGCTCAGCGGGTTACCGGTAGCCCCATGGGCCATGGTTGAAACCGGAGATCTTACCGATACCCGCCGAATTACCGGAATGGTACGGTTGCCCTGCGTCGTCAAACCTGTCCGGCAGGGTTCTTCCATCGGAATGTCGATTGTTCGGGAACCTGATCAATTACCGGCGGCCTTACAGCTGGCACTTCAACATGACAAAGAAGTCATGGTCGAGGAATTTATCAAGGGACGTGAATTGACGGTTGGGGTCCTTGGCAATGCCGAGCCAATGGCCTTGCCTTTGATTGAGATCATCCCTGATAGCCGATTTGACTTTTTTAACTACGAAGCCAAATATCAACCGGGTGCAAGTCAGGAAATCTGTCCGGCACAAGTAAGTGAAGAGGTTAAAAAGAAGGCGCAGGAATACGCTGTAATCGCCCATAAAAGCCTACAATTGCGTGGATACAGTCGCACAGATATGATTTGGGACGGGGAAGAGCTTTATCTGCTCGAAACCAATACCATCCCCGGGATGACGCCAACAAGCCTTCTGCCCCAGGCCGCCGCTGAGGCGGGACTTCCGTTCAGTGCCCTGCTCGACCGGTTGATTGAACTTGCGCTGGAAAACTCCGACTCTGCAGGCTGAAGGGAAAAGTGGGGAATACCCTGAAGTATCAACTAAAAGTGCGTTTCAAAATAGGGTTTCAGAATCTCCGGTAATCGCACCGTGCCATCCTCTTGTTGGTAATTTTCAAGAATAGCCAGCAAGGTGCGCCCCACAGCCAAACCCGATCCATTGAGGGTATGAACAAGACGACTCTTTTTTCCGCCTTTGGGACGGTATCGTATTCCCGCTCGTCTGGCCTGAAAGTCAAGGAAGTTGGAACAGGAAGAAATTTCTCGATACGTGTTTTGCCCCGGAAGCCAAACTTCGATATCATATGTTTTAGCCGACGAAAATCCCAAATCCCCGGAACAAAGTTTCATGACCCGGTAGGGCAGTTCCAGGAGTTGCAACGCGGCCTCAGCGTCGGCAAGCAAGCTTTCCAATTCATCCCACGAATTTTCCGGGGTGGTAAATTTAACCAACTCCACTTTTTCAAATTGATGCTGCCGGATAAGGCCTCGGGTATCCTTACCGTAGGATCCGGCCTCCGAACGAAAGCAAGGGGTGTATGCTGCATATTTCAGCGGCAATTCGTTTTCGTCGAGAGTTGCATCGGCATGAATATTAGTTACCGGGACTTCGGCTGTGGGAATGAGCCATAAATCCCACCCCTCGATTTTAAACAATTCTTCCTTGAATTTCGGAAGCTGACCTGTTCCGGTCATGGTTTTCGAATTCACCATGAACGGCGGCAGCACTTCTGTATATCCATGTCTCTGTGTATGCAGATCGAGAAAAAAATTAGTCAGAGCTCTCGAAAGCTTGGAGCCAAATCCCTTAAGCAAGGAAAATCGGGCTCCGGCAAGCCGGGCTGCAGTTTCAAAATCCAGAATACCAAGGCGCTCACCAACCTCCCAATGCGGCAAGGGTGAAAAAGAAAAGACCGGAATGTCTCCCCACTTTTTCATTTCCACATTATCATGATCATCCGTTCCCGACGGCACGGAATCGTCACACAGGTTGGGGATGGACATGATAACGTTCTGGAGTTGGAGCTCAATTTCGGCTAATATCGCATCCGACGCCTTAATCTGCTCGGAAACTTGACGCATTTCAAGGATGAGGGGCTCGGCTTCAGTATTCCCTCCCGCCTGTTTCAATGACGCGATTGTTTTGGAGGTTGTGTTGCGCCGGTTTTTCAGCGATTCAACTTCCGAGAGGAGAGCCAGGCGCCGATTGTCGATTTCAGCAAATCGATCAATCAGTTGCGGATCAATTCCACGAAGAAGGCTTTTTGTTCGAACCAAATCTAAATTTTCTCTGACGAAGCGTAATTCAAGCATGACGTTGGCAAGTGGGTTGTAAAAGGAAGGGATAGATTGTTGCCGGACAACCGTATGTTTACCGGTTGATTCGGTTTTTATCACGGCATCCCTTGAAACGCAACGGGTAATCAATTGCTTTTATCCTTCTGTTTTGCTAGTTTTTCCCAGCAACAGATAAAAAATTTTCTTTGTCACGTATACAAACACTATGGTCGAATTGGGAAAATCTTTTGTTCTGTTTCTCCTGGAATTGCGTCGATCCCTGAAGTCGTTGGGCCTCACTTTGGCGATCACGACCCTGCTGTTCTTCTTCGGATCCGGCCAACTGCTTGCCTCCCTGCAAGAGCATCTCGGAGAAAAACTCTATTTCTTTTCCGTTGCCGGCCCCTTTCTCGCCCATGTCAAACTCTCTTTTTTTGGGGCTATATATGTATTAATGCCCTTTTGTATGTATATTCTGTGGGGAGCTCTTGGTAAACCTTTTGCCGTAACCGGGAAAAAATTATTTTGGTTTGTATTCGCCACCTGCTTCCTCTTTTATAGCGGTACAGTCTTCTGTTACCTCATCACTCTGCCGCTCGGAATTCGATTTTTACTCAGCTATCAGACACAGGATCTTCAGGCTGTCATTTCCATCAGTCGTTTCGTAAATTTTGTAACCCTGTTCGTGCTTGCCTTTGGCGTAGTCTTCGAATTGCCGGTCTTCATGGTTTTCAGTGCCCAAGTTGGTGCGATTTCCCGTAAAATGTATGAAAAGAACAGACGTTATGCCGTACTGCTCATCGCTATTCTGGCGGCCATCTTGACGCCGACCCCCGATCTTTTCAATATGGCCCTGATGGGGCTGCCCCTGTACATGCTCTACGAATCCGGAATTCTGCTTATCCGTCTGTTGGATCTTGATACAGCCAAATCGAAGGCCGGTTAAAGAGGGCATGAGAAGAAGCAGGCGCAGAAATATACAGAAAAACAAAAAACTGAGTCAATGTAGTCAGTTCGACGAGACAGGCTTGCTCCGTGATCTTTTCGTCTGTGAAGGAAAAAGCTATCGACGTTGCATCAGGTAAGAGGTGGACAAGGGATGATAATACGAAAAAAACAGGAGAAACAGCTGCAGAAGAGATCACTGTGGGGCGTTGGCCTGATACTCGCTGTTTTTTTCCTCTTTTGGATCCTTTTTGCTCCTGGTCGCGGGTTTCTTCAATACCGGAAACTGCAAAGGGATAGAGCTTCCTTGGCGCAGGAAAACCGCCAACTCCAAAAAAAGAATATCGAGCTCTCTGAAGAGATCAAACGTTTACAGACCGACGACGCTTATCTGGAGCAGGTAGCCCGCAAAAAATACGGACTTTTGCGAAAGAATGAAGCGGTTTATGAGTTTGACACACCCCAAAAAAGGAAATAAATTCTGGCGTAGCTGTCCTGAAATGCATGGTGCACCAAGCCTGGAGATACCGAACATCTTGGATCTTATCTTTTGGCCATCTTTGGCTGCGTCTCAATCGCATAATCCTCGACGGAGTACTGCTACGCCTCTGCGGTCTTGGTTGTCTCAGTCCAATCCGACCAAAATTTGAGGCAAATATGCACAAGTTATTTGCGACCAAGCCCTTGGTGGAAGGGCTGAAAAGCGAGGAGGGGATTTTGTCAATTAAAGAAATAATCGGATGCGATACCAGCAGTACAAATAAAGATTTACCGGACCGTTTCGCGGCCATTGCCTTGGCCTCGGGCATCCGAACTTCCCTGCTCCTTCATCAGCAGCTGGGCATCGAATGGTATCCACTCATTCCGACATTACGCCAGGCTTTGGCCGAGAAAAGGAAAAAAAAGACCGTTCCGGGAAGCGTCAAAATGGAGCCCTCTTTCGCCCCCCCCCTGCCCAAAGAAAAATCATCTCCGCTCGGCACAACCTCTTCCGCCCATCAACTCGCCTCTCTCCACCGGGATATCCAATCCTGCCAACTGTGTGCGCTGCCCACAACGTGCCAGAGACAGGTGCTCGGCACAAATACGGGGGCAACATCCCGACTTTTGATCATCGGTGACTATTCCCGTCAGGAAATCGAATTTTCAGCAACCACCCTTTTCGGAGCAGAGGAAGATCCTCTGCTCTGGAATATGATGCGGGCTATCAACCTTACGCCGGCAGATGTCTCTGTGACTAACGTCATCAAATGCTGTCCTCAAGCTGCGGGGCAACCTGAAGAAGAAAATGAGCAACGATGCCTAGCGCATCTGTACAGGGAAATAGAACTGGTGAGGCCGCAAATCATTTGCGCCATGGGGAAGACAGCGGCGTGTGCTCTTCTAAAAAGTACTGAGCCGGTAGCGCGATTGCGTGGCAAGTTTCATCTTTACAAAATCGGTGGCAGAGCGAATGGCGGCATTCCCGTCATGGTGACATTTCACCCCCGTGCGCTTTTGGAATGTCCTGATTTAAAAAAGGCGACCTGGCATGACCTGCAGCTCATCCAGCGTCAGTTGCTGACTTTGCACGATACCAAGGGATGAGCTTTCTGTTCTTCTGCTTTCAAGCATTTCAAAAAAACACTCTCCGCCAGCTTGCGCGCGTCTATGACAAGCGTTCCAGAAAGATGGTGACATTCCTGATTCATCGAAGCTGAATCAGGATTTGGCTTTTCCGGTAACAAACAACTCAAAGAGTTTTTCAAAAACAGAAGGAATGACGGAGGCCTGAGCATTGGCGGAGCCTGCATAGGATTTTGTCAGTTCAAAGGCCCGCTCAAAGGCCTCTTCGTAATCGGATTTTTTGTTCTTCTTGATAATATTGACGAGTTCTTCGGCAATAGCGTCTTCCATGGGGTCACCGCTGGACTCAAAATATCTGGACACACGTAAAGAGGGACCTTTTTCCGGCCACCCTAAGTTGCTTTTCTCAACAGAACAAAGACATCAGAGCGCACTCTGAAGATGTTTGTTCTGTCACCGGCGCCTTACCAGGTGCGATAACTACCTGTGTCGAGATGAACGAAGTCGGATTTGGCATAATACCCTACGCCTCCGGATTTCATTTCAACAGCGCATTGCTGGATCTGATCGGTCTCTATTCCCGAATAACGGACATCAATAGCCCGGCCTTTCATATGAAGACTATGTCCGGCCACCCCCCGGCTATGGTTTCGTAATTGCCTGTTAGTCTGGGGAGAACGAAAACCTGAAATTACCTCATACACGCCCTTTCGTCCCATTTCCCCTTGAATGGTCCAAAGGATATCAAGAAGTTTGGGATCGATGGGATGGGTTTTTCCGGTTTTGTAATCACGCAGAAAATAATTAATTTGCCTCAAGGCTTTTGGGCTATACATCTTTCCCCACGCATAGGTAACATCAAGCGTTTGTTGGGTATGGGTGTGATAAAAGGAGAGGGTACGTTTCCCCATGATCTTCGCCCAACTGAGAGACGGGGCTGAAACGATGGTCACTCCCAAGGCTATCTGAGTTGATTTTTGAAGAAAAAAACGACGGGACAAAACGGGTTGTGCACTCTTTTCTGTAACCATTTTCCTCTTTGTTCAAGGGTTTATTCGGTATTTCAACCGAACTAAATTAATCTCACTCTGAGTGGTCGCAGGGGTCAAAATCAAAAGTTATTTAAATGCACAGATCATCTCTTGTCAAGAAATTGGATGTAAAAACCACCTTATCGCAAAGGGAAACACAAACATTCTTGTTAAATTTTCATCAATTTATCTATAGGTTACGCAACATTATTCTTCTTTTACGAAATGTTGCATCACGCCCTTATTTATTAACCATCTCTTTCACAGGGGCCTCAGGGATTCGGTCCGAGGTCAGTGCGATCCCTGTTGATCCGCACCGGGCAATGGATTATTCTGGTTCGAGTGCAGGAAAAAATCGAAAAACGCAGAAGGCCGCAACCAGGCAAAAAGGCCTTTGACACGAAAAACTCTCTCTTAGTCAACCGGGGCCTATCGTTACAATGAAGATCATTTCAGGCGGGCAGACGGGTGCCGACCAAGCGGCACTTGACGCAGCGATAACGCTGAATATTCCCCACGGGGGCTGGCTTCCCAGAGGCCGAAAAACCGAAAACGGCCCTTTGCCGATCCGATATGCCCTGTATGAATGCAACTCCGCCCGCTATCGAGACCGCACAGAAAAAAATATTCTCCATGCCGACGGCACCCTGATTTTCTCCTTCGGCCCACTTTCAGGAGGATCAGCGCTGACCGAAGCCCTGGCGATCCGGCATGATCGACCTTTTCTACACATCGATTTTGAACGTATCGACAAAACCCAGGCTGCTGCCATGGTGGAGAGTTGGCTCCAAACCATGCGCCTTCAAACGGTGAATGTTGCCGGCCAAAGGGCAAGCAACGAGCCGCGAATTTATGAGGCGGTGTATTCCTTACTGACAGAAATATGCTGGACGGTGGAAGCACCCCGCAAGCCTTCACGCGCAAGGCAATAAAAAAATCCCGCTTCTCCGGGGATCAACGTCCTTTCAATCGCCGAGGGGGGCAACACAATCAACAGTTCATGTCCAGCGCAGCGCGGACAGCCGTGCTCAATCCCCGCAAGTCTACCGGTTTCATCAAAAGATCGCATGCCCCGGCCTCTCGGGCGACATCAGAGTTAAGGCGATCCGAATAGCCGGTACAAAGAATGACCGGTATGTCGGGGTGGAGGCGGCGGATCTCTCCGGTCAATTCATTTCCCGTCATTTTCGGCATGGTCTGATCGGTAATCACCAAATCAATGCGAGGTTGTGCCTGTTCGATCAAGCTCAGCACCTCTTGGGGATTACCGCTGGTGGTAATGGTGTATCCCAGGTGGGCGAGCATCATTCGACAGGTTTCTCGAATCTCCTTCTCGTCGTCCACCACCAGAATATGTTCCGTGCCGGAGGGCAAAGGCTCCTCGCTGCTAAGCAGCGCTCCAGTTTCTTCCTTATCCGCCATCGGCAGCAAAACGGTGAACGATGTCCCCTGGCCCGCTTGCGACTCCACTTGGATGTCTCCGCCAAGATCCCTGACAATGCCGTGGACTACGCTTAGCCCCATGCCGGTGCCTTCTCCCGGCTGTTTGGTGGTGAAAAACGGTGTAAAAATACTTTGCAGGATCGCACTGTCAATCCCTTGACCGGTATCTGCAACCGTCAAGGCGACCCAGCCGCCTCCTCCAGCCCCTTTACCGCACTGTTCTGCAGTCATCTGTTCCAGCCGGAGGGTAAGATGCCCACCTTTTTCACGCATCGCATAAAAAGCATTGGCACAAAGATTCATGACGATCTGCTGAATCTGCACAGGCGCAGCCATGACCGTGGCATCCGCAGCCGTCATCTCCTGGGTGATAGCAATCGTGGAAGGCAAGGTTGCCCGCAGCAATTGCAGACTTTCCTTGATCAGCGGCACTACCAAGACCGGCTCCTTTTCCTCGACGGATTGACGGCTGAAAGTGAGAATTTGCTGAACAAGATCAGCAGCTCTTTTTCCGCCTTGTCGAATATGCAGGAGATTATTGTGAATATCGGTATTCGGCTGAGTCTTCAACAGTGCCATATCGGTAAAACCGATAATCCCGCCAAGAATGTTATTAAAATCATGTGCAATCCCACCGGCCAAGGTGCCGATGGCCTCCATTTTCTGCGCCTGACGCATTCTCGATTCGACTTCCATTTCAAGAGTGATATCGCGCTGCACCACAACAAAATGGGTAATCATGTCGGTTTGATCGCGGACCGGGGAAACGGTCGCCGCAGCCACGAACAAACTGCCGTCTTTGCGACGATTGACGATTCTTCCCAGCCATACCACACCTTGACTGACCACAGCTTGAATCCGCTGATCGAAATTCGCCTCCTGCTCCTTTGCCCAAAACAACTGCACCGGCCGGCCAAGGCATTCATCACGGCCATATCCCGTCATTTCAGAAAAAGCAGTATTGATATACTCTATGCAGCCCACGCGATCGGCGATAATGACGGATTCCTTGACCTGATCAATGGCTGCTGCCAGGTGTCGTCTCTTTTCCTCTGCCTTGCGTTCATCGGTCACATCCCGGACAATGACGATACGATGTTCCTGTTTACCCAATAGATAAGGTGTCGCGGTTATGACAATGTCACGCTCAACACCGCTGCGGGTGCAAAATTTTACCGTATCGATGCTGACGGCCTGTCCCGAAACCGGTCCTCTGATTTTCGCCCCTACCTCCTGCCGGTATTCACTCCCTATAAAATCGATAAAAAGGTGGCCCGTGAGCACAGCCCCGTCCTCTCCGTCCACCATGGCCGTAGCCTCCTTGTTGGCATAAACAATGCCGGCGTTCATACCAAGAAGGAAGACACCCATGGGGGCCAGATCAAGAAGCTCGACCAGCTGGTTTTCCACGGCCCGCAACCTCTGTTCATCACGTCTTTTTGCGGCGATCCCGTTGAGAAAAAAACTGAGGAGACCCACCGTAACAATGGCGACACCGGTGACCAAAAGCCATTGCGAACGAAATTCGGCCATGGCGCCCAGCACTTCTTTCTCCGGAGTAACCATCAAGATCGTCCAATGAGTAGGCCCCGGGAGTTGTACCGGCAAGGAGACCGCGTATATCTTCCCCTCGGTCCCTGCGGCTGTGCCGGCACGAAGATTTCGGGAAAGAAGCAAAAGACCTTGCTTACTCTCCAGGATCTGCGATTGCAGCTGAATCCTCTCCTCCTCATCGACACCGAGGTGACGGAGTTCTTTGCCGAGCAGGCCCGGGTCGGGAGCATAAAGAATATGCCCCTCCAAACTGAAGAGCAAAACGTAGCTCCCACGGTGCGAGGGGATTTCCGCCAGGTATCTTCCGGCTATCCGACTGAACGGCAGAGAAAAAGAAAGGCAACCGCCCCCCCCCTCCCCTTGCTGCACGGCGGCTGAAAGAAAGAGCCGCCCCTCTCCTCCGGGGAGCGGAGTAACATCACTGACAAAGGGAATCGGGCTTTGCTGTATCCGGCGACAAAACCCGCCATCAGTATTCCAGGCGCCTTCGTCGCCTTCGGGAAGCGAAAAAATGACGGACCCGCCGGCATTCCGCCGCTGAATACCGTTTATATCCGAGAGATGAATGGAAAGAAAATCCTGCAGCAGGATTTTGCCGCTTCCATCCATACGTTGGATGGAAGGCTGGAGCACCAGATAGGCCAGCGCCTTTTCATAGGTGGAAAAATAGGCCTCAATTTCCGAGTTGGCCTGCTCGGCAAGCAGTATCTGCTGGGATTGAAAAGTTTCGATGGTCCTGTTGCGGACAGCAAGATAGGGGAGATAAAAAAGGCCGGCAAGAATCAGGGTTGCGAGCAGGGCGAGAAAAATATGCCTATAACTATAACTAAAGCGAGGTTTCATGCGCAATAACCTGATAAAAGACTAACGGGAGTCTGTTTCATGTTTTAAGTATAGCAAATCCCGATTATTTTTATAAAATAAAAATGATGAACTCGGAAAAAGCCCCAAAAAAAAGCTACAATCCTTGTCTTCGTCTCAAAGGTCGATCCGCGGCTCTACTCACCCTTTCCCTTTCCAGGAGTACTTGTTGTTCATTCTGCATCAATCCAACCGATTGGAAGTCCTCTTTCGCCAACTCTGCGCCATCATGCAGGAACCGCCGGCTGATCCTCTGGAACCGGAGATTATCGTTGTCCACAACCAGGGCATGGCGCAGTGGGTCGCCCAGCAGTTGGCCTTTGCCACCGGTATTGCGGCTCATCTCCAGTTTCCGCTCCCGGCCCGCTTTGCCTGGGATCTGTACCACCGCATATCGGACGAGCCTCCGGGGGAAGACCTCTTTCGTAAACCGGTGCTGCGCTGGCGAATCGCCGCCCTCTTGCCGCAAGGCCTTGATCACCCCGCTTTCCGGGAGATAACAGCCTACCTGCAGGACGACAACGACGGATGCAAACAATATCAACTGGCGGGCCGAATCGGCGATGTCTTTGACCAATACATGGTGTACCGCCCGGATCTCCTGACCCGTTGGGAAACACAGACAGATGAGGATCACTGGCAGGCACGGCTCTGGCGACAACTGACCGCAACCGCTGTTCCGCATCAGGCCCGCTTACCCGCGCAATTCCGCCGGGCCATTGCCGAACTCGGGACAGCAACGGGCAACCTGCCGCAACGTTGCCACCTGTTCGGCATCAACTCTCTGGCGCCGGTGTATGTGGATATCCTCCAGCAGGTCGGCCGGATCATCGAGATCCACCTCTTCCACCTCAGCCCGTGCCGCCACTACTGGGGCGATCTGGTCTCGGCCCGGCAGATGATCGGGCTGCGCAGGAAACAGACCTCGCCTGCTGCCGCTGCGCACGATTCCTACTATGAGCAGGGCAATCCCCTCCTGGTTTCGCTGGGCAAAACCGGCCAGGATTTTTTCCGGCAGCTGCTGGAGCACGAATGCCAGGATGTCGACCTCTACCGGGAAAACGACGAACAACATCTCCTCGCCACCCTGCAGAACGACATTCTCGACCTCAGGGACCGGTCCAGCGCGGAAGAAGACCGGCAGGCACTCAATCCCGAAGACCGTTCGGTGCAATTCCATATCTGTTTTTCCCCTTTGCGGGAAATCCAGGTTCTGCACGATCGTCTCCTCGATCTCTTCGAACGCTATCCGGACCTGACTCCCGCTGATATCCTGGTGACCGCGCCGGACATGCAATCCTATGCCGGTGCCATTGCCGGCGTATTCGGCGATACCGGCCAGGAAAGGCGCATTCCCTGGTCGATTGCCGACGGTTCTCTGCGCCGGGAACAACCGGTGGTGCATTGTTTCCTTGAACTGCTCGATCTGCTGACCGGCCGATTCACCGCACCTTCGGTCCTGGCCCTCTGTGAAACCGAGGCCCTGCTCAAACGCTTTGCCCTGGATCCGTCCACCCTGCCGCGCCTGCATGCCTGGGTCAGGGAGTCGGGTATCCGCTGGGGCCTGGACCAGGAACATCGCCGCAGCCTCGAAGTCCACACCAACCCGCAGCACAGCTGGCAATTCGGCCTGGACCGGCTGCTGTTGGGCTATCTCATGGGTGCGTGCCGAGAGCCCTATGCCGACCTTCTGCCCTATCCGCACCTTGCCGGAGGCGAGGCCGAGGACCTCGGCGGTTTTGTTGCCCTGATCGACACCCTGGGCCGCTGGCATCGACGCCTGCGGGAGAGTGCCGACGCCAAGACCTGGTGCGAGCGACTGCTGCATATGCTGGAGGATTTTTTCGATCCCGACCAGGAAGATCAAGGCCTGCACACCCTACGGGAGGCGGTGAATACCCTCAAAGCCGACTGTCTGCTTGCCGGGTATACCGAGGCGATCTCGCCGGTAATCATCAAACAGCATCTGGAGGAAGCACTGACCCTACCAGGCGGCGGCCAGGCCTTTCTCAGCGGCCGGGTCACCTTCTGCAATATGGTGCCGATGCGTTCGGTACCTTTTCGCATCATCTGCCTGCTGGGAATGAACGACTGCGATTTCCCCCGCTCCCAGCACCCGGTCGCCTTTGACCTGATGGCACGGGAGCCGCGACTCGGGGATCGTAACCGCCGCAATGATGATCGCTATCTCTTTCTTGAAGCCCTGCTCTCC
The DNA here is from genome assembly GCA_963666685.2 of uncultured Desulfobulbus sp. Lineage (GTDB taxonomy): Bacteria > Desulfobacterota > Desulfobulbia > Desulfobulbales > Desulfobulbaceae > Desulfobulbus. The sequence goes on from CAXXHZ010000001.1 coordinate 326,019, forward strand.
GCCCGCGATGTCCTCTCGCTTTCCTGGGTGGGCCGCAACCAACGCGACGACAGCGTAGCCCCGCCCTCGGTCGTGGTCAGTGAACTCCAGGATTATATCAACCACAACTGGGCCTTCTCGGAGGGCTCGGCCTGTTCCCGGCTGACCACCACCCATCCGATGCAGCCCTTCAGTCCCCGTTGTTTTGACGGCACCGCCGCCACCGCCGGTTACAATCCTGCCTGGCTCCCGGCCTGGCAAAAAAGCACACCGCGCCCTTTTCTTCCAGCGGCCCTGGAACCGCCCGGTCCAGAATGGCGAAGTCTTGACATTCGCCGGCTCACCCGGTTCTGGCGTCATCCGGTCCGTTTTTTTCTGCAGCAGATTCTCGGCCTGCAGCTGCACCAAGAGGACACCGCCCTTGAGGAGCACGAACCCTTTCTCCTTGACCACCTGCAACAATACCAATTGCGGCAGCACACCATTGACGGCTTTCTCCACGACCTTCCACAGGATCAGGTCTTTCACCAGCTGATAAGCAGCGGTTGTCTGCCGCAGGGAGGCTTCGCCCAGTCCCAGTTTGCCGGAATCGCGACCAACGGCGGTCACTTTACCGATCAACTCCGACCGCTCCTGACCGCACCCCAAACCCCGCTGGAAATTGATCGCATCCTCGGCCCCTTCCATCTCAGCGGCTGGCTCACCGACCTCTACGACGGCGGCCGGATCACCTGGCGCAGCGCAGCGCTCAAAGGCTCCACCCTGATGGAACTGTGGATCCATCACCTGATCCTCAATCTCCTGGCACCGGCGCACCTGCCCCTGCACTCGCTGCACCTTGCCCGCGACGCCTCCCCCGCCCGCAAGCCGGTGACCATCTGGACCCTCAAGCCGGTGGCCGAGCCTGAACACCATCTCCAGGAACTGCTTGACCACTACTGGCAGGGCCTGTCCCAGCCCCTCCATTTTTTCCCGGAAACCAGCCGGGCCTGGGCAGAGGCGGAAGGAACCGGCAAAGAGGAAGCCAAGGCGCGCGCTGTCTGGGAAGAAGGATTTCAACGCAGCGGCGAAGGCGATGATCCGGCCTATAGCTATTTTTTCGACAAGACAGCCCCTCTGGATAGCGATTTCATTGCCTTAAGCGCTCTCTTCACCCCCATCTTCGCGCATCTGGAGCAAGACAGTGCAGCCGCTTGACCCCCTCACCCTCCCCCTGCAGGGATGCCGACTGCTGGAAGCCAGTGCCGGTACCGGCAAGACCTACACCCTGGCCCTGCTCTTCATCCGCCTCTTGCTCGAACGGCAACTGGAGGTGGACCGCATTTTGGTGGTGACCTTTACCCGGGCCGCAACCGGCGAGCTCCGCGACCGGATCCGCAAGCGCCTGCGCGAGGCCCTTGATCATCTCGAACAACGGACCACAGCCGATCCGCAGCTGGCAGCCCTGCTCGCTGCCGTCCCTCCGGAAACGGCCGGACAACGGCTCAACGATGCCCTGGTACGAATGGATGAAGCCGCCATTTACACCATCCATGGTTTTTGCCAGCGTATTCTCCAGGATCACGCCTTTGAGTCTGCTTCCCTGTTCGATCTCGAACTGCTGGAAAGCGAAGAGGCGCTCCGCCGGGAAATTATCGAGGATTTCTGGCGTAACCGCTTCTATCCGGCCGGTGCCGAAGAGGCGGCCTGGGCCATGGACACCTGGAAGGATCCTGAAGGGCTGCTCAAGGTGCTGGGAAATGCCGCCTCCGCCCTTACCGCCGTTATCGTGCCGCCGGTTGATGCCGATTTGCTCGACGATCTCGGTCGACGGAGCCGTCGCCTCTTCTCCGAAGTCCAGCAGCTCTGGGCCGAGACCCGGGACGAGGTGGAAAAAATCCTGGAGCAGGACCCCTGCCTGCAGAGAAGCGAGGCAACCTATCGGCGCAAGGACCGGGTACCGGAGCTGATCGCAGCCATGGACGATCTGGCGGCGCAACCCGGATGCCCTTTGCTCTTCCCCAAGGGACTCGAAAAAATGGCCGCCTCGGAGATGGCCTCCCGCCTCCTGAAAAAATGCAACGAACCCCCGGCTCACCCCTTTTTCCTCCTTTTTGACCAATTTCACGCCTGCACCCGGGACTACATCCACAACCTGACCCTCAGCGTACTCCACCACGCACGACATTCTCTGCACAAGGAACTGGACCGACGCAAACGCCAACAGGGGTCGCTTTCCTTCGACGATCTGCTGACCCGACTGGACGCCGCCCTGAAGCACCCCCACACCGGGCTGCAACTGACCGAGCGGATTGCCGACCGTTTCCCCGTGGCCCTGGTCGATGAATTCCAGGATACCGATCCGATCCAGTATCGGCTGTTCTCCCGGATCTACCGCTCTGCAAGCCGCACCCTGTTCATGATCGGCGACCCCAAGCAGGCGATTTATTCCTTTCGCGGGGCCGATATCTTCACCTATATCCGAGCCCGCCGGGATACCCCGCAGGAAAATCGCTACACCATGGCCACCAATTATCGCTCGACCGCCGCCATGGTGGGTGCAGTAAACGCCCTCTTCGCTCTCCGGGAGGATGCCTTTGTTTTCACCGACGATATTGCCTTTCACCCGGTCCAGGCAGCCATGGAGGGCACGGTGCCTGCGTTGCTGCTCGCCGAGCGGCCCGTGGCGCCCCTGACCGGGCTGATTCTTGATTCCGACAGGTTGCGCAGCCAACGTTCGCCTTTGATCAGCAAGGATCAGGCCGGCCGGGCCGCGGTGGCCTTCTGTGCCGATACCATTGCGGAACTGCTCGAACAGGCCGCAAGCGGGCGGGCGGTCATTGCCGAAAGAGCGCTCAACACCGGTGATATCGCTATTCTCGTGCGCACCCATCGCGAGGCCGAAGCCATGCAGGCAGGACTGCGCCGCCGGGGCCTGAACAGCGTCTATTTCAGCCAGGCTTCGGTCTTTGCCACCGAGGAGGCCCGCCAGTTAGCGCTGGTGCTGGTGGCCCTGACCGATCTTGCGGACACGGCCCTGATCCGTACCTGCCTGGCTACCGATCTCTTCGGACGAAGCGCACAGGAGATCCACGCTCTCAACAATGATGAACCGGGTTGGGGTATTCAGCTGAACGCCTTGCTCCGCTACCGGGATCTCTGGCGCGACCAGGGCTTTATCGCCATGTTCCAGCAGCTCTTCGCCGAAGAGGGCGTGACCCTGCGGTTATCCGCCCTGACCGACGGTGAGCGCCGACTGACCAACTTCCTCCATCTGGCCGAGCTGCTGCAGGAAAGTCCGGCGAGTCGACACGGCATGGCCGGCCTGCTGCGCTGGTTCCAGCAGCAGATACACACCCCGGACCCCAATGCCGCGGGCCAGCTGACTCGCCTGGAAAACGACGAACACCTGATCCGGATTGTCACCATCCACCGCGCCAAGGGGCTGGAATTCCCGGTGGTCCTGCTTCCCTTTCTCTGGTCGGCGCGGTCGATTTCCCCAGACCAGCCCCTGAGTTTCCACGATCGGGAGAGCTTGCAAATGACCGTGGACCTCGGCAGCGGCGAGGAACGACACCGGCAATGGGCGGAAGAGGAGTTGCTGGCCGAGGAGCTTCGTCTGCTCTATGTGGCGGTAACCCGGGCCAAATGCTGTTGTTTCTTCTACTGGGGACGGGTGAAGGGGGTTGAACGAACCGCCCTGGCCCATCTCCTGCACCGGGGAACCCTCCCGGATACCGATGCGGATCTGGTCCGCGAAATCGAAGCATTGAACGGGGACGAGACGGTGGCCGCCATCCGGCCCTTTCCCGAAGCCTTTGGCACGACTCGCCTGGCCGGGGGAAACGACGCCGCAATGCTCCGCCTGAAACCCTTTCGCGGCCGGATTAACAGCGGCTGGTCCCTGACCAGTTATTCCCGGTTGACCGCCGAAAGCGATAGCCCGATGGAATGGGATGGACAGGTCGCCGCCCCGTCCAGGGAGCCCGAGGATTTCACCGATATCTTCACCTTCCCCCGGGGGCCGGCGGCCGGGACCTGCCTGCATAGCCTTCTTGAGCGGCTGCACTTCGAGCGGCCGGTTACGGAGCAGCAATCCATGATCAGCGAAGTGCTGGAGCAGGGCGGCATTGATCAGCGCTGGCTGACGGCTACGATCCGCTGGCTGCAGGATCTGCTGAGCGTTGCCTTGCCGGGGAGTTGTCGTCTCGATCAACTGGCTCCGTGCGACCGAATCAATGAACTCAGCTTTCTCTTTCCCCTGGAACAGGTCAGCATCAATCGCTTCAACGCCCTTCTTAAAGCACAGGGCCTCCAAACCCTGGCCGCAACCAACAGCCCTCTCCAGGGTTTGATGAAGGGTTTTATTGATCTGGTTTTTCGTTATCAGGGGCGCTATTTCATCGTTGACTATAAATCGAACCACCTCGGCGCAACCCTCCGGGACTACGGTCAGGAGGCCTTACGCGAATGCATGGACAGCCATCAGTATCATCTCCAGTCCCTCATTTACACCCTGGCGCTGCATCGTTTCCTCAGCACCCGGATAGCGGGGTACAACTATGATCGCCATTTCGGTGGGGTCTCGTATCTTTTCCTGCGGGCCATGCACCCCGAACATCCTCCCGGCACCGGTATCCATAGCTCGCGCCCGGATCAACAGCTGATCGACCAATTGAATGCCTGCTGCCGCGGGGAGGTCGCCGGATGACCATACTGCAACAGTTGCTCACCAATGGTTTCCTCCGCCGCATCGATGTCCAGGCAGCCCGAATGCTGGTGCGACTCGGCAACGACCCCTGCCCGGAACTCCCCATTGCCGCAGCTTTTGCCAGCTGGGCTACCGGACAGGGTCACACCTGTCTGCCCCTGTCCGCCCTGTCCGGGTTGCTCGTTGCAGCAGGCATGGACGGCTCGCGATTTGCCGATCAGACCGCCCTCGGCACGAGACTGCTGAACACGGGGGTGGTCGGTCGGCCCGGCGAGATCCGGCCGCTGATCCTTGACGCCGAACAGCAACTCTATTTGCACCGTTTTTTCAAGTACGAGGAAACCATTGCAGCAGCGCTCCTGGAGCGCACCCATACCCAGGCACCTCTTGCAACCCAAGCGGCCATACCCTTGCTCGACCTCCTCTTTCCCGTTGCCGCAACCCCGTCGGGGACCGTGGACCGGCAGCGAATTGCAGCAGCCCTGACCCTGTTCAAACGCTTCCTGGTTATCTCGGGCGGACCCGGTACCGGCAAGACCTACACCGTGGCCCGCATTCTCGCTCTCCTGGCCGCGCTCTCACCTCAAAAACTGCGCATCGGCCTGGCGGCGCCCACCGGTAAAGCCGCCCTGCGACTGCAGGAATCCATCCGTAACGCCAAAACCTCGATCCCCGCCGCAATGGCCGATCTGATCCCCGATCAGGCCCAGACCCTGCACCGTCTTTTGGGGTTTCAATCCTTGTCGCAAGGATTCCTCTATAACAGCTCCAATCCGCTCCACCTGGACCTGCTGATCCTTGACGAGGCCTCGATGATCGATGTACCCCTGATGGCGGCCCTGCTGACTGCTCTCCCCGCGACCTGCCGGGTTGTCCTGCTCGGGGACCGGGACCAACTGGCCTCGGTGGAGGCCGGCAACCTCTTTGGCGACATCTGCGGCACGGGCGATATCCTCTGGTCGCAACAACTCATTGAGCAGCTGCAACCGCTTATGGCCTCAACGCTTACCACGACGCTTGCCGCCCCTCCCAACGCAGCGCCCGATGCCATGGCCGAGAGCCTTGTTCTTTTACAGACCAGCCATCGTTTCCGGGAAGCAAGCGGCATCGGCGCCCTGGCCCGGGCCATCAACACCGGCAGCGAAGCGGCCCTGGAAGCAGTGATCACCCATTCCTATCCGGATCTGCAAATCGAGGAGTACACCGGGCCGACCCAGACCGCTCGGCTCCGGGAACAAATCGAGCGTTTGTTCACCCCGCTCTTTGCCGCAGCCTCCGCGCAAGCCGCGCTCCATGAACTTGGCCGCTGCCGGGTTCTCTGCGCCCTGCGGGAAGGACCGAGCGGTGTCGACGGCGTTAACAGGCTCGCGGAGCACATATTCCGCGAAAAGGGGCTGATCGGCACGGGAGAACGGTGCTATCGCGGCATGCCGATCCTTATTCTGCGCAATGACTACAACCTGCACCTTTTCAATGGCGATACCGGCATACTTTGGCCCGATGCCCACGGTGCCCTTCAGGCCTGGTTTCCGGATGAAAACAATCGGATCCGATCGATAGCGCTCGCCCGCCTGCCGCCCTGGCAGACCTCGTTTGCCATCACCGTTCATAAGTCGCAGGGCTCTGAATTCATGGAGGTGCTGATGCTTCTGCCCCAGGAAGATGTCCAGGTCCTCAGCCGGGAGTTGCTCTATACCGGCATGACCAGGGCACGGGAACACCTGACCGTGTACGGCGGCAAAGAACTCCTTCTCCGGACCATGCAACGACATGTGGTCCGCTATTCAGGACTGAACAGAAAACTCCGACGGCATGAGCATCATCCGGCCGGATCACCCGAACCGAGACCAAGGAGTTGATGATGGATATCAGAAAACTGGAAGTCTTCTGCAAGGTGGTGGAGCTGAAGAGCTTTACCAAAGCCGCTGAGGCCGCCCTGCTTTCACAGCCGACGATCAGCGAACACATCCGCAACCTGGAAGAGGAACTCGGGGTCAAGCTGGTGGACCGGTTGGGACGCGAGGTGGCGCCGACCCCGGTGGGGCGCCTGCTCTATAGTCATGCCGTGCGGCTGCTCCGTTTGCAGCAGGAAGCGCTCCAGGCCGTTGCCCTGTACAACGGCGCTTTGAGCGGGGATGTCCGCATCGGAGCCAGCACCATCCCCGGCATCTATATTCTCCCCAAACTGCTCGGCACCTTTCGCCGGGCGCATCCGGACGTCAAACCCCTGGTGCATATCAGCGATTCGCGGACCACTGCAGCAAAGGTCATAGACGGCACCATTGACCTGGGCCTGGTCGGTGCCATCTGGAGCGAACGGAGTCTTGAATGGACCGCCCTCTTCAACGATACCCTTGTCCTGGCGGTTCACCCGCGCCATCCACTGGCCAAGCAATCATTCGTTGCCCTTGACCAACTGTTTCACCACCCCTTTATCCTGCGGGAGCCGGGCTCGGGGACACGGAAAATCCTGACGCGGATTTTCGAACAGCACGGGTTCAAGGAAACCGACCTGCGCGAGGTCGCTGTCCTCGGCGCCAACGAGGCCATCAAGGAAGCGATCAAAGCGGGCATGGGCATCTCCGTGCTTTCCGCCCGTTCCATTGCCGAAGATGTCCGGGAGGGACGACTGGCAGCCCTCCCCCTGGAGCAGATTGCCGATACAAGACCCATCTATCTTATCCAGCGAAAAAGCAGGGAGCCCTCTCCGGTTGCCTCGGCGGTGATCGAGTTCCTCCGGGCAACAGCCGAGCTGGACAGCTTGTCCGCCACCCCAGGGGTTTCCTCTTCGGATTGCCCGACGGACAAGGCCTGCCACTGATGATGTCTCTGCTGTCGAGTGACCAGCCAATCTGCCTGCGCGGCCTCTGCGGCCTCTTTTGCCACCGCTTGCTGCAGACGTCGTCCGGTCAGCATCATGCGCAGGCGCAACCGCTGCATGTTGATGATGTCCCGCAGGACATGGATGGCAACATCGAACACCCCCTCCTCTGATTGCCGAGGTTCCCGGTCGGTATCGCTCGCGGCGGTAGCCACGGCCAGATCGACTTCCTGCAGGGAACGTACCTCCCCGTCCTCGGTAAGAAAAATGCCGTTGGCTTTAATGGCACCCATGATCTCGCCCGCCGAATTTTCCAACTGAAAGGCCGTGCCGGCATGGATTACGGCAAGCGCACCCACCCCGGCCTCCCGCAGCGACAGCAACGACTCGCCCCCCTGACCATCCTGACGCCATATCAGCAACTGATCGAAGATAGGGTCGTTTTCATCAATCCACTGGTTGGCGTCCGTGTCGAACTCGGCCAATTCACCGAATCCGGAGCCGCTGGATGGGCCGAACAACTCAAAACCGTTATTGATCACTCCATCGCCGTTGCGATCAAAAGCCAAAAACCCGCAACCGCCGCCCGGGCAGGCGAGTTGTTCTTTTTCGCCGTCGCTGTCCAGGTCAAAGAAAAAGGAGCTGTCGCTGAGCAGCGGTGAGGCGGTATCGAACTGGAGGATCAAGGGGTCCATAAATACGGCAGCCATATCCATTGAAACCGAGCTGACCTCCACGGTGCTGCGCTCCATGGACAACCCGAGATCAAAAGCAATCTCCCGGCCATCCGTTGTTTGCACCGCACCCCGTGCGGAAAAGAGCAGGGTTTCTTCCTGGCTGTAGAAGGTGCTGCTGGACAACAAGGCTGTTTGGACCCGGAACGATGGATTGCGGCCCGACGCTACCGGTACCGAAGGCGAGGACTCCGCCGGGTTCTCCAGCAGACGGTTGATGGTGGTGGGTTGACCGAGGACCTGCTCCGCCAATTGCGAGAGCACCTTTTTCGAATCAACCGCTGAATCGCCGCAAGCCGGTGCCGCCGGCTCACTGCCGCTACGGATGTCACCTACCACGGACCGGGTGGTGAGTTGGGTTTGGGTTGAACTGGCAAGAGTTCGGGACAGCCGGACGCTGAAATCATCAGACGGTGTCGAGGCATCCACCCCTCCTGAGAGCAGGGTTACTCCTGATATGCGTTGTTCTACTTCCTTGTAGGTTCGTGCTGCATCCATGCTGACCGCGGTCGCAGCAATTTTCATCTTTTCTCCTTTTGGGTACTCCTGGTGTTTGGTTAGAGAAGACCTCTTCAGATGTATCGGCAAGATTGCCCCAAGGGTTAAACCCGAAAATTGGCGCGACCGCGGTCAACAGCGATGCCACCCGAACTGTGCGGGTTTGACAAATCCGCTCACCGGGCCTATTGGTTTTGTAATCCCTTAACAACGCAAAGCAGATGAGAAAAACCCGTCCGTCCGGACGGAAGGAGTGATAACCATGACAACACAGGCAACAGCAATGGTCCTGGCCTCGTTCGCAGCCGACAGCCTTGCACTCGGAGCGCACTGGATCTACGATCCCGATGAAATCGACCGGCGGTTCGGCCGGGTTGACACGCTCCTCTCCCCCCTGGCCGACTCCTATCATCATGCCCGAAAAAAAGGTGAATTCACCCATTACGGCGATCAGGCCCTGGTGCTGCTCGAATCTCTGGCCCGAACCGGCACCTTTTCCGTGACCGATTTCGCTGCGGCCTGGAAAAATCTTTTCATTGATTATCCGGGCTATATCGACAAGGCCACCGCCGCCACCCTGGAAAATATGAACCGACACCTGCCGCCGGAACAATGCGGCTCCCGCTCTTCGGATCTCGGCGGGGCCGCACGCATTGCTCCGCTGCTCTATTGGTATCAGGATGACCGGCAGGCACTCCTGGAGGCGGTCCGGCAGCAGACCGCCCTGACCCACAACAACCCCGCCACCCTGGCCGGAGCGGAATTTATTGCCAAAACCGCCTGGGAGGTACTGCACGGCACCTCTCCGGCAGCAGCGCTGGAAACGGCACTGGAAGAGGGGGTGAATGACATTGATCTCGATATCCGCATTCGGGGCGGCCTTGATTCCGGCGGCAAGGATACCCGAACGGTCATAAAAAAATTCGGCCAGATGTGCGGTATTGCCGCAGCCCTGCCCGGGGCCATCCACCTGATCCTCAGTTATGAAGACGATCTGAAAACAGCGCTGATCGAAAATGTCATGGCCGGGGGCGATTCAGCGGCACGCGGCCTGGTTGCGGGAATGATCCTGGGTGCCCATGGCGGCCGATCGGCCATTCCCGAGGAGTGGCTGACCGGGATGAAGCAGTATGCGCATATTACCGCATTGCTTGCCTCCGGGAAAAACCCCTGAGCGAAGGGCGGCCTGCTCTGCCCCCCCAACCCGCCCTTTTATTTTTTTGATCCGGCTTTACAGCAAAAGGAGAATGATTACTCTTTGCAGCAACATCTTACTCTTAACTTCATATACACACTAATTGATGATCGCATTGACCGAGCTCGGAAAGTCTTGAGCACAGTCAGGATCCACTACATCCAACAAGGAGAATCCCATGGCACAAATCAACCTGAAAGGCAAGGCAATAGAAACCATCGGCAGCCTGCCGGCAAAGGCCTCGGCAGCTCCGGCCTTTACCCTGGTCAAGACCGACCTTTCCGAGACCACACTTAGCGACTATACAGGCAAAAGAGTGGTGTTGAATATCTTCCCGAGCATCGACACCTCCGTCTGCGCCGCCTCGGTACGTCAGTTCAACAAGACCGCCGGTGAGTTGGCCGACACCGTGGTTCTTTGCATTTCCGCGGACCTGCCCTTTGCCCATTCCCGCTTCTGTGAAATCGATGGCCTCAAAAATGTGGTGCCGCTTTCGGTGTTCCGCTCTCCGGGCTTCGGTAAGGACTACGGCGTCACCATCACCACCGGCCCCCTGGCCGGTCTGCTTTCCCGGGCCGTCATCGTCCTCGACGGTGAGGGCAAAGTCCTCTACACCGAGCAGGTCCCGGAGATTACCCAGGAGCCCAATTACGAGGCCGCCCTGGCTGTCCTCAAATAAATCCGCTCTTCCGTTTTGCCAATCGTTCCGTTCCGGCTCGCCCCAAAGCGGCCGGAACGGTTCAACTTTTCAGCCATTCCCCCTCTTTGTTTCGCTCGACCCCCCGCACACCCTTTGCCGATTTGAGCAATTTTGCATATCGATATTGACAATTTCGCTCTTTTTCTTTAGTCTTGACGATTGATTTCATGAATTCTCCAGGAAACGTCCATGCAGATCGACGCTATCAATATCGCCATTATTAACCATCTCAAAGACGGCCGTGCTTCCTTTAAAAGGATCGCCGAAGACCTGGGCCTTGCCGAGGGTACGGTGCGCTCCCGGATCAAAAAACTGACCAACGAGGGCGTGCTCTCAATCAGCGGCCTGATCAATCCCGAGTCCCTGCCCGAGCAGCAGATCATCATGGTGGGCGTCCGGGTCAAAGGCATGGATCTGGTAAAAAAGGGTGAAGAGTTCAGTAAACTGCGGGGCGTCATCTCGGTTTGTGTGGTCACCGGCCAGTTCGACCTGATCGTCACTGCCATGCTGAGCAAGGAATTCGGCCTGCTTGAATTTTTTACCGAAGAGGTAGCGACCATTGAACACGTCCGTTCGGTCGAGACCTTTGTCGTCTACAAGAGTTTCAATCTCAAGGTACCCCTGACCAGTTGAGACGCATCCCGGCTCAACGGCCGCGGCAACCCCACCGACAATCCAGATCGGGAGAAAAAAATGCCCCAGATGACCAAAACCACCCCGCTCCACCCCTGGCATGTGGCCCAAAACGCCAACATGGCCCTGTTCGGCGGCTACGAAATGCCGCTCTGGTATCCGGCCGGGGCCAAGGCCGAGCACCTGGCGGTGATCAACGCTGCCGGCCTCTTCGACACCAGCCACATGGCAGTGCTCACCCTTCACGGTCCGGCAGTGCGCCCCCTGCTCCAGCGCTGTTTTTCCAAGGATCTGGAGCACTGCATCGGTCCCCAAAAAACACCGCTGATCGCGGGCCGCTGCGTGTACGGGGTTTTCCTGAACCCGGAGGGCGGGGTCATGGATGATGCCATTGTCTATCAATGCGGCGCTCTCGAGTACATGATTGTGGTCAATGCCGGTATGGGCGCGCCGATTACCGCTCATCTGGAGCAGCACAACAACGGCAATCCGGAAGCAGTGATCACCGATCTTTCCGACCGGGTCGGCAAAATGGATATCCAGGGACCGGCCGCAGCCCGGATTTTAGGACGCATCCTCAACGATCCGGCAGGGGTGTTTGAAAAACTGCTGTATTTCTCCTTCAAGGGCAGCTTTGATCCGCGGCATCTGCCCGGAGCACCGGTGGAGCTGCTCGACGGCACACCGCTGATGGTTTCCCGCACCGGCTATACCGGCGAATTCGGTTTTGAACTTTTTGTAGCGCCGGATCAGGTCGAAAAACTCTGGCAACGGCTCCTGGAGGCGGGTGCGGCCGAGGGTATTCTTCCCTGCGGACTGGCTTCCCGCGATTCCCTGCGCGCCGGGGCCGGGCTGCCGCTCTCCCATCAAGACATCGGCCCCTGGATGTTCGGCTGCAATCCCTGGCTCTTTGTCCTGCCCTGGAATGAGACGGACACCGGCTTTACCAAGGATTTCCTCGGTGCCACCGCCCTGCAGGCCCAGCGCGACACCCCCTGCACCCTGGCCTATGCCGGATTCGATCCGCGTAAAATCACCATCAGCGACAAAAGCCTGGTGACCGACCTGGACGGCACGCCCATCGGCACCCTCCTCACCTGCACCACCGACATGGCCATTGACCGGGTGGGCGCAAATATCGTCAGCCTGGCGACGCCTCCCGCTGCGGGCCGCCCCGATCCCTTTGCACCGCGCGGCCTCTGCTGCGGCTTTGTCCGGGTCCAGAGAATGCTGCCCATGGGAAGCGAAGTGTACCTGACCGACGGCAAGCGCAGACTCAAAGTGGAGATCCGTAACCAGATCCGACCGGATCGCACGGCCCGCAAACCCATCCAGACCCTGCTGTAGTTCCAATCAATCAAGGAGATCCGTAATGAAAGAAGTAGAAGAATTGAACCTGCCGGACGATATCGGTTACACCGACGATCATGAATGGGCGAAAATCACCGGCGAGACGGTGCGTATCGGGGTCAGCGACTATGCCCAGGATCAATTGGGGGACATCGTTTTCGTCGAACTCCCGAGCATCGGCGACACCTTTGCCAAGGGCGACGAATTCGGCACGCTGGAATCGGTCAAGGCGGTCTCCGAGCTCTTCATGCCCATGTCCGGGACGGTAGTGGCGATCAACTCCGAGCTTCTGGATGCCCCTGAGCTGATCAATCAGGAACCGTATAACGCCTGGATCATTGAAATCACTCCGTCCGCTAGCGGCGAATACGCCCAGTTGCACACCGCAGCCGCCTATCTCGATCTTCTCAAAGGATAAGCCCCATGCGCTATCTCCCCCATACCCCTGAAGAAATCGCCTCCATGCTGGCAACCGTCGGCAGCACGAGCCTGGAGGGTCTCTTTGCCGCCGTTCCGGCTGACTGCCGCATGACCAGGCCCTGGCCCCTGCCCGCCCCCAAGAGCGAATGGGAATTGGACGACCACTTCCGCACCCTGGCAGGATCCATGCGCATGGATGCGGCGGCCAAGGTCCTGGTGGGAGCCGGCAGCTATCACCATCATATCCCGGAGACCGTGCGCAATCTGGCCGGGCGTTCCGAATTCCTCACCGCCTACACCCCCTATCAGCCGGAAATGGCGCAGGGCACGCTGCAGGGGATTTTCGAATACCAGACGCTGACCGCCCGTCTGTTGGGTATGGATGTGGTCAATGCCTCGATGTACGACGGCGCCTCCGCCTTGGCCGAAGCCCTGCTCATGGGCCTGCGGATCGCCAAGAAAAAGAAAAAAGTGCTGGTTTCCCAGGCGATTCACCCCCATTACCGGGCCGTAGTCCGGGCCTATCTTCAGCCCACCGCCTATGAAGTGGTGGAGCTGGACCTGCTCGCCAACGGCCGCACCGACCTAGGCGGGCTGGCGCATTCGGGAGATCTTGCCGATGTGGCTGCCGTGGCCCTGCAGTCGCCCAATTTTTTTGGGGTGATCGAGGATCTCGAAGCTGCCGGTACCGCCATCCATGAAGCGGGCAGCCTCATGATTGCCTGTTTCACCGAGCCCCTGGCCTATGGACTGCTGAAAAATCCGGGCCTCTGCGGCGCGGATATCGTCTGCGGCGAGGGCCAGAGCTTTGGCATCTCCCGTTCCTTCGGCGGACCGGGCCTGGGGATGTTCGGCTGCCGCGAACCCTTTACCCGCAATCTGCCGGGACGTCTGGTCGGCGAGACCAAAGATCTGGAAGGACGGCGCGGCTATGTGCTGACGCTCGCCACCCGGGAGCAGCATATCCGCCGGGAAAAGGCCACCTCCAACATCTGCTCCAACCAGGGCATCTGCGCCATGACTGCGGGCATGTACATGGCTTCCCTGGGCGGCACCGGCATCCGCCAACTGGCGCGGCTCAACTACGACAAGACCCGGTATCTCATGGATATTCTGGTGGAAGCCGGGGCCCGGATTCCCTTCGAGAGCCCGGTATTCAACGAATTTGTCGCCGAATTTCCCCGGGATTTCGGCCCGGTCCGTGAACGGCTGCTGGCGAAGAACATCGTCGCCGGCCTGGAGTTGGGCGCACTCTATCCTGAATGTACCGGCCGCTATCTCTTCTGCGTTACCGAAACAATCCCCAAAGACACCCTCGACACCATTGCTGCGGAGGTACGGGCATGAACGAACCGTTAGGTACAGGCGGGCTGATCCTCAATGAACCCCTGCTCTGGCATAAAGGCAAAAAAGGACGGACCGGTATGTCGATCCCCGAGAGCGACGTCCCTGCAGCAGCCATCGCCGACGACCTGCTGGGGCCTGAGGTTCCTTTCCCGGATTTGAGCGAGGTGGATGTGGTCCGCCATTACACCCGGCTCTCACAGTGGAATTACGGTGTGGATGCCGGCATGTACCCGCTCGGGTCCTGTACTATGAAATACAATCCCAAGACCAATGAGCGCCAGGCCGCAACCCCGGAGATCGCAAGTGCCCACCCGATGCTCGCCGATGTGCTCTGCCAGGGGACCCTGCGGATGCTCTACGAATTACAGCAGCACCTGGCAACGATCACCGGCCTGGATGCGGTCAGCCTGCAACCGGCTGCCGGGGCCCATGGCGAGCTGACCGGCATGCTGATCTTCCATGCCTGGCACCGGAGCCACGGTGCCCAGCGCCATAAAATCCTCATTCCTGATACCGCCCACGGCACCAACCCGGCCTCGGCCGCCCTCTGCGGCTACAAGGCGGTTCCGGTCCCCTCCGACAGCCGGGGCATGCTTGACCCGGCCCTGGTGGCCTCGCTCATGGACGAAGACACCGCCGGCATCATGGTGACCAATCCCAATACCCTGGGACTCTTTGAAGAGCATATCCGCGAAATCGCTGAGATCGTCCATGCCAAGGGCGGCCTGGTCTACGGCGACGGTGCCAATATGAATGCGGTGCTCGGCGTGATCGATGCCAAGAAATGCGGCATCGATGTCCTCCATCTCAACCTGCACAAGACCTTCTCCACCCCGCATGGCGGCGGCGGTCCCGGTGCCGGGCCGGTCTGCGTCACCGCACAGCTCGAACCCTTCCTGCCCGTGCCCCGGGTCATCAAAGACGGGGAAACTTTCCGCCTTGAGAACGACCGGCCGCAGTCCGTAGGCCGGGTCCATGCCTTTCACGGCAACTTCGGCGTGTTGGTGCGGGCCTACAGCTATATCCTCACCATGGGCGAGGCCGGACTGAAAAAGGCGAGCCAATTGGCGGTGCTCAATGCCAACTACATCAAGGAGCAGCTGAAAACCGTGCTCCATCTTCCCTACGACCGACCCTGCATGCACGAGTGCGTCTTTTCCGATCTCTGGCAGCAGCCGTACAAAATCAGCACCGTGGACATGGCCAAGCGGTTGATCGACTGCGGCTACCACCCGCCGACCATCTACTTCCCGCTGATCGTCCATGGGGCCATGATGATCGAACCCACGGAAACCGAGTGCAAAGACGATATCGACCAGTTCATCGCCACGGTCAAGACCATTGCCCAGGAAGCGGCGGAGCAGCCCGAACTGCTGCACCAGGCTCCGCAGCGAACCAAGGTGCGGCGGTTGGACGAAGTACAGGCGGCGCGCTGCCCCTGCCTGATCGGTCCGGTCGGGAACGGGGACTAAAAGGCTCAGGCCTTGAGCGCTCCTGAAACCGGGAATATTGCCGCAGGGTTCTGCGATCTTGGCCTGCTGCCCTATGAGCGCGCCCACGCCCTCCAGATCGAACTGGCGGCACAGCGCCACCGGGGGATTCTCACCTGCGATCTCTTCCTGACGGTCGAACACCCCCCGGTGTTCACCTTAGGACGCCGGGGCGGCAGGGAGCATCTCGGGGTCAGCGAGACCTTTCTCGCCGACCGCAATATTGCCCTGGTCCCCATTGAGCGAGGCGGCGACATCACCTTTCACGGGCCGGGACAACTGGTGCTGTATCCGATCTTCAGCCTGCGTCGGGCGCGCATGTCGGTGAGCGACTATGTCTTTCGTCTGGAAGAACTGATGCGGCTTGTGGCCGCTGATTTCGGGGTCCAGGCCGTTCGTGATGACCGCAACCGCGGCATCTGGGTGGGAAACAACAAACTGGGCAGCATCGGCATTGCCATCCGCCACGGCATTGCCTTCCACGGTCTGGCCCTTAATGTCAACCTTGACCTGGAACCCTTCGGCTGGATCAATCCCTGCGGCCTGCTGGGCATCGGTATGACCACCCTGGCGAAAGAAAGGGGGAGCGCCTGCTCCATGGATGCGGTCCGCACACGCCTGCAGCAGCATCTGGCCCAGATCTTTTCCGTGCACCTGCACAGCCTGACCGCAGCACAAATACCCGCCATTTCCTCTTCCCTGGAGCCCCTTTCATGACCCCCCCACAACGGACGGGCAAACCCGACTGGCTGCGACGACGGCTCCCCACCGGGCCGGGATACGAACGTATCCGCCATCTGATCAAAGACCAGCGGCTGACCACGGTCTGCCGGGAGGCCATGTGCCCCAATCAATTCGAATGCTTTGCCCAGGGCACGGCAACCTTCATGATCCTCGGCGAGCAATGCAGCCGTAACTGCCGTTTCTGCGCCGTCGGTCACGGCACCCTGCTCCAGCCGGACCCGGAGGAGCCGGAACGGGTTGCGGAAGCGATCCGCATCATGCGTCTTGCCTACAGCGTCATCACCTCGGTGACCCGGGACGATCTGGCCGATGGCGGTGCCGCCCATTTCGCGGCCACGATCCGGGCGATCCGCAAACAGAATCCGCACACCCTGATTGAAGTACTGATCCCCGATCTCCAAGGCGATTCCCAGGCCCTGGCCACGGTGCTGGAGGCTGGCCCGGATGTACTCAATCACAACCTGGAAACCGTGGAGCGGCTGTATCCGGAGGTCCGACCCGAGGCGAATTACCAACGCAGCCTCGAACTGCTGCAGCAGAGCAAGATTCTGGCACCGAACACAATAACTAAATCCGGGATCATGGTGGGACTGGGGGAAAGGACCGAGGAGTTGACCCGGCTCTTTGGCGATCTCCGCCGGGTACAATGCGATATCCTCACCATGGGCCAGTATCTGCAGCCCTCAAAAGGGCATCTGACCGTGACCCGGTACGTCCCGCCCGAGGAATTCGCACTTCTGGAGACAGAGGCCCTGGCCCTGGGGTTTGCGGCGGTGGCTGCGGCTCCGTTTGTGCGCAGTTCCTACCGGGCCGAACCCCTGTACCGGCGGGCAGCCGCCGCCGCGACCGGCAAGGAGTCCCCGCATGGCCACAACCCTGTTCACGGCCTGTGAGGGATGTTGACACATGCCTGAGAATAGTTCATTATAGGTTTTTATCACTTCCACGGCAAAGACGTCTGCAGAAAACGTTGCAGCAACTGCACCATGGCAGACCAACCTTCAGGATCTCATGATCAAAAGAAAGAGTACCGCACTCCAACTGGGGCAGTTCCTCGCGCTGCTCGCCAGCCTTCTGATAGCAACCCAGATCGGTATCATCCTCTTCCAGGGGACGCCTCTTTGCTTAAATGGCGGCTGCACGGTGGTGGATCAGCTGATCAAGGTTTCGCCTCTGGTTGTCAACCTGTTCGGATTGTGCTTTTTTCAGATTGTTTTTTGGGGATTGCACGCCTCGCGCAACGAACCGCGCCGCTTGCCGCAATGGGTGACAGCCCTGTTGCTGGCCGGCCTGGCGGTCGAAGGGGTTTTAGTCCCTTTTCAATACCTGGTGGCCCATACCTTCTGCACCTACTGCCTGGGGGTATTCGGCTTTATCGTGGTGCTCAACCTTCTGGTCGGTCTCAAACAGATTATGCCGGGATTGCTCCTGTTTTCCGCCGTCTCACTGGCCTTTGCCGGCCTGGATATCAACCAGCCGCAAAGCGATCAACAAGCCTTTACCTCCGGTACCTTTGCCAGCCGCACGGGCACGATAACGGATATGGAAAATTTCCTCTTTTATTCTTCCACCTGCGCCCATTGCGAAAAGGTCATTGCAAGCCTGCGAAACAATGACCGACCGACCGTACATTTCAACCCCATCGATCAGGTCAAAAACCTGGATCTTCCCGGAATCAGCTATACCAAGGCCTACTCCCCGGCAGCCAACAGAGCCTTGCTGAAGGTGCTCGCCATCGACGAGATCCCGGTGCTGCTGACCAAAACGCCCGAGGGGCTTGTGATTCTCCGGGGAGAAACGGCCATCCTTGCCTCTCTCGTTAAAACTACGCCAGAGACGACCAATCTCTCCGGTTCATCAGCCGTGCCCGCAAGCCAAGCAGTCATTCCGGGCCTTGAGCCCAAGGACGGCTGTTCGACTGCAACCGATTGCACCGATCTTCCCGGCACCCTCTCTCCCGGTCAGTCCGGACCATAATTTGCCCTCCCGCTCAATGGCCCCCAGCCAGGGCCTGTTCCAGATCCCAAAACAGATCTTCCTTATCTTCCAGCCCCACGCTTAAACGAACCAGATCCTCGCTCACCCCGGACCGACGCAGCTCCTCGCTGTTCAACTGACTGTGGGTGGTACTCGCCGGATGAATGGCCAGACTCTTGGCATCGCCGACATTGGCGACATGGCTGAATAACCGCAGGCTGTCGATGAACTTCTGGCCCGCCTCACGGCCACCCCTGATGCCGAAGGCGATAATGGCCCCCGCTCCCTCGGGCATGTATTGCTGCGCCCGCTGATAACCGGGATGGCTGGGCAATCCGGGGTAGGATACCCAGGCAACCAAGGCATGATCCTGGAGAAATTCGGCAATATCCAGGGCATTGCGCACATGCCGCTCCATGCGCAGGCTGAGGGTCTCGATTCCCTGCACGGTCAACCAGCTGTTAAAAGGCGAGGCTGAAACCCCGAGATCCCGCAGCATCTGCACCCGGGCCTTTACAATAAAGGCCGGGGCACCAAGACGGCTGTAGACAAGGCCGTGGTAGGAAGGGTCCGGTTCGTTAAAACAGGGAAACCGGCTGCCGGTCCAGTCAAAATTGCCCGCATCCACCAGCAGCCCGCCGAGACAGGTGCCGTGACCGTTGAGAAATTTGGTGGTGCTATGGGTGACGATGTTGGCCCCCCATTCGATCGGCCGACAGAGGTACGGGGTGGCCAGGGTGTTGTCGATCACCAGGGGCAGCTGGTGCGCCCGGGCCATGGCCGCGACCTCGGCAAAGGGGAAGAGGGTCAGGCTGGGATTGCCCAGGGTCTCGCCGTAGATGAGTTTGGTGTTGGGTTGGATCGCCCGGAGAAAGCTGTCCGGATCGGCGGGGTCGGCAAAACTGACCGTTATGCCCAGCCGCGGCAGGGTATAGCGCAATTGGTTGTAGGTGCCGCCGTACAGCTGACTGCTGCTGACGATATGGTCGCCGCTTTCGCAGAGGGTGAGGAAGGCAAGCGTCTGCGCGCCGTGGCCGCTGCTGGCCGCCAGGCCCCCGATTCCGCCCTCCAGATCGGCAACCCGCTGCTCCAGGACATCGTTGGTCGGATTCATGATCCGGGTGTAAATATTCCCCTCCTCCTTGAGGGCGAAAAGATCGGCTGCGTGACGGGAACTCTTGAAGGCATACGAGGTGGTCTGGTAGAGGGGCACGGCCCTGCTGCCGGTGGTCGGATCAATGGTCTGTCCGGCATGGAGTTGACGGGTGGCAAAGCCGAATCGGCGGGGCGTATCGGTCATATTGCAGCCTCTTCAAAAAAGGTGGAGGAACAGGAAATCACCCTGCATAGAAATCGAGATCAGAGAGGAGGCTGCAGGGAGACCGAAGCCCAGAAGGCCGCACCTGCGGCCACTAAACAGGCTATGCCCCAAATAACCCTGGCCCGCTTGGTGCGGAACCACAGGAGGAGGGGGAATAAACCCAAAAAGATGGTACTGATGCCCATCACTAGAGCGGGCACGCCTTCCAGCGAAATCTCCACCCCACCCAACCTGGCACTTCTTGCCGAGTAATGGCCGGTCAAGATCGCCACGACACCCATCACCACAAGGATGAGGCTGAGCAACGACGCCATCAGTCGCGGTACGAGCAGCGCCTTAGAACGATGAACATTGCCGGTGTCGAGGGCCTGCTCCCCGTTGAAATCGAGGCCTTTCGTCTTTTTTTGACCGTCACGGGGATGCGAAGGTGAATCACGGTGCAGGTTCATAGATGAGGGCCTCCTACGGCTTTAATGTACGGAACCTCTTTATTTTACAGGGTGATAAAGCTTGTTTCTGTGCCAGCCCGGAAAGTGGAAGAGCGGTCGATAACGCATTGTACCTTTACGCACTCCCCCTTTGGGATCACCGGAATCATCATCAATGTATAACCTGTTGTGATCCTCAGGAGTCACAAATGAGCCGTTTCCCCCAAAATCGTTTAAACAAAAACCTCCTGCTTGCAGAAGGGTCGGCACAAGCACTTCATAGTGCCCCGTCCAGCCGGATTGATGCGCTGTATCGATAGAGGCAAGGGCATTCGCCGATATTCGATAAATGGGGTTGAATGAACGTAAACGATCGCTTTCTGCAATGTGTTGAATCGGATGGGTGAGCGACCACCATATCCACTCAGGCTCTTCTACAAAACGGCGAATGTGGCTGGTGAGGAAATCGGCCGCATTGTTTTGGAAATGATGGAAAAAATATCTCCAATCACCTGAAAAATATACATCATATTCAACGACCCAATAGTACGAATATTGAGGATTGCTGCGTGCAAAAAGCATAAGCGGATAATGTGTACTTCCGGGAACCAGGGTCTTTTTGTAAAACGGAAAGCCGATAGTTTCAAGATCGCGATCATTGAATGAATGCAGTGAGATATCTGCAGGTAAAGACAGCTTTTGGGAATCGCGAGCATGAAACAAGAGACGAACGTGGGCATCGCCGCCCATGGCTTTTATTAATTTGCGATAGGCTTTCAGCGTCTTGCGATCCCAGGTATGCGTTAAAAAAAGGACAACGGTTTGAGTCATGAGCATTTTTTTAGGTTGCTGTGTTTGTGAAGACAATTGTTCTTTCATTGATTTTACCGGTCACCCGCAGCACATCTTGCAGACCGTCAAGAACAGGGGAGAAAAACCCGTCCGTACTTTTTCGGTTTCCGGTACAAAAGCCTATTATCTGGATCAAGTTCCCACATCTCCGTGCGCATTCTTTGCCGGAAAGGTTTTATAGGGGGGCCGTAGCCGCCTGCAGGTGTAGCCGTTAGTTCACCAAAATAAATGTCCCCGTCAAAATTATAGAGGTCAACCCTTACAAAATCGAATTCGGCGGACAAGGCGCGGGCCACATCGACCATTTCGTTGTAATTCTTGATCTTCGTGTATCGCGCTATCTGTTCTGCAGAGATATTCCCCTCCCAGACATTCCAGTGTTTATCGAAATGTCCTGAAATTCGTGCATCGGGAGAACCGAGGGTGATGGCGTAATCGAACCCTTTCCGCCCATTGTAACAAAACAGACTGTAATTCCATGGCAACTCTCCATGATCCAAAAGAAGTTCCTCGATAACAAGCTTGGGCTTGATAAAATCATAATGCTTTTCTTGACATTTATAACCGAACTTCCGCTTCATTATCTTGTCAAAGAATTTTACAATTTCATCGATATTCGCCTGTTTCTTATCCCAAACCACCCTATTCCATTTACACCCGTGATTGGCCTTTATAATAAACTGTTCCGGTAAAGGATTGAAAGATTTCCGGGTCAGTTTGTCATAAGCCCCGATCAAAGGAATAAGATATTTTTCTCCAACCCTGGCCTTAACATAATCCCTTACCCTGTATTTATCTGCTATCAGTGCGTAAAACTGATGATTCCCGTATAATTTTCGGAATTGGATTTTTTCTTGATACGTTACGGGGGTCTCGAAATTGCCATTGCATCCCGATATTTTTTTGAACCGCCGTATGATTTTCAACCTTCTGATCTGAAACTCAATAGCAGCAAACATTTTTAACGCGTCGATTTTGCGCACATTACCATTCCTTGAATAAGGTTACCCCCCCTTTTGTGGGATAAGCAAAGAGTCCGATTGTGGTTATTGCGTCTCTCGTAATTACAGCCTGCGCTTGATTGTTTGGGCCAGTTCGTAAACAGCCATGGCGTAATAGGTGCTGTGGTTGTAGCGGGTGATGGCATAAAAATTGGGGTGACCGATCAGGTATTGATCGTAATGTGCGTGACGAAGCCGCAACAAGCGCAAGGGACCGCCGGCGTAGCATGGTCTTGCAGGCTGCAACCCGGCTTGTTGCAATGCGGCGAGCGAATACTGATTTTTCAAACCCGGCTCCAGGGTTACGGCACCATGCGACTGCAAAGGGGTAATGACAGGGTGTCCGGGTTGCCAGCCGTGTTGCGCAAAATAATTGGCAACGCTGCCGATGGCATCTTCCGCTTCCCACAAATCCCGACGGCCGTCACCGTTGAAATCAACAGCCCACTGCAAAAAGCTGCTGGGCATGAATTGACCCAATCCCATAGCTCCCGCAAACGACCCCACAGGCTCGACCGGGTCCAGGCCCTCGGCCCGCGACATCAGCAGGTATTTTTCCAGCTCACCGCGAAAGTAATCGCCGCGCCGGGCGTAATCGAAGCCAAGGGTGGTCAGGGCATCAAGAACGCGATGATTGCCCACGAAACCGCCAAAGGTGGTTTCAACGGCCAGGATACCGAGGATATATTCTTCAGGGACGCCGTATTGTCGGCTGGCGCGTTGGAGGGCGGCACGATGACGGCGGGCAAAATCGACTCCGGCACCAATGTGTCGTTCGTCCAAAAATTGTGCCCGGTAACGATTCCATCCTC
Organism: uncultured Desulfobulbus sp.; assembly: GCA_963666685.2. Lineage (GTDB taxonomy): Bacteria > Desulfobacterota > Desulfobulbia > Desulfobulbales > Desulfobulbaceae > Desulfobulbus. The sequence continues at coordinate 349,011 of CAXXHZ010000001.1, forward strand.
CGATTGCGGGTTTGCCTTTTAGGCCCCGATCCGACTTGGCGAGATAGGCGAGCGTCCATTTTTTGCGGTGGGCCTGGGAAAATACGCCCATCAGGTATTCGCGATCAAACCCGTGCTTTTGTACCATTTTATCGACAAAGTGTTCCAGACTGGCATAACCGGCAAAATCCCCGGTGATCTGCTTGGCATGGTACGGGCCAACACCTGTACGCAAAGATGAATTTGCAGTATTGCTGGTTGATGAACGGTTGGATTGGGTGTTGGCAATGGCCGATTGAACGGTTTGATCCGGCATTGAGCACGCACTCAGGCCTGCAGCAAACAGGATAACGCAGTGCTTGATGAGTGTGCCGCCCAGTGTGCGCAAACGAGACGCGAAGAGGTTCAGCAATTGCTTATACGGAGCAGACAACAGTCGACAGGACAGGGTGTTCACGGTCATGGTGTGGTATTCCTGAAAATGCGACGCTGAGCGTCACGAATATTTTGTTGGGTTCCATTGGAAGCACCAATGAAAAATACAGCAAAACCAACTTCCTGACATTACGGAAATGATGTTTTGCTCCGGCAAATCAGGATTTAACCGTCAAAAGGTAAATCCCCCTATTTCACCGATGCGCCGCGTTAATCTCCTCCAGCACCGCGCCCCCTGGACACAAATCCGCTTCAGCAAGACTGTTGAGCGGCCGCTCACTGGTATGGAGGATCTCGTGGGTGTCGGAGCTCTCCGGGTTGACATACAGCACACCGGTGAGAATCACATCCTCGGCTTTGTGGTCCTCCAGGGCATCGATGGCATGCCGCCGATCGGTGATGTCCGGGGCATGGGGGTGTTTATGCAGGTTGATGACCGAGTTGTCGTGCAGGGTTACCGTCTCGACCACCTCTTCCGGATACTCAGCGGTGATGGTCTGACGGAAGGGGACGCAATCAAAGGTGTGGGTGGCCTCGCTGTGTTCCCGCACCCAGTGATAGCTTTTGGTCGATTCCGGATTGTTGTTGAAGGTGACGCAGGGTGAGATGACATCGATGAAGGACAGCCCGTTGTGCGACAGTCCGGCCTTGATCATCGGTACCAGCTGCTGCTTGTCGCCGGAGAACCCGCGGCCGACAAAACCGGCGCCCAGTTGGATCGCCAATTCGCAGAGGTCGATGGATTCCAGGACATTAACCGCCCCCTTTTTCCCCCTGGAACCCTTGTCGGCGGTGGCTGAATACTGGCCTTTAGTCAGGCCGTAGCAGCCGTTGTTCATGACGATATAGAGCATGTTGAGGTTACGGCGAACCGCATGGGTGAACTGGCCCATGCCGATTGAAGCGGTATCGCCGTCGCCGGAAACCCCGAGATAGATGAGATCGCGGTTGGCCATGTTGGCCCCGGTGGCAATGGAAGGCATACGCCCATGCACCGCATTGAAGCCGTGGGACTTGCCGAGGAAATAGGCGGGCGTCTTGGAAGAGCAGCCGATGCCGGACATTTTGACGATCCGGTGCGGTGGCAGGGCAAGCTCGAAGCAGGCCTGGATAATGGCGTTGCTGATCGAATCGTGGCCGCAACCGGCGCAGAGGGTGGAAACGAAGCCCTCGTAATCGCGGCGGAAGAAGCCGGCGGCATTGGGCGGCAATTCGGGATGGCGAAAGGTCGGACGGGAAAAAGTCATAGCGCACCTCCTTGATCAGCGGCCTGGACCGGTACCAGGCCGCATTGCGCAAGGGCCGCGTCCAGGGCCCGGGTAACACATCGGCTGGCAATGGGCAGCCCATCGTAACTGGTGATGGAAACGAATTTCTCCGGCACAAGATGGCCCTCATTGATCAGCAGGGTGCGCAGCTGGCCGTCACGGTTCTGTTCGATCACAAAAATCAGATCGTGCCGGTTGATAAAATCCATAACTTCTTGCTGAAAGGGGAAGGAACGAATCCGCAGGCTGTTGATGGCGATGCCCCGCTCATGGAGACGACCAAGGGCCTCGTAGGCCGAGTGGGTGGTGGTGCCGTAAAAAATTGCAGCGACCTTCGCTTCAGGGTCGCGGATCCTGGCCTTAGGTGCGGGAACCAGCCCCTTGGCGGTCTCCCATTTCAGCAGCAACCGTTCCATGTTGTGCACATAGGCAGCGCTGTCTTCGGTATAGGCCGAATACTCATCGCGGGAGGTGCCTCGGGTAAAATAGGCACCTTTCGTGGGATGGGTTCCCGGATAGGTGCGGTAGCAGATGCCGTCGCCGTCAGTGTCGAGGTAACGCCCCCAATGCGTGGTCAGCGCTTCCAGCTGGACGGCGTCCAACACCTTCCCCCGATCATAACGCCGTGCCGGGTTCCAGTGCAGCGGCGGGCACTGATGGTCGTTCATTCCCAGATCGAGATCGCTCATGACAATCACCGGCGTCTGAAGGCGCTCCGCCAGATCAAAGGCTTCGGCGGTCATTTCAAAGCATTCCTTGGGATCGCAGGGAAAGAGCAAAACCTGTTTGGTGTCGCCATGGGACGCGTAGGCGCAGGCGAGGAGATCGGACTGTTGGGTCCGGGTGGGCATACCGGTCGATGGCCCGGCGCGCTGGACATCGATCAGCACGGCCGGGATCTCGGCGAAATAGGCCAGCCCGAGGAATTCGGTCATGAGCGAGATACCGGGACCCGAGGTGGCGGTAAAGGCCCGGGCCCCGTTCCAGGAGGCACCGATGACAATGCCGATGGCAGCCAGTTCATCCTCGGCCTGGACAATAGCGGCCTTGATGCGGCCGCTCTCCTCTTCAATCCGGAATTTTTCGGCATAGCGGCCAAAGGCCTCGATCACCGAAGTGGAAGGCGTGATCGGATACCAGCCGACCACGGTCGCCCCGCCGTAGAGAGCACCCAGGCCGGTGGCGGTATTGCCGTCCATAATGATGGCGTCGCCCACCCGATCGCTCCGGTGCACCGAGAGTTGACACACACCCGGAAAATGCTCGCGGGCATAGGCGTACCCCAGCTCCAGCGCCTGTATATTGGGTTCGGCCAATTTCGGCTTTTTGCGGAACTGTTTTTTGAGGCTCTCGATCAGCACCTGCAACTCCATATCAAGGAGCGAGGCCAAGGCCCCGACATACATAATATTCTTGAGCAGGGGCCGCATGCGCGGATCTTGAAAGGTCTCATTGCACAGCAGGGTCAGGGGGATGCCGATCACCACGACATCGTCCCGCTGGAAGGTTTCCGGCAGCGGTTTTGAGGAGTCGTACAGAAAATAGCCGCCCGGGGCGAGGCTCTCAAAGTCCTGACGCAGGGTCTGACCGTTGACCGCCACCACCATATCGACATCGCCGCGCCGACCGAGATACCCGTGTTCATTGACCCGAACCTCATACCAGGTCGGGAGCCCCTGAATATTGGAGGGAAAGATATTTTTCGGACTCACCGGCACACCCATGCGGAACACCGCTTTGGCAAAGAGGTTGTTGGCGCTGGCCGAGCCGGAGCCGTTGACATTAGCAAAACGGATGACAAAATCGTTAACGCCCTGGAGCTGTTTCATAGTTGTCCTGCCTGTGCGGGTTCATAAAGAAATTTCTGCATCTCCCAGGCCGAAGTCGGACAGCGCTCCGCACAGATACCGCAGTGCAGGCAAACGTTTTCGTCCTTGACCATCACCCGCCCGGTGGGCAGGTTTTCCGAGACGTAGAGGCTTTGTCCGAGATCGTGCGCCGGTGCCCGCAGCCGGGTGCGGAGATCCGCCTCCGTGCCGTTGACCACGAAATTGATGCAACTCTCGGGACAGGCGTCGACACAGGCGTCGCATTCGATACATTCCTGCGCCTTGAAAACCGTCTGGACATCGCAGTTGAGGCAACGCAAGGATTCGGACTGGCCGATCTTCTGATCAAAACCGAGTTCCACCTCCAGAAGCCGGTCTTTCAGGGTTTTGGCTTTGGCCAGCATCGGTACGGCCTGACGTTCGGTCTCGGTGACCTGATTATGATAGAGCCAGTCGTGCACCCCCATCTTCTGCCCGGCGAGATTAACCTGCGGCACCGGCCGCTCGGTGAGTGCCTTGCCCTGACAATAGCAATCGATGGAGATGGCGGCCTCATGGCCATGGGCCACGGCGGTGATGATATTGCGCGGTCCAAAGGCAGCATCGCCTCCGAAAAACACCTTGGCCAGCGATAAGCTCTGGAAAGTGCGCGGATCGAGTACCGGCAAGCCCTGCTCATTAAACGCGATGCCCGCATCGGACTCAATCCAGGGGAAGGCGTTCAACTGGCCAACCGCCAGCAGAACCTCGTCGCAGTCCATAAACACAGGCGGTTCGCCGGTGGGTTCCAGGCGACGCCTGCCCGCGGCGTCCAGCACAGCACGCACCTTTTCAAAGCGCATCCCCACCAGGCCTCCGTCCTTGATCACGAATTCAAGCGGGACGTGGTTGTCGATAATGGGAATATCTTCGTGCAGGGCCTCATCAATCTCCCAGGACGAGGCCTTCATCTCAGCCCGCGGACTACGCACCACCACCCGCACCTCCTCCCCGCCCAGACGCCGGGCAGTGCGACAGCAATCCATGGCGGTATTGCCGCCGCCGAGAACCAGCACCCGTTTGCCGATGGTGGTGACATGGCCGAAGATTACCCCGGCCAGCCAATCAATGCCGACATGAATTTTTGCTTCCCCTTGCCTGCGGCCCGGCAGATCGGGCAGATCGCGGCCCCGGGGTGCGCCGGTACCGACAAAGAGGGCGTCGTAATCCCGGGCAAGCATCGCCTTCATACTGGAGACCCGGTGATTAAAATGGGTGGTTACCCCCATGTCGAGGATACAGTTAACCTCAGTGACCAGCACCGATTCCGGCAAACGAAACGAGGGCAACTGACTGCGCATGAAGCCGCCGCCCTGCTCCTGGTCGTCGTAGAGATCGATCTCGTAGCCGAGTGGCATGAGATCGCGGGCCACGGTCAGGGAAGCCGGGCCGCCGCCGATGAGGGCGATCTTTTTTCCGTTCTTTTTTTGCGGAATCGCGGGAAAACGGGAGGTGACCTCATCGCGGTTATCAGCACAGACCCGTTTCAAACGGCAGATGGCCACCGGTTCTTTTTCCACCCGGCCCCGACGGCAGGCCGATTCGCAAGGTCGATCACAGACCCGGCCCAGAATTCCGGGAAAGACATTGGAAACCCAGTTGATCATATAGGCATCGGTGTAGCGTTTTTCGCTGATCAGACGGATATATTCCGGGACCCGGGTATGGGCGGGACAGGCGAACTGACAGTCGATGACCTTGTGAAAATATTCGGGATCTTCGATAATTGTAGGTTTCAAGGACGTCACTCCGGGGCAGAGAGGGGGAAAAACGATGAACGAAACGACGAAGAGATACCGCAATCGGCAGAATATAAAAAACAGGGGGACAAAGAAAGGCTTTTCTCGGCGAAGACGCAGAAAAGAGCAAGCCCCTTGCTCTGCCGGAAGCCGCCCCATTTTGCTTGCGCACGGAGGACCCGTTGGGTTACGATTCTTTTCTCCGAGTTTTTATTTGAGGATTTGCAATGGCTTCCGTTCTATGAGAACATAAAACAGACACTAATCGTACCCCTCTCGATCGTAAAAAGACGCCATGATAAACACCTCTGCCAAACCCCTCTTTTCCCTCGGCCTGCTCTTGATGGCCTGGGCCCTTTTCCTGCCCCTCTCCTTTGCCGCCGCGCCTTCCAGGATTCTGGTGGTCCACAGCTATCACCAAGGACAAGAAGAGCATGTAGTCGAGATGACCAAAGGAATTGAAGAAGCCCTGGTCGGAGCGGAGTGTGAAATTCGCTATTTCCACATGGACACCAAACGCCACAATACACAAGAATGGAAACAAGAGGCCGGTCGAAAGGCCCGGCAGCTGGTCGCCGAATACCGGCCCCAAGTGGTCATCACCATGGATGATAACGCCCAGGAGTATTTTGCCAAGGGATATGCCGGTGCCCCGGCACCCCCGATTTTCGTGTTCAGCGGGGTGAACGGTGAGCCCCGGGATTACGGCTTCCCGGCGAATAATGTCACCGGTGTGCTCGAACGGCCCAATATCCTGGAGAGCATTGAACTCCTGAAAAAAATTCGGCCCGAAGTCAAAACCCTGCTGGTGCTCACCGATAAATCAAAAACCACCGACGCCTTTATCGAGTACTGCAAATCGCTCAACCTGCCGGTCACCGTGAAGGCCTATGAACAACCCCTGACCTTCGAAGACTGGAAGGCAGTGGTGGCGAAGTATTACGATCAGGTCGATGCCATCGGTCTTTATGTGATCCGCACCATTACCCGCAGTGCCTCGGACCCGACCCAAGTGCCGGAGCAGGAACTGGTCAAGTATCTCAATACCCGATACAAAATTCCCACGGTCGGTTTTTTCGATACCGCCGCCAAAGCCGGTATCCTTTGCGGCATCAGCGTCTCCATGTGGGAGCAGGGCTATGCCGCTGCTTGGATTGCCCGAAAAATTCTGACGGGAGCAAAACCCAACGATTTTGCGGTCAAGCCAACGAAAAAGGGCCGCATTCAACTGAATCTGCAAACAGCGGAACGACTGGGTATCGAATTACCCTACGGCATGATCAAGCGAGCCGACGTGGTCGTGAGGTAGGCATGCGCTCAAGCCTTGGCAGAAAAATTCTTTTTCCAGCCCTGATCTCCATCGCCCTCGGGGTGTTGGTGGTCTTGATTGTTTCCCATCTGCACACCCGGTCCGTTGTTCAGCAGGAATTGACCAAGCGATTGCAGCGGGAGGTGCAGCTCACAGCCAAGCTGCTCGACAACTGGCTGCAGGCCAGGATGGCCGACGCCGCCAACTGGTCGGAGCAGGAAGTGCTGGTCGAGTCCCTGACTGAGACAGGCTATTACGGCAGGAGCGCACTCCAGGGGGCGCAAAAGTATCTCGAAAGTTTGCAAAAAGGCTATCCCTATTATGAAGGCCTCTTTCTTGCTGATCGGCAGGGAAACGTGATTGCCTCCTCTACCAGGGAAGGACAGTCCTTTACTGGAATCAACCTGCGCGACCGTTCCTATTTCAAGGAGGTCATGCAGGGCAAACCGACGGTCTCCAATGTCCTGGTCAGCAGACTCTCCGCCAATAAAATTTTCACCATCACGGTACCGATAACCGTTGATGGTTCCATTATCGGCATCCTCGGCGGCGCGGTGGATTTTGCCGATTTCAGAGCCCTCTTTCTTGACGATTTCAAACTGAAACAATTCGGCTATGCCGTTCTTGCCGACATCCGGCAACACCAGGTGCTGGCCAGTTCCGAAGGGAATGAAGCCGATTTAACAGGTGAACAATACCGTACTTTTTTAACACGTACCACTGCCGACGCCCGAGGATGCTTCATCCATCGACTTGACGACCATGAGACCCTCACCGTTTTTCAGCATCTCCACGTGGCCCACTGGTCGTTCATCCTCAATCAATCGCTGGACAGCACCCTCCGGCCCCTTCTCCGAACCGGACAAGTCAACCTTGCCGGGGCCCTCATCGTTTTGGTGTGCATCTCCCTGGTCATCAGCACCCTTTTTCGCCGGCTGATTCTTGATCGCCTCCATGCCATGCTTCAAGTAATCGGTCACGTCAAGGCCGGCGATTTCAACTGCCGTATCCCTGAAGCTCCGGGCCGATCCGATGAAATCAGCGAATTGATCGATTCGTTCAATGGCATGATCGAGCGGCTGGACCAGACGGTTTCCGACCTGAACGAAGAAATCCGAATCCGCACGGAAACTGAATCGACCCTTGCCCATCACCAGGAAAATCTGAAAAAGCTGATTGAGGAGCGCAGCCTGGATCTTAAAAAGGAAATTCTGGAGCGACAGCGGGCGGAAGAGCGGCTGGTCCGCGCGGAAAAGCTGGAAATGATCGGCACCCTGGCTGGCGGTGTCGCCCATGATCTCAACAACATACTCTCCGGGGTCGTCACCTATCCCGATCTCCTGCTTATGAAGACTCCCCCCGATAGCCCCATGGCCAAATCGCTGCAGCTTATCAAGGAATCGGGAGAAAGGGCCTCGGCCATTGTCCAGGATCTGCTGACCCTGGCACGCCGCAACGTGATGGTCAAGGAACCGGTCAATCTCAATACTCTGATTAACGAGTACCTGCAAAGCCCTGAATATCTGCAACTGCTGACACACCACAAAGGGATTGCGGTTAAGACCGATTGCGCCCCCGATTTATTGAACATCCTCGGTTCGCCGGTGCATCTTACCAAAACGATGATGAATCTGGTCACCAATGCGGCGGAATCCATGGAAAAGGGAGGAGTAATATGCGTCAAGACGGAAAATCGCTACATAGACAATTCGCTGAAACTCTACGAACACATCAGTGAAGGCGAATATGTGGTTCTGGAGGTAACGGATCAAGGAACCGGTATCAGGCCCGAAGATCTCGATAAAATCTTTGAGCCATTCTATACCAGCAAAAAAATGGGGAAAAGCGGCACAGGTCTCGGCATGGCGGTTGTCTGGGGGACGGTGAAGGATCACCGGGGATATATCAACTGTGAAAGCCAAGTCGATATCGGCACCCAATTCACCCTCTTTTTTCCCGTGACCTCCCAGAAGCATCAGCTTCAATTGCAAACCGTTGCCATGGCCGATTATCGGGGCGGCGGTGAGCATATTCTCGTTATCGACGATATCGAGGAGCAACGAGAGATTGCCACCACCATTCTTACGGAACTGGGCTACCGGGTGACCACCGCGGCCAGCGGCGAAGAAGCCCTGGACTTGTTGGCGAAGCAGGAACCATTCGACCTGCTCCTTCTGGATATGATTCTGGGGCCCGGCCTCGACGGTCTCGACACCTACCGGGAGGTTCTAACACGAGTTCCGGGTCAGAAGGCGATCATCACCAGCGGTTTTTCCGAAACTGATCGTATCACCGAGGCCTTGCGGCTCGGGGTCGGACGCTATGTTAAAAAGCCGTATATGATAGAAAAACTCGGCATTGCCATTCGGGAAGAATTAACAAACGGGCGAAAGCGGTAAAACCGCCCCCTCCCTATAGGTGAGGTGCCCCGCCGTGTCAACTCGGCAGCATCCCGTACAGGTAGTTGATGATATCGGTGCGGGTCACGATACCAATGACTTTTTCCCCCTGCACCACCGGCAGATGCCCGATATTTTTGCGCACCATTAAATCCGCAGCCTCACCGGCCGGGGCATCAGGCGAAATGGTCGTTACCTTGCGGTTCATAAACGCCTTGACCGGACTGTCCCACTGTTTGCGCAACTTCAATTTTTTTAAATCCCAGAGGACCACGATGCCGAGCAGACAATCATTCTCCTCGACCACAACCCCTCTGATTTTTTCCACCTCCATGATATGCCGCACTTCATGCATGGGGGTGGCCGGATCCACGGTGGTGACCGGAAAGGACATCATATCCGCAACCAGGGCACCGCCCCGCTGCACTTCATGGAGGGCGGCAATAATCTTCTGCCGGATTTCGCCGGCGGTTATATGGCTGTCATTGATCATGGCCGATCCGGCTCCGGGATGACCGCCACCGCCGAATCGCTGGAGGATGGTGTTGATATTGATCTCCGGCACCCCGCTGCGGCCGATAATAAAAAACCCGCCGCTCTCATTCACAAAAATAACGAACACCGCATCGGCATTGACGATTTTGCCGTAGAGCTGCACCACCATCGCCAATTCGACGTGTTTGTTGATCTGCACCACGCCGATCCCGACGCCCTTCCCCTTGATTTCGTGCTGCTCGGCATCACGCATCAAACGAAAGAGGACTTTTTTCTGGACCTCGCCATAGGCCATGTTAAGAAAATCAACCGCGATATTCAGGTCCGCCCCCTGTTCAAGAAGAAAGGCGGCGGATCGGGCGTCTTCCGGGGTGGTTGAACTGAAGGTCAGCTGACCGGTGTCCTCATAGAGTCCGAGGAGAAAGAGAGTTGCCTGCAGCGGCGTCAGGGCCAGCGCCTGTTTTTGAATCTCACGCAGTAACAGAGTGATGGTGGCGCCGACTTTTTCAACGCATTGCCAATGGGCACTGATATCCCCGATGCCCATGTGATGGTCCCAGAGCAGGATTTCGACATCATCCCGATCCTTGAGTTGATCGAACCGATCCAATCGACGCCATTGATTGGTATCGACAACAATGCACCGAGTGACGGCGGCCAGATCCACCTCCCCGGCAAGAATGATATCAAATGCGGTTTTATGGAGCGATAAAAACCGGTGAACATTGGGATTGACATTTTTCGGGCAGACCGCCACCGTACCGGGGTAGAGCAGGGTGACGGCAATAATGGAAGCCAAGGCGTCAAAATCGGTATTTCTATGGGTAATGGCTATCTGCATTTGATTCCTTCAGTTTGTACAGTTTTTCGAGCCGTAAGGGAGGCAGACTTTATTGATGTACCGTTTTTGAAATCCATGCGCACATATTCTATGGTTTTCCGCCTTGATTAAACGGTAGATTAAAAACTACTGAATCCCTAAGGTTTTGCGCCCGCTTTGCCGGGTGAAGTCCCTGCCGTTATTGCTTGGTGGCGGTATCATCCGGGAGCGGGAAGTCTTCCGTTTCGCCGCCAGTGCCGTTTCCCATTAGAACAATATCAACTCGACGATTCTGCTTTCTGCCCTCCTCTGAATCGTTTTCAGCAACCGGACGGAATTCACCGTACCCGGTCACGGAGATTTTCTGCGGTGCAAATTTATGCTGTTCAATAAAGAAATGGGCCAGACTGGTAGCGCGGGCGGTGGATAATTCCCAATTAGACGGAAACGCCTGGGAATGAATCGGGATGTTGTCGGTATGGCCTTCAAAGCTGATCTGATTGCTGTACGGGATCAGGCATTCGGCAATCTTAGCCAGGAGTTCATACGAAGCGGGCTCAATGACGGCACTGCCCGAATTGAAAAATCCGGCTTCTTTCAAACTGATAACCAGCCCTCTTCTAATTATCTCCACGTTGACCTTATCCAAGGCATTTTTCGTAATAAGAAACTTTTCTATAGAAACCAGAATTTCCTTAAATTCTTTCTTGGTCGCCTTGATTTTTTCTTTACCATCCCGGGTTTTTGTTTTTGGTTCAGTCGGATTTTTAAGCGAAGGCCGCATCGATGGGATGGGCATAATTTCAGCATTTTTCATGATACTCGGTTTGCCCGAGGAGGTGCCGCTGGTGACACCGAAGGCCGAACGATAGGAGGCTGCGACCTGCTCCACCTTTTTCTTATCGGTTTGCGACATGGCATACAAGGTAACAAAAACGGCGAACAGGAGGGTGATAAAATCAGCGTAGGAAACCAGCCATCGTTCATGGTTTGCCGCTTTTTCCGGCTCTTTTTTTCTGGCCATTATTTCCCTCCGTCTCCCTCCGCCGAACCGGCACCAGCGCCCCCTTCGCCACCGAGATACGACTTAAGCCGTTCCTCGATAAACCGAGGGTTTTCGCCATTCTGGATAGAAACGATTCCGGCAATAATCATCTCCTTGCGGAGCACCTCATCCTTGACGCGATGTTTGATTTTTGTAGCAAAGGGCAAACAGAGGATATTAGCCACAACCAGGCCATAGATGGTTGCAACAAAGGCGACAGCAATACCTGCCCCCAATTTGGACGTATCGGAGAGGTTACTCATAACATGGATGAGGCCGAGGACCGCGCCGATGATACCAATAGTCGGGGCATACCCGCCCGCCGCCTCAAAAAATTCGGCGCTCATCTTGGAATGCTCTTCAAAGGCTCCCAGATCCAACTCCATCAACTCCCTGATTTCTTTGGGTTCGACCCCATCGACCGAGAGAGAAATCGCTTTTTTCATGAAGCGGTCCTTATGATTCTGCGCATCCTGTTCCAGTGAGATGATACCGTTTTTCCTGGCTTTGGCGGCATAACCGCAAATTTCGGTGATCAAATCGTCATTTTTCTCAGGTGTTGTGATCAGCTTTTTCAAATCTTTGACCGCTTGAATAGCAGTATGCAGCGGAAAACTGATAAACGCCGCACCAAAGGTACCGCCAAGAACAATCAGGGCTGCGGTTGGTTGAATAAGGGAATTCATGTGCAATCCTTCAAGGTGGGCACCACCGAGAATAGCCCCAAAACCCAAGACTAGTCCTAAAATTGTTGCGATATCCATAAGCAGTCAGTCTCGTTTCAAAAAAGGATGCCGAACGAAATCGGCAAAAAATATCGAATAAGTAATTATAGATGGATAACTAGGGGTAAAAAAGAAAAAAACATACAAAGCTGCACACTGATTAAAATAAGACGGGTTCTCTCAACATCCTGCAATTCGAAAAGCAGAGAAAAAAAATCAAGCAGAGGGGTCCAGACAGAGGCTCTGCCGGGATTCACGCAGGATTCTAACCCGATAGGCAATAATTTTATCTATAATTTCTTCAGTTTTTTCCAGAACAAGATAATGATCGTCATTCATCAGCCTGATAATGGTGTCGGGAGTTTCTTCGATAGTCTTAATCAGATCCGGATTAAGATAAAAAGTGGAGTTATTCAGTCTGGTCAAGTGAATCATGGTGATCATTCCTAAGAGCGATTTGAAAACTGGCAACTGTTTCTCTTCCACCAAGGTCATGCCCGTAAAAAACGTGGACAAAAGTACGCTTGCATTTTGCTCGGACGGGTTATGGCGACCGGCGCAAACCCGCCTGAAAAGGGATAAAAAATTACAACTCGACCTGATTGCCCAACTCAACGACACGATCCGGGGGTAACCTGAAAAAGGAGGTGGCGTTCCAGGCGTTACGTGACATGAAGATAAACAAGATCTTACGCCAATGCGCCATGGGTGCGGCCCCGGTTGCAAACAGGGTTTCACGTCCCAGAAAAAACGAGGTGGTGTAAATGTCGATCGACACGCCTTTTTTATTCACCAGTTCGATAACTTCCGGCATGTTCGGCGATTCCATAAACCCATAGCTTGCGATAACCCGATAAAATCCCTGTCCCAAGTCCTCCAGGGATATCCGCTCTTCCGGAGACAGCGTCGGGGTTTCTGCGGCAAGAATCGAAAACAACAGCACCCGTTCATGGAGCGCCTCATTATGTTTGAGATGATGCAGCAGGGTATGCGGGATACCCTCCGGAGTGATGGACATAAACACCGCTGTGCCGGTGGTCCGTTGAGGGCTGTATTCGGCAATATCCCTCAGAAAAATATCAGTGGGCAGTCGCATTAACTCATAATGTTTGGCCAGTATTTCCCGGCCGTCACGCCAGGTGATCATGGAAATGAGAATAACCGAAGCAATCACAATGGTAATCCAGCCTCCATCCACCACTTTCAGCAGGTTGGCGCTGAGAAAGGCGCCATCGAAAAACAGGAACAGACACAGCAGGGAGACGCTTTGCCACAGCGGCCAGTTCCATTTGAACCGGGTCACCTGGAAATACATAATCGAAGTAATGGTCATGGTTGCGGTCACCGCAAATCCATAGGCCGCCGCAAGGCGGGAGGATTCCTCGAACACCAGCACCAGAGTCAGACAAGCGATCATAACCAACCAGTTAACGGTTGGGATGTAGATCTGCCCCTTGGCCATTTTCGAGGTATGAATGATGCGCATACGCGGGGCAAAGCCCAGCTGCACCGCCTGCTGGGTAAGCGAATACACGCCCGATATCATGGCTTGGGACGCAATGATCGCCGAAACCGTGGACAGGGCAACCAGAGGATACAGCAATGATTTCGGGGCCAGGGCATAAAAGGGGTTCATAATGGCCATATGGGGATCGTGCAAGAGCAGGGCACCTTGGCCGTAGTAATTAAGAACCAGACCGGGCAGGACGATGCTATACCAGGTCAGGCGTATGGGAAACCGGCCGAAGTGGCCCATGTCGGCATAAAGCGCCTCGCAGCCGGTGATACAGAGCACCACGGAGGCTAGGGAAACCATGCCGTGGAGATGATTAATCGAAAAGAAATTGACCGCATACCAGGGATTCAAGGCCCACAGGATACCGGGTTGGCGAAGGATGGAGATCAAGCCAAGAATCCCGATGGTAGAAAACCACAGGATCATGACCGGGCCGAATATTTTACCGATAACGGCTGTGCCATGCCTTTGCACAAAAAAAAGCGCGATCAGAATCAGACAGGTCAACGGTACAACGAAATGGGCGGCGGCATCCGTTGCCATGTTGAGCCCTTCTATGGCCGAGAGGACCGAGATGGCCGGGGTAATCACACCATCTCCATAGAGAAGTGAGGCTCCCGATGCGGTCAACACGGTAAGGATGGCCCACTTCCTGCCGTTATTCTTCAAACGGCTGCGCAAGGTAGCCAAAAGAGAAAAAGTGCCGCCTTCCCCCTTATTATCGGCCCGGAGAATAAAGACAACGTATTTCAGACTGACCACGACCATCAATGCCCAAAAGACCATGGACAGGATTCCGAGAACATTGGCATGGGTCGGTGCTATCCCATGGGTTCCGGTAAAACATTCCTTGATGGTATAGAGGGGACTGGTGCCGATATCGCCGTAAATAATTCCCAAAGCGGCTAGAGCCAGCAACGAAAGCGGTGCTTGGGAATGGTGCGAATCCCTGTTCAGGGAGGGTACTGCGGCTTGGGGGCATGGGGACATACAAGGGACTCCTGGTTTTTCCTTTCATCAGCCCCTGAAGCAAAACCTGAGGCTCTCAATTCCTTACGAGGTTAGCTGCCGGGCTCGGGCTGAGAGATGCCTTACGCAAATGCGATACGCCCCGAAAAAGTGGTTCCCCCGCTCCCGTTTCCACGGGATTCAGTGTTGTTGTACTGACACCGGTAGCATTCAACGCATTGAAGGCTACCGCTCCAAGTATTCTTCCATCTCAGAAAATACGCAACTGGAAAATCTTCCGCTGCGGTCCTCTGCAAGTGCAAAGCAAACCTACCCAAAGCGTAACATCTTGAAATATAAAAACATTGAACAACCTTGCAGAGTACCGGAGAAAATCAGGCCCCAGCCGGTTCCTAGCGGCCAGGCCTGATTTCTCGTTATCCCTGTTGACCGGGAGATTCTCCCGCAGGGTAAAAAATTGAACGGTTCCCCATAGTCATATTTGGCGATTTTTATTCAAGAGGTTTTCTTGTCTTTTTCAAATCGGATCAGCGTTTCCCCGGCCTCCACCGCCTGTCCGCTGCTCACCCGAACCTCGGCAATCACCCCGTCCACCGGAGAAGCAACCCCGCTTTCCATTTTCATGGATTCCAGGATAACCAGGTTTTGGCCACGGAACACCCGTTCCCCTTTCTGGGCCAGCACATCCACCACCAGACCGGGCATGGGGCACAGCAGGATGTTGTCCGGAACCTTATTTGCCTTCTCGGGCATGAATTTCATCAAGCCCCATTCCCGCGGGGTATAGACCTCGAAAACACGAGAAATACCGTTAAAGGATATGAACATGAACGAATCTTCAAACCGTAGACGAAAGCGGTAGATTTGGTCGTTAATCTTCAACCTGAGCCGACGTCGGAAAAACTCAAAGGTGGGAATCTCAACCTGGTGGATACTGCCGTCCACCCGGATCGAACAGGTCTCACCGCTCACCGGTGTTTCCTCCAAGGTCACTTCAAAGAGGTCGCCCTGGGAGCGGACCTTGTACGGGTGGGTCTTGCCCATATTCCGTCGGCCACCGATGTGGGAGACCATGTGGCGCAACGATTCCCGCACCGCCACGGTACGGGTATGGTAAATGAGGGTGGCCGCCAGCGCCGCCAGTTGCAGATACTGGAGCGAAGGCGATCGTTTTGATACACCACCGTCGAAATGCTGGTCAATAAACCCGGTACTGAGATTGCCCTCCGCAAATTCGGGAAGGCAGAGCACGCTGGTGACAAAATCGATATTGGTGGAAACACCCTCGATATGGTAGCCGTTAAGCGCTTCAATAAGGGCCCGGCGTGCATCCTCCCGGGTTTTTCCGTAGCAGATGAGCTTGGCCAGCATGGAATCGTAGTAGACATCGACCTTGCCGCCGACATCGACGCCGCTGTCCACCCGGATACCTTTGCCGCGAGGGGCGGCATAGCGCGTGATCATACCGGTGGAGGGAATGAAGCCCCGGGTGGGATCCTCGGCACAGATCCGGGCTTCAATGGCCCAGCCGGTAAAGGTAACCCCGCTCTGGTCAAAGGGCAGCGGTTCGCCGCCGGCGATACGGAGCTGCCATTCCACCAAATCAAGGCCGGTGACGAATTCGGTGACCGGATGTTCCACCTGCAGACGGGTGTTCATCTCCAGAAAATAAAAATTGTGCTGGCTGTCCATGACAAATTCAACCGTGCCCGCATTGGTATATCCCGACTGACGCGCCAAAGCACAGGCCGCCTCGCCCATGCGCTCCCGGAGGTCCGGGGAAACGGCCGGTGAAGGCGATTCCTCGATCACCTTCTGATAGCGCCGCTGAATCGAACATTCCCGCTCTCCCAGATGCACCACATGCCCCTGGCTGTCGGCCAGAATCTGAATTTCGATGTGACGGGGCTGTTCGATATACCGTTCGACGAAAACCCGGGTATCATTGAAGGCCTTCTGCGTTTCTTTACGGCTGGCTGCCAGTGCATCCTTCATCTCTTCGGGTTTGCCGACAATGCGCATGCCCTTGCCGCCACCGCCGGCTGCCGGTTTGAGCAGTACCGGATAGCCGACCGCTTCCGCCGCAGCCAGGGCCTCCGCCTCATCCCTGACCGCCTCGATATAGCCGGGGATAACCGGAACGCCTGCGTTTTTAGCCAATTCCTTGGAGGTGATCTTGTCGCCCATGACATCGACGACCTCGGCGGGAGGGCCGATAAAAATCAGCCCCGCCGCAACCACGGCCTTAGCGAAATCGGCCTTCTCCGAAAGAAAGCCATAGCCGGGATGCACGGCCTGACACCCGGTGGATTGGGCGGCGGCAATAATTTTATCGATGTTGAGATAGGACTGTTGCGATTGTGACTCGCCGATATATACGGCCTCATCCGCCAGTTGTCGGTGCAGACTGCGGCTGTCGGCTTCGGAATAGACGGCCACCGTACTAATGCCCATCCGGTTACAGGTACGAATAATGCGAATGGCAATCTCGCCGCGATTGGCGATCAATATTTTATCAAACATAGCATGCCTCACAGGGGAATATTTCCGTGTTTGCGATCCGGGCCTTTTGTTCTCTTGCTGTCCAGCATCTGTAAGGTGCGGATGAGATGCGAACGGGTATCCCGGGGAAAGATGACATCATCAATATACCCCCGCTGGGCGGCGATAAAGGGGTTGGCAAAGGTGCTGCGATATTCCTCCATCTTCTCGGCCAGTACCGCGTCGGGGTCTTCCGCCTGATAAATTTCCTTGCGATGAATGACCTCGGCAGCGCCCTTGGGTCCCATGACTGCAATTTCCGCGGTGGGCCAGGCGTAGTTGACATCGCAGTGGATATGCTTGGAGTTCATTACCAGATAGGCACCGCCATAGGCCTTGCGAATAATGACCGAGATCCGGGGGACCGTGGCCTCGGTAAAGGCGTAGAGCAGCTTGGCCCCATGACGGATGATACCGCCGTGTTCCTGATCCGGCCCGGGCATGAAGCCGGGAACATCCACCAGTGAGACCAGCGGAATATTGAACGAGTCGCAGAAACGGACAAAGCGACCGGCTTTGAACGAGGCATCGTTGTCGAGCACTCCGGCGAGCACAGCGGGCTGATTGGCCACCAGACCCACGGTCTGTCCGCCGAGACGGCCGAAACCGCAGATAATATTGCGGGCAAATCCGGCATGAACCTCCATAAACTCGGCACCATCCAAAATACTGTGGATGAGCACGTTCATGTCATAGGTTTGATTGGAATTGCTGGGGATAAGATAATCCAGGGCCGGATCGGTCCGTTCGGCGGAATCGCTCAAGTTGAGCAGCGGGGCCCGATGTTGATTGCTGGAAGGCAGGTAGCTGATCAGTCGCCGGACCTCGCGCAGGGCGAGGACATCGTTGGGCACGGTAAAATGAGCCACCCCGCTCTTCCGGGCATGGACCAGGGCACCGCCCAGATCCTCGGAGGTAATGTCCTGATGGGTAACGGTCTTGACCACGCTCGGCCCGGTGACGAACATGTAGGAGGAATCCTCGACCATGAATACGAAATCGGTGATCGAAGGGCTGTAGACGGCACCGCCGGCACAGGGTCCCATAATGCAGGAAATCTGGGGCACCACGCCGCTGGCACGGACATTCCGATGAAAAATCTCCCCGTAGGCGGCCAGGGCATCCATGCCTTCCTGGATTCGCGCTCCGCCCGAATCGTTGAGGCCGATGATCGGAGCACCGACTTTGACCGCAAGATCCATGACCTTGCAGATCTTCTGGGCATGCGCTTCACCGAGGGAACCGCCGAGCACAGTGAAATCCTGGCTGAAAACAAAGACCTCGCGACCGTCGATGGCCCCGTGACCGGTGATAACACCGTCGCCGAGATATTTTCTTTCTTTTCCCAGACTCCCGCCACGCCCGATTTTAAGGACATCGAATTCCTCAAAAGAGTCTTCATCGAGCAGCAGAACGAGTCGCTCCCGAGCGGTGAGTTTTCCTTTATTGTGCTGATCGGCCTTTCTTTCCTCTCCGCCCGCGGAAACAGATTCCGCTCGCAGACGTTCCAGAGTCTCGAGGGTTGCTTGGTATTGAGTGTCCATCGTATTCACCTTTTGGCGGAACCTGATTGTCTCCCAGATAAGGGGCCCATCAGGTTCGCAATTAAAGATCGCTTATCTCTCCGCGGTAACGTTTCCACCGCTCCTCCGCCATTCACCATCTATTTTTCCGACCGTACTGAAACATACAATCATCGACCTCTCCCCTCGCTCCAGGCCAAAAACCGGCAGGCAAACCCTGTCGGCAATCTTCTCACCGGGACCATTGCGGCCGCTCCGAGTGCTCATGCTCATTAAAATTTTTTAATTTATCACATCTACGAGGATTCCGTCTGCAAAAAAAAACGGGTCCCCGGAGACGTGTCTCCGAGTACCCGTTACTGGCGGTTTGGTACTCTTGCCGTTTATTGCAGGGAAATCATTATCCCATGAGAAAGCTCCAGAGGATACCGGCGCCGATCGCGGAACCGATAACCCCGGAAGAATTGCAGGCCATGGCATGCATCAGCAAAAAATTGGTCGGATCTTCCTTTTGCCCCATCATATGGACCTCGCGGGCCGAACCGGGAACTGCGGAAACCCCGGATGCACCGAGGAGCGGATTGATTTTTTCTTTCAAGAAGAGGTTCATAAATTTGGCAAAAAGCAATCCGGAGGCCGTGGCAATGCTAAAGGCCACGGCCCCGAGCAGAAAAATACCCACGGATTTGGGGTTGAGGAAGACATCGCCCTGGGTGGACGCCCCCACGGTCAGACCGACAAGGATGGTGGCGGTATCAATGATGGCGTTGCGGGCCGTGTTGGCCAACCGATCGACCACGCCGCTCTCCTTCATAATGTTGCCGAAAAAGAAAGGCCCGAGCAGCGGGATCGAGGCCGGAGCAAGGAAGGTACAAAGAATCATCCCGACCACCGGAAAGATGATTAATTCCTTGCGGGAAACCTCACGCATATCGGGCATGCGGATCAGCCGTTCTTTCTTGGTGGTCAAGAGTTTCATGATCGGCGGCTGAATGATCGGAATCAGGGCCATATAGGAATAGGCGGCAATGGCAATGGGACCGATGAGATGCGGTGCCAATTTGGCGGTAAGGAAGATGGAAGTCGGCCCATCCGCTCCGCCGATAATACCGATGGAAGAAGCCTCGGGCGGGGTGAAGCCTAAGGCCAGAGCACTGAGATAGGTGAAGAAGATCCCCGTCTGGGCAGCAGCGCCCAGGAGCATCAGTTTCGGATTGGCCAAGAGAAAAGAGAAATCGGTCATCGCTCCGAGCCCGAGAAAGATGATCGAGGGATAGACACCGCTGGTTACGCCGAAATAGAGATAATGCAGTACGCTGTTGGCCTCGTAGATACCGATACCGAAGCCCTTAAAAAAAGGTATGTTTCCGAGAATGACACCAAAGCCGATGGGCAAAAGCAGAAGTGGTTCGTAGCTTTTATGGATGGCGAGATACACAAAAAAAGAGCCGATCACAATCATAATGAGATTGCGGTAGTCAGCCAGATAAAAGCCGGTATTATGTACAAATTGTAGAATAAGGTCCATGGTTATTCCCCCTCAAGAATTATTCCCTGACTTTTGATTTCACTTTAAAAGATGA
Organism: uncultured Desulfobulbus sp.; assembly: GCA_963666685.2. Lineage (GTDB taxonomy): Bacteria > Desulfobacterota > Desulfobulbia > Desulfobulbales > Desulfobulbaceae > Desulfobulbus. The sequence goes on from CAXXHZ010000001.1 coordinate 369,225, forward strand.
AAAATACCGCCGCCCAGAGACTGCAGCTTGCCGGCATCGCGGAGGCAACGGATCGAAAGGTGGGGATGGGGAAGATGGTATTTTTTCGCCAGAGCGTAGAGATCAGCCAGATCAAACTCAAGATCCAATTCTTCGATCAAAGGTTGATACACTTGAATGGTCAGGTTGAGATCAGAGGGGCAATCGGGACGGGACCGCCCCTCGATCTTTTTTTCAACGACCACTTCAACCATTGTCTTGGGTGGTCGGTCGAGCAGACTCACCAATTTATGCAACTGGGAAATAATCAAAGAGAGGGTGGAAAGTCCGGTAAAGATGATACAGATACCGGTGAAAGCGATCATCCATCCATTGTTTTGTGCAATAGCTTCTAACCCAAGCAATTGAAACCTCCTTGCAGCTTCTCTATTATTCGGTAATCCCAATGAACATTGGGAGAAATGATACGACTGGTGAGGATTTTTTAATTCTTCTTACACGAATTGTCGCTAATGTCAAATTGTTAGTGGCTCGGACACCGCATCCGGATAGCTCCCGAAAGGCTGATGAAGGGGCACGTTGTATCACTCCGACCAAAGCACTTTCCCCTGATATTCTGTAGGAAGAATCATTTTATTGGTTCTCTGTGCTTTGATAAATATGGTATACAATGGGTGTTTTATGCTATCGTCCCGCTGGGGTCGGAAATGAAGTCGGCCGACACCCCGTCCACCCGGCCGATCTGCCCCGTCAGCGACGACCGCAACCATCAGTTCAGAAAGGAGTGTGTGCATGCAACTGTTTGCCAAAGACATCATGACTAAGAATTTCGACACCATCCACATGGACGCCCCGGTGGAGAACGCCATTCAAATGATCCTCCACGCCAAGGTCAGGCCCACCGGCCATAAGACCGTGAGCCTGATGGTCATCGATGATCTTCATGGCCTCGTCGGCACCATCAGTATGTACTACATCCTCTATCATCTCCGCCCCTCCTATCTCAATTACGGTATCGACGGCAGCGAACTGAACTGGCGGGGCGAAGTAGACGGATTCGTTCACTCGGTCAAGGAGAAAAAGGTTGCACAGATCATGAACACCACCGTGCTCAGTGTGTCACCGGAGGAACCGGTCATGTCGATCCTCGACCGAATGATCAAAAATAGAATCCGGCGAATCTCCGTGGTCGAAAACGGCAAACTTGTCGGCGTGGTCTATATGTCCGACATCTTCTATCACCTGTTCAGTAAATAAAAAGACAGCGTTCCGATTTTTTGGTACGAATGCCCCTCATCAACAAGAGCATCCCCGCCTCCTGTTTCCCCTGAGTTAATGCGATAATACTCCATTCGCCTCTCTCCGGTTGTCGAAACCCAATCACAACCGGAGAGAGGGGGGCTGACCTCTTTAAAAATTAAAAATTTTCGCTTCAGCGGCCATATCGATCAGATGGGGTCCGCCATCCAACACCATATTGTTATGGAAATCAGCCTCATCAAGCCCTCTGTTTTGCGCACAGGGGGTGCAGACGCCCACCGGGACTTCATGTTCCACCAAGTAGGGCAGATAATCGTCCGGGCAGTCGCCGGTATCGGTTTTCAGGCTACCGTTGCAGTTTTTCATCGCCCAATCGACACCGCTGTCGATGAGGAAAAGGTTCACCTGATGCCCCTTGCCATGGGCGATTTTGGCGAATTGAAAACAACGGGTCGCCTTTTCGTTGTCATTGTCACGCAGAATAAACAGAAATTGAGCCATATCTCCTCCTTGTCATTGTATGGTGCTGATTAAAAGAACGCCCCTGCGGGACGCTCCAAAAATATTTTACCTACCGCTGCCAGTGCCCTGAAAGCCGAGAAGGCACTTCCCCCAGGGACGACTCATGACCGCGACACAATTTGCCCCGCCCTTCTGGCTGCGCAACCCGCACCTGCAGACCCTGTGACCCAAATTTTTCCGAAGCCTGATCACGTCGGAGCGGGAGTACGGCTGGCAATCCTGCCCCACGGCGGCCATGTGGGCTGTATCGAAGGCTGTTTCCCCTGGCAAACCCACGGCCTGATCGATCGAATGGTCCCCGCCTTTTTGCATGAACAGCTGACTGGAGCTTAATCTCCCGACAAAGGGGACGCAAGGGACCGCACCATCGAAACGGCCTGCAGGGCATCCTCGGTATCGAATATTTCGCAACAGACCAGCAGGTTGTCATGCAACAGGGCAGATGCCTTTTCCAAGGTGCCGGTATCAAGCGCCAGATGATCGAGACGGCCATCGGTACCGGAGAGATGGAGTTCCACGATATGGGGATGAAAATGCTCGGGAAGCGGCAGGCCCAGCAGGCTGTGGGTCAGGTCATAGGTGATCCGCGGATGGAACTCAATCCGATCAATCAGATTTTCCACAGCCACCTGTGCAGGCCAAGCCAGATGCCGCCAGCCGGGCATTGGATGCAGGGTCATATTGAGCAGCGGGAAACCGCTCTCCACGAAAAACCGGGCAGCGGCAAGAGCGCCTGCAACCTCGTCGGTGGGCAGGTGCACCGTGTATTCAAGGTTAAGGGCGGCCAGGCCATCAAGCCAGGACCCAACCTTGGCCCGCATGTCACGATCCCACGTGTACACCAGGAGTTCGACAAAATCGACCCGGCCCTCCACCAACCGGGCGTTATCGAGGAAATTTTCCCCGGTAAGCCATGACGTGGTCCCCAATTTCATCGCGCGATTTCCCTATAATGGCAAAGGTGCCCATTTCCTCGATCATCCGAAGCGCTGCCTCGATGATGGTAAAAACCAGAGCGCAGCCCGTGCCCTCGCCCAGCCGCATGTTCATATCGAGCATGGGTTCAAGCCCGGTGATCTCCTTGAGCAGCTTGGCTCCCGGCTCAAACGAGATGTGCGAGGGAATCATAAAGTCCACGGCTTCGGGTTTGAGCCGCATAGCCACCAGGGCGGCGACATTGGAGATGAGGCCGTCGGTCACCACCGGCACCCGGCGGGCGGCGCAGGCAAGATAGACACCCGCCATACCGCCGATATCAAGGCTGCCCACCTTCGAAAGCACGTCAAGGGCGTCGTCCGGATCCGGATGATGCAGTTGTACCGCCCGCTTCACCACTTCTTTTTTATGCGCAAAGGCCTCGTCGGTCAATCCGGCACCGCGGCCGACCACCCGGTCGATATGAGCCCCGGTGAATCCGTACAGCACGGCACTGCTGGCGGTGGTGTTGCCGATACCGATCTCACCGGTGCCGATCAGGTCGCATCCCTGATCAATGGCCGTATTGGTGACCTCAATCCCGACCTCGATGGCACGGATAGCCTCATCCCGAGTCATGGCCGGTTCCTTGAGGATATTAGCGGTACCATACCGAATTTTGCGTTTCATCACCTTGGGCAGATCGACATCCACCTGAATGCCGATATCAACGGCAATGATATCGGCGCCGGCATGTTTGGCAAGGAAATTGACCCCCATACGCCCGGAGGTGACAAAATCCGCACCGATGCGGGTGATGTCCTGGGGATACATGGCAACCCCTTCCGAGACCACACCGTTATCGGCCATCATAACGACAATGGCCTTCCGGGAGATACGGTTATGAATCTTCCCGGTGATCCCGGCCACCTGCCGGGCAATATCCTCTAACTTGCCGAGGCTGCCCGGCGGTTTGAGGCAATAATCAATCTCTTTTTGCGCTGCGGCCATTACCGCCCGGTCGGCCGGACGAATCGCCTCCAGGGTCTGTTGAAGCAGCTGCATGGGATCCCCCTATCTGTAATTAAAACGGATGAGAATCGGCAAGGTACCCATGAACTCGATCTCGGTCAGGGTGGCATTGTCGACCTTGAATTTCCAGTAACCGGTGGATACGGACTCGCAGAAAAAATGGGCAAGCAGCGAACGGATGCAGCCGCCATGGGAGACCAAGGCCACCCGCTTGCCGGGATTATAGTTAACCACCTCGGTGACAAAATTGATCACCCGGTATTTGAAGGCGGCAAAGGCTTCACCGCCGGGGATCTGCGTCAGCTCCCAGTCTTTGAGCCAGAGTTCCCAGACATCGGGATAACGCTTGGCGATCTCGGAAAAATGCATGCCCTCCCAGTCGCCGAAATGGAATTCCTGCAGGCTGCTGTCGGTGATAACGGGGGCTTCAGCGCCAAAAACAAGCGCCGCAGTTTCCACAGCCCGCGAAAGCGGACTGCTGAAAATGGAATCCACCTCAAGGGCATTGAGCCGTTCCCCGAGAGTGGCGGCCTGCTGACGGCCGTGGTCGTTCAGGGGCGTATCGGTGCTCCCCATGAGGATGCCGGTTTTGTTCTGCTCGGTTTCGCCATGGCGAATCAGATAGAGTTTGGTTGTATTCATAACAGATATTTTCCTACAATGAGAAAGACAAGAAAGGAGACGATTTCAGCCAGTTCGACCGTGGCGCCGATGGTATCGCCGGTGATGCCGCCAAGTCGCCGCTTCACATAGAAGGCAAACAAGACTGCCAGCAGGATGGCCGCCGCATGGAGAAGAACCGTTACCTGGGCCGCTCGCTCCGGTTGCAGGCCCCAAAGCAGCAGTATTCCGGAAACGAGTACCAGAGATACCCCGGTGGCCGCAGCTGCCTGGACCAGCCCGGTTTGATTAACATAATCGCCGATACCCGGTTCCTCACGGGCGTAACGGGCCACGGCGGAATGCCAGACCAGGGCCATCCGGCCCAGCACCGGAGTGGCGAGCACCGCCAGGGCCGCGCTGTTTGCCGGAATATTGTGGAGGAAGAGATACTTCAGCAGCACGGTGAGCACCACTGCGATTACGCCGTTGGTACCGAGGGTCGAATCCCGCATGATCTCAAGCATTCGTTCACGGGAGCGGTAACTGAACAGACCGTCGGCGGTATCGGCGATACCGTCCAGATGCAGGCCGCCGGTAATCGCAACCAGAGCAATCACCGCGACAATCGCCCCGATCTCGCTGCCCAGCAGTCGGTCGGCAAAGAAAAAAGCAGCACTTGCCGGAAGGGCCGCCAGCAGCCCGACCAGCGGCATCCATTTCATTCCCTGAACAAAGCGTTGCGCCGTAAACTCTATGATTATGGGGATCGGATACCGGGTCATGAACTGAATCATGAGAACAAGTGACTTCATCCTGCCGCCTTTACTGTCCTTTGATCTGCAGGGGGATGCCGGAGACCACAAGGAAAACGGCTTCCGCGGCCGCCGCCATCCGCTGATTGACCCGGCCGGCGCAATCGCGGAAAAAACGGGCCAAGGGCGAAAGCGGCACAATCCCGTAGCCCACCTCGTTAGTCACGGCAATCAGCCGGGTTCCGCAGCTTCCGGCAGCCTCAATAATCGCCTCGATCTCAGCCAGAACATCGGCCTCGACCGCATGGAGCTGCGCAACCTGGGGATGATCCCAATCCACGGTATGCGTCAGGATCCTGTTGGTAATCATCACGGTCAGGCAGTCGAGGAGAACAGTCCCGTAGCGAGCGCCTTCGGCGGCAATAATTGCCGAAGGGCTTGTGGGCGCCTCAAAGGTATGCCAGGCATCAGGGCGCTGGAGCCGATGCTTGGCGATACGATCTTCCATCTCCTCATCAAAGGCCCTGGCCGTTGCAATATAGGCTATGTTTTCACCGGAATCCGCAGCCAACTGCTCGGCATAACCGCTTTTGCCGCTTCGGGCTCCGCCGGTAATAAGAAGAATACGCCCCATGCATTTCACTCTCAAAGAGCTGCCCGGCAATCAGGAGAGTGCCGCGACATGGTTATAAAAAAAAGGACCGCAGGTGGAGAAGCGACAAAGGTTGAGTCCGTTGGTGATGACACGATTATCGCTTGGACAGGAAGTCTCTGACTTGCCCGCTTTTTTCACCTGACAGGGCAATCCATCCTGAGTCGTTACAACCACGGAGCGTTTCAAACGAGGAACCGTGTGCAGCTGGAACGACGTTGGTTTCTCATGCCTCGAAAACCTACGTCCGGGGGGAGTGTCTGGCTCTTCCGATGTTCGCGGAATAACAGTTGCGGGACAGCACGGGACTTACACCCGTTTCCTCCGAATGAAAAACGACACACCGGCGTACCGATGTATCCTGGTGTTTATATCGAATTCAGCAAAAAAAAGATAGAGGCAAATACGCAGCCGGAGCGGAAGAAAAAAGGAATATCGCCGCTATCTGCAGGCAAAAAAGGTGACGTATTTGCCCACCTCGGCAATACCGGCCTTGGAAATCCCCTCTTTCAGCATATTCTCGTCATGCCCGCGCGACCCTCGCCAACCTTCGAACATTTTCAATGGATTCGAATAATTCCAGCCGACATTCTCCACACAGAGACGACTGCCTGAACGTTGAAACCGCTCCCTGAATTTACTGTGCGACATCCTTTTTTGCCGAAACATCTCAAAACTGTGTCTCTGCGCCAGCCGAACCAGAGCCGGATCGAAACGTAAGGAATTGAGCCCGTTTTCCTGCCGGTAACTGTTGATCTCCGCCAGTAAAGTTGCCCCGTAGGCAGTGACGCCGGAAGGCCGTCTTTCTCGCGCCTGAACGGATGCTGCTGTCAAAACCCCCAGCAGCAAGACAATAAGCAATACTTTGGTTTTCATTGAATCCTCAAAGGAATAAATTGAAAATGAGTGTCTCCATCCCCAAAATGGTAGATGGACGACAAAAGCACTATTATAGCAAAGTCCCTGCCTTTTGAAAACTGTCGTCCAAGGGACACAGGTGGGGGAAGAGACTGTACCCGGGAAGGGTATTTGAGGCTATGAGGGGAAATTTGGGATTATAACAGATGAAGAGGGAAAGCTGTCAAAGGTTTGGGATACTGCGGGAGTGCCGCTTGCTCTTCTTGGGCTCATGCAGTTTTGAGAAGAGACATCCTGACAATTTTTTTCGTGAGGCTAGGTTCATCGGGGATCAGGTTCTTACATTGATTCAAACCTGGAATCCCCGATAAACACCGACCGGACTGACTGCTTGCACGACTCCGACAAGAGGTTTTCTTGTCGGAGTTCCTGCCCGGATGGCGGGAAGAACGATTGACTGAGGGGGAGTCAATCAACCGCACCCGTTCCCGCCACCCGCACAAGCTCCTTTAGAAGAACATTTCCGCATCCGCCCCTGAAGACTGGAGAGCCCTTTGCCGGTATAGACCGCTTCCAGGCCGCGCTCGATGAAACCGGACATGGCGACCGGCTGGATACCCTTTTTCTTCAGCATCTCCTTGGGCGAATCGCCAAGATCGTTGACCAGAATGGCACGACAATCGGCAAGAATCCTGCTGATGTTGAACCAGCGTTGGCTGCCGCCACCGGCAGGAGGCGCCTTGCGATCCTCAATGTGGTGATATCCGCCCTTGCCATCCTCACCCCAGATCTGGAACCGACTAGCCTCGCCGAGATGCTGGTTGACCAACACACCTTCCAGGGTCGCAACCGCAACATAGGGCCGCACAATTTCAGCTGGCTTCGGCAGTTGGGCGCAGGCGCTGAGACAGCCGCGCAACTCTTCGGTGCGATCGTTGTCAAGCAGGCCTACGGCATCGGCCCGGCAGCGGGTACAATGGCGCATCTGCGGCAAATACTGTTCCGCCTCGTTGCGCAGTTGATTCATTTGTGCCTTCGAGGGCTCCGGAATATTTTCAAAGCCGGTATCGGCATTAGGGATCATGCCAATGCAATTAAGCAGATCAACCCCCATCTTCTTCATGGTTGCAGCCACCTCACGGACATGGTGATCGTTGATGCCGGGGATGACGATGGTATTGACCTTGACGGTGATGCCGTGCTGCTTCAGCAGTTCTATGGCATGCAACTGGCGGGCAAGTAACAGTTCCGCACCCTGACGGCCGCGATACAGGACCTTGCCGTCCCGCACCCAGGAATAGATATGCTGCGAGATCTCCGGATCCACGGCATTGATTGTGATGGTGACGTGGGACACCCCTATCTCCGCCAGTTCCGGCACATGAGGCGCCAGCTGCATACCGTTGGTGGCCAGGCAAAGGATGGTCTCGGGATAGTGTTTACGAATCAGCCGCATGGTTTCCAGCGTCTCCTCGGCATTGGCAAAGGGATCCCCCGGCCCCGCAATACCGGCCACGGAGATACGCGGTTCCTTTTCCAGGACCTTTCCCATATAGAGCAACGCCTGTTCTGGGCTCAGCAGCGTACTGGTGACCCCGGGTCGCGATTCGTTGACGCAGTCGTATTTCCGGTTGCAGTAATTGCACTGAATATTGCATTTGGGGGCCACCGGAAGGTGCACCCGACCATAATGTCCCTTAGCTTTGACGTTAAAACAGGGATGGCGATTAAATTCGTTTTCGTTGAGCATAGCGTGGCTCCTTTTCTATGGGTAAAGGCCTTACATGTAGGAGTAACCGACCGGGGAATCGGCCTGTTTCTTACTGATCACCGCATTGGTGATGGAATCGAACAGGTGTTGCGCCCCTTCATAACCGAGGTGTAGAATACGCTGACCGCCGACGCGGTCGTGGATGGGAAAACCCACCCGGATCAGCGGGATATCGAATTTTTTTGCCAGGGGAAAGCCCTTGGAGTGGCCGATAATCAGGTCCGGCCGCAAGGTGTCCGCGATTTCGTTGATCTCGAAAAAATCCATCCCCTCATGCACCTGCGGCTGCTCGAGCAGGGTATCGCCGGTAACGGCGGCAATGGCGGCCTGCAACTTGCCGGAGGTCCCCCCGGAGGCGCAAAGTACCGGCTGGATACCGATCTCGGTAAGCAAAGAGCACATGCCGACAACCATATCCTCCTCGCCGTAGACGATGGCACGCTTGCCGAAAATGTATTTATGGCCGTCAACATAGGCATCGATCAAACGCCCCCGCTCCTTGACATATTTTTCCGGGGTCGGACGACCGCTGAGCGTTTCGAGAAGGCTAAACAACCGATCCGTTTCTTTGATGCCGATGGGCATACCGAGCCGGTGGCGGACGACGCTGAATTTTTCACTGAGGACATCGCCACCGCTGGCAAAGGCACCCAGCGTCGGCCCGAATTCAATGGTGGCCTTTGACCTGCCCATGGCCTTGATCGCCGCAAGCGGAGTGCCGCCGCGCTGAATTTTTTCATATTCCATCAGGGCCGGGCCATCCATGGTCTCGGAGAGATCCGGCAGCAGGGTGTATTTGAGGCCGAAAGCCGCCATAATTTCGATCAGTAACCGGTAATCAGCACAACTGACGAATCCGGGCAGGAGGTTGACGGTCTCGGTGCGCGGGCCACCTTCGCTCATCTGGGCCACCACCTCGCGGATGGCGGCATGAAAGCCCTCCATGTGCGTGCCCGAATAACTCGGAGTGGAGACATTGACCAGAGCCGGCAGACCAACCGAGCCCTTGGTGTCTTCGGCATACTGGCGCAGGTACATATTGACATCGTCGCCGATGGTTTCGGTGAGACAGGTGGTGGCAATGCCGATGAGCGCAGGCCGATACTTATCGGCCACATTGGTCAACCCCAGTTTGAGATTGGGGCCACCGCCGTAGACCGCGTGCTTCTCGGAGAGCGAGGAAGAGGCAATGTCGATGGGCTCGTTAAAATGGCTGATGATGTAGCGCCGCATATAGGTGGCACAGCCCTGAGATCCGTGCAGGTACGGCACCGCGCCTTCGATACCCTTGAAGGCGAGACAGGCACCCAGCGGTTTGCAGAGCTTACAGGCGTTGGTGGTCGAGATAGAGTTGGATTTTTTTATTTTAGGCGGATTTTTGCTCATGATCGTCTCCTGGTGGCGCAAGTAGAAATTAGCGGGGAAGTTCCGTGCCTTTTTTTCGGGGCACGAACTGCCAGACCGGACTCATCACCGAGGAATAGACTTCCCTTGCGAAATTGAGCATGCCTTCGAAGCCGGCCAGGGCCTCCTTGCGTTCGTGGTTGTGGTCGCAGAAACCGATACCGAGTTTGTAGGCGATGGGCCGTTCCTTGACGCCGCCGACAAAGATATCCACCTCTTTTTCCGTGAGAAAGCTGGTCAACTCCAAGGGGTTGGAGTCATCGACAATGATGGTGCCGGGATCGGTGATCGCGGCCAGTTCCTCGTAGTCCTCCTTGGTGCCGGTCTGGGACCCGACCATGACCACCTGCATATCGATCAGACGGAAGGCCTTGACCAGGGAAAACGCTTTAAACGAGCCGCCGACATAGATGGCCGCCTTTTTGCCGCGAAGGGCCACCCGGTAGGGCTCAAGAACTGAGGCCAATTTTTTCACCTCTTCCTCGACGAGCTTTTTGGTGCGTTCCATTATTTCCGGGTCTTTAAAAAAACGGGCGATATCGTAGAGGGCCTCGGCCATGTCTTCGATACCGAAGTAGGAGACACGGAGGGAAGGAATACCGTATTTTTCTTCCATCATATTGGCCAAGTGCATGGTGGAGCCGGAACACTGTACGACATTGAGCGCTGCACCATGGGCCCGCTCGATGTCCGCAACCCGACCGTCACCGGTGATGTTGGCCACCACCTGAACCCCCATACGCTCATAGTATTCGCGGATCATCCAGATCTCTCCGGCCAGATTAAAATCGCCGAGGATATTAAGAGAATACTTGGAGATGCCGCTGATATCGCCGGTGCCGATCAGGCGGGAGAGGGCATCGCAGGCCGCCTGATAACCGGCCCGCTTGTTGCCCTTAAACCCTTCGGATTTCACCGGAATCACCGGGATATGGTATTCCTCCTCCACCCGGCGGCAGACGGCTTCCAAATCGTCGCCGATGATGCCGACAATACAGGTGGAATAAACAAAGGCCGCTTTGGGAGCATGACGTTCGATCAGCTCACGCAAGGCAGCCGTCAGCTTTTTCTCGCCGCCGAAAATGACATCGATTTCCTGGAGGTCGGTGGAAAAAGAGAGGCGATGGAGTTCCGACCCGGAAGAAAGGGCCCCCCGGATATCCCAGGTATAGACGGCACAACCGATGGGGCCGTGCACCAGATGGAGCGCATCGACAATGGGGTAGAGCACAACCCGTGAGCCGCAGAAGACGCAGGCCCGCTGGCTGACCGCACCCGCCAGGCTGTCTTTGTTACAAACGATATCAAAGGTTGATTCGCCTTTGATGAATATCTGGTTTTCCCGGTCTTTGAGTGCAACTGCTTCCATGACGAATCCCCCTAATGGATAAAACATAAGTTATCTCTCTCTTGGCAAAACACATGCCAAGCAGGAAATACTAAATAAATGTCCAACATATAAGCAAGTTAGAGAAAATTTTTCCATTTTTCCCTACAAAACGGACCAAGGCTTTTTGTCACTCTGCCGACAAAAATGAAACGTTTGAACAATTTTGTGGGGCTTCTCTGGAAGAAACAAAGACGGAGTATCCTCTCGCCGGGAAGGAACTCTGGCGGAGGGAAAAAAAATTCCCCGGGGAAACACCCACAATCTCTGTGGGGAACGACGTGGCTGAAGCCTGCAGTCAAAAAAGCAGGTATCAGTGACAAAAGCTGTTGACGCCACCCCTATTCTCTGCAAAGGTGCGCAAGTTAATTTGCGCTTTATTCAAGGGTTGGCCTTGTCCCGTCCTTCCCTCCGATCCCAACCTGGAGAGTCCGCACATGGCGAAAAAGGTACTCATCGTCGAAGATGAAAAACTGATTGGCCTGATGCTGGCTGAAAATGTAAAAGAGTTGGGATGCAGGGTCACCAACGTCGTCACCAATGGCGCGGCGGCAGTGCTTGCGGTGGCAAACGAATGTCCGGATGCCATCCTCATGGATATCAGCCTCGACGGCACCATGGATGGCATTGAAACAGCACAACGCATCAAGGCCGGCCAGGATATTCCCATCCTGTTTTTTACCGGCTATCAGGATCAGCAGCTGCTTGCACGTGCCAGCTCCGTCAACCCGGTCGGCATCGTCGACAAACTCGATACCACCGAGGCTATCCGGGCCGCAATCGGCTCTCTTCTCCTGTGATCGATGTCCGTAAAAAAATATTCCCTTCTCATCAAGAAAACTCAGCGATGATCATCGCCATTCTCAAGGAAATCAAAACGGAAGAAAATCAAGTATATATGACGACTGCAGGAGAGGAGGTGCTGGTCGGGAACAGCGCCGGAGTGGGCAGCGATTTCAGCGACGGGGAAAAAAGAGGGAGAAAAGGAAATAAAAACAGCGGATCAGAATCTTATTGAACAGAGGGTTCAATCATACAACGTAACATGCCATAATGGGAAGAGCTGGATGGGCGCCACCCAATCCTCCCCGGCCGCCATCAGGGGATATCAAAATATTCAGGGCCGTATGCCACCCCTTCCAAGAAGGCATAGAGCACATATCGGCCCTTGGTCAACGGAGCTTCTTCCTGAGCCAAAACATCGACCCAAAAATACCCGTGTGCAGCCTTGTCGTCGGTTCCGGCCCCTGCCCGGTAAATCGGAATCCCCATCTCGCGCAATCTGGGCACTTTCCAGTCCAGGCCGAGTATCATGAAGGTGATCGGCACCACGGCATACACCTCCTGAGCCGTATCATGATCCTTCAGGGTTTCGGGGGCAGGGAGGATCTCGTTGGCTCCAAGTTTCTTGGTAAAACTGCCCGCCGCCACAACGAGCCGCTCGTTGGTCAGAGCTGGATCGACATGAAAAGCCACTCCCACTTGAGGCGCTGGGGGTGTTTTGTCTCCTGGGATATAGGATGTCGGAATCCAGCCGTATTGCGCTGATTCCATTGGTCGCGGGGAAACCGAAAAAAAGGTCGGGTCAATTTTTTCTTTCCCCATCAGCTCCACGCGCGCGGCGTTCGATGCCCAGTCGTAACAAAACGCGACAACCGAATACGCGCCGGTATTCCAGGGGATGGCAAAGTGCGGTCGGGCATCGACTTTACGGATCTTGGTCTCAAGAGCCGCACCGGCTTGAGGGTTTGGCTGCGGTGGACGACCCGGCGTCTGAGAACCACTGTTTTCTCCGGCCTTGGCGTCGGTCGAAATGGGGACGGTCCGCACCGTACCGGTGTTGAGATCGATGAGGGCCAGCAGGAGATTGTTCTGCTCGGATACCTGCCATCCGCGAAGAACGGTTTGCTGGGAAACCAGGATGACGGGCAGTTCCTGCATGGTGTCGGTTTGAATTTTTTCCGGTACCGTTACCGCGAGGCCCTCGAAAGAGAGGTCCGAGAGAGTGAATTCCAGGGTATCGAATAAGCCCTGATCCCCTTGAAAAAGCTGTGCTTCATGCCCGTGCAGTATGGTGATAATATCAGATGTCTTTGCCATGGGTTGTCCTGTTGCCGCTGTGATGGAGAGGAAGAGTGTCAGGGCGAGAAACACTCTCTTGATGTGCAATAATGCCGCCAAGTCGACGAATTTCATGCCAGTGACGAAAAATCCTGAAGCCGCAGATACGGTTCGCAGGTAGCACAAAATTCCTGTTTACAGCCGCTGGGATTGACCTGATGAAACATGATGCAGGTTCCGTTTTGATATCGCTTTTTCGGGTAGTTCGGATCAGTCACCAGGGTCGCATCCGTGCTGCAATGGGAGCCGACGCCACCATGTTCGTTGTCATACTGTTTCGGATGCTGCGGTAAAGGCGAAGGTTGGGCCCCCTTGCGCGGCGTCTGACCGAAACCATGGCCGAACTCATGCGCGACCATCTGGTTGAAATTCTTCTCCGCCCCATTATACACTATCAGCATGTGGTGCTTATTGGACTCACCCGCATAAAATTTCCCATAATTTAATTTGAGTTTTACGGTCACCGGTGTTTTCGTGGGATCGGGCGTACCAGCCGGGAGCAAAACCTTGACGACGTTTAAGGCGGATCGCCCTTTCTCTATCAGGATATCGGCATCGCTCAAAGCCCCGGTTTTGCCGTCACCGCTCCACACACCCGCGGAGACCAGCTTCCCGGACAGGGCCGGTTTAACAATCCCGGCATTCCAGGCCCCGCCGAGGTTAAAAGTTAATTCGTCGGATTTTTTTTTATTGAGGACCACTGTCAAAAGGGCGCTTGCCCCGGCCGGATCCCATTGATGCTGGCAGATAATGAGATGCCCCTTGACCGGTTTGTCTTTTTCTTCTTTGAATTTCTTGCAAAACGACTCCCAGTTGTGCCCGCCGATGACCGATTCGCTGGCGTCCGGCCCTCCCTGCGCAACCATCCATCCCGGATAAAAAGTCCCGGCCGGGGCATCCTTCTGGGCAAACTCCACCTCCGCTGCGGCAAGCATCTCGGCATACACCTTTTTATAGGCCGCCACCGATTTTTCGGGCGCGGGAACCGTGTGCGAGGAGGCTCGGGTCACCTGGTACCAGAATTTGCGCCAAACCTCATAGGTTCCGGTTTTCAAGCCCCCTTTGCAGGCGGCATCCTCCGTGGCGGCCACCATGAATGTATCGCCTCCATACCGGGAAAGATAAAATTGCACCGTTGAGGTCCAGCCTTTCTCGTCGGTTGATGCGGTGGAGGTTTTCGCGCCTCCTCCGGAACCGAATCCTTCCTTGACGCCACCGGTCAGCTTGGCGCAATTTGACCCACCCGGCTCTGAATACCAGTAGACGGTTTGACCTGAAAGCGATTTCACGTTCGCGGTAGCCCATTCAACTCGCGCCTTCAATCTGATGATGCGACCGAACTCGGGGTGCGGCGTTCCCGGATCCGACGAAGCGTCCAGATTAATATACTGCTTGCGTCCACCGGCAGCCTGGGTTGTCTCCTTGCCCGCATGGACAACCACTTCGACCAGCTCCACTATTTTTATTTTATCCTGTAAAGAGTAGGTTGTTTCGGTATTATTGCAGGGGGTGTCTGCACCGATCCCCGTGGCCGGAGAGCTGGGTTTCTTTTTTTGCGTCATGCCGATTCCTTTACACCGAAAGAGGCCAGAACATGATCCAACCAGATCATAACCTTTTTTTCCAAATGATTGCCCCGTACCTCGGGATCGGCTTGCGGATTCTTACTGAGGGTAGCGGCAATCCACGGGTACAGAGGATCCTCAGTGCATCCGTGGCCAAAGGTCAGCATCAGAAGCGATACCAGCACTGCCCCCCGGACGGTTAACACATGCAGATCCTTCGCCTTGTCCATCCCTTGCCGAAGCACCATTTCCAGCCTTTCCCTACCGAGATAAATCGCTTTCTTCGGATACATACGCACAACTTCCAACACCATATCCTGCAGGAACGTATCCAGGGACATCGTTAGCGGCAGTTGGGTAAATTTCCGGATATTGTGCAGGGCTTCAATGGCGTGGACATCATCAGGCCCACTCACCTGTTCCTGGTATTCCATAGCCTTCTGGTAAAGAAGCTCGGCCCGATCCATCTGCAGCAATTCAGGCTCCTCTTGTTCGGCAAGCACCTGCCCGGCCCACGGATATTGGGGGTCGGTATCGAAATGGCTGCCGAACAGCAGCGTCAACTCAAGATAGAGACGAACAGGGCCCCGAAAGGTAAAGCCATGCGCCTCGGCCCGGTCCATGCCGAAACGAACAACTCCTCGTTGTTGCACCTCTTCGAGCGTCTTAAAGAGCCGGGGAGAAAATCCAGCCAAATGAACGATCATCTCGTCTTCATATCTGAGCTTCGTTGCCTGCCGGAGTTGATCGAGCTGCCCTTTGCCTATGACTAACATCGTGCCTCCAGAGGATCTCCATATAAGAGGATAGAAAAAACGACAAGTAACCTTGCCCGAAACCATGCCTCATAGAGCACTGCATAGGCAAGCAAGCCCTCCGGCCATGATCCATCGGCCGTTTGCCCAGAACCAAGGCTGCCCGTTGGCACTCTCAATCGCCTCACTTCTTCTCGGTCGCCTGACAACAACACAAAGGGTTCTTCCATTCAAGCAAAGCAGGCCTCATCATTCCATCAAACAGGAATTACCTATTTTTTTCAGCGCCCTGACCTTGGCCGGTCGGCGCTGTTTCGGGAGAAATCATCAAGGTCACATCTTTTGAATTGATGAATAGTTTACCTTCCTGGTTCACGTTGGCATCGATTTTATCGACGATTTTTCCGTTTTCATTGCTCCGATTGGCAAGCGCGGTGATCGTTACCAACATCTTCTGCATATCCGGATCCGCGCCGAAACTCCGGGAAATCCGCATGAATTCGTCGGGATTTTCAATAGCAACCTGCAGATTTCCGGTGGAGAAGTACTTGGCCTTATTGTCGATATGGGCCAAAAGGCCGAGACTCAACCGAGAAGCGGGAAAAACGACAAAAGAATCGGTCAGGGAAAAGGTCAAGGCGCTCATCATCAGGCTGTTCATAGCCTGCATCATTACCTGCCCCTGGATCCTCTGCATGTTGCCTGTTGCGATGGCCGAGGGATCAGCTATCAAGTCCAGCAGGGAAGGAATATTTTTGATCTCGAAATTGAAGCGAGCAGCTTGGGGCAGGTTGTTGGCGCCCTGTGCCGGTCCATTGAATCCGGAAAAATTAAGAAGGGTCTGCACCGTGCCGCCTTCGCCCCGGCCGACATCAAAACTCCCACGTAATTGGGCGGTCTCAAGCGTGATCGGTTCAGGAGCGGCATTGACCACGTTCAAACCGTTTAGATTGATTTCTGCGGAATACCCTTCGATCAACGCCAGAATTTTTTTGGCAAAGGCCGTGCCATGGCCAGCCAGGTATGCATCGAATTCCTCTTTTTTCACCTTGGTAAAGCCTTCAACGGTGGAGAAAAGATCCGCAAACATGTTCGGGGGAAACCGTTTCATGGATCCCTTACCGACAAACCCGAGAGAGCTGAGTGACGCCGAAACGCCTGGAGTTTTCCCTCGTTTTTCTCCTTCGATGAAGCTGCCGCCTTGGGCCTCCATTTTCGAATCGTAGCTATATTTGCCAGTCTGAGCGTCTTTATGAACGCCACCCGACAAATCGATGGTATCAAGCCGGAAGGTATTGCCCTCGGATTTGAGGCGAACGCCCTGGATGGTCACTGAGGTCGTCGAATGACTGAAAATCTGAACGTACTCATCAAGAGAACCGAGGTATGTTTTCAGTTCGGACAGATTCAGCTCGTCGAACTGGCCCATGCTGCCCTGGAAATTCTTTTTCAACTCGACGTATCGGGCATGATTTGAGCCGCCCAGATTGATGCGAACAGCAATTTTCTCCAGGTTGAAGGTGCTCTTCTTATCAACAAAGGAAATGCCGCTGATATGGCCCTGATATTTTTCATCCCAGATGCCCTGCCCATCTTGGGAGCAGGTATTGCCAAGCGCAATCTCCTTGATATCAAATCGCCCTTCATTGCCGCTGTCACGGATCACCAAATTACCGAGTTGCAGATCGGATTGTTCAAATCCCAGGAGTGTGCGGTCCCAAACCCCGGAGATCTCCTGGTTGCCGATGGTCAGTTCGGCAACGGTTTTGTCGAGGCTCTTGAGCGGCGCGTTGTTCGGCAGATGCATGGTGACCCCGAGCGTGTCTCTTCCCCGGGGCCTGAAATTGAAGACAATCGGGCCGAGCTCAATCCGATCATGTTTCCCGGTATTAAGGGTAAAAGGATCAAGACGCACTTCATATTGGCCACCGTCCTGGGTTATGGCATAGTTGCGGTTTGTATCTAAAAAAAATTCCTTATCCCCCTCTTTTTGAGGAAAAAGATTGAGCGCCCAGTCGGTAAAGGCATAAATCAGTTCTTCCTCCGGTGTGCCCGGCGCCCGCTTCGCAACCAGAGGGGCTTCTTCCTGTTTGCCCGCTCCCCTGTCGGGAAGCACAGTCGTTCCCGACGCTTTCGAGGTATCTTCCGCGGCCGTCTCTGCAGGTGTATCAATCCGCGTCGGAGGGACAGCGGGTGCACTTGCTACCTGCTCAGTTCGACCGGCCTGCGGTTCAAGTTTTTGAATAAGCATTTCCAAGCGCGGGTTGGGCTGCAGGGAGATGCTTTCCTTATATTTTTCTATGGCTTCTTTCAGGTTTCCCTGCAACTGGAGTCGGGTTCCCTCAAGCTGCAGCTTTCTGGCCGTTACTGCCGCATTTTGTGTGGTTTCGGCAGCCCATGCCGATTGAACGGATGGCAGAGCCATCATAATGGAGAAGCAAAAAATCAACGCCGTCAAGATACGACCCAGAGGTCCGGCCATCCGGGGGCGACCGGTTGCCGATTTTATGAGAACACCATATTTTTTCATAAGCAATTCACCTTCCCTGTTAATCTTATCATTTGGATATTTATTCGTCACGTAATGCTTCCGCAGGATCCAGACGCGTAGCCTGCAGCGCGGCAAAGGTTGCGGAAAAAACACTCAAAACAAAGACACCGGCAGTCAGAAGCATGAAATGCCAGGGTGAAAGCGCACAAAGGGATTCCGCAGTCCGCAGATGCGCACTGAATAAATGATTGATCACCCTGGATACGAGCAGGAAGATGCCACCTGCCAGGAGCAGAGCGCTGCCGGAGAGAAGCAGCCCCTGAAAAATCGGGAAAAGGACAATCTCCCTCTTTAACAGTCCGAGAAGCCGCAGCACATTCAGTTCTTTCTTTTTCCTCTCCACTGAGGCATACAGACTTGCCGTAAGGGCGGAAATGCCGCCGACAACACCAACGGCGGCAATGAGCCAAAAGATAAGCCCCATGTAGCTATCCAGTCTGCGCACTTCTCCGATTCTTTCCTTTTCCGTATGAACCGTTATACCTTCACGTTCAAGCGCTTGTTGGATATTTTCGACATCGTCGATATTCGCCGTATACATTCGAAACCCCGCATATCCCCTTCGTGAGAGCAGAAGACTGTTGGTTTTTTCATCATACTTAACGTTTCTATAGCGCAGCAGATTGAGCCTACCGGCAAAAACCGCAGACGCGTAGGCAAAGGATGTGGTACGACCGCCTTTGAGAAGAGTGACCGGTACATTAAGCGCCCTGTCTTCAAATTGCAGCGACAGGGTTGCCTCACCTTCAGGGAGTGGAGAATCCGATGGAATAAGAACGCCCTGGCGATGGGCGTCCGCGCCCTCAAACATTTGTTGCGCCCACACGGAAGGGTCGGTGGTGGTGATTCCCTCGGTCACCGCAACAAGCTTCAGGGCAACCGGCGGCGAGGTGGGAGAAGATGCCAGAGAAATGGCAAGCGGCTCTATCCACGGGGCAACAATCGCCCCCTTGCCCCGCAGTTTGTTTCGTACCGCCTGAATGCTTTCCTCCATTGCCGCCCGCTGTTTCACCGCGACAAGATAGGCTGTCTTTTCCGGGGGCAGGGCATACCCCAGCTTGGCGACAGCCTCTTCACGCCCGATCCTGTTCACCTGGGTAAATCCGGTGTTGTTGGTGAGCATCACCTCTTCCAATTTACTCAAGGGAGCCGGGATCAACACCGCCGCGCCGTCAAACACGGGATAGGCGGTGGGCATTTCTCCTTCCCAGCCGTAGGTGGGGACAGCCCGACCGTCTTTATAGTCCTCCACCGCCTCAATAATATCCAGGCGAACAAATGCTGTTTTCAGACTGCTGGCCCGCCCTTCCAAAATTCCCGAAACAAAAACGGAAAATTCGCCGTTTTCATATTTGCCCTGAATAATCCTCCGCGTCGTGAAGAGTAATTCATCACCGATGGAAACATGTAAGGCCTGAGCCGCCGGTTCCGTAAGCACGCAAGCAGCATGCCCCGGGATGGTCACCCCATTTTCCAGGAGCAGCGGATCGCCGGTTGCCGTAGCCATAAGCGACAATTGTTCGCTGCTGTCGCCGGCAGTATTGATTGCGGTGATAGAGGTCGATATCTGCCGGGTCATCGGCACGATAAAAGAGACCTCCGGATGTTTTTTTCTCAGCGTATCAAACCAGTCTCTGCTATAAGATTTGGTCGTCAACGGACGAATTTCCCGATTCTTCGGATCCTGAACCAGGCGACTTTGCAAGGTCTGGATCGTACCGAATTTAAGGCCGAAAAGAATGAGAAGAGGTGCGATAATGGATGCTATCGCCAGCACCAGACAGATGCTCAGCAGCCAATCATGCAGTATATCTTTTAACGCTAATCGCAGAATCACGCAGATAGTCTCTCTTCAAGAGGGTCGGCCTTCCCAGTTGTTCCCATGTTATTTTCCGACCAAGGCTGTTGCCAGGGTAGCACTGAGCCCGGTCCGGGCGATCTCGAACTGCACCTGCACATCAGATATACCATTAACCAGAGTCCGGTCGTGGGTAACCATGACCACGGCGGTCCCCATTTCATGGGCCACATGTTTCAGTTCATCCCGAATGTCCAAGGCGGTCGGGTAATCCACGGCGGCGGTCGGTTCGTCAGCCAGAATAATGGCCGGACGATGGATCAGCGCTCTGGCCACGGCGACCCGTTGGCGTTGGCCTCCCGACAAATACTGCGGCTTTTTATTAAGTTGATCTTCAAGCCCGAGGAAACCGACAAGCGCATCGAATTCTTTCTGGACAACAGGGCGCCCGCTGATACTTACGGAAATCATGATGTTCTCACGCACGGTCAGAAAGGGCAGCAGCCCGCCGTTCTGGAGGACATAGCCGATGTTTTTCCGCCGGATGCGGGCGGCACCGTTTTCCGACAGGCTCGGGATGTCGCATTCCTCCAGGGTTTGGTTGTGGACTACGGAAATGCTGAAGCAGGAGGAACGAGTCGGTGCCAAAACGAGAGCCAGAAGATCGAGAAGGGTCGACTTCCCGCAGCCCGACGGGCCGACAACCGAACAAAACGCACCCCTATGAATAACAAGCTCCGGAACCCGGAGGGTGAAGGACGCACCCCCCTTGGTCCGTATTTTTTCCACTTCCCGGAGCCTGTAGACAGGTTCGTTCATGAAGAACTAGGGAAGAAGCTCAAGGGTTATCGGGTAGACATACTCACTCGGGTCATCACTCTTGTTCAGCTGAACCCAGCCTTCCGGTGCATCATGAATGGTCTCATAGGCCATTATCCGGGCCTCCAGATCAGCAAGGAACAGGTCTTGCTCATCAACCGACCAGCTGCTCCAGAGTTCGCTGTTCATGTCCATGATTCTGCTTTTGTAAGGCAATCCGGCGAGAAATTCAGGAACGAGGCCGCTTTGTGATAATGATTTCGCCCGTTTGATCATATCCGGATCGCGGGCGGTCGTGGCTGCCACCGCCTGCAGGGACGAAAAGAAATCCTCGCCGCTGATCTGGCCCTTGCGGCCGGCGGCCAGGATTGTTTTCAGGGTCTGCCGCAAGGAGTCGAGCTGCCTCTTATTGACGAGAAGACGCACTTCAAGGGACTGAACGTCCGGGGCCAACAGATCCTTGTCGATAACCCAGGCCACGATGTCACGCGGGGCCTGCGCACCGGTCTGGGAGCCGATCCATTGAACAAATGCGGCTTTCAAGGCTGCATTGGCAAGGGACTCCGCCGTGGGTTGGGCCGTTTGCGGGGCGGTGCCCGCCTTCTCCCCAAAAAGGTCCATATTGACAGTCTGCTGAGAAGCAGCAGGGCCACCGTCTGTAGTCGTCTTCGGTTCCGTCACTTCAAAATCCTTCCCCGTCTGTGCCGGAGGGGTCGTTACCGCAAAATCGGAATTTGCCGATGAAGGAGCGCTGGCCTGCGCCACTGCTTTTTTCTTCTCCTGATCGATTTTCTCAAGAAAACCGATAATGGAATCGGTCACGCTCTTCGTTACCTTTTCAAATCCGGGGAGGTCCGTCGATGAAGTGCTGTAATAGGCAGGACCGCCTTCCACACCTTTATTCGTACTCAGGAGCTGGAATTGCTCCGCTGTGGTTGCGTGGTACTGTTCGGCCTGGGGATCTTTAATGTGGATTGCGTAGATGGTGATGTTTCGGTCATTGGCAATAGCACGCAAAGTCGACGCACTCTGACCGGAGGTGTTCCACTTATGCCCGACTTCATGGGCCGGCGCGTCTCCGACCAGAACGACAAACCTGATCGCATTCGGTGTCCAGGCGGTTGCGTCGACCGCTCCATTGACACCGGAGAAGACATCCTCGGCATAGCCCTGTGATCCGGCGACGGTCACATCGACGGTCTTCAAGGTAGGAATAAACTGGTCGATGCCCTGAAGCTGTGGAGTGTAATTTTTGACATCATACCCCATATCGGGAATGTCCATGGAATCGCGATATCCCCAGACACCGAACTTAACGGCGTTGGAAAGTTCGGCATTGGAGGAAATGCGTTTCGAGGCCTCTTCAATGACTTTCAACGTCTGACTGATATAGGGCATCATCGAATTAGTCGTATCCATGACCCAGACGATATCAATCCCCAGTTTCCCCAAGGTTGCGGCGTCAATATTCGTACTGTCCTGGACCGCACTCTTCAAATAGTCTTTATTTTTCCTGATGTCCGAACTTTCTCTGGCGGCGGCACCTTCTTTGGTGACGGCAGCCAATTTCAGAATTCTGGCCTCACGGTTATTGAGCTCGATTTCGCCGAAATCAAGTATGGGCAGGAGATAGAATTCCTTGCTTATATCGATCGCTTTCTTCGGTTCTATGGTGACGATGGGAAAATCAGAGGCAATTTCCCCCAAGGCGATATCAATATACAATTTTTCAACGGCTTCGGTTCGTTTTTCCTTCGGCAGACCGATCACCTGCTCCAGCGAGTTCTTTTTATCGAACATCAGCACCGGATACCGTCCTTCCGGATGCGTGTAGGACAGACACATGGTCTGCTTCCATTCAAAAGCATCGTCCGACGCCATCCAGCCGAGAATGGTACCCCGGTTATCGGAACCGACTTCATACCAACCGCCGTTCCCCTGATCACCACCGTCCTTCTTCGAATACACATAATAGGACTGGAAGGCGGGAACATTTTCCTCAACCGTTCCGCTGGTGCGGTCGGAATTTTTATAAATATTGGCAAAAGCGCGTGATAAAACGCGGAGCGGCAGGGATTCCTTCCCCTCAATTTTCAAAGGAACACGTTTTCCAACCGCCTGAGACGGCGCGGCGAACGGAACCGAAAGCAAGGCCAGCAGCAGTACCTTCAGCGCCCATGTTGTTTTTCTTAACCTCATGCATGTCCCTCCTTGGTTATTTCTGGTTCAGTGTAATGAAATCAAGCAATCTGGATAATGATGCATCCTGAGAAAAGTCCTCGTCAACAAGTTCTTCCGGGAGCGGCAGGTCGGGCTCCAGCCCCTGATTGTGATAGCTGACATTGTCCGGGGTAATAACTTCCGCATAGGTTAGCAGCAGGGCCGAGCCGTCCGCCAGAGGCAGAAATCGTTGAGCGAGTCCCTTACCAAAGGATTTCCGTCCCACCGACAGCGCCCGCCCGTTTCGCGTCAGTGCGGCAACAAAGGCTTCGGCCGCACTGGCCGTGCTGCCATCCTGGATCAGGAAAATGCGGTTACCGATACGCTGCGGTTGATCGGCAAGAATCTCTTTCGTCTCGTTCCGGGTCCGAAGCCTGAACAGTACCGTCCCCTTCTCCAGGAAAAAATTGGCACATTCCCAGGCAATGCGCAAACTGCCTCCCTGGTTCCGACGCAGATCGATAACGATCGTTCTCCCGTCCGCCGCCATTGTGTCCAGAGCAAGACCAAGCTGCGCTTCCGTGTCTTTTGCAAATCTGGAAATCTGGATAAAATGGGCGGCGCCACTGTTTTTCCACCTCACGGATTCATAATAGGTTTTCTGCCTTCGCAGGGTCAGCACCCTCGGTATGCCCCGGCCCGACCTGATCGTCAACTGGACCGCCATGCCTTCAGCCCCTCTGATCTGGCCGCCGATGACATACACAGATTTTCCATATACCGGCAAACCGTTGACAGCAATCAGTTCATCGCCCGCCTTAATATGGCTTTTTTCGGCAAGACCATCCTTAAAAGGGAAAAGGAGAATGGAACCGTCCTTTTTCTGAATGTCCATCTGAACACCAAAATAATCGGAACTGGCGGAATCCAGGAAGGCAGCATATTCCCGGCTGGTCAGATAATCGGCATATTCATCGATGGAATGGCAATAGGCCCGCAAAATATCATCGATCATCCCTCGGGTCGATTTCGGGGCCACCAGGGTATGAAGTCGAATCTGTTCCACCGCAGAGTTGAAAAACTTCATCTCCTCTTCCGACAACCCGTCCGCACTGTGGACAGGAAAAGAAAAAGGCCCCAGCAACAGAACCGTGAAGCTCAGTGCAATGGAAAATATTCTGATTCGGCGTTTCCAGCTGGACTGTTTTTCCGTATCCATAAACTGTTCTCACTCTCAACGATTGCAGATTGCGCTCCCGATTATCCCGGAGGGCAATGTAAATGAAATCAGCCGTATTATCGACGGCAAGCGGTCCTTACAGCAGCATAAGATTGGCCGCTTCCTTCTCCAGTTTGTCGCGTTTTTTCTTCAATCGTTGCAGCTCGAGCCTTTTCTCCTCCGGATCATTCGATTCATCAGCCAGCTTGGATGCGGACTTGAGGGAATGCAGTTCCGTCAGAAGGCGTTGCCGCTCCTTCTTCTGGGCCTCTGTTTTCATCTTTTTCGATTTAATGTCTTTTTCCAAAGAGGTAACAGAGGCGGAAAGCTTTCTCAGCTGTCTTCTCAGTGCAGCCTTCTCCTTTGCTCGAGACGATCTCTCCGCTTCAAGCCTTGAGGACCGCTCAGCTGCAGACTGCGTAGAATTATCGATATCGGAAAGATGCGCCTGTCGGTCCTGTATCCTTTTATCGTATGCCTGAGGATTGTAGCTGAACAGCCCACCCTGCCGGGGGTCTGTTGTCTGGCCCGCGCATCCGATCAGGGAGGTAACCGCAAAAAAAGCAACAACCGCAAAGTGAATGAATTTCATGGTGCAACCCTCCTCCCCTATACAGACATGCTGGCGGACATGGATGCCAGTTCTTCCGTACGCTTTTCCAATTCCTTGATATTGGCTTTGAGTGTCTCCACTTCGCTATCAAGGGTTACGGCATAATCGTTCTGCCCGTTTTTCCTGGCATCCGCGATAACGGAATTCTGTGCTTCCAGTTCTGCTTTGCTTGCCGCCAACTCTTTGTTGGCCGACGCCATAACCCCTTCAACCTCGGCTTTTTTGTCCTGGAGCTTGGCATTTCTCGTCTGCGTATCCTTATATCGTTTCTTCAGCGCTTTCGTATCCTTCTTCAACACGGCAATCTGCTTTGAGAGATCCTGATTATAGGCAATGATTTCCTGATTTTTCTTCTTGGCATCTGCGATGCAGGCCTCAAGCCAGTCTTCTTCTTTGGCATACTTCTCCTTCTGTGAGGCTACATGACTGCCATAGGCATATCCGCCCACACCACCGACAGCGGCCCCGACAGCGGCTCCGAAAAGGGTTGCCTTCGTATCCCCGCCGATGAGTTGCCCCAGCAAACCTCCGGCGACAGCCCCAACAGCGGCACCCGTCCCTGCGCCTTCCACCTTGGTTCGGGTACTGTCATCCTTGATGTTGGCGCACCCGTTAAGCATCGAGATGGTGAAAACCAGCGCAATCCCCAATGAAATTTTCTTGATCATGATCTCTCCTTTAGTAACGTTGAGGCATATTGTGTCCCCCCGGCTCAGGGATGACATTCTGATAACAGACGGTTCACGATCCCGCACTCGGTCCGAAGGGGAGGCATCAAGGAAAAGACCTCCGCCATGCCATCCGCGCTCATCCGAAAACCGGAAAAATGATCCTTTCAGGGCGTACCGGCCTCCCATTCAAGCAGTTCTTTTTTCCAATTTTCATCATCGGTTCGTTTAACCTTGATGTACTCTGCGGCATGTCGACGAATAGTGCCGAGCAATTTGACCTGCTGATCGGCCTTTCGTTTTTTCAAAAACTGCGTATATCGCTCAAAACCATCGTCAATCGCCGCACTGTTGGTGGTCCCGAGCTGACGAATGGACTCCGTGTACGAGGACATGGCCTGATCGATATTCAACGTGATCTCGGCTTCGCGTTCCTTGTACTTTTCTACCATTTCGGCGCGTTGCAAGCTTCTTGCCGACTGCATCAACTTTTCAAGAATCGGCAGTTTCCTGGACTCCTTAAAGATAAAAAAAGCCTGCTCACTGCCGATTTTTATCCAGGCATAGGCAGAGTCTTTTTCCGCCTGCTTGATCGTGAATTGGATATCATTGAGGGAGACAGCCAACAGGTCAAGTTCCTGCTGGACGGTTCCGCCTATGCTGCCCGAGCGGGCCAGTTCATCCCTCAAGCGTTTGAGGTGGGCGGTGGCATCGGTCCCCGAAACCTGGGCCTTGGTGCTGGTCGCGCTGGTTGAAACCGCCGCTGGCAACACCTGAGCGGAGCCCTGACGGTAGGCGTCCCAGTCATCATTCAATTGAGTGCTCACCTGACGATTGGGAAAAATAAGGGACGACAAAACCAGACGAAAGCCAAGGGTTTCTTTCCGGGCCGGACTCAGTTTCCTGGTTTTAGCATCCACAGCATAAAACTCCTGCTCGGTTCGAAGCGATGAGCGAAGTTGCTTGCCGTCAGTGAGATAATGGCCGCCCTTTGCGACAAATCCGCCGCTACGTCCCTGATAGTATTCAATCTGATAGAGCGTATTCGTCATCTCGGCCACATTGCCGAGCATATCATAGATCCCTAAAACGTTCGGTTTCAGAAGACCCGTTTTCTTGACTTTATTATAGGAAGACTTGGGACCGGAGAACCATTCGTATTCTGCAAGATTTTTGGTAGGATACGAAATCTTCCGGTCGAATTGGGCGCTGTCCACCTCGCTGCCGCCGCGGGCGGCAAATTCCCATTCCAGCTCAGTCGGCAGGCGGAGATACCCGGGAACACCCCCATATTCGGGGATATCCTTCTCCGCATTGCCATACAGCCATTCGTTGAATTTCCTGATAAAGTCTTCAGCCTCAAACCAGGAAAGATTGCGGACCGGATAGTTGCTGTTTTCATATTCCTTGGGCGAGGGCAGCAGTGCGGCCATTTGGTCCTCGGTAACCTCATACTTGCCGATGTAATAACACCAGTCCTCCGTCGAATGCTGCTTAACCTTGAACGCACCGCCCAGTGCGACCCCGGTTGGAGATTCTTTATAGCCACCGGAAGGGTCGCCGACCCGAAACCGCTTCCAGGCATAGGATCCGGATCCTTCGCCGATACAGACAGGCCGAAAGGCCATACTGCGTCCGTTGGGCAGAGGCAAAAGAACGTCTGCAGGAGGCGGCTCAGTGGTTGCCTGCTCCTGGGCAAAGGTTCCCGAACAAACAGCTGCCAACACAAGGCTGAACAAAACTCGATGTATCGTCATGAATCGCATAGTTACTGCCTTCCATTTTTCAATCTGAAACGATACCTCTGCATTGGGCTGACAAATTCAAGAAACAGAGGGCAAGATCCTAACCCGTAAGGCAATTAAAGTGCTTTTAATGTAAAAAATCAAGGAAGTGTGGCCGAATGACCAAAAAAACGGCGCGGAAAAACGATCTCGCTGACAGAGGACAACAAGGCGAGAGGATGTTGAGGCGACTCGGACTTGCACCGCCGCCAACGTCCTGCCCAGGGAAAGGATACGCAGAAATTATTTCGACATCCCTTCTGACAAAGAACCGGAATCGGGTCCGAGGTCGGCGACGGTGCCGTCATTCTCCGGTTTTCGGCAGGGTTTAATGGAAAGAATCCCTGCTACGACCAAAGTTTTGATTCGCTCCGCTGTCAGCCCGGCCAGCTCTAAGATATCACCTGCACCTTCCCCCACATCAGGCGGCTGCAGACGAAGATCAAAGGGTTGCCCCCCCAGTCGCAACGGCAATTTGGGCAGCTTAACCTCTGTACCGTTGGGCGTCTGGGTGTCGGCCAGCCCGCCCGACTCCTTCATGTGGGGATCGTCCCACAGGTCTACCGGCTGATTGACCGGCGCAAAGGGGATTTTTGCCCGTTCCGCCAAAGCCATCAAGGTGGTTTTATCCAGCTGTCGCAATCGCTGCTGCAATTCGGGGAAAAACCAGGACCGCGCCTCGAGCCGTCCCTGATTGGTGGCAAGCCGCCGGTCATCATCCCAGTCGTCAAAGCCGAAGGTCTTGCACATCCGCTGCCAGTGCCGATCCGAGGTGACCCCGATAAAAACCTGGTGGTTATCTCTGGTGGTAAAGAGCTCGTACACGGACCAGGTCCGGCCGCGCTCCGGCATAGGCGGCGGCGCCTCTCCGCTCACCGCGGCACCGGCCATGTGTTGCCCCATGAGAAAGGCAACGGATTCGAACAGGGAGGCCTGCACCAGTTGTCCCAGGCCGCTCTGTCGGCGTTGATAGAGGGCGGCAAGAATACCGATCACGCCGAATCCGCCGCTGAGGATGTCGGTGACCGAGGCCCCGGCCCGCATCGGCTTGCCGCTCGGACCGGTCATGTAGGCCAGCCCGCCCATCATCTGCACGACCTCGTCCAGCGCCGGTCGGTGGGCGTAAGGACCGGGCATAAAGCCCTTGAGAGCACAGAAAATCAAGGCCGGATTGCGTGCCTGACAGGCCGCAAAACCAATACCGAGACGATCGACGGTGCCGGGAGCAAAATTCTCGATAAGCACGTCGACCTTTTCCACCAGTTGGAGAAAAAGCTCGCGCCCCTGTTCTGCCTTCAGATCAATGGCCAAGCTCTTTTTATTGCGATTGAAACAGGTGAAAAATCCCGCCCCGAAGCCCTGCAGCTCGCGGGTATCATCCCCTTTTCCGGGCCGCTCAACCTTAAAAACTTCAGCGCCGAGGTCGGCAAGGATCAGCCCGCAGGCAGGCCCCATGATATTGTGCCCGAGTTCCAATACCCGGATTCCCGCAAGGGGTAGATTGTGTTGATCCATCCTGTTTTCCCGTTATAAATAAAGGGCGTTAACGTTTTTTTGCCCCCAGCGTTTCCCGCAGTTACCACCGTTCCTGATGCACGAGTTCAGGATTATAGCGAGTACGGGGTTCTTTCTCTTCCGCAGGCCAGCCAAGCGCAATACCGGCAACCGGGATAATATGCGCAGGCAGGCCCATCTGCTTTGAAACCGCGGCGATCCGTTCTTCGCGAGGATGGATGCCCAGCCAGCAGGCACCCAGGCCCAGGGCATTGGCTGCCAGGAGGATGTTTTCAACCGCAGCACTCAAATCCTGAAGGAGAAAGGAGAGATGACCATCGTGCGCCTGGTTGATATCACCGCAGATCACCAGTGCGGCGGTCGCCTCGTGCAGCATCTGACCATTGGGCAGGGCCGAAACCAGTTGATCAAGGGATGCACGGGAACGGAGGACAATAAAATGCCAAGGGTCCTTAGCCACTGCTGAAGGTGCAGCCATAGCAGCTTCCAAGAGATCAATCAGCAGGATCTCAGGAATCTCACGGTGGGTAAATTTGCGGATGCTGCGGCGCGAAAATATAAAATCCAGTTGGGAATTCATGGTGTATCCTCCCGAGGTTGAGTATTCAGGCTGCCTTTAAAAAAAGCCTCCCACGGTTGCATTATAATACATCAAACCATATTTCGCCGCTTATCCCCCTGAAACTGTCGACACTCATCCATATAGGTGGTGATAATCGCAGCAACCTCCTCAGGGGTATCAACCATATGAAAAATATCGAGATCATCGGCGGCGATACAACCGTTCGGCAGCATTTTATCGCGAATCCAGTCGATCAAACCCTGCCAATAGGCACTGGCGTAGAGGACAATGGGGAAGCGACGGATTTTGGTGGTCTGCATCAGGGTCAGTGATTCAAAGAATTCATCCATGGTACCGAAGCCGCCGGGAAAAATGACATAGGCCATGGCATAGCGGACAAACATCAGCTTACGAATGAAAAAATAACGAAAGGTGATGCTGCGGTTCTGGTAGTGGTTGGGATGCTGTTCGCGGGGCAATACAATATTGAGGCCTACCGAGGTGCCGCCGGCCTCGAAACAGCCTCGACTCGCCGCTTCCATGATGCCGGGGCCGCCGCCGGTGATGACCGCCAGATTTTGTGCACATAGAAGACGGGCGGTTTCCCGGGCAGCAATATAATAAGGAGATTCCTCGCCGAATCGGGCACCTCCGAAGACCGAAACCGCCGGTCCCAGGTCGTTGAGGGTTTCAATGCCGTCGATCAATTCGGCCTGGATGCGAAAAATCCGCCAAGCCTCCGAAGTTTTTAAATCATCCATACATAGCACTCATAAGAAAAGGGCGGGGAGGAACAGGTCCTCCCCGCCCATCAGCGGCTTAACGCCCTTCAATCAAAGGCATATCGATCAGGATTACAGCAACCCTTTGAAGAAGTCGTTCCCCTTGTCATCGACAAGAATGAATGCCGGGAAATCGACTACTTCGATTTTCCATACCGCTTCCATACCCAGCTCAGGATAATCAAGACACTCAACCTTCTTGATGTTCTCCTCGGCTAAAAGGGCAGCCGGACCGCCGATGGAACCAAGATAAAAGCCACCATGCTTCTTGCAAGCATCGGTGACCTGCTGGGAGCGATTGCCTTTGGCGATCATCACCATTGAGCCGCCATGGCTCTGGAACAGGTCGACATAGGAATCCATCCGACCGGCCGTGGTCGGACCGAAGGAGCCGGAAGGCTTGCCCGCCGGGGTTTTAGCCGGGCCGGCATAGTAAACCGGATGCTGCTTGAGGTAATCGGGTAGCGGTTTGCCGCCATCCAGAATCTCTTTCCACTTGGCATGGGCGATATCCCGGCCAACGATGATTGTACCGGTCAGCAGCAGCGGGGTAGATACCGGGTGCTTGGTCAGCTCGGCGCGGACCTTGTCAAGCGGTTGATTGAGATCGATTTTGATCGCCTGGGAGGAGCTGCGGTCACGGTATTTTTCCGGGATCAGGCGACCGGGGTCGCTATCCATCTGCTCAATCCACAAACCATCCTTATTAATTTTGGCTTTAATATTGCGGTCTGCGGAACAGGAAACCCCCATGCCCACCGGGCAGGAGGCGCCGTGCCGGGACATGCGGACAACGCGGATGTCGTGGGCAAAATACTTGCCGCCGAACTGAGCGCCCAAACCGAGATCACCGGCGGCCTCAAGCAGTTCCTTTTCCAACTCCACATCGCGGAAGGCACGACCATACTCGTTGCCGGTGGTAGGCAAGGCATCGAGATACTTGGCCGAAGCCAGTTTAACGGTTTTGAGGTTGGTTTCGGCGCTGGTGCCGCCGATGACAAAGGCGATATGGTAGGGCGGACAGGCTGCCGTACCCAGGGTCTTCATCTTCTCCACCAGGAATTTCTTCAAGGTGCCCGGATTAAGCAGGGCTTTGGTCTCCTGATAGAGATAGGTTTTGTTGGCGCTACCGCCGCCCTTGGCCAGAAAGAGGAACTTGTACTCACTGCCGGGGGTGGCATAGATATCAATCTGCGCCGGGAGGTTGGTCTTGGTGTTGACCTCTTCGTACATGGTCAGAGGAGCATTCTGGGAATAGCGCAGATTCTCCTCGGTGTACGTGGTATAGACACCGGCGGAGATCTGTTCGGCATCGTCGCAGCCGGTCCAGACATTCTGACCTTTTTTGGCAACAACGCAGGCCGTACCGGTATCCTGGCAGACCGGCAGAACGAAATGGGCGGAAACTTCGGCGTTGCGCAACATGGCCAGCGCCACTTCCTTGTCGTTATCGGATGCCGCCGGATCGTCAAAAATTTTGGCAACCTGCTGGTTATGGGCGGGACGCAATAAAAAGGAAACCTCGCGCATTACCTGATTCGACAAAACCTTCAAGCCCTCAGGATCTATTTTTAAAACCTCCTGGCCATTAAAAGTCTCAACCGAGACATACTTCTCGGAGCCCTCCAGCAAACGAAATTGGGTCTCATCCTTGCCGAGGGCAAAGGGATCCTGATACACAAAACCTGCCATATTGTTTCTCCTTGTTTGAATGAAAATAAGATGTACAGAGCCGACCACGCATCAAGGCCGGCCATTCGACAGACATACATTCTCTTCGTCAAGTCTGCCGTCCCGGCGGACTGCAGATATCTTTACAGTCGTCTTCGTGCCGGATGGGCAGCATTCCATCCCCCATCTCAAAAAAACACGTGTGCGGCAACCGCACCTTTGCCGGGGGACATCCGATCTCCCGACAAATTTTTCAATCTTGTCTTTTACCCTGCCGCGCCCACAAAGGCAAGTCCGGGAAACACCTGAACGATTACCATGTTATCACCTGCGAAGGCCGTATTCGTTCACTCTTTGCAGCAGGGCTGAGACCATATGAGCAGGTATTCCCTGAGAGCAACCGCCAGCGGAAGAATCAGGGGACACTGACTACACTAGCTGCGCCATCACCTGATTAGCCAAGGGCAACCCTTTACGGGTAAGAGCAAGGTGTTCCCCTCGGAATGCCACCAGATCCTGGTTGATGAGCCGATCCAGAACTTCACCGTAATATTCGCGGAGATCGAGCCCAAACCGTTGATGCAGCGCTGCAATGGAAATCCCTTCGATCAAACGCAGTCCCATGATCACCGTCTCCCGGAACCTGGTTTCCAGATCCAGCTGTTCCACCTCCTGCCAGACGGATTGGCCTTCGGCTATTCTCCGGCAGTATCCGGGGAGGTCGGCCATTGTGGCCAGTCGCCGCCCGCCAAAGGCCGAAACCGCGCCCGGACCGAAACCCAGATAGAGGCCGTCATGCCAGTAATTACGATTATGGCGGCATTCCCGGCCTGGAACCGCGTAGTTGGAAATCTCATAACGTACCAACGGACTGCAGCTGATGCCGTTCTCGATGGCGGCCATCATCGCCAGGACCTCCTCTTCGTGCGGCAGCGCCCATTGTCCCTGGTGCAGCTGCTGAAAAAAGGGCGTTCCTTCTTCCACGGTGAGTTCGTAGAGCGATACATGTTCTGGGGCCACGGCCAAGGCCCGATCCAAAGTTTCCCGCCAGCTGCCGGCGTCCTGACCGGGCAGCCCGTACATGAGATCGAGGCTAAGATTCTCGAAACCGGCCGATTGCGCTGCCTTGATGGTTTCCAGAGCCTCGCCACGGGTATGAATACGTCCGAGTTGGCGCAGTTCCCGTTCGACAAGCGATTGCACCCCGATGGAAAGCCGGTTAAAACCTGCCTGCCGGAGTTGCCCCAGTCCCTGAGCATCGATGGTTCCGGGATTCACCTCAATGGTGATTTCCGGCTCATCAACAGAAAAAGAAAAATGACTGCGGCAGGCTGCGAGCAGCTCGGCCAGAACCTCCGTCGGCAGGATTGAGGGGGTGCCGCCGCCAAAAAAAAGAGTGGCAAAGGAAAGCGGTCGGATTTCCGGAGCTACCGACAGTTGCCGTATCTGCAAATGCAGCGCCTCGACATACCTGCGCATATCCTCGGCCCGAGGGACAAAGGAGTAAAAACTGCAATAGGCACATTTCTTCCGGCAAAAAGGGACGTGCAGGTAGAGACCGGCCCGGGTGGCAAGGTCCATCAGGCGGGGCGTTCAAGAATCCGGCGGCAATCGTCGCGAATCCGGGACATGAGACCTTGATCGGCAAAACTGTAGACCTGATCGCCGGCACCTATAATCAGATGATCAAGCAGGTTGATATGCATGAATGAGCAGACCAGATGGAGCGAGCGGGTTAATTCTTCGTCCTGACGGGAAGGAGTCATTGCTCCGGAGGGATGATTATGGGCAAGCACCAAGGCGCCGGCATTGCACGCCAGGGCAGCCTTGACCAGTTCCCGGGGATAGACCGTGTTCACCGAGACCGTGCCCTCGGCCACCACCACGGAATCGATGATGGCATGGGCTGCATCGAGAAAAACCACGGTCAAAACCTCGTGCTGCAGCCCCCGCATGGCATGGATGAGATAATCGGCCACTTCCCGGGAGCTATGAACATACTTCTTGCCGACGATTCGCTGACGGAGGTAGCGGCGGGCCACCCCCTGAATGAAATGCAGGGCAAAAATATTTTTTGCCCCGATGCCCTTCACCTGCTGCAACTGCACAGATGAGGCATCAAGCACGGCGGGCAGTGTTTTGAATTGATCAAGGGCCGCTCGGGCCGCCTCCTTGCAGTCGGATCGGGGCGTACCGAAGGTGAGCAAAAGTTCGATGATCTCGCTGTCGGTGAAGGCTTCAATCCCCTGTTCGAGGAATTTATCGCGGAGCCGCTGCCGATGCCCCTCGCCTTTCTGCTGCCACTCGCTCTTATCCACAACCGTCCGTTTTAGGCGTTCAGCTCCTTTTGAAAGAGCGCGTTGGCAAGTTGAGGGTTGGCCTGACCCTTGGTCTTCTGCATCAACTGGCCGACAAAGAATCCGATCACCTTGGTTTTGCCGTCACGGTACTGCTGCAGCTGCTCCGGGTTAGCGGCGATGATCTCACGCACCAAGGCGACAAGTTCCCCCTCATCGCTCATCTGCACCAGCCCCTTGTCCTTGACGATCTGTTCCGGATCGGCCCCGGTGGCCAGCATCTCGCTAAAAACGGTTTTGGCGATTTTACCGGAGATTTTTCCGTCCTCGATCAGCAGCAGCAAACGGGCCAGTTGCACAGGCCGTACCGGACATTCGCCGATGCGCTCCGCTCCATACTCGCGCAACAGTTCGGTGCCGATGAAGTTACAGAGTTTCTTCGCGTTGCCATACTGCCGGTAGGCCTCTTCGAAATAATCGGCCAGTTCCCGGGAGGCAATCAGGATCTCGGCATCGTAGTCCGTGAGTTCGAAATCACGGACAAAACGCATCTGTCGCTTATCCGGCAGCTCCGGCAGTTGCTGCCTGATGGTTTCGATCCATTCTTCGCTCAGCACCACCGGGATGAGATCCGGATCAGGGAAATAACGGTAGTCATGCGCCTCTTCCTTACCCCGCATGGGCTCGGTCCGCTCTTTATCCGGATCCCACAGCAACGTCTGCTGGATAACTTTCCCGCCTTCAAGAAGAAGATCGCGCTGCCGTCGGACCTCATATTCCAGGGCCAGCTGCACATTGCGAAACGAATTCATATTCTTCAGCTCGGTTCGGGTCCCCAGGGCCTCCTGCCCCTTTGGCCGCAGAGAAATATTGGCATCGCAACGAAAACTGCCCTCCTGCATATTGCCGTCACAGATATCCAGGTATCGGACAATGGCATGCAGCTTTTTCAGATAGGCTGTCGCCTCCTGTGGTGAACGCAAATCCGGCTCGCTGACGATTTCCAGAAGCGGCGTGCCGGTCCGGTTGAGATCAACATAGCTGACAGGTTCCCGATCGTCATGCACCAGCTTGCCGGCATCCTCTTCCATGTGAATGCGGGTAATCCCAATGGTCTTATACCGGTCGTCGACTTCGATATCGACCTTCCCGTGTTCGCAGATAGGCAGATCAAACTGGGAAATCTGGTAGCCTTTGGGCAGGTCGGGATAAAAATAATTTTTGCGCGCAAACCTGTTTTCCCGATTAAGGGTGCACTCGGTGGATAAGCCTAGCTTGATAGCCGATTCCACCACCTTACGATTGAGGACCGGCAACGAGCCAGGCATCCCCAGGCAGACAGGGCAGGTTTGGGTGTTGGGCGGAGCTCCGAAAGCAGTTGAGCAGCCGCAGAATATCTTGCTTTTCGTTTTCATCTGGGCATGGATTTCCAGCCCGATCACAGTCTCAAATTCCATAAATGCAGCAATAAAGGTTAAGGTTATCCCTGATGGGCACCGAAATTAATCCAGGCCCGGATCTTCACCAGCTCCTCGTCCCAGAGCTTGGTAGCCCTGATATTGATGAACATGCGAAACAGATCGCCCACCAGATGGGTCAATTGTTCAAACAGGGCAATCCGTTCCAGGATCCGCCCCTCCATACTTTCGGCATTCTTGCCTT
This sequence comes from uncultured Desulfobulbus sp., assembly GCA_963666685.2. Taxonomy (GTDB): domain Bacteria; phylum Desulfobacterota; class Desulfobulbia; order Desulfobulbales; family Desulfobulbaceae; genus Desulfobulbus. Next base: position 404,902 of record CAXXHZ010000001.1, read on the forward strand.
CATCGGCGGAGTCGACGGTTTTAGGTAAACGGATGTTGCGAAATTCGAAAATCATGGCTGTAAGCGTGACACCGAATTCATAATCGCCATAGGCAATACGGATGCGGGCCTGTTCCGGTTTTTTTGCCAGACCAAGACCGGCTCTGGCTTCTTTCAGCTCGGTCTGCAAACCGCGGCAGATCACCTTTTCACTGGCATCCCCTTCACCGTACTCCAGGAGCATGTGCTTCTCGAACACCACCAAAACATCACCCTTGCCGGGCACCTCGATACTGCCGCCGCGCTCTTCCGATTTAAACCAGAGCCAAGCGAGAAACTCCTGGCCAAGAAACTTTTTTTCCTGAATAAGATCAACGAGATCCATAAATTATTCCATCAATATAACAACATTGCTAATGATTATAACCAACCCCTTAGGGCGTCCTTATGTCTCCGCCCCGGAGCCGATGCCGGATTTAAATCTCCAGGGTCAGAGCTTCCTTGCCGCTTTTCTTTTCCGATGCCTCGACACTTTTCTGAAAAATGACAGAGGCTCGCTCTTGATATTGTTGGGCTTCCTCCGGTTTCCGCTGGCTGTTACACAACTTGGCCAGTTCCTGGAGCACGGCCGCCACACTGGGGTGTTCCGCGCCATGGATGGTTTCGTTGATGGTCAGCGATTTCCGGTAGCAGGCCTCGGCTTCCGCATACTGCCCCTGAAGGCGGTAGGATTCGGCCAAATTATTGAGACTCAAGGCAAGCTGCGGATGGGTTGGTCGAAGAGCCTTTTCCCGAATCTGGACTAAACGCTGATACAGGGGTACCGCCTGTTTTTCCATCTCCAACTCCATACAGAGGGCTGCCAGCTTGTCGAGAATACCAGCCAGTACCGGGTGATCCTGGCCCCGTTTTTCCTCAAGGATCTGCAGGGATTTTTTGTACAGGGAAACGGCTTTATCATATTCCCCCAATGTTTCCTGCAACTCGCCGAGCTGCGACCAGCTGGTGGCCATCTCCGGATGATCCTGACCCAGGGTTTTGGACAGAACGGTCATCGACTCCTTATACAAAGGCCCTGCCTTTTGATACTGGCCGCTGAGCACATAGGTGTAAGCCAGGTCCCGCTGGGCCAAGGCGAAAGCAACAGGTTCCGTATCCTTTGTCTCACTCGATAGCTTGACAAAGGACTCGAGCCACGACAACGCATCCTTATAGCGATAGACTCTGCAGGCTGTTTTCCCGGCAGCCTGCAGATAGAGAGGATTTTCCGGGTCCAGTTCCACGGCATGGCGAAAAAGATCCAGCGCTTTTTGCAGGTCAACCCGGCAGGCTGCCAGTTGACCACTGTAAAAAGCGGCCTGAGCGGCAAAGGGGTGTTGTTGTTCGCTCAATTGTGCCAGAAAACGCTCAGCGGGCTGCGGTTCCCCCTCCTCTAAACCTTGCACGGCTGTTTCAAGTTCGGCGGCATCGGCTTTGCCGTGAAGCGATTCCAACGCCACCAGAACATGCTCATAACATTCCTTTTCTTCTGCATAACTGTCAGCCAGAAGGGCGAGTTTATCATTCATGATAACCAATTCGCGCTGCAACTGGTCCCGTTTTTTATCCTCCCGCTGCCGGATAGCCTGCGCAAGCAGGGCCCGTTGTTTCTCTTCCAAATCATTAAGGCGCGCCGAGTAGGCTTCCATGGTTAAACGGACCCGAGGCAAGGCCTCAGCCATGACCGCAATATCTTCCGCTTTTTCCGGAGCCGCGATTTCCGTTGCAGCAACCACAGCAGCCCCAACGGATTCCTCTTCGGACTCCACGACCATTACAGAGGCTTCAGCCTCAACCGGCACGACCTGTTCTCTACTCTCCTCAAATTGCCCCAGCCCCTGACCTGGAACTTCCTCCAATTCAAGGGGAACAGGTTCCGCAGCCTCCGACCCGACAGGAGCTTCCTCAAGCCGTACCACCACTTCTTCCAAAATCGGGGTTTGGCTTTTTTCCGCATCACCGACCAATAACTCGTCTTCGAAATCGGCAAGCGGGGTATCCTCTTCCAGATCAAAGACAACAGGTTCGGAAATCGGTTCCGCTTCTATCGGTTCCGCTTCCATATGCAGCGGCGAACCCGGCTCCTCTTCCGAAACTGGTCCGGCCTGCGTTTCCAGCGTCTGTCCAGCCTCTGCTTCCGCAGGAGAATCATCTATCGGCCCAGGCGTCGTTTCAGCCGACGTTGTTGTTTTCTCGACGGAATCAACGGGTTCGATTTGTGAAGTTTTATTCTGGGAGCTTCGCTTTTTCAGCAGCAGGACAGCAACAAGCAAAGCGACCGCAGCGATTACCGCAAGTAAAATGCCGTTCATCTCTTCTCCATCGTTTGAGCTTGGTTATGCCCTAACCACTGATTTACAATAAAATAGCCGGACACATTTCTTCATATTTTTCGAGAGCCTCTCCTTCTGCCATACGCAGCCCTGTCAGCCAGGGAATCTGCAGAATAAGAGACAATTTGAAGGTTTCCTTAAATAAATCCTCCAAAAGCGCCATGGATTTTTTACTTGTTGAAAAAAACAGCAGTGTATTATCGGAAAGATTCCAGCAGAGATCATAGGTTGAGGGCACAGGAGGCGACTTGCGTACCAGTTCCGCACGAACCCGTTCTTTAATCTCCAGGCGGACCGATCTGCTCAGGCGAGGCACCTGTTTCTCTCGTTTCACCCGTTCCTCTTCTTTCATGACATATTTTTTCAACACCGAGGGGTTTACCTTGCGCTCGTCAATCCGCATGGTCAGTGCGACATAATCACCCGCAGCGTAGGAACTGTACGCAAAACCGGCGTCAAACATATCGGCAACCGAAACCCAGCCTATGGAATACTCATCCATGGTATCGTCAATATCTTTAAAACTCATTGCCGCAACTCTCTCGGCAACAAAATCCCAAAAAGAATCCGGGAGTTCCCCAACAACTGAAAACCTTGTCAATGATGCTGAACCAGTTAATAATCCCATAATTATCCATAAGAGCAGATGATGCAGCCGGACAACAGCGGTCCGCATGAAAATCGAAAATATAGTAATGTAGTAGCAAACCTGCACGCAGACCACAAGAAAATTAGCGCAACAGGGACAAGCGTGATAGAGTGTAAAAGGAATAAAAACATGACTCCAGTTACTATTTTTTGTTGACACGCACAAAAGAACTTAGTATTGAAAGCCTCTCGAATTCAAAGGGTCGTTAACTCAGCCGGTAGAGTATCTGCCTTTTAAGCAGAGAGTCGCGCGTTCGAATCGCGCACGACCCACCAATGTTACATTTGGACTTGTCCCCATCGTCTAGTCAGGTCCAGGACACCGGCCTTTCACGCCGGCAACACCGGTTCAAATCCGGTTGGGGACGCCACATAAAACAGGGTGTTAGCTCATAGGGCTAGCACCCTGTTTCTGTTTTGGGGGCCTTCTTGCTGAACAATACGCTTTAAACCGGTAGTGCACTCACCACTGTAGCCGCGCGCGAGATTTGGAACCGCGCTTTCATCGCTTTTTTTTGTTTATTTAATTGCTGATTAAAAGTTCCGTCCGCACCTGCGCCCGACTCCCTTCCTTCTTGCTCATCGAGTATTTCAGATCGACTTCCCCTGCAAGCTGGCACGTAATTGTAGAAACTTTTGCGGAAAGAATTAGAAAAATTGAAAGATTTTTCAACCTAATAACGAGGGCTAACAATTTGTTGCCGATGTCCACAAGGATCAGTCTTTCTATCTTGAAGATCCTTGCCCGTACATCCCGGATCGACACTCAGCCGAAAAAAGGACTCCGTTTTTGTACACAAGACGGAGAGCACCAAACTAGTGGTGGAACAGTGGGCTGCCAGTCAACCAGAAGACGCCTGGCAACGGATAAGCACCCGTGACTCCACCAAAGGGCGGCTGCTGGTTGATATTCCCACTCAGCGAGGCTGGATTTGGCTTGGCTTGACCCAAAACAGTCTATCCACCAAAGGCATCTTGTGGTCAGACGAGAGACTGATTCCCCAAAAAACCATCAAATATAGCCCTTCCAATGCCCCGGCAGAAACCACCCCTGAACGGCCCGCCTCTATGCAGGGGCAGGAATTTTTCATTGAACGTTCCTTCCAAGATGCCAGAGGAACAGCCGAAATGGATCATTATCAGATTCGAGGCTGGCTGGCATCAGGCATATGGTCATGGTGATGATGTCCATGCTCTTTCTGCCGGAAACCAGAAGAGAACAGAAGGAGTCGCATTCATTGCTCAGTTGTCTCGACATAGCCTTGTTGCTTGCGCATTTTCTCCCGCGCCGCGATATAACCTCCGAAGAAGCCTTCCGGCAGATGGAAGTAAGACATCGACGAAGAAAAGCCTCCATAGACTCAGCATATCGGCAACAAGCGGCGGACGGACAACGTGACAAAGTAGAATTAGTTACTGACAAAAAGACAGGCGGTTTTTGACTTTTTGCGAGGCTATCAATATTCATTGCAATCATGGTTTGTTAATCTGTCCCCCTACTGTCAACTGTTGAAGGAAGGATTCGAAAATGAAACTCCTATAACTAACAGAGAGTTGGTGTTTCGCATTGCACATGTAGAGAATATTTGTTACTTAATTTGCGAATAGTCGAAGTTCTATCCTAAAGAGCCTTTTTTTTAGGAGTTTCTTAAAAGAGACTTCTTTTAACCACCATTTTCAGAAATGATGCTTTCGTAAATTCTACTTTTTTGAAATTCTAGGCCTAATGATTTCAATTCGTTACTGACAAAAAAACAGATGGTTTTTGATTTTTTACGAGGCCATCAGAAATAATAGAAAAAAAATAGGCTTCATTGGTATACCATATCAAATCAAGCAGGGCGATACCCTCTGGGATCTGTCAGCAATGCATCTTGGTGCGCCAACTGAATGGCCGCGCCTTTACGAATTTAACAACCGCAAAGAAGTTGTGCAGGCAGGCGCGCGACGCATCGTCGATCCTGACCTGATCTATGCCGGTTCCACCTTGCGGTTGCCAATCCTGCTGCAACAACGCGGCGCTGCACCCGTCGCGCTGGCTCCACGTGCACCTTTAGGGCCGATGCAGCGCCAGCATCCGGGATATAGTCCGAATAATCCGTGGCCCGTTCGTCTGCGCGACGAAATCCCGCACATTTCCATGCCATACTCGTCGGCTTATGAGCTGAAAAACAAGCTAATGGTTTTTGATTTCGGCACTTACATCGCGCGCGCGCATGGTGGGGCGGGTCTTTGTCACCCTCGGCTATGGTCTACCGCTGACCTATGTAATCAATGGAAGTTTCGAGACGACAGCAAAGACCCGCTCCGATAATGCATTTACGAGCATGATGTCCGAAACCAAGGTGGGCTATGACCCAACCACCGGACATATCAAGTTCTCGAATAAAATGATCACCTCTGCGAACAATATTCCCGGCCCGAGCTACGGGGTTGGGATTGAGGTGTCCTCGGCCACTGGCATGCCGGTGCTGAAAACCGAAATCCAGTATCCAGAGCTAAAGGGGAGTGTCGGTCAGGATTCTTATGTTGCGGTGAAGTTGAAGATCGAGATCGAAATAGAGCCGCGCAGGCCAATCTCGCCACGGCCAATTTCGGATCCGGTCCATGAGCCAGTTTATAAACCGAGTAATCCGGTTGATCAACAGATTGCTAAACCGGGGATCGATTGGTGGGGCACGATTAAAGACGCATCCATTGGAGTGCTGGTTGCAGCAACAGTTGTGACTGTGGCCTATGGTGCCAGTGTCGTCCTAACCAGCGGCGGCTCGTCTCTGGCGGCTCCGGGCTATGCGTCGACTATGGGCATTCTGCTTGCTGGTGGCACTGCGGCCACGATCAGCGTGCGCACCGCCAAAGAGCAGACAGTCTACTGATACTGATATGGGCGCTTTTAGTCAAAAGAGGTTTCTTGCAAGCCTCGCGGTTACCTGCATCCTTTTCTTTGGGGTCGGGTTCCTTACACTCAGACATCTGCAAAAAGTGGTACCCGAGCGCGTTGCCGCACGCCTCGTTCAAAGCGGCACAGAGGGGCTGGGATTCGATAGGGGCATCGTAGGTAAAAAAGCTGCTGGACCGCTTCGATCCCTCCTCGCGCTATGGGCCATAAATCAAGCGCTTGATGCTTATCCGCCCGCGTTTCTCAAGGCGCAGGGGCCCAATATCCTGCTCACCAATGAGCTGACTATTCTGGGCCAGCCGGTCTCCGGCACGGTGATAGTGCAAAAGCCCAAAGGATGGGTGATTTTGGCGAGCAACTATCTGTTTCACTCCAGCGATCTCGAATCTATACGCCGCACTTTTCATCACGAGTTCTCAAGCATCTTGATCGAAGCCGCGCCGTTCCCCTATACGGATTGGGAGGCAGCCCTTCCAGAGGACTTCACCTTCCCCCCCCAGACCAACCAAGAGATGCTCAAGAGCCTGCAAGGTTGCCCAACCGCCGGTGAAATGCCCGCAATTTATGCGAGCGGCTTCGTCATGGGTTATGGCCGCTCAAGTGAGGAGAATGACATAAACACCTATGCCGAGTTTCTGTTGGACAAGCCAGACGAGCTGGCTGCACTGACAGCACGATATCCGGCAATCGCGAAAAAAGCAGCACTCATCAGCGGCTTTTACCAAAGCCTTGATCCCGGTTTCAAAACTCAGCGCTTCACCAACCACACAAGCCGACCGTCACCGTCTGCAAGCAGATAAATTTACTGCCCGCGCGCACCACATCACGAATGCGCCACCCCATATCATAGCGAAAGAGGCTAACCCGCATTTCTCACAATATATAAAGCAAAAAGGTCACAAATGTTGCATAATTATCATGATTCCAACACGATAAGCAAAACAACATGGGTGACCTTATGAAAACAGAGTGTACAAAAAAAATTTAATGCATTTCAAGCCCTGGGAAAAAGAGAGATAGTCGCAGATTTCTGCGGCGGGACCATCACTTCCGATGGTCGCGGATTGCTGCTGCGAGAAGTTGAGCAACGCACAGCTATTCTCCAGCGTTTTGCGGGGTGCTTTACCGACCATCGCAATGAGAAACTAATAGAACATACTGTATTGTCACTGGTTTCTCAAAGAGTTATCGGTCTCGCTTTGGGGTACGAAGACCTCAACGATCATGATCATCTGGCCAAAGATCAGATGCTGGCCATAGCCGTGGGGAAAACCGATCCAACCGGTATGGACCGAAAATCCGCGGAGGATAAGGGGAAACCATTGGCTGGCAAAAGTACCTTGAATCGGCTGGAATTGACACCGCAGGATGCTACTGCGAAAAGTCCCTACAAAAAAATAGTCGTGGCACCGGCAGCAGTAGATGCCCTTTTGGTCGATGTCTTCCTCGAAGCACATGCCGAAGCGCCACCCCAGATTATCCTTGATGTCGATGCCACCGACGATCCGCTGCACGGTAACCAGGAAGGTAAATTTTTCCATGGGTATTACAAAGCCTATTGTTACCTGCCGTTATACATTTTTTGCGGGGAACATCTGTTGTGTGCCCGGCTGCGGACAGCCAGTAACGATGCTGCCGCCGGCACGGTTGCTGAGGTGGAACGTATTGTCCGGCGTATTCGGGAATCTTGGCCAAATACCCGAATAATCGTCCGAGGTGACAGCGGTTTTTGTCGTGAAGATATTATGATTTGGTGCGAGGATAACGATGTCGACTTTATCCTTGGGCTTGCCAGAAACAACCGCCTGGAACAGGTATTGGCAGAAGAGCTGGCACTGGCCAAAGCCCTGTATCAATGATGTATTGCGCCCGTGGTGAGATGGAGAACCGGATCAAGGAACAGCAACTGATGCTTTTTGCCGACCGAACCAGTACGCAGAAGATATTCAGCAATCAGATCAGGCTCTATTTTTCATCCTTGGCCTACGTTTTGGTCCAGGCTTTACGGCGACTGGGGCTTGCCGGCACGGATATGGCAAAAGCGCAATGTGACACCATCAGGCTGAAATTGTTCAAGATTGGTGCGAGAATTCGGATAACGGTACGCAAGGTGTGGATATCCTTTGCAGAGGGGTATCCGTACAAGGAACTGTTTGATCAGGTATTGAATAATTTAACCCTGATTCCTACCAGGGCGTGACTGCCGGAAAAGGAGGTTTGCAGTTCAAGGGGAGAGGTGCGTCTTGTTTTCGGAAAATCTGAAGGTTCGTGACAGGTGACCATGACATTGGTCGAGGAAATGCCGTTTTATTCCTTTGTCCTTGTCCGATCATGAGAGGAAAAATGAAAATTTCACGCTGCTGCCGGTAAAAGTGGCTCGGTATATAGTTTAATGAGAAATGCGGGCTAAGGGGTATTCAAACGAAGAAAAAAGGGAGACTGATAGAGCCGGTGAGTCACCCCGATCTTTCCGATAGGGTTTCAACGAATTTTTACCTCTTCAACTAACTGTTTTTTCGTTACATTTCGTTCGTACCCCGGCCTTTCACGCCAGTCCCACCGGTTCAAATCCGGTGGGGCCCACATATTCCCCCTATAACGGGATTTTTTTATGCAAAAAAACAAGGCTGCAACTGCCGGAATTATACTGACGGCCGTGTGCATTGCCCAATTCATGGCCCCTTTTATGCTCACATCGGTTGGCATCGCTCTGCCATCGCTCGGTCGTGACCTTGGGGCCTCTGCCATGCAGATTGGCCTGGTTGAACAGCTTTACGTACTGTCACTTGCTATGTTTATGCTCACTTTCGGTCGTTTTGGTGATATTGTCGGCCAGCGTAGAGTCTTTCTCACCGGACTTTTCCTGTTCACCTTCCTCACCTTCTCGCTCGGTTTTGCGCAAACCATTACGGTTGTCATGTTTTTTCGTTTTTTCCAGGGCATCGGAGCTTCCATGATGCTTGCCGGCAGCATGGCCCTTGTTGCAGCGGCCTATCCCCCCGAGCAGAGAGCACGTAAAATAGGAGTTGTTTCCGCCTGTACCTATATCGGCCTTTCAACAGGACCGGTAATCGGCGGCTACATTACCCTGCACTTCGGATGGCGACATGTTTTCCTGATGGTTGTCCCCATCGCCATAGCGGCAATAGCCGTCTGTCTTTACGGTATGAAAGAGACGACGAAAAACGCCTCGGGTGAAAGCATGGATTGGACAGGAAGCTTCATCTATGCCGTCAGCGTCGGCTTTATCATGACAGGCGCTGCCCATGCCCAGCAAATGAAATTAGGCTTACCCATGATAGCGGCAGGCCTTGTCGGCATTGTTTTTTTTATTCGCATGGAAAAGCAATCCCAAAGCCCTCTTCTTGATGTCTCCCTTTTTTTAAAAAATCGGTTTTTTACCTTGAGTTGCTTTGCCGCTCTCGGCAACTATGCGGCAACATTCGGGATCATCTTTTTCATGAGCCTCTTTCTTCAATATGCTCAAGGCCTCTCCCCGAGGCAAGCAGGATTCATTTTACTTATGCAGCCCCTCATGCAGGTAGTGGCCTCACCTGTTGCCGGAATGCTCGCCGACAAATTCGAGGTCGCAAAATTGGCCACCAGCGGTATGCTCGTAAGCTCTGCGGGACTGTTACTGGCCGCCCTGACCATCGGGCCCCACACCCCCTTATGGCTGATTGTCTTTGAACTTATGCTTATCGGATTCGGTTTCGGCATTTTCATAACCCCCAATTCCACTGCCATTATGGGGAGCGTCGAAAGGCGACAGTTCGGCGTTGCCTCGGGGATGATAGGAGCTATGCGCACCCTTGGAATGGCTGTAAGCCTGACCACGATATCCCTTATTTTTTCTCTTTTCATGGGGAAACAAGCAATAACAGACAGCACCTTGCCCGCCTTTTTGGCGAGCATGAAGACCGGACTTATTGCCTTTTCGATGTTCTCCTGTCTTGGCGTTCTCCTCTCCTTTATCAGGGGGAAAAAACAGGTCCAAACGTGTTGAAATTGTGCATGGAAAGACAAAAAAGCAGAAACGATTCCGATATCATCAAGGGGACACGAGGAGTCTCGTCGTCTTGGCCCCAGAGGGACAGGAGTTCAATCGGATTGTGGGATGATCCGGCGGATCTTGTTGGTCAGCGTTTGAATTTCCAGGGCACAAGCATGGGCACCTGCCGACAATACGCCCGATACGGCTCGCCTAGAAGTGCTGCTAATTTGCGTTCTTCCAGCAGGGCTCCGATGAGAAAATAGCTGGTAAGAATGGTCCGCATGACCAATGAGATATCGGTCGGATTCGGCAACGACCAGAGCAGAGCAATGCCGCCACTGTACCAGGGATGACGGACATAGTGCAGAATTCCGGAGTGTATAAAAGTCGGGGAGGTATTTTTACGCCCGGCCCGATAATCCCGCCATTGCTGCGTGCCGAGAAATACACCAAGATCATAGGCCCGCAAGCCGCCGATGAACAGGACAAGGGCATAAAGGAACAAGCTTCCCTGCAATCCATAAAACCATGTCGACGGGGTACAAATCCGCTGCTGCGGCAGGGTGCCGGTGTACCAGAGCACAGGCAGCAAAGTAACAAGGGAAAAACAGACATAGCCGAGTCGATACAGACCGATCCAGACCCCGCCTTTACCTTCAAACCAGTGCCTGACCGTTGTTGTGACCAGCAGACTATGCAGACAACACCAACTTACCCAAAGAATAATCAACAGCAGCATCTTCGACACCCTCCCGTAAGAGCCCCTCGACCTTGACCCGATCCGGAGCGGACAAGCAGGATGAAGTGATACGAACCGAAGCCAGGGGATGAGCCCCCATCACTTTTGCGTCTTCGGCGCCAGCAGTCCCTATCGACCGGCAACCGGGAGCATCCTACAATTCGCTCTCATAAACAAACGGTTCCGGGTGGCAAGGCTACCCTGCCGAGGGCGGCAAATCCTCAAACAACCTCGTCTGCCGCGGGCCTCTTCAGCAATCGCAACCGGAAAAAGCATCCTTGGTGAAGGTCTTATCCGGCTCGATCGAATATTCACCGGTATAACAGGCCAAACAAAAATTGTCGCGGGGCAGACCGGTGGCCTCGACCATGCCCTCGATACTGAGGTAGGTCAAAGAGTCCAGTCCCAGGTAATCGCGGATGCCCTCGACGGTGTTGCCGGCGGCGATCAGCTGACTGCTGGAAGGAAAGTCGATGCCGTAATAGCAGGCATGGCGAGTGGGCGGACAACTGACCACCATGTGGATCTCCGCAGCCCCGGCCTGACGAAGCGACTGCACCCGGCTGCGGCCGGTGGTACCTCGAATAATGGAATCCTCGACAATGACCACCCGTTTGCCCTTCAAAAGCTCGCGCACCGGATTCAGCTTGACCCGGACGGAAAAATCGCGCATCGACTGGGTCGGCTGGATAAAGGTGCGGCCGACATAATGGTTGCGGATCATCCCCATCTCCAAAGGAATGCCCGAGGCATTGGAATAGCCGATGGCGGCGTAATTGCCAGAATCAGGAAAGGGCATGACGAAATCGGCCTCGATTTTCGTCTCCCGGGCCAGGATCTCGCCCATCCGTTTACGAGCGGCATAGACGTTAAAGCCAAAGACATCGCTGTCCGGCCGGGCAAAATAGACATGCTCAAAAATACAAAAACTCTTCTGCGCCGGAGCCCAGGGGAAGAGCGAGGTCACTCCCTCTTCGGTAATGATCAGCACCTCTCCCGGCTCGACTTCGCGCAGATATTCGGCCTCAATCAGATCCAGGGCACAGGTCTCGGAAGCAATTACATGGGCGCCGTTGTCGAGTATGCCCAGGCAAAGCGGTCGAAAGCCGTTGGGATCGCGGACGGCGATCATGGTATCCTGGGTCATAAGCAACAGGGAATAGGCCCCTTGGATGCAGGAAAACGTGGTTTTGATAGCCTCCTGCAGCCCCCGATCAAGATGGCGCGCCATCAGGTGGATGACGATCTCGCTGTCCATGGTGGTCTGGAAGATCGATCCCTGCTGTTCCAGATGCCGCCGCAAAGCAATGGAATTAACCAAATTGCCGTTATGGGCGACACTCAGGCTCAAGTCCTTGTAGGTTACGGTGAAGGGCTGGGTATTGATAATATTGGATTCGCCGGTGGTGGAATAGCGGACATGACCAACCGCCAGGTGTCCCTGGAGGCGCTGCAGGGTATCTTCGCTGAAGACCTCGGCCACGAGGCCCATATTTTTATGCATGACGACCTTCTTGCCGTCGCCGACTACAATCCCCGCACTTTCCTGACCCCGGTGCTGCAAGGCATAAAGGCCGAAATAGACGAGTTTGGCGGCATCCGGATGACCGAAAACTCCGCAGATGCCGCACTCATGTCGGGGTTTTAGCGATGTTTCACATTGATGGACTTGCTCTTTCATATCTACTGCCTACACTATTGTCAGGACGCTCCAAAAATCGAAAGGCACAAAGAACGATTCCTTGTGCCTGTACTTTTGTCGATCCAGTTATCTCTAGAAGAGTATTGTGAACCAGATTATCAGTTTTTTTTCAACATAATATAGAGTACGCTTAAAGAATATTATGTTTTTGAAGATGAAATGCAACGTAACACAGCCTTAACGACAGGAACAGATGACTCTTCCCTCCTTCAAACTGACCCAAACCGTCAAAGCCGCAGGCTGAGCTGCCAAGCTGGGCCCGGGGGACCTGGGCCGAATACTATGCGGACTTGACCTGCCCCGTGATCCCAACCTTCTGGTGGGCACGGAAACCTGCGACGATGCCGGCGTCTATCGTCTTAACCCGACCACCGCCCTCATTCAAACCTTGGATTTTTTTACGCCCATCGTCGACGACCCCTATGACTTCGGACGGATCGCCGCAGCCAATGCCCTTTCCGATGTCTACGCCATGGGCGGTCGGCCGCTGTTGTGCATGAACATCCTCGGTTGTCCGGTCAAAACCATGGAAAACACGGTTTTTCGGCGGGTGATCGAAGGCGGGCTGGAAAAGATTAAAGAGGCCGGCGCGCTTTTGGTCGGCGGCCATTCCATCGAAGACCCGGAGTTGAAGTACGGTCTGTCGGTTACCGGTCTGGTTCATCCGGAGCAGGTGCTGCTCAATAGCGGCGCCAAGGCTGGTGACGTGGTGCTGCTGACCAAACCCCTAGGGACCGGCATCCTCTCTACAGCCATCAAAGGCGGACTCGCGAAGCCGGAAACGGAGAAACAGCTGGTGGAACTGATGGCCACCCTGAACCGCCTGCCCATGAAAATCCTCAACAACGACATGAAACTGCGTGCCGGGATCCATGGCTGCACCGACATCACCGGTTTCGGATTGTTCGGCCATCTGCACGAAATGGCTGAAGCCTCCAAAGTTTCCATCCACATCGATTCCGCCCGCCTGCCGATCTTGGCTGAAGCCCGCAATCTTGCCGACATGGGCATTATCCCCGAGGGGGCCTACCGCAACCGGAGTTTTTACAGCCAGTGGGTTCGATCCGGATTACCGGAGATGGATTCCCTGGAGATGATCGCCTACGATCCCCAGACCTCGGGCGGGCTTTTGCTCGCCATGTTGCCCGAGGCTGCGACCCAACTGCTTGCGGCCCTGCCGGCACAGGGGTATGCACCGGAGTGCCGCATTATCGGTTCCGTCCGGGCAACGGATCCGGGCCTGGTCTTTGCGCACTGAGCTGACCGCCCCAATCATTTCAACAAGAAGCTTCAGTCAGCAGGGCAAGAAGCAGCCGGGTCAGATCCACCATATCCTGCAGTTCCACCTGTTCCTCCGTGGTATGCACCTGACTCATCCCGGTGGCGATAATCGCCGTGGCCAGGCCGTGGCCATTGAAAATGTTGGCATCACTGCCTCCCCCCGCCTTCTCGTACGAAAGCTCCATGCCGATCGATCGACTGGCGGCGGCCACCCGTCGGATGACCGAAGCCTCCCTTTCAAGCCGCATGAGCGGAAAATCCTGACGCACCTCCACCTTTACCGAAGGCTTGCCCTTAACCATGCCGTGGGGATCGGTCCAGTCGGCAACCGTCGCAGTGAAGATGTTGCTGATTTCCGAAGTCACCCTATCCAGTTTTTCCATTGAATGGCTGCGGACTTCGCCTTCAATACTTACCCGCTCTGGAACAATATTGGAGGCAGTGCCGCCGATGACGGTCCCGAAGTTGGCGGTGGTTTCTTCGTCGATCCTGCCGCAGGGGACTTGAGCCAGGGCCTTTCCGGCAAGAAGAATGGCGTTCACTCCCCATTCCGGATGCAGACCGGCATGGGCGGCCACGCCGTTCACGGTAATGGTGAGTCGGTTGGTCGCCGGGGCATGGGTGATAACCTTGGCGAATCCGCTGGAATCGAGCGCATATCCTTCCTTCGCATTGACCAGCTGGGGATCAAGCGCTTTGGCTCCAACCAAACCGATTTCCTCGCAGGTGGTGATCACAAACTCCACCGGTCGATGCGGCTTTTTTTGTTCCTGCATCAGACGCATGGCCTCGATACAGGCGGCGATCCCCGATTTATCGTCACTGCCGAGAATCGTGTCGCCGGCGCTGGTGAAGAGGTCACCGATCCGCTTGACCCGCACACCTTGGGCCGGTTCCACCGTATCCATGTGACAACTGAAAAAAATCGGCTCCAATTCAAGAGCGCCGTTGAAACGGATGATCAGGTTGCCGCATTCCGAACCGGTACGGCTCGCGGAATCGTCTTCAAAGATTTCCGCAGCGCCGAGGTCCTGGAAAATTGCCTGCAAACGCTGCGAAATCCGTCCTTCCCGCCGGGAGGGACTCTCGATTTCACACAGTTCCGTAAAAACAGCGGCCAGTCGTTCTCTATTCACTTCCATAATCAGACCTCACAAGGACCACGGCATGGGCGGCAATGCCCTCGCCCCGGCCGGTGTACCCCATTTTTTCAGTGGTGGTTGCTTTGATGTTGATGGCCTCGGGGGCAACCTGGCAACAGCGCGCCAGATGAGCCTGCATCTGTTCGAGATACGGTGCCAAGCGGGGCCGCTGGCAGACGATGGTGATGTCGGCATTGCCCAGACGAAAATGCCGTGCTGTCGCCAGCTTCTGTACCTGTTCCAGCAGCAGCAGGCTGTCGATTCCTTGGTACTGCGGATCGGAATCGGGGAAATGGCGACCAATATCGCCCGCCCCCAAGGCTCCGAGCAAGGCGTCGATCAAGGCGTGGGCCACGACATCCGCATCCGAATGCCCTTCAAGCCCGAGCTCAAAATCAATGGTCACACCGCCAAGAACAAGCTTTCTGCCGGCAACCAGTTTATGGGCATCAAAACCGTGCCCTATTTTCATAGTGTTGCCCTCCAGCAGCGCGGTCGCCACTTCCAAATCTTCAGGTCGGGTGATTTTCAGATTACGTTCACTGCCTTCGACAATACGAATCGGGATGCCGGCAGCTTCAAGAAGTGAGGCTTCATCGGTGCCGATGAACTGCTGCCGGGTAGCCAGAGCAAAGGCCTGTTCCAGTAATTCTCTCTTGGCCGCCTGTGGGGTCTGGGCCTGCCAGAGGCTGGTGCGGTCGATGGTTTTTTCAATCCTGCCTGAATCGGCGACCTGTTTCAGGGTGTCCTTGACGGGCACCGCAGCGATCACCGCCCCGTACTGTTCCGCTCCCTGCAGGCAGCGAACGATGGTGCCGTGGTCGATCAAAGGCCGAGCCGCATCATGCACCACAACCAGGGAGATTTCGGCGGGAAGCGTGCATAAACCGGCAAAAACCGAATCCTGGCGGGTGGCACCGCCGATGGCAAAAAGCATTTTTTGTAATTTTTGCGGGTTCAGGTACTGATGCAGCAGATCAAGGGTCGCCTGGAAATAGTCGGCCGGGGCGACCACAACCACGCAATCGATGGCTTCCATCTCAAGGAAGGTTCTGCAGGTGCGAACAAGGAGAGGTATTCCCGCCAAGGGAAGGAATTGTTTCGGCTGCTGATGACCGATACGTGTACCGATACCCCCAGCCGGAATAATGACTCCGGTGGGAGGCAGGTGAAAAGTGTCGCTATGCACGTGTATTGAGGAAAAAAGGGGTGAATTATAAGCCGAGTTCTGTTTCCGCCCGGAGGCGGACCATGATCATTTAACTGGGATGCCGGTCACCCGGCATCTCTTGCAACCTACCCGGAAGCCTCGGACGGGCCGCCCTCAAACGCTTCTCTATTTGGTCTTGCACCCGGTGGGGTTTACCCTGCCCTCCATGTTACCATGGAGGCGGTGAGCTCTTACCTCGCCATTTCAACCTTACCTGTGAACGTTTGCACGCCCCATCGGCGGTGTATTTTCTGTGGCACTTTCCGTTGGTTACCCAACGTTCGCGTTACGAACCATCGCGCCCTGTGGTGTTCGGACTTTCCTCTCCGGCGGATGCCGGAGCGACCATGCATTCACCCCTTCCCTTTCAACATCCAAGTGCAGTGGCAAGACTACTCTTGATTGTCTCTTTGATCAATCCCCTTATTCGCCAACTGATCGGCGCGCGCATTTTGCGCTCTTGGCACATGCATAATGCTCCATTTACGAAATCGGGCAAGAGATGCCCGCACCTCATGGAAGAGCGCCTGCAGAGCTTCATTTTTTACTTTATACCGACCTTGAATCTGCCGGACAATCAGTTCCGAATCAAGGGCGATCACCAGTTCGGTGCAACCAAACTGAAAAGCCGCCTGTAAACCGAGGAGCAAAGCCTTGTATTCGGCAACGTTGTTGGTGCAGGTTCCGAGATAAGCGGATCGGGCAACCAACTCCTCGCCGTTCTCAGCAAACAAAACGGCACCGGCACCGGCCTGTCCCGGATTACCCCTAGAGGCTCCATCGGTGAAGAGCTTGCAACACCCAGCCGCAGTCACGTCCAAGGCCTGGGCAGAAGGAGAGGAGACACCAGGAAGAACCGCCGGAGAACTTTCTGCTGCCTGCACCTGTTCTCCTGTAATAATGCGCCGTATATCACTGACTTTATAACCGGGAAACAATTGCTCCAGCAGTGCGCTGTCAAGCTGTTCGGCAAGAGTCTGCAGGACCCGCTCTCTGAGCAGCGGGTTAGTCAATATCCTGGTCCTCCGGCTCTTTGTAATAGAGGATACGCTGACAGGTCGGACAAAGGTTCAATTTATCGAACTTACGGATTTCAATAACCTGTTGCGGGGGGAGCCCCATGTAACAGCCTTGGCAAACATTTTGGTTGAGCGCCACAACCGCAAGTCCGTCGCGTCTTTTCAAAAGCATGGTATAGCGTTTGAGATAGGCTTCCTGAAGGGTTGAGGCTTCTTTTTCTCGCTGGAGGACAACCGATTTTTTGGAAGATTCAATACGTTTTATTTCTTTTTCAACGGTTCCGATCGCTTCCGCCAAAAGTTGTTGCTCGCCCGAACAGATGTTCTCCAAGGTGACGACTTCATTTTCCAGTTGTTCAATCTGTTCAAGAAACTGCAGAACTCGATCTTCCGTTTCCTTGAGGGTTTTTTTACTTTCCTCGATTTCTTTCAGCAGAGACTGGTGCTCCCTGCTGGTTTGCACTTGCATCATTTTGTTCTGACGATCTTTTACCCGGACCCCGGCGTCATCATGTTCCGCTTTGGTTTCCCGTTGTTTCTGGTTGAGCAGTTCGATCTTGGCACGAAAGGTGGCGATGTTCTCCTGTTTCTGGACGATCGCCTGCTCGCGATCGGCAATAATCGCCTTTTGTTTGGCGATAATGTTGTCGAACCCGGCAATTTCACTGTCAATTGCCTGCAGCTTGATAAGTTTGTGTATTTCTTCTTTCAATGATGAGCTCCTCGGTCGATGGGTCTAGAGTTAAATAGGCAAGAAATAGCGAATGGCTGGTAAACGGAATCGCAATATTGAGTGATTAGGGGGTGCAGAGGAGGAAAAAATTCTTTCTTCATACAAGCCGCAATGGTGACTGCTGGTCGTGCGTGTCGATTTCGACGTCCCATTCGGAGTCGATAATCTGTTGTCGCAGTCGATTTTTAAAAAGAGGCATTGCCGGGTTTTCGGTGGCAAAATGACCGGCATCAAGAATCCATAACCCTGCATCCTCGGCCCAGCGGGCAACGGAATGCTTCACCTCGGCGGTGACAAAAACATCGGCCCCGTTTCGCAGGGCGATCTCGGCAAAATCCGAGCAGGAACCGCCGCAGACAGCAACCGTTGCAACCTGCTGCGGCCGTTGTCCGGCCTCTAGTATCCATGGGGGGGCGCACGCCGACCGAACCCTGACAAGAAAGTCATCCGCCGTTATCGGCAGGGAATAGGTACCGACGCGGCCGAGCCCGCAAGGGGAATCGCAGGTTTGAACGCTTTTGACCAGCGGCTTGGAATGCATGAGACCGAGTGCGGTGGCAAGAATATCACTGACCCCCCCTTCGACCACATCAAGATTGGTGTGACAGGCAATAACACTGATGCCGTCACGGGCGGCAGCAGTGACGATTCGACCAAGGGGCGTGTCGGTTCGAAGGTTTTTCAAGGCCCGGAAAATGACGGGATGATGGGTAAGGATAAGATCGTACCCGCCCGAACGGGCCTGATTCATCAAGGAGCAGGAGGGGTCCAGCGCTACCAGGACACGATGTACGGCCTGTTGCGGATCACCGATTAGCAGTCCGACATTATCCCAGTCTTCAGCCAGGTTTTCCGGAGTTATATGTTGAAGGATATTAAGAAAATCTTGAACGGTAGGCACGATGTATTACTCTATAAAGAAAAAGAGGCACATCTCTTAGGAGATGCACCTCTTTTCAGACATTCTTTTCAATGCCCCTGTGTTGTTTCAGCCATAGTTGTCGGTAACTGCTCAACGTATTCAAAGTCAGATAATTGCTGTGGAGGGGGCGGAAGGCCTGGGGAATAAAATCCGATCCACTCTTCCGAAAAAATGGTGGGCCCACCTGGACTCGAACCAGGGACCGACCGGTTATGAGCCGGTGGCTCTAGCCAACTGAGCTATAGGCCCGAACATTACGATAAACCAAATATAATAACAGAGAATTGTGAGAGGTCAACCTTTTTTCCCCTTTTTTTGAAAAAAAGAGGAACTACTTTGGAATACCGATCAAAACCGCAAACGATTCTGGCAAAGTACCCGTTCCATGCATACGGTAGCGACTGTTTTCATACAGCAACTTGCGACACATTCTCCCTACAGCCGCTCAGCAACCGATCACAGAAGACAGAACAGGAATCCTTATGCTGTACAGTAATCTTCTCTATTTCTTGGTAGCCATCTTTGTGTTTTCCACCAACACGCCGCCTCACAATCCCTGGGTTCCACCACTCTGGATGCTTGCCTTTTCCGTTGCAGCCCTTTGGGGATTCGCCCGTTTCGCGCAACGGATGTTTACCCGCCATGCCACCGGAACAACGCGTTATTTTGCCGTTGAAAAGAAGCTGTCCATCCTGGCGGTATTGGTGTTCTTGTCGTTCGTGTACCTTCTGGATTTAAAATATTATCTGAAGCCCCTCTCCTTCGAAGGCAAATTACCCGTATTAACGGACCTTGCCGGTCTCGGCTTTTTCTTCTTTCTCCTCAGCATCATCTGGGCAAAGGCCAAGCCAAGATACGAGCACCTCTTTTACCATACCTACTCCACCTTTGATTTTGTCCGATCAAATATCAAGGCCAATCTCCCCTTTGTGCTGCCCTGGCTGGTTCTTTCGCTGGTCTTTGATCTCTTAAAAGTCCTTCCTTTCCCTGCACTCGCCAAACTCCTGCGATCGCCATGGGGCGAGCTCATACTCTTTGCCCTGTTTCTTGTTTTCCTGGTGCTGGCGTTCCCGCCGCTGGTTCGTTATCTCTGGGGATGCACGCCTCTGCCACCAGGGCGGTTACGGGAACGACTTGTCGGATTCTGCCGGAGCCAGGGGTTTCAATCCGACATCCTCCTCTGGCCGCTTTTCGAGGGACAAATTCTCACCGCAGGGATCATGGGGATCGTCCCAAGACTTCGCTACCTGATGATTACGCCCGCCCTACTGGAAAATTTGTCGGAGGACGAGATCGACAGCGTCTTGGCCCATGAGATCGGCCATGTCAAACGATTGCACCTTATCCTCTATATTGTTCTTTTTCTCAGTTTCAGCCTGCTGGCCGGGGCCTTGGCGGGCCCCTTACCTCATTTCTTTCTCACAAACGATACGTTCTACCGCCTGCTCCCTTTCTTGCCGATCACCCCGGAAAACTTGCTCGGCGTACTGACCACAGCACCCTTACTGCTGTTCATGGTGCTGTATTTTCGATTTGTTTTCGGCTTTTTCATTCGAAATTTCGAACGTCAGGCCGATGCTTATGTATTTAAGGCCCTTGATACAAGCCGCGCCCTTATCGCCTCGTTTGAAAAAATCTCCCTGCTCAGCGGCGGGAACCGGGAAGAAAAAAACTGGCACCATTTCGGCATAGGCGAACGCATCGATTTTCTCCAGCAATGCGAGCAGGATCGGTCCCTTATCAAAAAACATGACCGCAAGGTCCACGTCAGCCTTTTGTTGTATTTTCTCGGGGTCGGCTTGCTGGCCCTGGCCCTGCATCAGGTTGACGTCAGTACGATATCGGCCGGCTACGAGACCAAATATACCGAAGCGGTTTTGTTGCAAAAAGCAAGACAGGAACCGAAAAACAGTCTCTGGCTTATCTATCTCGGTAACTTTCTCCAAAGCCGCCAGATGGAGAAAAAGGCGGTGGACGCCTATGAAAAGGCCTTAAAACTCACACCTATGAATGCCGAGGTCAATAATAATCTTGCCTGGCTGTTGCTCACCGCCCAAGACAAAAGCATTCGCAACCCGGAACGCGCCTTGACCTTGGCCCGAACAGCGGCTTTGTTTCAAGAACAGGGATTTATCCTGGATACACTTGCCCTAGCCTACTGGACAAACGGACTCATTGATGAGGCGCTCGCGACAGAGTTCAAAGCCATACGTCTGGATCCGAAAAATCATGCCTATTACGAAACACAGATGCAACGATTCCGACAGCAACGGGGGAATGGAGAGGAAGCGTCCCCGGAGTAAAGGATTTCCGACGGAGGGCCTTCCTCTTTGGGCTTCAAAGTCCGCGCAAACGCCGCTCCTCCGTAATCCGTCTTCCCGCCGCAAATAACGGGGACAACATTGCGCTCAGATCGTGTTCAAGTTATTTATTGACAGGCACGTAGGGCGTATCGATAAACCCCTGGGTGCTGTAGTCCTTAAGCGCAAGCGGGGCCAGCTGCTTATCGCTACCCGGCAACTTCTCCACATATTGAAGAAAGGCTTCGGCATAGTCCAACCCCACATCCACCCGCCGTGCACCGGTAATATTTTTCAGCGAGGTGAACGAATCGTTGCCATCGGCAAGAAAGGAAAGCGTGGCAACCTTGTACGTTTTGTTGAGATCAAACGGCTGGTAGGATCCATCCGCCGCCCTGATTTCAAGATTTGAAAAACGAGCACCTTGCGGTTTGTTCAGATCCAGGTTCCAGCGCAAACCGCCCGCATAGGGATAACAGCCCGTGTTGAGCGCAGGACCGACCACCCCCTCGACCGCATCTTCCAGTGCTGCCTTGATTTCAGCGCCGGTCGCGTTGAGCTGCACCAGTGTATTTTTAAAAGGCAGTACGGTATAAATATCCTTGACCGTAATCTTACCCGGCGGAAGATCGACCCGTACGCCGCCCCCATTTTGAATCGACAGATCCGCATTGAAGTAGGCCTTGCCCTGTTGCAGAAACGCTTCGGCGACGATCTGCTGGATATCGCCGCCATGGGCATTCACCCTTTCGTTTTTATTACAGATGTCGCCCAGAGAAGAACGCGAAACATCACGCTTCACACCCGGCACCCGGCGTAGACAGAGCGTTGTTGTGCTGGTGGCAACCACGGTGGCACCCATCGCCTCCTTTTGTACTTTATAGGGAGCAAGGAGAGCGGTTGCGGTTCTGTCCGGCTCGGTGATGCGCAACACCTTGCCGGAGGCAATATCGGTATGGATTGCGGCCCGTTCCGTTGCCGTCAACTTCGGGGCGTCGGGGCCGCGACTGAAGCTGTCGCCGATCAGGATCCAGGGGGTGCCGGAACAACGGGTGACCACACCGTCGCGATCAAAACCGACCTGCGCTTCTCCTACTACATAGGAATACTGCCACGCCTGGACAATACAGACCGGATTTCCATCTTTATCCGTGCTCCGGGTAGGATACGGCCCCTCAGGCGAGATACCGTACTTTTTCAACGTATCCGGTCCAAGCAAAGTGTGCGAATCCGCCCCCACAACCACATCAACCCCGCGGAGTTTTTTCACCAGCGCCTTATCCGCTGCATAGCCGATATGGGTAGAAAGAATAATTTTGTTGATACCCTGGGCCTGCAAACGATCAATTTCCGCCTGTGCGGCCGTTGCCTCATCAATAAAAATGGTATCGCTATTGGGCCGGGAGGAATTTTTGGTCTTACCGGAAACAACCAGGCCGACCACCCCGATTTTCTCACCGCCGCGTTCAATAATCACTGAGGGCTGCACGGGATCGAGGGCCTTGAACATGGGCGAACTGGGACCGAATCGGACATTGGCGCTTAACAGCGGGGTTTTACAGGATCCCGCATGCAAAAATCCTATCAGTTTTTTTACCCCCGCATCCGTATTGTCAAACTCATGGTTACCGAGGTTAAAGGTGTCGAAACAGACCGTGTTCATCAGTTCGGCATCGGCTTTTCCTTCGTTCAAGGTGTAATACAAATCTCCGGTGCTGGCATCGCCGCTATGAACTTTCAGGACATTACGGTCCCCTTTCTCCAACTCTTTCATGGCAGCGGTTACCCGGGGAAAGCCGCCGCGCTCCACAGTAATTGCCTCGCGCCTACCGGGACCGGTTTCCAGTTGGAGCACGGTCTTTTCCGCATCAAGATGGGAATGATGGTCGTTGATATGCAAAATGGTCAGGTCAAAGGGGCGAGAGTTGGCCTTCTCGCTTTCCAAGTGCTGTTCGACAGGGTTGCTGCTGCAGCCGGCGGCAAAAAAAGCCAGAATAATCATTGCTGATTTGAGCTTCATAGGTTCTCCGTGTTTTTTCAGGGCAGGTTGTTGAAATCATCCAATTTCAAGAATGCAAATAAGGCTGAAGCGGAGCCTCCCGGCCACGCTCCTTTTCCTCTGCCATGGCCCCGAGCAGGAACCAAAAGGCGACAACATCTCGGTCTTGTTGACAATAGCTTATACTATACCGAAAAAGGTGACGGAGTATACGATTTTTCGGGATGGAAACCCGACAAAAACGCTCTTGAATTTTACCGTCCTTTCGGGTAGCCTTTCTAGAATTTTTCAACTTTGCCTTCTACTTACAGGGACTTTTGTGACAGCATCAAACTCAAAAATGAAAAAATCCGCCGTGTGGGAGAACATTGAGGCAATCATTATTGCCGTTCTCCTTGCTCTCTTCATTCGAACATTCGTAGTCCAGGCCTTCAAAATCCCTTCGGGTTCGATGCTCCCGACCCTGCAGATCGGTGACCACATCCTGGTCAGCAAGTTCATCTACGGTGTCAAAATACCGTTTACCGGAGCAACCCTGATCCCCATCACGAATCCTAAGCCCAACGATATTGTTGTTTTTGAGTTCCCTAAAAACCCGGAATTGGATTACATCAAACGAGTCATAGCGGTGGCCGGCGATGTCGTCGAGATTCGGGACAAGAAAATTTTCATCAACGGTACACCCTTTGTCGATACCCACGGGGTCTTTAAAGATTCCCAAATCCTTGGCAATCCGGAATCCTGTGCGGGGACAAACACCTTTCCCCGACCGCAGTTCTGTCGTGATTTCATGCCGCCGATAACGGTACCGGAAAACAAGATCTTTGCCATGGGAGACAATCGCGACAATTCCTATGACGGCCGTTTCTGGGGATTTGTCGATCTGAAGGCCGTCAGGGGTAAAGCCTGGGCGATTTACTGGTCCTGGGATGTGCAGCAACCTCTTTTCTCCCTGGATCGACTTCGCTCCATCCGTTGGGGTCGGATTGGCGATATCGTTCATTGACCTCCCGAGGTGCTATGGCTACCGGCTACTTCTTTTCGCATCGCCATATTCTGGGCATAGAACAGCTTTCACCTGAGGATATTTCCCATATCCTCAGGACGGCGGACTCTTTCAAAGAAATATCGGCCCGCCCTATCAAAAAAGTGCCCACCCTGCGTGGTCATACCATCATCAACCTCTTTTTCGAACCCTCGACGCGTACCCGTCTTTCCTTTGAAGTCGCTGCCAAGCGAATGAGTGCCGATACCTTCAATATCAGCCCGTCCACCAGCAGCACCACCAAGGGAGAAACCCTGATCGACACCGCGCGGAACATCTCGGCGATGCATCCGGATATTATCATCATCCGCCACTCCTGTTCCGGCGCCCCCCACCTGCTGAGCCGTCACGTCAACGCTGCGGTGGTCAATGCCGGTGACGGTGCCCACGAGCATCCCTCCCAGTGTTTGCTGGACCTCTTGACCGTCAAAGAACACAAGGGCACGCTGAGCGGGTTGAAGATCGCCATTATCGGCGATATTTCCCACAGCCGGGTCGCACACTCGAATATTGTAGGATTCACCAAAATGGGATCCCAGGTGTATGTATATGGCCCTGCGACCCTGATTCCAAGAGATATCGACCAGTTAGGGGCCGTTGTCTGTTCGTCTCTGGATGAGGCCGTCCGGGATGCGGATGTGGTCATGACCCTGCGTATCCAAAAAGAACGACAAAATGACCCTTTGCTTCCGTCCCTGCGCGAGTATTCCCGCCAGTTCGGTATTTCCCGCTCGGTGCTGGCGCTCGCTCGTCCCGATGCTCTGGTGATGCATCCCGGCCCGGTCAATCGGGGCGTGGAATTGAGCCCAGATGTCGCAGATGGCCCGCAATCCGTTATCCTCGACCAGGTGACCAATGGCGTGGCCGTGCGCATGGCCCTGCTCTATTTAGTTATGGGGAATACGTGATGCGGTTATCACCTACAGCTGCCCGCCGATGCTCTTGTCTCTTTTGTGAGGTCCGCCATCTATGAACACCACCTGGCTGATAAAAAACGGCCGAATTATTGATCCGGCAAACAATACCGATCAAATCAGGGATCTGCTCATTCTTGACGGATGCATCGCCGGACCGGATCAGACAGCGCCGCAGAATGTGGCGGAAATTGACGCCTCTGGCTGTTGGGTCGTGCCGGGATTGACCGATATGCACGTCCATCTCCGCGAGCCCGGCGAAGAATACAAGGAAGACATCCTCTCCGGGGCCCGGGCCGCTGCCGCCGGAGGATTCACCGGCGTTGCCTGCATGCCCAACACCAAACCGGTCAACGATTGCCGAGCCGTGACCGATATGATACTCGCCCGCGCCGGGCAGGCTGCTGTCCGGGTCTATCCGGTGGGGGCTATAAGTCAAGGCCTTGAAGGCAAGCAATTGGCCGAATACGGGGAGATGAGAGCTGCGGGCGTGGTGGCCGTGTCCGATGATGGCCATCCGGTGCGCGACAGCCAGTTGATGCGCCGGGCCCTTGAGTATGCCGGTAATTTCGGACTGCTGGTGATCTCGCACAGTGAAGAGGCATCACTCAGCAGCGGTGTCATGAATGAAGGGGCCATGTCGACCCGGCTTGGCCTGAAAGGAATCCCCACCGCCGCCGAATCGATCATGGTCTACCGAGAAATAGCCTTAGCCGAATTTACCGGCAAAAAGGTCCATATTGCCCATGTGAGTACGGCCATGTCCGCCGATTTAATCCGATCGGCCAAGGCACGGGGGGTCAGGGTGACAGCGGAAACCGCGCCTCATTATTTCACCCTTACCGAGGAAGCGGTGGCCGGATACGACACCAACACCAAAATGAATCCGCCGCTGCGCTCCGCCGCGGATCGGGAAGCAATCAGGTTGGCCCTGGCGGACGGAACCCTTGATGCCATCGCCACGGATCACGCCCCGCATTCCGTCCTCGAAAAAGAATTGGAATTCGATGCCGCAGCCAATGGAATCATCGGCCTGGAAACCGCCCTGCCTCTGGCGCTCGCACTCGTCCGCGAAGGGGTGATTGATGAAAAACGGCTGGTGGAGTTATTGGCGGTCAATCCAGCGGCTCTTCTCGGTGTTGCCGCCGGTAGCCTGCATCCCGGAATGAGGGCGGATGTAACCCTTATCGATCCGGCCCGCGAATTTATCTACACGGAGGAACAGGTGGTTTCTAAAAGCCGCAACACCCCATTCCTCGGCATGCGTCTACAGGGTCGGGCCGTACTGACCATGATGGATGGTCGCATCAGGCATACTCTGCTGACCTGAGGCGCCTGAACGTCTCCCGACTCCTCTCAGGAAAAATCCCTTACATATCCGACGGGATCCGGCACCCCGGCATCGCGGAACCCCTGTAATCTCAACCTGCAGGCATCACAGCGGCCGCAGGCCAAGGCACCCACAGGATCGTAGCAACTGTGGGTCAGGCTGTAATCCACCCCCAGCGCTGTCCCCTGAAGAATAATCTCCTTTTTGCTCAGATCCAGCAAGGGTGCATGGAAGCGAAACGGCTTTCCGTTTACCCCTGCTTTGGTTCCCAGGTTGGCCATTTGCTCAAACGCGACGAGAAATTCCGGCCTGCAATCCGGATAGCCGCTGTAATCCACCGCATTAATCCCCAGGAAGATATCGGCAACCCCTAAAACCTCGGCCCAGGAAAGGGCATGTGCCAAAAAAAGAATATTGCGGCCGGGCACATAGGTCACCGGTATTTCCTTGTCCATTTCGGTGAAGGGCCGGTCTTTCGGGACCTCCATGGTGGTGGTCAAGGCCGAACCGCCGATGGCATCGAGATCGACCCGCAGGATTAAATGCCGTTCCACACCATAATGCGTGCAGATCCGGCGGGCGCACTCCAACTCAACAGCCTGCCGCTGACCGTATTGAAAACTCAAGCAATTGCAGGCGAATCCCTGCGATCCGGCCAGGGCCAGGACCGTGGTGGAATCAAGACCACCGCTTAATAAAACGACTGCCTGTTTCTCGTTCATAGCGAATTCCGCAACTTATTGGATAAAAAAAGGAATCTTTTTAGTGATGGTAATGCGTTCCGGCTGCACATCAGCCTGATAGGCCAAAAATTGCACCCCTTTCGAGCTTGCCCAGGCAACAGTTTCAGCATAGACCGGATCGATGGCTGCCGCCGGTTTGCAGCTTGCAGCATCGCTCCGTTGCACACAGAACACAATGGCCGCCCCAAACCCGGCCTCTGCGAGCCTGACCAGTTCGCGCAGATGCTTGCTCCCCCTGGCTGTGACCGCATCCGGAAACAGTGCGACATTGTTTTCCGCCAGCGAACAATTTTTCACCTCAAGGTATATTTCCCCCTGCTCCGTTGCAAGAAGGAAATCCAAACGGCTTTTTTCAGAAACGACGATCTCGGGAGTAATTGTGAGAATCCTGCCGAAATCTCGAATGATGCCGGTTTCAAGCCCCTCCCGGACAATTGCGTTGGTTCTGCCGGTATGGACTCCAATCCAGACGCCCTGATGCCGGACCATTTCCAGAGTCCATGCATATTTCCTCTTCAGTCCGTCGGAATAGCTGATAAGCACCGGACTTCCCGGTTCCGAACAGCCACGCATGGAACCTGAATTAGGGCAATGAACGGTGAGTGTTTGCTGATTTTCAAGCAGGACGTCGGCCAAAAAGCGCTTGTACCGTTTCTGCAAAATGCCAAATTGGCGGATTGGCGGCAAGAGCATGGCAGGGAGAAGAAAAAACGATTAAAAATGGGAAATGATTCTTTGTGCACGGCACGGATAGAAAAAAATCCGGGATGCCGACGGCGGGAAGATGGTAATCTCAACTGGAATCATGTATCTTTACCGTATTCTCAAAAGTGTATATATTGTAAAAACATGCATAGGGCAAAAGGCTTAAGCGGCCCATCAACAAGGTTACGCTTCCTGCCCCGATATTTTTTTGCTACACTATCTTTTCCTTACCAAAAGCACATTTTTCCCTGCTGAACAAGAAAGAAGGTACGTTGCATTCTTTGTCGGCATATAACAACTTCCCACCTATAATCCAACCGTAAAGGAGAAATCCCTCATGAAACTCGGACTCAATGGTCTTGGACGAATTGGTAAATTATCGTTATGGCACCATGTCTCTCGCCGGTATTTCTCTGAAATAGTCGTCAATTTAGGGAGAAATGTCGGATCAGGACTCGAAGACATCGCGGCTTCCATTGAGAAAGATTCCACCTACGGGCGGCTCAGTTCGTATCTCCATGGATTCAAGGGCGGACGGGTTATTGAAAACCTGGATGAAAAAACCGGCTCCATGACCATCGATGGCATTCCGGTCACCTTTCTCCGTAAAGCGCGAAATCCCAAGGATATCGATTGGCAAGGCAATCAGGTTCGTCTGGTGGTGGACACCACCGGTGCGTTCAAGGATCCCACCGCCGATGCTTCCGAAGGAAGAGGCTCGGTGCGGGGGCATTTACAGGCCGGCGCTGAAAAGGTTATGGTCTCGGCCCCGTTCAAAATCCAATCCAAAGGCCTTGAGATGCCTGAGGATGCGGTGACCACCGTTATGGGAATCAATGACGACGATTATAATCCCTCCCGGCACAATATCATTTCCGCGGCATCCTGCACCACCACCTGCCTGTCTTATATGATCAAGCCGTTGCTCGACCATTTCGGAGCGGACCGGATGCTTTCCGCCTCCATGGTCACGGTCCATGCTGCGACCGGAAGCCAGCAGGTACTGGATCGGTTGCCGGGAACCGGAGCAACGGATCTACGAAAAAACCGCTCCATCCTCAACAACATCATCCTGACAACCACCGGCGCGGCCAAGGCCTTGGGCCTGGTTATCCCGGAAATGAAATCCATCGGATTCATCGCGGAATCCGTCCGGATCCCGACCTCCTCCGGCTCTCTGATCGTGCTGGTGCTGAATCTGCAAGATGAATTGGATAATCCGATCAAACGAACGCTGCTGAATTCGATCTACGAAGAATACGCAAAGACCAGTCCATACCTGATATATTCAACGGAACAGAATGTCTCTTCCGATATCCTCGGCACACCCAAGGCCGCGGTGGTGATCGAATCCACGGAAACCCATACCCGGACGGCTTCCATCAGGGTGAACCTGCAAAATCTGAAAAATTTTAAATTCGAAGCCGGCTCCACTCCGCCCGTCCTGGAGGTACCGCTCACCCAGGCCGTGATTTATGGCTGGTATGACAATGAACAGGGAAGTTACACCAATATGCTCGGGGAGTTGACGGTTTCAGTGGCCGAACGTATGGTGTGAACGTCCGGGCAATACGAAAATCAGATCTGCCGGAGCTGTTGCGCATCGAACAGGGCGCGATGAGCGCCCCCTGGAACGAAGAGCAGCTGGCTGGAGAAATGGATGCTGTCAATGGAGTCGGGTTACTCATTGAGCGCAATACGCAAGTTTGCGGCTATGCTTTTTTCAGAACCTGCATGCCTGAAACTGAATTGCTGCGGCTGGCTGTTGCTCCGGAACAACGGCGTCAGGGAATGGCGAGCGTCCTTTTAGAGCATGCATTCCATTCCTTTTCCGGACAAGGATATGAAACCTGCTTCCTTGAGGTCCGTCACTCCAACGAGGAGGCACGCCGGCTTTACCAAAAGATCGGTTTCCTCCAGGTGGGAATCCGGAAAAAATATTACAGTCAACCGGTTGAGGATGCGCTGCAATTGTGCAGAAATCTAATAGACATGAGAGGATGGAATCATTGAAAACATTACGAGATATTGATCTGGCCGGCAAAAGAGTGCTTGTGCGGGTGGATTTCAATGTACCCATGAATGAGAGCGGTGAGATTACCGATGATCTCCGGATTCGAACCGTCCTCCCTACGCTGCGGTATCTTGTCGAGCAGAAGGCAAAAGTTATTATCTGTACCCACAGGGGACGTCCGAAAGGGCAGCGGGTGGAAAAATATTCACTCACTCCCGTGGCGGCGTACGCCTCGAAAATGCTGGGCCAGACGGTAACGCTGGCTCCCGATTGTATTGGCCCGGAGGTGGCAGCAGCGGTCGACGGCTTACATGAGGGCGAAATCCTGATGCTTGAAAATCTGCGCTTCCATCCCCAAGAGGAAAAAAACGATCCGGAGTTTTCCCGGCAACTGGCGGCGGTGGCGGATGTCTATGTCAATGATGCCTTTGCCGTTTCTCATCGTGCCCATGCCTCGGTGGTCGGAGTCGCTGCCCAGGTCAAGGAAAAGGCGGCCGGCTTTCTCCTTCAAAAAGAAATGGAGTATTTTCACCGCTCCATCGATAATCCGCAGCGTCCCCTTGTCGCCGTTGTCGGGGGTGCCAAGGTTTCCGGTAAACTCGAAGCCCTACAGAATATGCTCGACCGGGTGGATCGCATGATTATCGGGGGGGCCATGGCCAACACCTTCCTCAAAAGCCAGGGATATGATGTCGGCACTTCCAAGGTTGAGGAAGACTTGCTCGACAAGGCCACGGAGCTGCTGAGGCAGGCCCGCGAGAAAAAGGTGAAAGTCTATCTTCCTGTGGATGTCATTGTTGCCGACCGTTTCGCCCAAGATGCCATTTGCAAACAAGTCACCATTCAGGACATACCGACAAATTGGATGGCTCTGGATATAGGACCGGCGTCAGTTATCTGTTTCAACGAAGTACTGGCAGATGCCAAAACCATCGTCTGGAACGGTCCCATGGGGGCCTTTGAGATGAATGCCTTTGCACGGGGAACCATGGCCCTAGCGCACACCATCGCTTCCGCCCATGCCCTGAGCGTTACCGGTGGCGGCGATTCCAATGCCGCCATAACCTTATCCGGCGAGGCCAATAATATTTCCTATATGTCGACGGGCGGCGGGGCTTTTCTCATGTTAATGGAAGGCAAGGAGCTCCCTGGAATCAAGGCGTTATCATAATTTACGGAAATACTGATTAATTGCGTCACCCTGCCTCAAACGTAGGAAAACTGCAGAAAAGGAGAAAACAATGATCAGGCGTCCATTAATTGCCGGAAACTGGAAGATGCACCTGACACTCGGTGCGGCAGTACAGCTGGCCCAGGCCGTGACAGCAACATGCGGCACATGCACGGATCGGGATATTATGATCGCCCCCCCCTTCACAGCGCTGGCCGCGGTTGCCGCTGCCGTAAAAGACTCAAACATCCAGGTTAGTGCTCAAAATGTCTCCTGGGAAAAAGAAGGCGCGTACACAGGGGAAATCTCACCAACCATGCTCAAAGATCTTGGGGTGAACATGGCTCTCGTCGGTCATTCCGAACGTAGACATATCTTCGGAGAGGACAATGCGATGATCAACCGTCGTCTGCGGGGAGCTCTTGATGTCGGCATTCAACCGATCCTCTGCATCGGGGAGACTCTGGAAGATCACGAAACCGGGGCCACTTTTACAGTTCTTGAAAACCAGTTGAAAGAGGGCCTGAACGAGGTAAACAAGGACCAAATCACCCAAGTGGTCCTTGCCTATGAGCCTGTATGGGCAATAGGTACCGGGAAAACAGCCTCCAAAGAACAGGCTCAGGAGGTACATGGTTTTCTTCGCAAAATATTGGCAAGCATATACGAAAAAAATATTGCCGAACGCCTAAGAATATTGTACGGTGGTTCGGTTAAACCTGAAAACATTGATAACCTTATGGTTCAACCTGATATTGACGGTGTGCTTGTTGGCGGTGCGGCGCTGAAAGCCGAATCGTTCGAACGGATTATTCGTTTTAAATGACAACATTACTTATCGTAGTCCACACTATTGTTTGTCTTTTTCTTATCTGCATTGTTTTGCTGCAGCATGGAAAAGGGGCAGATATAGGAGCCACTTTCGGCGGATCAAGCCAATCGCTTTTTGGCACTGAGGGGCCGGTGCCTCTACTGAATAAAATTACCACAATGGCGGCGATTATATTCATGGGTACCTCAATCACACTGGCCTATATGTCGGCTCACAAGAGTACCGGGACAGTGATGAGTGACATTAAAGTTCAGGCTCAACAGCAAGCTCCGACCCAGCAGGTTCCTATAACAGTGCCCATGCCTTCAGCTAAGGACACAAACTCTGAAATGCCGAAAGAGGCATCGAAAGAGACAAAATAAAATGATTGCCGAAGTGGTGGAATTGGTAGACACACTATCTTGAGGGGGTAGCGGCCCACGGTCGTGCGAGTTCGAGTCTCGCCTTCGGCACCATTACAAAAAGGGCTCAATTGCTTAGATATAAGCAATTGAGCCCTTTTTGTTTTTAGAGCCGAATTGAACTTTAGTAGTCATTGATTAACAGGAAATCGCATCAATTTGCAGAAAAGTGCGAAGACAACCTGGATCAGCAACCGCTTCCCCGACAGATGGACGTTCTCCCACTTGTTCATGACAACATCAGGGGCACGGAATACTACAACGACGAGAGGGGAAAGTAGCTCACCCAACCGACCATTGAGAAGTTGCACGCCATGAAGCTCACCGCCATGGCCAGAGCCTTTGCCAACCAGATGCAATCCCCTGACATGGCCACACTCTCCTTTGAGGAGCGTTTCGGTCTACTTCCCTTGAGGATCTTGACTTTAAACAGGGACGCGGTTTGGACCGCTCAGCCGTTATGTCTCTGGCTTTAAATCAGTGGGTGCAGAGCCATCACAATATTCTGGTAACCGGACCGACCGGAGTCGGCAAGAGTTACCTGGCCTGCGCCTTGGCCACAAAAGCGTGCCGGGATGGATTCACTACTCTTTTACCAGCGAGCGCCATCTTGGACAGGCTGGTCCACAATGCCTATAAACTTCAGACCTCCTGACCTCAAGAGATTTTGTTACGATACCAATTCGTAGACCAACCGAAGGTCAGTGCCCGGGAAAACCGTCTCGGTTGCGTTCAACTCTCCGATGAGATGCTGTATCGATTCACTGCTGCAACGGTTAGCCGGTTGATGGAGCCGTACCGTGAGTTTTTGCTCGGCCAGATCCGGAAGGATATCGGCCTCGGTGGCATACAGGCTGCGGAGCAGACTGCGGGCATCGTCCTGGCGGCTCATGGATTGCCGCACAATATTGGTCATGGCAGTCTCGGCCCGGTAGGCGATGAGCTTGATCGTGTCGATGAAATACTTGCTTTTCATACCCAGCATCCGGAACCGGTCCTCCTCGGGCAGATCGGTAAACTGCACATGCCTGGGCGTTGCTTTCCGGCAGGCCTTCAGGTCGGCCAGGGTTATTTCCATATGTTCGACCTCTTCCCGTAAGGCAGATTTCTTCGTTTCATAGGCGGCGACGACATCGGGCTCAATATCGTCACAGAGCACGATCGCATCGCATTCGCATCGTTTCCGCGCCAGACGGGCCGCCTGTTTCCTCACCTCGCTGTCCAACTCCCGATACTGGGGGTTGACCACCCTGGTGCTGCCAGGAATACTGTCGGTGCTGTAGTCGGCAAGGCCATCGAGATTGTAGTGTTGGCGCATATATCTGAAAAAGTTTTCCTGGCACCAGCGGGCGAACATGGCAGCGGCGCAATGGGTGATATCCCGACTGAAATCGGTGGAAATGATTGCCGTTTGATGACCGCTTTGGCTGAGTTTGCGGATCTCGCGCACTTTGATTTTTTTGCCGAGCAGGGTGTTGCGTTCGGCCAGGAGCATCTCTTCGTCCTGACCCGAAACCAGGTTGACCGTACGCGGGGAGAACTCCGTTGCCGGCCAGTCGTCGCCGGGATACTTGTGGTAGCTCAGACAGGCGATCCCTTTTTCCAGCATCCTGGCCACGAAATCAGGACTGTAGCCTTCCCGGTCAAAGACCAGGGTGAACCGGGGTGTCAGAGGTTCGGTCGATCCACACAGATCCGTCTGGAGGGGCAACTCCCGCTCCAAACGCGGGACGAGCTCCTCTTCAAGAACCGTCAGCAGCCCGGGGTCGACCGGCCGGTTCACCATAAAAAACGGCTGGCCATCCATGGCGTTCACCCAGTAATCGGTGGTCGCCCGGAGGCAGAGTTGTTGCCGGGCCACATAATGCCGGGGCAACTCCGTCTGGCTGCCGTGGTAGACGCGAACATGCCCGTCGATATAGAGTACACCCGTGGTTTCCGGAAACATTGCCATCCAGTCCCGGCTCAATGCCCCGCTCCATTGCTGCGCCTGACCATCCTCGGTCAGCAGCCGCACTTTGTTGCGCAGGGTTTTCGCCTCCGGGATCCGGTCAAGGCCAAGCAACTTGCCCCATTCTCCCGGTGGACGGTACCGCAACCACTCAATGTTTTTGACCCGGGCCAACGCCATGAAGGCGAGCAGCAACAAGATGGAATCCAGCCGGTAGTATCCGTCCGGCAGGACAAGGTACTCCAGATGGCTCAGCAACCCCAGATGCAGCAGTGCAGGCAAGCCGAGCAAAACACCGCCATTGGCCACATCGAGACTACTGGCGAAATCGGGACTGGTCGGACCTTGACCAAACAGGCTTGCCAGGAGCCGGCCGGTGGTATCCGTCGCCCCCATGCCAATGGGGGCGGCAGCGTCATGCCGGCTCCGTTCGCTCTTGCTGCTGCCGTCGGACGGTGGCGGGCACAGATCTTTTTTTTTGAGGGCGATGCAGTTTACCCGCACGGAGGGCCTTATGCAGGGTATCGGCTTTCAGGCCCAGTTCCTTGGCGATGTCCGGAATAGAGAGTTCCTCATCAAGGAGTTGTTGCACCTGCTCCAGCACCGCAGGCGTCAACACCGCCGGGCCACGACAGACACGAGGCGCAAAAAAACCGGCCATACCCTTTTCCCGGTACCGCTTCACACTCCGCAACACACTGATCTTGCTCACTCCGAAGGCCCGGCAGATCTCCGCCTGGCTGGCACTGCCGTTGATGTACAGCTGACTGGTGAACATGCGGAAACTTGCCAGGTCGTCGACGTCGTGCGAGAACACCGGGAGATTGCCGTAGACATAGGTGATGGTGGTGCCTTGTCGCAGAAAGCCGATATTCTGGTTGATCAGAGTGGTGCCTTCAGGGAAAAGGGGGATCTGGAGTTGAGGCATGGCAGTAATCCTGTGCAGGTGCATCGTGGTGATCGGATTTTTTTTCTATCATATCGAAATCCGCCGCCCACGTAAACCGGCAGAATCGTAACCTGAAATTATGGCCGATATTTTGCCTTATTGCAGGAGGTTGAGGCTGTTGATCCGTGTCGATTGATATTGTCGAGGTCAGGAGGTCTGAACTTGGTATATGGAAGTTCTCCTTTGTGCACGATGGAGAGAAGTGGAAAGGGACAGGATCCTCTTTAGGGACACACTAGTGTGCATGAGCAAAGACACTGGTGGGACGATATCACTGCTCGGTATGCAGTTGCAACGAATCCGAGTACACCGGAAAATGTGCTCAACAATCTCGTCAAAGAGTAACACTTTAACGACATATTTCACGGACGACTCAAGGGAAAGCGGCCCGATAAATAAAGCAGCGATTAGTATCTCGTATCAACGAATAGGCCCGGATCGTCGTTCTCGATCCGAGGAAGTGGGGTGTTTTCAGGGGGGATATTCCAGGATGGACAACGCTATATCCCTCACGTCCAGCGGCGCGCTCAGTGAAGGCGCAATCTTTCTGAATCTGCCCACGAAGTTTGAAGGGCAGCACATCGGCACTTATATGTTAAATGAAATAGTGCTATTGGCAAAACAATGGCAAGGAGCAAAAGTTGACTCCATCAAGTTAATCTCCGGGCAAGCCCACGGTGACAACAAGGAGCGCCGGAATCGATTTTACGAACAGTTCGGCCTGGAGTTCTAAAGAATAGGCGACGCTTCGAACATGGGTTGACGGTCATTCGAGCTGCCCCCCGCCCCAGGCGTGAAATGTACACTGATCAGTGACTGCCTAAATAATTTTAAAATGGCTAAAGTGAGCGACTGCATTGTTAGTGCCTTGTGTCTCACTTCGTAAAAGTAGCCTTCACTCTCTTGGAGACCCGAAAATAAGGAATCCAGATCGCCGCCCCGGTTACGTCCCTGAAGAGCGCCTTTCCGCTCTCGACTGCAAACATCTCTGTGCCTGCCCCCAGCTCAACGACGAGAAGTAGACCGGAAACGACAATCCCCGTAATCATGAACGCGATCATTGTGGCTGGTGCATTGGTCTTCTTGCCGAAGAAGCGCGTAGCCGCGTAAATGACGAACACGAGCATCCCTAACTGTGAGATAATCTCTAGCCCAAACACGCCGCCATACCCGGCTGCTTGAACCCTTGAGAACTGTGCTAGGCACGCGAACAACCCGATAGCTCCAATGATTGGGACGAATATCATGCTAATAGCCGGCAGAATGAGCCAGCCTCTGATTCCAACAAGCTGTGGGGCCGGCTTCAAATAAGGAGGCTGGGCCGTGCCCGTCTCAACGTCGTTCCCACAGTCGCATCGCTGCGCTCCGTCAGGTGAATCTATTCGGGAAAAAGTTTCGAGCTCCAGTGTATTCTTACATATCGGACAAAACAATTCGCTTCGGAGACGTGAGTCCTCTTCACTATATTTTTTGTGACACTCAGGACAATAATATTTTACATCAATATCCATAAACGATTTCCTTTGAAGATAAAATTAGCGTTGTACACGTGATAAGCAGGGTAATTATGATTTCGCTCTCTATTTATTGTTAGACAGGAGTTTATGGGTAAAACCTCTCCTCCAATGCAAAAAATCAACAATTTCAAAACAATAGCGCTAGATTTTTTGTAAGACCCCACCGCTGATTTTCCAGCCGAAGGCCTGGATTATTTTTGCTTGTATTTCATCGGGTTCTTCCAGCATTCGCTCTGCTTTTCTTTTTTTAGGAAGCCAGAGAAGGCATGAGTGAAGTCTATGCATTTCGTGCATTGCTGCTTTAGCGGTGATGTCGAGACCGGATCGTCGGAGTCGAAGTTCAACAATACGGAGCAGCGCTAGGGCAGCGATACAGGTGAAGATATGACATCTGATTTTACTGTCCGTCCAGTGACGGATAGGGCGCATGCATATTTGCGCCTCATCTTTAGTCAGGCGAAATCCATCCTCCACCGCCCAGCGGTCAAGGCTTGCCTGGACGATCTCGTCCGTTGACCAATCTTCGATATCTGTGATAAAAATATTTTTCCCGAACCTGTCGATATATTTGCCTATTTTGTAATGATTTTTTCTGAAATTCAGCTGGAGGTTACCTTCGATACAGGACACTTCTACCTTGTATAAATCTGGCGACAGATGAAGCTCCGTGCACCGTTCCCGGTAGCGATTCAGGATGCTCAACTCGTCTCGCCACTGAGGTGCCTGACGATTCACCTTTGCTTGAATTTCGAACAAAAAATCTTGTAAGAGAAGCAACTTTTTTTCAAAACCGTAGCGCTGTTTTGTTGCTGTCAATGGATTGTAGGTGACCACTACCGTGCGTTGTCGCCCCCAGTGCTCTCCCCTTGTCCGCCAAGCCAATAATTGATCATCAGGCTTTCCCGTTTCAACCAATTTTTGGTTCTTTCGGCTCTCTACCGGTTTGAATTTTCCAAGGTCAACATGAATAAGTTGTTCGCCGAAGTAGGTTGAATAACTGGTAATAAAATTGACATTTTCCTTGGCGTCAATAGCTGCGATATTATCTTCACTATTCATGCCCTTGTCAAAGACGACCGTTAAAGTTGCCCCCTCCTTCGTACCTGCCTGCATGGTGGAAAACATATCGTCTATAACGTGCAGGAATACTTTTGAGTCGTGCCGGTTGCCTTCATATTCTTTGTAAAAAAGCGGGATGCGTTTGTCACGGCTGACGAGCAAGGCGAGACCAATCTGACGCAACCAATTTCGACCTTCTTTGTTTTTTCCTCGCTGGGCCAAGTCTGAATCCGTATCACTGGCCATAAAGGTATAATAGTTGGTGGTGTCGAACATAAAACAATCGGAAGAAGATGGCTCCATCCTGTTAATACCCTGAAGAAAAACATCGGTTATTCGCTGTAACTGCTGTTCGTCAACCTGATTCCATTTCTGCCAAAACACCTGCGAATTCAGTTCGTTGACCTCAACCGGACGAATTTGTTGAATTGCTGTCTGTTTATACCATCCTGGCATGGCTCGCTTTGAACAACCAGCAATCATGCGGTTATAGATAGCATAGAGGAAATACTCACCTATTGAAGGTTTTCCATCTTCCTTTTCCGCAGGCACAATTTCGTCGACCAGCCGGGCAATATCGATTTCTTTCTCAATGAGATGAGCCAGCCAAAGCCCACCAAACTCTTGAACCTGGAGCCTGCTGGGGAGAGTTGTTTTCCCTTGGGCAATTTCCAGGATGCGCTCGGGCGAACCGAGGTACACTTGATTAACGACCTTCGGCTTGCCCGCGACCCTAGCTATCTCTCGAACATAGTAATAGGGTCTTCCTTTTTTCATTTTTTTGTGTAAGTGAGCCATGCTGTCATGATAACAGTAGGGTCTTACTAATGCAAATAAAAATTACTTATCGTGTTGATTTTTAAATATTTATCTAGAGGGAATGTTCGGAACCAGGAGGGTCTTACAGGTGATTTAACGGCAACCTGTTGAATTGAAAGAACTTTTTCTTAAAGTGCAGCTGCAATCTATAAACTCCTGTTTGATACATTCAAGCTCCTGGTGATCAATAATCCTGCCGCGAATCGTGATGGGTAATTCCATGGTTTGCCTCCTTATTGAGAGGCGTGATACCAAAAACGGATTTCGAACGTAAGCTTTTTGGACAAACTCCTAATGCTCCCTCAGCAACAGGCTCTCGGGTTGGTCACCCGGAACGGTTCGCGCCTCAAGAATGCGCGCCGCGACCATGATGTCGGCTACGGACGTCCAAGCAGAGAGCTCACCAAATATCTCGGCGCTCCTTGCTTTTGGAAAAAGTTCATCGCACATCCTTCCATCCCATTTTAACTGGCATGCTTATTTGGGCTAACGTAATTTCTGTCGTTGGTTTTCAATCGCGGTGCTGACCGGCGCCGTGCGCCGGTCAGGCAAACGAAGTTTGAATGATCGGTGTGCGGTGTCCGGTCAAGCACCTTGTTCCGGCGCAAGGCGACGGGGCAAGGGGCTTGACGAAGTCAGCACCGCGATTCCTGGCGGCGCAGCCGCCAGGAACGTTACAAATCACCAGCACATAAAAGTGGCGCTGCTTTTGCGGCTTTTTGCAAAAGAAGTGACGCTTTTACGTGTCTGAGTGCATTTGTCTTGTTAGGCGTTTTTGTTTTAAGCTTATCTGCATTATTATGTATTACCACCAACCAGTTCCTCGTAGAGTGGTAAATTGTCGGACTCTTGTTGTACCTCAAGGTAGACCTTCTTTAGTTCCATTTGAGCTTTTGAAAAGGCTAACATTTCCTCTTCCAAGTCAGATAATTCAGGATCGGCAGCCTTATCTATTTCTTGTGCAAGGTGCTTAGTCTTGGTATCGACAGCTTGTATAGCCATCATCAAGGTATGCGTACTGAGTTTTGTCATTACTTTGTCCTATAGTATCGGTCTTATTTATTTGCGCGCATCTTCGTATGCTTTTTTAATCGCAGCTCGCGCTAGATTATCCAAGGCGCCTTTGTAGGAATCAATTCGTAGTGGCTTATCAACTTCAATTTGATAGTGATCTGCCTTAAAGTAGTCGTTGTATTCAGGACCGGTAAGCTTAAGTCTCGGATCGATCTCGGTACCTTTAGGAATATAAAAAAAATGCCAACTTTTACCATTGAAAAATTTATCTTTATTAAATAGCGAAGTTCCACCTCCAGTTTGAACCATGCCTTTGACTACTTCAACATCTGGTTCTCGGTATTTAGAAGCACCATTTCTTTTATTACCAACTTGTTTTCTTTAAAAGTCTGGATATAAAATGCCTTCAGCAGGTTCCTCATCAATTATAACGCCTGATGGAAAATCTTCGACACGTACTCCTCGCCATAAATTTGTTGGGGTTCTGGACATATTTAATTCCTATTTTTTAATAATTTCTAATCCGTTCTTACATATACCTGAATCAGTGAAGCCCCGAGTCGGACCTTTCTCCTCAATGCGGGGAGCGTCGATTTTCGGCTTCAGCGGAGCCGGATCACCCTCTGTGTGCTCGACATCGAGGCTATGTCGGCGATTTATTCATTGACAATGCCCTGTTTTCTTGGAGTGAGGATAGTTCTCTGGCGTATTCCACTGTTTTTATGACATTGTTTTACTCAGGCAGCCGGTATTAGCTTCCGGTAGACCGTGCCGAAGGCGACAAAGGCCGGGCAGCACCGGCTGAAACGAAGCGTCAACCGTCTGCCTTTGGATATCAGGCGGGCGGCAAGATACATCAGTTCCTGGATAACGGTCTTAATCCGTCTGCGTTTGGCCGGGTGCCGCAGCGGTGCTTGCGATCCCAGCAGGCCCTGTTGACCGATGTACCTGAGAATGTTGTAGGCAAAAGCCCCCAGAGCCATGATCAGGGAATTGGTGGCGAACTTGCCGCTGGGCAGGCGTTCCAGGTCCAGATCTGTCTTGAATTCGCTATGAAACTGCTCGGAGGTCGCATGTTGACGATACAAATCGATCACCATCTCCGGTGCCAGCGACAGGTTGGTCCACCAGCCCTCCAGAATGACCTCCGGCGCAACAAGAAGCTGGCCGTGTTTGTCAATGGTTCGTTCGGTCACCCGGACAATCCGCTTGAGTTGATAGACGGCTCCGTTAACTTCCTTGCTTTCCTCGACGACCAGTGTGCCGATGCTTTTCCCTGGCCGGGGAGTGACCACCTCGCCTTGGGCGAAAACACGGTCGCGCCACTCCCTGACATTGTTTTTCCGAGGATTCCATTTGATGATGTAGCAGACCTCGGCCTTTTCCAGGGCGATCAATGTCTCCAGCGCATCGTGAGCCGAGTCAGCCCGGACCAGGATTTTCTCCTCGGTCAGCGTCTTGCCCTGGACAATCACCCGCTGGAGAAATTCCACCGCGCCCTTCTGGCTATGCTGGCTTCCGGGCCGGAGTTCCACCTCCAGGCACCAACCTTCCAGACCGAGATAGGCGGCGATCGGGGCGTAGCCATCATAGTTATGGTAGGTGCGGCTCACCCCCTCTTTGCGTGTATTGGAATTATCTTGCGGAAAAACATCCACATCCAGAGGCACGAACCCTGGGACTGCCGGGCTCACCTGGACTTTGAGCTGCTTGAGCATGGTTTGGGAACATTTGACAATGGCGGGGATCATCCTCGATCCCGCGGCATCCAGCCGCTGCCGCAATCGTTCCACCGAGGGGACACGGTCAATACCCAGCGCCTCCAGGAAAAAAAGGTCATCCCGCATGGCGTCAATGGCCTGATAGTCGCTTTTCCCCAGGCAAAGCAAGCCAAGATAGCTGCGGAAGATGTCCGGCTCGCTGATATGACCGTTACTTTGCCCCAGCCTGCCGACATGCCGGCCAAGGTCGCTGTACCGGTTGATGCAGGCACCGGCCAAGGCCAGCCCGGAGTGGCTGGGGTAGAATTCTTCACTGCTTTGTTCCAGGTTCATTCGTTTCATGTTTTTACCTGCCAAGTGAGTTTTCAGGACAGGTGTATATTGCAATATTTTTGCTTAAATATCAATATGATAATCGGAAAATTAATGCTTTTCCATTGATGCTTTATCACTGATTCAGGATATAATATTAGAAGTCAATGAGTCAATTATTACGCCTAACGGTTCATGATAACTGGCGGCGTCGCGACGGTGCGGAACCCACCAAACCTTTTCAAAATATGCAGACTGCGTATTCCGTCCAGTTCATTTTGTGGTTCCTTATGGGTTATGCACATTTTTTCTTTAGGGAAAAGGATAGCCAGACAGCTAAACGCTCATATGTGTCAGCCAATTCAGCCCAGTCATCAGGGAGCATTAGGAGTTTGTCCCAACCGCTAAAGTTGTGTTCTGGCCCTTGGCCACATAACGCTTGAAAGCAGCATCGAGGGTTCCATTTACGAGGGCACATCTTAGGGCGAGCATGCCATTGCCGTTTTCTTTCAGCCACCAGGCACCGCTTCGTTTGAGCCGGACATGGCAGATAAATTTGTTGGCGGACTCAATGCCGCCGCTGCCGATAGGATATCCGCCTGCCCGATTGTGTTTGTAGTCGATTCGGTGGGCATTGTTCTGCAGATACCCAATCAGTTTGCGGATCTGTTCCTTGACATCGTTATTCCGCGGTTTCATCCGTTTGAGCCCACCCAGGACATGCCCTGTTTCTCCGTAATAGAGTCGGGTCATGGTTGAATGGCACTTACTTAAGCCTGCCCCTTTGAATAAGGGGCTTCAACAATCCGGATACACATAGAAAGATGGCTGGCGGAATGATAGATTGGTTGCATCCAAACACCCAACTAC
This sequence comes from uncultured Desulfobulbus sp., assembly GCA_963666685.2. Taxonomy (GTDB): domain Bacteria; phylum Desulfobacterota; class Desulfobulbia; order Desulfobulbales; family Desulfobulbaceae; genus Desulfobulbus. Next base: position 447,208 of record CAXXHZ010000001.1, read on the forward strand.
CATCTGGAGACGCCAGCCATCATGCAACAAACTATAGGCCAAAGAGTAAAGAATCAACAAAAACATATCGCTGATTATGTTGGGAAGTCAGATCGTAACGTTTTATGCAATCTGCTGACCGGCGACCCAGAATGTCTGGATGCAGTTGAAGCACATTTACCTGCGTATCGCGAACGGCTCTATACGCCGACTGTGACCTTATCGTTGTTCATGGCTCAGGTACTGAGCAGCGATGGGTCTTGTCAGAACACCGTCAATACCTTCGTGGTTAATCGTGTTTTCAATGGTCTGGAGCCTTGTAGCACCGGGACGAGCGCCTATTGTAAAGCCCGACAGAGTCTCCCGTTGGAGATGGTCAGCGGCATAGCGAGACAGACGGGAGGTGTGCTCGTTGAACACACGCCAAAGACGTGGCATTGGCGTGACCGACGAGTCAAACTGGTCGATGGCACAACGGTAACAATGCCCGATACTCCCGAGAACCAAGCGGTTTATCCCCAACAGAATGGTCAAAAACCGGGACTTGGTTTTCCAATTGCCCGAATTGTGGGGCTCATTTGTCTTGAGAGCGGCGCTGTATTGGATGCGGCCATAGGCCCGTTCAAGGGAAAGGGGGCCAGTGAACACGCGTTGTTTCGCCAGTTGCTCGATACTCTAAAACCAGGCGACGTGGTGTTGGCAGACCGATATTACTGTAGCTATTGGTTGATTGCCGAATTGTTGGGCAGGGGGGTGGATGTAGTTTTTGGGCAGCATGGCGCCCGTAAAACCGATTTCAGGAAAGGAAAACGGTTGGGAGCGCGCGATCACATTGTCGAATGGACTAAGCCTCTGGCTTGTCCAAAATGGATGGAAAAAGAGGAGTATAAGAATTTCCCCGAAACGTTGCGTATCCGTGAGACTAAGGTCGCCGGCAAGGTACTGGTGACGACTATCCTGTCCTCTAGCGATGTTTCCAAATCCGAGCTGTCAGAGTTGTATAAACAGCGTTGGCAAGTAGAACTCGATTTGCGAAATATCAAAACCACCCTTGGCATGGAGACATTGAGCTGCATGACGCCGCAGATGAACGAGAAAGAAATGTGGGTCTACTTGCTGAGCTACAATTTAATTCGTTTGTTAATGTGCCAAGCGGCGTTGCAAACAGATATCTGTCCACGGCAAATCAGCTTCAAGCATACACTTCAGGTCTGGGTGGCTTGGAGTAACCATCCCTGGGAAGCAATAGAGAACGGGCAGAAAGCCCTTCTGTTTATGTTAATCGCTGAACAGCGCGTGGGTAACCGTTACGGCAGGGTCGAACCAAGAGCCGTAAAAAAGCGACCAAAACCCTACCCAAGACTGATGAAACCGAGGGGGCAAGCACGCGATGAAATTCGCAAGTACGGTCACCCTAAAAAGCTTAAGTAAGTGCCATTCAAATCAGACCCCATTTTCTGATAAATCAGACCCCATTTTCTGTGTTGTTCCTTTAAACAAGTTTGAAAGGCGAACTGATGACCGATCCCAGTGCCTCCCCTAGGGTGGAGTGGCTAAAGTTACACTGTATCAAGGTGTTATCGTCAGGCCGATCACCTGCCCGCCCACAAATTCTGCGGAGGAACCATATTTATCTTAAAAAGATAATCGGTAGTAATGCTAAAAGGAGAAATATAACACTAATGCCAATTTTTTCTATAATTGAAAATTCCCTGCCAGTTTTAAATTTTAGTAGTCTCAAACCACATAAAATAGCAACGACAAAAAGACCCCATATAAGCGAGATATCACCTTGGAGAGCTGCTAAAATAGATATTCCAAATACTAGTATCCCAGCCAGTATCAATATCGTTCTATTTTGTTTCATAGAATATTTGACAAAAAATTATTTTTGATAAACTTGACGCATCATATTTGTGTTCGATTTATTCGGATATAAAACAAAGCCTCCGGAAGCTCCTCCAATAGTATCAAAGCTATCAATCAATGTTTTGCCAGAATTAACTAATTGCACCGTATCGTGTAATAAAACTGAAGACCCGTTTGTTAAAATGGAAGGCAGACTCCTGTATCTTTCCAATTCTACACCAAAAGTGGTTTGTACGACACTTGCCTGTTTCACTGGCTCAAAGGCCATTTTAAGCCCCAATCCGAAATCTACAGCATAGAAACCAACAGTTCCATATGCTTCTTCTCCGGTGAGTGCTTTGGACACCTGTTCATATCCTTGACGGGTAAAATTATAATCTCTATCTCCACCATAAATTATATTTGATAGCTCACCAATTGATCCGAGATAGTTTCCTAAACCATGTACACCTACAGATTTTGAAAATAATCCTTTTGTAAGAGCGGCATAAGCCAATTGGGCAGAACCAGCGAAAATACCAATTTCGGCTTTGGCGGTATCAATTGCTCGCTGCCCCGCTGCTCCGTTCATTACATCTTGATGAACAGTGCTCCATAAAAGCGGGTCAGTATAAGATCTGATATCGTTCCAATCCCCACGTTCCATCCCCATAGGATCGTTATAATTAACCGGATTATTCCCACAATACGCATAAAAGTTAACCCCGGCCCCAAACCCCTTGGGGTCTTCAGTAATAAACCGCCCAACCCCCGGATCATACAACCGAGCCCGATAATAATACAGCCCGGTATCCGGGTCTTCTTCACGACCGGTGTAATGGAGCCGGTTGCTGTTGGCATTGCCGGTAATCGCGATCTTCTCCCCGAACGGGCCGTAGGCAATCGTCTGCAGCACCGTGCCGTCATGGCCGGAGAGGCCCAGTACCGACTGGAGGGCATCGTGATGGAAGGTGTAGTTGACATCGCCGCTGCTCTCATACAGAAAGGCATTGACGATCTCGTCGATCACCGCGCCTCGCAAATACATGGCCTTGCCCACGGTCCCGCTCGTCACCCCTTCCAGATGCTCGCCTTCAAGCAGGTAGGTGCGGCCGCCGATGCTGTCGGTCTTGGCGATGCGGTAGTCATACGGGTCGTAGGTCAGGGCCGTGACGGTGCCGACGCCGCTGGTGGTGATGGTCTTGGCCCGGCCCTTGGCATCATAGGCCAGGGACTGGAGCACTGAGCCTGCGCCGTTATTCTTGGTGGCAAGATTGCCGTCGTCGTCATAGACGTAGCTGTTGAGCAGCGCGCCGCCGGTGGTGTTCTGATGAATCTCCTTCATGCGGTTATCGACATCATGCGCATAGGCCACGGTCGCACCGTTCTTGGTCATAGTCTTGCGGTTGCCCACCTTGTCGTAGGTATAACCCTGGTCATTGACCGTGCCAGGATAGTCGGCGTTGATCAGCCGGTACAAAGCGTCATAGGTGAAGGCGGTGGTGCCGGAAGCATCGGTCTGGCTGGTGATATTGCCCAGCCGGTCCCGGACATAGGTCGTATCGCTCACCATGGTGCCTTTGCCACTGGTGTTGATCAGCTGCAGTAGGCGATTACCGTCGTCATAGATGTAGTTGGTCTTAGCGCCATTGCTGAGAATCCTGTCCAGCAGCCTGCCCGCCGGGTCGTAGTGGTAGCTGACCTCCAAAAAGTCCCGGTTGCGCTCCGCCACCAGGCGGTTGGCCGAGTCGTAATGATACTCGGTGGTGGTATTGTCGTAGTTGGTCCGGGTGGCGACATTGCCGGCCGGATCGTAGGTGTAGTTGAGGGCGACACCGCTGCGCGAGTCGGTTTTCGAGAGGGGACGATTCTTCAGGTCGTAGCCGTAGGTATAGGTGACATCCCCATTGGCCGCGCTTTGCTTGGTGCCGTAGAGCGAGTAAACGAAAGTCTCGGTGATGGTGGTGGCTCCGGGCGCGGTGTACTGGGCCCGGGTGAGGCGGTTGAGGTTGTCGTAAGTATAGGTGGTCACCGCGCCGCTGCGTTTGGTTTTGGTCAGCACGTTGCCCGCCTGGTCATAGGTGAAGGCGGTCACCTTGTCGGTCGGAGTTTCCACCAGCGGGTCGCGGACCGTGACCAAGCGGCCAAGGTCGTCGTAATCGAAGGTGGTGACGTGGTTCTCGGCATCAATGATGCTGATGATATTGCCCAGGAGATCATAGGTATAGCTGGTAATGCCGCCCAGGGCATCCACCTCCTGTTTGACCCGGTTCAGCGCGTCATAGACCTTGTAGAGGGTGCAGCCGTAGCTGTTTTTAGGCTGGAGCCCGGCATTGGCATTGGCGTCGGTCATCTTGGTGACATTGCCGCCCGCGTCATAAATGAAGGTAGTCTGGTAGCCCAGGGCATCGGTCAGAGTGATAGGCCGCCCCAGGGCATCATAGCTGGTCTGGACGCTCTTGCCGTTGGGGTTGATGCTCTGGACGGGATGCCCGGCCAGGTCGTAAACCGTCTCGGTGCGGAAGCCGTTGCCGTCGATGACCGCTGTTCTCCGGTTCATGGCGTCGTACTCGTATTCGGTGATATGATTGTTGGGGTCGGTTATCTGGACGAGGTTCCCGGCTTCGTCGTAGGCATACTGGGTAACCGCATTGTAGATATCCTTCTCGCTGATCATCCGGTCAGCGGCATCATAGCTGCGCTGAACGATGAGGCGGCTCTCTAAGGTGGCATCCGGCTTTTTGTAGAAAGCGTTGACCTGCGTCACCTTGCCGTTGCCGTCATAGAGGGTCTCGGCGATGTTGCCCAGGGGATCGGTGATCTTGATCACCCGGTCGAGGACATCATAGTCATAGCTGGTGGTCAGGTTGACAAGCGTCGGATCGCTGGCCGATTTCCGCCGCGCCACGGTGGCGGTCTTCTTGCGGCCCAGGGTGTCGTAGGTGAAGGTGGTAACAACGGTCTGCCCGGAACCCGAGACCGTAACGCTTTGCAGGTTGAGGTTGTTGTCCTGGTAGGCGTAGTCGGTGATTCGCTTGCGGGCCGAGTTAGCCGGGTCGATGTATTCCACCATCTGCTTGACCGTGCCGTCGGCATTGTAGGTAAAGCTCTGCAACAAGACGTTGGCCGTGCCGTTGAGCGAGTCCAGGGTGACGCTCTGGAGTTTACCGGCGGCGTTATAGGCCATGGTCCGGCCATTGCCGTTTTTGTCCTTGCTGTGGGTTATCTGATCATAGACGCCATAGGTGTACTGGAGCGTATTGGTCAGGGGATCGGTCTCCTGAGTGACGTTGCCGCCGGTGTTGGAGGCCCCGGTGGATGCAAAGTCGGTGCGGTACGAGTAGGTGGTGGTGTAATTCTGGGCATCGGTTTTCTTGTAGCGCAGCAGGTCGGCGGTGTTGTCGAAGCGCAGGATGCCGTTGTCCGGCTCGGTGAGCTTGGTCATGAGGCCGTTCTGGTCGTACTCGTAGTCGCGGATGAAGCCCCGGGGATCGGTGACCCGGGTTATCTTGCGATAGAGGTCGTAATCCATGGTCTCGGTGTAACCCAGACTGTTGGCGTAGTTGAAGGTCTTGCCGTTCTGGTAATAGGCAAAGGCCGTCTTGACCGGTTTGCCGTCCCGTACTTCCGGGAGGATGACTTCATACAAGTTGTGCGTCCCGGTCTGGTAAGTGTAGTTGATCGTCTTGGTGAGCGGATTGGTCACGGAGGCGAGATTGCCCGAGGCATCGTAGGTGTAGCTCCATTTCCGGCCCGTCCAGTCGGTGATGTCCTTCAGTCGATTGCCGGTATAGGTCAGGGTGAGCCCGGTGCGGCCTGATATGCCCAGGTTGTCCGTGATGGCGGTGAGATTTGAACCGGTGTAGGTGAAGTTGAGCTGGTTACCGTAAGGGTCCGCAATCTGCGTCAGTTTGGCGGTGTTATTCGGTGCGGTCTTGAGGTTCGTTCCCTGGAAAACATATTTGACGCCGTTCCTGAAGGTGAGGGTGTGGTAGCCAGCGGACGGTGAATCCAGGGTCAGGGTATCGAATTCCCCGGTGGGCGGGGTCACCGCGTAGGTGGATTCGTTCACCAGGTAATTGTGCTGCCCGCCGCGCTCGTCGGTGTAGGTGATGGAGGAAGTCTTGTTGTTGCCGTTTTCCGGTCGCTGACCTGCCCCCGTACCGACAGCGCAGTTTGGACAGGAGCCGTAATCGTTGGACTTGAGCTGCATATTGTAGGAATGGGTCCAGCCATAGCCCAGGGGGACGTCGATTTTCGTGCTTGATGGGGCGGAATTATACGTGCGGGTGAAGGCGATGTCCATGCCCCGCCCCTTGATAGTGAAATCGGTCTCGTCATGGTAGTTGTTGCCGGTGACCGTGCTCACCGGGTCAGCGGTGGAAGGAGTCTTGATCACGTCATTGTTCGTCTGGCTGATGGTGTTCTGGTCGGTAAAAACGGCGTTGTTGAAAGTGGGAGCAATGACGGAGGTGCCGACAATCGCCTGCGCCGCCTTGAGGGGCTTGGTTGCGTCTACATAGCCGCCGCCTGCGGACAGGCTGGTATTCTGTATTTCAAATCCGAGGCTGACAATGTTTGAAGAGCTTGCCTCATGGGCCTTGCGGATATCAACCATAAAGCGATAGGTGCTCCCGGTTGTTTGCGTCGAGGGAAGCAGGTATTCAATCCAGTACTGGTTGATATCGCGCATATAGAGGTCGTTGCGCATAGTTCCTATGAATCCTGTTGAGTACATGGTATTTGCTGTTGGGTATGCCCTGTAAACAAACTGTGTCGGAACAAACCCCTGATTTTCATTCAAATAATCAAAATAACCGCCCGTGCCTACACCAAAATAGTTATTATAAAATTGGACTGTATATTGTGATAGGTGGGTAGCAATGTAACTGAGATTCGAATCATAATAATCGTTAGCATATGTCAAAATGCCCCGTCTTGGATCCGTTGTTCCAGAAGGAGCCTTTTTCAGCACCTCGAAATAAGCTGTTGCAGGGGAAGCAGGTGATGGATGGGACCAGCTGGCCGGCTTGGTGCTATAGATAGTACGCTCCCGCAACTGAAACGGCGAGGGTGCCGCAGAGTTGAAGCCAAAGGATGCATAGAGCCCGGGGAGTGTGTCGGTAGTAGCGTTTTTTTTGGGGTTGAGCAGGCTAGCACCGTTGCCGAGAGCCATCTGGATGCCGCGAACGGTGGACACCGCGTCATAGCCTGTCAACTCCTGCCATATCTCATGCTCCAGGGAAGAAGTGATATGGCCCATGAGTTCGAACTGGCTGTTGGAATATGAAGCGGGCTGGTCTATGCGCCATGATCCGCTCAGGGTAATCCCCTTCATATCGATGAGAAGTCCTCCCGGCAGGACGGAAAAGGCGGTGCTGTCCACATACTCGACTTCGTGGGTCGAGCTCACCACGCCGAGGAAACCGGCGATCGGCGATTTTATATGATTCAAGTTGTCGATACGTGCCATGCCTTCGCGCATTTTCGTGAAGTACTGCATGGCAGCCACCTGCAGGAGCCCGCCGGTGAGGTCGTCCATGGCAGGTTTGTTATCGAGCAACTTGGGGTCTGAGGCATCCCAGCCGTTACTGCTTGTATCCACATACGGCGTGCAGTTGATGCCTGTAATCGTGTCGCAAATACATGTGCCGGTACTGGGGCAGGTGTTCGTACCGTTTTCTGCGGGATTAAGAACAATCTTGTTCTGCTGGTTTTTTGTGAGAAGTTGCTGGGCGGCTCTATGCACTTGGGTCCAGTTGGAGGTTTCCCCTCCAGTGGCAAGCAGGTAGTAGCCCCCGATTATACCGGAATAGGTAGCGGAAATGATTTCATCCGTACCGCTTGAGGTGGAGGCAGGAATACCATCCATACTCACGGTAAGGCTAAAGGGGTTGCCAATAGCAGGAGTGTATCCACCGATCGAACCGCTTCCACTGATTGGACGTGCGATCTCGACTCCATCCAGCCGCAGGACGACATTCGGAATTCCGCCATTAATTTCAGTGGTCAGAGTAAGTCTCTTGGTGGACAGATCGGCAAGTAACACCGGCCCCATGCCGAGATTAAGAATAACCGAGCCTCCATCACTCGTGGTTCCTTTCAAATAAAAGGTCACGGAGAGCGTCTTTTTCCATTTTTTCGGCTCGGTTGCAGGCACCACCGCGTCATGATCAGCCACGGAATTGTAACGACGCGGTGTATTCGTGACCGTGTAGGGGAGTGACGCAGGAAGAATCAGGTTGTCCTGGGAGATGATGTCACCGGTATAGGCTACATCTGCAAGCGTCTTCCCTGGATTGTCTGCCTGGAGATAGGTGAGAATCTGTTCTTCATAGATCTCCAGGGGATTCTTGTTCATGCGGGTCGCATCGTTGTTCTTGATGGCGTCATAGTAGTTCGTGTAGTCAAAGCTGAGGTTGTTGTAGATATCGATGGCTTGATTATATTGCTTCTGCTTGAATGAGGGGTCAAGCGAAATCCAGTGGCAATTGCTGTTGGTGCCGCAGGTGACGCTTGCCGCATCTTGGCCGCCACCCCGATAATCACCGTAGGGGACATTCGCCTCCACCCAGACATGCTCAAAGCTCACAGAGCTTCGGTCGGTGCTCAAAGAGACATTCTGGATACCCTGATCCTGCATGATGCTGACGACAAGGTCAAGATTTGTAACCCCCAGCCAGTTCATAACCTGTGCGGCAGTGACCTGCACAGTGCCGACCACATAACGGGCATGGATGCCCCGTGAACGGAGCATGGCGATGAGCGTCGAGGCAAGGTCCACGTCATTGCCTCGGAGTCCCAGGTAACTGTTGATGGAGCCACTCCTTGAGCCGTGATAGAGGGCATACTCGGCATTGTTGCGCAGGTATTCGTAGATATTCACCGGGCTGGCAAGTTCGTCGGCCTTGGTTTTCAGGTCAATCGCACTGGCAGACGAGTATTGAATCTCGGGGGTTTCGCTGATATCGTCTGTAGCATGAGCAGGCGCAAAGGGTGCCAGCATGACAAGTGTAATGACAAAACGTATGAGCGTTGTTTTCATGGTTTTCATAGTCATTTCCCACTTTTCTTTTGTTCGCGGTGGTGCACGATGGTCGAGAGGGTTGGGGTCTTTTCCACTGTATCCGGTTGCGCGGTCAGGGCTCGGTTCGAGATCGTCAGGCGCTCTTTCAGTTTACCGATTTTTTCCGCTCGCTCTTTGGGCTGGCTGCTCAAGGCCTCTTCCACGGCATTTTCCAGTTCTGCAACTTTTACCGTAGCAGTGCGTTCCATGACGGCACGTTCTCCGGTTTTATTCTGGCTTTTAACCTGCACGAGAGAACGCTGTTTGCGCACCTCGTTGAGCAGGCCACGCACTTTGTTGTTTTCATCTTCTTGTCGTTTGGCCTGCTCCTGGCCAGGGATTATGCCAGGGGCAGCCGTTTCATTGGTCTGCTGTGAGACGGACGGGCCTTTTACAATGTTCAACGAGGGGCCGGTAAGCGATGTGACTGCCTGTTGCAACTCTGTGAGCCGCTGCCGCAGGTTTTGCATGTCGGTCCCCTCGGGTTCCACGTTTTTTTTCGCCGTCAGGACGGCCTGGCCGATTGTCTGTATCTGCTGAACCGTGTCCGCTCCCAGTCCTTCCTTGAGCGGCGTCCGGTCGGAAGCCATCACCATGTTTGCGGGCAGGAGGAGCAACAACAATCCCGCACAAGCGTTTCGTGTTATCGTGGACACTTGGTATCTCCTTCAGTTCAGATTCAAGGTGGTAGTATTCTGCTGTCGCGCTCCAAGCCCAATGAGCAGGGTGGCCATGACCAGCATTCCCCACTCCGGCAGGGTTGGGACGTCTCCGTCAGAACTGGCGACCATCACCGGGTTGCCATCCAGTTTCAGATCGGTCAGCAAGCTCAGATGGTCAAGTGGAGCGGAAGAAGTGATATGGTTATTTCGTAAATCCGCACTGCTCAGATTTTTTGCCCATTCCAGTCCGGTCAGATCGCTGATGCCTTTGTTGGCGGCATTCAAAGTGGTCAACCGGGCCAGCTCGGCGCGGTCGATGCTGTCCATCGCATTGCGCCCCAGCGCCGCATTGATTGCAGTGCGCAGCCATACGTCCGGCATGAAGACCGAGGTCTGACCAACTCCGCTGTCCGTGCCGTCGGCAGCGGCAAAGGCCCGCACGGCGAGAGCGGTGTCGTAAGGACGACCTGACCAGCTGCCATCGGCGCCTTGGATCATGGTCAAATTGTTCAACAGTGGTTGAGCCATTGCGGTATTATTGGCCAGTAGGGCTACATGCGCGGCAAGGGCTTGCAGATGAATCGGGGAACCACTATTGACGAGTCCGCCGAGTGTGGCGACACCATTGGCGATCTTGACCGTCAAACTCGGGTCCTGTGATTGCAGCGGGGCAAGGGCCTTGATAACCATGGCGGTCGTGAAAGCATCGCTTGCACTTTCAAGGCCCACGGTCCAGCCTTTGTCGGTGCCGGTCAGTTGGCTATTTTTCAAATACGTGGTCGCCGCACCCAAGTCGGCGCTTGTCCCCAAGCCAGTGAGGGTGGACAGCACCACGGCGGTATCGAGCGGCGACTGAAGATATGCCGGACTCAAGCCCCAGCCGGAATATCCTGTAACGCTCGTGTTCTGATAACCGCCCAATTGCGTGATCACCGCGCTCAAGTTATCGCCGTGCGTGCTCAGTGCCAGGGCATTTCGAGCCAAAAAATCGCTATTGGCTGCGGCATGGTTTTCCAGCCAGGTAATGCCTTTGTAATATGAAATATTGCGGTTTCCGGCAGCCCGCAATGCCTGCACCGTTTCCACCGTGTTTATGAATTTGTCCGTTTCGCTGGTGCCCCAACTGCCATCGGCATTCTGTTGAGTAGCCAGCCATTGAATGGCACGCTGGCTGTTGCTTCCATACGCGCCGAAGCTGAAGCTCGGCTGCAACAGGACTAAGAGAATCGCCAAGCTGAAAATCGAGAAACGCATAAATCCCCCATCATCTTCTTTTTTTATTTTATTGCTGAGAGCAAGCACGATTGTCTGGGAACGTGGTCCGCCGATAAAGAAGAACTATATGAAACCGTAATAATTGCCGCTGCCACGGATAGGCCCAGCCTTCCGCCGCCATTGAGAAAGTAAAGCCAGCGCATCATCAAGCTGGGCGAGTTGCCCGGAGCGAACTGGTTCTGAAGTATATCCTCCATGGCTCCCACCAAGACGAAAGGGACATCCAAGGCCGTAAGTAGAGCCAGAAAAAACAATGTTCCGAGGACAAGCCGTTTATTACTGACCGGCAAGATTGCCCTGGCCGCGGAAACCAGGGGCAGCATGACCATAAACGGCAGCAGAGCATGGCCAAGCAAGGTTGAGCTTGATATGGTCGTTCCTATGTCCAGTCGGCTCATACCTATGTATTGTGGCGCATTGAAAACCGCTCGCAGGGTAATGAGACGGTCACGTCCGGTTGTTTCTATCAACAGTTCTTTAATATGTATAAATGGGTATATTGCCTTAATTTCGGAACGATACAGCGGCAGAAGCAGTTTGCCGCATGTCTCTCCGGTGACGAGAAACAGCCCCGTAATGGCGCATAAACTTACAACAGCGATGATGATGGCATTCCTAAGCTTTGCTTTCTGCATGGCCGCTCTTCAGAGGTAAACGGCTCCACCAGACGAAGAAGAGACCGACGGTCATGATAATCAGGATCGGCCAGATCATGACGTGCAGCGGATCAAACCAGGGCTTTGCAAAACGCAAGGCGTAATACAGGCTTGTTATTCGAGTGACATTCAAAATGAAAACCAGGGACATGCCAAGTCCCACCCCGATCAGGGTATGTCTCCAATTAGAGCGGAATGCTAAGAGGGCGGCGATCAGCAGAAATATCACTTCCGTGCCCTCGCAACCGTCCAACACGGAGAGACGCACGTAGGAAGAAATCAGCCGATTGCCTTGTGCCGAAACCCGTTCGCCGGGAGAAATCAGGTTGATAACCTTTGTGCCGGGAACAACAGCCAGAGCGGAGACAATGCCCTCCTCCACTGCAGTTCCTCTGAGTTGTTGGTACGCAACCTGCTGGCAGGAGAATATCAAGAGAAAGAGGGTGGCGAAGACTGCCCAGCTCTGCCGGTGTATTTTTATTGTGGGTATGCTCATTGTAAGAGGCGAGTGACTCACTCGTATATGAGCATAGATTTTAGGATTAAGTTACCATCATCAGCAGAATTTCATTCCTATGCGTTGAATGAAAGGCGGTTGAAGATGTTTTTACCGTTTTATCGTTCTATACCTCAATATACAAAAAAAGCCTGAACCGCTTTTGGAGCAATTCAGGCTTTCTGGTGTCCGATGGACCAGCAAAGTACCCAAAAAATTCAACAACATCTATAGCTGTCTAATTGTTGATTACGAAAAACTCAAGTTATGTTCATATCATGAGTTCGTTAGGATATAATAAGCAAGAGAGGTATTTTAATCTTCGCAGGGGTTACAAAAGTACTGAGCACGTTCAAACCATTAGTGTTTCTATCGAAGTCGCACCAGGCTCGGATGGCACTCTGTATTGGAAAAAATCAATAAATCGAGGCCCTCATTTTTCCGTTTCGTGAGCAGGCCCCATTTACTCCCATCTCTGGAGTTCCCTCTGGATGGATCAAATAGCGATGTGAAAAGTGGCTTATTTATCGATGTGATTCACAAACAGCCTAGTAAACCGCAAGAAGCCACCAGAAAATTCTTTTAAGTGTAAACCATCCTGCCAAGCCAAACCCAATCTTATAGAAATAAGATTCATCCAAGAACCTTACGCCAAAATAATACTTGGGTCAAATAGCCGAAATACAGCACGAGCCCATGTAAACAGCCTCGGCCGGAAGCAATTTCTGAAAAAACTGTAAGTGACATCTGCATTGCTGGCGCAATCCATGCCACCGCAGCACCCGTTGCGGCTACTTCTCGATGAATTTGTTTTGAATGTGGCACAGCATGGGCGTACTGAAATGAGGATCTGGCAAATGTTTTTTCCCTGCGGAGGAGTAAGCATTAATCCCGGTTCTGCCCTTGGCCGCTGACATTTCGCTGGAAGACGTTTTGAGAAAGCAAGAGGGAAAGTCTGACTATCTCTTTAATCTGCTTCTACCTCATTAATTATCCGGGCGAGTTCTTTAATCTGGTATGGCTTGCCAATGGCCGCCGCGAAACCATAGTCCTTGAACTTGGCCAACACGGGATCGGTGGAATAGCCGCTCGATACGATCACCTTCGCCTCTGGATGGATACCATGAATCTCCCGCGCCGCCTCCACCCCGCCCATGCCTCCAGGAATGACCATATCCATTAAAATGATATCCAAAGGCGCACCCAACTCCAGGGCACTTTTGTATTTTTCAATCGCTTCCAGACCGTCCCGGGCAAAAGTAACCTGATGGCCGAGAAGATCGAGCATGGCGCCCACCACCTCCCGAACCATCGGTTCATCGTCCATGACCATGATTCGGAGGGGCCGCTGTTTGTTCGCTTCGATCTCGCCGTTCAGCGCGGTTGCAGCGATTTCGCCCGGCCTGGCGGGTAGGTAGACGGAGAAAGTCGTTCCAACCCCTGGCGAGGATTCCACGGTGATTATGCCGTTGTGTTTTATGACGATTGAATAGCAGATAGCCAGCCCCAAGCCGTGTCCCTCGGACTTGGTGGAAAAATAGGGGTCGAAAATCCTCGTCAGAATTTCCGCAGGAATGCCAGGGCCTTTATCGGTCACGGTGATCCGAATATAGGGGCCGGCGGGCAGTCGGTTGAGATGTTTTTCATCTTCCGAGACTACATTTGCGCAGGCAATATCGATTACCTCGCCTTCTGATAGGGCTTGGGTGGCGTTGACGACAATATTCTGGATAACCTGTCCGATCTGTCCCCGGTCGACCTCGGCGGGCCATAGGTTTGCGGGGATGGAAAAACGATAGGGAAAACGGTTGCCGAGCACGGCGAGGCTCGCCGCCTCCCTAACCACTTCGGCCATGTCGGTCAGTGTTTTCTTCGGCTCGCCCCCCTTAGCGAAGGTGAGCAGTTGGCCGGTCAGATCCCTGGCGCAGATACTGGCTTTTTCCGCCTTTGTGAGCAGCCTTCTGGTTTTTTCATGTATTTGGTTGTCCAGCAGCGCCAGGTCGATGTTGCCCAAGATTGCGGCCAGATAGTTGTTGAAATCGTGGGCGAGGCCTCCTGCCAGCAAGCCGATCGATTTCAGTTTTTCGACCTTGAATAACTCCTGTTCCATCGTAACCTGTTTGGTGACGTCGTCAATTCTGATGATCAAGCCGGTCTCGGTGTCATAGCGAAACGGATAGGTGGTAATATCCAAATGCATCGGCGAGTCGTTATACTTGGTGGTATAGCGACGCAATTGCCATTGGTCGCCGTCCTGCCTCGCATGGTCGAGAAAATCCTGGGTGGATAGATTGAATGTCCTCAAAATTCGTTCGACATGCGTTCCCCTGAGTTCTTCGAGGGATAAACCGATGAACACTTCCGCCTGGAAGTTGACAAAATTTATCAATTGGTTAGCATCCACGCCAATCAATGTGCACCGCATCGAATCGAAGATGCTTTGCAGGTGGTTTTTCAAGCCTCGAATCTTCAGCTCCGCCTGCTCCCGCTCCCGCACCTCACTTTGCAGTTGTCCTGTTTTAATCGAGAGCTGCTGAGTCCTCTCCACAACCAATCGTTCCAGATTCTGGTGCATTCGTTGTAGATCCGAACGGGCCGTTTCCAATTCCTGAATGGTTTGCAGCGCCGAATGGGCGATAAAACCGAGCTCGTTGTCCTTGTTGTTCTGGGTGATAATGTTCTTATTCAAGTCCTCGATCCCGATCTCACCTCTCTTATGCTGCTGCAGCCAGATGAGGAGGCGCCTCATGGGGCGGAGCAGATAGCGCACGGAAATATAGACGAAGAAAAGGGTGGCCGCGGTCGCCAGGATGGTGAACAGGATGATTTTTGTCCGCGCGGCATTGAATGCCTCCAGTTCGTTTGCATAACTCTTGCTGATGGTCAGGGTCCAGGGTCCCTTGTCCATCATGGAGTTGAACGGGAGAGGTTTGCTGAAACGCGCAATACCCAAGGGTTCTTCTGACAGGTCGGTGGAAGATTTGGGCTGGTAGTCGATGGAGATATTGAGGCCGAGTTCGCGGCCCATATGGTCAATAAATTGCGGCGAAATGGAGCGGGAAACAATAAGTGCGCCGCGAACAACGGCACCGAATTCCATTATGGGTTGGACAATAACAAAAGAAACAACATCCTTTTCCCGAACTATTCCAGAATAGCTTTTTCCGGCGGCAGCCAGGAGAAAGAACGGATCGTCGGCAAGGGTGTCATTGAAGAAAAATTCGTCATGACCCCGGGCTAAAACAATGCCCTCAGCATCCACAAAGGTGACCTGATCAAGCAGGTTCGACGCAATGATGTTACTGCCCGTTTGGTACAGTGTATCCGCCTCTCTGCGTTTGCAGGCAAGCAAAACCTTGCCATCTCGCGAAATCATTGCGGCCAGTTCTTGGGTGGTGCTCAGAACGAGCTGCAGTTCTCTTTCAATCCGACCACCCTCCTTGACGATATCTTTTTGGTGATGGGCGCTGAAACTGGCAAGGAGTCCGTGAAGCTGGAAAGAAACAAAACCGATAACGCAGGCAAGGGGCAGGAGTATCCAGAAGACGATTTGATGAATGAGACTATGAAAAGGCATTCTTTCGTTATTTGAAATCGCGCTCTTGGCGAACGATGTCATAGAAAGCATTATCCTTGACCAGGAATCCTTTCAGCGGAGAACCGCTGTCGATGAAGGCCTGATCCTGTTCCGCGCCGCGTAAAATCTCGCGAATCTCCGCCACCAGGTCGGGCGGGAGATGTGGCCCAGCGACCACAGCGTTGCTCGGGATCGGATCGGACGACTCAAGGATGCGGTATACGTCACCGTTTTTTTCCACGGCATCCTTCATCCCGGTTGAACTCACGGCTCCAGCGGCAACGGCACCCTTGGCGATCGCATCGTACACCTTGTCGTGTTTGTTGAGAAAATAGGTTCTTGAGAACAAAGCGTCCGGATTAAGCCCGGCTTTTCTGAGCATCTGGCGAGGATAAAGATATCCGGAGGTTGAGCCGATTTCTGTATACGCGAAACTCGTTTGTGCGAGCGCGGTCAGTGAGCCCAACCCGGAATTCTTAAGGGTAATAATCAGGCTGTTGTAGTACGGAGTCGGATGCTTGCAGGTGGCAAGATAGATGAGCGCCGGGAATTTATCCTTGGCCTCAACGTAACTTTTAGGGCCGAGGATACCCAAATCGGCAGCCCGATGGTTGATCCGCTCGCCGATTTCTTCATAGCTACTGGCGATATCAATTTCCACCCGTTTGCCCAATTTGCGACTGAGCAGTTCACCCAGCGGGGCATATGCGGATTGTAACGCCTCCTCTTTTACCCATGGAATGCTAACGAGAACAAGCTTTTCCCCGGCGGCGGCAACTTGCCCGGCAAAGACAGGTATACAGAGCAAAGCACTCAGAAGGTATCGCCATATATTGCTAAAAATCATTATCCTCTCCTGATTAATTTGTCTGTCGCTGGTCGGGTATGGCGGAAACGCAGCACCTGCGACAGCCCAGAGGCATTGCTATGAAAGGCTTTCGGGCAAGAAATCTACGCTACTTTTTATTACAGGATTTTCTCTCTTTCCAGAAGATCCCTTTTCGCGGCAAAAACAAATTAACCGTATCCTAACAAAGTATCCTTCCAAGATGCTTGGCACGATGAAAACGATCAACAGAAAGAGGAGGAGGAGGCCGACAATGGCCATGAACAGAATAAGCAGAGCGGCCTTGATACAGGAACGGATGGCGTGCTGATTTTCGCCGAACTCGGCTAGCCTTTAAGGCTGCTGTAGAAGCCGACCGATTTTTTGCTTTCTTATCATGCGAATGACGGAGCTGTGTACTCCCAAGTTATTTCAACAGATTTTTCTTCCTCAGGTTAAATGACAGCAAAAATAATTTCCCGGTCGTCAAATTCAACAATTGGTGTGAAAGCAAACTGCATATTGCGCTCGGTTTTTTTCACTGTTTCAAAGACTTTCCATGTATTATCGGGCATCTGAACCTTGAGCATTGCATGCTCGGCAAACTGAGTGTTCACCGCAAATATCCGCACCTGCCCCGGATAATCGAGCTTTTTCAACATGGCGAGGAGGAATATAGCGATATCCTCGCAATCCCCCTGCAGATTTTTAGCGACAAATTCCTTGGGCGTATCCCAATAGTCCTTGGTTTCCATTGTCAGAGACGTCAACATCCTGATTTCTTCAATTATTTGATGAACGGTATCGTTGTTCCAGCCTTCAGTGGCAATTTTATTACGCATTGACACCAGTTGCGGAAAATCAAATTGCTGGAATGACTTTTCGCTCAGGCTATCCTGCCATTTAACAATGGCCTTATAATAAACAGCCTGTCGTGGCGAGATGCGGTCATTCTGGTTGATGCTGACATTGTTCTTGGTTGCAGCGCCACAACCGGAGAGGAGCAGAAGAGAGAGGAATACGAGCGTGATATGTTTCATGTGGTTGTTCTCCTTTGGCTTTGTTGTACAAACAAAGGAGAGCAACTCTGATGCCAGCGAGACGCTATGCGTTTATTTGATTGATTTCACTTAAGATTAATCACCTTTCCCGTGAAAAATTTGGCAAGAATCGTTGCAATGAAAGTTGCTCCCCGGAGCCTGGAATCCTGCTTCAAAAATATAGTTAAACGACTAAAATCATATAGATACACCACTGCAACGCATTGAAACGCCCAAGTACAACCAAAAGAGAGCGTCAAATTTATTTGCAGGGGTTTTCACCGGTCAGATGGGAACAGTGGCTATTGAGTACCAGAAGGTCGGCAACTCCATCGGTGCCCACGTATTGCCCTTGGCGGAGAGCATGAGAAAAAATAAAACGCCACTGTAGCCAATGAAAATCGTGGAAAAATGACACCGAAGTCTGTGGAGGCGCCTCACTTGCTGGTGAGAATTGACGAGGTTCTAATAAAATCTGAACAGTGGTCTGGTAAATGGGTTGGTTAACACTTTTCCGTGCGAAAAATTATCAGTTTCACTTCTAAACAAAAGCATTGTTTCAATATGATAGAAAGCAAGCATCCCCATCCAGCCCCTGCTTAATGCAGAGAAACCGCATATGATACAAGCCTACGGTATTCTGCTGGCGTTTGTTTTGAGCTTTGTCATCGGATTCTGGCCATTCATCCAGGAGCTCGTTTTTCGTTGGGATTCAGAAACTGCAACTCTTGCTCTCTCTAGCTCCGCTCATTCTCTAATCAAGTCAGCGGAGCTAATTATAATGACTTGAATACGTTTATCATCGAGTTGTGGAAAATTTCACCCCCAGTATCCAGGCTGAAATCAGACGAACAGGACGGTCACAGTCTTTAACCGCCTGAAAAAGAGGAAAAAATCAAAAAAAGGAGATGATCATGAAAAAGAGAGATGTGCTTTTTATCAAAGGGATTTTTCTGAGCTGTCTTTTGCTCGGCAATGCCTTGCCTGCTTTTGCACTCGGAGAACTGAACCCCCTGTCCTTTCAGGGCAACGGGGCTCGCATCATTGATACGGGAACGTCAAGCAGGGGGCTCCCTGTCTCCATAATAGCGGAGAGTATTTCGCCTCAAGTCAATACAACCAGTTCAGCAACCTATTCGGCTACCAATGTATCTGCCTGGGCGACAACCAGCGATTACGGGTTCAGCGGTTCTATTACTGCCTCCGACAACAGCAACGCCTGGCGCTCCGGCGGCTATTTTCGTGATGAAGTATCCTTCAGCTCGGTCAATTCAGGCACCTATTCCATTGATTTTATATTTAATGTGAATGCCAACACCCAGTTATACAGCCAATACGGACGGACGGACCTGGCGATGACCTTGTCGTATTGGGATGGCCACGCGTACACTTCACTTGATACTAAATACCTGCTTTCCGCCAGCGGCAGCAACATCAATAAAGATGTTTCCGGCGAGTACCATCTTTCGCTGACCGGCATTGATCGCACCAACCTCATCGAATCCGAGAATCAGGTCTTTCTCCCATACACCTTCGGTTTATGGGGCGATGCCGTGAACGGGTCGATTTCGTGGAGCAACATTGCGCTGACCGATGTTATTGTCACCGATGATACGGGCGCAATTCTCACCCCGGATTTGTATACCCTTCACAGTGATTCGTCGCTCGCGTTCAATGAGGTCGCTGCAGTGCCGCTGCCCGGAACCGTCTGGCTGCTTGGACTTGCGTGCGCAGCTCTTGCCACGCTGAGGGGGAGAAACAACAAGTGGTTTTCCCGGATTGAGGTCAAAACCGGCACATACCTTCAGGGCCACCCGGCCGGCAACTGATTGCAGCACCTCTTGAGTATCGTAATTCTGTACGGTTCCTCGTCATACACGGCGGGCTTGATGACTAAACAAATCAAACCCGCCGTAATGGACGAGGAATTGTGTTGTCTCAAACCCCTGCAAGCAGATTGAAAGCCTTCTGCCGCTGGCGGATCTGCCCCTGCTGTACCGAGCTTATTGATCACCAGAATTCCCGATTCCGCCTTACATGCCGTGGTCTCAGCCTCACATTGAGGCGGGATTGTACGGCACCGATCCCACAGACAAAGTCCTAAACCAAAGCCGATATGAATTTAACAAAAACTAAACAATCCGGGATTATAAAAAGACTTCATCAATTGCTTTAGAAAATGAACAACGATTCAATTAATTTTGTAGATACGCATTCCAGCGAGCTTTTAAGTTGGCATGTACTTGTAGGGTGCGCTGCGCACCGTTCTAGTTGTTTCTGGTGCGCAGCGCACCCTACAAAAACAATGAACCATCTCGAAAGCAGACGCGAAGACTAATCAGTTGCCAGAGAAAAGGAAAAACAGTGAAAAAGAAAGATACCGCGCCTACTGATCCAACTGTTGCTTCTGGTAAAAAAAAACGGGAAATGCAGTCCGACAAGTTATTGCGTCTCTTTGAATATATCGAGGAAATCAGGGAAGGAGGTCTGACCGGTCACATCAAGGTGAATTTCAACCAGGGCAATATCTGCAAGATAGAAAAACACGAGGAAATCCTGCGGGATTAGCGCTCACCTCCATACCGATGGCAAATGACAATGACCAGCAAGCGATCCAACATCTCTAAAAATACGGGGTTGTGCTTGATGGCTTTTTCCCTCTTCCTGTCCCCGTGCAGTAAAGCTGTTGCGGCAGGTCAGGACCTTGCTGCCTCCGGTAACGTGAAACCTCTCGTCTCCTTGCATAACGAAAGGCTCAGTATCAAGGCCCAGTCCGTCCCCTTGCCGCATCTACTTGACAGCATAGCGAAAACCTGCGATCTGCGAATCTTCTCGGCATCAGCGGAAAAGATTGATGCCGTTGTTGATGTTGATGTTGATGTTGAGCTGATAGACAGGAAGATTGAGGACGTCCTCGCGTCCCTGCTGAAGGGCAGTAGTTATCTTGTCGTCTATAACGAAGCCAAGGAGAAGGTCGGGCTGTTCTCGTCGACCGGGACATTGTCCGACGCTAGCCATGACCAAGAAACCGTCCTTTACTCTTCTCTTGACTCTCCACTGACACCAACCGGAGATGAAATGCAGGAACAAGCCGACTATTTTCGTGAGCAGATGGAAATGCTCAGCCAGAGGATTGCAAGCGGCGCCTCGGACAGATCGTATGAAGAAGCCATCAAGACCAAAGACCCCTCTTTTGTCCAGAACGACCGAGAGTTGCTCGCAAGTTATGAAGAGCGGTTAACTAGGCTTGGGAACGGAACAAAATAAAAGTAAAATAAAAATCTGGGAGTGATTTCGCATTTGCATTCAGGAAGGCACTTTTTACCGTAGAGTTTGTTGCGCGCACCAGAAAATGCAGAACAGTGTACACAGCGCACCTTACGGTAAACTGGCCAAACTTTACCTTCAAACGAACAAAGAACTCAAAAACAGTGAGGGCAAAGTCAGAATACAAAAAATGGAATCATTCTTCCAGACTGAAAAAAACCAGGGAGGGGAGCAAGTCGGGAAGCAGTACCCCCGCTTCTCTTTTCTCTCAACCAGCTCTTTTGTTTTACGATAAAATTTTTTCCTGGCTAAAACTTATCTTCCAGCTAACGAAAAACTAAAAAATAGTTTGTAGAGTCATCCGCAAGATCAGGATCAAAAATATAGGAATTGATTTTCCGGAATAATTGATCCCGGTTTTACGGCTGCATACCAAAAAAAACAGGGTACTTTGCTGGCTTCATTACCGATGAGGCACCAGAAAGCCCGAATCTGACGTTTAAGCATGTTACGTCAGATTCGGGCTTTTTTTTTGGGGGTTTTCTCTTGGCTACGAGAGAAAACATAATAAGAACAAGGCGATAGAGGAGGGACTGTCGAGAGGAAAAGGAGTCACGGAGGAAATGTTTTTCACCCAAAAAGCCACTCAACTTGCAACAGAGATGTATTCATAGGCAGTTAAACGTAAAAGTACAAAAAATCGGAGAGAGAAAATGAAAAAGGTATTTGCATTAGGTGTTACCGGTCTTCTGATGTTGGGCACAGCTTCCCAGGCCTCAGCCTATTTTGAGGATGGCAATTTAACCATGTCGGTTTATGACACGGCCGTTCAAAAGAAGGAAATGGGTATCGATCTCGGTGCCATCACCGATCTGAGCGCCCAAAACGTAACGCTGGTTTCCGGCCTGGACTTCACTGGCTGGGACAGAACAAGTGGCGGCATCGGAATTTATGCTGAAAATGGCGACACCGTCACCTATCAGCTCGAAGGCTGGTTCGCCACCACCAGCAGCACCGGGATCACGCCCTTTGATGATGGTTCCTTCACCACCGCTTTTGATTTTACCGGGAAGGTAAGAGGTGCTCAATATCAATACAATCTAGCTGACGCCAACCATAATGGCATCGGCACAATCCCTGTTGAGAATGCATCCGGTTACAACAGCAATTTGAATATCACTTCGCCCGGTGGTTACTCTGGATTAAATAACGGTGCCGTGAACCGTGAGGCCAAACTCCTTGCTCCTGGTCAGGAGTATGTGGACATGTACCTCTACCACTTCACCACCGATGCCGATTGGAACATCGTTCAGGTCGGTTCCAGCTACGAGGCTGTTATCCAATTGCAGGCTGATGGCGACGTAGTCCTTAACCCCGTGCCGGTTCCAGGAGCTATCTGGCTGCTCGGCTCCGGCCTTGCCGGTCTTGCCGGTATTCGCCGCCGAAAAAACAGCTGATATCCTTACTTTCGAGTTTCATTTCTATATTAGTTATTGGAGAAAAAAATGAAAAAAGTAATCAAATCTGCCGCACTCGGGGCATCCTTTGTGGCTCTGGCTTCCACTGTGGCCTTTGCCGCTGACCTCAACCTGAACATTTACGGTGCTTCCGCCCAAGGCAAGTTCTGGGGCACGGAAGCCAAGCTCTTCCTTGAGGCTCCTGTCGCCAGCGGCGGTGCGGGCTGTACCAGCACCACCGTCAAAGGAACGGCTCCCGGCAAATCCAAACTGGGCATCACAGTCGGCCAGACCTGTGCATTGGCCGGTGGCGACAGGATCTTTATCCGTTACACCGAAGACAAGTCGGTCGAGGGTCCCCGCTCTGTCATGAACCTGGATCCCACAGATGTTGACACCTGTGTCACCGGCGATCCGACCCATGACGGCATGCGTCTTCAGGCTGACTGGGATGGCAGCGCCTTTTCCGCAGCCTGCAAGGACGTAACTGTTGGCGCTTCCGACGTTGCCTCCGAGTCCTTTACCCAGGAAAGCCACGGCAATATCAATGGCAATTATGATGACACCTCGTTCGACCAAGTTCTCTCCGGCCAAGTGATCCCCGGCGCCACCGAGATCGGCACCGCCAAGCAGCCCATTATTGTGCCCTTCTCCTTCTTTGCCAACAAAGAACTCACCAACCCCGTTACCAACCCCACCCTCAAGGTGGACCACATCAATCGCCAGCAGGCCATGCTGCTCTTCAGCGGCAATGTCTACAACTATAACCAGTTCGGTCCGGGTTTCCCGAATAAGAAGGTTGTTCTGTGCATGCGTCATGCCGGTTCCGGCACCCATGCCACTCTGGACAAGGCCATCCTCCGCGGTGACCGGTCGTTACCGACCGAACAGGCTCTTTCAGTGCCGCCCCCTGTCAAGGCCCCGGGCGTCATGTTCCATGAATCGTCTTCGGACCTGATGAAGTGTGTGCAGAACAACGGTGACTACTCTTTAACCAATGCTGGCGCCATTGGTTATGCCGATTCGGACAAACCAGTAGGCACCATCACCGCCGCTGGTCTCGAGACCATGTCCAGCAGCTATAACAATGTCGTCCGCCTGGGCTATAACGGCGGCGGCGAGGGTATGACCGAGGCCAACAAGACCGCTTATGGCTACTCCGCCCTGAAAAACGAGATCATCAACGGGTCCTACGAGTTCTGGGCCTCACAGTGGATGTATATCGATGCTCGCCAAGAAACAGCAGAAACCGTCAATCTCTTTAACAAGATGATGGACTATGCCGCTGGTAAAGTCCTGACCTGCGACGGCACCAATAACCTGGGTTGCTACTGGTTGACCGCGTCCCAACTCAAAGCGAAAAGAGAGCTGGATACGACTGCACCGCATTTCTAAGCAACACGACGCAACAACGTTCTTCTTGTAACAATGGGAGTCTCTTTTGAGACTCCCATTTTTTTTCACATGATCGTTGCAGTATTCCATCGGTAGAACCCAATCCAATAAGGCAAAACAGCACACGCACCGACAAAATCCCTTCGTAACCTTTATCTAATAAACTCCTGGCACAGATGTAATAATTCTCGTGTAAATATCAATGCTTACAATGGCAGACATGATAATTTTTATTATTAAGAAAGAGGAAATATGAAAATCGGTTTTCCCGCCAAGGTCCTTGCCGCTCTGTTGTTTCTGTTTCTCTGCGGCTGTTCGGATACAAAACACCTTGCCCAGCCAGGAGACCACCTCCAAGCTGACTTCACCTGTCGCCTTGCCGACCGCAGCCTGGTGGAAACAACCCTGGCACAAGTTGCCGGAGATGACAGTGCAGTCAAATCGCCGATTTTTTCCCTGCGCGACAACTACCGCCCCTTAAAATTCGCGGTTACGGAGACATCTGAAAAGCTTCAAGGCCAACCCTTTGATCCTCTGGAGCAAAAAATCGGCATGGCCATCGCCAATCGTGCCAATGAGCTGTCCCTGGACCATGCAACCCCGTTGCAACTGCAGAATTTGCAGATTGAAAATTACCCTCCCGGTGACCGATTCCTGGAAATGGCGATGAAAGTAACCATGCCGCGCACCAAGGAAATGCCTCTTGCGGAGTTTGAAGCCCGTTATGGCTCGGCTCCTCCCGTTATCGGCGCAGTTGTCGGTCAAGACAGCGAATATCCGGGTATCATTCGTGCAATCGGCAAGGAGGCGGTTACCATTTATTTTTCCACCCGCAAAGGCACAAAAATACCCATGGCATTGGTCTCCGCCTTCATCCGTGAAAAGGACGACGAAAATTTCGAAGTGACAATGGATGTCCATGAAGGGCAGCTGATACAGCGATTGGGCGGTCTGCCCGGTCGTGTCACAGCTGTTGACAGAGAAAAATTCACCATTGATTTCGGCCAATCCTTTGCCGGAGAAACCTTGTTCTGTGACGTGACGGCACGCCCGCACGACCCTTTACAGGAAACTAAAGCATCGCCGATTAACTGGATCGAGGATTTCGACGAAGGGCTTAAACTGGCGCGACAGCAAGGAAAACCCGTGGTGCTCTTCCTCTATTCCGACGGCTGCCCCTACTGCCGCCAAATGCAGGACAAAGTCTTTCCCGATCCCTCGCTGGGCTCGGTCAAGAACTCCTTTGTCTGGCTGAAGATCAATTCGGAAAAACGAACCGAATATGCGGAACGATTCGATCAGCAAGGCTATCCCCTGACCCTGGTGTTGAATTCGGTCGGCAGTGAACTGGAAAAGCTTTCCGGTTTGCAGCATGTCGCGACACTGGCCTATAAGCTTGACAGCATTCTGTCTAAAAAAAAGAAGAGCTGAGCAGGCGTAATGCACTTTTCTTTCCGTTTCATCATGCCCGCGGGTGCAGTACCGGGCAAAGGCGTAATGAGCCTGTCCCTGGCTCTGCTCTTCTGCTCCTCCCTGTTCCTTGGCATGCCGGCCACGGCGGCCGACGAAGCGGAAACGCGATTTGAAATACGAGGCTTCGTGGTGGAAGGCAACACGCTGCTGCCCGAAAGACCGCTGGACGACAATCCAGAATCTCCGCTGAAAGATACCCCGACTATCCAGACCGAACTGGAAAATTTTATCGGCCCGGACAAAACAGTCGAGAATATTGAACAAGCCAGATCGTCCCTGGAGAATACCTATCACAAACTCGGTTATCCCACCGTCCTGGTCAATATCCCCGAACAGACCCTGGAAGACGGGATGGTGCGCCTTGAGATTATCGAAAGCATCATCCGCCGGGTTCGAATCACCGGCAACCGCTATTATACCAGGGAAAACATCCTGGAGGATCTCCCCTCCATACGGGAAGGCCAGGTTCTTCACCTTCCCCATCTGCAGGAGGAGCTGCTGATCGCCAACCGCAATCCCGACCTGCGGATCGAGCCGTCCCTTTTACCGGGCAAGGATTTCGGCACGGTGGACGTGGAACTGAAGGTCAAGGACAGCATGCCGCTCCATGGTAGCCTGGAACTGAATAACCGCGCTTCCTCGGGCACCACCGATCTGCGCCTCAACGGCGTACTCCGCTATGAAAACCTGTGGCAGAAAGAGCACTCCGCCTCCCTGCAGTACCAGACCTCGCCTCTCGATATGGATGAAGTGCAGGTCATTGCCGGATCGTACATCCTGCCCACCCCGTGGCACGACGACCATCGGCTTGCTCTGTTTTCCGTCTGGTCGGACAGCAACACCGCCTTTGGCGAGGGCTTCCGCATGGTGGGCTCGGGATATGTTTTTGGGGCGCGCTATGTCATGCCGCTGGCGCCTCACAACCTGTATTCGCACTATATTTCGGTCGGTTGCGACTACAAGGATTTTGACGAATCAGCCACTTTTTTCGATGAAGACCTGAAAACGCCCATCACCTACCTGCCTTTCAATTTTGCCTACAACGCCTCTCTGCCCGACGAGGGCGGGGCTACAAATTTCAGCACCGCGCTAAATATGTCCTTCAGAGGTCTGGTCTCCGACCAGCGGGAGTTCGAGGTGAAACGCTACAGGGCCAATGCGGATTACATCTTTCTCGTAGCAGGGTTGGAACGTCTGCAGAAACTGCCGTGGGAGACGAACCTCTTTGCCAAGCTGGATGGCCAGTTGTCAAATCAGCCGTTGATTTCAAATGAACAGTTTACGGCCGGAGGCATGGAAAGTGTCAGGGGCTATAAGGAGAGTTCCAGTGCCGGAGACAACGCGCTCCACTCAACCCTGGAAATTCGCGGACCCGACCTGGCCGATCTTGTCCCCTTGAGCCCGTCCATGAAATTCGATGTTATTCCTTTTGCCTTTTACGATATTGCCTATCTGTCGATCAGGGAGCCCTTGGATGGTCAGGACAGCAGCATCAACCTGCAGGGAACCGGTTTTGGCCTGCGCGGCTCGATATCCGAATATCTGGATTACGAGACGGACCTGGCCTGGGCGCTTCGTGACCGGGATCCGGCAGAAGCGGGAGATATGATGATCTATTTTAAAGTTAAGTCGCATTTTTAGGAAGTTATTCAGTGTTTAGGTCGTATCCCCCCCGGTCCCATCGAGGGGTAGAGACCAGCAGACGGACAAGCAGTCAGCACGCAATCGGTTTTCAGCTTGCGAAACCAGGAATGGAGGGGGAATGAAAAAGAAATTTCCGAGTATGGCTAAACAGCTGGAGATTCTTGGTTTTCAATTGTTGACTCTGGGTTTTTGCGCACAACCCGCGATCTGCGCCGGACCGGTTTATATTCCCGGCTATTACGGCAATGCGGCATCTATCCTGCCGCCTGCCGCCAATGCCCTGCCGTCCGGGGCCACGGTTATCAACGGCATTAACGGCATTGATACCGCCGGGAGCGCGATGACCGTCCACCAGGGAAAACCACGGGCCGTCATTCACTGGCAGGATTTTAACATCGGCAGCGAGGCTTCGGTCTATTTTGATCAGCAGGACTCAAGCTGGAAGGTGCTGAACCGGGTAATGGGTAATAGCCACAGCCAGATCTACGGCAGCCTGACAGCCAAGGGCCAGGTCTATATTCTCAACCAGAACGGCATTCTTTTCGGTCCGGGTTCACAGGTCAATGTCCACAGCCTGACGGCCTCGGCCCTGAATCTTGATGTCGACGATATGGATTTTCTCGATTCCACCCGTCCCAATTATCTCACCGATTTTTCCCAAGGCGGCAAAGAAATCTATACCTACGCCCCTTACAATTCCGACGCTACGATTGCATACCCACGGGATGCCACGGTCGCCAATCACGGCACCATAACGGCCGGCGATCTGGGATCGGTCTTTCTCATCGGGCCGCAGGTGGAAAACAACGGCACCATTACCGCGCGGGGTGGCGATGTCGGGTTGTTTGCCGGGGACCGGATAGAGATTTCACAATATGATCCGGAAGCGCTTAAGGACACAATATTTGACCCTGTTGTGACAGGCGGCAATACCCTCGGCACAGTCACGAATTTTGCCGACGGGAAAATCATTACCGAAAAAGGCTGCTCCGGCATGTATGGCAGCGTCGTCAACCAGGAGGGACTGATCCGTGCCGTCACCGCACTGGAGAAAAACGGCAGGATTGTCCTGCAAGGGACAAATCGGGTAACGCTTGGAAAAGACAGCAATACTGAAGTTCTGGTGTCCGACTCGGGAGAACGCAAGGTCGTCGATGCGGACACCTTCAAAAAAAGTTCAATCGAAATAAGAGCCGATAAGGGCACTATCGAACATTATGGCCGGATTTCCGCCCCCGGTGGCGAGGTATCCCTCACCGCCAGGGATCGCGTCCTGCTGGAAGCAGGTAGTTCCATCGACGTCGCCGGCAGCTGGGTGGAACTTACCGTCAAGGACCGGACGGTCGAAGTGCAGCTCAACAGCGAGGAACTGCGCGACGCCTTTGTCTATAAAGATGGCCCGCTCAAGGGCCAGAAGGTGCAGGTGGACACTGTTACGGGTCTTTCCCTGGCAGACATCTCCGGCTATCTCGATTCCATGGAAAAGTCAGCCCCTGAAATGACCACCAAAGGCGGCAAAATTGAGCTGAAGGCGACTGGCGACAATGGAGAAGTTATCGTCAAGGAGGACGCCTCGCAGGACTTCTCCGGCGGCGGACTGATCTACGCCGACGGACTGATTGCAGCCACCAAGGTGCGTGTCGGCAATAAAATTTATGCCCTCCAGGATGTGCCGGCAGGAGTACCCATTGACGAGGTCCTCGGTTCTTTTTCAAAAGAATATACACGGTACGGCAAAATCGATAAATGGCAGGGCATCTGGTACGGCGGCTCATCGTCCTATCTCAGCTATCTCCCTTCCTTTATCCAGGGAGCCGATGGCGGAATTCTTTCCATTATAGCCCGCAAGGTCATACTCGACGGTGCCATGAACGCTTCCGTAGTGCGCGGCATTTACCAGAACGCCCTCGAAGATCCCACGGATGAAAACGGCAATCTTACCGCCGTCGGCAGGAGGGTTCCCCGAGCCGGAACGTTGCAAGTAGGCAATTCCGTGTATGACAAGACGCTCACGAACAACGATTTGAAGACCGATGCCATTGTCATCAAGGAAGAGGTGGCGTCGACCACGGTATCAGGCGACGAATCCCTGCCGGACCAAAACGACGCGATTCGAACCAGCGAACTCTCTGCCGCGAAAATCAATGCCGCCGGCCTCGGCAGCCTGAAGCTCTACGCCAACACGGAAATCAAGGTCGAGAAGGACGTTACACTCAATCTCGCGGAGCTCGGTGCGGTCGACTTCGTGGCCCAAAATATCGAACATGAAGGCTCCATTCGTATCCCTTCCGGCACGGTCGACTTTACAATTCTCGGAATTGTCGGCAGCAAGATCCCAAACGTGAAGGACCGGATCTTTCTCGCCGATGACAGCAGCATCGACGTCAGCGGCCAGCAACTGGACAACTCGGCCACTGGATTCGGCAGCCCCCTGCAATTCGGCTTTACCCATGGCGGGACGGTCAATCTTCTTGATGAAAATCAAAATATTCCAAATGGTGAAACACCCGATGACGGCGAGGTTATCCTTGCCGGCAACAGCCATATCAATGTCAACGGCGGCTACACGATCAACGGCGACCAATCAATAACAGGTGGGAACGCCGGTAGTCTCACAATAAAGGGAAATGGGGTGGCCCTTGACGGAGATCTTGTCGGGCTCGCTCTTGAAGGTTCCGAGGGCGGCACGCTGTCCATCCATGCCGATGAGGTGACGGTCGCCACAAGCGCGCCTTCCCTGCCCGATGGTTTCAACGGTGAGGACGAACTGCCGGAAAATCTGCAACACCATCTCATCCTGGCGGACAACCGGTTCGTCAACACCGGTTTCAGTCACATTACCCTGAAGAGTGAAGGAGACCTCCGGGTGGAAAAGGGGGTCAGCCTCGCTCCTTCCGCAGCACGCCTGACCGAACCTCTCTTGACCACGACCGGTTACCGGCTTGAAGAAAGCGCCACGGTGACGGCCCGACCGGAATATTTTGGCCCAAGCTCCCTGACCCTTGCCGCCGGGCAGAAGGCCTTAGGGACGAGCTTCCAAGGTACGGTCATCATTGAAGAAGGTGCCTCTCTGTCCGTGGCCCCGGACGACGGCAAAATTACCCTCCAGGGCGATGCGGTCACTCTGGCCGGCAGCCTCACCGCCCGGGGCGGCGATATCAAAGGGACAGCGAAAAACGGCTCGGTGAAGCTGGCCTCAACCGCCAGGATCGATGCTTCCGGCACCAGCCTGCCTGACCTGGAGACCTCACTGCCGCGTCAGCCCCTGAACAACTCCGTGGTGGACGGCGGCTCCGTTGACCTTTCGGCTAGTGCAGATGTGGTTCTCGCGGCAGGCAGCCGAATTGATGTCTCCGGCTCGGAGGCGGTGACCAACCGGACAGTCGATCAAAACGGAGATATCTTTGAGACCACGACCGCCTCGGCAGCGGGCAGTGTCAGCATCGAATATCAAAATGACTTCACCAGTGACGGCGAACTCCTGGGCCGTTCTTCGTTTTCCTGGCTGCCGGGCGGATCTTTTGCCGTTTCCAAAACGAGGATGAACTCCGATGCAGAAGGCCATACCACCACGCTCACTGTACAGGAAGATACGATTACGGAATTGCAGAAAAACGGTTTTGACGATTTTACCTTTTCTTCGAGGCGAGAAATCGATTTTGCCGAATCAGCCCTGGACAATGACGAAGACGTTATCATCGCCGTCAACCGTGGTCTGACCCTGAACAGTTCCACCCTTGTCGGCTCCAGTGGCCAGAATATCGATCTTTCAGCCTCCTGGCTCCAGCTGACGAACATAAAGCCTGGAACGACCAGCGATTCCGGACAAGGCGAGAGAACTTTCGGCACGCTTAAAAAGCTCTCGGAAGATTCTGCAAACCTTGCGCTCAACGGTGATTTCATTGATATCCAGGGGAATATTGCGCTTTCCGGCTTTGCAACAACCACGGTGCATGCGGCCAATGACCTGCGGCTGTACGATTACTATTACAAAATTCCCCAACAAGGATGGTCCGGCGCTCTGCGCACGGCGGGCGATCTGACCCTGCAGGCCGCGGCCATCTATCCCGGCATGCATCACTCCATGAGCAGCGAGGATAACACCCACACCATCTATCCTTCCTCCTTTACCATCACCGCCGGCCCGACCGCCGCTGACGGCAGCATCAAGCCAGGAGAGGGTGGCACAATCACCATTCTTGCCCCTGAACAGCCTAGCCATCAGGACATCTATTCCGCCGGCGGTAAGCTGACCCTTCTGGCGGGCAATATCGAACATCATGGGGTTCTTGCCGCTCCCATGGGAGAAATCGTCCTGACGGCGGAAAACAGCATAGTTCTGGACGAAGGCAGTATTCTTTCCACCCGTGGTGAGGCCATGACCCTCTACGGCAAGCTGAAGGATGAGCAGTGGACCGTGGGCGGTTACAATGATAACTCTACCCCGGCTCCCTATATTCCCGTGACCGCCGACCCGGAAAAATCCGTACGGATCACCGCCGAAGTCATTACCCAGGCGCCGGATGCGGTCATCGATGTGAGCGGCGGCGGCTCCATTTTTGCCTATGAATTTCTTCCCGGCTATGACGGCAGCTCCAACCCCCTGGAAAAGGAAGGGCGCTATGTCATCCTCCCCGACAACTCCGTCATCCTGCCCGGCAAAACCGTCTATCTTGAAGGGACGGCCGGCCTGGAAAGCGGCACCTATTCCCTGCTGCCCGTCGAATATGCCTTCCTGCCCGGGGCCGTGATCATCGAAGACACCGGCAAAACCGTACTGACCGGCACACAGACGATCACCCCGACGGGCTATACCATGATAGCGGGGACTCTAGGCGATCGTTCCATCAGCGAACCTTCTCCCTTCCGCTCGGGGTTTATCATCCGCGACGCCCGCGAAGTGATGCAGACTGAAGGAAAATTCGACACCAGACAAGCAGTTGCAGGTAACGCCGGCCTGTTAGAAATAAGCGGCAGCTCAACAACTCTTGCAGGTCCTCTTCTTGCCGCCGCCATGGCCGGTTACGACGGTGGCAGTCTCAGGTTGAGCGGAGAAAATATTTTTCTTGGGCTCGGGGGGCTGCTGCTCGATGAAGACTGGTGGCACAGCCTGTCTCTTGAGACGGAACTGCCCGTTGAATATACCGATAACCTGAAAAACAATACCAACAGACTTGTACTCGACACCTCTAAGATTCAAACCAGCGGCCTGCGTTCACTACAGCTGGGGGATAGCAACACGGAAAACATTTTCCTCACAACCGGGAGCACGCTTGACGGTATTGCACAAGTGGAAATGGTGACGGCAAAAGAAACAGGCAACATTATTCTTCAGTCGGGGGCGCAGGTACATGCACGCGACAATGCATCCGACAACCAGGGGACGTTGACGCTTACCGCTAACACACTCTACGGAGAGGACAACACCCTGCTGCGGGCCTCGGATGCCCTGACGTTCAATGTCGACAATCTGAACTCCTATACTTTTGCCGGTGATGTCCAGGTCGATCACGGTGTCTTGCAGGTCAACAGCAATGTTATTTTTCTGGAACCCGCCGATTATACCGGTGCACAGAAGAAGGATCCAGGCTTCCACCTCATTCCTTCCCTGGTTGATGCATTCAAGTCCATTGACCAGGTCGTTCTTACCAGCCGCAGCGACATGATTGCCCTCGGCAATGTCAACCTTGCCGCCAAAGGCGATCTCACGCTGGACAGTACCCGCTTCACTGTCGACAACAGCGAGACAACCGACCCGGAATGGGGCTTTCCCATGGTTTACCCCTACACGGTGAACATCAGCGCCGGGGGAATGCTTTGTTTGCAAAACAGCAATGACAAATCTACCCAAGATAGGCCTTTCAATGGCAATACCATCAACCTGACGGCTGCGACCATTGCCTTTGGCCCGGGTGATCTGAATTTCGACACCTTCGAAGACGTTCATTTTACGAGCAGCGGAGAGACGGTCTTCAACGGTACGGGTTCCTTAAACGCCGATCTGACAGAAAGCGGTGCCCTGACCTTCAACGCCTCCCGGTATCTTTCGGTCCTGACCCCGAAATCCACCATCAATGTTGACGGCAGCGAATTTCTATCCTTTGAATTAAGCGACTTTACCATTGACGGCGGCCTCGGGGATATCGTCATGGCGGGCAACGGCACGGGCGGGACCTCCACTTTGGCCCTGCCGGGCAGCCTGACTGTGAAAGGGGAAAATATCAAGCTCGCGGATGCCATTTTCAATATGCCGGGCGGCGTTATCGATTTTCAGGCCGGGCAGGACATTATTGTCGAAAACTCCAGCATCCTGGCGGCGGGAGAGTATCTCGATTTCCCTGTCACTGTTGACGGCGTTACCTACGATAACACGGTCTCCCTTGCCGGTGGCCAGGTCGCCATGCGGTCCAGTGCGGGTAGAATCAGCATAGACGGCTCAACCACCATCGACACCTCAGCGGAAACCGGACTGGAGGGAGGCGACATCATTCTCTCGGCTCCTGAGAACGGCGTGACCATTGCCAACACCGCAACACTAAAAGGCGACAGAATTGCCCTTGATACCAATGCCATTGACGATTTCGGAGTACTTTCCCGTATAATTGCCGGTGACGGTCATTCAAGGAATTTCAGCAAGCTGGTCGACCTGCGGGCACGCACGGGCGATGTCAATATCAAGTACGCAGACGTAGTCAAGACCGACCATTTCATCTTGTCCACCGACCAGGGAGGGGTTGACATCTGGGGCACCATCGATGCTTCCGCCCAGGAAAAGGGCGGCGTAGTGGAAATCTTTGCCCATGACGATCTCACCCTGGAAAGTACTGCCCGGATCCTGGCCAAGGGTGAAGGCGAGACAGGCGAAGGAGGTTCGGTGGTTCTCGCCAGCACGGAAGGTGCGGTACAAACCATTGGATTATCCCCGGAATACGGTGGCGGCTCGTTGATTGACGTGTCGGGGAATAACGAGGGCGGCTCGGTCACTTTCCGCGCTTCGCGTGACGTGATCGGCGGCAAAGCGTTAGACAGTACGGGCAATAAAATCGAAATGCGCCTTGACGGTGAGATTCGAGGCGCCTCCGAACGTAGTGTTCACGCCTTTCGGATTTACGAGGACGATGAAGTCACGGTTGAGGATGTTCAAGGGTATACGGATACAAACACAGG
Organism: uncultured Desulfobulbus sp.; assembly: GCA_963666685.2. GTDB lineage: Bacteria > Desulfobacterota > Desulfobulbia > Desulfobulbales > Desulfobulbaceae > Desulfobulbus. Next base: position 481,036 of record CAXXHZ010000001.1, read on the forward strand.
CCTCCACGTAGACGGTTATATGGACCACCTCAGACAGGAATGGTCGAGCCTGGAGAATTCGTGGAAAGAAAAATATCCCGCCATTGAGCTCATCCCTGAAATCGAGGTGCGGAGCAGCGGCGACCTGACCCTCTCCTCCGGCCTGAACAACCTGAATTTCCTGACGACCGGAATGCCGAACGGTAAACCCGGAATCTTTACCTTCAAGGCAGCGGAAGACCTCAAGGTAACGTCAAACATTATCGACGCACCGAAAGAATCCCTCGTCTTCAACACAATGAAATTCAGAAATGAATATGTCCCGGTAGCAGACGGAAAACGTGATTCCTGGGCTCTTAATTTTGTTGGCGGTGCGGACCTGGCAAGTTCACGCCTGCTGACTGTCCGTGAAGGCAGGGGTAATTTCACCGTCGGCACTGAAGGGGCCGGAAAATTGATATATACGGAGAGCGGCAACATTAACTTCGCCGCGGGCAACGACGTCACCATCCACGCTTACCCGACAAAAAACCTTTATTACATGCCCGGCACCGATAACTACAATCTTGCCTCCTTTGACGGAGCCATCAGCGGCTATGCGGGCGGCGACCTTGTCCTCAAAGGCGGCGTCATCCAGACGGCGGTTTCAGATATTCACCTTCAGGTGCGAAACAATGTCGATATCAGTTTACGCGGCGCCATCCGTACCACGGGCAGGGCTCCGCTGTTAACTGAAATTCCGGAATTCAATAACGTCCCCAAAGACCTTTGGTATATTGACTATCTTGCGGCGGCTGCTCTGGAGAGGTTCTGGGACTACCGCAATGGCGGGAACATTTCGCTTGCAGCCGGCGGAGATGTCACGGGCACCGTCGCCCAGCCTGATGGCATGGGCTGGGATTACGCCTATAAGGACAACCTGACCGGAGCGCTGATAAAATTAAAGAATGCCTATGAGGACATGAAGGCTGCAGAGACGGCCGGAGATCTTGAAAAAACAGCGGAATTAAAAAAAGTCTACGAGGACATGGTAGCCGCGGATCTTGACCAGACTTTAGAATTTGATAAACCGGAAAAATACGGCGCGGCCTACGGCATGGAGGCCGGCTTTGAGTTTAATGGTTCCAAATCCGGCCAGACCACCCACGGTATCGCCACCATGGCCGGCGGCGGCATTGCCATAAAAGCAGAAAATATATACAGCCAGATCGGGGCCTTTGGCGACGGGGATCTCACCGTCTATGCGCGCGGCGACCTGGACGGCCGTTTTATGGCCGCCAACGGCGATATCCACCTCACTGCCCTGGCTGACTTCGGCAACACCGCTGACAATGTGAACCGAGAAGACACCCTGGTTGAGCTGGGCTCGGGTAGCCTTGCCATTCAGGCCCTGGGAAATGTCTCCCTTGGTACCATCTCCAGCCCGACTTTTGTAACGCTGCCCAGTACCTGGCAGTTAAGCTATGACGAGCAATCCTCCGTTACCATAAATTCCGCCTTGGGCGATACCGTTGTCAGCGGCAAACAGGATTTTCCCCATACTGGCATCTCTTATCAATTTAATCTCTTACCCGCCTCCCTGGACGTTACCGCCGCAAGGGATATTCGTTTGGGTAATGCAAAGCCGTTCATTTTGGCCCCCTCGGCCGACGGACACCTCAGTCTTGTCGCCGGCCGCGACATTAACGGAAAATACAAGCTGGATACAGGGGGGTACGATAATGCAAATATCTTTATGTCAGCCGCCGATCCAGCAGCGGTATACGGCAACAAGGGAACGGGCCTCACTGACGATCTGCAAGGTTACTTGCTGAAATTCAGCAACACCGTTCCGAAACCTCTCCACATAGACAACTCCACTCCGGTTGCTATCAAGGCCGGCCGCGATATCGCCAACCTGTCGCTTTCGCTTACGAAAAAAGCCGAAATCTCTGCCGGACGCGATATCCGCGAGATCGGCTACTGGGGCCAGAACCTGCGCGATGAGGATGTATCCCTGATCAGCGCCGGCCGGAACCTGATCCAAAAACCTTATGATCTCTTTCTCGGCAATCTGGGTATCAATCAGGCCGGACATGGCTTTCTTCTTGTCCGAGCGGGTGGCTCTATCGATCTCGGCAGCAGCGGCGGTATCCAGTCGACCGGCAGCAGTATCGGCAGCAGCGGCGGCACACAATCGACCGGCAGCGATAGCGGTGTAAGCTTTGAAAACAGTGCCCTATTCGACAGTGAGGATAGAGACGAATTCAACCGCTACAATGGGGCCGATGTCACCGTTATATCCGGCTATACATTTATACCAAAGAGCTCCGAGGAATTGACCGAAATCTCCAGTGCCATAATCGAAAGTGGCGAGAAGAAAATCGAAGAGGAAAAAAACGGGCAAAACAGATCAGAAATTATAGCTGAAATCAGAGAAGAAACCGAACTGCTCAAAGGCTACATCGCCTTATTGCTGGAGTATAACAACCAGTTAGAAAAATTTAAAACCACAGGTAAATCAGAGGATGAGAATAAGGCGGACCAGATTTTCAAATCAGTATCGGTCGCTTTTTTCGAAGCGTTAACCCGTAATGGCGAAAAGTACGCCGATCAGCAGGGGATCTTTAATGAGTCCGGCAAGCCGGAAGATCAAGATGCGCTCGCCGGCATTAAGAAGGAAATGATTGAATTTATAATCAACCCGCTGCTTCAAGGCAACACCAGCACAAACGGCAGCGGCGATATCGCCATGACCCAATCAACCATTAAAACGACTTCCGGACAGGACGATCTGTACATACTGGCCGCCGGCCAGATTGACGTTGGCACTTCAATCATTGGTAGCGATAAAAAGACCTCCAAAGGTCTGCTGACAGAAGGAGGCGGATCCATCAATGTCTTTGCCGAAAAAGATATCAATGTCAATGAATCCCGAGTCGTCACCTACTTCGGTGGCGATATCTTATTACTGAGCAACGAAGGCGACATCAACGCCGGACGCGGATCGAAAACAGCGGTCAGTCCCATGGCCGCCGGATCCATAGATGTCGGCAGCAAGCTCGTTGACAAATTCAGTGCCCCTGCTCCTGGCAGCGGCATCCGCACCTTGAGCGCAGATCCCGACGGTGCCGGACCGCTCAAGGATCCCGGCATCCTCTATACGCCTGCCGGCGACATCGTCCATACACAGACCGGCGACGTCATCCATACGCAGATAGCCTCTTTAATTGCCTGGAATGGCATTATCGACGCTGGCGAGGCCGGGATTTCTTCCGGCAATCTGCGGCTTGCCGCAACCAAGGTTTTGAACGCAAATAATATCAGTTTCTCGGACAGCGGCGTCGGCGTGCCGGTAACAGCCGAGGCCGGGCCAAGCCTCGGTGCCCTGGCCGGTGCCAGCACGGTCTCCGAATCACAGACAACATCTCAATCCATGGGACAGCAGGTGATTGCCAACGATAAGACGCTGGCGGCTTCCATGAATAAGATATCCGAAAGCCTCAACATAAAAATGCTTGTCTTCAAACTAGAAGGTTTCAGCGATGAGTTACTTTTAAAACCGGAGCAAAATAATTCAGATTCAAGGGGTAATGTTGATGAAACCATCTAAATGTTCGACGAAAAATGAATTGAATATCAGACCGTTTTCGGGGGTTGGTCTTGCCGTATTCTGTATGTTTTTTCTATCCGCGGCCACAGCCCACGCCTGGTGGGATGATAACTGGAAAATGCGCCGCAGTATCGACTTGAACACCACCGCGCAGGGCGCGGATATTCAAGAGGCTGTCGCCAACGTCCCCATCCTGCTGCGACTGCATACCGGCAACTTTGATTTCAAAAAGGCCAAGTCCGATGGCAGCGACCTTCGTTTTGTTGCCGCAGACGACCTGACGACCTTGAAGCATACCATTGACACCTATGACGTGATTGACGAAATCGCTCTCATCTGGGTCAGCGTTCCGGAAGTCAAGGCCAATGCACCGGACAGCCGTATTTTCATGTATTACGGTAACGAGAAAGCCGTGGACAGTCAGGATGGCCCCGGAGTTTTCGCCAACAGTCAGGCGCTGGTGTACCATTTAGGCGAGACCGAGGGAACACCCCAGGATTCAACGAAAAATAAAAATCACTCCTCTCATTTTTCCGGTGGCCTCTCATCACCATCGGTAGTGGGCAAAGGCATATCGTTTTTTGGGAACAGAGACCGCATTACCGTTCCCCACTCTCCTTCTCTTAACCTTGCTCAAGGGTTCACCTTGTCCGCTTGGGTCAAGATTAAACATCCGGGCACCGATGGATATCTTTTTTCTCAGACCGAATATGAGAAAGGCCTCATTATAGGTATTGACGGCGAAACGGTATATGCCCGGGTTATCAATAACGGTACTGTTGTCCAAACTGAAGGCGATGCCAAACTCACTCAAGGCAACTGGCATCACCTGGCGGTAACAGCCCGTCCCCGAGAAAAACTCAGCCTGTTTATCGATGGTCAGGAAGTAGCCGGCGCCCCCTTAACGGGTGAACTTCCCACGCTTATTACCGATCTGTTCTTCGGCTCGGCGGATACGGAAGGCCATCAATTAGCCGCGGATATCGACGAAATTCATCTCAGCACCCTCCCCCGCTCGTCTGCCTGGGTTAAAACACTCTTCGCTTCCCAAGGTATCCAGTCCAAGCTTGTAGTCTATGGCGCTGAAACGAGCGACGACGACGGCGGCGGCGGCTCCATGGCTACCCATTATTTGAAAACTATTGCAAAGAATATCACCCTTGACGGTTGGCTGATTATTTTTTCCCTCTTGATTCTAGGTGGGGCGGCCATGTTCGTTCTGGTGAGTAAATCAATTTCCTTTTACCAGGACCAGAAAAACAACCAAGGGTTTCAGGAGTTATTTTCACGACTTGAATCTATTCTGACCCCTGACAACGGCTTTGATACTTTTGACAATGCGCCTTTATATCGCATTTATCACTCTGGTCGCGACGCGATCTCTCGAATTATCAAAAATAAGAATGACACGACCTCATCGGGGTTGAGAGCAAGGGAATTGGACTATTTCAAAGCAACCCTGGAAAAGGGCTATATTCAGGAAACAAAAAAGTTAAACAGTTTGATTCTTTATCTCACCCTTGCCATTTCAGGCGGCCCATTTCTCGGCTTGCTGGGTACGGTTTGGGGAGTCATGAACACCTTCGCGGCGATGGCCGAGGCGGGAGAGGCTAATATCACGGCCATTGCCCCTGGTATCGCCTCCGCACTCACCACAACCGTCTTTGGCCTGGTTGTCGCCATCCCCGCACTGTTCGGCTACAACTATCTAGCCGGCAAGATCAAGGACCAGACCGCTGATCTTGGTATTTTTATCGATGAATTCATTCTGCTCGTTGAAAGTGAGCATGGAGCCGAAAAATGAGACGATCAATCTATTCCGATCACGAGGCCTACGATGAAATCAACGTGACCTCCATGCTTGACCTGGCCTGGACGCTGCTGGTTGTTTTCATGATCGCTATTACCGCCGCAGTGCAGGGAATCAAAGTTAATCTTCCCAAGGCGAGCAGTACACCAAGTCTTGAAAAACCGCACACCAAGGCAATCACCATCATGGCTGACGGCACGTTCTACCTCGATGCCTATCCGGTGAGCATTGAACTGTTGGAAAGCACGCTGCGTCAATACAAGGCGGCCGATCCGGAGCTGCCGGTCATCGTCAAGGGGGATGCAGCGGTTCAGTACCAATCAGTTGTTTTGGTTCTCGATATATTACAACGTCTTGAAATCCACCAGCTTGGTCTGGTCACAAGCCGCCTTGTTAAATAACGCTTCCCTCTGCAGCTGGTAAACCGGATGGCTTCCCCAAAATCATCTCAATCAAAAAAGCGTATCTATCTCATAGCGGGCGGCGCTGTTGTTTTGTTCGTAGCCGGTCTAGTGCTGGTTGTCAGTCTCCTTCTGCAGAATGATGAGGGTGGGCGGAAGAAACAAATTCAAATGGTGACGCTCCTTGCTCCCCCGCCGCCACCCAAAATCGTCGAAAAGCTCCCAGAACCGGAAAAACTGGAGGAAGAAATAGAAACGCCTCCTGAGGAGAAGCCTGCTGAAGAGCCCGATCCGGCAAAAGAGCCCCCCCCCGAGAACCTTGGACTTGACGCGGATGCAGGCCTTGGCGGTGACGAGTTCGGTCTGCAGGCAAAAAAGGGAGGCAGTAGTCTTATCGGTGGTAATGGCACAGGCTCGCTGTATGGCTGGTATGCAAATATTGTCAGTAACAACCTGCAGAAGACCGCCAATGATATCATCCAGAAAGAGGGAGGCGTGCCTCCGGGCAAATGGAAAAAAGTTACTTTCGAAGTGATGGTCGACGTGTTCGGCAAAGTCACCAAATATTCCATCGTGAGATCCTCCGGCAACGAGAGAATTGATGGAGCGGTCAAGAAAGCCCTGCAAATGGGACATACGTTCGAACCACCCCCCCCGGGCATGCCGAAAGTAATGAAATTTGCCGTTTCCCTGCAGGGATGAGTTTAATTTTCAGGAGTTATGAGAGGAGCCCAATGATGAAGAAACGAAGGGGACAAATCGGTCTGCTTGCCATGGCCGGTGTCCTTGTAACCGGCCTGCATCCCGCAACTGTCCGTGCGGACAGTACCGAGGAAATTATAAACCTGCTCAAGGCCAAAAATATCATCACCGCCGAAGAAGCCACCCAGATCATGGAACGGCACAAGGGCCAGGAGTGGCAAGCCCAACCCAGCGCCAAACCCGTTACTATAGTGGTGCCGAAGGGCCAGAAATACCTGAAGGCCACCGCCGATCCCGTCGCCCACGATATAAAGGAAGAAGTTGCCCGGCAGGTCAAGCAAGAACTCAAGGATGAAATTGCCAAGGAGGTCAAACGGGAAGCCTCTGCCGCCTCGGCGCTCGACTGGTCAAAACGCATCCGCTTCGGCGGCGACATACGCCTTCGCTATCAGGGTGATTTTTTTGATGAAAACAACTTTGAGCCCGCCACCCTCCCTCGTCCGACCAGTTTCCAGAACCGAACTGTCGATCGTCAGCGATTCCCGTACCAGGCACGTATTTCAGCCAATGCCCAGGTGAGTGATCAGACCGAGGTCGGCCTTCGGCTGGCAACAGGCAATGAGGGGAATCCTGTTTCCACCAACGACACGCTCGGCGATTACATGAACAAGGATTCCGTGACCTTTGACCAAGCCTACCTGAAATGGACCCCCTTTTCCGAAACATCGACCTTGCCCGGCAAGCTTACCTTCTGGGGCGGCCGCATCCCCAACCCCTTCTTGTCCACCGATCTTGTCTGGGATTCGGATGTGAATTTCGAAGGGGTGGCCACCAACCTGGAAATACCTCTCGACACACGTTTGAAAGGATTTCTGAATGCAGGAATTTTCCCCCTGCAGGAAATTGACTTGTCCAATCAGGACAAATGGTTTTTGGGAGGGCAGATTGGCGTACAATACACTACGCGCTCAAATATCACCTATACACTGGCAGCGGCTTACTATGATTATCAAAATATCCAAGGGAAACGAAACCCTGTTGTCGTCGATGGTGAAGGAATAAACGATGATACTGTCCCGCCTTTTCAGCAGACAGGTAATGTTCTCTTTGACATTAACCGATTCAATGACGGCTCCACTCTGTTCGCCCTTGCCGCCGATTATAATGAGTTGAATATTACCGGCAAAGTCGACATCGGCATTTTTGATCCTATCTATATTTCTTTTCTGGCCGACTATGTGAAAAATATTGGATTTGACAGTGCCGAGGTGAACGCCCTGACCGGAGAAACCGTTCCCAAGGATGATACCGGCTACCTGGTCGGCGTCACAGTCGGACATCCTAAAATGGAGAAATTATGGGACTGGCAGACATCCCTGTCCTACAAATATCTGGAGGCGGATGCCGTTCTCGACGCTTTTACAGATTCGGATTTTCATCTGGGCGGCACCAATGCCAAGGGCTGGATTATGGGTGGTCAGCTGGGCCTGGGTAAAAACTTATGGCTCAGAACGCGCTGGCTCAGCTCAGATGTCATAACCGGGGTTCCTGTTTCCATCGATACCCTGCAGGTTGACATCAATTCACGCTTTTAGCAAAAACAGGTTTAAAGACATAACATGAGTCCATTAACGACAAAATGGCTTCAAAGATTTCTTGCCGCGCTGCTCCTTCTTGCACTCGTTGCCAGCGGTTATGGCCTGTATCGCCTTGACGGGGAGCGTAAAATGCTGCGCAAAGACGTAGCTTCTCTTACGAGCCGCACGGAGTTGCTGCAAAAAAAAATCAATGAGCAGAAGGCCCAGGCCGATGCCATGCGAAGAGCAACACAGGAGCTCGAGAGCCGGGCTCGTGAGGCTGCATTTAATCTCTCCAATCTGGAAAAGGAGAAAAAACAGCTGGAAAGCGCGGTTGCCGATCACGAGAAGAAGATGACTGAAATGCGCACCTCATTTGAGGAGACGATTGCCGGTCATGAGGAACGCTTTGCCTCTTTGCGAACTGCCTACGACAATCTCGTGGATGAAAGCAACAGAATCATCAAGGAAAAAAACCAGCAGATCACCGTGGCTACCAATGAACGGGATTCTCTTGATGCCTCACTGAAACAGGAAAGTTTTCAGCACAAGCGCTGCAGGGAGCATAACAGCCGGTTCGCCGTCCTGACCGACGAGCTTGTGAAACAATATGAAAACAAAGGGGTTTTAGGCAGTATTGGCCAAATAGAACCCTTTACCCAGTTAAAAAAAGTAGAAATTGAAAAAATCTGTCAGGAATACAGGGACAAGATTGATGAGAATACGCTCCCCAAAAAGTAACGGCTTATCTGCCGTCAGCTTGCCGGGATACAAATTCTGTTCATCACGAAAATCTTGAAGATTGCGGAGGGAGAATGCTCTCGAGATACTTTACGACGTGTTTATCTGTCATTGGAGTACTGTTTCTGTGCACAGCGTGTACCGGCATCACCGAAAAACAGCTTGCGCTCGATCCGGTATTTACTGAAACAGAAAAAATCAATAATTTTGTTTCGCTGGAACGTTCTGAATTTTTTCGGTTTAAAGATGAGTATATCAAAACCAGGCAGGCTGACCATCTTGAAAGGATGAGCGAGCTGATGGAGCTTATGCGTGACGAACTTGAGCATGCTGAATATTTTCAGAAAAACTACAGGTATTACCGCAAAGGCATTGATTACGAGCGCTGGAAGAGCGCTCAAAATACCTACAGACTGTGCCGTAAAACACTTTGCGAAATGATGCTTGCAACAGGTGAATTGCACATGATGCATGGTAACAGGGAATATGCCGTTGCCCTTTTCAATGCTGTTGTCTCCGGATTCGAGGATAAGGAGTTTTCAGGATACGTTGATCAGGCGAGGGAATTTTTACAGGAGATAGAAGAAGCCCGGCTTTATGCCTCATCAAAAAAACCAGTGATACGGGAAGGACATTGAAAAGAGCTACAAGAGAAGAAACTGCGGCCGTGCCCCAGCAAAAATATTCTCATCAAAATCTTACCGAAATTATTACGGTTAATGCTGAAATGCTGTCACTTATAAAAACAATTGAGACGATCAGAGATTCAAGACAGCCGGTATTGATTACCGGCGAAACCGGCACCGGCAAGGAACTCTTTGCCCGTGCCGTGCATGTTTTGAGCAATGTTAAGGGGCCGTTTATCACCGTAAATGTTGCCGGGCTGGATGACAACGTGTTCTCGGATACATTGTTCGGCCATGTTCGCGGAGCCTTTACCGGTGCGGACCGCCCGCGCCCCGGCATGATTGAAAAGGCGGCGGGCGGGACGATCTTTCTTGATGAAATCGGCGATTTAAGCCTGTCTTCACAGATTAAAATGCTCCGGCTTCTCCAGGACGGAGACTACCTGCCCCTGGGTGCTGACGATCACAGACAGTCAAACGCTCGTATTGTGACGGCGACAAACCGGGACCTCTGGCAAGCTCAGCGCTCGGGGCACTTCAGAGCTGATTTTAATTACCGCCTTCGCACTCACCACATCAACATCCCACCACTGCGTGAACGCCGCGATGATATTGCACCGTTAACTGAATATTTTCTGGAGAATGCCGCAACGATGTTGAAGAAAACCAAACCTACGCCCCCGGTGGAATTGCTCCCTCTTCTGCGGACCTATTCTTTTCCCGGCAATGTCCGGGAACTGCAGGGAATGATTTTTGACGCGGTCAGCCAGCATCAAAATAAAATTCTTTCTCTGCGAACCTTTCAAGAGCACATTGCTAATACGAATATTTACAAACCAGAGACCACGCCGTTGGAGAAAAAAAGAGGAGAAGACTCTTTCCTCCCCATGGGCAAATTTCCCACTATACAGGAGGCTATCGGCTTTCTTGTTATCGAAGCAATGAAGCGGACCCAAAGCAACCAGACCATTGCCGCCCGCATGCTCGGAATTTCGCGTCAGGCTCTCAATAAACGGTTAAACAAACTGGCGGCCACAGGATCCCCTCTCTTTTCTTAATCCTCAGGATTGTTCCCTTTTCTCATCACTCTCGAATGGCTCCCATGACGCAAGACACTCACTTCATCCTGGCCGGCCTGATTTTTCCAGGAACGCCATGGCTAGCGGCTACCAAGAGCGCCTGAACGGAGCATCGCGATGGACAAAAATCCGCCTGCCTTGGAAACCAATGAACTCAAAGCCTCTTCAAACCTCGGATGGCGTTTCGCTTGCCGTTTTCTGGTGATTTTCATCTTTGTTTCCCTTGCCTGGTCCTGTGCTCGCGATACGGGAGTGGAACGTTTCGTGGTCGAAGAGGCGACCGTTGCCACCAGTGCCCGGGTTCTTTCCGTGGTCGATCCTGATCAAAAGGTCCGGTCCGATGGGTTCCGTTTGCTTGCTCCCCATGTCCGCCTTTCCGTACTCAATGGTTGCGAAGGCACGGAGAGCATCATTATGCTAGCCGCTGCCATTCTGGCCTGTGCCGCCCCATGGCGGCGAAAATTTGCAGGATTGCTGCTTGGAGCAGGCTGCGTCTTCCTTTTGAACCAGCTTCGCCTGATCGCACTCTTTTACACTCTACGCTACAAAGCCGAGTGGTTCGGCTCCATCCACGGATACATCGCTCCCCTGCTGATCATCATCGGCGGCAGCCTCTTCTTTTTTTTCTGGATACACTGGTCCTCCAGCCAGGAACACCCGCATGCTCTCGCCTCGTAAAGAATCACGGCTTCCTATCGCTTCCCTTCTTCTTCTCCTGTCCAGCGTAGCTTTCTTGTATCGACAGACCGGCCAGTTGCTGTTGCCGCTCTACACCCAGGCCATGCACCTGCTGCTGCCCGAATCATGCCACCTGACCTCCCTGCGGCTCATCCAGCAGGGTTTTGCACTCTGTTTCACTGTAAGGGTGGAAACCCATGCTCCTGCGATGATGGCAGGACACTCGATCCCCGCCGGAATTATCATCAATGGATCGACACTCCTCGGTCACGCGCTCCTCCCTCCTGTGATCATGCTGTCGTCATTGTGCGTCTGGTTATGCTTATTCACGCCCAGAGCGGTTATGGGGCCAACTATCGTCTTGCTCTTTTTGCTCCTGCTTGTCGTCAGTATCGATGTACCGCTTGTGCTTATCGGCAGCCTCCACGACATTGTACACGCACACTATGCCGCCCACGCTCCCGACCCCTGGCAGACAAAAGCCATGCACCTGCTCAATGGAGGAGGCAGGCAGGCCCTGGCCCTAGCCGCATTTTTCGCATCAGTCAGTCTGGGCGAAAAACTGCAGGGCCTGTTCACCGACCACTCCTGGCGCCGCAGGTCAACACCCGCTGCACCGACAGTTTGAAGTCAGTGGTTCAAACCACGTAAACCAAGCGAGCATTCACCCAGTCATGGAACAAATCGAAGCACAACAAATAAGATCGGCCACCGGTTGGTTGCAAAAACGTTGGGCACGTCCCGCTCGTTTTGCATGGAGAAGAGCATGGGCAAGGCAGTATTGTTCACTTCTCTGCTGCCTGCTGTGTGTATTTGTTGCGGCGACTTCTTCGGCATCAAACGATGCCACGCCTGATGGAGTCTCTGCTGATCAACGGCCATTTATACCGGACACACTGGCAAATGCCTTGCAAAGGGGCAAATCAAGGGAAGTACTGATCCTCTTTGACGACACCGTTGTTCGCCGGCAAGCGGCAGCCACGGAAACAATTCCAAGAGAAAGGCTTGCGCAGCGGGCAGACCGTTACAAGGCACTCAAAGAAGAAGTACTGGCGGAACTGCCGGCAAAGGACGCAACCCTGCTCCGCGATTATAGCCAATTGCCCATGGCGTTTATCACCATTCATACGGCCACGGGATTCAATTGGCTCCGATCACGCTCGGACATAGTAGCGATGTATGAAAACAAGCCTCTATATCCCAACCTGAGCGAGTCCCTGCCCTTCATTCATCAACCGGAAGTGGCGGAGGCGGGCTTTGCCGGAGAGGGGGTCGGGGTTGCGGTCATAGACACCGGAGTTCTCTACACGCATGCCGCCTTCGGGTCATGCACGTCACCGGGTGTGCCGGAAAGCTGCAAGGTGGCGGCAAGTATTGACATTGCGCCGGATGACGGTCAGCTTGACCTTCTGGGCCATGGTACCAACGTCAGCGCCATTGTCGCCGGAGTTGCTCCCGCCGCGGATCTGGTGGTGCTCGATATTTTCAACGGAAACAGTTCAACCACGGCGCTGTTGCTCGATGCAATCGACTGGGTGCTTGCCAATCAAAGCACCTACAATATCCAAACGGTCAATCTCAGCCTTGGCGATAGCGGCTTATATACCACGCCGTGCAGCAAACTCGCACTTAACCCATTCCTGCTGCCGATCACTGACCTGCGGGATAGCGGCATCACGGTTGTGGCCTCTTCCGGAAACAACGGCTATGCCAATGGCATTAGCATGCCAGCCTGCACACCGGGGGTCATCTCCGTCGGCGCGGTGTATGATGCCGATGTCGGCGCCCGTACCTGGAGTGTATGCAGCGATCCAGCCAGCGCTGCCGACCAGGTCACCTGCTTTTCCAATAGTGCCTATTTCCTGTCAACCCTTGCTTCTGGTGCGCTGATCACAGCCGGAGGTTATGTCGCCTCCGGAACCTCGCAGGCAGGTCCGCATGTGGCTGGCGCGGCCGCTGTTCTGGCTGCGGCCCAACCCCTTTTCACCCCGGATGAAATCGCTCAGCGACTGACCTCCACCGGAGTTTCGGTTATGGATGGCCGCAATGGCCTCCAACTTCCCCGGCTCGATCTGGCAGCAGCGCTAGCACCGGAAATTGAAGAGAGGTCAACGGCGAGTGAAGATGTGCCTTTCCTACCGGCCTGGGCTCTTCTCGCCATGGGAACCACGGTAGTGCTCATCGGTTTCCGAAAGCAACGTGGACCCTGATTGATTTTTCGAGATTTTCTTGGAACCGTTTTTACGGCCAATCCTTTTGAGCTGAGCTGACCGCCTGAGAAATCTTCTCTTCGTCCGCTCTTTTTGTCGAAAACGGCCATCGCTTAAAACAAACGATAACGAGACTACCGGCTGTGCAAACACGGGCATGCCGGTTGCTCGCCACACAGTTTTTTAAAATTGGAAAGCCCTATGGAACATAGCGATTGCAACAGACTAAAAGTTGAAGCCGATAAACTGGTTGCGCAGAAACAGTATAAAAAGGCGCTCTCCCTGCTCGAATCAATGATAGGGAAATGTCCTGAAAACGCGGAAACTTATGCGCTTCTCGGAGATATTTCACAAAACGTTAATCAAAAAGACGCCATTGCTTATTACAAGAAAGGTCTCGATCTCTTCCCAAAAGATGCTCACCTTAACATCGGAATCGGATTTCTGTATTTCAACAGTAAAGATTTTATCAATGCAGAAAAATACCTTTCCAATATATGGGTGGAAGATCCAACAAATATTCGGTTGCTTACCGCTTTAGGAAAAATATACAAATCATGGAAACAATATCAAAAAGCAATGAAATATTACAGAATTTGCGAACTGCTTGACCCAAACAATCCATATGCAATCTACGGACTAGCCGACACCTGCCGAGGCATGGGTGACAATGAAAAAGCATTAGAATACTGGCTTAAATTTTATAACATCGAACCGCAGGACAAGGTTGCTATCACAAGAATAGGCGATTGCTATGCCCAATTAAACGACAAAAAAAATGCATTAATCTTTTATAATAAAGCGTTAGACATTGATTATGATTTTTTTGCCCACATCGGCACGGCAAGAATATACCTTTCAACAAACAATTTTGACAAAGCAAAAGAAATATTTGAAAAAATATCAATTATCGAACAGAAAAACAGCAGGTACTTCTTCGAGCATATAAATTTCTGCCTGGAATCAGGCCTGAGAGATGAAGCCTTTGCATTGCACCGAAGGGCGAGCAGTTTATTTCCAGGCAATACATGGATTGAATCTCTTAACTCAAAGTTTTTTTAGTCGATACAAACCAATCACAACGGAATGGTGGCCGCTTTCGCGACAGTTCGGCTGGCCTTTTTCGCCGGAATACCCTCGGTCGGTAACAACTTGCCAAATGACTGGGACAACAGACGGTTTTTGTCCCAGAGCCGTTCAGCAAGGACACGAGCGTTCAAGCCCAGAGTGTGGCGTAGTTCTTTTGATTGTGCCAGCGACGACAAGGCCTCGCTCAATACAGCTGAATCTCCGGGGGGAACCACAAGACCGCAATCTTTGACTAAATCAGCCACTTGAGTGCCTTCCTTGGCGGTCGCCACCACTGGTCGGCCACTTGCCAGCATATTGGTCAATTTAGAAGGCAGCACTAGATCCGCCGCATCAGCACGCTGCGGCAGCACATGAATATCTGCCAGATTGAGCAGGTCATTCAGCCGTTCGACTGGCTGCAATGGTTTGAATTGAAGGTTGGTTATACCTTTGGCCAGTCGTTCCAACCGCAACCGGGCAGCACCATTCCCACACACAAGGAAAACCAATTCAGTCTGCCCCTGAAGCTTTCGCGCTGCCTCGAACAAAACCTCCAACCCCTGCTTCTCGCCTATATTTCCGGAATAGAGGATAACAATATCGGAGGCCTTCACTCCCCACTCGGCGCGTAACGGTGATATGCCCTTGAGAGGGCGAATACTTTCCAGGTCCACCCAATTCTGGAACAACAGCCGCCGCGAGTCCGCGACCTTTTTCTGCTGCAAGCGCTCCATCATGCGGTCCGAGATGGTGCTGACCCTATCAAATCGCCCCATCAACAGCCTCTCCGCAATACAAAACAACCGGCGGAGCCGTTTTGAATGCAGAATACCAAGCTCAAAGGCGGCATCCATTTCGAAATCCTGCACATGCAGCCACGATTGGGCTTTCCCAAGCCACGCGCCCAGGAGGGCTGCGGGCGCGCAGAACAGAGGCGGCTCCACCGTGAAAACCACATCAGGGCGCCACCTCCAGGCTTGCCAGAGAATGACGGGAAAGGCACCCAGAGCAAAACTCATCAGATGGAGGATACGCTTTAAGCCATTTAATCGAGTAGGAACCCACAACGGACAGCGCGTGATAGTCACCCCTCGCACAGTTTCGCGGTGATACCGCCATCCGCAATAATTTTTACTGATCCGCCATGCAGGATAATACGGTGGTGCACAGATCACGCGCACGTCCCATCCTTGCTCCACCAACCATTCCGCCATTTCTCCATTATATTTGCCAATACCTGTCAGCTCAGGCCAATAATTAATAGTGACGAGTAAAAGTCGTTTTCTTGCCATTTCCTTTCCTTTTTAATTCTCAATAGTGTTGTGAGCTGGCAGTCTTAAATATCGTCTCGTTGGAAGCAACGGGCGTGGCTTGTTGCGCATCATGGCGAGGTGTAATGGTTTCTCTTCACTCGCCCCCCCAAAAAAAAACCCGAATCTGACGGGTATATGCCTTCCGTCTGATTCGGGCTTTCTGGTGCTTCATCGGTGATGAAGCCAGCAAAGTACCCTGCTTGATATATTGTGAAGCGGCGCATTCTGGATCAGGTAAAGTGGAAATTCAATTCCACGCTTGAGACTTGTCCCTGTTTGCGCCTGTATTTTACAAAGTGTTTTTTAGTATTCCGTTAGCGTAACGCCAGATTTTGGCATGGAATGTGTTTAAAGCGCGTTGCTTTCGCTGGAACCCATAACGGACAGCGGGTGATGAATGAGCACCCCGCACATGGTTTAACTACGATCTTTTTCAATGCTCAATGGTGGTGACGAGTTGGGAGCCTTGACCCCATTGATACCGCTTCGCCCAATGATAGAGCCTTCCTGCAAAGGGGCTCACGATAAGAGCCCAGATGACCCCCGAGAAACCAAGCTCGAGGAAAGTTATGGGTTGAACGAACCATCGAGCTGTCAAACTTCCAGCATAGGATACGGCAAAGACGATAAAACTTAAGCCGCCAGATAATGATAAAAACCGCAATGGACTGACTCCCATTTGGGGAATAATGCGTCGTATGGACACAATGCCCAGGGTCGATAGTTCGGCTATTCCAAGAGCGATAACCATACCGGGGGCACCATAGAGGTGAGAAGCACAGAACCCCAGCACTGCAAGCAAACTCACTTGAAGAAACAACGGCACCGCCATGATGCGTGCTGTATTTGTAAATTGCGGAAGGACCATCGGTAACTGCAGCTGGGCGCTCAGTACCGCAAGTATGCAGAAAAGACTGAGGACAGCTGGATCATAAAGTTCTGGTTTACCCGTCCAGATTGTTAAAACTCTATCGGCAATGGGTAAAAGCCCTCCCATGCCCAGAGCCGCAAGCACTGCAATGGTTGCGGAACCCAATAAAAAAACACGGCGCATTTGGGGGCCATGTTCGGGCGCGAGGAGCCGGGAGATTTCAATGCCGTTCGAGCGGGCAAAAGAACTGCAGAACTGGCGAACGACGCCGGTCAAGGTGCGTGAGGTGGTGAAGGTGGCAAGACTGGCCGGCGGAAGATTCGGGATAAGACCAAGTAAAATGACCGGCAGATGGATAATCGCAACGCTGACCGCTGAGTAACTGAAATTGGACAAACTCCCCGGCACAATTTCTTTCAACTCGTTGAATCTTACTTTGCGCGGCGTTAGGTTCAGCTCAGGCGCGTAATGACGAAGAGTCAGCAGGAGAGGGATGATACCAAAAGCCACGTTGGTGATCAATTGTGTCACAGCAAGAATCAGGACGTTGCCGTAGAAAAGGCTGACACAGACAAGAGCAACTGTTTCCAACAGTGTAAAAACAATGAAAAAGACAAGTTCGCCGGTCTGGCTTGTTCGCGCTGTGAGAATATAGGATAACCAGGTGCGTAGCATGACAAGAGGACCATTAAAGAAAAGGATGGCAAGTGCAGTACCTCGTGTTGTTTGCGCAAAAAAACCGCACAAAAAAGAAAAGATAGTAAACAGAATAAAGAGTATCCACCAAAAGCCGAGGCCCATCCTCACTGCTTGTTCGGCCATATCAGGTTTGCCTAGGCCGTAAGCAATACGGGCTGTATTGGAAACATAAAAGACCAACCCGAAATCGAGCAATTGACAGACAGCAGCCACAGCACTGATAAAAATCCAATCCTCATACCCTTGAATACCTAGGGCGTGCAGATAAAGAGGGACAACCGCAAGCTGCGCCGCCATAATAACGACAATCTGGGCGCCATTCAGTGCGTATATTATTTTAAGGCTCTTCACATTTGCCCCAATACTTCATAACTCCACATAATATGATATTGAAATCAAGCCTTGGCGAGAATAGCCTTGATCCCATCCAAGATCTGTTTTGCCGCCGCATCAGGACTATAACTCTTCATAAGCTCGATGCAGGTTTGGGCTGTCTGGTTGGTATCGGAAAAATGTTCAGGCGTTGCCAGCATTTTGGCGGCCAGATCAGTGACATCATCAAATTTGTGCACAAATCCCGTTTTGCCCTCGATCACCAGTTCCGGAACGCAGCCGCAACGCTCGCTGACTATTACCGGGCAACCGTAAGACAAGGCCTCGTTAACGACCAGCCCCCAAGGCTCACTTCGGCTGGGGAGAACAAAACAGGTTGCAAGAGAATATTCTTGGAAAAGGTCTGCGCCGCTTTTACTCCCTGCAAAACAAACACACTCGCTCAAATTGAGCTGTCTAATCATCCCTTCGAGTTTCTCACGTTCCGACCCGTCACCGACAAGAATAAGCGATGCGGATGTTTTTTGAGCTCTTACCTTTGCAAATGCATGAAGCAGCGTATCCAGAGCCTTTTCAGGAGATAACCGGCCAACGTAAAGGTAACGCGGGGCATCAGGTTTCGCTGCCAAGATCAGCCGGTCAGCTAAAGCTCGGTTGGGGGCATAATCAAGGGGAAGGGCAGCGGCTTGGCAACCGTAGAAAACCGTTGCAGAGGCGGCGCTATAATGCACTACATATTCCTTGCTGCGTAAACCATAGGCAAAAATGCCATCAACAGATTTGAAGATTATACGCTTCAGTAGTCCTTTGAGAACGGTTTGTTTGTTGTCATGGATGGTCGAGTCACAGAAAAGAGCGACCTTTTTGCCCTTCAACCTGATAATCATAATCTGCATCCAGCATTCTATTTTTTCATAGCCCGTAAGCAGGACCAGGTCAGCGTCTGATATGAGAGTGCGCAGGAAAAGGGTCGCAATCCGCTCCCTAAGACTGACCCTGTCAAGGGATCCCTTGAAGAGAAGGTCCAAAGGGTAGCGATGATGGGCAAGATCAACGCCTCCCAAGCTCATTCGGTTTCCTTCCGTTTCAGCAATTTGAATAAATCGAATGTCGAACTCAGTTGTGTTGTTTAATTTGTGTACAGTCGAAAAAACTTCACCCTTGTATTTCGACCACAGGATATTGTGCCAAATGTCGATGCGGATGGGGTTGTTGTGTATAGACATTATCTTCAAGTCTCCAACTCAATTAATGTGGAGATTTTATGCAGCGCTTGCTCTCGATCTTTCATAAACGATATCTGTGTGTCAATCTTAAGCTGAGTAAGGGCACCTGGTGCTTCAAGCTGCTCCTTTAACCATGAAAGAGCCAGTGCAACAAAATCCTCTTCCTGTGGTATTACCAGGCCGCATGCCCCTACTTGTTGGTAAATGCAACCTCTGTTATAAGTAATGGCGGGGATGCCATAGGCCTGCGCCTCGAACAGAACAGTTGGCTGGGCTTCATAACGCGATGGGAACACAAACACATCTATAGTACGGTAAAAATCCTCCTTGTCCTGCCCATAAACAGCTCCTCTATATTCCAGCCTGTCTTCAAGCTCTGTACAAGCTGCGGTGATAACCGCACGCTCGACATCGGATTGTGCCGGACCCGCCAGCACACCCCTGATATTCAATCCCTGTTGCGCGATGCTCCGCACAAGGTCAAGAAACAAATCGAGCCCTTTTCCATTATTTAGGTTGCTGAGCAAACCAACGACTAAAGGTTGATTCGGTACTATGTTGCGAGGTGGCGAGGGTACAGATTCAACAAAGGCGCTGTTAGAGAGGATAATAGACTTAATTGCAATTTGATAACGTGCCGTAAAACGCTCGGCCATTGTTTTGCACAGGAAAATATGCCTGGTCTTTTTTCCACTTATACGAAGAAGGAGAGCCATCAGTTGGCTGTGCCCATCAATAAAGTTGAAATTATGGTAGTGAATGTAGAGGGGATAACGCAACAATCGTGCAGCCGCACATAATATAAGGTTGTACATCAATCCCAGTTGGCTCTCGCACGCCATATAGAAACAGTAATTTTTATTTAGGCTGAAGCGTAGCAAGGGCCAAAGGCCTTTCAGGGTCAGGGTCAATCGGCGAAGGTGATAAGGCACACCATTTTTGGGGTAATGCGGCGCCAGATCAATGATCTTCGTTTCATGGCTGACGGCCAGAGCTTTAGCCATCTCCTGGGTAATATATGCAAATCCATTCACCGGCGGGGGAAATTGTCCGGCAATTATGAGCGGAGGGCGAATGCGGGATGAATGAAAGGATTTCGGTTGTGTCATGGCGAGATCTTTTGTTCCAGAAAGATTGTTGAATTGCGGTTTTCTGACTGATTATTTGCAAAATTTAAAGCAATACCCTTCATTAAAATCATCATGA
This sequence comes from uncultured Desulfobulbus sp., assembly GCA_963666685.2. GTDB lineage: Bacteria > Desulfobacterota > Desulfobulbia > Desulfobulbales > Desulfobulbaceae > Desulfobulbus. The sequence goes on from CAXXHZ010000001.1 coordinate 501,150, forward strand.
AGAGAAGAGAGACCATGTTAATATTGAACGTCCGTGGAAAGGTTAACAGCAATACCATGTAACTAAGAATAAGGCCAAGTTCCTGCCAGTTACACGACTTGACAAACCCCTTTATGCTCAATGAAAACAAGCTGATCAAACCCAGAAAAGCAAAGATGCCGCTTTCAACTAAAATTATTAAAAAGCCATTGTGAACAGAAGCGAATTCAGAATAACCTGCGCCAAAAAATGGAGAGCCAAGAAAGGCTTGCCATGATGTTGCGTAGACCGACACTCTCCCCGTCATGCCTGAGCCTAAACCACGGTTAGGATCATTGATTTTTAGAACATCATTGGCAAAAAAATGATAAAGCTTGCCCAAAATATCGTATGAGGTTGCGTAGGATAGAGCCAGGATCGCAACAATTCCAACTAAAGCGACTATCAATAAAATTAAAGCTTTTCTGCGGGTGAAAGGGAAAAAATACCCACTGCAAAATAAAAAGGCGGGTAAAAAAGCAACCATGGAGCCGCGTGATTGGGTTAAAAACATGAAATAAAGGCCAACACCCATAAAAAAAATTCTTAAAAAAATGTTTTTCCATGCAAAAGAGCACCACGCCAACCCCAGGCCCATCATGCCCCACCAGTTGGGATGCCCTCCGACAGGCTCCCATCTCCCCCAAACATAGGCATTTTGTTGAGTCAAGGCGACGTAAATGAAGAGTGGGGTGGCAAGCAGTGCAATGGTACGCATGGTTTTCGGCAACAGTTCGTTATGATTGCTGCTAGCAAAAAGTGATGCCAAAACAAACATGACAATAACATTGCAGAAGGTAATAGTAGCAAAAAATTGATTTGCGTTACCTTTAATAAAGATAAATATGAACGAGAACGTGACGGGAATGATATATATGAATGTTACAAAGAAGGACTTTAAAAAAAGTTTTATATCGCCAAGGCCATTTAATATGAAAATAAATGCTGGGATTACCAGTGATAAAAATATAATTTCTTGAATGATATCGGAATATGATTTAAAAGCGGTAAAAAATCTCAGAACCAGAATAACAGCAATGAGAAAAGATATAATATTAAGGCAACGTATTTCAACAGAATTTTCTGTGTAATTGTTATCGGGAGAAGACGACACTATGATTCCTTATATTAGCTATGATTTTATTGCGCCATCTCGTTATAGAAGACATTCTCAATTCCGTCTATTTGGATGTTTTGTTGTAGTTATGATGTTTATATTAGTATTAATTATTGGGGGGCGAAATGCTTTTGCATACGAACCTCCGTTTCATGCACGAAACAACGGCTATTTCATTAACACATTTTCCTCAGTCTTTAATAATGCCTCAGTCGATTGGGCACAGACACATCAAAGCGGTTTTTCCTGGTACCTCTGGAGCTTCTTTAGTGGTCAAGCTCAACCCGATAGAATTAAGCTGAATAATGATGGCTCTATAACCTTGCTCGGCGACGATACTGGCCCGAATGGTCAGATAGCAACCATAGCATCCAAAAAAAATAGCGCGAAATTTGTGGGGCAAGCTTTTGGAGGAGGGGCGTATATTGAAGCAGAGCTTAAGTTTAATCCCATGGACGTGATTTCTGCCAATGCCAAAGGATGGCCTGCATTCTGGGCTATGTCTGCAGAACATCTCATAGAAAAGGGTGAGCAATGGGTAGGCAAGCAAAATGGGTATGCACATTTTATTGAAGTTGATTTCTTTGAATATGATGTGGTTCGAAAAGGAGAACCACTGAACCATTACGGGGTTAATCTGCATGATTGGTACGGTAAATATAATACAACCTGTTCTGGTAGGGCTTTTTGTCAATCTTCGTTGCCATATTCAAAAGTTAAAGTAACGGTGCCAGAAGAAACAAACTTTTCGGAATATCACAGATACGGCTTTCTTTGGCTCCCCGCCACATCCGAAAAGAAAGGGATAGGGCGTTTCTATTTTGACGACAAACAAGTGGGTGGCGATGTTGAATGGGAAAAATTCTCTCATCAACAAGAAATTCCTGATCCACATCCTTGGAGATTTGGAATCATAGACAAGCAGCATCTTGTTTTAATTCTCGGCACGGGCCGTAATCAACCCATGACTGTTCGGTCGGTCAATGTTTGGCAAGTGTCTGGTAATCAAAATTTGCACTATTGAACCACCTTTATTGACAAATTTACCGAAATATTTTTTTGTAGAAATCGGTACATGTGTTCTGATAATTGTCCCAAGGATTTGGCTGATCCGGCTGCAGAGGCCCCCATTCTTGAGCACTTGTCACGATTTTCATAAAGGTGCGTGAGCTTCTTTTCGGTAATAGCCGAAGTGTTTCTGTTCGGCACCCAAACCCATTTTCATGATCGTTTATGATTCAAGCGGTGCCAGTATTTTCGGAAGCAATAACAGACATGCCGGATGCCATCCCTTACAAGTACAATAAGCGGTTGGACAAGAGCCGGTTTACACCGGAACAGGACTCCTGAATCTAAGAAAGTCTCAACCTTCGAAAAGCAGCATGATGCAAGCACACGAATCTATCGTAAAACTATTACAAGGGTCTGTTGTGCGCCTTCCTGCCACCCAGCCGCGACCATCCCCCTCAGTACTAAAAAGCTCTTCTTTTGATGACCATCAGGTTCGCCCAACAAACCGTTCAGCTTTTGGCTCGTTGCGCTTTCACAATCAAACCTTATTCGTTAGCCCGGTTTTCGGCACTCGACGCCAAGGCAATTCTCCCACCGGCCATTTTCTTCTACTATTCCAAACATGGGGTCAGGGGAATCGCCGAAAGACGCCTTTCTAACATTACCGAAACCAGCATTTTCAAGTTCAAACTTAATCGACCTGTAGTCCCACATCCAAAGGTGCTGTGAATTACCAAACCACAAGGATATGAGCCCCTTAATACCCCTTGCTCGACTTTCATGACCAAGGGCAGTTTCTTTCATGAATTCAAGTGCTGCTTCATTTGAAGGATTGTCGATATACCGTTTTGCTAAATACTCAAGGTCTGGCAAGACAAGCCGGAATATCCCACTAGGCCGCAGAATTTCTTTTGTGTTTCGCAATGCGACTCGAAAGTCATTAAGTGAAAGATGTTCAAGGATGTGGGAGCAATAGACCCCTTTGCATGACTCTGCTGAAACCGGAAGACCCTTCACGATATCGCCATACTCCACGTTTTTTGGGAAGCGAGATTCATTCTTTGTATACAGATGTCCTATGAGAGGTAACCTTTCAAAGCGCAGGGTGGGCGAGGCATCAAAATTTCGCCACTTTTTTGGTGCTGACCACCCACACCCATATTGCAGGTATTGACAGCGATTCATTTTTATTTTTTTCATGTCGAGTGGAATAAATTGTTAAAATTTCAAGTAATAAAAATTATCGATTGTTTATCGAAACCAAAAAAATAAAACTTTCGATCGCTTTTAGTAAAGTTGTTGTAGACTATTTTATTGAGTTAATAAGGATTGCGATTTTTTCACCTATCTTCATTGCCATATCTTGGCAAAATTTGCGCAGATTGCGTTTAGGAACCCCCATTATTTGTGCTAGCACTGGGGTTAGTTCTTTTGGTGACGAAACAAGGCCTTCTTCATTGATAATTTTGAATAAACGGGCAAAACCAGATTTTTTTTCGGATGGCAGATGCCAAACGTCCAAATCAAGATCGTTTTTTGCAATGTTATTATATTTGAAAGTTGTCCACATACGTTTTAAATAAGGGGTGGCAGTATATTTTTTATACTGACACGAGGAATATAATATGCTGAGAAAATGGGCTTCTTCGAGAAAACCCACCCCATTGTTAAGTTGCCATAGCCATAACTCCTCGGCTAATTTTGCAAGCTTTAACAATTCTGCATGAGTTGCGGCGAAGATTTCTCCGCCATGATAATCAATTCCATAATTGGCAATAGCCTCCTTATTTCCCGGCTTCCATGATAAAAGAGTCTCAGCCAACTGCAATCTGGTCAATCCATTTATAGGCGCGCTTGCCGCATAATCATCAAACCCCATTGTGTAGGTCAGGCATCCAAACTGGTCGATGGCTTTAATTATTCGTTCAGCGCTTCCAATCCAAACACAATCACTATCCAGGACAATGTATCTATCGGACGGCCCCTTTAGTGATAAGTGTTTGATGATGTCTAAAATATAAAACTGATTGCCCCAACTTTTTACAACACCACGAGGTAATCGGTAAGTTATTGGAATTGACACGACTTCAACTCCCCACTTTTTAAATATATTCTTTATATTTAAATGATCAACATCATGAATACCTGTATTGGTAAAAAAAATGTGAGTAGCCTGTGGGTTCTGAATTACACTAGTCGCAAAGAAGCATACTATACACCGCCAATATACATCTTGGAATCCAACACTGGCTGAATTTCCCGCAACCTGTGGAAAAATTGTTGCATTATCCTCTGAATCAGAAACAAACCAAGTTGAAATAACAGTGCTCATTACTATTTTTCCTTAATCAAAATAGGAGCTATAAAATTATTCATAATTTTTTCAGAACAAATAATCCTGCAACGTTGGTAATGTGTCATTCATAAATTCGGATAATGAGTGAACAGCAATCTGTTCTGAATCTTTATTTTCAACCATGGTGGTAAGCCGAATCATCGCCCCGTTGGCGCGGCCCTTGATAAATGTGTTTTGAATATGATGCAGCTTGGAAATGTTTGCATCTGCCGTGGAAAATTGGTCCTGTGCAAACCAGTAATACATAAGCTGTCTTGTTGTGTCCTTCGAAATGAGCATTTTGTTGACGTTCAGCTTTTTTCCGTTAGCGAGGATAATCGTTTCGATGTTTTTTGAAAGAATTGTCCATCCGCCGGCTGGAATGCAGACCGATGGGGAGTGTATGGCCTGATTACTCGTGCTATCCTGTTTGGGATAGTAGAGCGCATAGAGGTTTACTGCCGACTTGCCGGCCTTGGTGTAATCCGCCATCAGATAATCTTCGGTGCCCAAGAGGTCGAGGACCTTCTGGTCAAGTTTCCCCATGCGGCCTGTCCATTCACCAATCTGCATGGGAAACTCGGTCAGCGGCTTTTTCAACGGCACGGGCTGTACATAATGCGGGAAAAGGAACGTTGTCCCAAGACTGACTGCAAGGGCAAGGCAGAGAAAAACAGTGGTGACTTGATTGGGCGCACCCGGTTTGGGCAAGGGGAGAGACTTGAAAGAAGGTATACGAATGCTCTCCCAATCAAAGTTTCCTTTGCGGCCAATTCGTTGCATGAGCTGAATTTCGACCATCAGAATCAGAGCACAACCGATAAAGATCATCAAACCCTCAAAATCGTGGAGCAAACCCTCGGCCATTTTCTGTCCCCACCGATCAACCGTTACACCGATCAATGCGATGCGCAGGCTGTTCATGATGATGGTGATGGGAATGGTGGAGACAAACAGGATGGCCCGCTTCAAAAACGAGGCCTTGTACATGTAGGCCAGCATAAAGCCAAGGCACATTAACGGGAACAGGAAGCGCAGACCATTACAAGCCTCGACCACCTGCATCTGGTAGGTGCCCATGTCGATGATGTTGCCATCCTGAAGGACAGTGATGCCGAGCAGTCGCAACAGTGCCGTGCCCAGCGAAGTGGACATCATCTGCATGTTGAACGACATGGTGTAATAAAAAAACTTAGGCAAAGGGGCGGCAAACATCACTATCAGGAGGGGGCCTGCAACCGCTCGCGAAGCCTTGGGGCCATAAAGCAGGACAAACAACCCTATCAGGGAAAGCAGAAACATCTGCGGCTGGAGGCCTTTGACGCCGGCCACTTGAAATAAGAACTGGGCGATCACGCAAAATACAATAAGGCCAAAGCCAAACCAGGAACCTTGAGGCGTAATGTGCTCATCGTTCATTTTGTTGAAAAGCAGGAGGAGAGCGATAAAGGGCACCAGATACCCATGGCTGTACTCTTCCTGCTGCCACGCCTCAAACATGGCCGATGCGGCATCACGAAAAAGAACGAGCGTTAAAAGAAGAAGAATGAGCCCGATAAACAGGGCCTTCTTCTGTTCTGGTGTTTTTGTATCTACTTGAAAAGAAATCACATAATCCTCATGTGCGGGCCAATTCATCTCTTTGCACGGGATGCCTGGGCCTCTTGCTTAATTCTATTTTCATCTGCACAACACTTCAACAACGCCCCTCGGGTGCGAAATAATAAACCCGCAGAATGAGCTTGTGAAAACATACTACCCGAGAAAATTTAATCTTCTTTCCTGCCGAATGCCTTTCCCTCTGTTGCTCTTATCCGGTTAATCAGCAGGATGGCGAAGATTGCTCCGCTCATATCTGCAAGCAGATCCAGGATGCTGGCCACTCTGCCGGGTACAAACATCTGGAGACTCTCTTCAAGGACACCGCAGAGGGTTACCACCGCCAACGGTATGGAAAATATCGGAATGCGGGGGGTCGGTCTCAACTTGAGCGACAGTCCGCAAACCAGCAGACCTAATACGCAGAATGCGCCAAAATGGGCTGCCTTGTCGATATGAGGAATCAGTCCAATAAATTCAGCCGGCGGTCGGGTGGATTCGATGAAAAGAATACTGATCCAGCCGATGATCATGAAGCTCCACAGGAAGATACCCCGTGCGTTATTTGCTGGGATGGCGGCAATGACGAATGTTTCTGTGCACTTATCCATGGGGCCTTGATTCCTGGGTGATGCCGTATGCTTCAAATGAAACGAACCGCATGAAGGTACCCTGTCGTTCACTGGGTTCTCCGCTTTTGCGCAACCAGCATATTGAACAGCGATGTTTGTTTCGTCGAGAGAGCCCATGTATCCATTCATTTCGCTTCATTTCGCTGATACCATCTGTACACCTGCCCGATACCATCCTTGAGCTCAATGATCGCCTGCCAACCCAAGGCCTCGAGCCTTGATACATCCAGCAGTTTTCTGGGGGTGCCATCAGGCTTGGAGTCGTCAAAGACAATTTCACCCTCAAAGCCGACTGCCTCTTTGACCATGAGGGCCAGTGCTTGAATCGTTTGGTCTGTTCCCGTGCCGATGTTAAAGAGAATGTCCGTTTGACCGCAGGATTTTTTGAGGAAGGAAAAATCGCCGTTCACGATAAAGACGCAGGCATCGGCCATGTCGTCCACATGGAGAAATTCCCTTTTTGGTGTTCCGGTCCCCCAGACCACCACCTTTGCCTCGGCAGCTTCCGGGGTTAGATCTGTCGAGTCCGCATTGAGGCCGATGGCTTTCCTGATGTCGTCCGGGATGAGGCCAAAGCGTTGTTCGTCCCGTTTGATTGCGGCCAAATCTCCTGCAGCGGCCATCTTGGCGAGGTGAAACTTGCGGATCAGAGCCGGGAGAACGTGAGAGTTTTCCAGATCGAAGGTATCGTTTTCCCCATACAGATTGGTAGGCATCACCGGGATGAAACGACAACCGTATTGGCGGTTGTAGGCCCAGCACATTTCAATGCCCGCTATCTTGGCCACCGCATAGGGCGAGTTGGTGTGCTCCAGGGGCCCGGTCATCAGGTAGGCCTCTTTCATGGGTTGGGCGCACAACTTGGGATAAATGCAGGAGCTGCCGAGAAAAAGAAGCTTTTGAACACCATGCAGATAACTTTGGTGCATGATGTTGGTTTGAATCATCAGGTTATTGTAGATGAATTCGCCCCGATAGGTGTCGTTGGCATGGATGCCGCCGACTTTGGCAGCGGCCAGAAAGACGTACTCCGGCTTCTCCCGTGCGAAAAAAGCGGCTACATCCTGCTGGTTGATGAGGTTCAGCTCTTTGCTGGTGCGAGTGATGATATTGCTGTACCCATCCGCTTCAAGCCTGCGGACAATGGCAGAGCCAACCAGCCCCCGGTGCCCGGCCACATATATCTTACTGGTTTTATTCATGGTAGTTAAATGTTTGAAATCCTTCTGTTTTACAGAGCGCGTCACGCTGGGCTTCGTCAAGGTCGGCACAGGTCATCTCTCTGACAAGATCGGCAAATCGTGTTTTTGGCTTCCAGCCCAGTTTTTGGTGGGCTTTTGTGGGGTCACCGAGCAGTGTTTCCACTTCGGTGGGGCGAAAATAGCGGGGATCAACACGGATGATGATATCTCCAGCTTTCAATTCTCCTGCTTGCGGATTGATTTCTCTTCTTTTGGTGCATACGCCGGAACCCTTGGGCAGGACTTTTTCGATAGCGCCGACTTCCTCGACGCCGTTGCCCTCCCATCGCAGGATAAGGCCCAATTCTCCAGCCGCGGCATCAACAAAATCTCTGACAGAGTATTGCTCGCCCGTGGCGATGACAAAATCGTCCGGTTTTTCCTGCTGAAGCATAAGCCACTGCATTTCCACATAATCGCGGGCGTGGCCCCAGTCCCGTTTGGCATCCATATTGCCAAGGTACAGGCAATCCTGCAGGCCCAATGTTATGCGGGCAAGGGCTCTGGTGATCTTTCTGGTGACAAAAGTCTCGCCGCGCAAAGGCGACTCGTGGTTAAACAGGACGCCGTTGCAGGAATACATGCCGTAGGCTTCACGATAGTTGACCACGATCCAGTAGCTATAGAGCTTGGCCACAGCATAGGGTGAGCGGGGATAAAAGGGCGTGGTCTCCTTTTGCGGAACTTCCTGGACCTTGCCGAACAACTCCGAGGTTGAAGCCTGGTAAAACCTGGTTTTTTTCGTTAACCCAAGGATTCGAATGGCCTCAAGAAGACGTAGTGTCCCCAGCGCATCCGAATTTGCCGTATATTCGGGTTCCTCAAAAGACACCGCGACATGGGATTGAGCGGCCAGGTTGTACAGCTCATCGGGCTGCACCTTTTCAATAATGCGAATAAGGCTGGACGAATCGGTCAGATCGCCATGGTGCAGAATGAAACTCCGCTCCTTTTCATGAGGATCTTGATACAGGTGGTCGATTCTGGCTGTATTAAACATGGAGCTGCGGCGTTTGATGCCGTGCACCTCGTATCCTTTTTCTAAAAGAAATTCGGCAAGATAGGCGCCGTCCTGCCCTGTCACACCGGTTATTAACGCTTTCTTCTTCATTGACTTAGGACCTTATGGGCAAGATTGAGAGGAGTTGTTTGTGACAGTGCTGTGGGCCGCCATGTTACTGCTCCACTCTGCCGTAGTTGTCTTCGAATCGGGTGATATCATCTTCCCCAAGGTAGCTGCCGGATTGCACCTCAATGAGTTCAAGGGGAATCACACCCGGATTTTCCAGGCGGTGGGTGACCCCAAGGGGAATATATGTCGATTGGTTTTCGCTGAGAAAAAACTCCTCCTCGCCCTTGGTGATCCGTGCCGTGCCTCTGACCACAATCCAGTGTTCGGCCCGGTGATGGTGCATCTGCAGAGAGAGAATGGCGCTCGGTTTAACGGTGATCAGTTTGACCTGAAAGCGCTCGCCGCAGACCACCCCTTCATAGGAACCCCAGGGGCGAAATACCCGGCGATGGAGGTTGGCCTCCTGACGACCGGTGGACTTAAGCCGGGTAACTATTGCTTTGACATCCTGCACCCGATCTTTCGGGGCCACAAGCACCGCGTCGATGGTCTCGATGATGATGGTGTCGTCAAGCCCTATGGTGGCAACGAGCCGGTTGTCGGCATACACAAAGGAGTTGTGGGTATCTTCCAGAATCACATCGCCGTGGGTGACATTGCCGAAGTCGTCTTTGTTGCCGACATCCCACAAGGCCGACCATGAACCGATGTCATTCCATCCCACATCAATGGGGATAACCGCACCCTTGCTGGTTTTTTCCATGATCGCATAGTCAATGGAATCAAAGGGACAGGCGGAAAAAGCATTCGTATCGATACGGGTAAAATCGAGATCTTTTTTTGCATGTTCAAGGGCATGCCGGCAGTGTTCATACATTGGAGTGTTGTACTGCTTCAATTCATCGAGAAAGAGAGCTGCCGGAAACATGAACATGCCGGAATTCCATGAATAGTCTCCATGGGCAAGGTAGCGTTCCGCAGTGGCACTGTCTGGTTTTTCAATAAATCGATCAATTGCAAAGGCCTTGTTGGCGCAGTCTTGGATCGGGGCTCCCTTTTTGATATAGCCGTACCCGGTCTCGGCGGTTTTCGGGACAATGCCAAAAGCGACCAGTCTTCCTTTCAGGGCGACCTTCCGCGCTTGAGACACAGCGTGATGAAAGGCTGCAATATCATCGATCAGGTGGTCGGCGGGCAGGATAAGAAGGGTGTCATCATGCCCAGCTTCATTCACCTGGAGTGCGGCAAGAGCGGTGGCCGGAGCCGTGTTGCGGCCAACCGGCTCCAGGATAATCGCGGCCGGTTCAATGCCAACCTCGCGGAGTTGTTCAGCCACAAGAAAACGATGATTTTGATTGCAGAGAACAAGAGGAGGACCAACCTCCGCTAAGTCGGCAAGACGCAAAGCTGTCTGCTGCAGGAGCGTTTTCTCCCCGGTCAAGGCCAGCAGCTGCTTGGGATAGAAATCACGGGAAAGAGGCCAAAGTCGGGTCCCGTTACCGCCGCAGAGTATGACAGGGGTGATCATGCTGCACAATCCTTGGTACGGACAGAACGTATCTGCGTACCTGGTTGAAAAAAAGGTGACTCTTTGGAAAATGTAGCTCTCTCGGTACTTCTTTTGCTGGAAAGCGCAACAAAGGGGCTATCCACTTTACTCGTAGCCATTCGGATTTTCCGATTGCCAGCGCCAGGTATCCCTGCACATGACCTCGATGCGGCATCTGGCCTCCCAGCCTAATTCAAGCCTAGCCTTCCCGGGGTCGGCGTAGCAGGCCGCTATGTCTCCGGGGCGCCGGCCAACAATGCAATAAGGGACATCGCGGCCGGAGGCTTTTTCAAAGGCCGCGACCATTTCAAGCACACTGTAGCCTTTCCCTGTTCCCAGGTTGTAGATCACAACCCCTGGTTGTGTGTTCAGTTTCTCGATCGCCTTGATATGCCCTTGGGCAAGATCAACCACATGGATGTAATCGCGCACCCCGGTGCCGTCGAATGTGGGGTAGTCGTCGCCATACACCGAAAGTTCCGCCCGTTTCCCCACCGCAACCTGAGCGACAAACGGCATCAGGTTGTTGGGGATATCGTTGGGGTCTTCGCCAATGCGGCCGCTGACATGAGCGCCAACCGGGTTGAAATAACGCAGCAGTGCAATGTTCCAGGCATTATCCGCGCGATGCAGGTCTTGCAAAATGTATTCAATAAACAGTTTTGAATTGCCGTAGGGGTTGGTGGCGGCCAGGGGAAACTCTTCGGTGATCGGCAGTTGCGCCGGACTGCCGTAAACCATGGCTGATGAGCTGAACACGATATTCTTAACCTGGTGAGCGGCCATGGTCTCGCACAGCACCAAGGTGCCGACGATGTTGTTTCGGTAATACATCAAAGGTTTGGCGACCGATTCACCGACAGCTTTCAGTCCGGCAAAGTGAATGACCGCGTCGATGACATTTTCCTGAAAAATCAAGTCAAGACCCTGGCGATCGAGCAGATCGGTTTCGTACCATGTGATGGATTTTCCGGTCAGCAACTCCACCCGCCGAAGGGATTCCTTTTTGCTGTTTGAAAGGTTGTCGGCCACAATAACCTGATATCCTGCCTGGAGAAGCTCCAGGCAGGTGTGGCTGCCGATATAACCCGCGCCGCCGGTAACAAGAATCTGCATGGTCGCTGCCCCTTAATTTTTGAGTGCAAAATTGCTCAGCATCGTCTGCTCAAGAAAAGGGAGCAGTTCGTCTCGCAACTCGGGTCGTTCCAGTGAAAATGCCAGATTAGCCATCTGCCAGCCCGCCTTATCGCCGCAGTCAAAACGCTTGCCCTCGAATTTGTACCCGAAGATGGGCTGCTTCTCGAGGAGGACGGACATGGCGTCGGTGACCTGAATTTCATTGCCGGCCCCCACAATACCCTTGCCCAGGATGTCGAAAATTTTCGGGGTCAGGATATATCGGCCGATGATGGCCAAATTGGAGGGCGCATCTTCCTGTCTGGGCTTTTCGACAAGACCCTTGATCTTGATCACGTTATCCATATAGGTTTCAGGGGCCACGATACCGTATCGGGAGGTCTCTTCCGGGCTCACCTCTTCAATAGCGATAATGGAAGCGCGCAATCGGTCGAACTGGTCCATCATCTGGGACAGCACAGGCACATCGGACTGGATGACGTCATCGGCAAGGAGCACGGCAAAAGGTTCGTCTCCGATGATATTGCGGGCGCACCAGATAGCGTGGCCAAGTCCCAAGGGCTCGTTTTGCCGGGTGTAGACGATGGTGCCCGTCGTCGGAACCACGGATTCGACAATTTTGAGCAGAAGGTCTTTATTCCGCTCCCGCAGCATGTTTTCCAGTTGATAGGACCGGTCGAAATGGTCCTCAAGGGCGCTTTTTCCCTTGCCCGTCACAAAGATAATTTCCTCTATTCCTGAAGCCAGCGCCTCTTCAACTGCGTATTGGATGATCGGTTTGTCCACCAGCGGCAGCATTTCCTTGGGCATGGCCTTTGTTGCCGGGAGAAACCGCGTACCCAGCCCCGCAACGGGAAAGACAGCTTTTCGGATTTTCATATTCAGTCCATTACCTCTTTGAAAGTATGCTCAAAATTTCCTCTATCCCCTTCATGGCGTCCCTGCGGCCGAAATAATAGCCGCACAAGGAAAGGACATTCGCACCATCCTGAATCATTTCGATGCGATTGAGGTGGTGGAACCGGCGTATTGTTCCGGATGAAACCGCCTCAATGGAAGTCCGATATAAACATTGAATTGTTTTGATCATGTGATGATTTGGCTAAAAAAAGATTTAACCATTTTAAAAAATGCAAACCTGCTACTTTTTTGCCTTCATGAATCTTAATCCAGATATATGTAAAAAATATCAATGATACCAACTTCTATATTGTACTTTCATCCATAGCTACGAAAGACGGTTGATCAATTAATAATAAAAAGAAAATCATTTTCTAACATGGATACTATAAGAATCTCTTTCCACATGGAGCATTCCACCATCAATGAATTACACGTTGTTCATTGCTTTCCTCAAGGGGAACGAGAATCAAAAAGGACTGTTTAGCGAAAAAAAACGGAATTAAAGGGAAATAGGCGTCGCATGCTGCAGCAGCAGGTTTACATTATAAACATCGTCCTCATGGGACTGGATGCTTTGTTGGTTATTTTCGCCGGCTATTCAGCGTATAATGTCTGTTGTTTTTTTGGTGGATTCCTGAGCTCTGATCCGGTGCCTGATCAATTCTCCCTTCTGACTTCAATTATTGGCGTGATGTTCATCAATAATTATTTTCTGGGCAATTGGGGACTCTATGGAGATAAGGCGCCTGCTCGCATTAGCACTGTGGTCTTTTCCATCCTAAAGGTTGTTTTGATCGATTTTGCCTTTTTGAGTTCAATAATTTTTCTTTCAAAACCAACGCAATATCCCCGCACTTTTCTTTTGTTATTTGCTGCTTTTACTTTTGGCGGCATCGCACTCTTTCGCTCAATTTCTACTTTTTACATTGTTAAGTTGGCCAGAAAAGGCGAACGGTCAAGAAAAATCCTGATAGTTGGCGACCACGGAAGAGGTCAGGCCGTTTCGCACGCACTGCAGAAGCAGCTCAGCTGGGGGCACCATGTCGTGGGCAGGCTGTGCGAAAACTCCGAAGAACAATGCGAGGACAGCTGCCTCGGCTCCATAGAAGCACTGCCGGACATATTACGCGAAACACCAGTTGACGAGGTTGTTTTTGCCCTCAATGGTGACCGGAGCACCAATCTGCCGAAATATATTCAGATCTGCAAAAAAATGGGGGTGTCCGTCCGGATACTGCCGTCACTCTGGAATCCGGGAGAGTATGCCATCACGGTTGAAGACTGTCAGGGGATGCCCTTTATCAATCTCCAGGCCGACAGCTTTAACGCCAATGGACTGCTCTATAAACGTATCCTGGACATCGTTGGCGGCACGGTGGGATTCTTGATTTTTCTTTGCGTGCTTCCCTTGGTCGCGCTCGCCATAAAGCTTGATTCCCCCGGCCCGGTTATCTTCAAGCAAAAGAGAAAAGGTCAGCATGGAAGAATTTTTGAGCTCTATAAATTCAGAACCATGTACCAAAACGCGGAAGAGATGAAGAAAGAGCTGCTGAGCAGGAACGAAATGAACGGCCACATGTTCAAGCTGGAAAATGATCCCCGGGTAACCAAGGTCGGCAAATGGCTGCGGACGACGTCTCTTGACGAGCTGCCCCAATTTATCAACGTGCTGAAAGGAGAAATGAGCCTTGTGGGCACCCGACCGCCCACCATCCAGGAGGTTGAAAAGTATCAACTGGAGCATTTGAAAAGGATAGCCGCCAAGCCTGGCATTACCGGTTTGTGGCAGGTTTCCGGACGGAATAAGATTAAAGATTTCGAGAAGGTTGTGGAGCTGGATTGTCAATATCTCGACAACTGGCACTTTGCAGATGATCTCAAGATATTGTTGAAAACAATTTTGGTCGTCTTGCAAAGAAAAGGCGCTCAATGATTGTTTTTTAGTAAATATTTTTACTAGTTACCATGAGGAAAATAATTGATATGAAATTATTTAATATCAAAACAATAACGATAAGTATTGTGCTTATGAGCTTGCTTTGTGCCTGTTCAAGCACCGAAGAAAAGAAAATGAAGTTTTATTCAAGCGGGGAAAAGCTCTATGAAAAGGGTGAGTATATAAAAGCGAACATTGAACTGACCAATGCCTTACAACTCGATCCAAATTTTGCAGATGCTTTCTATCTGAGAGGCATGGTGGAGTTAAAGAGGGCTAACCCGCAAATGGCCTTTGGGAACTTTGCCAGCGCGGTGGAGAAAAATCCTCGCCATATTAAAGCGCACATAGAGATGGTCAAACTTTTCCTTAATGCAAAAATGACCGAGAAGGCCGAGGAAAAAATTCAGGAAATTTTAGAGTTAGAACCTAAGAGCAAAGAAGCTCAATTTTTGAAAGCAAGGATATTTCTAGTTAACCAAAAAACCTCAGAATCTATTGAAATTCTCAAAAATCTGTTAAAAGAAGGATATAACAGACATGAAATTTATCAAATATTAGCAGCTGTTAGTATCGAAAATAAGGATTTAGACAAGGCTGAATTGATCCTTCTGGAAGGAATCAAGGTAAATCCTGCTTCTGTTGAATTGAAGGCTTTTTTGGCCAATGTTTATGATATGCAGAAACGGCCTGACGATGCCATTTCTGTTATCAGAGAACTTATCTCTCTTGAACCTGACAAGGATGTTCACAAAATAGCCCTGGCGCGGCTTTTCTGGAAAACAGACCGCAGGGACGAGGCAAAGAAATCCCTTGATACAGCCCTTGCAGTTGATCCCAAAAATACTTCTTTATGGACAAGCGTAACATCATTTTATCTCTCTGTACGCGACACTACTCTTGCCGAAGAGACTCTGACGAAGAGCATCTCCGCCAATCCGGATAGCTTTAAATTACGCTTTGCCCTGCAACAAGTGATGTCCCAAATGGGTCGTTATGATGAAGCCTTGCAGGTCCTGCAAGAGTGTCTAAAACTCGATAAAGATCCGGCGGCCCCTGGAATCATTGATACACGCATCAAGCTCGCTGACATCTATTTTCTGCGCGGAGATATCGACGACGCGGAGGAACAGGTTCGCGCTGCCTTAAAGGAAAACCCTAAAAGCCTTGAGGGGCTCTATTTGAAAGGCAGAATGGATATTCTTGCTGGCGACTTTGACGACGCCATCTCCGCCTTTCGACAAGTAGTAAACGAACGTCCCGATTTTGTCGATGCGCACCTGCGACTTTCTGAATCGCTCCTCCGCAACAAGCAACAGGATATGGCAGCCGCTGCTCTGCAGACAGCGAGAAAGGCTAATCCGGCTAATGCAAAAATTCCCGTGGTCCTGGCGCGACTGCTCATATTGAAGGGCGATGTGACGGGGGCCGAAGACCTCTTACGGGCAGTTGTGACCGAAAACCCTGAGGATCAGCGTCTCAAGGTGGACCTGGGAAGCTATTATGTAACACAGGCTCAATATGAAAAAGCTGAAACGATTTTCAAGGAAATTGTGGATCAGGCCCCCGCTATTGCTGCAGGCTACATTAAACTTGGTCAGCTTTATGCTCAACAGGGTGATAAAAAGAAAGCGATTGCGATGGTTTTTCAGGGGTATCAGGCAAATCCTGATTCATTCATACTGCTTGAAGAATTAGTTAAATTTAACCTTGACGCTAATCTGCATGAAACCGCCATAGGTGTCTGTCAGGAAAGAATCAAGAAAAAGCCTGAAGATGTGACGGCTCTTAACCTGCTTGGCCGCATCTATTTAGCCCTAAAAGAGTTCGCCAAAGCTGAAGAAGCTTTTAATAAGGCAGTCTCTCTTCAGCCCCAGTGGCAGGAGCCGCATAGCAATCTGGCCACTCTTGCTCTCTTGGAAGGAAAAAAGGACGAAGCGATAGAAAAATTACAAGCAGGGATTGCTGCTGACCCCAAAAATGGTTCTGCCTATGCAACCTTGGGTGCTTTGTATGAGAAAACGGGTGAGAGTAAAAAGGCTATTCAGGTTTACGAAAATGCCTTGACGGAAATTCCAAACAACTGGGTTGCGGCCAATAACCTGTCCTTTCTGCTTGGCGAGCAATCAACTAATGAAGAGAATCTGAAACGTGCCTTAAAGCTGGCCAAATTGGCTTTGAAATTGAACCCAGAGAACCCCACTGTCCTGGATACGGTTGGCTGGGCATACCATAGAATCGGCGATCACCAAAGGGCGATAGAATATGTAGAAAGAGCCCTTGATCAAAACCCGGAACAGCCGCTGCTGAATTATCATATAGGTATGATTCTGCACTCCATGGGAAAGAAAGACGAAGCGAGGGAGAGATTGAAAAAATCTGTAGAAGGTGACGAAGATTTCCCATGGAAAAGCAAGGCGTTGGAAATGATAAACCTTCTATCTTAGGTGATGATTGTTATGACATTAATAAACACGGACAAGAGTATGAAATGTTTGTTAGGCGGTTTTGCGAGAGGGATACTCCTGGTTTTCTGTATTCTGCAGGTTCCGCTCGTTGGCCATGCTGGTGAGCATAAAGCGGGTTCTGAGAAAAAGGCTGTTATGCAACACGAGGCGTACGTCATTGGCGCCGGTGATATTCTTGAAATCTTGGTCTGGAAGAATCAGGAACTGACAAAAATGGTGCCGGTTCGTCCCGACGGGAATATTTCCCTTCCTCTTGTGGGTGAACTCACAGTTGAAGGCAAGACGATCAAAGATCTTTCAGAGCAACTGCAGGAAACGTATGCAAAGTACATAACCGAACCTGTTATTTCTGTTTCGGTCCAGCAGATCAATAGCATGAATGTGTACATTATTGGCCGGGTCAATGCTCCGGGTGTCAAGCCGATCACCGCGAAAACAAACGTGCTTCAAGGGCTGGCCATGGCATCCGGGCTGACGCCTTTTGCTGAAGGCAATGAAATACAGGTTTTTCGGACAAAGGACGACGGAACAACCTCTCTTATCGCATTTGATTACGATGAGGTTTCCCGCGGCCACAATTTACAGCAGAACATTTTCCTGAAACGGGGTGACGTCATTGTTGTGCCGTAACCTCGTCCGCGCCGGCGGTATTTTGTTTGGCCGGAGCTGCACAAGCTGTTTTCAACACATATCGACCATCTTTTCGTTGATAGCAGCTTTTTTGGTTTGTTTTTTCGCGATAAACTCTGTGATGGGAGCTGAACGTACCGTTACTCCCCAAATTTCTCTCATCTCAAAGTACAACGACAATATCCACTTCACGGCAAGAGATAAAGTAAGTGATTTTTACACCGTTGTTTCCCCAGCAATTCAATTGCTGCAACGCGATGAACGCGGAGACATCAATATCAAAGGTGCAATTGATTCCTTTAGTTATGCGGAAAGTAGCGAGCTTGACAGTGTTGATTCGGAAATTACGGCCAATGGCGCCTATGCCCTGAGCCCTATTTTTTCAGCCAATGCATCTGGTCTGTACAAAATTGATTATCAATCAGATCGTGCCGTTAATTCATCGGGTCTGGTATCCACCAATTCAAAACGTGAGCAAAACCAAGGAGCCCTCGGGTTGGACTGGGCGCTTTCGGAAAAAACCATCGTCGGCGCAAAAGCATCTCTTGGCCGGACATTATATGAAGATCCCCAATATTCCGATTTTACATCGCAGACGTATAGCCTGGATTTGAGTAGCAACCTCAGTCAGTTTGTCACGGAAACAACGGGGTTACTGCATCTGACCCGAAGCCACTACGATTACGATAATTCACAATCCGATTACACTACTGCGGCACTCGGTTTTGGAAAGAAGCTGGACGAAAAATATAGTCTCACCGCCTGGGCTGGTCCTTCACTCATTGAGACAGTGTATACGTTCGGTCCTTTTCTGAAAACTGAAGAATGGGGAACAACCGCCCACTGCTCGCTTGATGGGAAATTTGAAAAATCCACCATGAATCTTACTTTCACCTACGACCTGCAGCCTGACAGTTTCAACAGTACCAGCGTCAAGAGAATGGCCTTTGTGGGGAGTTATTCCAAACAATTGTCAGCAGACCTTAGGCTTGGCCTTGGGACCAGTTATTTTCGCAATGAGGCGACTGAACAAGGATTTGTTTCGGCCAATGATACAAATGAAAACACTTTCAACATTTCCCCCAGAATCTCATATAAAATCACAGACGACCTAAGTCTTGAGCTGTATTACAATTATTCCAGTATTGATGAAAATAACAATACAGAGAACGGAAGGGAGCAGAACAGTGCCTTTATTCAGTTGAATTGGAGCCACTGTTTGGATAAGCATGACTTTAATAAGCTTCTATAAATTTAATCCAACATTTATATTATAGAAAAATGGAGCAAACGTTTTGGAGAATCAAATTTTTCGGATACCAGATATTTTGGCTGTTCTTAAAAGAAGAAAAGCTGCTCTTACAATCCCTTTTTTGACGATATTCATTATATCTGCAGTTATTGCTCTCTTGCTGCCACCTATATTTAAATCGACCTCTACTATACTTGTTGAAGATCAGGAGATTCCAAATGAATATATCCAGACTACGGTAACAAGCTTAGTGGAGAAACGTCTCCAAGAAATCAAGCAAAAGATCATGAGCACAACTCGTTTGCAAGAGGTTATAGACAAGTACGAGTTGTATACTGATCTCAAGAAGAACAAGACAAGTGAAGAAATAATAAAAAAGATGCGGAAAGATATCGCTCTTGAACTGATCAGCGCCGAGGTCGTTAACCAGCGCACCGGGCAAAATACCAACGCCACAGTTGCCTTTTCTTTATCGTATGAGGGGAAAAATGATCCTGCCAAGGTGCAGCGTGTGGCCAGCGTGTTGGCCTCTCTCTACCTTGAAGAAAACATCAAGGTGCGGGAAAAACAGGTGCGGGAAGCTTCAAATTTTTTTGAAGAGGAAAAGAATAAAATTGAACATTCCATTAATAAATTTGAATCGAAGATTGCCGCCTTTAAAGAAGAACATATCAATGAACTGCCTGAATTAACACAGATACACACCCAGGATATACATGCAGCAGAAATCAGTATTGAAAGAACTTCCGAGCAGCTGCGCGGCCTTAAGGAGCGAGAAGCTTATCTCCTTGCTCAGGTCGCATCAGTTTCTCCCCAGATTGCTGACCAAGAAAAACTGAGCCTGCTCAGGTTGGAGTTGCATCGGTTAACGCCCTTATACTCCGACAAATATCCTGATATCATTCACCTGAAAAAAGAGATTGCCCAAATTGAAAAAAGCCTGACTGGCAAAACCTCACAAAATGATATTGATTCAGGGGCGGACAAACCGACAAATCCCGCATACATCAACCTTGCCTCTCAGTTGAACAGTGTTCGTTCGGAAATATCTTCAGTGAAGCAACAAATAGCAACCTATGAAAAACAAAACACTCAGCTGCGGGGATACCTTAAAGCAACTCCCGTTGTTGAGCAGGGATACAGAAAACTGCTCATGGAGCGGGACAGTCTAAAGAAAAAGTACGATGATCTTATGCAGAAATTTATGGAAGCACGGGTCGCACAGGGGCTTGAAAAGGGCCAGAAGGGTGAACGTTTTACCTTGATTGACCCTGCGCTGATGCCGGAAAAACCATTCAAACCCAATCGTCTCGCCATTTTCCTCATTGGCATAGTGCTTGGGATTGCCTCCAGTGTTGGGTTAACAGCCGTCCTTGAAATAACCGATGATACAATTCGAGACGAAAGTTCTTTGTACATGGCGACGCATGTACAAATTTTATCTGTTATCCCTGTTATTTATAATGACAAAGATCTTGCCGGGAAGAAAAACCGGCGGCGCACGAATATAATCATTGGAGCGGCGGCATTGGTCATGGCGCCTGTGATTTTTCATTTTTTGGTGATGGATGTGTATGTGTTCTGGGCGAAATTGATGCGCAATTTAAACCTTTAGTTTTTTGGCCGCAGAGGCTGGGCGGGAAGAAGCAAGGAACGACTTTATATCTTTGATAGTTCATACAAACAAGAAGGCCGACATCATGACATTGCAAGAATCCCTGAAAAAGGTAAACAATCTTCAAACTACTAGCGGAACCGCGAGAAATGATCCGGAGACTTTTGCTCCTGCAGCTGAACGCTCTTTAAAAAAAGAGCCCTTCACCTACTCACTTTCACGGCAAGTCTCTGTTGATATAAAAAAATTGCAAGAAAAACGTTTTGTAGCCGCCCTTCCGGAAACATCCGAATCCGATGCATATAAAATACTTCGAACCCAAATTCAGCAAAAGGCAAAGGACAAAGGCTGGAATACCATCATGGTGACAAGTCCTCGGCCAGGAGCAGGAAAAACCCTTACAGCCATTAATCTGGCCATCTCCATGGCCCAGGAATTTCACCAAACGGTCATGCTAGTGGACTGCGATTTGCGCAAGCAGAGTATCCATAAGCAGCTGGGATATGAAAGCGACCGGGGGATAGCTGATCATCTCCTTGAAAACACCCCGCTCTCCGAACTCATAGTCAGCCCGAGCATCAGCACGTTGACCCTTATCTCAGGAGGGAAGACCATAGAGGGGAGTACGGAATTGCTTGGCTCTTCGAAGATGGAGCAACTCGTGGCAGAAATGAAAAACAGATACCAGAACAGATATATTATTTTTGATGTGCCTTCCTTGTTGCAAGGCGCGGATGCCATAGCCTTTCTCCCTTTTGTTGACGCCGTTTTGCTGGTTGTTGAATCCGGCAAAACGTCCTTAACCGACAGCAAGACCGCGTTAAAGCTCATTCCTCCGGAAAAACTTCTCGGGTTCGTTGTAAACCGTCAGCCTTCCTCTAAACGAGTTCGGTAACCAGGAAAAGAACCGACCAAGCGGCCATCAGCGATCATTGTGCAGCTCGACAACCCAACAGAATGGATCATTGATTCGCAACTGGGATCAGTGAATATCGGAATTAGGCACAGGGAATCAGGGGACAGACCACGTTTCCTAGGCACAGGGAATTAGGGGACAGACCACGTTTCCTTGCCTTGAAAAGGTGGTCTGTCCCCTAATTCGCGAGAAACCAAGAAACAGGTTGCTGGAGTCAAAATTTACAGGAGATATGTGAACATAGAACGGAGCATGACCCTTTTTTAGGTATTACACCAACATTTCTACTCTATTTCTCCCTTTGTTCTTAGCAAGGTACAGCGCCTCATCCGCCTTTTTACACAGGTCCTTCATACTGAGACCTGGAGTGGCCTGTTCATAACCGGTAATTCCAAAACTGGCTGCAATGTGAATAGGCTGTCCTTTTGAGCTAATTTCCATTTTAACCAGTGCGCGCCGAAGACGTTCCGCAACGGTCCTTGCGACTTTAGGCGAGGTCTCTGGAAGGAAAAAAATAAATTCCTCACCGCCGTACCGGCCCAAAATATCCTCTTCTCTCAGCACTTCTGCAAAAAGCTGTGCTGCAGCACGAAGTACATCGTCACCAACTAGGTGGCCATGTTCATCATTAATGGATTTAAAATGGTCGAGGTCCACAATTCCTAGACTGAATGCATGTCCGTATCGACTCATGTGTTGCAGCGATTTTAGCCCTAATTCCATAAAATATCGTCGGTTATATATGCCTGTCAGGGCATCCATTCGGGCCTGTTCCTGAAAAGTATCCAGAAGGAGTTTTTGCCGGCTAATATCATGCATCATAAGCACGTAAGCCTCCTCCCGCTGTTGTGTTCCGATAATTGGTATGACTGATAGCTGAAAAACAAGGCTGGGAGTTCCCTTGCCGAGACGTATTTCTTCCTGAGCTCTATAAGGGGGAAGCAGGTAGTCTTCTAAATTGGGATGATCCTGCAGAATCTGACGAAGTTCATTGCCAATCATTTGGCTGGAAAGCCCAGGAAGGATAGTTTCCGCAGCACGATTGTAGTCGGCAAGACGACCAGTCGCATCCACAACCAAGACCGGATCATACATGAAATCAAAGACCACATGCCTGGCAATAGGTACAAAATCAAACATTTTAAAACGAAAGATCGCCAGAGCGAACAAAGGGCCCACGAGAAAAAATGTAAAGGGGACGATATCAATGTGATAGGGTGCCAACCCCGATTGGTAAACAAAATTTCCAGTCCAAGGGATAATGGAAGTAAAAAACATGGTCGCGGCCTGCTTGCGGGTTCGTCCGGCCGAATTCATCATCATTCGAAAAAAAAGCAAATTCCCCACAAAAAAACAGATGGTCATGTAAAAAATATTAACGTGATACCAGATTCCCTTATCAAATCCAGCCATAGGAAAAGGGCCGGATGTATCCACGTAAAAAGAAGAGTAGTAAAGATGATGTAACGAGTTGGTATTCATAAGCACGACTGTGGCTGTCGGCACGGCAAACAGAGCTGCATAAAACCACCTCGGCCAGCCAACTTCGTAACCAGCATATCGTACTGCCAGTAATAACCAGAATGCAGGAAGAAAAGAAATGCCCCAATATTCGATGCGCAGGGAAAAGAAGAGACCCGTTTCGGTTGTTTGATTGATTTCTAGAGCGTAACCAAGACAGTACAATACAATACTAATCATCAAACCGAGATAGGCTTTAGCTCCGGGAACTTCAAAGTTACGCAAAGCATAGAAAATTAAAGCACCTAAAATCGTTGAAGAAAAAATCAGGCAAAGCGTGATGAATAATTGTATTCCCATATTGATCCGTAATAATAAGAGCCTTTTGCAGAAAATCAGACAGACAACTGGAACCGGCGTTTTACTTTCCATCCAAAATCATCGGTGTAAAAGTCGACACAATCAGCGGATGAAATCCAGGCACTGACCACTCACTATGCCAGCAAGGATATCTTCAAACAATACCATCTATTAGCCCCCCCAAAAATATATAACGCGGTCTGGGATATCTCCAGAATCGGAAGTGGAGTGGACGCTGAAAAAGGTCAGATCTATCTCTTCGTCAATTTTTTGCGGTCAGAGTTTTTCAAGGGCAAGGGAGCATCGATAGTTATAGGATTTAAAGGATTACCGCCATATATAGGGGATTCTTTTCCATGCTGACGTCTGTATGAGGCATAGCGAGAGTAATTTGCCATGAGTATAGGATGCACCCGTTTTTCATTGAGCGCCGCCGTAATATCCTCCAATCCTTTACCCAAATCCTATCCCGGTCTCCTCTGCATAGATCCACCAATGTTTTTGAAAAATTGGGGAAAATGGGCAGTGGCGAAAGTTAATATTGTTCCAATAAATCTGCACCTAACAACAATGCCTCCTGCTCCAAACCTACGCCATACTGGTCCAGCAATTTGACGATTTGACGAACCTCTTGATCTTCTGTCTTCCTAAGCCGGTCCAGTACCGAGGAGCTGCTTTGCAGCAATTCCCTTTTTCCATAACGATTTAACAGCACTTCCAGGTTTGCGGGGAGATAGAGTTTCGTGCGACCAGGGCAAACATGGTCTGTCCCCCTAATTCGTTGCCAAAATCCTAATAAAGAAGGAGCCGATGCTAAATGCATACATAAATGCAATTCAAGAATGCCCCAATTATGACAGTAGTAATAAGCTTTCCGAATTATTGCCGTTTATAGAAAGACTCACTGAAAGCCAAGTCGAAAAATTGATAAAAGCATTCAATGAGAACGGCCAAGTGCACGATAGCTATGGATTCAATGGAAAAAACCCGAGATATTATGGTGACGGTTTGCCGTACCATTTAAAGCGAATAACCAATATTGATTTTAAGCTTTCGGTTCGAGACAAGATCATAAGAGTTTAAAATTAAAAGAATACCTAACCATGCAAATTCAGCCGACGCAAAAAGCCGCACTTGTAATATGCGCCACCCAACCGTTACTTCCGGAAGGAAGTGAGGACTTTGAGTCAGGCTGGACATAAAGATATTAGCTGATGGCTGGAAAATATAAATGCCCATTTGTCAAGTTTGGCACACCGTGTGCTTCATACCTCATACCGCACATACTCGTGAGTGCAGGGATTGCCTGCAGCTATCAGCATGGCACCCTGGGCCGGCAGCATGATAAACGACCCCAGCGACACAGCTTGCAATCCGGGTGGCACGGCTGGATCCGGGTGACGACAGATGGAGTTGGGGTGCCCTTGGTGGTCCATCAGTACCCGGCCAAGAGTTTTGGGTGTAAGTCGTCCGCTCAGTCCTGCGGCCAACTCACCCATGCGCGCGGTTCGAGCCGGGCTGTCGGGGAATATCATCTGACATCCGTCCACGGCCTGAAAGCGCGATGTCCTGTAGTTGTTGGCGTGGACGAGGAAGCCGTCACGGGGCAGGAGGACCTCGCATTCATCCATGGTGCTCTCAACGCACAGAATGCCTGCTTGTGCGTCTGCCAGGGTGACGGCGACTATGCCTCGACAGGCTTGTTCCAGCAGCTGGCGAGCCTTGGCTATGCCGGTCTGACGCATGGCTCGCGGCAGATAGGCAGCCATGGGAACTTTTGGTTTCAGGTTCGGCTGTATGGCCGCAACGCCATTGAGGCAACAGGCCAAGCCTGCGGAATTAAGGGTGTATTCGCCCAAACCCAGCAAAGGCAGTACCAATTGGCGCAGGCCGTCACTGCGCTTGATATGTAAAAGGGCAATCGGCGTGCCGGTGAACCAGTCAATGTTCTGGCCCATGATGGCTTGACCGTCCGGAGTTGCCGGTCCGGTACCAGCCATGGTGGTGCACATGGCAGCCAGGTTGGTGTTCACAAAAAGCAGCTCCAGGCCGCATCGTGCCGCCCACGCCTCTTCCAGGCTCATCCCGGCGCCTTGTGCCTGACCGCGAACAAAGGGCTCCAATTCAGGGTCGAACTGCGTAGCAGCAGGCCACAGCTTCATCGCAAATGACAGGGCCTCGGTACGCGAAGTCTTGTGTACCTCGTGCAGCGCGGCCAGTATCCGGTCCAAGCCTTGGTGCATGTTATCGGCCATGGCCTGGCCCCAACCTCGGCCCACCTCGGCTGGTGTTCCTGCCAACTCAATTAACGGCATTTTTACACTCTTTTTCATGGAATAACCTCCCCAAACGGGCTGCACCCAATAAGTTATCGCGGCCAGTCCAGCCAGCCGCAGGAATTGCCTTCTGTTGACATTGCTTTTGGGTAACATTTTGTTTATCCAAAATTTTTATATATATATTCTTTTCTGCTATGTGGCCTTTTTCCTTGGATACTGTGTGAAAACATGTTATATACATGCTGTATGTATGTCAAGGAGAAATTTATGCGAAAAGTCAAACAACCGGACCATGGCCCCGAGAACAAACAGGATGAACGTAGTCGGCGCACCACAGGCCGCATCCTTTCCGAAGCACGGCGCTTGTTTGCCGAATACGGCTTTGCAGGGGTGTCGGCCGAGCAGATCGTAGCAGCCGCAGGTGTTACCCGCGGGGCGCTGTATCATCATTTTGACGGAAAAAAGGGGTTGTTTCGCGCGGTGCTGGAACAGGTACAGGCTGAGATTGAGCAGCGCGTGAAGGCTGCAGTAGACCGGGCTCAGGACCCTATGGAGATGCTCATCGCCGGAAACGACGAGTTTTTAGCTGCCTGTCTCGACCCCGGCCTGCAACGCATTTTGCTCACCGACGCACCGGCTGTACTGGGCTGGGAAGAATGGCGGGCGGTTGACGAGGATCACGTACAGTGTAAGTATCGCGCCTTTTTGGGCAAGCTCATGGACAATGGAGTACTTCGGCCTTTCCCCGTTGATGCCCTGGCCCATATCATATCAGGCGCGGCCAATGAGGCAGCGTTCTGGGCAGCTCGGGCGGACCACCCCGCAACCGCCCTGGTTCAGGCCCAAATTACCATGGCCGAGATGATCCGCTCTTTGAGCGCTTGAGGAAGGATTGAAAGTGAAAAGGGGATCACCCATTAAAAGAGTGTGCTGGTTCAGATTTTGTCCGGCCTGATCACCTATCTGCTGTTGGCGATCTACTGCCATGAAAACTATGGTGAGCGGGTGTCCATCCGCCGAGCGCGGCAACTCCGCCACCAAATTCAAAACGAGGCACGCCAGCTCTTCAACGCCAATCCGCCGGGATCACGCCGCCAGACGAACAGGCAACGAGGGAACAGGCGGAAAATTTATGCAAGTTCCTAACCGGACACTACTGGGCCTGCCCCCTAATTCGGTCTTTATCCTAGGAAATCAACCAGTTAAACAAAAATACTTTTTACGAAGCCATCAGTTTTTAATCTTCAGAAGAAAGCTCAGTCCCTTTAAATAGGCCTGAAGAATGGAAGCACCATGGATGGTTCCGACCTGTTCTTTGGTTAAGGGCTCGGTTTTTGTGAAATATTCAAATTTGACATTGGAATGTTTTTCCCAGGCCTTTTCCAGGGCCTTGGTGTTGCCCACCGGCACACTGTCGTCATACTCATTGTGGACAAAGTAGTATTTTACACCCGGAATCGGGGACCAACTCTGCAGAAACAGGGTGTTCTCCTGAAGCTTCTTGTTGACATCGCTGTCCTTATCTTTCAGGGCATCCTGAAATATCTTGGTGGTGATGGAAAGAGGCCCATCATAAGGCTGGACTGTATGCATGAGATTGGTGATTTCTGTACCGGTATTCTCCCCGTTCAACATGGCCGCAAGTCGTGTGCAAAACGTTTCATTTTCAAAAACCGGGGCGGCAAGGATGGCCTTTTTAAATTGTATCTCCTTGGTTCCTGGATATTTATGACCATAGGCCCCTATGGTGTAGGGCATGAAATAAGGGGTTGCATATACATTGTCCGGTGTATCTTTTGTCATCATCAGGGTACGCATAGTTCCGGCCAGATCATAGGGGCCATCCAATCCGGCAACCGCTTTTAAATGATAGGTGGCGGGCAGGTTCTGCATGTATTTGGCCGCAGCCAGGGTCGCATAGGCACCCTCGGAAAAACCCATGAGATAGACATCTTTTGTGCAGTGAAGTCCATTGGTAAAATCCCGATGTTTCATTTTTTTCAGGTCGTTTTTCAAGGCGTTAATCATGGCCACTGTGGAATAGCCCAACTCTTCAAGGCAATAGGGATGAATTTCGTGATTAACACCCATACCGGCATAATCGGGAACCACGACGATGAAACCCGCCATGGCCATGATGTTGGCAAAATGAAAAGTAAATTCTTCGTCATTCCAGCGGGCCAGGGAGGGAGACTGTGCCCGCTCGGTCTGGGTGGGGTGCTGAAAGCCGAGGATGGGACTTTCCAACCAGTGCGCTTTCATTGGATTTATTGACCACTTATAGGGAGCAGCCAGCAGACCGGATTCGTTTTTTTGGCTGTGGGGATTATAAAAAACGACTTTATAGGTATAGGGGTAGTAATGGTACTCTAGTGCCACTTTGAGAGCCTTGGCGATGAGCGGGTATGCCTTGAGTTGTTTATCGATGATTTTCCAGATCGCTTTGAGATCATCAATCTTTGAGCCCGCAGCCCCGGCTTCCCTAGCATTGAACATGTTGCCATAGCCACCCAAGGAAGGACTCATGGTGTGATCATCTGCACCGGCGGCTTCCATGAGGATCTCCACATTACTGAGACTCGTCAGCTTGCCGATTCTTTCAATGGAAATCAGTTTGCATTTACCTGCCAGGGCATCGTTTGCCTGAACATGGGGGGCAGCACTCAGAATCAGTATCGACAGAAAAAGTATTGCAAGGTATCTCGTCGAAAATTTTTTTCTTTTCTGCCTGCTCTCTGTTTTTTCTTCAGACCATTTTTTGGGAAAAATACCCATGGGCTCCTCCTTGTTTGCTGTCAATGACAGTTCGTTTACAGTGAATTATTACTCATCAAAAAACAAAAAAACGCTTTTTATGAAAGATGAACTCGTAAAAACTCAAACCGCCATTTCCACTTGATTCTGACCTATTGGGAGGAAGCGTTTGTTTATCGCGGTATTTTTTTTGAATCGCTGCTGAACAAGCTCTTTAAAAAGCAGGAATTAGGGGACCAGGAATTAGGACGGAATTAGGGGACCGGAATTAGGGGACAGACCACGTTTCCTTGCGTTGAAAAGGTGGTCTGTCCCCAAATTCGGTCCTGTCCCACCAAGGCAGCGTCGCTAGGATATCGATAATAGTTTCGTTTTTCCGGGCCATCGACTACTCCTGTTTTTCCCATGTTGTAAAGGCTCAGAGAGCTTCGCTTTCACGCTACCCTTTGATTTCACATTAATATTTGTTGTATACCATGGGATCGAAAAAAACAAGAAAAGGATCGAGTTCAATTGAGCAGAATCGTTCATATCGAGCAGGAAAATTAGGGACAAAATTAGGGACACGTTTCCTTGCCTTGAAAAGGTGGTCTGTCCCCTAATTCGTTCCTAATTCGTTCAGTTCTTCAGCAATTTCGGGGATGACCATTATCAAGCCGTTCCTGCACCTGCTCCAGTACCGGAGGGGTCAACACCGCCGGACCTCGACAGTTCCGCGGTGCAAAAAAACCGGCCATGCCTTTTGACCGATACAGTTTCACGCTACGCAACACACTGTTTTTGCTGACCCCGAAGGCTCGACAGATCTCAGCCTGACTGACGCTGCCATTGATGTACAACTGACTTGTGAACATGCGGAAGCTTGGCATATCGTCAATGTCGTGTGTGAATACCGGAAGGCTCCCGTATAAAGAGGTAAGGGGTGAGTCTTTGCGCATAAAACCGATATTCTGATTGATCAGGGTTATGCCTTCCGAGAAAAAAGGAGGTCTGGAGTTGGGGCATGGCAGCGATCCGGTACAGTATGGGGAGTGTTGGAAATCGGATTTTTTGGTATCATATCGGAATCCGCTGGCACCGTAAATGATCTTTGACATCGGCGGAAATATTTCCTTTCATGTTAAGCTGTTAAAGTTGAAAACCGTACCGCTTAAAATTGTCGAGGTCAGGAGGTCTGATGTTCTTCTCCTTTTCATAGAATTTTTTCAATTTAATTCAACCACATTTCCTTGTTAACAAGCTGAAGCAATTGAGATGCGAGCGTCTGGCCGAGGTGGCTTTATCAAACGAAACAACTTCATGGAGCAGGATATGGGGTTGGCGAAGGCCGTTCTGCGTCGTTGCCTCCAGATTGCGAACCCGCTGCGATTTGAATCTGATGCCCGACTTCAGGGACAAGCCGATGAAGCGCCGCTGGGGTAGTTGCTCGAAGACAGGAACCATAACCCTGAACACCGACCTGGTAAATTTTGAACGGTAAAAAAAAACCTTTCTCATGGGTTGCCCTTCATTAATGGCATTACAGGAAAAGCATAAACGCTTATTATTATCTTGGTGCTTTCGGGACGATGTCTCCTTGAAGAGAATGCTTTATGGATGATGAAAAGGCGGCAAACCCGGTCGAACGCTTACGGCATCTTGTCCTATCCGATTAAAAGATCCATCAATCATGGAAAACATTACGAGGCCTGCTATGAAACACCTCAATTTTGCACTGTTTATTCTTCTCTGGGTCTTTTGCAATGTTGCTGTTGTGGGGGCGGTCGAAAGAGACGAGGGAATCCTTGTCGGCCGAATCTCGTACATCGAGGGAACACTCCTTCGGTATATTGAACAGGAGAAAGACTGGGTGGACACAATCGAAGATGCTCCTTTCGGCCCGGAAGACGCCCTCTATTCGGCGGACGACGCCAGAGCCGAGTTTATTATGCCCAATGGCACCTGGATTCGGATAAACGGAAGTACCCAGCTTCAGCTGATCGCATTACACCCGGAGGATACCACTGTGGATGTGGCGTCCGGCATCGCCCGGTTTTATAATAAATGCAGGGACGGCATCTTTAAGGTCACCACGCCCTTTGGCTATGTGGTGGCCCCTGCTGATACTGTTTTTGATCTTTATGTCGGCGACGAATCCTTAGAAGTAATTGCCGTTCGAGGCGATGTGGAATTCGTTCATGAGGGGACGGACACCAAATATGAAGTGAACGAAGGCTCGTTTTCTCTCATTGTGGACCATCGCGGAGTTGCGGAAGGAAACGGAACGGTTGATGCGGATTGGGACGATTGGAATGCACAACGTGAAAACGTTTGGAGCAGACGCATTGAGGCTGACAGTGAATCAGCAGAGTATCTGCCCGAACCTCTCCGGGAAGAGGCCTACACACTCGACGAAAACGGCAGATGGGAAAATGTGTATTACGACGGCACCTATTATGAGATGTGGCGTCCGAGCCGTGTTGATCCCGACTGGCAGCCATTCACGGCCGGTCGCTGGACCTTGTACTATGGAGACAACTGCTGGATTCCGGATGAACCTTTCGGTTACGTCACCCACCACTACGGTTCATGGGTGTATGTGGATTCAGCTCGGGCCTGGTACTGGGCGCCTCCCGTTATTCGACCGCGAGCAAGGGTTCGTCTCTTCAATATCGGTTTCGGATGGTCTCCGGGCCGGGTGGGATGGATTCA
The DNA here is from genome assembly GCA_963666685.2 of uncultured Desulfobulbus sp. Taxonomy (GTDB): domain Bacteria; phylum Desulfobacterota; class Desulfobulbia; order Desulfobulbales; family Desulfobulbaceae; genus Desulfobulbus. The sequence goes on from CAXXHZ010000001.1 coordinate 532,126, forward strand.
CAGCGGTACTTCGGTAGGATGGGTTCCGCTTGCCCCGATGGAGATTTATTACGGTTACAGGCATTGGGGGCATCGTACCGTTCTTGTCGGCAGTGCCGAGGGGCAGAACATCAACATCGGTCAGTACCGCTATTTGGAGAGGGCGGTGATCATTGATCGCGAGAATTTCTATCGCGGACACCGCTATACGCCGCATTTGAAGCGCCATTTCAACAAAGCCGTTCTTCTCAGCGATTATCGTACCGCACCTTCAATTAACAAATTCACTCCTGATACACGTCGTTTTTCCTACAATAACAGACAAATCACCCGTAAGCCGCATGCTTCGGTCATAAGTCGCATTAATACCAACCAGAAGCGGACCCGTGAATACAATTACAGGAATAAGCAGGGAATTGAGCGGGATTTGAAACGAATCAACACCGGAATGCAACCGGTCAGAAAAGCCGATATCCACGCTCCAAAGCTCAGTAACAAGATGGTGGATGCCGATAAGGTTTTTCGACCCGTCAGTCAGGATATGTTCACGCGAAAAGTAATGAAGCCTAAAGGACGTGAGCGTCAACTTCCTGCAAGCAATGGAGGCGATTCCGAAAGACAAAGCCGCAGTTCTCGTGACCAAGGCCGGATCGATCAAGCACCGAGAACGAACGATTTTGATGTTTCCCGCCGAATTAGATCGCCCCGAGACACCGGAAATCGAGATGGAGAGCCAGCCACAATGGAACCCCAGGCCCAGCAAACAGAAAGAGGGCGCAGTTCTCGTGACCAAGGCCGGATCGATCAAGCACCGAGAACGAACGATTTTGAGGTCTCCCGCCGGATTAGATCGCCCCGAGACACCGGAAATCGAGGTGGAGAGCCGACCACAATGGAACCCCAGGCCCAGCAAACAGAAAGAAGGCGCAGTTCTCGTGACCAAGGCCGGATCGATCAAGCACCGAGAAGTGGCAGGTCTGATGCGGCCTCTCGTACGAATTTTTCCAGAGAGGGGGCGAATCGTGATGCGACGAAGCTCGAAAGCCCCCGAATGCGTGATAAAATACTATCTCCTGATCGACGATCAATGGAGCAACCGCCCCCCTCGCAAGGTTTAAGCCGGGAAGCGAAAAGGAGTGAAGATCAATCTCGGAGGCGTCAGCAGGAAGAATCTCAAAGAGCTCAGCAACAGGAGATACAAAAACGTCAGCAACAACAACAGCAGCAGGAGACGCAACGGCGTCAACAGCAACAACCGCAACAAAAGGAGATACAAAGACGTCAGCAGCATCAGCAGCATCAGCAGGAACCGGAAAAGAGAAAGAGAAGAAATGCACAGGACCAAGAAGATCCTGCCAGGAATCATTGATTGAATAGAATGGGGTGGGTCTGGCAATGAGATGATGAACGCGGGGTACCCTTGTGGTTCTTGCATGAAGGATGATCAAGATACCAAGGTGTAACCTCGCGTGTACCTTTCTGATGTTTCTCCATTTTGCAGGGGTGGGGGAAAATGGGGAAAAGTTACAACGGGGTACAGCTATCGTTGCAACCGTCGGTTTCAAAGAGACACCATGGTTGACAGGATTGCCTATGTCGCACTGCGGACTTGACCTGTCCCTCAGTGCTTTTTGAAACCAGCTGAAGTGCGATGGTAATCAGATCTTCTTTTTGATATCAATGATGGGTGTACCATCCAGAATATCCACCCCAAACACTTCTATACAATTCTCCTGGACAGCCCGGACCTTGAGTTCCGAAATCGCAATGGGATTGGGCCGCACCGGACTGCGGGTGGCAAAGACGCCAGTAAGCCCTCTCGATCTGTCGCCGCGCGGATACACTTTAAGGATATCACGGCTCGACTTATGCAACCAAAACAGCACAACAATGGTCTGACCGGCAACAATACCTCCAAGCCCCTCCCGATACTCCGGATATATTTCCAACGTCCCGACTCTTTCCGATTCAGTGAAATTTTTAGGTGCCTCTTCAATACTTTTAATATCGCCACGCAAGATGCCGATAATGCGAAGCTCGGTTGATTCCATTTGGTTCACCTCTCTCGTCTGGAGAAGGAGGATGGGAGTTTTCACCCTCCGAAATCAGTATTGACCCTATCCCTTCTGCATCCTCGTGTCCCTTCACGGCCTTGGCCGATTTTCGAGGAGGAAACCTTTCATCAGTCTATCGAAGCGACAAAAATCGCACCTGCGGTGTATTCCTTTTCGTTACTTTTGCTACAAATTTGCTACAAATTTACCGGGCATTCGATCAAAAATGGTGCTCTCAACTGAACCTCACCAAAACCATTCCTACAGAATACTTACTAACTACCTGATTTAAAATCAAAATTTTAAAAAAATAGAAATGGGCCCTCTCCTTGCTTAACAAGAGTTAACCACAGCTTACGGACCAACAACAGGCAAAAAAAAGATGGTGGTCATTTCAACATCAAAAGCGGAGGTGAAACCAACAGATTTTTCTTATTCCTGAAAAAGATCGCGCATTTTTGCGAAACAATTTATTGCGCCCCAGCGGCGTATTTTTTTCACCTCTCGTTACCCTATCTTAGAATAGCGAGCACCAGGAGGCAAGGATATGAAAAAGGCATGCATCGTGCCACCGGATTGTTGTGTGATCATCGAAATGGAACATGGAGCAACTTTAGGATATCGAAAGGCGGTTCTCTTAAACGAAATACAGGCTTTAGGTTCGCTGACAAAGGCCGCGAAGGTCTCCAAAATTGATCGTAAACATGCACGCGAACTTATCCAGGAAATGAACCATAGCTTTTCACAACCGCTGGTCGACTTCTACGGAAATCCGCGGAATACCGATCACGTGGAACTGACCAAAAAAGGAGAGGTCATTGTGAAATCATACTGGCTGCAATTTGAACCGGTATGGTTCTCTATTATTGAGGAACGTTCCCGGCATTACTAGTAAACGGGGGGAGAAAAGGAAAGATATGGGGCGCATACGGTTTCGGCATACTTTGCAATACGCAACCCCTCGATCTTCCAGGACCTCACAACTGTGGTGTGTCCTGAAAGACCGAGAGAAGGTTTTAGGCATTAATCATGACGTTGGTTGCCTTAATTACCACCTCGACTTCTTTGCCGATGGTCAAACCCAGTCGTTCCGCTGAGTTGACAGTGATGACCGAGACGATATCAACCCCGCTTGCCAATTCAAGGGTCACTTCAGCCATAATCTGGCCTTTTTTGATATCTTTTACTTTGCCCTTTATAAGATTTCGCGCGCTGAGTGCCATAAGGAACCTCCTGATTGATTGAAAGAGTGATAAAATATTTTTCAACTTAACAAGGTTAAATATCTCGCCTGATCATCTCTTTGTCAATGGCATTCGGTTATTTTATAAATAATAACGATTCGTTGTCACACTGTTACAATTACTGTCGCAAGGACTATTACAATGCTGTTTCCGCATTAAAACCAACAAGAACAACATCATTAAAAGCAGCAAAGTCACCCTCTCGTGTGGGTTAAAATCAATCGTTATTCTTTTTTTCCATATCGAGAGAACCTTCTATTAGACAGGTATTACAATCAGCGTATTTTCCAAAATACTGCAAGGAGAGATTAATGAATATTGCATATACCCCTATAGGTTACTTCAAGACCCCCTTTACGAACATCAAAGGCATGCCCATTCAGCCCGTCGGCGGCAACAGCATTGAAGGGATGATCGACGTCCTGCCCGAATACAGGGAGGGGCTAAAGGATCTGGAAGGTTTTTCCCATGTGTATGTTTTGTACCATCTCCATGAAATCGTCGGCTTCGACCTTATGGTCAAACCTTTTCTCGATACCGCCCGACACGGTATTTTCGCCACACGATCACCCAAACGACCCAACCCCATCGGCCTCTCGGTCATGCGGCTCATGGGGGTCACTGACAGCTCAGTAATGCTTGAATGTATAGATGTTCTGGACCAGACCCCGGTGATCGATATCAAACCCTATGTGGCCGATTTTGACCGTTGCAATGCTGATCGGTTCGGCTGGTTCGAGGGAAAATCCGGGAATGCCGTTCACCACCGCAGCGATGAGCGATTCGCTGCATAAGAAGGCAGCTGCAATTGGGTGAGATCACGACTTGAACAAATAATCAGTCGGATCGAAAACGCAGACGAACAAACGAAATAACCAAGAGGAGACATTCTCATGTGCGTTGCTTTGTTGTTATGCCTTGTCACTCTTTATACTATCGAGGTAGTATTCGGGTCATGCTCTGAGGTGTACAACGCAGAACTTGGTGGTAATGCGAACTGGGGGCAGGGTACCCGACTGACGAACAAAGATTTTTTTCTGCAGGAGCTTCCGATGATTCTTTGCAGTGTCGGATTCCTGTTTCTCATTTTTCAAATATAGCCTGACACTCCGGCTGCACCGACGGTGCATCCCGACACATGTGCCGGTCAGGTCAAGAACAACAGCCGGTGCGCCCCCCAGAACGTGGGCACGGCTCTCATTTCCCCATGGAGGATTAAACAATGGCAACAGTATTAATGGTGCATGGCGCCTTCCAAGGCGGTTGGGTGTGGCAAAAAGTGGCGTCTTCGCTGCGTTCCCAAGGACATGTTGTACACACCCCCACCCTCTCCGGATGCGGTTATCTTTCGCAGAATATCCCGCAGCAAGAAGATGCTACTGTCTACATCGAGAACATGGCCGAGTATCTGGTTTTGGAGGAACTCGACGATGTTGTCCTGGTTGGTCACAGTTATTCGGGGCTGATCTGCGGTGCTCTCATGATGCGATTTCCCCAACGCATCCGCCAGGCTGTTTTTATCGATGCCGTTATCCCCGACTCCAACCGGAGTTTTGTCGACATAGCAGGAGAACAGTTCACCCAGATGTTGGAGCATCATCGAATGGATGGAGATATGGTCCGGCCGTGGCCGGCCAAGGTCTTCGGAGTTGCCGGCGCGGAGGCGGACTGGTTTGAACAACGACTCCGCCCTTTTCCCCGCCGAGCCTTCCACACCCCTTTTCCCGGCGTTTTCGATCCTACAGCGGTCCTGACCAGTCACATCACCTGCACCCAAACCATGAGCCCGTTTATCCGAGAAATGGCCGCAAAGGCGCAAGGATTTTCCTGGCCCCTTTATGAACTGGATACGGGTCATTGTCCGATGATCACCTGCCCGGAAGCCTTAATAAAGACCATCTCCACAATTATGCAAACTTGCGAAAAAACCAAATGACGGAATGCCAAGCGGAGAGGGGCATAGAGGCTGTACTGGTCAAACGGCTCGCTCATTACACCCTGGACTTCAGTTTGGGTTGTGCCCCCGGCAGCACGGTGATTTTGACCGGTCCATCGGGATCGGGCAAAACCACGGCTTTGCGTTGCCTTGCCGGACTGGAGCGGCTTGACGGCGGGTTTATCCGTTTTAAAGGCACCTGCTGGAACGATTCAGCCACCAACCAACACCTTTGCTCGAGATATCGCGGTATCGGATTCCTCTCTCAAGATTACGCCCTCTTTCCGCATATGACACTGGGACAAAACATCCGGTTTGCCCTGCGCGGACCGGGCGAACCGGATGAATGCCTGGAGGCGATGGGTATCGCTCATCTGCGAGATAAACGTCCACACCAAATTTCCGGTGGTGAGCGGCAGCGAGCGGCACTCTGCCAAACCTTGGCAAGTAAACCCGGACTTCTGCTGCTCGACGAGCCCTTTTCCGCCCTGGATATCGAAAATCGCCATCTTCTTCGAAAGCAGTTGCATGTTGAGCAGATGCGATCGGGGTTGACCATCATTCAGGTAACCCATGACCTCACCGAAGCCCTGAGTAGCCCGGCACGGATTATCGCCCTGCACCAAGGACAGGAGAATCCCGACTGGCTGCAACGGCAAAAGATCCTGCTTATGGACGATTTGAACCGTCTGCAGAATGCTTCAATTCCTGAACCCGTACCGATACGGGAACCATCTTTTTCATTCTAATCACGGAGGAAATATGCACTTTCTACGATTATTCCCGCTTGTTGTGATGCTCCTTTTCATGGATATTGGGGCCGTACATGCAGAAAACAGCCTCACCCTTGCATCGGGTGCGGGATACAGACGTCTTGTCGAGCAGCTTTGTACGGCCTACACCGCACAATCCGGGGTGCACGTCCAAAAAATCTTTGGCAATATGGGGCAAGTTACCGCTCAGGCCAAAGAGAGCGGTACCGTTGACTTTATCATAGGCGACAAGAAATTCCTTGATGCGACCACACTTGCTTTTACAGGGGAATATGTTATCGGCAAAGGCGAACTCATTGCGGCAGTGGCTCACGGCAGCGCGCTCAAAAGTCTTAATGATCTCACCGGTCAAACCGTAACCCGCATCGCCATTGCCGACTCAAAAAAAGCGATTTACGGACATGCTGCCACCGAATTCCTGAAGCAAAAAGGTTTGTGGGAGCAGATACAGCCTAAATTGCTCATTGTCGGCACGGTACCGCAAGTCTCAACCTATGTGGTCAGCGGCGAGGTGGATATCGGATTCATCAATCTCACTGAGGCGACGGCCATCAAGGGAAAGGTGGCGCGTCTGCTCCCGGTGGACGAAAAGCTGTATTCCCCCATTCTGGTCGTCGCTAAACGCTTGCAACAGAGCAAAAATCCCAAGGCTACCGAAGCGTTCATCGCCTTCCTGCAGACAGAAGAAGCACAGCACCTGATGGCACAACCAGGACTGTAATGGCGGATCCCGGCCACGCCCTGGCGATTCTTCAGGACCCGACCACGCTCGGTTGCATACGCCTGAGCCTGAAAATCACCGCAATCACCTTGCCCCTTCTGGCGGTGAGCGGTGTCGGCTTGGGCTATGTGCTTGGTCGTGGCCGGGGCCGCTGGATCACCATCCTCGATTTCTTCGTAACCCTACCTATGATTTTTCCACCCATTGCCACCGGTTTTTTGCTGCTCATGCTTCTGGGCCGCCGCAGCATGGTCGGGGTTTTTCTCAAAAACACGATCGGGGTTGAAATGATTTTCAGCTTTTGGGGTGTCAGCCTTGCGGCTTTTATTGCCGGCCTGCCTTTGATTGTCAAGCAGGTGCAAACCGCCGTGCACAGGGAAACGAACCGCTTGATTGAAGCGGCCTCTATTTTGGGAAAATCACCCACCATTACCTTTTTCTACGTTATCATCCCCTCCCTCCGCAAGAGTATCGCCATCGGACTCTCCCTGGCCTCTGCCAGGGCATTAGGCGAGGTCGGCGTCACCTTAATGCTGGGCGGCAACATTGCCGGCAAAACCAACACCATCTCCCTCGAAGTATACAATGCCGTATTTTCCGGGGAATATGAACGCGCCGTCGTATTGGTTATTTTATTAGGCGGTGTTTCCATGCTTTTTCTTTTCCTGACCCGGTGGCTTGCCAAGGAATAGCGCTTCTTACTAAAGAGCAAATCCTGTTGATAGGGCTTGATACCCCCGCGTAATTTCAGTACGTTCGCAGGCAGAAAGCCAGACACTCAGATATATCGAGCGTATGTGCACAAGAGCCATTGCCCGCAAGAGGTACCCATGCCCAAGGCACGCAAAACGAACGAACAGAATTCGATGGTATCCGGTCAGTTAAACAGCGGATTGCAAATCAAAGGCCGCCTCTGGATCGAGAACAAAGGCCAGACCTATATTTCCTGGGGCCGAATCGTTCTGCTCGAACGAATTGGCGAGTACGGTTCGGTTTCGGCTGCCGCTAAATCCATGAAGATGAGTTTCAGTCACGCCTGGCACCTGGTGGAGGACATGAATACCCTGGCCCCGCAACCGCTTGTTGAAAAACAGGCAGGAGGCCGACAAGGAGGCGGAGCCTGGCTGACCGAGGCCGGTAAGCAAACAGTTCAGGACTTCTGGCTCCTGGTGGAACGATTCCAAAACTGGATAGAACACGAAAAGTTCTAGCTCCCCCAATATGGGGTTTTCCTTCCCGAAAAGAGTTGTGAACAAATATAATTTCCATGCAATATCGAGTTCAACCAAAGGACACACTATGCATTCTGAAAACAAGGAGACGAATACGGGATTATCCCGTCGACAATGGATGCTCGGGACCGGTGCCGTAGCGACAGCCGCTGCCCTGACACCCCTCGACGGATGGCTGAAGTCAGCCCAGGCAACGGGAGGAACCACCGAAAAATGGCCCTGGCCCTATGAAAAACTTGATCCGAGCACCACGGCCGAACTCGCATACAAAGAATGGTACCGGGTTTTTTGCGGCTGTGCGGTTATCAGCAGCGTGTTCACCCAACTCAGGGAAAAATTCGGCGAGCCATACATCTCTTTCCCCATTGATGCCTTTGTGTTTCTCGAAGGCGGCATGGAAGGCTGGGGCACGATCTGCGGCTCAAACGCCGGCGCCAATATTGTCGCCAACGTGATCATCGGCCCCCGGATTGTCGGCAATGTCGAAGGCCACCAGATCGGAACGGATATCATGCAGTGGTACTGTGAGGCCGCACTGCCCGTTTTCAAACCAAAAAATCCGAAAATCCGAAATCACATCCCGCAGACCATCAGCGAATCGCCCCTTTGCCATGTTTCGGTCGGCAAATGGATGGCGGTCGCCGACAAACCCATGGGCAGTGTCGAGCGTAAAGATCGCTGCGCCCGGGTAACAGCCAGCGTTGCCTATCATCTGGTTGAATTGCTTAACGCCTGGAAGGACGGCAAATATAAAAAACAAGGCGACTGGGATCCGAATTCGGATTATGGCATCAGTGGCCAGCCTAACTGCATGGAATGCCATAGCGGCGGAACCCCTGAGGCACCTCGGGCAAAAAGCTGAAGCGCCTCTGCACGCACGCCATTCCGCTGCACCACTTCTTTGGAGACGAGAGAGGGGATTTTCCGTTGGTCGGTCTCTCAGTCCGGCATCACCGAAAATGTCCCGGCGATGACCGACTTTCCACTACAGCCTGCCGATTTGCTCCCGGCATACACACATTCGATGTTGATTGCGCCATCTACCGCACCCTTTCAGCCTGGACAACATTACCGGGCCGAACAGGGTGCGTCCGCTTTTCCAAACTTGCCCCTTTCCTGTTTTCAGCGCCTCACCTATTTCCACCCGCATGAAACCCAAGGCCATTTGATATCTTCGACCAAAATGAACAAACCAGAACATATTTTGTCGACATGACTACAAATATGGCGATTCCACACGCCTTTGAATTTTCCAGAAAGACCAACAAAACAAAAAAATACCCCTAACTTGTTAATATAAAACAAGAAATATTTGTCATATATTTTTTTGGCACCAAGCTTGCTTAGTATCGTTATGCTATTTGCTATATAACGAAAATCGGTATATAAAAGCGGCATGCTGAACCCCTTTTCGGCCGCAACCGCCTTGCAGTTGCCCTCCGAAGAACACACAGGAGAACCTCATGAACAGTGAATGCAGGACAAGCAGTACAACCGAAAAAAACACCTCCCTTCAGATAGTCGGACGGGTGACAGCTCCTCTTTTCTTGTCGATGGAGGCTCTCCGTTCCATGGACATTCTGGAAACGGCAAATCTCCCCATGATCTGCGGCAGCGGCGAACCCAAAGGGCAGATCGGCAATTGCCGTGGTGTTCTGCTCGCCGACATCATCAATCAGGCCGAGGTGGTGGTGCGGGAACATAACGATACTAAAAAAATGTTTGTTGTGGCCGCCTCAGACGACGGCTACAAGGCCGTCTTTTCCTGGCAGGAGATTTTCAACTCCCCCAATGGCGAGACAATCTTGGTGGTGCTTGAGAAAAACGGGCAACCCCTCCATGACGGTTGCGGTGCTGTTGACCTGCTTTCCGCCGGGGACCACCTGACCGGGCCAAGATATGTCCACCAGCTGAAAACCGTGGAAATCCTTATGGTCGAATAGTTTTTTTGCCTATCGTTATTCTGAAACAACATAGCGATGCCCCCTGTTGCCGAACCCCAGGTCTCGCCCGGAAAGAACATATAGCGCTGCCGTGCCAGGGGCATCGCCTTTTTTTGCCCGGCGTTATTACAAAAAAACATAGCGAACAAGGAGAGAGAGAATGCCCCATAAGAAAATTAACGCCACAGTTGCCGCAGGGTTGATGTTGGCGCTTCTGTCCTCCCCCTTGAACTCAACGGGAGCAACAACGACATGATCAACCCAAAAGAATTCGAACGTCACCTGGAGACCGCCGTGGCCTTTCATGGCCATCTCTGCCTGGGCCAGATAGTCGGAGTGCGCCTGGCCATGTTGGGGTTGCGCCTGGTCAACATTACCGATCCCCTGGGCGCGGACCGTAAAAAACTGATCGTCTTTGTCGAGGTCAGCCGCTGCGCCACGGATGCAATCATGACCGTGACCGGCTCCCGGGTCGGCCGCCGCAGCCTCAAGATCATCGACAACGGCAAGATCGCGGCAACCTTCCTCAATCTGGAAACCAATACGGCGGTGCGTGTCTCTTCCCGGGCCGATGCCGAGGACAAGGCCATGGCCCTCTATCCCCACCTGGACGAAAAAGCAGCCCAGATGCGTGCCTACCGGGAGATGGCGGACAGCGATCTTTTCCAGACCCAGTCGGTGCGCGTAGCAATCAAAGCCGAAGATATGCCCGGCAGCCAGACTCGAAAAATCATCTGCGCCGCCTGCGGTGAGATCGTGCTCGACAAGCGGGATGTGGAGCGGGACGGACAAACCCTCTGCCGTGCCTGCGCTGCGGGAACCACCTATTATACCCTCGACGCCACAGCACAAACTCCTCACCAGGAAAAAGTGCTCCCATGAACTCTGTTCCGGAATCAAAAGCCATGAAAAACATCGATTGGAACCGAGCCTGGCAAGAGGCCCGCAAACATAAAAAAAATGACCGCAGCGACAGCAGCCATTGGAACAGGCGAGCCGCCTCCTTTGCCCAGCATGCCAAAAAAAGCAATTATGCCGAAGAGTTTCTGCGCATGATCGCACCCCAACCGGAATGGAGCGTGCTCGATGTCGGCTGCGGTGCCGGCACCTTGGCCATTCCGCTTGCCGGCTTGGTTAAACGGATAACAGCCATCGATTTTTCGGAGGCCATGATCGCCCTGCTCAATGACCACTGCGCTGAACACGGACTGAGCAATATCAGCACCGGGGTTGTCGGTTGGGAGGACGATTGGGACCAGGCAGGGATCGGTATCCACGATGTGGCCATTGCCTCCCGCTCCCTGGTGGTCGACGATCTTCGAACAGCGCTGATCAAGCTGCACAATACGACCCGGCACCGTGTCCATATTTCTTCTCTGGTCGGCGACGGCCCCTTTGACCGCAAAATCTTTGAGGCCATCGAACGCGATCTCGACCGGGGCCCGGATTACATCTATGTCTGCAACCTGCTCTACCAGATGGGCATCCATGCCGAGGTCCGCTTTGTCAACAACGGCGATGGCGGCAGAGTCTACCGTGACGTCGACGATGCGGTGGGAAAATTCCGCTGGATGATCGACAGCCTTACACCCGAAGAAACAGCCCGTTTGCGCAGATATTTCGAAAAACACCTCGTTCGCACCGAGGGCGGCTGGACCCTTTCCTACCGGCATGCCGTCCGCTGGGCCATCATTTCCTGGAACAAACAACCATGAACATCAATGCAAAGCAATTCGACCTTATAGCCCGGACCGTCTTTGCCCCGATCTATCCGGTGATTGCCGGACAGATCATCTCCGCAACCGGCATCACCCGGGGCACTTGCCTGGATGTCGGCTGCGGCACGGGCTGCCTGGGCGTAGCCCTGGCACAAAGCACGGATCTGCATGTTATTTTTTTCGATCAATCCGAGGAAATGCTCGCCCTTACCGAGCAAACCCTCGAAGAAAAGGGTTTGCGGGGCCGGGCCGGTCTGCTGCCGGGCGAGGTTGGCTCCATCGCCCTTCCGGACGGCTCCGTGGATCTTGTTGTCAGCCGCGGTTCGATTTTCTTCTGGAGCGATCTGGCCCAAGCCTTCCGCGAGATCTACCGGGTGCTGGCTCCGGACGGCCAAACGTACATCGGAGGCGGATTCGGCTCCAAGGCATTGAAACAATCAATCCGGGCGCAGATGGCTGAACGTAATCAGGGCGGCTCCCAGTTCGGCGACAAGATGCGCCATAACCTGGGCACCGAGATGCGCGACCGCTTTGAAACGGCTCTGCACACCGCAGGCATCACCGATTTCGCAATCATCCACAACGAGGACATCGGCCTGTGGATTGTCATGCATAAACAACACCGCCAAGCAGATCCAAACCCGGCAAACCCCAAAAACCATTCCATACAGACAAGGACAGAAGGATGACCCCGCACCCGACCTCACCGCTCCGCCCCGGCCGACTTGCCGCAGCGCTGCTGCTCGCCGCCTGCACCACGGCAACCGCAGCCCCGGAACCGGAACAAGCGGAAACCAGCCAACAACTCAAGCCGATCGTGGTCGAGGACACCCTCGACACCCAACGGGAGGATCTCAAGGCCGACAGCACCACCAATCTCTACCGGGTCGAAGCCAGCGCCCGCTTCGGCACCGAGGTGTTTACCGAAAAGGACATCAAGGCCCTGCATCCCGATAATGTCTTCGACCTGCTGGACAAGGCCGCCGGCATCAACCTGATCTACCAGGGGCGCCGCAGCCCGTACATCGTCGAGGAGCGGGGCGGCGGCACCTTCACCTATATCATCGACGGAGCGGTGCTGCCGCCGTCCGCCAATCGGATTCTTTACAAATTCCCGGTTGCCGCCATCGAGGAGATGCAGATTGTCCGCGGCGCAACCTCGCTCACCCTGGGGCCGTCCATTCCCATCGGGGCCTCCAACTCGGGTTCCGGCCTCAACACCGGTTTCATTATCATCCGCACCAAACAACCGAAAAAGACCGAAGCCGTGCTCACAGCCTCGGCTGAGAAGGCCACCGGCGGCCATCCCGTTGAAACCAACGAAAGCCTCTATGCCGGAACCCGGTTCGGCGGCGAGGATCAAGGCGAGGCACCGCTCAAAGGCTATCTGGCTGTGCTGGCCGCGAAGATGGATCGTCCCAGCCAGGACAGCTGGTTTGACGGCCGCAGTTCGGAAGGCGGCATGGTCAGCGCCGGATTGGCCTTCGGCAAACTCAATATCAACATGATGGCTTACAAGGACTCGGGAACCCTGGAAATGCAGCGGGGCATCTCCTCCACCGGCGTCCTCATGTCGCAGAAATGGTACTACGATCCCCTGGAAACCACCCTCTACACCACGGATCTGGCCATGCAGTGGACCCCGAACCAGACCACCCTGCTCAATGTGTTCAAGACCCAATACGACCAAACCGAACACAACGAAAGTTTTACGACTTCCGCTGCGACCATGCGCGAATTCGAGGAAGAGACCAGCGGTTTCGGCCTGCGCCACAATGCCCGCTTCGGCGATACCCTGGTGCAGTTGGGCGGCCAGATCTCGGACAGCAAGGGTTTCGGTTCCAACCTCAGTAGCGCCTACAACCGGTACGACACCTCCATTGCCGGCTGGTCCGCCTCAGTGGAGCAGAAATTTCTCGGCGACACCCTGATTTTTGACGGCGGCTACCGCCAGGACCGCAAACACATCGATTATTCAAGTACTAAAACCACGGCCAATGCGGCCAACAACGATGTCGACATGGACCCGGCCAAAATTTTCGCCCTCGGTGGACGTTGGCGGATCACGGACATGTTTGCCCTCAGCGGACGCTACTACCATGGCGACCAGGGGACCTCAGGGGATTTCGACATGCGCTCGCAAAGCGGCGAGCTCCATCCGGAACGGCAGGAACGGATCGAGATCGGCCTGGAGGCGGATATCGCCCCCTGGTTTCAACCGGCAGTGACCTGGTTCGACATCGATACCGAGAACGCCAAGACCGCCACCTCCACAACCTATGTCGCCAACGGCGCCACCTACTATTACTACACCGAGTCGGATGAGATGCGCAGAGGCCTCGAGCTGCTGATCAAAGGGACTATCCGCAAAAACACCACCTACAAGCTCAGCTGGACACGGATGCTGGAGGGCGAAAGCACCAGCAACGGCGTCACCACTGATGCCCTGGGAGTCAACACCCCGGAAAACATTTTCGGCATCATTCTGGGACATCAATGGGGCTTCTGGCGCGCCAATCTCTCAGTCAAACAGGTGGGCCCATGGACCAGCACCAGCAGCCCGATGGGGACCAGCACAGTTGACGGCATCGGCGATTACACCCGGGTGGATGCCAATATCCAGCGCGACGTCCAACTCGGCGCAACCCTGCTGACCGCCACCCTGTTCGGCCGCAACCTCGGTGACGATAACTATACAACCCGGTATGTCACCGGCTACTACCCGGATCGCGGCCGGACCATCGGCCTGGAATTGTCCTGGGCCTTTTAAAAGACCGATTGCGGACCGGCAGGATTGTGCCGCGATAACGAAACAACCTCTTCTTTCTCTACCATGTCAAATGAACCAAAAAAAAACCACCCGTACCCAAAGGAACAAAGAATGAAACACCACCCCACACTGAGAAACCACGCAGGCTGGTTGGCAGCGTCCCTGATCCTCATCTCTTTGGCAACGGCAACCGCCGCAGAGCAAGAAGAGGGGGAAACAACGAAACAGGAGTTAAAAGCAATCGTTGTCGAAGGAAAATCCGATACCCAACGGGAAGATCTGAAGCCCGACAGCACCACCAATATCTATCGCATTGAGGCCAGTGCCCGCTTCGGCACCGAGGTCTTTACGGAAAAAGAAATCAAAGATCTGCATCCGGAAGACGTCAATGACCTGATCGACAAAGCGGCCGGCATCAATCTCACCTACCAGGGACGTAAAAGTCCGTTTTTCATTTCGGAGCGCGGTGGCGGCAGTTTCACCTATATCATCGACGGCGCGGTCCTTCCTCCGTCAGCCAACCGGATTCTTTACAAATTCCCTGTCGCGGCCATCGAAGAACTGCAGATTGTCCGCGGTTCGACCTCGCTCACTTTGGGGCCGTCGATTCCCATCGGAGCTTCCAATTCAGGTTCAGGACTGAACACCGGGTTCATCATCATCCGGACCAAACAACCGAAAAAAACCGAGGCCATAGTGACGGGTTCCGTTGCCAAATCCAATGGCGGGCACCCCTTGGAAACCAGCGAAAGCCTCTATGCAGGCACCCGGTTTAAAGAGGATTCTCCGGTAAAAGGGTATCTCGGCGGAATGATCGCCAAAGCGGATCGTCCCAGCCTGGACAGCTGGTTCGATGGCAGAAGTTCGGAAAACGGCATGGTCAACGCCGGTTTCGCCTTCGGCAAACTGAACGTCAACATGATGGCCTATAAAGATTCAGGCACTTTGGAGATGCAGCGCGGGGTCAGCACCACCGGTGCTCTCGATAATGCCAAATGGTATTACGACCCCCTTGAAACCACCCTTTATTCGAGCGATATGGCTCTTCAATGGACCCCGAACCAGACGACGCTGCTCAATCTCTTCAAGACTCTGTACAATCAAACCGAGCACAACGAGAGCTTTGCTTCCACAGCCTCAACCCTCCGGGAATATGAGGAAGAAACCAACGGGTTCGGTTTGCGTCACAATGCCCGCTTCGGGGACACCCTGGTACAACTGGGCGGACAGATGTCGAACAGCACCGGATTCGGTCCCAACCTCAGTAAAAAATACAATAAATACGACACCACGGTTACGGGCTGGTCAGCCTCTGTGGAACAAAAGCTTTTCAACGGCAATCTGATCCTCGACGGCGGCTATCGACAGGACACCAAACACATCGACAATTCAAGCACCACTGCAAGCAGCGATACCGCCAACAACGATGTCGATATGGATCCCACTAAAATCTTCGCCCTGGGAAGCCGCTGGAAGATTACGGATACCTACGCCCTGAACGGACGGTACTTTCACGGCGATCAAGGAACCGGGGGAGATTTTGACATGCGCGCCCTAACCGGCGACCTGCATCCAGAAAAACAGGACCGGATCGAGATCGGATTGGAGGCCGAATACGCCCCTTATTTCAAACCGGCCCTGACCTGGTTCAGTATCGATACCGAAAATAAAAAGACCGCATCGAGCACCACCTATGTTCTCGATGGCGGCACCTATTATTACTACACCGAGGCGGACGAAAACAGAGAAGGCCTGGAATTGATGGTCAAGGGCAATATCGGCAAAAACACCACCTATAAACTGAGCTGGACCTACCTGTTGAAATGCGAAAGCACCAGTGATGGCGTTACCACCGATGCCATCGGCGTCACAACCCCCGAGAATCTCTACGCAGTTGCCGTGAATCATCAATGGGGTGTCTACCGGATAAATCTTTCCCTTAAAAAAGTTGATGAATGGAAGGATTCCAGCAGTGCCATGGGCTATGCCCAGACCGACGGCCTCGGTGATTACACCCGCATCGATGCCAACATCAGACGCGACTTCCAACTCGGCGAGACCCTGCTCACCGCCACCCTGTTCGGAAACAATCTCGGAGATGAGAACTATTCGACGCGATACGTCACCGGATATTATCCGGCGCGCGGCCGGACCATCGGCCTCGAATTGTCCTGGGCTTTTTAAGTATTTTATTTTTCGAGGAGGAAAACATATGCAATCATTCAAAATAAGAAAATTTCCCTTGGGAATACTCCTGTCCCTGCTGCTTCTTGCAAGCAACAGCCAGGGACGCGAGATCAAGGATATGGCGGGCAGGACAGTCACCCTACCCGATCGCATCACCAAGGTCTATGCAGCCCAGCCTTACACCTACGTCCTGATGTCGGTAATCGCCCCTGAGCTGCTGGTCGGCTTGCCGGGTCCGCTGAGCGAATCCCAAAAACGTTTCGTCAGTCCGGAAATGGCGAAACTGCCTCTTTTTGGCTCCGGCAAGGGCACACGATCGAAACCGGATATGGATGTCCTCATGGCCTTGCACCCGGACCTCGTCCTCTTAAAAGGCGGACCGAAAACCGACACCAAACGCACTCTGGAGCGGTTTGCCAAGATCGGACTGCCGGTCGTATTCGTCGATATGGAGCGCATTGAGGATTATGCGGCAGCAATCGAATTCACCGGGGAGCTGCTCAATCGAAGCGCTCGTGCACAAGAATTAGCCGCCTATGCCCGCCGTACCCTGGCGGAGGTGGAAAAAGCTGTTTCCACAATCCCCCCGGAGCAACGCCTCCGTGTCTATTACGCCGAATCGGCCGATGGTCTGGCCACCGAATGTGATCAGTCCTTCCATGCCGACGCCATCAGAATGGCCGGCGGTTCCCTGGTTCACCATTGTACCCTTTCCCGGCATATCGGGATGGAGCAGGTGAGCCTTGAGCAGGTGCTGAGCTACAACCCGGATATTATCGTCGCCTCCGATCCGGCCTTTGCGGCTTCAGTTCGTCACGATGCGCGCTGGAAAGGCGTCCGGGCCGTCGCAGAGGGAAAGATCTGGGTCATACCCCATTCCCCCTTCAACTGGATCGACCGGCCGCCGTCGGTGATGCGTTTGATGGGATTGCAATGGCTGGCCCATCGTTTTTATCCGGAACGCTATCCCATCGACCTCCGGAAAACCACCCGCGAGTTTCAGGGTCTGTTCTTCGGTGTCACACCCGACGATGCCGATCTCAACCAACTGTTGAACTGATACGCGTATGAAAGCATCAGAAGTAGACACGTACAACCAAGTGGCCCTGGGAATCAATGCGCCGATTTACGCCTTTTACGCCGGCAGAATTCTTGCACAAACCGGGATTGCCTCGGGAGACTGCCTTGATGTCGGCTGCGGTGGCGGTTACCTGGGCTTGGCCCTGGCGAAGCTCACCACCCTGGACTTTCATTTTCTCGATCAGTCGCCCGAGATGCTGTGTTGTGCAGAGGAGAACATTGCCTCCCAGGGCCTGATCGCACGGGCGCGAACCCTTCAGGGGCAGGTGCAGGCCATTCCCTTGCCCGAGGCATCGGTCAACCTGGTGATCAGCCGGGGATCGATTCCCTTCTGGGACGATCTGCCCACAGCCTTCCGCGAGATCTATCGGGTGCTCCGATCCGGAGGCTGCGCCTATATCGGCGGCGGACTCGGCGATCCGAAAACACGGGCCGAGGTGGAGAAACGAATGCTGCACCAGCATCCGGAGTGGCACCAGAAAAGGCGCAGACCGCCCCAACATGACAACCGGCACTACATTGACGCCCTGACAGAGGCCGGCATTGACCCCTTTGCGGTCAACCGCAGCGACGAGGGACTCTGGATCACCTTCAGCAAAGGGAAACGATAAACATGCCCCTCTCAAATCCATTGAAAACAACAGCCTTTGGCGAAAAAAATAGACAGCCCGATCAGGAAGGCGCCCCCAAAGAGTCCACCCCGATCCTTGACGAGGCGGAAATCCTGCTGCGCGAACTCTACGGCCCGGCCTTGGATGCGCTGGTGGTCGAACGGCTGGTGGTGGGGGTCTTTTTTGTCGGCGTGAAGCTCTCCAACGGCCGGGGCGGGGTTGCCTACACCCCGCCCGAGGTGGTGCAAAACGCAGGCCGGCGTATTCTTAAGGGCGGTTCCCCGACCGTACGGGGCATGCCAGTCGACGCGGTCTTACGCGGCCGGATCGCCCACCCCTTTGCCGGGGTCATCCGTCTGGCCACTTTGAATGCACTTTCCGCCTCGCTGTTTGAATACGGCCGCTATTGCATGGACGGCGGCGATGACCTTTCAACCCTGGACAACCTGTTCAGGCATCGTCGAGTGTGCATGGTAGGAGCGATCATCCCACTGCTCAAACGACTGCGGGACCTCGAGCCGGCAGGAGTCACCATCATCGACCGCAAAAAAGAGACCCAGGCCGAGGCACAGGCTGGCTACGGCGTCTTCGCCCTGCCGGAGCAAACCGCCGAGTGTCTGGCCCGCTGCGAGACCGCTGTCTTCACCGGCGCCGCGGTTGCCAACGGCAGCATCGAGGGCCTGATCGATTGGGTTCCCCCGGAGGCGGCCATCGCCATTGTCGGGCCGAGCGCCGGTTTTGTCCCGGAGCCGCTCTTCCGGCGCCAGGTTGCCCTGGTCGGTACGGCCATGGTGATTGACAGCGACCGCGCTCTGGAGCTGCTGGCCGAAGGAGGAGGCGGCTACCGCCTCTTCGACGGCTGCGTACGTAAAATCAATCTGCTCAATGTCCCGCGACTGCATCAGCTGGGACTGACGAGCTCGTGTTAACAGCAAGGAGCAATACCATGGATACCCCTTATTTCGGCACCTATGAAGCCCTGGTTGAACAGGCCGGAGCCTTTCACGGCGACATCTGCCACGGCATCAGGATCGGCACTCGCATGACCATGAGCGGTCTGCGGCAAATCGGCATCACCGATCCCAAAGGTGCGGATCGGAAAAAACTGCTGGTCTTTGTCGAGATTGACCGTTGCACCACCGATGCCATCATGGCCCTGACCGGTTGCCGCCCGGGCAAACGCAGCATGAAAATACGCGACTACGGCAAGATGGCCGCCACCTTCATCAATATGGAGACCAACCGGGCGGTTCGAGTAGCGATCAAGGGCAGCAAAAAACCCGGAGAAAATGAGAACGGCGCACCACCCGATTTTGGGACCCTGTCGGAAGAGGAGTTGTTCACCATCACCGAGGTGGAGGTGCCGTTACGGCCCGAAGACCTGCCGGGAAAACCCCTGCGCCGTGTGCCCTGCGCTCGTTGCGGCGAGAGCATTATGGACGGACGCGAGGTGCAATCCGGCGAGCAAACCCTCTGCCTGCCCTGCTCTTTGGCAACGGACTATTACCGGGTGCTCGCCTGAGCATGCGGCGGGCACACCAACTTTTCCAGAGGAACAACATGATCCCTGAACATCCCTCCAACCCGGGTCACGGGAAGACACAATATTTGACCTCCGCTATCAGGCTACGCCGGGCGATTATCATGCTGCTCGCCCTGCTGATTGTGCCGAATCCCGGACAAGCGCGTGAAATCGTCGATATGAAAGGCCGCACCCTGACCATCCCGGATGTGGTTTCCAAGGTGGCCGCCGTGTCGCCGCCCGGCACCTACCTGCTCTATGCCATTGATCCGAGCATCCTGGCCGGTCTCAATTTTCCGATCAGGGCGGGTGAGAAGAAATACACGGTCCCGGCCTACCGCAAGCTGCCGGTTCTCGGCGGCTTGGCGGGCCAGGGCAGGACACTCAACCGGGAGGCCCTGCTACAGGTTAATCCGGATTTCATCATTCACTGGTCCTGGAAAGATGACGCCGCCGACCAAAAGTTTCGCCAATCCATGGAATCCATGCCTTTTCCCCTGGTTTCGGTGTGCCTGAGCAGCATTCTTGATTATCCCGAGGCTCTGCGCTTCACCGGCGACATCACCAACCGCAAACAACGCGGCGAAAGCCTCTATCGCTATGCGCAAACAGCCTTGGATGAGGCCCAGGCCATCACCGCACGCATCCCCGAGCACAAGCGGGTCAAGGTTTATTACGCCGAAGGCACGGACGGCCTGAGCACGGAACGGGCCCAGTCGATCCACGCCGAACTGATCCCTCTCACCGGTGGGGTCAATGTCCATAAAGGAGAGGAGCTGGATCATTACGGCATGGAAAAAATCTCCATGGAACAGGTGCTGCTCTCTGACCCCGAGGTTATCCTGGTGAGAGAAAAAACCTTTCTCGCGACGATTTTCACCGATCCCCGCTGGAAAAACCTGCGGGCCGTGCGAGACAAGCGGGTGTATCTCCTCCCTTACGAGCCCTTCAACTGGTTCGACCGGCCGCCCTCGTTCATGCGGCTCTTGGGGATCAAATGGCTGCTCAATCTCCTGCACCCTGATCTGTACCCGGTGGATATGGTGGCCGAAACCCGTTCCTTCTACACACTCTTTCTCGGGGTCGATTTGAATGCGGCCCAAGCCAAGGAAGTGTTGAACCGATGAAGCGTCTCGCCCTGCCTCTGCTGGCCCTGCTCCTCCTCGGTGTGGCCCTTGTCTCCCTGTCTCTCGGCAAATACCAGCTGCCGATCACGGATATCTGCCAATTCGCCGGCTGGAAAATATTCGGCCTGCACGAACTCTCTGCAGCCAAACAAAGCCTGCTGGCCAATATTCTCCTCGATATCCGCCTGCCGCGCATCCTGGCCGCGATCCTGATCGGTGCGGCGCTCGCCGTCTCCGGCACCGCCTTCCAGGCCCTGTTCATCAACCCTCTGGTCTCGCCAGGACTGCTGGGCGTGCTGGCCGGGGCCTCCTTCGGCGCCGCCTTGGGTATGATCTGCGCCGAGAACTGGCTGGTGGTGCAGTGTTCCACCCTGGTCTTCGCTTTTGTCGCCGTGGGGGTGGCCGTGACCATTGCCCACGTTTTTCAAGCCCGTTCCATCATCATGCTGGTGCTGGGCGGCATCATCAGCGGCGCTTTTTTCACCGCCTCGCTCTCCATCGTCAAGTACGCGGCCGATCCCACCAACCAGTTGCCGGCCATTGTCTACTGGCTGATGGGCAATCTTTCGGCCGTGGACGGCGACACCATGTTGCTGGTCAGCCTGCCCATGCTGCTGGGCATTGTTGTTCTCCTCTTCAACGGCGGCCGGCTCAACGCCATGAGCATGGGTGAGGAGGAAGCGCAGGCCTTGGGGATTAACGTTGGCCGGGTGCGGATGATCGTCATCGTCCTGGCCACGTTGATCAGTGCCCTGACCGTGGTTATCGGCGGCATGATCGGCTGGGTAGGGCTGATCATCCCCCACATCTGCCGGATGATCGTCGGCCCGGACAACCGCCTGCTCCTGCCCGCCGCCGCCCTCATCGGAGCCGTCTACCTGCTGGTGGTGGACAATGTCTCCCGGCTCGCCTTCTCCTTTGAAATACCGACCGGGATCGTCACCTCGCTGATCGGCATCCCTTTTTTCGTGCTGGTGCTGAATAATGCCCATAGGAGTTGGCGATGAGCGCGCTGATTCAAACCCTGGCCATCAGTTTTGCCTACCACAACCGCAAGGTGCTGCATGAGGTTACGCTTGATTTCAAGCAGGGCGAGGTGGTTTCCCTGCTCGGCCCCAACGGCAGCGGCAAGACCACGCTGCTCAAGATTCTGCTCGGCCTGCTCAAACCGCAGAGCGGCTCCGTTCGCTTTGAGGGCCGCTTGCTGCAGAGCTATGCCCGCAACGAGTTGGCTCAACGGATCGCCTATGTGCCGCAGGTGCATCGCGAGGCCTTTGCCTACACAGTGGCCGACGTGGTGCTGATGGGCCGCATGCCCTATCACGGCTTTTTTTCAACCTATTCCGCCCGGGACCGGGAGATCGCCGAGGGGGCCATGGCCCGTCTGAACATCCTCGAATTGCAGAACCGGGCCTACACCGAAATCAGCGGCGGCGAGCGCCAGCTGACCCTGATCGCCCGCGCCGTAGCGCAAGGAGCGAACGTGTTTATCATGGATGAACCGGTCAACGGCCTCGATTACGGCAACCAGATGCGCCTGCTCGCAGACATCAACGGACTGGCCAAGGAGGGCCTGACCTTTATCATGACCACCCATTTTCCCGACCATGCCCTGATGACCGCCGACCGGGTTATCCTTTTCAAGGAGGGAACTGTGATTGCCGACGGTGCCCCGGAGACCACCATCACCAAAGAGACCTTGCATGCCCTCTACCGCATCGACGTGCATGTGGCAACCATAACGGCCATACCCGGCCATACCCGTACCGGCAGGGTCTGCGTGCCCGCCTGGGCACTGTGAGGGCGTATGGACTGGCTGCACACCACCATTGATTACGGCGTCCTCGGACTCCTGCTTCTGCTCAGCATCGTGGCTGTATCCCTGGCTCTGGAGCGGTTCATGGTCTACCGGGCCACCCGGATCGAAACCTTTACCGACCGCCGGGAACTGGAATTGCACCTCACCCGCAAACTGCACCTGATCGCCACCATCGGCGCCAATGCCCCGTACATCGGCCTGTTGGGCACGGTGTTGGGCATCATGCTCACCTTTTACGACATCGGCACCATTGGTTTCGACACCACCAAGATCATGACCGGCCTGGCCCTGGCCCTCAAAGCCACGGCCCTGGGACTGCTGGTGGCTATTCCGGCGGTCACCCTCTACAATCTGCTGCTCCGAAAATGCAAGGTACTGCTGATGCAATGGGACATCCGTGATGGACGAAAAAGAATTTGATTATCTCAATGTCATCCCGCTGGTCGATGTGATGCTGGTGCTCCTGACCATTGTCCTCACCACCTCCACTTTCATTGCCACCGGCGGCATTGAGGTGGAACTGCCCAAGGCCTCGGTGAACGAGCAAAGCCCGGAACTGCATCCCAAAACAGTGGTCATCGACAAGGAAGGACGCCTCTGGCTGGATGGGGCCACAGTGTCCCTTGATACGCTGGCAGCAGCCATGAAGGATGCAAACCGGGACACGCCGGTGCTGGTGCGGGCCGACAAAAGCCTTGCGCTTCAAGGCTTTGTCGATGTTTTCGCGGCCATCAAGCAACTCGGCTTTACCCATCTCAGCCTGCAAACCGAACAGAGCCCATGACCCCTCAAGCCAAGGCCACTCAGCTTTCCCTGCTGCTGCATGCTGTTCTTGTGCTCGGCATCCTGTTCTTCAGCCGCTCCGCGCGCCCCGAAGCACCGCCCCTGATGATTGATTTTTCCCTGGCAGTCGCCAAGGCGGCTGGAGAACCGGCCACCGTACCCGGCCCGGAGTCACCAGCCAAACCGGCCACCGCGCCACCCGCCCCGGCCGCACCGTCTGTTCCCCAAAAAGTCACCACAGAAAAACCGCTCAAAAAACCACAAAAAAAGCAGCGTATGCTGAAGCCCCAACGGACCAAGAAGCCGGTCAAGAAAAAGGTGCAGCCGAAGAGAGAACCGGCCGCAGAACCTGCGCCTTTGCCCACGATTGCAGAGCAACCGGAAGCAGCGAACCCGCTCCTGTCATCCGATAGCTCTCAGTTGGCCCCGGCAAATGCCGCCGGAGCGGCATCCCCAGGCTCAAGTGCAATGAGCCCGGCCCGAACTTCACCCCGAAGCGGTCGCCACAGCGGCGGCGGAAAAGGAGGCGGGGGCGGCACTGCGCACTACAGCTTTGAGTATGTCCGCAACCTGATCCTGAGAAACCTGACCTTCCCGGACACGGCCCGAAAAATGGGGCTGACCGGCAAGATTATCGTCTCCTTTCTGCTCAAGGAAGACGGTCAGGTCGAGAATATCGCCATTGTCTCCGGCTCCGGCCACACCATCCTGGACAACACCGTTGTCACCACCATTCGCCGGATCGCACCCTTCCCGAAACCGCCGGCCCGCGCCCAGCTGGTGCTGCCGATTGTCTTCAACCTGCGATAAACCCGAAGAAATCCCTACGGCCCCGTTCTTTCCCTTCGTAGCGTTCCGGCAAGGTCCGTGCTGCCATAAGCAGCCCTTGTCCCGCCCCATGTATATATATATTTCAAGTATACATTGTATATCCAACAATCCTTTCTTGCCTTTTCCCACTCTGTCTCTATTGTTTTTACTTTAAGGCCGCTTTCACGTTGAGGCATACAGGAACACTGTTTGAGGAGGGAAGGCAGGTGAATATAACAGAACCCTTTGTGGTCAAGGATTGCACCCTCATTTCGATTGCCATGGGGGTTGAGGCCCAGAATCTTCGGGAGTTGAGCGACCGGGTCAAGAGCGCCCATCCCGGATGCCTCTATTATCATTTCTGGGGCGGGATGCTGCGCTCCGGTTTCGATGAACCGGAATATCAGAATGATTTCGCCGCCTGGGCCTGGCGCAGTCTCCACGACTCCCGGCTGGCGGAACGGCTGGCGATTATCGATCCCAGCCATAGCCATGACATGGAAGAGCTGCGGCGCGAGCTCATCGATGTGATCGACGAACGGCTGGCGGAAAGCGAATTCGTACCCTGGGCCCGTTCCGGCCAGCGATTCAAATTTATCCGCTCGCAGATCGTCGTCTTTGATACCGGCATACGCATCAGTCACCCCAAGGAAATGGCAGCATGGATTGGTCGGATGTCGCTTGGCTCGATTTTTTATCATTTCATTGATGCACGCCGCCGAACCGGACAGGGACGAAGCGATTTCGTGGAGTGGTTCCAGGGATTTGACGATGTTTTATGCGAGGAGCTGTCCCGCCGGATCAACCGCATCGACCCCTATTTTACCACCCTGGCCGCCTTACGGCAGGAACTCGAGACGGTCTTTGCGGGCTGTCCGTTTGAGGAGTGACGATCATGGCCGACTTACTGGACAACTATGCGGAAATCGTCGGCAGTGCGGTTATCGACCACCTGAAACAGCTGGCAGCGCCCCTCAAAGGCATGAAAGTGGTGCATGTCAACTCAACCCGTGAAGGGGGCGGGGTGGCCGAGATCCTCAAATGGCTGATCCCCTTGAAAAAGGAGCTGGGCCTGGATGCCGAATGGGAGGTGCTCCACGGTGAAAAGGATTTTTATCAGTGCACCAAAAATTTCCATAACGGCCTTCAGGGCAAAACCGTGATGATCCCCCCTGCCCTGCTCAAAGCCTATGAAACCACGAATCAGGAGAACGCCGAGCGGCTGCGGCAGAAGCTGGAAGCTGCGGATTTTGTCTTTATCCATGACCCGCAACCGGCCCCGCTGCTGAATCTTTGTCCCAACCGCAGGGGCATTTGGGTCTGGCGCTGCCATATCGACCTCAGCCACCCCTACAGAGCGGTATGGAAATATCTGCGGGAGTTCGTGGCGGGCTACGACGCCAGTATCTGGTCCTTGGCTGATTTCGCCCAACCCCTGCCCCATCCTCTCTATCTGATCGCGCCCAGCATCGATCCCCTCAGCCCGAAGAACTGCTCCCTGCCCGCAGACGAGGTGAACGCGGTATTTGATCGGTTCGGCTTGAATCCGGACCTACCGCTTATCACCCAGGTATCCCGCTTCGATCGTTTCAAAGATCCGCTGGGGGTGATTCAGGCCTATCAGCTGACCAAAAAATTCACGCCGCTGCAGTTGGTTCTGGCCGGTGGCGGGGCAGCGGACGATCCCGAGGGCGAAGAGGTCCTGCGTGAAGTTCGAGCCGCTGCCGGAGACGACCCGGATATCCATATCCTCCTGCTCCCGGCCGATGCCCACCGGGAAATCAATGCCCTGCAGCGCGCCTCCACCATCTGCCTGCAGAAGTCGATCAAGGAGGGATTCGGCCTGACCGTGACCGAAGCCATGTGGAAGGGCAAACCAGTGATCGGCGGCGACACCGGCGGCATCCGCCTGCAGGTGATCAATCATCATACCGGATTCCTTGTCAGTACTCCGGAAGGGGCCGCCTTGCGAATCCGCTATCTCCTTAAAAATCGATATAAACTCGAAGAGATGGGCCACAAGGCCAAGGACTTCGTTCTGGGCAATTTCCTGGTGACCCGCCATATGCGCGAGTACCTCACCCTCATGTTCGCCACTATGAACAAAAGCAGAAACAGGATCGAGCTGTAAGAGGTGGCTGAGCAGGTGGACCGGCTCGATATTTCATTCGTTTTACCTGTTTCACACACCGGAGGAAAAAGGTATGCCGCTCCACCCCAAGTCCGTCAGCCGATTGCATTCCATGCCCTTTGGCACCGAAATCCGGCCCGAGGGCGTCCAATTCAGACTCTGGGCCCCTGAAGCCCGAAAGGTGGATCTTGTTCTTGAACAGGAAAACGGTGCCCGTCGCATACTTCCCATGATCGGCGACGACCGGGGCTGGTTCCGGCTCCTCTCCGCCGAAGCCGGAACCGGTTCCCTTTACCGCTTCCGTATCGATGACCATCTGCTGGTTCCGGATCCGGTCTCCCGCTGTCAGGCCGAGGATATTCACGGCCCCAGCGTGGTGATCGATCCGCGGTCCTTTCCCTGGCAGGACGGCTCCTGGCGTGGGCGCCCCTGGGAGGAGGTGATCCTCTACGAGCTCCACACCGGCGCCTTTGCCCCGGACGGTCGTTTTACCGGGATTATCGAGCGGCTGGATTATCTGGCCGAACTCGGGGTCACTGCGATCCAGCTCATGCCGGTGGCCGACTTTCCCGGACAGAGAAACTGGGGCTACGACGGCGCCCTGCTCTTTGCCCCGGACCGGGCCTACGGCTCGCCCGAGGAGCTCAAATCGCTGGTGCAGGCGGCCCATGCCCGGAACCTGATGGTCTTTCTCGATGTGGTCTACAACCATTTCGGACCGGAAGGCAACTACCTCCATGTCTACGCCAAAAACGCCTTTTTCAATGAAGACCACCAAACCCCCTGGGGCGCGGCCATCAATTTCGATGGCGACCAGCGGGACACGGTCCGCCGCTTCTTTATCGACAACGCCCTCTACTGGCTGGAAGAATACCATCTCGACGGCCTCCGTTTCGATGCGGTCCATGCCATCTTTGACACCTCCAGCCCGCATATTTTGGAAGAAATCGCCCACGCGGCCCGCAACGGTCCCGGCCGTCAACGCCCTATCCACCTTGTCCTGGAGAATGACGACAACGAGGCCCGGTATCTGAACAGATCCCCGGAAGGCACCTGCCGACTCTACAACGCCCAATGGAACGATGATTTCCACCACGCCTGTCATGTCCTGCTCACCGGCGAAGACCAGGGCTATTACCGCGATTACAGCGCTCATCCGCTCGCCCTCCTTGGGCGCTGTCTCACCGAAGGATTCGCCTATCAGGGCGGGCCCTCGGCCTACCACAACAACCAGCCACGAGGCGAGCCGAGCCGACACCTGCCGCCCACCGCCTTTCTGGCCTTTCTCCAAAACCATGATCAAATCGGTAACCGGGCCTTCGGCGAACGACTGGCCGTTCTGGCCCCGACCCCTCTCCTGCGGATCACCGTGGCCCTTCTCCTGCTGGCACCTTCCCCGCCGCTGCTCTTCATGGGCGAGGAATTTGACGCGACCAGCCCGTTTCTCTATTTCTGTGATTTCGGACCGGATCTGGCGGGCAAGGTCAAGGAGGGCCGACGGCAGGAATTCAGCCGCTTCCCGCGTTTTGCCGATCCAGAGGCGCGGGCGTGTATTCCCGATCCCAACGTTGCGGACACCTACCTTCGCTCCCGCCTGGACTGGCTTGAGGCCGAACGGGAACAGGGGCGGGAATGTCTGCATTTCTACCGGCATCTGCTGCGCCTGCGCCGCCGGGAGATCATTCCCAGGCTGACCGGGCTGCACGGCAACCGGGCCCAATTTTCTCTGATCGGTAACCATGGTCTGCAGGCCTGCTGGATACTGGCAGGAGCGGCACGACTTGAGGTCTTCATCAATTACGGCGACACCTCTCTGCCCATCTTCCCCATGGACGGCGGCTCAGTGCTCTATTGCCTGCCGCCCGCAGCCGGGCACGATACGCCCCCGACCGTGCTCAAACCGCACAGCATCATCTGGCTGCTCAACGACAAGGAGACGGGCAATGGAAAATAAAAACTTTCAACGATTCTGCATTGTTGCGGGAATCAGGCTGATCGCACCTGAGGGCAGCGAATCCGGCATCCCCCTTACCGAGGAACAGCAGCGGGATCTGTTAGCCGCCTGGGGGATTGTGCCCGCTGAAAACCTCAGCCTTGAGCAAGCGCTTGCGGCCTGGCTCCACGATTACCGGAACCAGGTCTTACCGCCGGTACTGGTACGGGAGGAGGGCAGCAGCCCGCTCAGCATTGCCCTCCGCCTGCCCGATGACCAGTTTGCCCGCCCGCTCCACTGGGAACTCATCGAAGAGAACGGGACATACCGCGAGGGCACACTGATTCCGGCGGATCTGCAACCCTTGGAAGAGACGGAGCTGGAAGCGGACAACAATGCGGCGCTGCGGTTGCCGATCGAATCAGGTCTGCCGATCGGCTATCACCGGCTCAAGGTATCACCGGGTGAGGACGCGGCGCAGGGAATAAGCTGCGAGTGTAGCCTGATCATCACCCCGTCTTGCTGTTACACGCCTCCGGGCTTGCTCAAGGAGGCCAGGATCTGGGGGTTTTCCCTTCACCTGGACAGGGTGCGCTCCCGAAGAAACTGGGGCTGCGGCGACTTGACCGATCTGCGCAACATCCTCACCTGGGCCGCGGAAAGCGGGGCCGGGACCGTGGCCCTTTCCTCCCTGTTATCCCGCAGTTCGTCCGAAAACAATGGGTTTCCCGAACTGCCGTCCAGTCTCTGCTTCCCGGATCCTCTTTTCCTCGATCTTGAGGCCGTTGCTGATTTCCAGGAGAGCGAGGAGGCCCGATCCCTGGTCGGCAATCCGGCCTTCCAGGTCCGATTGGCTTATCTTCACGGCGCGGAAACGGTCGCCTCCCGGGAAGTGCGCGATCTGAAAAATGAGGTGGCTGAAATCCTCTGGCGGCATTTTCAGCTCCATCACCTCAATCCGGAAACCGAGAGAGGCTGGAACTACCGTCATTTCCAGCAGGCGGGCGGACAGCAGCTGCAGGCCTTTGCTCTCTTCGAGGCCCTGCGGGAGGAACAGCAAAAAATCGGAGAGGAGGCCGCAACGCCCGATGCCTGTCCGCACGCCTTGCCGGACCACGATGCTCCGGAGGCGTCTGCCTTTGCCGACAGCCACGGCGAGCGAATCGAGTTTCACCAGTATCTCCAGTGGCAGATGGAACTGCAGCTGGCCGAGGCGGGCAAACGCTCGATGGAGCTCGGCCTCAAGGTGGGCCTTGCCCAAACTCTTCCCGCCGGAGTCGATTCCCGGGGATTTGCCCTCTGGCATGAGCCCGCACTCTTTTGTAAGACCGCAACAGCCGTTGACGGTGGCAAGAGCAGGTCCGGCTCGCACTGGGGGCCCCCGATGCTGCCCACTGAGATGGCGGCTGCCGCCTACCAACCCTTCATTGCCGCGCTCCGCGCCAATATGCGGTATGCCGGAGCCCTGCGTTTCCAGGCCATTAACCGGCTGGACCGGCAACAGTGGCGATTGATGGAAAAAGACGAGGGCCCGGAAATATGCCTTACCCCCAACCGTGCCGACCTGCTGGGAATCATTGCCCTGGAAAGCCAGCGAAACCGTTGCCTGATCATCGGCGAACATCAGGCGCCCCTGTCCGATGATTTTGCCGAGGCCCTGCAGCAGCGGGGTATTCTTGCCAGCTGCCCCGGCGCTTTTGCCAGGGATCCGCAGGGCGGATGGCTCCCCCCTTCCGCTTATCCGTCCCGATCCGTGGTCACCCCGACCCGGGAGGATCTCTGTAATCTGGACGGCTTCTGGCAGGGCAAAGACATCGCCCTGCTGGCAGCCCGTTGCCCCGGTTTCACCGACATCGACCGGGAACAGGCAATTATCGCCCGCTCCTCGGAGCGGGCGCACCTGCTGGTGGCGCTCAACCATGAAGACCTCCTGCCCGCAGGCCTCGATCTCGATCCGGCGGGTGTAGCCGAGATGAGCCCGGCCCTGATCCGGGCCGTCTACACCTTCCTGGCCCTTACCCCGGCGCAAATCCTGCTGGTCCAACTGGCCGATACCGCCGATCTGACCGACTTGAGCACCCGGCCGGATCAGGAGGCCATGGCACCCTCCGCCCTCCCCGCACTGGGGCTCCCGCGGCTGCAGACCGACCTGGAATTTCTGGCGGCCGACGACGCCCTCAGGCAGTTTTTCCGTGAATTCGCTCAAGGCCGAACCATCGGGGTTGTCCGTCCCTCGGCTCCGCTGGCCGATCGACGGAAACAGCAGGACCACTCCATGCCGCGCGCCTTTTACCGGCTGCAGTTCAATCGCGACTGCACCTTTCTCCAGGCAGCGGCGCTTCTCCCCTACCTCCGGGAGCTCGGCATCAGCCACTGCTATGCCTCCCCCTATCTCAAGGCCCGACCCGGCAGCACCCACGGCTACGACATCATCGACCATGCCGCCCTCAATCCGGAAATCGGGAGCCGGAAGGATTACGAAGAATTTGTCGCCGCCCTGGAGCATAACGGCATGGCGCAGATACTCGACATGGTGCCCAATCATATGGGCGTGGGATCGGACAACAGCTGGTGGGTGGATGTGCTGGAAAACGGCCAGTCCTCGCCCTATGCAGCCTATTTCGACATCAACTGGCAGCCCAGTGAGGAGGAATTGAAAAACCGGATCCTCCTGCCGGTGTTGGGCGATTATTTCGGGGTCGTACTTGAAGAGGGCAAACTGCGCCTGGCCTTTCTCCCGGATCACGGCAGTTTCCAGATCATCTACTATGAACACCGCTCTCCCCTTGCTCCGAGGACCTACCCGCGGATCCTCGGCCACGATCTGCAGCGCCTGGAAACACGGCTGGGCAGCCTGCATGAGGGGTTTCTTGTGCTCCAAAGCCTGATCACCTCCTTTGCCGATCTGCCGGGACGCGAAGAGACAAATCCCGAACAACTGGAACTGCGCCATCGCAACAAGGAGGTATTGAAGCGCCTGCTGGCACGGCTGTGTCGAGAGAACCCGGAGATTGCCGTTTTCATAGAAGAAAACGTGCTGTTCTTTAATGGGGAACCGGGCCGGGCCGAGAGTTTCGATCCCCTGGAACAGCTTCTGTCCCACCAGGCCTATCGTTTGGCGTTCTGGCGGGTCGCCTCGGACGAGATCAATTATCGCCGTTTTTTTGATATCAACGAGCTCGCCGGCCTGTGCATGGAACGCAAGGAGGTCTTTACCCAAACCCACCGGCTGGTGCTGGATCTGATCGCCACCGGCAGGATCGATGGTCTCCGCATCGACCATCCCGACGGCCTCTACGCCCCTGAGCAGTATTTCCGGGAGCTGCAGATGGCGGTCAACGGGGTGTCGGCGGAACAGAGCCCGCTGCAGCTTGCCCCTGTCGAGCAATCGGTCCGGGAACGGCAGGCGGTCCTACCCCTTTATGTGGTGGTGGAGAAGATCCTTGCCGAGGACGAGCAACTGCCCGAAACCTGGATGGTCCACGGCACCACCGGTTACGAGTTTTCCTGCCTGGTCAACGGCCTGTTCGTCGATGCCTCCGCCGAAAACGAGATGACCGCGATCTATCACCGCTTTATCGGCCGCGAAATCGATTTCGCGGTGCTGGTGCATGACTGCAAGCGTCTGATCATCAAATCCGCCATGGCCGGCGAGATCAACGTGCTCAGCGATAAGCTGCACTCCCTCGCCAAACGCAACCGTTACACCCAGGACTATACTCTCAACGGCCTCCGTGAGGCCCTGACGGAAATCGTCGCTTTTTTCCCGGTATACCGGACCTATTGCACCAATAATTGTCATGGTGAGAATGACCGTCACCACGTGGAACAGGCCGTGGAGCGGGCCAAGGCCCGGCAGCAGGCGGAAGACACCAGCATCTACGACTTCATCAAGTCCGTACTCCTGCCGGCGCCGAGCACCTCCCCGGAAGACCGGCAAAATAATCAGGTCGTTGATTTTGTCAAAAAATTTCAGCAATATACCGGGCCGGTCATGGCCAAGGGACTGGAAGACACCGCCTTTTACATTTACAACCGCCTGCTCTCGCTCAATGAAGTCGGGAGCAATCCCTGCTGCTTCGGGGTATCGAGGGACACTTTTCATGCAACGCTGCAACTGCGTGCCGATAAGTGGCCCCATGCCATGCTCAACACCTCCACCCATGACAGCAAGCGGAGCGAGGATGTCCGAGCCCGGATCAATGTCCTCACGGAGATGCCCACACAATGGCAACAGGCTCTTGATCGCTGGCAACGGCTGAACTATGCCAAGAAAAGCGATACCGGACAGGGCGCAGCCCCTTCGGCTAACGACGAGTACGCGCTCTATCAGAATCTGCTCGGGGTCTGGCCCTTTGCGGCAATGACCGGGGAGGAAAGGGTGGGCTTCCTCGAACGCTTCAGCGACTCTATGCTCAAGGTGATCCGGGAAGCCAAGGTACACACCAGCTGGATGAAGCGGAATCAGGCCTATGAAACGGCGATGCTTGCTTTTATCGACCAATTGCTCAATGGGGAGGACCAGGCCTTTCTCGACGACTTCATCCCCTTTCAGCGACAAATTGCCCGGTTCGGCATGTTCAACAGCCTCAGCCAGCTGCTGCTCAAACTGACCGCGCCCGGGATTCCGGATATCTACCAGGGTAACGAAACCTGGCAGCTGTCTCTGGTCGATCCGGACAACAGACGGCCTGTGGATTTTACCGATCGTCGAGAGATGCTGGAGGGGATGAAACGAGGGATGGAGGATGCCGTTCTGCCCCTGCCCGCCCGCTTACGCGAATTTTTGGACCATGCCGAAGACGGCCGAATCAAGATGTACCTGACCTGGAAAACCCTGAACTTTCGACGGGAGGTTCCTGAACTGTTCAGTCACGGTAATTATCTCCCGCTCTCAGTGGTCGGAGCCGGCAAAGACCACCTCTGTGCCTTTGCCCGTACCTTTGGGAACCGGGTGATGATTGTGGCCGTGCCCAGATTGCTTGTCGGCCTCTTGCGGGGCGATGCCGACGGAGTACCGCTGGGCCGGGAGATCTGGGGGGAAACTAGAGTGCTCCTGCCCGGCCCCTTGCATACACGACGTTTTATCAACATCCTGAGCGGAGAGGAACTCGGCACTCAAGCCAATAACGGTTCCGACCTGTGGGCCGCCGATCTTTTTCGCCATTTCCCGGTGGCCCTGTTCAGTTCCTCCGGTGATGACGGCTGAGGGCCGAAAAAAATCCTCAAAAAAAAGGGCCCTATCGGTCTGCAAACCGATAGGGCCCCTTGGGCTCTTCTTTCCGAACCTATTTAAAGGAAGAGATAGGTTGCCGCCAAGCCGGCAATCGACATGGTCAGGGTGTAAGGCAAGGCCAGATAAACCATGCGGCCGTAGGAAAGACGGATAACCGGTGCCAGGGCCGAGGTCAGGAGAAAGAGGAAAGCGGCCTGACCATTGGGGGTGGCGACACTGGGGATGTTGGTGCCGGTGTTGATCGACACCGCCAGTTTGTCGAGGTGATGGATGATTTCCCCCGCTTGTTTAGCGGCCTCAGGCGGCAGAGCTGCCAGGACGTCGCTACGGACCAGATGGGCATCGGTGAGCTTTTCCATCAACTGCTGGCCGGTCATGCCGATATCCGGAATCGCACCCAGCATATCGATAAAATGGGTCTTGGTCTCGGAGATATAGACCGTGGCCACGAAGACGTTATCCGAGATGGAGGAGAGCAGACCGTTGGCGATGTAATAGCCCGCCAGTTGATTATGCCCCTGGAGGCTGAGCACGTAATTAATCACCGGCGCGAACAGGTGCTGGTCATGGATCACGGCGACAATGGTGAAGAAGACCACCAAAAGGGCGGTGAACGGCAGGGCCTCTTCAAAAGCATGGCCCAACTGGTGCTCCTCGATCACGCCGTTGAAGGCGGTGAGAACAATGATAACCGACAGGCCAATGATGCCGACCGCCGCTAAGTGAAAGGCCAAGGCAAGGATCAGCCAGATGCCGGCCAGGGCCTGGATCACCAGTTTGGTCTTGCCGGCATGGCCCCGCTTCTCCTCCATCTGCACTTCCGTCTCCAGGAGGTGCGAACGGATGTTGCCGGGCATTTCAAAACCGTAGCTGAACCACTTCTTTTTCTCCACAAAGTAGCAGGTGGCAAGGCCGACGACCAGTACCGGCAGGGAGACCGGAGCCACCCTGACGAAAAACTCGGCGAAGTGCCAGCCCATGACCCCGCCGATCAAAAGATTCTGCGGCTCGCCCACCAGGGTGCAGACCCCACCCAGCGCCGTGCCGACCGCGCCATGCATCATCAGGTTGCGGAGAAAGCCCCGAAACTGCTTCAACTCCTCCTGATGGGCCTCCTTGAGAGCGAGGTCGCTGGCTAGGTCATGGATCTCGCTGCCGTCCTTGCCGGAAACATAGCGATGATAGATCTCATAGAAGCCGTAGGCCACGGCGATGATCACCGCGGTTACGGTCAGGGCGTCGAGAAAGGCTGAGAGAAAAGCGCCGGCAAAGCAGAACAGCAGGGCGATCTTAATCTTCGACTGCACCCGGACCAGGATGCGGGTGAAGGTGAAACGGAGGAAATCCTTCATGAAGTAGATGCCAGCCACCATGAAGATCAACAGAAGGATGACCTCAAAGTTGGCCAGGGTTTCCCTGAAGACGGTATCCGGTTTGGTCATGCCGATGACCACCGCCTCGATGGCCAGCAGACCACCGGCGGGCAGGGGATAACACTTCAGGGCCATGGCTAGGGTGAAGATGAACTCGCCGATCAAGATCCATCCGGCGATAAACGGCCCGTAGTAATGAAGCAGAAAGGGATTGGCAATAAGAAAAAGCAGAATACTGCCTTTATACCAGAGGGGCGCATTGCCGAGAAAGTTGCGGCCAAAGGCCTTAAGCATTGAGAAGAACATCAGAAATCTCCAAGGTAGAACAAAAAGGTTAGGGTGAAAAAGCACACAATCCAACTGATTTGTTTCAAACAACGATTCGAGAGATGCGAACTCGGCGCCCAAAAAGGCTCTTTTATTCAGGCTCCCCCGTTTGGGATCGAAAATCGCGGCATAAGCCGTTCTTCCAAACGGGCACGCAGAACTGCCCGGCGATCCTTTTATCGTAACGGTAAAATTTGCCTGGTTCTCTCCCCTATGTCAACAACTACGTGAAATTTTTGCTCTGTTTTGGAGAGTTGATGAAGAACGGGGAGGAGGAGTCTTGATAAGAGCAAAGGCCCCTCTGGCATCGAATATGAAACCCGAGCTTGGGCATCTGTCGTTGAACAAGAGCTATACCGGCTTACAGAGTGATGATTTCATCTCTCCCGGAAGTTTATCTGTTGTACGCCCGACCGGGCTTTCTAAGAGGTGGAAAACTATTTCGCGCGAAGATACAGAATCTTTTGGTTTGATCCTGGTGCTTGTCGTTCTTCTGTTATGAAAAGGTCTGTCTTTGCTTTGACAAGATCTGAAAGTTTTTTGTAACCATAGAGCCTGGAATCAAAGTCCGGTTGCAGTTTGGTGAGGTAGCTCCCGAACGTACCAAGTTGCGCCCATCCTGCGTCATCAGTTGACTGTTCCAGAGCGGTAAGAACGAATTTTTTTGGAAATTCCAGGGTAGGCTCAGCCATTTCGGGAGGTGCTTTTTGCATTACGGATTTTTTCTCACTTTCGACTTTTGGAGACGTGCTGACTAATTCTTCTGCGGTACTTGGACGAAGGACTTCAGTAAACAGAAATTTATGACAGGCATTTCGGAAAGCATCCGGTGTTTTCTTTTCACCAAATCCGAGTACTGTAAGGCCTTCTTCACGCAATCTCATCGCAAGCCCTGTAAAATCACTATCGCTTGTGACCAGACAAAAACCATCGAACTTTCGAGTGTATAGCAAATCCATCGCATCGATGATCAGAGTGCTGTCAGTAGCGTTCTTGCCGGTTGTGTACGCAAACTGTTGAACCGGCTTTATAGCATACCTCTGCAGCACCTTTTTCCAAGAAGCACTCGTTGGAGCCGTGAAATCCCCATATATGCGTCGTACAGTTGCTTCGCCAAATCTCGCAATTTCAGCAAGAAGACCTTCAATGACAGCGGCTTGAGCATTGTCAGCGTCAATAAGAACTGCCAATCGAAGGGTTGGCTCTTCGGATTCAATTTTCGCGACTAATCGTGGGGAAACCATGATGACTCCAATTTTCCAAGACACAAACAGTACTGCGGAATCGACCTGCACTTCAACAAGTCCGGCCGAACATCGTTGACCAAGTGGCCGTACCGGCTGGAACATTACGGGTTTCATCTCTTCCGGAGAGCTTTATCCATTGACGGGCTAGGACCTTCTACGGTTTGCTTTTCCATTGGTTCCTCCAAAAAAAAATTACCGGGGAACCAATGGAAAATTTGATCGTATACCCGAAGCCCGGACAGGCCCTTAAAATCCCCACAAGAGCCGACGGGCAACCCATCCTTTCACTCCCTGGTCATGTTCCACCTGTACCCAATCGCCGTTTTCGCCGATCTTCTTGAACACCACGCCATAATACGCCTTGGCCACGATCTTGTTCTCAATTCCAGGACCACTGCGGACATTGATCTGCGCTTTGGAGTCTTTGTTGACTTTGACAATTACCCGAGGCGTTGAGTTGACGGTCACTTGATGCACCCAGCCGGTCTCCCCTTCAAAATCTTTGATGTTCAACCAATCGCCCGAACGTTTGATGACATCGAGCGGCATACCGGTTCCCAGTTTATAGAGGACGGAATAGGTCGTCCCCGGACCGGAGCGCATATTGACATCCTCCCCCTTGACTGAAACCATTTCCGCCAGAGCATTTCCCTGGCAGATATACGAAAGGCACAGGGTGCCGAGAAGAACAATTTTTTTGCAGTTCATAATGACGCTTCTCCATTTTTTGCGTGTTAAAGGGTTGCCGGCGGTTCGTTCACCGACCGACAACCAGGTAAATATTGACTTAAGACATTCTTATAATTGACGAACGATTCCCTTCTGGGGAGCGAGGTGGCAAGGCGGAATTTTTCACAATTCATCCGATGTTGTTGATTTTGGGACAAAAAACTCTGCCTTGGGAAATTGATTGAGGTCTTTATGAATTCCGGCGCGGAGAAAGGCGTTGACCCAATGGAAAATATTGTTTTTCTGGATAGATCGTCGCATCTTCTCCATGCGTTTGTGCCGTGCCTCTTCATCCATGGTATAGGCTTCATATATCGCATCGGCAACCCCCTCGATATCAAAAGGATTGACCAGAAGGGCACCATTCTGCAATTGGCTTGCGGCTCCCGCGAATTCACTAAGAATAAGCACACCGTTATTTTCTATGGAACAGGCGCAGAATTCCTTGGCCACCAGATTCATGCCGTCCTTAAGCGGGGTGATCAGGGCTATCTCGCAGGTGCGGTAATAGGCCAACAGCTCCACCCGGTTGAGCGAACGATAAATGTAATGGATCGGCGTCCAGCCCACCTCGGTAAAACGGCCGTTGATCTCACCCACCAGTCGTTCGATTTCACGTTTCAGTGCCTCATATTCCGGAACTTCCTGACGGCTGGGCACCACCACCTGGATCAGGCTCGACGTTTTCCGCAGTTGCGGATAGCGTTCCAAGGCATTGGCAAAGGCCCGGAGACGAAGGGGGATGCCCTTGGAATAGTCGAGACGGTCGACCCCCAGGATCAATTGCCGTTCAGGCAGATTAGCATGGATGATCCAGGCCTGATCCCGCACTTCCTGCGACCCGGAAAACTCGGCGAACTGCTTGAAGTCGATGCTTATGGGAAAGGTCCCCACCAGAACTTCGCGCTCCTGAGTGAGGCAGCGGGAGATCTGACCATGGCCAACCACCCGCGATTCGGGAATGAGCATACGGACACAGTCCATGAAATTACGCCGGTCGCGCACGGTCTGAAAACCGACCAGGTCGTACTGCAGCAGGGCCTCGAGAATCTGGAAACGCCAAGGCAGACGGACAAATCCGTCCAAGGGCGGAAAAGGAATGTGGAGGAAGAAACCGGTACGCCGCTTGATCCCCATTTTTTTGAGACAGGCACCTACCAGAATCAGCTGATAATCGTGGACCCAGACATAGTCTTCGTTTTCGGAGGTTTGAGCAGCGACCACGCGTGCAAACTTGCAGTTCACCTGCTCGTAGACCTTCCAATAAGCAGGATCGAAATTGCAGCGTGAAGGCAGATCATGGAACAAAGGCCAAAGGATTTCGTTGGAAAAACCGAAATAATATTTCTGGATTTCCTCCTCGCTCAGTTCCACAGGCTTGAGGGAATAGCCGGTCTCCCGTGAACCCTGGTCAAGCAGCTCCTGCAGGGCCGTCTCGTCCAGCGCGCCCTGCAAATTGGCGCCGAGCCATCCGATCCACTGGCCACCACGGTCGCGGAGCACCGGACCCAAAGCGGTCACCAGGCCGCCGGAACTGGGTTTTATAGTCCATTGGCCCTCCTGATCCTTATCGACCACAATGGCCAGACGGTTGGAAACCACGGTCAGTCGGGTTGTTTCCATTATGCTTGTCTCCTTTCGTTTGCAGTGATCGTGAGCCAGGTTTGGAGAAAGGCGGCTACGGCCCGGCAGTCCGGAAGAAATCCCCGGGCTGCTGTCGGCTGGGACGGATCGCCCACCCTGATGCCGATGCCCCGATCGCGGAGCACGGCAAAGGCATCTTCATCGGTATCGTCGTCGCCGATATACACGGCAAAAACGTCTTCCGGTTGAACATGCAGCAATGAGGTGAGCGCCTCCCCCTTATCCCAGCCGGAGCAGCGAATTTCGATCCCGCCGTTGAAGGGCCGGCATTCCAGGCCATATTGCGGAGCCCGTACGCTCCATTCGGCCAGCGTCTCCTGTTCCATGGCAAGGGCGGTGGCCGGATCCAGGCCCCGGGTATGAAGGGCGACGGAAGCGATTTTCACTTCCATTTTTTGACTGTATCCATGCTGTCGCAGGCTTGTCTGCACGGCAGAGAGCCCCTGCGCCTGCTCGGAATTCGGCTGTCGCACCACACAAGCACCATCAACGGGCCAGAGTTCATAGCCGTGACTGCCGATGATGGTCACCGGCGGATTGTCCAGCAGAGTCATTATTTCCGCCACGGGACGGCCGGAGATAAGGGCAACCTGCGTTTGATCTCCGGCAGCCAGATCCCGGAGCAAATCCGCAATGCCGGGCAGGGGTCTGGCTTGCATGGGATCGATTTCAAAGGGTGCCAGGGTACCATCGTAATCCAGGCCCAGAAAACGATGAGTGGCATTGCGGACCCGCTGCCAGAAATCGGGAATGGCGGGAAATTCAAGGGTGTTATTGTTCATTTGTTCTTTCACAGTTCAATCCGTTCAACGCTTTCGTGCATGGTGGCGAACATGAGGGTGAGATACTCGCGCAAATGGCGGGTCACCAGAAAATTATTGAGCACGAACTCCCGGGCTTTGTGCCCCATATCCTCCAGCCGGTCACGGTTTTTGAGAAGATAGCGGACACGCAGGGCCGCTCCCTCAGGGGTACTGACGAGAAAACCGGTATGATGATTGATTACCTGCAGGCGGATGCCGCCGGTGTCGCCGCCGATCACCGGTTTTCCCTTCCACATGGCCTCGGTCACGGTCAGGCCGAAGCCTTCTTTGGTCGATTTCTGCAGACAGATGGTCGAGGCCCGCTGCAGTCCGTTAATCTCCCGGTGGGAGTCCGAAGGCAATAACAGGATATGAATATCCGGATCATCTCCGGCTGCAGCCCGTACCTCGCGCAGCACCTCCTCGCCTTCCGGGTCATCCGTGGCCCCCCCGCCGGCCAGAACCAGTTGCAGCGGTGTGAATTCCTTCGCCAATCGATAGGCCTGAATCACCCCCAGCGGATCCTTGAAACGGTCGAAGCGGGAGACCTGGGTAATCAGCGGCAGATCGGGATTAAGGCCGTAGCGATCGAACACGGCGTTGACCTCGCCCGGATACAGCTCCCGATTTTTTTGACTCAGGGGGTCGATACTGGGCGCAATCAGGTAAAGAGGATGCGGGAGCGGCTGGGCAAAATCAGCCAACGACCAGATCGAGGCGTCATAGCCCACCACAAATTCCCGCAGATACTTCCACACCGCCCGGTAGGGGCGACTCAAATCGATATGACAACGCCAGACCCATTTCCCTCTGCGGTTGGGACAACTCTGCAGCAGGGGTGCCGGCTGCGGATCATGAATAAAAACGAAATCCGCCTCCTCCAGCTTGCTGCGCAGACGCTCGGCGTTTTCCACATTGGTCTGTTCGTAAGCGCGCAACAGCGCGGGCGGAATACCAACCGAGCTGCCCTGAAGACCGTTATGAAAACTCTTGGTACACTGGTAAAAATCCTTATCTCCGCTAATGACCTCCCATTCGGCATCCAGCCCGAGTTCCCGCTTAAAGGGAATCAGCCAGTTAAGAATCTCGGCCACCCCGCCACCTTCACGGGTCGAATTCACATGGACGACCTTCATTCCCTTCAACGGCTCGGCCAACTGCCGAAGATGATCGACCACCTCGTTACCGACGATGGCCGCGTAGCTTTCCAGTAAGTTGCTCATGACGGTTACTCCTCCACGGGACAGTTGAGGAAAACCGTCGCCAATTCCCGACGCAGATCGGCCAGGGTGGTAAAATAGGGATCAATGGCGTTGATCCGTCTGATCAAATCGCCATAACGGCCGCCATTAAAGATCTGCAGCCACTCGACGAAATCGCTCCGACCGCGTTCCGTTCGCCGCCGGGCATCGATAAAATGATAAAAAATGGAACCGATCGACAGACTCGCAATCCGTTCCTCCATCTCCGCCGGATGGGTAATGCGCTTGCCGGTGTCAAAAACGACAATCTGGGAACGAATGAATTTGAACCGTTG
Source organism: uncultured Desulfobulbus sp. (assembly GCA_963666685.2). Classification (GTDB taxonomy): domain Bacteria; phylum Desulfobacterota; class Desulfobulbia; order Desulfobulbales; family Desulfobulbaceae; genus Desulfobulbus. The sequence continues at coordinate 573,395 of CAXXHZ010000001.1, forward strand.
TCCGGACCGGGCCCAAGGAACATACTCGCTTTCCGCCAGCCGCTCCTCGATCACATCCACCAGTTCACGACGCAGGTTTTCAAGATCCTTATGTGAGGTCGGGTCAATGATGGCCAAACGCTCCGCCAGATGGGAATCGTGGAGACTGCGCCAGGACCAGGCGGCAAAATCGTTTTGGTATTCGGGTTCGTCAAAGCTGGAACGCAGCATGCCGCCCCAAAAATGGTAATAGATGCAACCGGGATGGATTTTCTGTAGGCGATCACTCAATTCACGCAAATTTTGCGCCTCTTCCCCTGTGGCAATGGAGATGAGCGTGCAATCCTTGATGATAAACGGTTCTCCCATACATTTCCTCTCTGTTTAAGTGGTATGTCAGGGCACGGGACGCCCTCCCTGTGCGGAACAAGTGCTTGCTTATTCGCCAAAAACGAGATCGTTCCGAATCCAACCGAGGGCCGATCCGCCGTGAAAATAACCCAGCTTGCTCCAGTTCCCCTTTTGGGAGAGGACCTTGTAAATTTCTCCAAGTGCGGCGGTTGCCACCACCCGGTTCTTCCGACCGGCCGACCGGCGAAGGTTGGCCTTATCCACAAGAATCACCGCAGTTTTGACATTGGAGACCAGAGGCTTATAAATCCAGCCGTTGTTGTTTTGCCAATCGTGAAAAAGAGCCCAGTTATTGACCTGCTTTTCGATTTCGATGGGATAGCCCAGTGGGGCTACAAAAATGATATCGCTGTTCAAGCTCGGACCTGAACGGATATTTACCTGATCTTTACCAATACTTTTGGCAGTGGCCGGGACCGCAGCCGCCAGCAAGAGAGGAACCAGCAAAGGTTTGCAGAATTTTTTAAAATACGGACGCCTCTTCATTCATTGCTCCTTGTTCGAAATGTTGAGCACACTTCAGCAATGGCCAACTGAGACAACAGAGATCGAAGAGGAGGAGGCTGTTGGAGATCATCCGTTGTTATGATACGTAAAGACCGGGAAAAAAGCGAGACAGATAACTGAGATTGATAACGAAAGGCCGTCGGGTAGTTCCGACGTCTTGAACGGGGCAACAGTCATCCATGCTCGATTCGATTTCCGGGCCGAATGTTCGCTGGCCATTCCCTGTGTACATTGTCGTTTCAGGGGGGTTCTCCTTTTTTACAGCTTATTTTTTACTACAAGAACCATTCCATGACTGACCGAGCCGACAACAGCCGCATCATTGTGTCGTAAAAATACGATAATTTAATACGATAAAAAAAACAGCCAAAAAAAGAAAACATCCCACGGCACAGGTTATTGTCCTGCACCACAGGATAAAATCCTGCGCCGAAGGACTAAAAAACTACTCAAGGTGCGGAAATCCTGAAACAGGAAGAAACACCGTATTTCTTCAGAAGGGCATAGAGCCGGGAGCGGGAAAGTCCCGAGAGGGCACAGGCTTCATTCATATCCACGGCAAGATTCATCAATTCCCGCAAATATCGTTGCTCCAGCTCGGCGATGGTTGTACCCCGCAAATCGAAAAGCCGGGGAAGTGTCGACCGTTGCACGTTGCCGGTTTCGGAAAAGGGGTCCTCAGTTGCGACCTGGCTCTGTTCGACCGAGGCACGGGCAAGATGAACCCTGATGTAGACAGGAAGATGCTTGGGGAAAAGAACCGGTTCATGCCGGGCTGCAGAGACCGCTCGCTCCAAGGCGTTGACCAGCTCACGCACATTGCCCGGCCACTCGTAACGACCAAGCACTTCAAAAAAATCAGGAGAGAAGGTTTTGCGGGCCAGGCCGTAGCTCTCGCAAAATTTAACGGTGTGATAGGCGGCGATTTCCCCGATATCATCAAGGCGTTGCCGCAACGGCGGCAGCTCCATGGTGAAGGCTCGCAATCGGAACAACAGGTCTTTGCGGAAACGGTGACGATGCACCATGGCATTGAGATCGCGGTTGGTTGCGGCGATCAACCTGAAATCGCTCCGTATTTCCGGCCCGCCGCCGACCTGCCTGAATCGGTGTTCCTGGAGAACTCGTAAAAAAGATTTCTGCACCGAAAGCGGCAGCTCGCCGACTTCGTCGAGAAACAGGGTGCCACCGTCCGCCCGCTTGATCAATCCGTCCTGGGTTTTGTCGGCCCCGGTAAAGGCCCCGCGTTCATACCCGAAAAGTGTGCTCTCCACCAGGGTGTCGGGCAAGGCGGCGCAATCAACCACCACAAATCGTTTGCCGGCACGACGGCTGTTGTTATGAATCGCCCAGGCGAACAGCTCCTTACCGGTTCCGGTTTCCCCTGAGATGAGCACGTTGGCATGACTGCTCGCGGTCAGTGCCAGTCGTTCAAGACAGCGCTTCATCAAGGAACTGCTACCGACGATATCGTCAAGCGTTTCCTTTTTCAGCGTTGCCTGCAGCTGTTGCGGCACCTTCTTGGCCCGATATTGCATGGCCCGCACCAGCGAAAGCGCCATGCCGCGCGCCGTTGCCGGCCGTTCTATATAATCCCAGGCCCCCATTTTGATCGCGTGTTCCGCCTGATCGGCATCCCCTGAATCCGTGAAAATAATCACTTCCGGACAGGAGGGCGTTTCCATAAAGGTCGACAGGGTCTCCATTCCGCTGCCGTCCGGCATCTCCGCATTGAGAAAGACCACATCAAAGGAGGTGGACGAGGCAAGATCAAGCCCCTGGGAAAGCGTCTGCGCCGTGAACACATCATGCCCCATATGTTCAATTTCACCGGACAAGGTATCGGTGAACGGCTCATTGGTATCAACTATAAGGATTCTCGACATCACACTCTTTAGGTATTGTGGGGTTTGAAGGTGCAGTCCGGCCCTCGGGTTCAGCACAGGTTCCCGCATCCTTCACCTTTCGTATCAGCTCCGCTGACCGGGTCGAACGGACACACTATAGGCTTTCCCCTGGTGTATGCCAACCAATCGGCCGTCTGCTGCAACAAAAATCAAGCAACAAGGGTAAGCTTTGCCGAATGGTCGGCGGTCCCTCTTCGGAGAAGGCGAATCGTTACAAAAAAAACCTTTTCCCCGGACGATATTGTCCGTATAATTCGCGACGTATTTCCACTTGCCGTTTTTTCGCCCTTTTGTGACCTCTACTTATGCCCGGTGTGCAGCCCTTTATTGCTACCAGAATTTTTCCGGACCGGCTTGTTCAATTTTCCCGGCCCCGGCTTTTCCAGCCTTTGATTTTCGGCCTTACAGCTTGTTGTTCTCTGCGTAACGCCCTATGCTTCCGCACAACTTCCTTGAAGCTTCTCTCCTGTTGACAAGCCCGCCCTTCAGGTCCGGGATTTGCATATTCCACAAATGTTTGACCGCTCAACAGATCCGGCAGGGATGCCTGCCCCAAAAAACATACGAAAGGATTTGAAACACAATGCTGAAACTGAAAAAAACACGCTACACCCTGACCCTGCTCCAGATGATGACGGTGCTGTTGCTGCTGGTAATATTGGCCGTATTTAACAGAAAACCTGCAATAGCCTTCTTCGAGACAACCCAGGCCGGCACCTTGGGTTTAGTCCTCAACGGCGCGATCCTGCTGATCTTCCTCTTGGGGCTTGTGCGCATGATTCTGATCTTCCTCACCTACAGTCGCGAGCAGGAAGTATTGCAGCGTTTTATTAAACGGGCGACGGAAAATTCCGTCAATCCCGCCGGTACCTTGCCGGATACCGCGCTGGTGGTCCGGCGCTATCACGCGGTGCAAACCATAGCGCGCCAGCAGGCACCGGTGAACCAGGGAGCCCTGGCTGCAACCATGGTCGCCGGACAGCAGGCCCAGTTCACCCTGGTGCGCTACGTCAACAGCATTCTGATCCTGGCAGGAGTGCTCGGGACGGTTATTTCCCTGGCTGTGGCCCTGATGGGTGCGGCAGGACTGATGAATTCTCCAGATAACATGAAAAACATGTGGGACATCATCGGCGGCATGTCCAATTCGCTGAGCACGACGGTCACCGCGATTGTCTGTTATGTCTTTTTTGCTTATTTCTATCTCGGCCTGCAGGATGCACGCACCCAATTGCTGGCCAACATCGAGGACGTCACCTCCCTCTATATCCTTCCCCGTTTCAGATATACCGAGAGCAACCTGACAGGGGACGTGACCCTGCTGGCGGCGGAATTACAGAAGGCGGCGGAAGGCATCACCCGGGTGCAGGACCGCTTTCTGCAAGCAGGTGATCGCCTGCAACTGGCGGTGGACGACCTGCACGCGGTGATTTCCCAAACCGGGGATACGCTCCGCGATGTCCGTGACATCCGCGACTCGGTACGCCAGGGCTTTCGCCTGAACCAGGAGGGCCCCAAGGTATGAGCAGCGGTTTTCCGAACTTAAGCGGCGGGCAGGAAGATCCGGAGGAAGGATTCTGGTCCTCGTTCAGCAACGTTATGATGGTCATCCTCAAGATTTTCCTGCTGGTCATTGTGATCATGGCCCTCAACAACCGCAATCTGCTCGATGATCTGAAAAATAACGTCCAGGCAAAGGAAGCGGCGGAGAAAGAGGCCAAGCAGGCTCACCTTCTGGCGCAATCCAGCTTGAAAGCCAACGCCAGCCTTGAAGAACAGCTGGCCTACTTTCAACAGCGTTCCTCGTATCTCGACCTGGAGTTACTGCGCAGTCGGGCGGAAACGGAGGAAACCCGTAAAATCAGCACCAACCGCAAGGCGGAACTGGCCCGTCTCCAGACCATCAGCCACACACAGGCCGAGGCCCTTGCCAGCCGCGATAAAACCGTCGGGGAGCTGCAGGATGCGATTGCCGGATTGTCGACGGATTTTGAACGAACCAAGATCCAACTGACTGCGGCAAGCGACAGGGCCACCAACAAAGAAATCGAATTGACCAATCTCCGCAACAAGTACAATGAAAGCGATAAAAAGCTGTTGAGCCTGCAGGGTGAATTCACCGAACTCGACAGGAAATACCAGAAGTTGCTCAAACCGGCCCGCTCCTCCGCCAGCAAGCAGGTGGTTGAGGTTATGTTCCGGAAGTCCGGCTACAGCATCCGCAAAACAGGCGAAGACAGTTACCGCACCATCGATCGTCCCGCGCTGGAAAAGGAACTGGAAGGACTGAAAACACGGTTCGGGAACGATCTGTACGTCAAAATCATCATTCCCGACAACAGCGGTCTGTCCTACAGCGAAGCCTGGAGTTTCACCAACAGTATTCTGAGCCGGTATGACTATTATTACAACCAACCCGACGGTACCGTGCCCGCCAGCCCTGCAGCGAATGCCGCCCCCTGACCGGTGCCCGGATCGCACCCACGCCCTCTTATCCTTCCGGCCGCAGAATCTTCCTCTGCAGCCGGAAGGACAGGACCTCCTCTCCCCTGCCCCTCTGCTTCCCTGATTGCATCCCCCCAAGGAATGCTTATTCATTAAACAAGAGGATAGTAACCATTCTCACTTAAAAACCCGGGGCGCTCCAAGGCCCTTTATTTCATCCTGTCCAAGACAGGGGGTGCAATTATGAAGAACAGCAATATGGCATTCAGGGAAGGACAGTACCATTTTCTCCGCGGTGAATTCGGGAAAAGCATTTCGGGATTCGGCAAAGCTTTAGAAACCGGTATGGATGCGGACAAGATTCATGTTCCTCTGGGCATGGCCTATTTCAAGAACGGCAATTTTCCCGAGGCAGCGGCAGAGTTCAGCCAGGCCTTGAATCTGGACCCAAGTAACGATCATCTTCTTTTCCTGCGCGGCATGGCTTCTCTAAACCAGGGCGACACGGAAAAGGCGGTGGACGATTTCAATGCCTCCATCCGGCTCAATGACCGGCGCGGCGCTGCCTATATCGCCCGTAGCCTGGCGCTCCGCGCAATGCACTGGAAGGCGGAAGCGGAGAACGACCTCAGAGCGGCCGTAACTCTTGCCGATGTCGAGGTAGAACTCTTTCTCAGAGAATATTGCATTGCTCCGCCCCTCCGGCAGATGGCCCTGTCGCTCTTTGACCTTGGCAATGAAACCTGGGGCAAAGAGTTGTGGAAACGGCACGCTTCACGCCTAACCCATTGAGACCCGCCTATTATAGCCGGGCACGGGGACCCCAAGCGATGAAGGGCCACTCCCCGCAGACCTTTCAGCCCCTTGAGACCGGGACCAGGCAGAAGGTGGGGGGTAGGGGGGGTAGAAGGTAGGGGGGGTCCCGTCTTTTTTTGGATAGAAAGCCTACCTTTTTTATCTCCAGTTTTCCTGCATTGTCTGTTCTGCCGCAATCGGCGATAATTTGTTCACGTTTCACCAAGATCGTCTTTTCGATGAGCGGCAGAGTCGTCGCAAGCCTGCGCCTCAGGCCCCGCATGTCCAGGAAACAAGGGCTCCGGGGTTACAGAAAATTGAAGAGGCTACCCAGACCGCATGCGCCTGATCAACAAAGCAATAAACGAACCGCGGAAAATCGCTTCGAGCAAAAATTCGAAATGACCGTTCCGGTAGCGGAGAGTAGCAAAGGCTCAGAAATGGGGCCAACCATCCCAATCGTGCACACTATGAGCACAACGAAAGAGGAGTAGTTACAATGGCGGAAGGAACTGTAAAATGGTTTAATGATTCTAAGGGATTCGGCTTTATCGAGCAAGATGGCGGCAAAGATGTCTTTGTACATCATTCCGCTATCCAGTCGACCGGGTTCAAGTCCCTCAAAGAAGGAGAGCGCGTCAGCTTCGATGTGGTGGATGGTGCCAAAGGTCCGGCTGCGGCAAATGTTATTACTAAGTCCTGATTCATGACTCTTTCGTAACGCGACACCCCGCCTGAGGCGGGGTGTTTTTGTTATTGCGTATACGATATAATCGCTCAATAAGAAAAAAGACCGTCGAACAAGGAAGGAATTGCGGGTAGACAATCCTGGAGAGGGTCACTACAGTACAAGTATATCGTTTAAAAAATATCGTTTCAGCATACAGTTCTCCGTTCTTCTCAGAAAATCCGGCGTTTCCCCATGACACAAAACACTTCCACCTCCCGCTACAGCAAGGGGGAAGAAATTGCCAACAGCATCATTCATGGCATAGGAATAATCCTGGCCATCGGCGGCCTAGCCGTCCTCGCCGCATATTCCACCCGCTACGGCAATACCTGGCATATTGTCAGCTGCTCGATCTTCGGTGCGGCGCTCATCTTCCTCTATACTGCCTCCACCCTCTATCATGCCATCCAGCGACCGGGCGCCAAATCCGTATTGCGAATCCTCGACCACTCAGCCATCCTGGTGCTCATCGCCGGTACCTACACCCCCATCACCCTGGTGAGTTTGCACGGCCCCTGGGGCTGGACCCTTTTTGGGATTATCTGGGGATTGGCCCTCTTGGGAATTATCATCGAAACCACCCGGTTGCGACGATTCCGGTCCGCTCTGATCACCCTCTACGTGATCATGGGTTGGGCCGTGGTTGCCGCCGTCAAACCCATGATGCAGCAGGTCGGCAGCGGTGGCCTCTGGCTGCTGCTCACCGGCGGCATCGCCTACACCGGCGGCATTGTTTTCTATGTCTGGAAACGTCTGCCCTATAACCACGCCATCTGGCATTGCTTTGTGCTTACCGGCAGCATCCTCCATTATTTCGCTGTGTTACTCTATATTATTCCAGTGGCGAATGCCGGAGGATAACAACAAATAAGCCTGTCGCCTTTTCCGAGAGCTCTCTTTCTATCAAGGATGCTGCGTATGGAAATCAGGCTGGAAGCACAAAAAAAGCGTAACGATTAAAAACCGTTACGCTTAGATTCTTATACCCCGAACGCTGTGCTCTCCCGGACTGAGCCACAGCCGTCACCCCCCTCGACTCAGCCGCTGATCACCGTTGCCACCTCCCGGGCAATGGCCAGCTCCTCGTTGGTGGGGATCACAAAAACCCGCACCCGGCTGTCCGCACTGCTGATGCAGCGGGCCTCCCGGCTGCGCGCCCTGTTTTTTTCCGGATCAAGCCGCACCCCGAACACATCCAGCCCCTCCAGGGAATCGGCTCGGACAATATCGTCGTTCTCGCCGATTCCGGCAGTAAAAACAAGGGCATCCACCTGTCCCAGCACCGCCATGTAAGCGCCGATATATTTGCGGTTACGGTAGGTCTGCACCGCCAGGGCCAAGGTCGCACGTACGTCGCCCTCTGCCACCGCCTTATGGATATCGCGCATGTCGTTCATGCCGCAGAGTCCCTTTAATCCCGATTCCTTATTGAGCAGAGTGTCGATGGCTTCCAGATCCATTCCCTTGTTCTGTTTCAGAAAAAGATGCAGGGCCGGATCAACATCGCCGGAGCGGGTCCCCATCACCAATCCCTCCAGCGGCGTCATGCCGAGCGAGGTATCAACGCTGACCCCTTTAGCAATGGCGGTCATGGAGCAGCCGTTACCGAGATGCACGGTAATGAGATTGCATTCGGCAAGTGGTTTGTCCAGCAGCCGGGCACACTCGCCGGCAACGAAACGATGCGAGGTGCCGTGAAAACCGTAGCGCCGCACCCGGTCCTGCTCATAGAGGCTGTACGGCAAGGCATACATGAAGGCATGTGGCGGCATGGTCTGGTGAAAAGCGGTATCAAAGACCGCCACCTGAGGGACGTCGGGGAAGATCTCCATGGCCACCCGGATGCCGTCAAGGTTGGCCGGATTATGCAACGGCGCCAAGGGGATATTGTTCCTGATCGCCTCCATCACCGCCGGGGTAATGCGGGTGGAGGATCGGAAATCCTCACCGCCGTGCACCACCCGATGGCCGATGGCGCTGATCTCCGAAGTATGGCCGATGATGCCTTGTTCCCGGTCGGTCAACAGCTCGATCACCAACCGCATGCCGCAGTCATGATCCGGGATCGGCTGCACCAGAACGGACTCTTGTTCGTCGTCCGTGCCCGGGAAAAAAGTGTTTTTGATGCGGCCGCTTTCGTCCCCGATCCGCTCCACCAGACCGGTGGCGAGCACGGCTTCCGTTGCCATCGAAAGCACCTGGTACTTGATCGAAGAACTTCCTGAATTAATAATAAAAAATTTCATATTTTCCCTGTCTCGCTTCTCAGCAGGACGCTGCTTTACTCTTGGCGACCTGAGCCTGAATGGCGGTCAAGGCCACGGTATCGACGATATCCTGCACCGTGCAACCGCGCGACAGATCGTTGACCGGTTTGTTTAAGCCCTGGAGTACAGGCCCCATGGCCACGGCGTGGGCGGCGCGCTGCACTGCTTTGTAGGTATTGTTGCCGGTATTAAGGTCCGGGAAGATGAACACCGTTGCATGACCGGCCACGTCGGATCCGGGAGATTTAAAATTCGCCACGCTCTGATCAAAGGCGGCATCGTATTGCAAAGGGCCTTCCAAGGGAAAATCCAGACCGCGTTCCTGCATCAGCTGCTTGGCAATGGCGGTTGCTTCCACCACCTTTTCGACATCATGCCCGGACCCGGAGATACCGGTTGAATAACTGAGCATGGCCACCCGTGGTTCAATGCTGAAAATCTGGGCGGTTTCCGCTGAACTGAGCGCGATCTCGGCCAGCTGGCGGGCATCGGGATTAGGCACCACCGCGCAATCGCCGAAGGCCAGGACCTTGGATTGAAAACACATGATGAAAATCGAGCTCACCACCGACACGCCCGGCTTGGTTTTAATAAATTCAAAGGCGGGCCGGATGGTCTGGGCCGTGGTGGTGACCGAACCGGAGACCATGCCGTCGGCCAGGCCCTTATGCACCATCATGGTGCCGAAATAGGTAGGGTCGGACATCCGGTCGCGGGCCACATCCATGACAATATTCCGATGCTTGCGGATGTCGAAATAGGTTTGGACGAAATCGTCGTAATATTCGGAGGTGGCCGGATCGATGATCGTCGCCCCTTCGATATTGAAATTGAGCGCGGAAGCCTTGGCGCGAATTTCATCTACCCGCCCCAGCAGGGTAATATCGGCAATACCCCGGCGGAGGATAATGTCGGTGGCCCCGAGGATCCGTTCGCCCTGCCCTTCCGGCAGAACAATGTGCTGCTTGTCCCGCGCAGCCTTTTCCACCAAGGAATATTCAAACATCCGGGGAGTGATCTTGGTCGAGCGCTGGGAAACCACCCGTTTGGTCAACTCAGGAACATTGACATATTTGGAGAACCAGCCGAGTGCGGTGGCAATGCGTTTCGAATCGGTGGCCTCGATGCGGCCATACAGTTCGTTAACGCTCTGCACGGTGTCAAAGGTATGGGCCTCGACAAACAACACCGGCACCGGAATCCCTGTCCAGCCCTGAATAAGCCGCTGCACACTGGGGCTGACTTCAATGCCGCCGGTGATGAGGATCCCGGAGATGTTGGGATAGGCGGACGAGATCCGGCTGGCAAGGCTGGAAATGATAATATCGGAACGGTCGCCGGGGGTGATGATCAGGCTGCCTTCCTTGATATAGTCGAGGAAGTTGCTGATCTGCATGGCCGCCACCAGATAGTTGTCCACCAGATTAAGCATGCTCGGCTTGCCGTAGAGGACCTCCGCCCCCAGCCAGCGTTTGACATCGTCTATGGTGGGATTCCCAAGAGACTTGTTCTCCGGAATCACATAGATGGGGAAGGAACGGCCGAATTCCTCCCGGCATTTGGTACTATTGGCGGTATCGCGGAGGAAGGTATCGGGGGCGCGATTGACGATGCAGCCGGCGATTTCGGCCCCCTTTTCTTCCAGGGTGTCAATGGTGATCGCGGTGTGGGTGCAGATCTCCTCGGTGGATTTCTCACGGCCCGAGGCAACAACCAGGACCGGAGCGCCGAGGTTGGTGGCGATGTTGGCGTTAAGATCGAACTCGAACCCCGGATCCTTGCCCCGGAAATCCGTACCCTCGCAGAGAATAAAGTCGTACTTACATTCCAGCTGTTTGTACTTATTGAGAATATTCTCGTACAATAGCTCCTCCTGCCCGGAGGTGATCAGCTGGCGCGCCTGACTAAGGGTGTAGGCATGGGTATCTTCATAGGGAATTTCGAGCTTGAAATACTTGAGGATCAGGTTGAGATCGTGATCGACCCGACCGAAAACATGGTCGTTGATAATAGGGCGAAAGAAGGCGATCCGACTGATTTCCTTAAGGATCACCTGCATGACCCCGAGAATGATGGCCGACTTGCCGCTGCGTTCTTCGGCAGCGGTTATATACAGATTATTCGACATGGAAGCATGACCTCGTAGTCCCGCCTTTCTGCGGGGTTGAGAGTATAGGAAAAGGACCGGTTCCGGGCCGGAGACCGGCGTAGTCTCTGGTTCAAGTGTATAACGCTTTCAAAATTGAGGCAAAGCAAATCAGGCGGCAAGGCAGCTCTCAGCAGCCTGACGAATGCCCCGTGCCCGATCGATCCCGTTAACGCGTCTCCTCCTGGAGCTGATCTGCGATCAGCTCCACGGTATGCTGTACCCGGACAGCAGCCCCATCCTGATCCATACCGCCCCGGATCTGCATCACACAGCCCGGACAGTCCATAGCCACCAGCGGTGCGCCGGTGTCCTTGATGTTTTTGAGTTTGCGCTGCAGGATCGGCGCGGAGATCTCCGGCAGTTTCAAGGAATACGATCCGCCCATGCCGCAGCAGGTATCGCACTCGAACATCTCGGTCAATTCATAGCCCGCCTGTTGCAGCAGTTGCCGCGGCTGTTGCTCGGCATGCAGGGTCCGTTTCAAATGGCAGGAGTCGTGGTAAGTGACCTTGCCCAAGTGTTGCCCCTCTTTCAGAGTTAATCGTCCCTCATCGACCAGACGTTTCACCAAGGTGGAAAAATCCATGGTTTTCATCGCCAGTTCCCGTGCCCGGGGCAGGATATCACTCTGGCCCAGACTTTCAAAGGTGGCGATGAACTCGTGGTCCAAGGCCACGGTGCAGGTCGGGCAGGCCGAGACCACATAATCGGCTTTTTCGGCCAGCAGAGCGGTGATATTGTGGGTCGCATTCTGCGCTGCCACCTCGTAGGCCCCGTTGTAGCGGGCCGGAGCACCACAGCAGGTCTGCCCTTCCGGAAAGACCACCCTGATCCCGGCCTTATTGAGCACCTTGACCAGGGCCACGCCCATTTCCGGGTAGGCAAAATCAATCAGGCAACCGGCATAGAACACCGCTGTTTCCTGCAGGTTTTTCGGCTGTTCGATGGTTTGAAAAACATCGCGGAAGGGTTGGGTGGCAATGGCCGGCAAGCTGCGGCCATCGGTAAGGTCAGCGAGGAACAGGGGCAAATGACGGATAAACTTGCCCTGGGCAAAGGGCTTGCCCGCAATTGAGGCGGCGCGCAGGATACCGTGAAACAGACGGCGGTTGTTGACCACCGAATAGATCGATTTCTGCAGCAGCGGCACCCCCTGCTTTTTCACCAGCCGGCGACGAAGTTCCATGATCATGCCGGGGATATCGATTTTGGCGGGACAGACATCCTTACAGGCCCCGCACTGGATGCAGAGCCCCTGAATATCCTCGGAGCTCTGCAACTCATCGTACCAGGCGGTGAGAATGGTGCCGATGCCACCGGTATAGACCTTACCGAAGACATGGCCGCCCACCAGACGAAAGATGGGACAAACATTCAGACAGGAGGCGCAGCGGATACACTGCATCGCCTCCTTGAACATCGGATCACGGGCCATCTCCGAGCGGTGGTTGTCCATAAGAATGATGTGCAGCTGCTTCAGGCTGCCGTCGCTGTTAGGCGTCTGCCCGGTGATAATGGAGACGTAGCTGGTCAGCAATTGGGCAGTGGCGCTTCTGGGGAGGGCCTTGAGGATCGGGGCGATGTCGGCGAATTTTTCCACCAGTTTTTCGATTCCGACCAAGGCAACATGGATTTGAGGCAGCGAGGTGACCAGGCGGGCATTGCCCTCGTTGGTCACCAGGACAATACTTCCGGTCTCGGCGACCGCGATATTGCCCCCGGAGATGCCCATATCCGCTTGCAGAAAGGTGGGCCGCAATTGGTCGCGGGCCACTTTGACCAGGCGCGGGATGTCGGAGGCCAGACGTTCATCCACCTCCTTGCTGAAAAGATCGGCCACCTCCTCCTTGGTCAGATGGATCGCGGGCATGACCATGTGCGAGGGCGTCTGCCCGGCCAGCTGAATAATCCACTCTCCCAAATCGGTTTCGCCGACCTTGATACCGGCAGCTTCCAGATAGGGGTTGAGATGAATCTCCTCCGTAGCCATGGATTTCGATTTGACCACGGTTTTCACACCGTTTTCCTGGGCCACTTTCAAAATATATTCCCGGACCTTGGCGGGATCGTTGGTGCGGAACACCCGGGCACCCTGAGCCTCGGCATTGCGCTGAAACAGTTCGGAGAGTTGCTCGAGATGGCCGGCGGCATAGCCTTTGCGTTCAGCGATTCGGCTGCGCAATTCTTCAAAATCTATCCCTTCATAGGCCTTGGCCCGATTGACCTTGTAGGCCTCGGAAAATTTACCGAGCGCCCCGGTGAGATTGGCGTTGTGCAGGGCCTTGTCAATAGACTGCTTGAATTCGTTCTGCATCAGTGGGTTCCTCCGAGTTCGTCGACAAAGATGATAATGAGCCGCGAGGGCCCGTGAACACCGATGGTAAGCACGCGTTCGATGTCCGCAGTCCGGCTGGGCCCGGTAATCAGTGAGAGGTAGGCGGCATTTTTCCCCTGTATTTTGGTCAACCAGGCGGGCATATCGGGCACCAGGGCGGCGGTGGCCACCAGGGCGATATGAATGAAAGGCAGGGTCGACACCAGCCGCTTGTCGATGGCTGTGGCATCCTGGGCCAGGGTGCCGGTATCGGCCAGGGCCCAATCCATCTGACTGATACCGATGCGGGCCGCAGCCGCCCGATCTTGGCTGACTTCAAAATACAGCCCGGCACAACCGGACAAAGACTGCCGATCGATTCCCCCCAAAAAGGGACAATCAGCCCAAACCGCATACCGGCCCGGCGTATCGGCAACCCCTTCCTCCCTTACAACCCCGACCAGAAAATCAAGTGCTGCCGCTGATGTCGGAAAACGGTGCACTTCCGCGCTGACACCTTCTGCCCTGGCTTTGAATTGATCGTACATTTCCCGTCCCTCCTCCTTGTTGATAATCAGTCGACCCCCTCCTCACCCGCTGCAGCCCCCAAACGGCTGAACGAGCAAAAAGGCACCGAAATCAAGTTGTAAAACCAAATTATGACTTATCATATTTCACCATATCACCGCTTGTCAACATGCTTTTTTAATATAAAAATAAAAAAATATTGACAAGTTTTTATAAATATCATAATTGGTATTACCACTTGATAAGCAGTGCTCAGTTCAAAGAGCCCCTTCCCGGGCGCTCGTAAATCGCTTTGACCATGCATTTTTGCTCCATCATTTCAACGACAAAGAGACTCGGAATGCGCCAGATAAAAAAAAACGGCCACCGCAGGCATCCCTGGATGATGCAAAAATCCGTCAAGTCGTACCCCCTCGCCATCGCCCCGGCCATCGCCATTGTCGCCGGTCACCATCAAACCTCTCTTGGGAAGGAGATAAAAAAATGCCACTCGAACTGTTAGCCACTGCTGCGCTGCTCCCCATTGCCCTGGCCCTGGTCCTCATGGTCGGCCTGCGCTGGCCTGCCACCCGGGCCATGCCCCTGGCCTGGCTGGTCACAGCCCTGGCCGGAATCTTCATCTGGAAAATGCCGCTCGGATTCATCCTCGCATCTACCCTGAATGGGTTCGGCGGCGCCATCAACGTCCTGATCATCGTTTTCGGCGCCATCCTCATTTTGTACACCCTGCGGGACAGCGGCGGCATGGAAACCATCAACCACGGTTTTCACGGCATAAGCCGGGATCGGCGCATCCAGACCATCCTGATCGCCATGGTTTTCTCCGCCTTCCTCGAAGGTGCGGCCGGCTTCGGCACGCCGGCGGCCATCACCGCACCGCTTCTCCTCAGCCTCGGATTCCCCGCCCTGGCCGCGGCCATGGTCTGCCTGATTCTCAACTCCTTTCCGGTCACCTTCGGTGCTGTCGGCACCCCGGTATGGTTCGGCCTGAAGAATCTGAAACCGCAGGTGGAAGCCGCCCTGGCCGCCGGGCAACTCGGCGATATCACCAGCTTTGCCGTCTTCCTCAAAGTCATCGGCCAGTGGGCTTCAATCCTCCATCTCCCCATGATTTTTATCCTGCCTCTGTTCGTCAACATGATGCTGACCCGGTTCTTCGGCGAAAACAAATCCTGGAAAGAAGGGCTGGGCGCCTGGAAGTTTTCCCTCTTTGCCTCCACCTGTTTTGCCGTGCCTTATGTGGCCACCGCCTTTCTCATCGGCGAGGAATTCCCCGCACTTCTCGGCGGTCTCATCGCCACGGCCCTGGTGGTTACAGCAGCAAAAAAGGGTTTTCTTCTGCCGGAAAAATCGTGGGACTTCGGCCCCCAATCCACCTGGTCCAAGGAATGGACCGGTGACATTGCCACGGTTGACAAATGCGAATTCAAGGCGCAAATGAGTCAATTACGGGCCTGGATGCCCTATGTGCTGATCGGCCTCATCCTGGTCATCACTCGAATCAACGACCTGCCCCTTAAAGGCTGGCTCAATGCCGTGAATCTCACCGTGCCCCATATTCTCGGATTTCCATCGGTCAATTTCTCGATGAAACCGCTCTACCTGCCCGGCACGATTCCTTTTATGCTGGTGGCCATCCTCACCATCTTCATTCACCGGATGAAGGGAGAAAAGGTCAGAGCCGCCTGGAGTGACTCCATCGGACGGATGAAGAATCCGGCCATTGCCCTGTTTTTTGCCGTTGCCATGGTCGAGATATTCAAACAGTCCGCGCATAATTCGCTGGGAATGCCCTCCATGCCCCTGTCCATGGCGGAGACCGCTGCCGCCTTTGCCGGTCAAACCTGGCCGATGTTCGCCTCCTTTGTCGGTGCGCTCGGCGCCTTCATCACCGGTTCCAACACGGTATCCGACCTGCTGTTCGCCGAGTTTCAATACGCCACCGCCTCCCAGCTGGAGATTCCCCGCCAGATTATTGTCGCTCTTCAGACCGTAGGCGGGGCCATGGGGAACATGGTCTGCATTCACAACATCGTCGCCGCATCGGCCACGGTCGGACTGGTGGGCATGGAAGGCATCCTTATACGCCGCAACGCCATTCCTCTGCTGCTTTACGGGCTGGTTGTCGGAACCACCGGACTGGTTTTCACCTACGTCCTCTATCCGGGAATCTTCTGATTCCGCGGGGCATTGCCTCCCCTTTATCTCCAGGCGCCGTCCGGACACCTCCCCCATACGTCCGGATGGCGTCACCTTGTAGAAACAGGCCGGTTTGCCTCCGGATGACTTCGTTCCGAGACCACCCGGAGTTTTTTTGCTTCAGAACAGATACCCCCTCTCCGCCTCCCTTTAAAAGCACCAAGACAGCCTCATCACACCGTGCGCCCTTCTTCTTCCAGGTCCCTATCACCGGACAATCAGTTGCATTTCGACCGGCTTTGGAGTAGAAAAAGGGGCGCCCTACCAATACCTTTATTGTGCACAGAGACCATGCGATTCAAACCGATCAAACCCAAAAAAGTTTCCAGCCAGATCGCCGACCAGATCCGCGAATCCATTCTTGCCGGTGATTTCACGCCGGGCGACAAACTGCCGCCGGAACGCGAACTGGCCGAGATGTTCGGCGTATCGCGCCCCTCGGTGCGCGAGGCCCTCAACATTCTCGCTTCAGCCGGACTGGTCATGTCCTATCAGGGGGGCGGCACGGTTGTCCTCTCCCTGGTGGATACCGAGCGCGGTAACTCGCTGAGCGACTTGATCCGCAGCGAGCAGGAACGAGCCCTGGAAGTGATTGAAGTCCGTAAATGCATGGAATCCTGGACCGCCTACTATGCGGCTCAACGGGCTTTGCCCGAGGATCTCCGTCGGATGGAAGAAATTATTCTCGGCATGGAAAAAAACCTGGAAGGCCGGCTGCCCTCCGAAGATCTCGACGCCAACCTCCACATCGTCATCGCCCGGGCCACCCATAACATCGTTTGGTTGCACCTGATGCAGAGTATTTTCGACGCCATGAAAGAATTTCAGCGCGGGGTTTGGCGGGCGGTCTACCTGACCAACGAAGACCATCGCCTCCTCTACACACACCACGCCGCCATTGTCGCCGCCATTCGCGCCAAGGATGCGGACGCAGCCCGCGAAGCCATGATGTCTCATCTCACCTTTGCCGAACAACGCAGCACAACCTACGTCACCAACAATCCCACCTGATCACCGCTGTACCCCCTCCTCGCTCAAGGCTGTTTTTTTTTGCAGTTCCGCCCCCCCCCATCAGCCAATCTCCCCATTTTTCCCCCATCTCACCGTTGATCGAAGACCAATGACCGCCCCTCTCTTGCTTCCCCAAACCCTGCGACTTCTCCACGCTCATAAATTTTTATTTGACAGACTAATTTCTAAGTGATAATTGGTAAGACAACAATACCGCAACAGGTACACCGAGCGCTGCAAAAAGACGTTGCGGAACAAGCCCCCAGCAGAAAATCGCGTCAGAGGAGAACAACATGCTTGAGCAGACCCTTATCGAACAACTTGAGGCTGTAGCGGGAAAAGAAAACGTTCTGACCGGCAAGGTCGACCTGGTTGCCTACAGCTACGATGCCACCGCCGACCTGCCCCGGCAGGCACCGGATGTGGTTGTGCTGCCGACCAACAGCGAGATGGTGCAAAAAATTGTCAACTTGGCCCGCACCAACAAAATTGCTATTTATCCCCGGGGGGCCGGCACCAATCTCAGCGGGGGCGCGATCCCGCTCAAAAAAGGCATTGTCCTCTCCTTTCAAAAAATGAACAAAATCCTTGAGGTCGATGCCGCCAACCTCTCGGCCGTGGTGCAGCCCGGCGTGGTCATTGCCGCCCTCAACACCGCAGCCGCACCGTACGGCCTGATTTATCCGCCGGATCCCGGCACGGTCGCCACCGCCACCATGGGCGGCTCGGCTGCGGAAAATTCCGGGGGACTGCGCGGCCTCAAATATGGGGTCACCAAAAATTACATCATGGGGATGGAGGTAGTGCTGGCGAACGGAGAAAAGGTGCGCTTTGGCGGCAAGACCGTGAAAAACGTCACCGCCTACGACTTCTCCACCCTGTTTGTCGGCTCCGAAGGCACACTCGGCATTATTACCGAACTCACCGCCAAGCTGATCCCGGCGCCCAAGTATCGCCGCACCATGATGGGCGTCTTTAAAACCCTGGCCGATGCGGGCAATGCGGTGGCTGGTATCATTGCCGCCCAGGTCATTCCGGCAACGCTTGAAATTATGGATCGAATGACCACGCAAACAGTCGAAGATTTCGCCCATATCGGCCTGCCCACCGAGGCCGAGGCCCTGTTGCTGGTCGAGGTGGACGGTATGGCCGAGGAAGTGGTACGCGCCGAGGCCGAGGCCGTAATGCAGGTGGTCACTGCCAACCACGGCGATCTGAAGGCTGCCGAAACCGATCAGGAACGCGACCAATTATGGACCGCCCGCCGCAACGCCCTGCCCGCTCTGGCCTCGCTCAACAACACCGTCATCCTTGAGGACGCCACTGTTCCCCGTTCGCGGATCACCGATATGCTCATTGCCTGCGAGCAAATCGGCAAAAAATACCACCTGACACTGGGCACCTTCGGCCATGCCGGAGACGGCAATCTCCATCCCACCATCCTCTGCGACAAACGCAACCCGGAGGAAAGAGAACGGGTGCACCAGGCGGTCGACGAAATCTTCCAGGTCGCCTTGAGTTTCGGCGGCACTCTCTCCGGTGAACACGGTATCGGCATCGCCAAGATGAAATATCTGGGCGACGAACTGGGGCAAAGCGGGCTCAATCTGATGCGCATCCTCAAGGAAGCGCTTGATCCCGAGTATGTACTTAATCCCGGCAAGATGGTCCCCCGAAGCGAGGTTTGACCATGACAGAAACAACAACGCCCATTACAACCATTCCGAAGCAAACCTATCATGACGACCTGGCGATCATTCGCGAGGAACTCGACAAATGCATGAAATGCGGCAACTGCATGGCGGTCTGCCCGGTGTATGGCGCCGACCGGATCGAAACCTCGGTCACCCGCTCAAAAATCGCAGTCGCCGAAGCCGTGCTTGACGGTGAACTGGAACTCGACGATCCCCAGGTCTACGAGATGCTGTTTAACTGCCTGGTCTGCAAATCCTGCATGACCAACTGCCCGACCAAGGTGAATTTCGACCGGATCATGTTAGCCCTGCGCGCCGCCCTGGTCCGGAAAAACGGACTGCCCTGGCTGAAACGGATGATCTTCTCCACCCTCAAGCACCCGAAACTCTTCGATGCCGGAATGCGTATCGGCTCGACCATGCAGTCCCTTGCCTTTCGTGGCGATGCAAACGGCAAAGCCATCTCGCCCCGTTCGCCCTTTGCCCGGGTGGGCGGCGCTATCGGTTTCGATAGCGAGCGCCGGTTGCCGGGCCTGACCGATACCCCCTTGCGTGATCGGGTTCCTGCGGTGGTCAAAGTCGAACGAACAGCCGCCAAAATGAAGGTGGCCTTTTTCACCGGCGACTCCCTCAATTATTTTTATCCCGATGCCGGGATGGATCTTATCGAGGTGCTGATTGCCAACGATATCGAGGTCCATATTCCCAAGGAACAATCCTGCTGCGGTGTGCCGGTATTGGTGCACGGGGATATCGACACGGTCCGGACCCTGGCCCGCAACAACCTTGACACCTTTGATAAAACCGGCTGCGAGTACCTGATCACCGGCTGCGGTTCCTGCGGCGGGGCCTGGCAGCACGACTACACCGAGATCCTGGCCGCAGACCCGGTCTACGGCCCCCGAGCCGAGTACTGGGCCAAGCGAACCTACGACATCTCCACCTTCCTCACCCGGATGATCACCCTCCGGCAGCCCAAAGGCCGGGTGGAACGAGTGGTGACCTACCACGATTCCTGCCATCTGAAAAAAACGATGCACGTCTTCGTGGAGCCTCGTGAAATCATCAAAAGCATTCCCGGTATTACTTTCAGGGAAATGTCGGCACCCGATGCCTGCTGCGGCAGCGGCGGTTCTTATGTGCTGTCGCACTATGAAACCGCCTCCATTATCGGCCGAAAAAAAGCGGAGGACATCAAGCGGACCGAGGCGGATACGGTTTCCGTCGGCTGCCCGGCCTGCATGATGCAGCTCCTCGACAATGTCCACCGCTGCGGCGAACAGCAGGAAGTGGTTCACTATATTTCCCTGCTGGCTGAATCCTACCGTAGGGAATAACGCTGGAGACAAGAAAGAGAAAACCGCGGGCCCTCTTTTTTGAATATCAAAGCGGTGCCCGGAGGGCATCCGCCCCATATCGGAGCGCACTCCCGAAACCGGCCTGAAAGGAAATAGGGTGGAGGAAAAAACGTTGACGTGCGGGCTGTGGTATTGGTATCGGTGCAGACTGACTGAGGGTTCAGACTCTCCAGCGGAGTCCAATACTCCAGATACCGAAAGTTGCCCGATGCTGCATATCGGGCCCCCACCTCACAGCCGCCCCCTTCAACCGCATCCGGCAGGATCGGGGTTCTGGCCAACGAGACCGGATATTTTTCCCGATAGTGGCCCCATTGAAAATCCTCCTCTTTTCCCTGATACCCAAATGGATCAATATAGCCCGACTGCCGCGAGCGCTCCAGCGGGTCGGATTTGAAGTCGGGGTAGCCTGTGCCGAGAAAAGTTATTTAACCGCCACCCGATTTCGCGACCAAACCTTTCTCTTGCCGCATCGGTTTTGCGGCAAAGCGACGCTCCGCCAACTGCTTCGGATCGTTGACGATTGGCGGCCCGATCTGGTGTTGGCAACGGATGATCAGGCAGTCCTGTTCCTTGCCCGGGTGGACGAACGCATCAGGACCACCCCCAGGGCCGAAACAGGCGAGTTTGCCGCTCTGCTGCGTCGATCCTACGGCAATCCGGAAATGCTGCTGGAGGCGACGAGCAAACGGCGCACACTCGAGCGAGCCCGCACACTCGGCCTCTGCGTGCCCGAAAGCTGCGTAGTCGATACCACCGCGGCAGCATTGGACTTCGCCCATCGCTTTGATTACCCGGTCGTGCTCAAGCGTTCCTTTGGTTTCGGTGGAGGCGGCGTTTCGATATGCCGAGACGAATCGGCATTATTGCACACATGGCGACAGTGGCGGTGGCGCTACCAAATCAAGGAGCGTTTGCACACCTGGTGCGATCTTCTCTGCGGACAGCGGGCTAAATCGTTCTGGATACAAGGGGATCGAAGCATCACCATCAACCGGTATATCCCCGGCGTACCGGCAATGTGCCAAATTGTGGCTGTGGAAGGGCGCATATTAGGCGATGCGGCGGTGTACAAAATCCAATGCGCGCCCGATGAAAAAGGCCCGAGTAGCGTCGTCCGTTTTGTGGCGGGCGGGGAGATGCGGCAGATAGCTGCGGCTCTGGCATCCGCCTGGAAACTAACCGGCTTTCTTTCCTTCGATTTTGTGGTGGATCCTGCCGGTCGCAGCCGGCTGATCGAGTGCAATCCGCGACCCATTGTCCTTACGCATCTGAGCCGACTGGCCGGCGTCGATCTTTGCGAAGTCTATCACAACCATTTCGCAGGGCTCCCCGCACCGGCGGAGCAAGAACGGCGCGAGTTGGACGTCGCGCTCTTTCCGCAGGAATGGCGGCGCGACTCGTCCAGTCCGTACTTGCTTTCCGCGTATCACGATGTCCCGTGGGAGGATCCCGGCCTGGTGTACCGGCTGATGCAGCAATAACGGCTGGCTGCCAACAGTTGCAGTTAGAAAGAAAAGGGACAGACGCTTTTGAAAATTTCAGTGCTCCCATAACAGGGCGGCACCTCAATACAAAAGATGTAAAATCATGAAGAAAAGAAGGAGGTTCTATGCAGATCGGATTTATCGGCCTGGGGCATCTCGGCAAAGCTATCGCAGGCAGACTGATTGAGTGTCAGCACACCCTGACCGTCTGGAACAGATCAACAGAAAAAACAGCAGGATTGCAGGCCGCTATTGCGGCATCTCCGGCGGAGGTGGCCCGTCAGTCTGAAATCATCACTCTCTGTCTGTTTGACAGCGCCGCAGTGCATAACGTACTGACCCAGGAAAACGGGCTGTTGAGCGTCGATCTCAAAGATAAAATCATTATCGACCACACCACCAACCATTTCCGCGAAGTGCTCGCCTTCCATACGCTCTGTGCCGAAGCCGGAGCCATCTACCTGGAAGCACCGGTGCTCGGCAGTGTCGTGCCCGCAACCAAGGGAGCACTGACCGTATTGGTCAGCGGCGAAAAGCAAGGATTTACCCGAGCGGAACCCGTATTGGCGCAAATCGGCAAGGATGTGTTTCACCTGGAAACACCGGGGTTGGCCACCAAAATGAAACTGATCAACAACCTCGCCCTGGGCAGCATCATGGCCACCTTGGCCGAGGCCGTCGCCTTTGGTGAAAACGTGGGCATCGACAAGGCCACGGTTCTTGATATTCTCAATGTCGGCGGAGGACAGTCGTTGGTCCTCAACGCCAAAAAAGCCAAACTCCTGGCCGAGGATTTTTCGCCGCACTTCACCAACAGCCTGATCTACAAGGATCTGCACTGCCTCCAGGATCTGGCGTACGAACAGCAACAGCCGCTGTTCACCGGAGCCGTAACCAAGGAACTCTTTGCCCGCGCCATTGCCGAGGGCATGGAATCCCTGGATTTCTCCTCAATCTACAAGCTGTTCAAACGTTCGTAAGACATAACGTTTGATCCTCGCCTCGTTTCCGGGAAGATCGCCTCTTCCCGGAAACATTCCTCCCTTGTACAATTCACAGCTTTGGAACTTAAGGACTCTCGCCGAATCAATGAATTTGTGAAGCAATTGGAGGACCAGATCCAATGAAATGGCTAATAGCGGTAATTCGCTCCAGCGTACGCGCCCTCTTTTTCTTGGCGGCCATCCTACTTGCGGTATTTGTCTACTATATTGTCGAGATTTTTTTGGTCGAGCGAGGGGTCGCGCCCGCATCCATTTTCGCTGGTCTTGGATCACTCGGGGTAGTTATCGTTGCAGGCACCATTTACGTCTTTGCCCCTCTGGTTTGGACAAAGCGTAAAAAGCGCTGATTACCCGTCCCACACGCTCGTCTAAAGGTTAAAGGAGCTAAGGGTTCAGGTCCTGAAAAATCAATTTTTATACATTAAAACAATCTTACCAATGTTGGAGTGCACCGGCTTACTTACTGACTCTCATTGACCCAAACGAGCGGGCCACCTTGATTACGCCGCTTAAAACCCGCTGATTGACGAGAAATGGGGTGCACATTCTTTGGGGGAGAAAAGTCTACATTGTCGCGGTTTACGACGGCTACCAATTGTATGACTGATTTACTCATGAATACCAACAGGTTTGCATCATCCCGTTCACTTATCCTTGACTCAATGATTGGCTCAGTAGGTTTTGACTTGATCGCAGCCTCTATATCCGATAGTGGCGTATAGGGTGTAAACACGAACATCCTGTCCCACTTACCGCGATTAACCTCATCCATATTCAATATTTCTCCAGATTTCAATGTCTTAGAGGTTTCCATCAAATTCTGAATGAATAATTCAGTGTCAGAAGCATTTTGTGTGCAAGCCGCGAACAAGCCAAGCCACACCAAAACAGTAAGTAACCTCATGAGTACAGGCATGCGCATCAATCTCACTCCCGCCATAAACATGAATTTCCGTTGAGTTTGAGTACATCAAGTCCGTCCCTTTGGCTAAGCAAAATAAAAGGTCAGGTCGTGAAAAATCAGTTTTTATGCCTCGAAACACACTTGATGGACTCGTAACAAGCCCAATTCAACGCCACTCCAGCGCAGGCTGGAGTCAATAACTTATTGAAATCAATGGATTCATGACTGTGCCGGAATAACGATAACAGGTAAATTCAGATTTTTTACAAGGCCATCATATAAGAAGAAGCGTTTTTTCCGACGCCTTCAGAATTACTCCTGGAGATACTTTTTGCCCCAGTCGCACATCTGCTGGAGAATTGGAAAAATACTTTGCCCCTTGTCCGTCAGCGAATACTCCACCTTGGGCGGCACCTGAGGATACACCTCGCGATGCACCAGGCCGTCGGCCTCGAGTTCGCGTAACTGCTGGGTCAGCATCTTGCGGGTGGTATCGGTAAACTGACGCTGCAACTCGGAAAACCGCATGGTTCGCTGGGCCAGGTGCCAGAGAATCGAGGCTTTCCATTTGCCGCCCACCACTGCCAAGGTAATATCGATGCCGCAGTTGAACACCTTGTCCCGATAGACCAACCGGTCTGCATCCTGCTGTTTGATGGATCCTGCCTTTGTCATTGCGCCCTATGTTCCCTAGAAGGTACTGAGTTGCAAAAAATATACTACGGCACCAATAAGTGCGTTATTGACGTCATCAATCCTATGCTCCATTATAGGCACAATGAACCTATTCGCCAAGTCCATGTTCCATGGATCCCCCTTCATCAAGGAGAACATCAATGAAAGTAGTGGCTTTCAACGGTAGCCCCAACAAGAACGGCAACACCTATCACGCCATCAAGATGGTGACCGAAGAGTTGGAAAAACAGGGTATTGAGACCGAAATCATCCATGTGGGCAACAAGGCGGTCCGCGGCTGCCTGGCCTGTGGTCAGTGCATCAAGAAGCATAACGAACAATGTATCCAGACCGACGATCCGGTCAACGAATGGTTGCAATTGATGAAAGGGGCCGACGGTCTGATCTTCGGCTCACCGGTCCATTTCTCCGCCATCGGCGGCACCATGAAATCGTTCATGGACCGTGCCTTCTATGTTGCCGGTGTCAATGGGAGTATGCTGCGTCACAAGGTTGGCGCCGCAGTGGTGGCGGTACGTCGTTCCGGCGGGCTGCCGACCTTCAACCAGCTCAGCAACTTTATCTGCTATTCCGAAATGTTGATGCCCAGCGCCAATTACTGGAACGTGGTCCACGGCACCCGTCCGGGTGAAGCGGTCAAGGATGAGGAAGGGGCCCAGATCATGCGCACTCTGGGAAAAAACATGGCTTGGCTGATGCAACTGGTCGAGAACGGCAAGGGGACCATCACCCCACCGGAAGCTGAAAAAAAGGTTTATATGAATTTTATTCGCTGACCACCCTTTTTTTCCTTCTGCCGAAGTCATCGCTTCCCGGGTGACTTCGGCGCTTTATTTCCAAGGCTTGCTGGAGCTGCTCAAAAAGAAAGAATGATGGTTTTGTAAAAACACAGATATACAAGGAGTGGCGTTTTTCCCGGCGCGCGCTGATTAGCGCTCTTCAGTGCGAAGGACAACACTTCGGGGCATCCTCTGTAAGAAAACAAAGCAATTCCTCAGTAGTCGGCTGGCGCTTGGTCAGGGCTGCGTGTTGACGCAGGTGCGGCAGCACGGTTTGGGCCTGGGCCTGGTTGATATCAACTCCGATCTGGCGATAGCCCCAACAAACGGCAGCAGTACCGGAATGCTTGCCCAGCACCAGTTCATGATTCCGCCCCAATTCCAGGGGATCAATACTCTGATAATTGGCAGGATCACGCAGCAGGCCGCTGACATGAATCCCTGATTCGTGGGTGAATATACCCGATCCGACAATGGGTTTGTTGACCGGGATCGGACGGCACGAGGCCTCGGCCACCGCCAGGGAGACGGCGGCGAGTGACTGCGGATTGATCCCGGTGCGGCAATGGTAGAGTTGATGCAGCGACATCACCACCTCCTCCAAGGGCGCGTTCCCGGTTCGCTCTCCCAAGCCGTTGACCGTGGTGTTGACATGGGTGGCGCCGCCGAGGATGGCGGCCAGGGTGTTGGCCGTGGCCAGACCGAGATCGTTATGGGCGTGCATCTCCAGCTCAAGCCCGCAACCACTGCGTAACCGTTCAAAGATGGCCTTGGTGGTGAAAGGATCCAGCACCCCCAGAGTGTCGGCAAAACGAAAGCGCCGGGCTCCGGCCCGCTCTGCCGCCGCCACCACCTGCACCAAAAAATCAGGATGCGCCCGGGAGCTGTCTTCGCCACCGATACAGACCTCAAACCCTAAATCACGCGCCTGGGCGGTCATCAACCCGATCCGTGCCAGAACCCAGCTCCGATCCCGCTTGATTTTACGGTCGATCTGCTGGTCGGAAACCGGGATCGACAGGTTAAGGGTCTGCACGCCCAATCCCTGGGCAGCCGCAAGATCGTGTTCGTGCATCCGACACCAGACCACCAACCGCGCCCGAAGATTGAGATCAACAAGAGCCCGGATCTCTTCTCTTTCCTGCGGACCCATGGCCGGGATACCGATTTCAAGCTCCGCCACACCGGCGAGATCCAGCATCCGGGCGATTTTGAGCCGTTCCTCCAGGGTAAAGGCGACGCCTGCGGTCTGCTCGCCGTCGCGGAGGGTGGTATCGTGAATAATGATTTTTTGTCTATTGTCTGTCATGCGCTTTCTCCTTGCATCATCACCTCTCTGCAGCAAAGCGCATTCCACCTCCGGAACAGGGTTCACAACAGATAGCTATCTCCTCTTTTCTCCAAACAAAGTGAATGCCCCTCTCCCGAAATGGCCCCATTTCCACCCCACCTGCCGTGGTCGTTAATTCTTCAATTTTGTTGATCAACCACAAAAGCTCGACAATTTTGCAGCATTTACAACACGCGACTCTTTGCGGAATAGGGCTTGCACCGCGCAAGCTTTTGCACTATCTGAGAATGGATCAACCAACTGATCTCGCAGTACAATGGACCGCAGTCCCCCACCGAGGCCTCGGCCCTCAATGCCAGCCTATTGCGGAGCCCACATGTCCTGCTCACCGCTGCTCACCGATCTGTACGAATTGACCATGCTCGCCGGCTATCTCGAAGAAGGGATGGCCGACAAGCAGGCGGTCTTTGATCTCTATTTCCGCCACAACCCCTTTGAAGGGGGCTATGCCGTCTTTGCCGGCCTGCAACCAGCGCTTGAAAATCTGGAGGGCTTGCGTTTCACCGAGGAGGAGATCGCCTACCTCCGGGGATTGCATCTGTTCAAACCCGCCTTTCTCGACTTTCTCAAACGATTTCGCTTTCGCGGCCGTGTGCTCGCCCCTCCCGAAGGCACGGTGGTCTTTGCCCACGAACCCCTACTCACGGTCAGCGGCACACTGGCGGAAACCCAGCTGGTCGAGGCCATGCTGTTGAACACCATCAACTTCCAGACCCTGGTGGCCACCAAGGCGGCTCGAATCTGTTATGCCGCGGGTGAAGCCGAGGTCATCGAATTCGGCCTGCGCCGGGCCCAAGGACCCGATGGCGGTGTTTCCGCCTCGCGTGCCGCCTGCGTCGGTGGGGCCAAGGGCACCAGCAATGTGCTGGCCGGAATGCTTTTTGACCTGCCGGTTCGCGGGACCCATGCCCATAGCTGGGTGCAATCCTTTGCCGATGAACTGACCGCCTTTCGCGCCTATGCCGCCTCCTTTCCCGACTCCACCGTGCTCTTGGTCGACACCTACGACACCGTAAAGAGTGGCGTTCCCAATGCGATCATCGTAGCCCGAGAACTCAGGGAACGCGGATACTCTCTTCGCGGCATCCGTCTCGATTCGGGCGATCTTGCCTATCTCAGCCGCGAAGCACGCGGCATGCTCAATGCGGCCGGATTCCCCGAGGTCCGTATCCTTGCCTCCAATGAAGTCGATGAGCAGGTGATCGACTCCATCCGCGACGAAGGCGGACGGGTCGACATCTACGGAGTGGGCACCAAGCTGGCCACCGCAGCCGGCCCCGGAGGCGTTGCCTTGGGCGGGGTGTACAAGTTGGTGGCCATCGACGGCCAACCAAAGATGAAAATCACCAGCGACATGGCCAAGGCCACCCTCCCCGGCATCAAGCGGGTACTGCGGGCGGTGGGCCCGGAGGGCGAATACCTCCAGGATCTGGTCTGCCTTGAAGGAGGAGAACCGGTCCAGGCCGACGACAAGGTGTATGACCCGACCAATCCACTGCGCCATACCAATCTGCCCACAGGAAGCCGCCTGGTCGACCTGCGGCAGGTGGTGATGGAGAACGGACATCGCACCCTGCAACCGGAATCGATCGAAACCATGGCAAAGCGTTGTCGGCATGAACTCACGCTTCTCCCCAGGGGCTGCCGCCGTTTTGTCAATCCGCACCGCTACAAGGTTTCGATCTCCCAGCAACTCAAAACCCTGCGCTGTACACTGATCGCAGAGGCAAGTACAAAGAAGGAGGCTCAATGATGAGCAAGACCGCACTGATGATAGTGGATGTGCAAAACGATTTCTGCCCCGGCGGTTCCCTGGCCGTTTCCAATGGAGACACGATTATTGAACCGTTGAACAGAGCCATTTTCCAGTTCGTTCACAAAGGACTCCCCATTCTTGCCAGCCGGGACTGGCACCCAGCCACCACCGCCCATTTCCAGCCCCATGGCGGCCCCTGGCCGGTCCACTGCGTTCAAACACAGCCATGGCGCGGCCTTTCATACCGCACTTGAACTCGCCTGCTCGACCATAATTCTCTCCAAGGGTATGGATGAGAACAGTGATGGCTACTCCGCCTTTGACGGCATTGATGTCTCCTGCACGCCCCTGGCGGATATCCTCAAAAAACTGGATGTCACCCGTCTCTGTATCGGCGGCCTGACCACGGATTACTGCGTCAAGGCCACAGTGCTGGACGCGTTGCAACAGGGTTTTGAGGTGATGATGTTGAGTGATGCGGTGGCTGCGGTCAATCTTCAGCCTGAGGATGGAAAAAATGCGATGGTGGCGGCTGGGGCGAAGGTGTTGCCGGTGGCAGAGTTGGTGGTATGAAAGTTGACGGATTCGTAAGAAGTTATATATCAAAGAACTATGCCTTGTGAGATTTTGATAACTGTCATCGCGCCCCTCTTCAACTGCCAGATTTTCAGCGTAGTTGGATTTTGGATGAAGATCGGATTAAGAGTTTGATCGATTCAGCTTCACGATCCTTTTCTCGCGGAGTATCAATGTCATTAGATACAGAAGGAGAGGTGGATTTTAAACCAAGACCAGTGGAAGGTGCATCTATCGAGATGCCAAAGAAGGACCACCATCCGTTATTGCTTGATGGTCAACAAATGATGACATCATTATATCAGGACTCCTTTCAAGGGTAAGCCGTTGAGACGGTTACTCCTAAAAAAAAGAAAGCATTTATAACAAAAAACAATACTCATATTTTTCAAGCTATCGAAATTAATAAATATTAAACAATATATATAATAACTAATTTTAAATGAGGTGCAAATGAGATATTTACCAGTTGTTATTATTTCAATTTTTTTATTTTTTTCAAATCCATTCAATTTATTTGCAAAAAATGTTTATGAGGCATCATTTATAAACAGTGAATCTGTTTTAATATTGAAAAATGCAGACATTGAGATAATTTCTCCAGCTAAAAGGCAAAGTATTGGATCTCAATACTATAACGTATCCAATATTCAACAGTGGTGTAAACGAGGGGTCGAGTTAGGATTCAATTTAAATGCTGTGTATAAAGTTACCCATGATAATCGAGATACGTTATTTGATTCAAATTATCCAAAATTTGTCGCAAAGAAAATTTATCCTATTATTGACAATACATGTAATTTAAAAGAAAAAAGTAAATATTCTGATTCTATCCATATTGATATGTATAAAAAAAGTGAAATTATCCCATGGGATGCCGTTACATATACTATACATTATGGAAAAAACTCATCTGGAATAAACGATATAATGTATGTAGAGTCATTTGGATATGGATTAATTGGAGCAAAAAATAAAATCAGCCACAATAAATACAGTGAGCTTTTAAATAAAATGAATAATTCAAAGTGGATCAACAAAAAAGACAATGTATTATTTGAAAATGAACTAATGGTCATTAACCCTCATTCTCAAAATGAGGCAGGGTTTGACAATGATATTATATGTAGCAATCCTAAATTCAATATTATTTTCAAAATATCTACTGATGAAAAAGATGAAAAATTAAATTTTAATTACATGTCACCTGTAATATTCAACATACTAAAAAATCAATGTAAAACTCCTGCTTTTGCTCATTTGTATTTCTATCCTGAAGGTGAGCATGAGTACTGGGATTATTCCATGTATCAATATACCAAGGTGGCCCACCCTACACCTGAGCAGTGCAAACTTGAACATGCTGAGTTGATGGGTAAATCTGATGGAAATTTAAAAATTACAAAAAGGATTAAAGAAGAAAGAGAGCACCCTGAAATGGCCTGGGAATGCAAAACGGGTGTTTTCTGTGAGTTTCCAGGAGGAATTTATCTCAATGCTATCTATAATTACGACCGCAAAATGATATTTAAGTTAGACAAAAAGTTGCATAAAATTTTGGTATCTTACGCGAGGAAATTTGATACCAACACGGGGTTAGA
Source organism: uncultured Desulfobulbus sp. (assembly GCA_963666685.2). Lineage (GTDB taxonomy): Bacteria > Desulfobacterota > Desulfobulbia > Desulfobulbales > Desulfobulbaceae > Desulfobulbus. Next base: position 603,843 of record CAXXHZ010000001.1, read on the forward strand.
CATGATTGGCATGAGTATGGCAAGGACTATTAAGAAAGATACCTTCCTAAAGGCTATTCTCAATCAATATACTTATGATTACCAAAGAAAATCATCTCAATGTCTTTCACCTAGTGCTTTGAAAAAAACATTCAGTTATACAACTGATACGATTAGATATGAAAATCTTTACGGTATGGATATGGGGAGCATTGGTGGGGATACAGTGTCTGCAACATATTTAGTTAATCCTGATTTTTACCCTCTTGTATTGAAAGTCGGGACTCATTTAGGTGGTGGAGTGGATAAATTTGCGGCAAAAAAGTTAAACCTTCAGGGGAGATATTTTATTCTGGAGGGGTTAAGTAAAATGCAGGATAAATATAAATGCAACAGTAATGAAATAATTACTTTTGAAAAAAATCTCCTTAAATTGGCAAAAGATTTTAATATTAACTAGTGTTGCGTATGAATAATAGCGCCTCTTAATTTCCAGCATAGCAAAGCCAACCTTAGACCATTTCAGAGCTAACGTACTGAATTCAAACAATAACATTCCGATGACAATCCGCAGATGTTTTCGTTATACAGACAGAAAAAGTAGCAGCACGGAGAGCAGTTTGAAAGAATATCAGGTGTACTTGTTCGACCTGGACGGCACATTAGTGAATTCGGAGCCATTGAAAGGATTGGCCTTATCATTGGCTTGCAGAGATTATGGCTCCGAGGTGGACTTTACTATCTACAAAGATGTGATGGGTGAGAGTTGGGCAAGAGTGACGGAGTATTTTTTCAAAAAAGCCCATATTGCCCCTGAGTTAGCCGAATTCGACGGACATTTCAGAACTCACTATGAACGATTGCTCTCGCAGAAGCTAAGCTTGAATATGGGTGCAAAGGAGTATATCGAGCACTTACATGCAGCGGGCAAAAAGTGTGGCCTTGTAGGCTCAGCTGCGACATGGATGGTTGAACATATCCTTGAAGCTTTAAACCTCAAAGGGCTGTTTGACATCGTCATTACCCAAAAGCATGTTACAAGGCATAAGCCAGACCCAGAGGCCTATGAGTTGGCCTTGCAGCAACTCAATATCGATCCAGCCAACGTTTTGATATTCGAGGATTCTTCAGCGGGGGTGGAAGCTGGCGTATCCAGTGGTTGTGACGTTGTCGCAATAGCCCATGAATTTAATGGCAAAAATGATTTGAGCAAGGCTGTGAAGATCATTGAAAACTATGAAGAAATGGTAAGCGATCCCAGGCTGGAGCGTGGGGATAAGCTGAAATCTCCTGGATGCGGAATACGGAAATCAGCTTGACCTGAGTATGGGCTTGCGGGTTTAATGCCCGGACTCAAAATCCTGGACATTGCCCACACCCATTGGCACCACCTGACCGGTTAAAGGAAACGATATGAATCAGCCCATACCCGAACCCGCCACGCTCGACTTCTTCTCCGCATCCTTTCTCCTGCCCAACGTCGGTGCCCCTTTCCTGGTTGGACTGGCGGTGGGTTACTTTGCCAAGAAAATGCTAAAGGTAGCCCTTTTCCTGGGTGGGGCCGCAGTGGTGCTCCTCTTTGTGGGCGAGTACTACGGCGTTACCCATGTTGATGACCAGGCCTTGCACCAGACCGCCCAAACCGCCGCCGACCTAGCTACCCAATCCGGAAATTTCCTCTACACCCGCCTGTCCCACATCACCTGGAAGGGCGGGAGCGCGGTGGCCGGTTTTCTGGCAGGACTTAAAATAGGATAACAAGAGGGAACATGGGGGCTGTGACGTTTTATCGTCGTCCCCCTGATCCAAAAGATTCTCTATTCCCTGCCCGGCACCATTTCTCCTACTGAAAGACGTTTTCCTATGCCTCAATCTGATATGCTCATTACCCTGGCCACACTTGCCTGTGCGGCCACCCTCATGATCACCAACCGCATCCGCGCCGACTTGGTAGCGATGCTGGTGGTGCTGACGCTGATGCTCAGCGGTGTTCTCAACGCCACTGAAGCCCTGGCCGGTTTTTCCAACCCGGTGGTCATCATCATCGCCTGTATGTTCGTGGTCAGCGAGGCCATTATCCACACCGGCATTGCCCAGCGCATGGGCGATCTGGTCCTGGCCTACGGCGGGACCAGTGAAGTGAGGCTGTTGATCATTCTCATGTCCGCCTCCTGCCTGCTCGGTTCCTTCATGAGTTCCACCGCCACTGCGGCCATCTTCATCCCTATTGTTTTGACTGTGGCGGAAAAGGCCGAGATCAATCATAAACGCTTACTCATTCCTCTGGCTGTGGCCGCCTTGATCAGCGGCATGATGACCCTGGTGGCCACGCCGCCCAACATTGCGGTCAACAACGTCCTGCGCGAACGTGGCCTGGAGCCGCTCTCCTTTTTTGCCTTCACGCCCTTCGGCCTGATCTGCCTGGTGCTGGCGATCGGTTTCATGGTGATCGGCGGACGCCACCTGCTTGCCCCGCAAAAACGCAAGGAAAAGCATCGGCAGGAACGCTCGATCGGGGACCTGATCTACCGTTATGGCCTTGATCAGCGCCTGTCCCTGCTGCAGATCACCGGCAAGTCCGATCTCATCGACCGCTCGGTGGCGCGGATGCAGCTGGCCGCCCACGATCATCTCCACCTGATAGCCCTGCATACGCCTTCCCATAACAGCGGCGGCATTACCGTCCCGGCTCGACCGGAAAGCGTATTTGAAGAGGGACAGGTCTTGGTGATTATCGGGGCCTTAGAGGACATCGAGCATTTTGGCAGCGAGTACCATCTCAAAAAAATGGAGATGCCCGCTGATCCGGTGCTGAAACGCCATTTTTTCCAGGTCATCGGTGCCGGTGAGGTCATGCTCACCCCGGATTCGAACTTGATCGGTAAGTCGATCCGCGAGATCGGCTTCCACACCCAGTTTCAGTGTTTGGCCCTGGCCATCCGCCGTAAAGGCGAGACCATAACCGCCGACTTTGCCAATGAGCCACTGCTCTTCGGCGACGTGCTCCTGATCTGCGGCGCCTGGGAGGATATCCTTCGTCTGCGGCAGCACCGGGACCAATATATCCTCCTTACCCTGCCCCAGGACTTTCACGAGGTGATACCCGCCCGCAATCATGCGCCCCAGGCCTTGGTCATAATCGGCACCATGGTCGGCCTGATCGTGTTTAATGTCGTGACCACGCTGACCGCCATTATCGGTGCCACCGCCGCCCTGGTGCTCAGCCGTTGTGTCAAACCCGACACCTGGTTCAAGGCCGTTGATTGGCCCACCATCATCCTGGTGGCCGGGATCCTGCCTTTGGCGACAGCTTTGCAAAAGACCGGCGTTTCAACCCTGGTCTCGCAGACGCTCTTGACTGAGTTTGGACACAGCGGACCGATTCTGGTGCTTGCCGTGCTCTTCCTGGTGACCGCCGGGATCGGCCTTTTCCTCTCCAACACGCCCACGGCCCTGTTGGCCGCGCCCATGGCCATCGACATCGGCCAGGCCATGGGAGTCTCACCCCAGGCCTGCGCCATGACCGTGGCCATTGCCTGCTCCGCGGCCTTTATCTCGCCGCTGGGCTCACCGGTGACCATGATTGTGCGTGAACCCGGTGGCTACCGGTTGGTGGATTTTGCCAAGGTCGGGGTGCCGCTGGTGCTTATTTGCATGATGGCCACGGTGTTCATGGCCTGGCTGATTTATCTGCGGTAGTGGGAAAATGGATTTCGGGCGATGCAAACAATTTCGCGACTGCGGTTTGGCAAGGAGATTTCTCCGGTTTACCGAAAGGACGAAGGCAGTGGCCTCCCCTTCGAAGCACGCCCGCACCCCGATGTCATCCCAAACGGAGGTGAGCAAGGCCTCGCGCCAACGGCGATTGGAGGGCAAACGCTGCCAGGCGAAAACAAAAGCGCTACGACGAAAACCCGAAGAATTTCCCCGCCTCTTGCCGGTACGCGGCAAATGCGGTAGGCTGCCGCCAAACTAACCCATCGACCGCCCCTGTTAATTATGCCGCCTGCCAATCCCGAACTCCACCTTGCCGAGGCCTTTGTCGAGCAGACCAACTGCACCCTCTTTCTCACCGGCAAAGCCGGCACCGGTAAAACCACCTTTCTCCGCCATATCCGCAACCAGACCAACAAACGGCTGGTGGTAACCGCTCCCACCGGGGTAGCGGCCATCAATGCCGGTGGCGTCACCCTGCACTCCTTTTTCCAGCTGCCGTTTGGCCCCTATGTTCCCGGTTCCGAATTTTCAGGCGGCCGCCACCGGATGAGCCGGGACAAACGCAACATCATCAACAGCCTGGACCTGTTGGTGATCGATGAGATCAGTATGGTCCGCGCCGACCTGCTCGACGGAGTCGACAGCGTCCTGCGCCGTTATCGCCGCTCCGAACTCCCTTTCGGCGGGGTGCAGCTGTTGATGATCGGCGATCTACAGCAGCTGGCACCGGTGGCCAAGGAAGAGGATTGGCTCATCCTCCAGAATCACTACCCCACCCCCTACTTCTTCAGTTGCAAGGCGCTTTCCCGGCTGGAACTGGTAATGATCGAGCTCAAGCACATTTATCGCCAGTCGGATCAGCACTTCATCGATCTGCTCAATCAGGTCCGCGACAACCGACTCGATCCGCCCGGCATAGCCGCGCTCAACTCGCGCTATCAGCCTGATTTTAGCCCCAAGGAAGGCTTTATCACCCTCTGCACCCACAACAACGGGGCCGATGCCATCAACCGATTGCGACTTTCGCAACTGCCGGGCAAAAGCCGCAGCTTTAAAGCCGGAGTGGACGGCTCCTTTCCCGAATACGCCTTCCCCACGGCTGCCAGCCTGGAGCTGAAGGTGGGGGCGCAGGTGATGTTCGTCCGCAACGACAGCTCCCAAGAAAAACGGTATTTCAACGGCAAAATCGGCAGGGTCAGCGCCATGGACCGGGAGAAAATCCGGGTTGATTGTGAAGACGATGAATGTATCGAGGTCGGACCGGTGACCTGGGAGAATATCGAATATACGGTGGACACCGAAACCTCGGAAATCTCGCAGAAGGTGGTAGGCAGCTTCAACCAATATCCGCTCAAACCGGCCTGGGCGATCACCATCCACAAGAGCCAAGGGTTGACCTTTGACAAGGCGGTGATCGATGCCCAAGGTGCCTTTGCCCACGGTCAGGTGTATGTGGCGCTGAGCCGCTGCCGCACTTTTGAGGGGCTGGTGCTACGCTCGCCGATCACCGCCCGGGCAATCAAGACCGACCAAGCGGTGCTGGAGTTCATGGCCGCAATGCAGCAACGCATGCCCACCGAGGATGATCTGGCAGCCGCCAAGATCCGTTACCAGCAGGAATTGTTGCACCAGTGCTTTGATTTCAGCAATTTCGCTGGCCTGCTCGGGCGTCTGATGGGACTGATACGGGGCAACGCATCCATTATCCAAGTTTTGGTGGGTGCTGATCTCTTTGATATCCACCAGCAGACCCTAACCGCGATCTGCGCCGTGGGTGACAGCTTCCGCCGCCAGTTACAGTCCCTGTTCAACCCAGATCTGGAGCCCGCCCGCGACCCGGTGATTCTCGAACGGCTCGCCAAGTCGGCCCTCTACTTTCAGGATAAGTTTGAGACCATCACCAAGCCCTGTCTCGACAGCCTGGACATCGAGTCCGACAACAAGGATATCCATAAACGAATCACCAACATGCTCAAGTACTGCCGCCAGGAATGCACGATCAAGCTGGCTGCGGTCAGTGCCTGCGACGGCCAATTCAATCCGGCCCGCTATACGCGAGCCCTCTCCCACGCTGCCATGGAGGCGGAAAAGGCCAAGACCAAGGTGAGCACCATCTACACCGAGGCCGATGTCGGCCACCCCGAGTTGTTCCAGCAACTGCGCCAGTGGCGAAAGGACCTAGCCGCCGAGAACGGAGTGGCCCCCTACCAAATTCTCCACCAGAAACCCCTGATCCAGATTGCGGTCCATCTGCCGGATTCCATCCCCGCACTCAAGGAGATCAAAGGAATCGGCAAACGACTGGCCGAACGCTACGGCCGCGAAATCGTGACCATGGTCGCCAACTATCGCCGGGATAATGGGATCAAGTCGGTGGCTCTCCCCATACCGCTGGCGCTTTCCATTGGCCCTACCGGCGAACGTAAACAGGCAACCAGCCGTGAAAACACCAAACAGGTCAGCCTGGACATGCTCCGCTCCGGGCTTTCCATCGAGGAAATTGCCAGCCAGCGCGTCCTCACCCGCCAAACCGTGGAAGGCCACTTGGCCTTTTTTATCAAGGCCGGTGAATTGGCGATTGATGGGTTGATGCCGGAGGAGCGGCAGCGTGCGCTTGCAGAGAAAATCCCCGCCCTCAACACCGGCTCACTCAAGGCAATCAAGGAAGCACTGGACGACGAATACAGTTACGGCGAAATCAACCTGGTGCTGGCCCATTTGCAACGATCAGGGCAGTAATCCAAGCACCTCTTCCCTACGATCACTCTTCCCGTGAACTGTTCTCTCCCGGTATCTTTTTTCTTGAAATGATCAAATTTCATTGACCCCAACTACTGTCTTCCGTATTGAAGGGAAGACGAAACCGACAGTTGGGCCCTCAAAATCTGTTCTCATGGCAAGGCCTCCACGACAATCCCGCCGAACTGTTCCTGTCCAACCTCAGCCGCATGCATGCAAAGGCTAGCCGCCAATGGATCCATTCTCCCGTTCTGCACGTCATCTCGCCCTCACCGCCTGCCTTCTCACCGCATTCACTTCGCCAGCTACCGCACTGGCTGAAGAGGAGCACAATCCACTTCGCTTTTACGAGAGTGACAGCGGCAAGAGCTATCTTCAGGCAACGCTGAATTTCGATCTCGCTTTTTTCAGCCAGGATAACGTAAGCGCTTAATCTTCCACATCTAGAACCGCCTTAGTGATTGTTGTACGATCAAGATTCCACGGAAGCAGGGCCTCGTAGCCCTCCAGAGTGGTGACCATCGGCAGGTGCTGGAATATGTGGCGGAGATAACTGTAGGGTTCGAAACCATTGGCTTTGGCCGTTTCGATCAGGCTGTAGAGGAGGGCACTAGCCTCCGCGCCTTGCGGCGTTCCAGAAAACAGCCAGTTCTTACGGCCGACGACAAAGGGGCGAATGGCGTTTTCCGCAGCATTGTTGTCTGGAGTGATGATGCCATCCTCCAGGTAGCCAATCAGTCGGTCCCACTGTTTGAGTGTGTAGTTGATAGCTTTTCCGAGCAGCCCTTTGGGGGGTGTTTGCCAAGCGCGTTTTTGCAGCCATTGTTGGAAGGCGTCCAAGATCGGCTTGGCCTGTTCCTGTCGCATGGCATGGATTTGATCGGCGGTCATTTTTCGGGCGCGGGCGTCCTGCTCGAGTTTATAGAGTCTGCCGATATAGGCAAGGGCTTCATCGGCGCTGCCGCTTTTACGATTTTTTCCCTGCGCAGTGACCACCTCCCTGAACTTTCGGCGTGCATGGGCCATGCAGCCAACATGGCGCACTCCGGTGCACTGGTCGAGGAAATCGTAGCCGATGTACCCGTCGGTCTGCACGTACCCTTTAAAATCATCGAGAAAGGTTTTGGCAATTTCGCCCCCTCTGCTGGGTGCATACTGATAAACCAACACCGGCCGTTCCGGATCGCCTCGCCGAAAGATCCACATATAGGATTTTTGGGTAGGCGTCCGACCGGGTTCTGCCAGCACCTGAATCGTGGTTTCGTCGATATTTATCAGTCTGCCTTCAAGCACCTCGTCTTTGAGCAGGTTGAGCAGCGGTTCGCAGACTTCGGCGGTTTTCATCGCCCAGTTGCACATGGAGGCCCGGCCGATATTGATGCCTTTGCGATGAAAGATTTTTTCCTGCCGATAGAACGGCAGGTGATCGACGAACTTGCCGGTGAGGATATGGGCAAGCAGACCGGGGCTGGCGATGGACTTGGGGATCATCTGCAACGGGGCCGGCGCGATTTTGACGGTGGGACCGTCATCGTCAACACCTTCACAGTGGCAACAAGCATACTTGGGGCGAATATGGCGCAGCACCTGGATCCGGGCAGGAATAATATCCAACTGCTCCATGACTTCCTCGCCGATACGACTGAGGGTGCAACCGCAGGCGCAGATCTTTTCCTCGTCGCTTATATCATGCAGGACGTCGATTCTGGGTAAATCCGCCGGCAGGGGCTTACGCCCGGGTTTCTTGCGGGAATGCGTCGGCACAATCACCAGTTCCGGCTCCAGCGCCTCGGGTTCGGGCAAGTCGAACAGCGGGATGAGCTGCATGGTTCCAGCAGCCGGCAGCTTTTCGCTTTTCACTCCGAAGAGATTGTGCCGAAGCAAGCGAATCTGCTCGATCAACAGGGAGACCTGTTTTTCATACTGCGCTTGCAGTTCGACAATAAGCAGCTTGAGCTCGAGAGGATTGTCCGGCAATGTTTCGGGAGTGAATTTCATAACAAAATATTAACATATCTATCCGATATATTCCAACATAATTCATAAAATGGAAGCATTTTTTTCAACGTACAATGGTATATTTGAGCGTCTCGTGGGCCGGTTGGGCAAGGGATAATCCCTCCAGCAACCAACCCAGTTGGCGCATGCTGATACATTCGGCCTCGCCGGTGGTTTGCGGCCATTGAAACTTGTCTCGCTCCAGCCGTTTATGCCAGAGACAAAAGCCGTTGCGATCCCAATAGAGCGCCTTGACCGTGTCCCGTTTACGATTGCAGAAAGCAAACAGATGGCCGGACAGCGGATCCAAATCCATCTGTTCGGCTACCATGATAGCCAGGGTATTGATAGATTTACGCATGTCAGTGATTCCGGTGGCCAGATACACCTTAACCCCGCTCGCTATCGGCCACATCATCGTGACTCCAGTACGGCAAGCACCCGAGCAAGTACAGTGTCGCTGAAATCTTGTCCGAGCTCGATGAGGTAGCGTGAGCCGACACAGAGACGGATGCTTGGCATCAACTGGTTATCCTGTGATATGGGCACTTGAACGAGATTGAGAAGGGTCGTAGAATCCGTACCCCCTTTTTGCTGCTTGCGAAGCCAGTAAGTCATCGCATGATAACTCAAATCCTGGCGGCGACAATATTCACTGCGATTGAACCCGCTCTGCTTGAATGCCTTGATGTGGGCCTGCCAGAATCGACGCTGGCTCTGCTTGCCCGCCGGTGTATGTACGTGGTGCATAATGCCCCTCCATTGGTAAGGTTTTGAGCATTATGACCCATAGGAGGGAGAAGAAAAAGAAGGTGTTTGTTAAGCGCTTACCCCCGCCCTCAACACCGGCTCACTCAAGGCAATCAAGGAAGCACTGGACGACGAATACAGTTACGGCGAAATCAACCTGGTGCTGGCCCATTTGCAACGATCAGGGCAGTAATCCAAGCACCTCTTCCCTACGATCACTCTTCCCGTGAACTGTTCTCTCCCGGTATCTTTTTTCTTGAAATGATCAAATTTCATTGACCCCAACTACTGTCTTCCGTATTGAAGGGAAGACGAAACCGACAGTTGGGCCCTCAAAATCTGTTCTCATGGCAAGGCCTCCACGACAATCCCGCCGAACTGTTCCTGTCCAACCTCAGCCGCATGCATGCAAAGGCTAGCCGCCAATGGATCCATTCTCCCGTTCTGCACGTCATCTCGCCCTCACCGCCTGCCTTCTCACCGCATTCACTTCGCCAGCTACCGCACTGGCTGAAGAGGAGCACAATCCACTTCGCTTTTACGAGAGTGACAGCGGCAAGAGCTATCTTCAGGCAACGCTGAATTTCGATCTCGCTTTTTTCAGCCAGGATAACGCCTGGTATGGCCAGGATGTTGCGACGATCGGAGCTGAAGTCGACACCTGGTGGGAGTCGCTCTTTCGTGTCGGTCTCGATGGAAATTACGTGTTGCCCTGTACCCAAAGCATCTATGGACGAATCGATGCCGTTCAGGCCAACACCTTTGATGGCTACGATGCTTACGGCAGCAATGCAGGGCTTGGGGATGTCAGCAGCTTTCGGATCGACAAGGCCTATCTCGGCTGGCGTTCGGGAAATCTGTTCAGCTCCATGGGGGAGGATTTTCTTGATCTCTCCTTTGGCCGCCAGATCTACATGGCCGGGACCCTGTTCTTGTTCGGCAGCGAGGGTGGCGCTGGATTTAAGAGGGGCGCCTACTACCTGGGTGGTCGCCGATCGGCGGACTTCACCGCCATTGCCAAATTCAAATCCGGTCCCTGGTCCGGCGATCTCTTTTTCTTTGATAACGACAGCCCCTTCCCGGTCAACACCCAGGCCACCGGCCTAACTCTGGACTACGCTTTCTCGCCCGAGGCCTCCATCGGCGGCAGCCTGGCTACCCTGGAGTCAGACAACACCACCCGTGATGAGATGCGTCTCTACGATATCCGTGGCAGCATCAAACCCTTTGCAGTGGCAAGTGGCCCGGCCCTGCTCCAGCCGCTGAAGCTGGACGGAGAACTGGTAGTTGAAAATCGGGACGACGGCCAGGATGACGGCCTGGGCTGGTATGTGGCGGCGAGCTATCAGTGGGCGGACGTTGCCTGGAAACCGGAGCTAACCTACCGCTACTCCAGCTTTGACGAGGATTACGATGTGCTCTTCTACAGCGCCACCGACTGGGGTTCCTGGTTTCAGGGCGAGATCACCGGCGAGTATGATCTGTTCAATATGAATCAGGACATCCACATGCTCCGGCTCAAGGTGCAGCCGGTGGACTCTTTAGCGGTCAGCCTGTTCTACTACAACTTCGGCCTGCACAGCCCTGCGGCCCTGGGTGTTGCCAGCGACGACTACGCCGATGAGTGGAACCTGACTGTGGACTGGAAGGTCAACAAACATCTGACACTCTATTGGGTCGGTGCCTACGCCATCCCCGATTCCGCTGCCAAGGAACGTTTCGGCGATGATGAAGACTGGAAGGCGATGATGGTTTGGGCGAGTATTCACTATTGAATATTATCTCCAGTCGGCCCCTGTCCCTTATTGCCTAAAATCTCGCCCCATAAGCAACCAATTGGTTGCTTATGGGACGAAAACCCTCTTGATTTGCGACTCGTTGATCAAAGAAGAGTTCTTTCATCGCCGTTCCACCTTCTGCCAAAGAAATTCAAGGACTTTTCTATCCTTTCGAAGTTCCGGGAACATCCATGATAAGTAAAGTCAAGAGGGATGGGGTGCGGTCACGTATAGCAGGTATGGGGGGGCAGAAATGGAAATATACTAATCAAGACCTGACCCTCATATTCTCTTTAGAACGTAGCCATTTCCGATCAAGTTTATTGACTTGTTATGCATTTTGACCTATTGTACATTAAATTGTACATGTTCGCCGTGAGGAATGCCATGAATACTATTACATACAGTTCGGCCAGAAGCAACCTTGCACAAACAATGGAAAAAGTTTGCGATGATCACGCACCGATCATTATCACTAGAAAGGCAGCCAGACCCGTCATAATGATGTCTCTTGATGACTATGAAGCCCTCGAAGAAACTGCCTACCTCCTACGAAGTCCCAAGAATGCTCGCCGATTGCTTGAGTCAATTGCTCAACTTGAAGCAGGCAAGGGGGCGGAAAGGAAGCTTGCAGATTGAAGCTCATATTTTCAGAACACGCCTGGGACGAATATCTTTACTGGCAAAACACCGATAAAAAAAATTTAAAACGGATCAATACATTAATTCGAGAAATTGAACGGATGCCACACGAGGGGATAGGAAAACCTGAACCTCTGAAACATAGCCTCTCCGGATATTGGTCTCGTAGAATCACCGATGAGCACCGCATTGTTTATAAGATTGAAAACGATTCCCTCATAATTGCCCAACTCCGATATCATTATTGATATTCCCTCTCGCATCAATTTCCAGGCATAATCGGTGAAATAACCGGCCGGCCTACGCGCTGCCCACCTCAATCAGGAGGGGGCGATGCGGTCATCGTATAGCACGTATGGGGGGGAGGAATTGAAATATCGCAATTCAATCCCTGACCCCAATTGTACTAGCCGCTCGTTCCTCATGATGGCACACAGCTCAGCGTCCGCTTGAGCTTTTTGTTATGATATATCTCGCAACCAGATAAAATAAACCCGCAAACAAAATAGCAGAAACTACATAAGCGGGAAGTGTCGTTTTTAACATCAAAAGACCACTATCTACTCGTTGCTCCTCATGCAAATATGGTGTGGCTTGTTTGTTAAAAGAATAGTTGTATATAGAAAAATTAACGACAAAGCTTAGAAAAGCCAAAAAAGTGTAAGCCGATAATGTCCTGATCTTGTTTTTCACTTGACCTCCCAAAACCAAATTTCTTTAGATTTATTTTGGTCACTAACACGTCCCAAAAACTCAAGAATGGACCTCAAAAACATACCGCTGCGGGTTATTTCATTTTTATTCCATAGATCAATGTGGTCACCACTTCTACTATTGAACGACTCATTTCCTCTTTGCCAGTAATCTTTAAAGAATATACCCCCTGTTTTGCCTGACAGGGTGCTTTGGAAAGAATCTGGCCGAATGTTTTCAAGCGCACACACCGGATTCCATCCCTGAATATTCGAATATTCTACTTTTTTACAATTCGTACCTAGAACCACGGAGTAACATTTAACACAGCTTTTCTGTAGTAACTGACATTCGCTCGAACTGCATAAATAGCCGCGAAACCATAACCAATGCTCTTGCTAACTTTTTCAAGGCCCAATGCATCGAACAGAAAAACAAGAGCTAAAGCAATGAGTAGGTAGAGCACGGCTTGCTTCCAAAGCCCTTTGGCTAAGAAATAGAACGGCCCAAATAAAAATGCCAATAATTTGAAATTAATTGAGAATCGCTCGCCAAAACTTAACTCTTTGAACTGTGGTAAGTCTGGCCCTCCAGCCCTTTCAATGAGCCGAAATGTGTTTTTCCAAGAGTCAGAGACATCCAGCTGTTCAACATTCACAGACATAACAGTTCCTCCAGTGTCGTTTTGGTGTCAGCAGGGTCGAGTTTTGCCGCGACCACAACTATAGTAAAAAACAGGGCATTGGTATGTGCCCAACGCCCGCTGTTGAGCGGAAGCTGCCTCGTTTTGGATCGAGCGATGCTCAACAGCGGGCGATAAGCGGAGCGAAGCGGAGCTCACGGTCCGCTTATCAGTATTATTCGGCCAATTTCTTAACAGACAATCGATTTAGCTGCGAATGACAAATCCAAAGAAAACCAGACACTTACCGCACAAACTTTTTAAAAAACCAATGATATAAAAAAGTCAAGAGATAAGCTGCGCCCCAAGAGCATTAAGGGGGGTCAGGAGCAGAAATATTAGTTTTCCTTCAGTGAAATCTTACTTGCGATGGGCAGCTAAGCTTACAAATCAAGACCCGCCCCCGGCTGTACGAAGGCAATTTGATGCCACAAGTATCCGATGCTCCCCGTTCAGGGTATTGACAATGCAAAGCTGAAATATTTCACCATGAACTGAGCTGAAATGTACGGCTGGATAAAAAAGAACCGTAGGTACGACTTAATGCAATCAGATTATTTTCAAACACCTGGACTTCCTCGCTCCGGCAATCATGTCTATCCCGAAGGGAACGAATCCCGACATACAATTTCCCGATCATAGCCTCTTTCTTGTTCACCGCAGAATCTATTAAAGCCCGAAAGTTTTTTGAATCTTGCACGCCGCAAAACCGATTGCAAGTCGTTAAAAATTCGTTGTTGAGTACATAAGTCGCATGCAGCGTATAGCCCTCGGTCCTGGAAATTTCAATTTCAGCTCCAGAAGCATACACTTCCTTCACCGAATAACCGGGGACATATTCATTTTTTTTGACAACAACAGCATCACTATCCAAGCAATGGTCTTTAGGCCATTGTTGATAGCCATACATATATTCATCAACAACGAGGGGCAAAAGAGATTGGCCTGCTCCATTCGACATGGCCGAGAGGAATGTGTAAAATTTCTCGTCGCCAAAAGTCAGTTTTTTAATAGTTGAGCGCAACCCTTTGAATGCACGCTCATCTAATTCTCGTATTTTTGAAAAATCGTTTCTGTAAATTGCATTCAGGTACTCTCCTCCTTGCACGTCACAAAACACACCACCAGGGCATTGCCCCAGTTCTCCAGGGAGCCCTTTCCATGATTCTTTTTGCGGGGACACCTTCTTATAGATCGCAATAGCGGTCTCTTGAGAGTCTGTCAGGTAGAGAGGTTTCTTTAGCTGGCCTTTGCCGGTGCTCTTGATACAACTTTCACGGTTAACCTGCCCTTGCCACTCCACACAGATATCTTTCTCATAAATTTCCGCGGTGCTGACAAAAATAAGCGAAGCGTATTGATTACTTAGATCTGCATCATACACAAATTTTCGTTCATCCCAGTTGTTGACTCGATCACTCTGAATTTGATTGTCAAAGACGGATTTAATGTAGTTTTGAATGACCATTTTTTGGGAAAACGGTTCCCATCTGAATTGCCTGGTTTTATCCCCTGAAGAAAATATTGTTGTTCCCCCATAGATGCGTCGAGTGTTTCCCAGGCTGGCCCTTTCTGACTTTCTCACCTGATCGACACCACTTGCGTTGACCAAAAAATACTTATCCACATTTTTTATCTTAGGTGTTTCCGACGAGGTGACGGCCTTTTGTTGATACAGATGGGGAAGAAAAGAAAGGGTTGCCAAAGCCTCCTTGCAGGTAACTTCAGAGACTGCCTTTGGCACTCTCATAGACAAGTGCGCCCAATCCACATCAGGACTTTCGGGATACCTTGCATTAAGTTGTTTGAACGTATCGACTTTTCCATTGGCGTTCCAGACCATACGTTGCAATTTGACTTCAACCATATCGCTTCCTGCAACAGGAAAGGCTTCAATATCGGAAAGCCCCTGCTTGTACATTTTCGTTAGGGCAAAGCGGTGCGGAACCAGGCAGGAAACAGGAATACGATCCTTGTACGAGGAATACTCTGCATCTTTATTAAACAGCAGGTGTTTCTGAGCACCAAAAAAACTCGGACCATACTTTCTTTCAAGCCCGGACAAAAAAGCCGACATTTTATGAGAAGGATTGACGCGGTGCAAGGGCCACTGCGGAGAGCGACCATCTCCAGGCTGGTAACCTTTGGGTTGCGCAAACACCTGCTTTGCAGACTGGTCGTAATAGATCAGGAATGGGTATATTGGTCTATTTTTTGAGCAATAGATGTTTTCACTTCTGACATCATTGTAGACATCGGGCATGAAATAATATTTCAAGATGATATCTTCATACACTTCCTTATTTTTCGGTAAATCAAAGGAATACACCGATGGCAAGTGTCCCTTGGTATCGCCATAAATACATTGCCCATCTGTGGTTTGCATATAGAGACTCAAACGGGCATCTACCCCAGGAACGGTGTAATATTGAGGAATCCAGAAGGCGAGCTCCAGATCTTCACCCCGTATCTTTCCCTGCCAGATGCCAATGAGTTGTGTCGTCCAGTCCGTCAGAGAAACCTGATTCACAGCTCCTTCATTTTTTGCAGACGAACAGACAGGGGCGAGTAAACAAGGAAGGAGGAGAAACACCCATAGAACAGTATATTTTCGCATAGTTAACCCTTATAAAAATAGTGGAAGCGGTGTAACGGCCAGTGTCCGTTCCAATGACTTGGTGGCGGCCGCGAATCAGCGGGGCGTCTCGTTACTTCCCCTCTAGCCCTTCAAGGGGCTTTGGGGGTAGTTCTTCCCCTCTTTTGAAACCTGACATTAGAACATATCGTTAATTTTTATCGCCTTTTCATGGATATGCGTAACAGAGCGGAGCGGAGCTCACGGTCCGCTTACGGTTTGGTTAAGGGGCGGAAACACTAAGTTGAGTTAAAGAAGCACATGGGATTTTTATGTAAAATTCGCATTGTCCTCATATTACATTGTCGAATTCCTCTAAAGTGCCTAGCATATTTGTCGATAAATTATAAATAAAACAACCTCTTGATGATAAAATTAAAACCGTCTAATTTTTTTTTCGAGAGGGACCAGCATGAAAATACAGCCTTATTCTCAAACAACGTTGGTACACGCTAAAAGCACCAGCAAAAAAACACAAGTCCCCCCTAATAATATTTCACAAAAACAGGATGTCTTTACGGCTTCACCTGAGTTGAGAATTAAACAAGTTTTGATGGCTGGTAATTATGATTTTCATAATATCTCTCGGGGAGAAATGGAAAATTTATCTGATTAATTATATAAAGAAGGCCTAATTTCGCCACTGGAACAAATGTTAATGAATACTCCAGCAAAATGGGAAATAAACGGAGAAAATGTGACAGGTAGTGCTCTGGATGAAAAGATAGATTATCTAAGCCAGTGGAAGGAAATGACAGAAACCGATAAGAGAAGTATTAGTTCTGCACCTGTGATATATGACTTACTAGAAAGATTACAAGCGTTAACCTGTTAGATTTTTCTACCTGAAAATGACTAGGAATCGAACCCGCATCTTCTAGTTTCTCCAAATGATTTCAAATCGTTAAAAACTTTATTAGTTCCTGCCCTTGCTCACAAGTTTTATCCAATCATGCACCGTCGCAGTAGGAACGCCGGTTACCCAGCGTCCCCTGCACAGATCCCGGCGTGCGGTATTCCCGCACCGGGCTCCTCAGTCATAATCACTCGCGCAGAAAGGTCGATCCTCACGCAAGCCCCCGATTCGTTTTCGCCTGCCTGTATTCAGTTGGCGCCAGAAACACATAGGTCGTCAGCACCCTCTTCAGTCCTTTCCAGGTCAGACTACGCCTTTGGCTCCTTCGATTCAGCCATTTGTACAGCGCCCTCACTGCTTCCCGGTAGAATATCCACAACGACGAGGTGTTACCACAGGCACAAAAATAGTTGTAATGCCCACGCACCTTACGGATCATCGTCGGGATCAACTTCGGCAGCGGGACATGCCGGTTTGACTTCACCCATGCCCGACAGGCTTTAATGCTTGCCTGCAGCTTCTTCCTGGCTGTTCGTCTCCACACTCTTGCTACGCCTTTCGTATCATTCTCCCAGTAAAACTCAAAGCCAAGAAAGGTAAACCGTATTTCCCGACCTGGATGAAATCGGCTGAAGCGGTGAATACAGGTCTTTTCCGGCGCGACTTCAAGGCCGAATTTGGCCAGCCGCTCCGGGAGTACCCGGTAAAACTGCTCCGCCTCCATACGATACTGAAAGGCACAGACAAAATCATCCGCATAACGGATGAGATAAGCCTGCCCCCGGCAGCGAGGCTTGACCACCCGTTCAAACCAGTGATCCAACGCATAGTGCAGATAAATATTCGCCAGGATGGGCGAAATCACACCCCCTTGCGGAGTCCCGGTATGCGGATGGCACACCGTCCCGTCCTGCTCAAGGATACCAGCCTTCAACCAGCTGTCGATCAACCCGAGAAAGGGCTTGTCATCCACTCGCTGGGCTACCATCTTCAACAGCCAATCATGATCGATGTTGGTGAAAAAGCCTTTGATGTCGGCTTCCACCACATAGCCATATCGTCCAAATTGCAGTTCGAAGTTCAGGTCCTTCACAGCCTGCTGTGCACCGATTCCCGGCCGATAGCCATAGCTGGCAGCATGAAAATCCTGCTCAAATATGGCCTCCAGTATGAGTCTCGCCGCACCCTGCAGCAACCGGTCTTCTACCACCGGGATGCCGAGGGGCCGTTGTTTACCATTGCCTTTGGGAATGTACTTCCGACGGATTAACCGACTTCGGTAGTCATTCCGTTTCAGGCGGTCCACCAACCGCTTGATGTTGTCGCCAAGATTTTCCGCATACTGGGCGATAGTAACCTTGTCGACTCCCGGTGCACCCCGTTTGTTCAGGTTGCTCCAGGCCTCATACAAAAGAGGTCCATTCAAGTTGCTGTAGAGGTTTTGGAATCGGTGGGTTTTCGCAGATCCCGCCTTTATGGATATTGCCTGCAGGAAGGTTGGCTCGACGGGATCCGGCCCGACATTGTCCGGCGCGAGTTGCCTTTGCAGACTGCTTATAACTGTCACCCCCTTCCCCATGTGATCGGCCCTACCGTCTCGGAGTACTATGAGGTGATCCGACTCCCTTACCATCATCGGCTGCTTTTCCCTTTGTCGGGGTACGGCGCGCTTACCTGTCTGGTTCCAGTCAGGAATGATAAGGGCCTCCCGCGTTCATGACGCATCTCTTGTTACATGCCATAGCTTGAGAACTCCGCCGGCTCTCACCAGGCTCACCAAAGCGCCTGGCTCATTTAGGTTTCACGCACGTTACAACGCTCACCAATCCGGAACGACTTTTCGAAGCGATACCAGCTCTAAGGGGCTGCGACCCCAAACGGCCTATAACATTCCCTGTGTACGCTTCACCTCTCTTGTTCGCGGGAAACCGCAGATCGTTCCGCGATAACCGCTCCGCCAGAGGCGCAACACTCGGTAATGGTGGGGTGGTTATCCCCTTACCATGCCAGGACTTGCACCCGGCAAGATGCGCCACGCTTTGCGCGGCGCACTAACGCAGAGGTAACCAGCCACCTTGAATAGTTTGCCAAGAACCGCTCACGTTCTGGCGGCCTAGTTGAGCGACTGGTTGGACGAAGCCGCTGCGCGGCAGAAAAGCCCCGAGCGATCCTGTTTGTCCATAATGAACATGTTGTAATCTTACAGCATACGGTAATAGATAGAAAGCGGCAGGGCACAGGCAAACCCGGCCGCATAAACCATTACCAAGTCCGTAATTATGTTCGAGATTGTACCCCCTCTGGTTTTCCAGCGTGTTAAAGCTCTCGTTTTCAATCTTCCACCGGGCGCGACCGGCACGCATCATCGCCTCAGCGTTTTTCTCGGTGATCATGAGATCGGTTATCCAATTGAATTTGGTAATTCGATTGTTTTTATCAACCTGCCAATATTCAAGAAAGTTAACCAGCAAATCCTGATTTGACTGATTGAGAGGAACCTGATTGATAAAACGGAAGAAGTGGAGTTTCTCCGGATCATCCGCATCAACGCACTGAAACTCAGTTACCTTGCCTTGGGCGATAGCCCATCCACGTGGTCGAACAGAAATTGATGATCCCCCGGCTTGACCCCTAGAATAAAACGGAGATTAAGTCGTTTGAGGTCCTGAATATGCGGTGCGTTGCTGCTGAGCGCGTCTTCAGTGACAATGACCTTGAGGTGCGGATGCTCCCGACGGAAGGCCTCGTAAAAACGCCGGGTCGGGTTTATTAATTTATCATGTAATTTCAGATGCTTATTTGCAGTCAGTTTTGCAACTTAACATTACCCCACATCGGGACCCTTTTTATGTACTCAAGATATTTATGGCCGAATATTTTTATGGCTTCCTCATCCTCCTTTATGCTGGCAATTCGAAAACAGAACACTGCAACAATAAATAGAACTAATGCAAAGATTGACTGAAATCTTAATAATAAAGCAAAAGACCATATTGAAAAACCGAGCCACATTGGGTGTCTGGCAATACCAAAGACACCAGTATCTATAAGATTTTGAGCATCTTCTTTTCCAAGGGAAAGATTATTTGTGTTAAACTTTAGTTGATAAAGTGAACCAAAAATAAAAAAAGCTGCCGGGATAAATAAGATAAAACCAGTTACCTTGAGCCATAATATGTCTAATCTTGCTGAAAATAATGATATGTCAGTAAACTTCTCTACAGCAATTATTGTAAAAAATAATGCCATACCAAAGTGATGATAGATTTCGCCTGCCAATTTATGTTTAAACCCAAAGTAAATCTGCTTGCCGTTCAAGCCCCATATGACAATTAAAAGAGTAATGCAAATTTGATCTGTATTCATTCGTATGCCTCATTCATTCTTTGGTTTTTACACATAATTCCAAGATAAGAAGCGGAGTGTTTTTCAGCGTCCGCTTGAGCTTTTTGTTATTTCTGCCAGTTTTTGGCATACATCTTGATTTTTTGTATAAACGTATTTTTTATACAACAACCAACTGTACTCCGCTTGATGACATTCGATGTATTGGCGCTCATGTACTATTTTACCTATTCAGAAGTGCGCAATCTGCGGTACTAAAATCATTATGAGAACTCCACAAATCGCCCCGCGCATTAGGATTTTCTCAATTTTTTCCGGCACTTTTCGAAAAAAAATATTGTGATATGCAACACCGATAGAAAGTGAAAATGCGCCTATTGAGGCACCAAGCATATACATTGCCCCTTTATTAAAAATCAGAACCGGGTCTGAACTAATAATTTCTGAAAATGAAGAGGATGCACTGAAAATAAACCAAACTATGCTCGCTATTGACAACGAGAAAAATAGAAATGCACCCAAAAATCTCTCCGTCAACGATGTCTTTACCTCGCCCGTCATTTGAAGGTCCTTGGCCGTGGAGATGAAAACTTCTCAAGAGTATGTTTGGAAGTGTTTACAGCTAGCCTTGTTGCTGATTCGACCACATAATCAATGACTTCTGAGACTGCGTCAGCTGCACTTCTTTCTACATTTTCCCTAGTTTTTTTAATATATGAATTTACGTCATTACCAACTTCATCTAGGCTAGCTATTACTTTACAATTCGTCGGGGAAATTAAAAGTACCTTCATCCTTCACCTTGGTGATAAAGATATCTTTGATCATGAAATTCACGGTCTGGCCTTGTATGATCCATCGTTCTACTCCACCGTACCGATTGATCGCATTGAGATCCAAACTCCAATTGCCGTCACTAAGCGTGAAGACGGGTTCACGACATACAGCCTTTAACGACGCGGGATCTTTTTCCCGACCCGTTAACCAGCTTTTGATCACGGGTTGCTGTTTCCCGAAAAAAACTTCCGTTAGAATATAGGCTCGTGGATCGCGGTACCAGCTCATAATTGTTTTTCCTAATTTTTCCACTCCCATAGCAATCCATGGCTCCTTGCCGTATGCTTTCGCCAACAACTTACTCGACAAAGCCAGTCCTTCAGGTCCGTTCAAAGAAAAAAACTCTTCGTTGCGGCCCTGAACCACAGTAATGGATTTGTCCTCAGAATCGATAATCCAATACAATCGCTCCAGGTCTAGCTTTCCATAACTATGCGTGACATCACGCACCCACCATGCTTTGTCATTTGCATTAAGATTTTGCAATGCGACTGATCTTAGTTTGTCTGGGATCGGTTTCATGATGTTCTCCTTGATCGGATATGTCTGCCCTGCACCAACTGCAGTTTGCTGGCGCATCGCGATTTCTGATGCCAGCGTGAGGATAATGACAGCAAAGAAGACTCTCTTGACCATTGTCATTTCTACTCTGCAGTCTTGCCAACAATGACTATGGCATTGGGGTTATATTTAGCGTCGAAATCCGACTGTGACATTTCACGGACCCTACCGCCGTAAGCAGGATCAGGGTCCCTGATATTATAGGTTCGTTTGCCGTCTTTATCGATGGATACGGAATCGAGCATAACCCTGTGGCCGGGGTCCTTGAACCCGATTAAGGCAGGTTGTCCGTCTTTGACCAAGTCAGGCAAGTTACCTGAGCTCACATAGTACTGGGACGCAGTGTTGACACCGTGTTTTTGCAACAGAGCCTCGGCATATGCAGGATTGACACCGGTCGTTTCAAAATCATGGTTGGGATCACCTATGATTTCCTTCATCTCCTTCCGCAGGGTTTCCTCTGGTACGTTTTCCCCAGTCAAGGCATGGATCATGTTTCGAGATGAAGCAATAACACAAGAGTTGCTTTTTCGCTGTGTGAAGTGGCCAAAAACCCAACGCCTTGCTTTAGCTATGGATCGGTTAATGGAGAGGCCAAGACCGCCTTCTGTCGAACTCTCACATGGCATGGTTGGACTGCCCACCGGACGACTAGTAAATTCATCAGAGGAGACTACTACTGCTTTGGAAAGATCTGTCATTAGCGTCAGTCCTGTAAGGTTGCCATGGAGTCTCATCCAAAACGTATCCCAAGACGATTTCAATCCGATCATCTTCGAAATCAATAAGAGAATCATTTAAAATCTCTTGAACCAAAGGTGCTTTGCGATGGCGCTCCTCATTGTTTTCCAACCACATCATGATATCCATATAAGCGACGACATTACGCTCTTTACGAATTTGCAACTGTTCAGCTCTGGCTATGGCTTTGCTTACCCATTCATGGAGCGAAGCGTCATCGAACCCGGTACATTCCTCGGTAAGGTGCTTGCGCAAATGAGTTGCGACTCGCGATTCAAAATCTTTGCGAGAAAGAATTCTAAAGTATTCCATCTGCTGAGGGGAGATCTTAAGCATAAACGGTTTCCTTATGGCTTAGTCGCTATCTGCAAGCCATTTGTAAAATATGAAATATAAATGCTCTTCAACTTTGGAGTCTCCAATCAAACCTCATTTCACTATAGTGTCAAAACCTCTGATAGGTCTATATCACTGATCCAGGGTGCTCGCATTACATCCATTCTATAGGCCTTCTTCGGGCGAAGCGGAGCTCACGGTCCGCTTACGCAAAGCTGAGTGGCGCGCGGCCAATGACCTTGCCAGTAAGGCCGCCGACGTTCTCCGCGTCCACTCAAGCGATTTGTTCGCATTTCCTCATTCTTCAGCAAAATAATCCGCGTCAACCCGCTTAAGTTCGTAAATTGCTTCCGTGGAGACTCCGACACTAAAATCGATCATCAGTTGGGCAAGACGCTGCCCGTCAATAAGGATTATCTTGCTATCAATGGTCGATACATATTCTTCACAACCGCGGGAAAAGTCCGATGTCGTAATGAAGATGCCTTTTTTGGCTCTCTTGCCCTGTAAAGCACCTGCAAACTTTTGGATTTCAGGGCGGGAAACAGTGTTTTCCCATTTTTTCGCTTGGATGTAGATGATGTCTAGGCCGAGGCGATCTTCTTTGATAATGCCGTCAATGCCTTCGTCCCCGCTTTTTCCGATGGCTTCTCCAGCGTCTTTACGAGAACCGCCATAACCCATTTTCACCAGCACTTCTACAACCACTTTCTCAAAGAAAGAGGGGGATGAGTCCTTGAGTTGGGAAAGAATTTCACTTGTCAGATTTTCCTTAAGATTTTCATATGCTACTTCAATTTGTTCTTCAGGCGTTATGCTGGAATCCGATGCATCAGTTAATGTTGATTCAATTTTTTTCTTTTTCAATTTGTTCTGCTCAGCTTTTCGCCGTTCAGCAAATTCAGGGAATTGCATCAAAAAGCTGATGTCAATTTTTTGAGGCGGCTTTTGAAAAACATCATGGCCCCTACCAGTGATGCGAAACACGCCCCGTTGAGGGTTTTCGATAAGTTTTGCCATTTTCATATATGCACGCGCCCACGCCACACGATTGTGGAATATTGCTTGCCGACCACTTGGCAAAAGTTCTTTCTGCTCCTCTTCTGAAAGATGAAATACTTCCGACAGATGATCTATTGCCTCCCGGTTTGTATGCTCCTTTGAATCAGCACAGAATTTAAGAAGGGGAAGCATGATAGATTGAAAATCTGGTATTGCCATTTGTTACTCCTTATTCATGCGAACGATTAAATAACCTGCCGGCCGAGGTGCTGCCCACATTTTAACAACGCAGCTATTTCCGGTCATCCATGATAAGTATTGTCAAGGGGAAAACGGAGATTTCCTGTTGTCCTCCAAGAGGTACTAAGCCCTTACCGCTATAATGCTCCTTTTCTACCGAGGGGGTAGCGGAGGCGAACGACCGATCCGAGAATGGGCCCCGATAATGCTCGTCGGAGGATTGGTCGTTTGGCCGTAGCGGATCGTAAGGATTGTTTGATACCCTTGTGACTTTGATTCAATCTGCCGCAGTTCGATCTTTTTCTTCTTTTTCAAAGGGTCAGCGTTGATCACGCGACCAGACATCCATTTGCTGCACTTGAGGCCGGATACGGTTTACGCTACCCCGTACCTTCAATGACCTCGGCAGAAGATTGAGTTTGGGTGAACCCGCCGGCCTCGCAACCGGTAGACCCGTTCCCTGATCAGCTCATCGGTCCGCAGGCTCTGGATCAGCCGTTTCTGGGATTCCTGGAACATCTCAAAACCGGCGCGGCTCAGCATGAGAAGGTCTTTCACCGATGGCGGTATATCCTCGACCTTCTCCAGAAGTTCATGAAAATATTTTTTACCCCGAAGCCGCCTCTTGTTGTAGCTCGCCCCGACTTCCATCAGCAGGCCGGACATCTTGTTCTGCATCTTCACCGCGGTCCGTACCAGGTGATTACGATAGCGCAGGACCCGCCGCAATTCTCGGATCTCTGGGGGGAGCATGGTGCATTCCGGGAGCAGATTGACCCGCAGCAGATCGGTGATTCCCTCCGCATCGGCACGGTCATTTTTCTTTTTGGCGGCGGTAATGGCTTTGAGCATCTCGGGATGGGCAACTTTCAGGTTAACCGCATACGGAAGGAGAAAGTCATACACCCAGCCGGTAAAGATGGTGGCCTCCATGGCTCCCACCCATGGGCCCGGCAAACGTACGGCCCATTCGTGAAGCGATTCTCTGTCCGCATTCACCATACCCTGGTCAACAAGGCGGCCATCAACGGTTTTGACACAGTAGGCAATCATCTTCTTGTGAATGTCCAGCCCGATAAAGTAATGTGCGCTCATAGAAACCTCCTTGTGGCGTATTCTGGGCGAGCCTGTTCTCGACCCAACTTTGCTTAATGCATTATACCCACCTGGAGGTTTCTTCGTTTTCCCTTACTTATGCATTCAAACAGGTTTATTGACTGGTTGGGCATTCATTTATTTTTCAAAACGGCAATTCTTTTTGAAAGTTTACTTTCTAGGTCAGTGAAACTTTTATAGAAAATGATGTTGTAATCTTTTATATCGAAATGAATATTGCTTCCTTCTTGCGCGATTAAAATTACTTCCTTTTTTATGCCATGGGCATAACCTAATTCATAATAGACATTTGGTCGTTCTGTACTAATATCACAAATCAAATATGCTGATATCCTAAGATGGTCTAAAATCAGGTCAGTGATTTTTCCCGTGTGTTCAATTTCATCAACTCGGACGCATTCGATACCGTGATCTTTGGTGGCTCTTTTTATAGAAGACAGGACATCTTCGAGCCTTGGATCCTCTGTGGAAATTGACATCATTACAAACGCTTGATTTAGGTTCTCAATTGGGCTTTCCGCAGACTGGCCATTTTCTTTCCACAAATACACTGTGCCTCCAGTTCCAAGTGTCGATGTCCATTTGCCTGAAATAGTACCATCTTTTTGCATTTTTCCTTCAACAGATACAATACCATATTGAACACCTGGAACTTGAATCGTAACTGGACGATTGTTTACAAGCATGTTTGCAGTCTGGCTCTGTATGATACTTTTTCCATCAGGGGCCATTTTTAAATAAACTGTCCCGTCTTTTAACTCTCCAGTAAATACATAGACAACTGACCCGAACATCAGGTCGTTGATTCTAGCTGTACCAGACAATGAATTTCCGTTTTGAGAAATTTCAACAAATACATTGCCATTATTTGTTCCTGAAATTTTTCCGGTCCAATTCCCAGCGACATTATCCATTATTCACTCCGTGTTTATTTCGTAGGACTATACTCAATTCTGAATTAACTGGAAATTGCCCAGCCCAACGGTGCGATAACCTGCCGGCCGAGAGACTGCCCACTTTTTAAGAACGCGCGTTATTCCGGTCAGGTTTATTGGCTTGTTAGGCCCCTCAGTTTTGTTGATTGGCGTTCGCTCCATGTATTAATTCATCTACTGCAAACCAGCCAGATGCCTTGTCGAACTCGATAAGTTCGAGGTATTTGCGGACGTCATTTTTACTTTTCATGTACTCCTGCGGAATCATGTTGAAACGATAATCCCACCCTCTACCGATGAAACCTGATGTGTCCACTATAGCGGTAGAAATGGTCGAGTCCATCCGATATGTAATCGCGTACGCAGCATTTTCGTTATAAACGAGACCGTTAAATTGTTGCGTCGATTTGATGGCAAGTTGATAACTATTGAATTGATGAAAGGCCCGAAGGCTTGGGTGAGACGTATTTTGACAGCGAATAATCTTATCCGGGACAGCAATATACAATTCGACATTCTCTTGAGTGCTGAAGTCTGGCTTGTAGCGGTCATTCCCAACGTAAAGATTAGAATACGGCTTCGGTGTCAACTGTAATGATTCAAGAGCTTTCAAGATCAGCGGCGGGTCGAAGCGATCGACTTCATAGAAAATACTTTTACCTATTATTGCATGGATGGAGAATATTGTGACTGGTTTATCTTTGTGATTAGTAAGCGTTATGGCATCAATGCGTCGCGGCAATGTTCGTTCATGACGAATTGCATATGATATTGACACCTTCGTGCCGATTTTCTTCCATGCCAAGTAGAACGATAGCGGGAAAATGAATAGTCCTGGGACTATCTTCAAAAACTCTTGAATTGAAAAGACGAGATCACACATGTGTTTTTATTGTGACTTAATATTTGTTATAACAGCTGAATTCGCCAGCCTAACGCCCGCTGTTGAGCGGAAGCTGCCTCGTTTTGGATCGAGCGAAGCTCGTGTCCAGAATGAGGCGGCTTCCGCTCGAACGCCCTTGATAGGCGGAGCGTGAGCGGAGCCTGTCAAGGACGTTTGAGCGATGCTCAACAGCGGGCGATAAGCGGACCGTGTGCGTAGCGAAGCGGAGCTCACGGTCCGCTTATCAGTATTATTCGGCCAATTTCCCAATTGACAATCGGCTTGACTATGGACAACAAACGTACAGAAAACCAGACAATTACCGCGCAAACATGTTGGGAAACCGATGATATAACAAAGTTAAAAAACAAGCTGCACCCTGTATGATGTATCGGCCTCTGTGGGCACTCTATTGCTGATCAATTATCGCGGCGGGCTCTTTAAGTCCCATTTTGTGGCTTCAGGGGGCATTGAGAAAATGTGCCCTCCCCCCACAAAAAGGCTCATTTTTTCTACCATCAAGATTTCGATTGCGCAACAAATTGAAATAACGAAATTTTACAGGTGATTTTACCGAGCCACAATGTGGCAATGAACCGGAAATCGCAAACAAAGAACAGGAGCTCAAACAGCCTTCCGCCCTCTTCTTTCACACTCCTCTCTATCTCAAGCTGTTGATCAGTGTTGAATCCGCCTCCCCTTTGAAATAAAAAACAGCGGCAATAGTGGGCATGGAGCAGGTATTGCCGGGCAAGGCACCCGTTGTTCGACCATCTCGACAGGGTATTGCAAAGCGGATTGACAGCTGAGAGTGGGTCAAATAACGAATGGGGAAAAAATATGGAAAGTGACGAATACTATTTTAAAGAAGGTTGTTTCATCACCGAGTTGCTCAATACGCCGGACGATCCGGCGGTGTCGGTTGCCCGAGCCCGGGTCGAGCCCGGCCGGACCACCCGGTGGCACAGCCTGGAGGGTATCAGCGAACGGTATCTCCTGATGGAAGGGCGCGGACGGGTCGAAGTGGGCATTGAGGCTGCACGGGATGTCGGCCCCGGTGCGGTGGTCCTGATCCCGCCGGGATGCCGGCAACGAATCACCAATACCGGCAGGACGGATCTGGTATTTCTGGCAATCTGCACGCCGCGATTTGTTACAGCCGCCTACCGGGATCTAGAAGAGATGAGCTGACGGGCGTCGCTGCCCACAGGGAACCGCTCATCAGAGATGAAACAGGCAATCCGCCAATTCGGCCACGGTGCGGATCGGCTGAATCCGGATGCCGTCCTTTGACTTGCCTTTCAGTTGCCGGGTCGATGATTCCGGCATGAGGAAGGTCTTGAATCCCAGACGACTGGCTTCGCGCAGCCGCATCTCCATCTGTCCCACGGCCCGTACCTCCCCGGCCAAACCAACCTCGCCGCAGACCACGGTGGTGGGATCGATGGGTTTCTCGAAGAAACTGGACAATAAAGCCGCCACCACCCCGAGATCCAGGGCCGGTTCATCGATCCGGATGCCGCCGGCAATATTCAAGAAAATGTCATGATCAAAGAGGGTGACCCCGAGTTTTTTCTCAAGCACGGCGGTTAACAGGGCCAGCCGTTGCGGATCGGCGCCGATAGCTGTTCGCCGGGCGGTGCCGAGGCTGGAGCGACTGACCAGGGCCTGCACCTCCACGAGAATGGGCCGTGTGCCCTCAACGCTCGGCATTACCACCGAACCCGGCACATTGACCGGACGTTCGGCAAGAAAAAGGGCGGAAGGGTTGTCGACCTCAGCCAGCCCGCTTTCCTTCATCTCGAACACCCCGATTTCATTGGTGGACCCGAAACGATTTTTGACCGTGCGCAGGATGCGGAAAACCTGGCCGCGATCGCCCTCAAAATAGAGGACCGTATCCACCATGTGTTCCAGCACCCGGGGCCCGGCAATGGCTCCATCCTTGGTGACATGGCCGACCAGCAGAATCGGCAGGTGGCTCGACTTGGCCAGGGCCATGAGCCGGGCGGTGGCCTCCCGTACCTGGGTGACCGATCCCGGCGCCGACCCCACCTCCTCGCTGAACACGGTCTGGATCGAATCCACTGCCAAGAGTGCCGGTTTCATCTGCCGGGCGAGATCGACGATGGCCTCGACGCAATTCTCGGTGGAAATATAGATGCCCTTGTCTTCGATCTTAAGGCGGCCGGCCCGCATTCGGATCTGGCGCACCGATTCCTCGCCGGTGACGTAGAGCACCTTCATGGCCTTGGCGGCCAGCGACGAGAGCAGCTGCAGAATGAGCGTCGATTTCCCGATGCCCGGATCGCCGCCGATCAGCACCAGGGAACCGGGGACAATGCCACCGCCGAGCACCCGGTCCATCTCGCCGATGGCCGTAACCAGGCGGGTACACTCCTCGTCATCGGTGGCCGCGAGCGGTTGAGCCGAGGCCGTGGCTCGCCCATGGCGGACGGAGACCTGTTTTTTTTCCTCGTTGAGACTGTCCCAGGCGCCGCAATCAGGACAACGGCCCAGCCATTTGCGGCTTTCATAGCCGCAACCGCTGCAGACGAAAAGCGTGGTTTCTTTTTTCATGATGCCTCAAAAATAGAAAAAATTGGTTTTGGACATAGGTCCGAGCAAAGGCCGCCTTCCCACCGGTCGCCCTTAACAAGGTGCACGGTAATCAAAAAAACACACAATGGCGAGCCCCTTCACCACCCTCGGCATCTTGATCCCCGCCATTTTTCCGTCAACGGTTGACAAGCGGCAATGCTGCTTTATGTTGCCAAATTGGAAGGTTACACTGGGATATGTTTTGTTTTTCGAGCATCCGAATCCGATACGGCATCATGTCTCCCTGTCCAGCCCTTTCCCCTCTCTTGAGTGTGACGATGAGGCAAGGCCCTCCGGCTCCTTCAAGGGTCCGGCCCTCTCCCGCGTTTTCCAATCATTCCTGCGGGGGCGATTACGCTCTTCACGAAAGATCGACTCCCGGAAGAGAGGCCTGACCCCAAACGAACCCAACCGTAAAAAAAGGTCGATATCGTATTTCCCTAAATGATTGCACCTCACTTTCTCTGAAGGAGTACCCATGCATTATGTGACTACCAAAATCTGCCGGGCCGGGGAAATCGGCCTCAACGGCAACCTCTTCGGTGGGATCATGCTCTCCTGGATCGATGAAGCCGGAGCCGCTTTTGCCGGCTACCTGTGCCGCACCCCTGACATGGTCACCTTGAAGATGAATGAGGTGTTGTTTCAAAGACCGGTCAAGATCGGTGATCATGTCCGCATCTACGGTCAAGTACAACGGATCGGCACCACCTCTCTGACCATAGAGGTCGAGGCCCGACGGTTTGATTTTGCCAGGGAAGAGGAGCAACTGGTCTGCTCAACCCACATAGTTTATGTCAAAATCGATGCCCAAGGCAAGGCGTTCCCTATTGAGGAGCATTTGCGAACCGCCATGAAACAGTCCTTAAACGACCCTAAGCAGGATATTTGACGCATATTACTAACCGGCAACAGGACGCCCAACCCTGAAAAGAGGCCACCATGCAGAAACAGATCCCGTATTTGAACTCCGCCCAACCCGCTCCGACCAACCACAACTGCGATATCAATAAGCTTAAACGGGCCTTTGCCTATAAGTTGTTTTACCAACAAGGCAAGACCGTGCTTTCCTGTTCACTCAACGATTATTTCCAGGCGGTTGCCCTCACCGTGCGCGACCTGATGCAGCGACTTTTCATCAATTCCACCGAGGCCCTGATCGAAAAAGAATGCCGGGTGGTCTGCTATCTTTCCGCCGAATTTCTCACCGGACCGCATCTGTGCAACAATCTGATCAATCTCGGCGTATTCGAGGACTTTGCCCAGGCGGCGCAAGAGACCGACCTGGACCTCAAGGCCATCATTAATCAGGAAGAAGAACCGGGGCTCGGCAATGGAGGGCTCGGCAGGCTGGCCGCCTGCTACCTGGATTCCCTGGCTACCCTGCAGATTCCGGCCATCGGCTATGGCATCCGCTACGAATTCGGCATGTTTGACCAGGAGATCGTCGACGGTTGGCAAAAAGAATTCAGCGACCGGTGGCTGCAGAACGGCAATCCCTGGGAGATAAAAAAAGCCGATCTCGCCCAGGAAGTGGGATTCAGCGGCACCGTCGAATCCTACCTCGACGAGGAAGGCAAGCACCATACCCGCTGGGTACCCGCACGGGTGGTGATCGGCATGCCCTACGACACACCGATTCTCGGTTACAAGGTCAATACCGTCAGCACACTGCGGCTGTGGAGCGCCGAAGCCCATAAATCTTTTGATTTCGAAGATTTCAACACGGGTGATTACTTTGGTGCCGTGGCGGAAAAAATCGCCGCTGAAAACATCACCAAGGTCCTGTATCCCAATGACGAGCAGTTTCAGGGCAAGCAGCTGCGGCTGGAGCAGCAGTACTTTTTTGTCTCCTGCTCGCTCAAGGATATGATCCGCATGCATCTGTTCAACCATCCCAGCCTCGACGATTTCCATCAGGACTTCGCCGTCCAGCTCAACGACACCCACCCGGCCGTTGCCGTTCCGGAACTTATGCGGCTGCTGATGGATCAACATTGCCTGCCTTGGGACCAGGCCTGGGACATCACCACCCGCACCTTTTCCTACACCAACCACACTCTTCTTCCCGAGTCTCAGGAGAAATGGCCGATCGATCTCTTTGGTGCCCTCCTGCCCCGTCACCTGGAAATCGTTTATGAAATCAATCGGCGTTTTCTTGATCAGGTTCGGCTGCGTTATCCCGGCAACGAGGACATTATCCGCAATCTCTCCATTATCGATGAAACCGGTCCCCGATATATCCGGATGGCCCATCTCGCCTGTGTCGGCAGTCACACCATCAACGGGGTCGCGGCGATCCATACCCGATTACTCAAGACCCATTTATTGGCCGATTTTCATCGGCTGTGGCCCCAAAAAATCATCAACATCACCAACGGCGTCACCCCGCGCCGCTGGATACTGGTGAGCAACCCGCGTTTAAGTCATCTGCTCATCGACGCGATCGGCGACCGCTGGATCACCGACCTGTCCCAGCTGCGCCGACTGGAACCGCTGGCCGATGATTCGGCGTTCAGATTTGCCTGGCGTCAGGTCAAACAGGAAAACAAGCAGGATGTTGCCGACTACGCCCAAAAAACCCAAGGCATCGTGCTCGACACTGCCGCCCTCTTTGATGTTCAGGTCAAACGGATCCACGAATACAAACGTCAGCATCTCAACGTCCTCCACATCCTGACCCTCTATAACCGGCTTAAGGCCAATCCCGCGCTGACCATCACCCCGCGTGTCTGCGTCTTCGGCGGCAAGGCCGCCCCCGGCTATTTCATGGCCAAACTGATGATCAAATTCATCAACTCAGTGGCCAAAGTCGTTAACAACGATCCCGATGTCAACGATCGGCTCCGGATCTTCTATGTCCCTAATTACAACGTTCAGATCGGCCATATGGTCTATCCCATGAGCGATCTTTCGGAACAACTCTCCCTGGCCGGAAAGGAAGCTTCGGGCACGGGCAATATGAAATTCTCGATGAACGGCGCCCTGACCATCGGCACCTTGGATGGAGCCAATATCGAGATCAGAGAGGAGGTCGGCGAAGAAAATTTCTTTCTCTTCGGACTGACCGTGCAGGAGGTGGAGGAATTACAGGCCAACGGGTACCGTCCCCGCGATTATTACAACAACAACGAAGAATTGCGACTGGCCCTTGATCTGGTCCGCTCGGGCCACTTTTCCCATGGCGACAAAGAGCTGTTCCGGCCCTTGCTGGATTCTCTGCTGCAGCAGGACCCCTATCTGGTTTTGGCCGACTATCAATCCTATATTGAGTGCCAATCCCGGGTGAGCGCCGTCTACCAGGACCCCGAACAGTGGACGCGGATGTCCATTCTCAATGTGGCCCGCATGGGAAAATTTTCCTCCGATCGCTCCATTAACGAATACAACCGCAGGATCTGGCAGGTACCGCCCTTCCCCATTGAACTCAAATGGCAGCGGCTTCCCGAGGGTGGCATCCGTTTTCCCCGAATTTCCTAAGCGCGAGAACACTGAAACGGGGCCGGATGCCAGGCAAAAGAACCGGAACAGATTCCTGTTCCGGTTCGTCATCTCAACGCTGTCGTATATCTACCGGCACGCAGTCCCCCCCATAATTTCATTCACATTGCAACAAATCTGCTGCTCATGTTTCGACAAATCGTCTTGATTTCCCACGGGTGCCCGATAGGTATCCAGTAAACAGGCATTACATACACATTCCCTTCCTAACAGTTTACCCCAATCAGCTTTTCCTATCCGTTCCCGGCTCACTCCATAAGTGCCTATTATTAGGAGCACCTAAAAGGGTCTTGAAATAAAAACCTTCACAGCGGTCCTGCCAAGATGGCAAAAAAGGACCTCTCACCCTTTCCGCAGGAGAGCTCCACAGCTGCCGCCGTCTGTTCATTCCCCTTGTATTTCCTGCCACGAAAAACTGAAAAAAAACAGTATTCCTATTTGCTTATTCCCCAAAATCGAGCTATTACTTACTTTTTACAAACTTGTAATTAACTGTCTTTGGACAGTTCCCCCCATACTTAATTAAAGAGCATAATCCCACGGAGGCAGGATGTTGGAGTTCAAAAAAGGCCTTGATATTTTATCAGTGGTTGGCAACATTACGACTATCGCCGAGGCGAAAAATTTGTTCGAGCAGCAGCTTGACAACGAACATCTCGCCCGGCTCAACAGGATTCAAAACACAGAGGCATTGTTAAAGATAGCAAATGCCATTGCCATGTGCGAGCCGGATCACGTTTATATTCATACCGGCAGCGAGCAGGATCGTGCATTCGTCCGCCAGATGAGCATAGAAAAAGGCGAAGAAGCACCGCTGGCCATCCCCAACCATACCATTCATTTCGATCTGCCCGAAGATCAGGGGCGCATGGTCAATCAAACCTTTTACATTGTCAACGAGGATGAAAAGGTTTCATCCCTGGCCAAAAAAGAGCTGCGTACCCAATCCCACGCTTATATCAAAGAGCATATGCGCGGCATCATGCACGGCAAAACCATGTTCGTCGGTTTTTACAGCCGCGGTCCGGTCGGCGCCAAGGCCTCAATCCCGGCCATTGAGCTCTCCAGTTCCACCTACGTCATCCATTCAGCCGAACTGCTCTATCGCAACTGCTATGCCGATTTTGATGCCGAGGTTGCACGAAGAGGCGAATTTTTCACCAATGTGCATTCCGAGGGCCCCAACCGTTCGGAGGATATTCCCAAAGCCCGGATCTATATGGATCGCAGCTGGCAGACGACCTTCTCAACCTTCTGCACCTATGCGGGCAACACCCTGCTGATGAAAAAAGGCAACCATCGCTTTGCTTCCGACTGCGCCATGTATAAATATAACGGCGAGGAACTTTCCGAACATATGTTCATCACCGGTATGACCGGCCCGGGTGGCAGGAAAACCTATTTTGCCGGGGCCGCCCCTTCCGGCTGCGGCAAGACCACCACCGCCATGGTCGGCAGCGATTTTATCGGCGATGATCTAGCCCAGATGTGGATCAATGAAGACGGAACCCTGCGGGCGGTCAACCCGGAGGTCGGTATTTTCGGCATCATCGAGGATGTTAATCAGGAGGGTGATCCCTATTTGATGAAATGCCTGCGTCAGCCGGGAGCGGAAGTCATCTTCTCCAATGTACTCGTCGATGGACAGGGCAAACCGCGCTGGGTCGGCGACGGCGAGGCCGTCCCGGAGCAGGGCACCAACTATCAGGGGCAATGGACCAAAGACATGACCGAGGTGGCCATGTCGCACCCCAACTCACGCTGCACCCTGATGGCGGATACGGTGGCCAACCACAACAAGGCCGTCAATGCCGATCCTGCCGGCATCATCATTGAAGTGATCACCTATTCCGGCCGCGACAGCAACACCATGCCGCCGATCTGGGTGGCGAAAAATATGGCTGCCGGGGTGGCCATCGGCGCCTCCATCGTCTCCAAGGCCA
This sequence comes from uncultured Desulfobulbus sp., assembly GCA_963666685.2. GTDB lineage: Bacteria > Desulfobacterota > Desulfobulbia > Desulfobulbales > Desulfobulbaceae > Desulfobulbus. The sequence continues at coordinate 638,353 of CAXXHZ010000001.1, forward strand.
CTGCCGCTGAAATCGGCGCCAGTGGCGTCAACCGTCAACCCTGGGCCAATACCCCTTTCGTTGCCGGACCCCTTGCCGACTATCTCGATGCCCAACTTAATTTCTACGGCAACAGCAAGATGACCCGAAAACCGGTTATGGCGGGGCTCAATTACTTCCTGACCCATGAAGCCCGCGGCGGTGACGGCAAGGGTTTGCTGGGAGAAAAAAAGGATGTGCACGTCTGGCTGGGTTGGTTGGAATTATTCACCCACGGCGAGGTCCAGGCTCTTGAAACCCCGATCGGCCTGATCCCGAAATACGAGGACCTAAAACGTCTATTCCAGAATGAAATCGCCAAGGAATACCCGGAATCGCTCTATACCATGCAATTTTCCCTGTATATCGACAACATAATTGAACGCATCGATCTGCAGGAAACCGCATGGCGCAAGGAACAAGGCGCTTCCGAACAGCTGTTTGCCGTCTATGCGGAACAAAAGGCCGGGTTACAGGCACTCAAGGCCGCCAAGGGAGAGATTGTCAAACCGCAGGATTTGTAAACCTATCCGTCGATCACCCCCTTCTCTTTCCGGGCCCTTGCAGTATTGCAGGGGCCCTTTTTTTTGAGCACCTGGCTCTCTCCCCGCGCACCCCCCGTGGAGGGAATAAAAAAAACCGGAAAGGCTTCCACGGTGGAGCCTCTCCGGTTTTTTTTATTTATCGCGGTCAGCCCGCAGGGGAGCCGCCGGGAAACGTAATAGGACGAACTCAGCCTTTCAGCATCTCCCGCACCCGGTCGCAAATCGCATCCATTCCCAGGCCCTGATAGGGAATCTGCTCGGAAAGGCCACCGGCACCGTTCTTCCAGGTGCCCATGGAGCCGTACTTGGGAGTATAGCCCCGCTCCAGCAGCCAACTGCCGTAACGGCTTCCCAACCCGGTCTTGCTGTTCTGGGTCTCCACCACCAGCACCATGGGCCCGGCGCCTACTTTGGCCAGCATGGCCTCGTCAATCACATTCAGCACCGACTTATTGATCAAACCTATCTGAAGGCCCTCTTGCTTGAGCAATTCCACCACATGGAGACAACGGTAGAGCATTTCGCCGTAGGCAACGATAAAGCCGTCGCGGCCCTCGCGAATGACTTCATCCGTATCCGGTTTAAAGGTATAGCCGTCACCGTAAAATTTCTCGCCTTGCTCATTCAAAATATACGGGGTTGCCGAACGGGTGGAATACACAAAACGCAGGCCCGGATTGGGGAAGATCGCCTCCAGAACGGCCTTCAATTGCAGGGCATCGGCCGGGAAATAGAGGCGTGTCTGATCATGCTCGGCTAGCCCGTTGTCGGCAAAAAAATTATTAATGCCAAAATGGCAGGTATTATCCGCCATGTCATCAACCCCGGAATGGGAGAAATGCGCGAGCACATTCGCCTGATTGAGACGGGCCATGGTGATCTCGGAAATCACCATCTCCTGAAAGGCGGCAAAGGTGCCGAAAATCCCCTGTTTTCCAGGAGTAGAACCGAATCCGGCTGCCACCGAGAAATTATTACGCTCCATGATGCCGCCGTGCACATAGACCTCCGGACAGTTCTTGCGGATATGATGCAGGCCGCAGGAGCCTTCCAGATCGGAATCCACCACCAGCACATGGTCGGCGGGATTCTCCATCCCTTTGAGAAGCTCGCTGATGATTTTGCCGAACTCGTCCCGATTCTTGGCCGATTCCGTTGAACTGCCCAGATAGGTAGTCTTTTCAGCCTTGGCGGGGGTCACCTTGAGCATGGCAACCGCCGCATCGTGCCCTTTGGCGGTAAGATAGTCGATGGCAAGGGCAACCGGAATGACATCATGCCCCTTGGGCAAGCCTTCAATACCGGTGACCCCGACCGCCATTGGCCGTTTAATGACCACCGCCGTCGGCCCTGTTGCCGCAATGGCTTCGCGGATGCAGGAAAAAAGGCGGTCGATATCCTCACCGTCGCAGCTCTGGGTCGCAAGGCCCTGACCGGAGAGCGTCCGTACCAGATCATAGCCCTGCATATAGTCGGTCGGATGGCCGGCAATGGTGACGTCGTTGTCGTCAAGCAGGAGCTTGACATTGAGTTTGCGCGCCACTGCATAGCGGGCGGCTTCGGCGTCATCGCCTTCCTGCTGGGAACCGTCGCTGCCGAACATAAAGACCGTCTTGCCGGTTTGCGCCTCGGCCACGCCGTTGACATGGCTCCACATATGCCCCAGGCGACCGGAACTGAAAAAGATGCCGTCCTCTTCATGGCGCTCGGGATGGCCGTAAAGACCCTTGCCGAATTCACGATAATGGAGAAGCGCTTCCGGTTTTTTATACCCGTTGAGTACTGCCATCATGTACTGAATGGCAACCCGATGCCCGGCCTCGTCGAAATAGACCGGATAACAGGAGTCGGAACCTTTCATGAAGCCGTCGACAATCAGCAGCTCGGGGACGATATCATAGGCACCGCCGGTATGGCCGCCCAAGCCCTTGGTATTGGCCAAGGCGGTAAAAAAAACGATACTGTCGCGCACCAATGCAATATTGTTCATTAAGGCGGAACGCTGCTCCGCATCCAGCCCTTCCTGGGCGACGGAGAAGCTCAAAGGCGTGTACGCTGACAAATCTAGAGGGAATTTCATAACATATCCTGGATGATAAAAAGTTCGTGGAACGACGATGCCGGAAACATTCCGCAGCCGGTCCGATGACGCGGCAAAAATAATTGCACAGATAACAGAATTACCAGATTCCGCAAGGATGATCTACCACGCATTGCAATTGAGCAACGCCGCTCCCTAAAAAAAACAGGGGGCGTACCCTTGGCACCCTCCGTGTTTTGAGAGGAAAAAGCCGATACCTTGCAAACCCAGGGCAACAGGATTAAGATTGCGGATTCGATTTTGAGAAATACGGGAAGGCTTCCTACCGCACCCACCCGTTCAACCATGTCCATTCATCCCCTCTGTGCACAATGAAACAAGGGGGTAAACCAGGGTACCCGATGAAAACAATCTGGAAATATGAACTCCTGCCCAACCGGACGCAAACGGTCGACATCCCCTTTGACGGCCAGATCCTAACCGTGCAGACCAAGGCGGACAACGCCCCGCTCATGTGGGTTCTCGTTGATCCGGATATGCCGTTGCGGGAACGCTATATCGGCATATATACCACCAACACCGCTGTTCCCGATGATCCCGGACGGTATATCAACACCTTCCAGATCTATGAGGGGTCGCTTGAATTCCACCTCTTTGAGATGGAGACACCGCCTGCCGATGCGGAGGGCCAGCCGGAAGAGGGCTAAACCGTTTCAGGAAAAGACGACGGTGCTGTTCCGGTACACCAGAATCTGGCGCTGCAGGTGGTACCAGATGGACCGGGACAGGATTACCTTTTCCATATCCCGCCCTTTCCGCACCAGATCATCCACCGAGTCGGCATGACTGACTCTGATAACATCCTGCGCAATGATAGGTCCTGCGTCCAGTTCGGCGGTAACATAATGGCTGGTGGCCCCGATCACCTTCACGCCCCGCTCAAAAGCGGAATGATAGGGTTTGGCCCCCGGAAAAGCGGGTAGAAAGGAATGGTGGATATTGATGATCCGGTTGGGGTACTGGCTCACGAATTCCCCGGAGAGGACTTGCATGTAGCGAGCCAGGACAATGAACTCCACCTCGTGCTCCGCCAGAAGCTGCAGTTGCGCCTCTTCCTGCTCCCGTTTATTCTTGCCGTTGATTTGAAAGAGGTGGAAATCGATACCGAACTGGCGCGCCACCGGTTCAAGATCTTCATGATTACTGATGATCAGCGGGATATCCACCTCGATCTCTTTTGATTTCCAGCGGGAAAGAATATCATAGAGACAATGGGGCAGTTTCGAAACAAAGATGGCCATGCGAGGCACTTCGTGGGAGAAGTGCAGTTGCCATTTCATGTCGAATTTTTTCGCGATCAGGGTTTCAAAATATTCCCCGATTTTATCGTTCGGGATGATGAACTGATCCAATTCCCATTCAATCCGCATGAAGAAAACCTTTCGGGAAAGATCGACATGCTGATCAAGAAAGGTGATATTGCCGTTGTTTTTGTAGATAAACTCGCTGACGGTTGCAACGATGCCCTTGTTATCCGGGCAATGGATCAGCAGAATAGCGGACGACGGCGAGGTTTCGGAATCTGTGGTTTTCATAAGATTGACAGGTAAAAGGGTTCCATCGATAAGGATATGAGTATTCGCGGCAACGGCACGCCGGAGCGCACGCTGAATTTCTGAAGATATCCTTTTCGGCCGGGTTGTGCAAGCCGCGAAACGGGGTTGACCGCACCTCCGGTGGCCCTTCACTCCCTTGGGAGCAGGCCTCGCCAACGAGAGAGGATAGTTTCCGCGAGGCAGGGCGCACTCTTCTGCCAGCGCCTGAGGGCTTCTTCCTGTTGCGCCCTGAGCATCTGCAAGGTGGCCTCAACGCTTGAAAAACCGAAAAGAGCAGCCACGGTATCCACCGCCTCCCGCCGGGAAAGCCCTTTACCGCGGACCAGTTTGACATAAGCGAGATAGGCCCTCTCTTGTCGAAAGCGGCCCGCCTGCCCACCCCAACCGCTTGTCTCTCCTGCCTCTTCGTTCCCTTCCTGATCGCTACTCGTCTCGGCAAGGGGCAGACCCGAGGGATCAATAAACAGGATATATTCCGTGGAGACATCGTGCACAGGATGTCGGTATGCCGGAAGCAGGCTGAGCATTTCCTCCTCCAGAAGATCCCGTTCACCGGCAGACCATTGCTCCGATCTCCCGGTCAACGAGGCATACCATTCCACCGCCCGAACCGCATCCGTTGCAAATCGGGCAGCTGCTTGCCGCGCCGCCGATTCCTTTTGTCCTTCCATGGTTCTTCTCCCGGAAAAAACATTACATCTTCCACTGCCGCTTAAGGTATTCAAGGCCGCTGTGGTTGGTGAGGTCGAGCTGGATCGGGGTCACCGAAATAAAGCCGTTGCGCACCGCCTGCTCATCGCTGTCGTCACCGCCCGACCAGTGCACGGTGCCGCCGCCTATCCAGTAATGCTTGCGCCCCTGGGGGTCGAAGGTCTCCTGGATGGCATCCTGGTAGACTCTTCTCCCCTGGTGCGTAAAGCGGATGCCCTGGATTTCCCCGACCGCAAGCGGCGGAATGTTGATATTGAGCAGGGTACTGGGCGGCAGATGGAGAGCCAGGACCATGGAAGCCAGTTTCCAGGCAACCGCGGCAGCGACTTCGAAATCGTAGGGCGGCGAACCGGCAAGGGAGAAGGCCAGCGAAGGAATGTCATACATGGTTCCTTCAATGGCGGCCGAAACCGTACCCGAATAACTGATGTCGTCCCCCAGATTGGCACCGGGATTGATCCCTGAAACCAGGAGATCGGGTTTTCGCTGCAGAATTTTATTGGTGGCGAGGGTCACGCAATCGGTGGGCGTACCGTCAAGAGTATAGATATTTTTCTCCAACTCGACGACCCGCAGCGGCCGGTTCATGGTCAGCGAGTGGCTGACTGCGGAATTGTCACGCTCCGGGGCAACAATCACGGCCGTGCCCAGGGAACTGACCGCCTCGTGGAGCATACGGATACCGGGGGCGTAGACCCCATCGTCATTGGTAACAAGAATTAAAGGTTTATCCCAGTCAATCTCGTCCATCTGATCCTCCACAGCTCAAATTTCAGGGGGGCTCAAAAAACCGCCCGCATCCGAGCACAATTTTGTCCAAGTTATATGCAAACAAGCCCATAATCCGACATACAAGATTATCAGGTTTTCCGGTGAACGGTTACTAAATATTCAATGTCCTGTAATATTATGCAGTTGCAGAGAAAAGAAAAAAGAAGAAGCAAATGGTGGCGAAAGAAGTGTTTGGTTACGATGAATACTGTGTTAAAAATATGATAAAATCGTACTAAAATCCAAAGAACGGGGAGCGTTGAGCAGTAGAATGAATCGGGTGAGTGCAGAACATGTCACGGTATGTCCATCTTCCATCTTGGCTCACTCCATCGAGGTCGACAAATCCCCTGGGAGACCGCCCGCTGTAGACCAGATGGCTGGCAGGTTCCTCCTCCTTTTGCTTTCCGGGTGTTATCTGCCCGTGCTGTTACTTTGGTCAGGCCTTATTCCTTTTGCCTATCGTTTTTATATCTTACCCGCAGTCCTTGCGTTTTATATCGCATGCAGCTTTTTCCGCGGCTATCATCTCGATGAGTTGGGTTTTACCACTACAAATCTTATACATTCTCTCAGCTGGAACCTCGTGCTCTGCCTCTTCGGAACCTTCGGACTGTATCTGGTCTACAAGCTCGGATTTATACGGAGTAACCACACCCATTACGTCCCTTGGATATATGCGGCGTATATCTTTTTCCTTGCGCCCGTACAGGAACTGATTTTCAGAGGAATACTGTTTGCCGAAATGAAAAAAAATCAGATCACCGACAAACGGCTTATCCTTCTGATCTCAACGTTTTCCTTCTGCTTTCTTCACATCATCTACCGACACCCGCCAATGTTGGTTATTTCGGCGGCATGCGGGGCGCTTTGGGGAATCATTTTTTTAAAATGGCCGAATATCTGGGGGGTTTCCCTCTCCCATTCTCTGCTTGGTGCCCTAGCGATGTTTTTGGGTGTAATATAATCGCTACCGGTCAACCTTTTCCCTCCGTCTTCTCTCTTTCGTTGCCCGACCGGCATACCAACACACCCCCCTGATGAGTTCATCATCTCAAAAAATCCTTTCCCGGGGTCAGTTGTCCGAGCCTGGCCTAGCCCCTTTTCTTCCTCCTTGTTCCGTAACCGTTCACCGGAAAACCTGATAATCTCGCACAACCTCCGAGCTGTAAGCGTTTACCAGTGCCGGAGATGTGCGAAAGAGGTCTGTAAACTGTACTATTGGTACGTTTACCGACCGATGACAAAACAGATTCGGTGCTGGTGAACGCTTACTTTGTTTCAACTCTTCAATGGGCCTGAGCGGTGGCATTGAAAAGGTGGACACTTTTTCAAGAGTAGGGTAGATCCCCCGCAAGGGCGCGTTCCGTGGCAAAAAAAATGCAAAAAAGACACGGAAAAGCCAGGAAGTGCTGAAGCAATTATCCGTTGCGATAAAAACAGGTAGAAATGTTGCCTTGTTGAAATATAGACTTGTTCATGTGCTCAAAATAACGTATTTACTAAGGAGTGCTGCTCCTCGCTCAATCAAGAGGGCAAGACTCGGAAAACCGATTTTTCAAAAGAGGCCGTTGGGGCGATGCCACAGCGGGAGTATATGCATGGTTAAGGTACTCATCGCAGAAAACAATCCGATCATCATAAAACTCCTCTCCCATTTTTTTCAGTTGGAAGGCTGTGATGTACGTCTTGCCTATGATGGTCTTCAGGCGATGAACATCATGGATTCCTTTCTCCCCGATATTCTGTTCACCGATATCATCATGCCGAAAGTCAGCGGGGACAAGTTATGCCGGATTGCCAGACAGCTCCCAAAACTCAAAGACCTTTTCATCGTTATCTATTCGGCAATCGCCTATGAAGATCAAAAATACCTCTTTGATTTGGGGGCCGATCTCTATATTGCCAAAGGGCCAAACGATACCATACAAAATCACATCCGCCATGTCCTCGACCAGTTTCACAGCGGGAAACGGCGAGAAACCATTCTCCATGGAACAAAGAAGCTGTATCCACGGACCATCACCACGGAACTCCTTCTCTCTCGCAGACATCATCATGCGATTATGGAAAATCTCGCCGAGGCGGTTATCGAAATGGAGGGTTCGGGCCGGATTATCCATGTAAACAAAGCGGCACAGGAGTTGTTGTCCCACAACCTGACAACACTGCTCTCAAGCCGTTTAACCGACCATCTCACCGGCCCGGGTTTCGATCTGGTCGAACAATGGCTCACACAGGTCTCTGCCCAAGGATTGCCTCAATTTTGTTCCAGTTACGACAGCCCCTTGTCAATAGGTAAACATCAGATCGTTCTCAAGCTGGTGCGTGTTGCCGAAGAAAATGATTTCTTCATTATCGCCATCCTGTTGGACATCACCCCTCACAAACAAACGGAAAAAAAACTTGGGAAAAAATTTCAAGAATTCAATGCGGTTATGGAATCCATTGAATACGGAATTCTGTTCATGGATTCCGACCTGAGGGCCCGCATCACGAATCGGGCCTTTCGTGAAATGTGGGGGATATCGGATGAGTTTTTCGACAAACATCCCCATCTCCGCGATCTTATCAATTTTAATCGCTATAAGGGGATATACGATATCCCGGAAGAAAAATTTGAGAGCTATCTTGACGAACGTGAGAGGGCTGTCAAAAAAGGGCTATCTACCCAGGATGAGCTGTATCGGAAGGACGGTCTCGTCTATCAGTATCAGTGCGTGGCTCTGCCCGACGGCGGGAGGATGCTGACCTATTTCGATATCACCAAACATAAAAATACCCAGGCTCAACTGGCCACGACCTTAAAGGAAGTCCAGGAATTGGCGAACCGGGATCCGCTGACCGGTCTGCCTAATCTCCGCTTACTTCGAGAACGTTTTTTTCAAACACTCTCTCTGGCCAAACGGAAGGGTTGGAAGGCAGCGATCCTGTTTATCGATATCGACGAATTTAAGGAAGTTAACGATATCTATGGCCATATGGTCGGCGATATGATTTTAAAGATGATCGCGCAGCGCCTACTGAAAAATGCGAGAGAATCCGACACGGTCGCTCGTATCGGTGGCGATGAATTTCTGATCATCCTGACCGAGGTCAACGATACAGCAGCGGTAGCCCTTGTTGCCGACAGAATTCTCCAGCAACTGACGACTCCGTTTGATCTGGCCGGACAGGAAATCAAGATCGGGGGCAGTATCGGCATTGCGATGTATCCTGTTCACGGGGACAACATTCAGCTTCTTATCAAAAAGGCCGACAAGGCTATGTACACAGCTAAAAGCCAGGGTAAACAAGCCTATACCTTTGCTCCTGATTGACCATACATTCGGACCTATTCATGCGATGAGTTTATCAATCCCTTGCAGTTACAAGGAAGCCGCGCCTGCAAATTCTTGACAAGGTTTTCGCAACGTTATAAAGAAAGATCGAGTAGCTCAGGTACTTAAAGACACTTCATAGAGTGTCTTTAAGTTAATAGGGAACTCCGTGTAAGTCGGAGACGGGCCCGCCGCTGTAACCGGGGACGAACGTTGCAAAGAAGTCACTGATCTTCGGATTGGGAAGACGCAACCAGTAGGACGAACCGGAAGTCAGAAGACCTGCCTGAGTGGTGATATCATAGATCGTGGACGGATTCATATGATACGGACTTTCGGGTAGTTTGGGATATCCCGGATTAATTTCACTATTGCTCCGGAATTTTTTTTATCCCGGCACCCGACAAGGAGTATAAATAATGAAGTCCTTTGCCCGATGCACCTTTTTCGCTCTCTTTTGCTGTTTTCTTTCCGTTGCAACCGTCTTCGGACATGAGAAAACCGAAAAGAGCACCAATGCCATTGTCCTTGCCACATTCGGTACCACCGTTCCCGAGGCCCTCCAGGGTATCCTGCACCTTCGAGACAGGATTCAGCAAAGGTTTCCCAAAACAGAGTTTCGGCTCGCCTTCACCTCAAACATAATCCGTAAGATCTGGCAAAAAAGGCAGCACGATGAAGCCTTCAAAAAAGCAAATCCGTTGCTCCCCAAAGATATCTATTTCGTCAAGGGACCGCTCGCCACCATCGCAGACCTCCAGGATGAAGGTTTCACCACTATTCTTGTGCAACCGGGACATATCAGCTTGGGGGAGGAATATCTTGATCTGGTCTCGTATGTGAACGGGCTCAACGCGATCACAACAATCAAAGAGCGAAACCGCCCCTTCGTCAAACTGGCAGTCAGTCGTCCCGCCCTGGGAACCATGGGTGCGCTTCACCCCTATGTGGACGACATCCACTCGATGGCGAAAGCACTTGCCGGTGATGTCCAAAAAGCAAAGGAGAGAAAATCAGCCCTTCTCTATATGGGCCATGGCAATGAATTCTTTCCCTCCAGCGGTGCCTATCTCGAACTGATTGACGTCATGAATACTCGCTATCCCGAGACAAAAACCTATATGGCCACGGTGGAAGGATTTCCCAATCTCGAGACCACCATCAAACAAATGAAAAAAGACAAAGTCACCAAAGTCCTCCTGAAACCGTTTATGACCGTGGCTGGAGATCATGCCCAAAATGATATGGCCGGAGAGACGCCGGACAGCATGAAATCGGTATTAGAGAAGAAGGGCTTTCAGGTCACCACGGTTATTGAAGGAATGGGGACACAGGACGATTTCGCCGATATCTTTGCCGAACATCTGGCGGAAACAGCGCAAGACCACGGCATACCTTTACAATAAACAATGCCGGAGAGCCCTCGGTTCGCAGTCACGCTCAGGTGCGAACCTTTTCTCCGGAGAACAGGCAAATAACAAGCGAGAGGATTCATGATGAAAAAATATCTATACTATTTCAGTATTGTCGTACCGGGACTCTTCCTTTGGATCCCGGGAGTGCATGCCGACGAAGCTGTTGGGGTTAGTGACACGGCATCCCTTACCGAGGAAGCAGCTGAAGTGGAACATGGCAAAATCAACACCCCGGACGCTTCTCCCGTTGATCCCGGACATTTTGAGATCGAGTCCTCCTACGGATACTCGCATTCCAAGCGTTTTTGGGGCAACGATGGCCATACCCATACCAGAAACCTGGCCCGGGAGCAGGAGCTGGGGCTTTCCGCTACGATCGGAATCGCTGAAAACATTGATGTTTCGGTGGGGGGCAGTTATGTCTGGCTCAAGGATAAAGACAACGATTTTGATGCAGACGGTCCGGAATTTGGTCCTACAAGCGGGCATGATTTCGGCGATTTGGAAGTAAGCGGCCGGTATCGTTTTTTTGAAAGCAAGGAAAACAGCTTTGAGCTGGCCTATATAGGCGGAGTAACCATTCCCACGGGAAGCGATTCAAGCAGGGATGAAATGGGTACCAGCCAGGAATTCTGGAGTTTCAACCAAACCTTGGTTGCCAGTAAGGATTGGGGAAAATGGACCGCCAATGCCGATATCGGCTATGCCTTGCCCTTGGGTAACAAACGAGAAAATGCTCGGGGTTGCTTCAATGCGGATGTCGCCGTGGGCTATCAATACCTTCCTTGGCTGCAACCGGAGATCGAACTGAATTACGGTCACGATTTCCTGACTGCTGAAGAAGATTCAGACGTTTTAGCGGCAACGATCGGTCTGGTTATGCCGGTCAATGATCAATACCGTGTCAATCTAGGTGTTCAACAAGGATTGTGGGGTCGAAATGCGGACAAGGCAACCGCTCTGTTTGCTGCCGTCAAAAGGGCTTTCTAAGAAAAAGCTGGTCTTCCTGCTTTCGTCACGGCTGTTTTGCATGGAGTAAAGACGACAGGATACGCCCCTCCGACTGATCCATGAGATGTCGGCAATTGCCTCCCAACTCCGGAAAAAATCCTTTTTCCGGAGTTTTTTTTGCGCCTTGCCTACGAGGGTCTCGCGAAAAGTCTGGATTTGCCCATTAACGTCATTCCGGCGCAGGCCGGAATCCGTTGCATTCATTCCGATGACTTCTGGATTCCAGCCTACACGTACACTTCCTCACGAACATTTCGAATAGCCGCAATCCCGACAGACCTCGCAGCCCTCCTCGAACACCAGCGTTCCGGTGCACTCCGGACAGAGCGAGGCAAAGCCATGCTGCGTCGCGGCCATGAAGGATTTGAGCAGTTTGCCCAGTTGGGCAGGCAGATCGAGCATGTGCCCGCTGGAGCGGTCCAACTGCTTGATGATTTCCTCCATGGGAATCTGATAGCGCAAGGCGAGAGAGACCAAGCGGCAAGTGGTGGTCCACATGGTCGACTTATCCTTCAAATCCACCCGATTATCAAAGGGGAACTTGGCAAAGACCTCCATGGGATTTTCATTATCGTCAAAACAAACGATCAGGTAAATGGTATTTTGGTTGGCGTCTTTAAGCCGGTAACGCTTGGCACTGAGTTCATCGGGCAGGGTCGTTTTCGTGCGCACCAATCCTTCCGTGCTCGCCATCGCGGTCTGGTCTCCACCTGTGACCAGGGTATTGAGCACCTGATGGTCACGGGAGCCGTCCCGGTAGACGGTCAGCCCCTTGCAGCCGAGTTCAAAGCCCAGCATGTAGGAAGTTCGAACATCATCATGGTCGGCGCTGAAGGGCAAATTGATGGTCTTGCTGATGGAGCTGTCGACCCCATGCTGCTGCAGTATCCCTTGCATACGGATATGTTGTTCCGGGGTAATATCCTGGGCGGTGCGGAAGATGTCCTGCCACTGTTCCGGGATCTCGGGATGACCGATGACCGTACCGCTACGGCCTACCCGATCCAGCAATTCCGACGAATAAAATCCCTCAGCCCGAGCCACCCGTTCAAAAAGCTTATTCACCATGAGCAGCCGGTCGCCGTCCATGACGTTTTTAATCATGACTATGGAAAAATAGGGCTCGCAGCCTGAGGCGCAGTCGGCGATCATCGACACCGTGCCGGTCGGCTGGATCGAGGTCAGGGCCGCGTTGCGCCGAGCCGGATAGGGGTTGCACCGTTCATCATAGGCGGGAAAGGGTCCTTTAAGCACGGCCAGGGCGATGGAGGCCGACTCCGCCTCGCTGCGAATAAAAGCCATGACCTCGGCCGAAGCCTGCCGTCCCTCTTCACTGCCGTAGGGCAGTTCCAACTGAATCAGCATGTCGTGCAGGCCCATGATGCCCAGACCGATTTTACGGGTTTTATGGGTCATCTCCGCGATTTCCGGAATCGGAAAACGGTTGCAGTCGATGACGTTATCAAGAAAGCGGACCGCCAGACGGGTGGTTTCCCGCAGCCGCTCCCAGTCGACCTTGCCGTCGCAGACATACTGGCCGAGGTTGATGGAACCGAGGTTGCAGGATTCATAGGGGAGAAGCCACTGCTCGCCGCAGGGATTGGTGGCCTCGAATGAGCCCAGCTGGGGGGTGGTGTTGTCGCGGTTGGCGGCATCGATGAACAGCACACCCGGCTCGCCGTTGTGCCAAGCGAGATCGATGATTTTGTCAAAAACATCGCGGGCGCGCAGGGATTCGATGACGGTACCGTTGGTGGGATCGATGAGATCGTATTCCTCATCGTTGCGTAACGCCTCCATGAAGCAATCGGTGATGGCAACGCTGAAATTAAAATTGGTGAATCGGGTTTGATCTTCTTTGGCGGCAATGAATTCGAGAATATCGGGGTGATCCACCCGCAGCACTCCCATATTGGCACCTCGGCGCTTCCCTCCCTGCTTGATGGTTTCGGTGGCGACATCAAAAACCGCAGCAAAGCTCAAAGGGCCGGAGGCCACGCCCTGAGTGGACCGGACCGCCGAATTCTTGGGACGTAGCCGGGAAAAGGAGTACCCGGTCCCGCCGCCGGTCTTATGGACCAAGGCACCATTACGGATGGAAGTGAAGATGCCGTCCATGGAATCTTCCACCGGGAGAACGAAACAGGCCGACAGCTGGCCCAGGTCGGTTCCCGCATTCATCAGACAAGGCGAATTGGGGAGAAAATCAAGGGAATATATCAATTTGAAAAACTGATCGCTCAAGCTTGCATAATCGGGGAGGTCGCTGTCAACCATGGCAACGGCACGGGCCACCCGGTGGCAGAGCGACTCCCAGTTTTCAATCGGTTTGTTCTCCTCGTTTTTCAGGTAGTAGCGTCTTTCCAATACAGTTTCTGCGGTATCGGTCAACTGTTGCCAGGGTATGCTTCTGGTCATTTTTTCTCCTTTCGTGTAAAAAATAAAAAAATCATCGATACCTTCAAGCGTATCACGTACCGAGCCGACGCTGACAAAGGGTCCTTACGGTATGATTGTCAAAAGAAAGGAGTCATTGGAGAAGGCCTCCGGAGGATGGAGCCATGAGCGCCATCTGGGCCTCGGTATTGTCCGCCGAGGCCTCAATGGCCGCATAGAGCAGGTCAACAGTGAGATCATCGGGATGGCGCTGTAATTTTGTTGCCAAGGAAATGAGATTTTCCAACGTTCTTCCCGACAGTTCAATAGTGATGCGAGCCGTCTTGTTCACTTGTCCCCTCCTCTGAAAATAAAGGCGCAACCATTCTGCAGAGAAGAATGCGATGCCCCGCCTTGGATTCTGCTCGTGACAAATTTTGCTGCGGCGAATATATTGGAAACTCCATTGTAACTTTTTCCGGCCAAGAAAGACACTTGAGTACAGCCGTCGGCAAACGGCAGACACGTGGTATTTCGGACATGGCAACCGGAAGAATCCCCAGGGCCGGAAAAAGTTACGGGAGTCCTCTTTATCCCCCTCTTACGATTTGCACTCAAACACACTGATCAACTGCTGCACGGCAGCCACCGCCGGCATGGTGCCGTTGGCAACGCTCCGCTCGATATCCTTAATGATTTTATTCACCCCCGGATGCTTGGCGAACAGGGAGCGGAGATGATCATCGACCATATCATGCACCCATTTGATGTTCTGTTCTTTACGGTGATGCTCAAAAACTCCTGAATTACCGGTGATTTCTCTGTACTTGCCGATCACCTTCCACACTTCGTCGATGCCTTCATTGGCCAGGGCCGAACAGGTGTAGGCGTGCGAAACCCAACCCTCGGTTGAGGGCTGCAGATAGTGCAAGGCGCGTTCGTATTCGCTTCTTGCAGTGTCGGCGACCAACTTGTTCTTGCCGTCCGCCTTGTTGATTACCAGGGCGTCGGCCAGTTCCATAATCCCCTTCTTGATCCCCTGTAATTCATCGCCCGCACCGGCCAGCATCAGCAAAAGAAAAAAATCGACCATGGAACGCACCGTGGTCTCGCTCTGGCCCACCCCCACGGTCTCGATCAACACCACATCGAAACCCGCGGCCTCGCAGACCAACATGGTCTCCCGGGTTTTTCTGGCCACGCCTCCCAGAGTGATTCCCGCCGGAGAGGGCCGGATAAAACAGCGTTCTTCCCGGCTCAACCGCTCCATCCGAGTCTTGTCGCCAAGGATGGAACCCCCGGAAATGGAGCTGGAAGGATCCACGGCCAGCACCGCCACCTTGTGCCCCTGTTCAATCAGATGGCAACCAAAGGTTTCGATAAAGGTGGATTTGCCCACCCCCGGTACGCCGGTGATCCCCACCCGAATCGAATTGCCGGTAAAGGGCAGCAAGACTTTCAGCACCTCCTGCGCCTTTTGGATATGGTGACCGGCATTGCTCTCCACCAAGGTGATGGCCCGGCCGAGCACAGCCCGATCCCCCCGCAACACCCCTTCAGCATATTCCTGGGCAGTGAGTTGCGGCCGTCGGTGGCGAACCGCCGGCTTCTTGACTGCATCCGTGTTGCTGTACGAACTGATACCATCGTGGCCTGCAACCACGCCATCCATCACTCGGCAGGCAAAACCCGCGCAATCCCCCTCGGGGGCCCATTCCGGCATTTTTGTATTCGACGCCATAGCATCTCCTTGCTCTGAGGTAGAGGTCCCTCCCGGCCGTGATCGACCGGAAGGGATTTTTTGTCGCGGAGGGCAGACTACTCGCCGTGCAGGCGTGCCTTCAATTCCTCCAGGATCTTTTGCGCCGCCACCGGAATGACGGTGCCCGGACCAAAGATGGCGGCAGCGCCGTGATCGCGCAAAAATTGATAATCCGGCGCCGGAATAACGCCGCCGATCACACACATGATGTCCGGACGTCCCAATTTTTCCAGTTCCTCCACCAAGGCCGGCAGCAAGGTTTTGTGACCGGCTGCCAGGGAGCTGAAACCCACGATATGGGCATCATTTTCCACGGCCTGACGGGCGGCTTCCTCCGGGGTCTGGAACAGCGGTCCGATATCAACGTCAAACCCGAGATCGGCAAAGGCAGTGGAAATGACCTTGGCGCCACGATCATGGCCGTCCTGTCCCATCTTCGCCACCATGATACGTGGCCTGCGGCCTTCCTGCTCCTCGAACTCCTTGGTCATGGCAATGACTTTCTGGACTTCTTGCTTTTCACTGAATTCCGCTTTGTACACACCTGATATCGAACGAATCACGGCCGTATGTCTCCCCCATTTTTTTTCCAAGGCAAAACAAATTTCTCCCAACGACGCCCGAGCCCGAGCCGCCTCAATGGACAGGGCCAGCAGATTACCCTCGCCGGTTTCGGCGCAGTGGGTCAGGGCATTGAGGGTCGACTGACATTTCGCCTCATCGCGCTCGGCCTTCAACTTGGCTAAACGCTCCAACTGGCTCTCACGCACCGCCGTGTTATCAACCTCCAGGGTATCCAGCGCATCTTCCTTATCCAGACAATAACTGTTGACGCCGACGATTTTCTCCCGGCCGGAATCAATCCCCGCCTGCCTGCGGGCCGCAGCCTCTTCGATGCGCATCTTGGGCAGACCGGTTTCAATGGCCTTGGCCATGCCGCCCAGACTCTCGACCTCCTGAATCAGATCCCAGCCGCGCTTCATGATCGCTCCGGTGAGGGCTTCAAGGTAGAAAGAACCGGCCCAAGGGTCGGCGGGGCGCAGGATGTTGGTTTCATCCTGGAGATACAACTGGGTGTTACGGGCAATACGGGACGAAAATTCCGTGGGCAGGGCAATGGCCTCATCCAACGAATTGGTATGCATGGACTGGGTGTGGCCCAAAGCGGCGGCCATCCCCTCGATCACCGTCCGACAGAGGTTATTGAAGGGGTCGCCCTCGGTCAGGCTCCAACCCGAAGTCTGGCTGTGGGTACGCAGGGCCAGGGATTTGACGTTTTTGGGGTTAAAGCTCTTGATGATTCTGGCCCAAAGGACGCGAGCCGCGCGCATCTTGGCGATTTCCATAAAGTAGTTCATGCCCTGCGCCCAGAAAAACGAAAGACGCGGGGCAAAGGTATCGATATCCATGCCGGCGTTAACGCCCGCCCGTGCATAATCCCAGCCATCGGCCAGGGTATAGGCCATTTCGATATCCGAGGTGGCCCCGGCTTCCTCCATGTGATAGCCGGAAATACTGATACTGTTGTATTTGGGCATGTTCTTGGAGGTGTAGGAAAAGATGTCGGAGATGATCCGCATCGAGTTGGCCGGCGGGTAAATATAGGTGTTGCGCACCATATATTCCTTAAGGATGTCGTTCTGAATGGTGCCACCCAGTTGCGACTGCTTCACGCCCTGCTCTTCGGCGGCCACAATATAAAAGGCCATAATCGGCAATACCGCACCGTTCATGGTCATGGACACGGTCATCTCGTCCAGGGGAATGCCGGCAAAGAGCACATTCATATCGAGGATCGAATCCACCGCAACACCGGCCTTGCCGACATCGCCGACCACGCGCGGATGATCGGAGTCGTAACCGCGATGGGTGGCGAGATCAAAGGCAATGGAAAGCCCCTTCTGACCGGCGGCCAAATTGCGGCGGTAAAAGGCGTTGCTCTCCTCGGCAGTGGAAAAACCGGCGTACTGGCGCACGGTCCAGGGGCGTTGCACGAACATGGTGGCGTAAGGGCCGCGCAGAAAAGGCGCGAGCCCTGCCATATAGGAAAGATGGTCGAGCCCTTCGTAATCTTTCCGCGTGTACAGGGGCTTGACATCGATCTGCTCAACGGTCTTCCAGACCAGTTGCTCGGCGGTCATCCCGGTTTCTTTTTTGATCTTGGCGGCCCAGGCCTGATAATCCATCGGCGCAATGGTGGGCCGCAAGGGGATGGTGGTAAAATCCGGCGCACTCATGCGATCACCTCCAGGTGTTTTTGTAATTTAGTTAACAATTCCAAGGCATTTGAACGAACATGGAGAAACTCGTCGACTCCGGCCTCCTTAAAGGCTTCGATATGCTCCTTGGGAAACCCGGCAAGAATGATCATGATGTTCGGATCAGCTGTTTTGATTTGTTTGGCCAGCACCGGCACGATTTCGGGATAGGTGGCGTCAGTGGAACAGATCACCAAGGCCTTGGCCCCCGAACTCAGAGCCGCCTGCGCGGCCTCGTCCACGGTATCGAAACCGTTATTGCCGATGGTTTCGAAGGCCCCGACATTGAAAAAAGCGGTGGAAAAATCGGCTCGGCCCTTATGCTGCGGAATGGGCCCCATGTTGGCCAAAAAGAGTTTGGGAGAACTGCCGGTCCGGGCGGTAAAGGCCTCGGTTGTCCGCCGAATTTTCTCAAAGGGTTCGGCACCGCGATGGAGGGTCAAGGGTTGAGTGGTTGGAATCGACCCGGTCCCGGTTCGAAGGGCCGCAGTGATTTCGCCCAGGGTTGCGCCGCAACGAGCGGCTTGAACAGCCGCGCTGACCACGGCGCCGTTGATATTGCTGCAAGCGGAGCGGACCGCCGCCAGGGCTGCTGCACAGGCACCGGTGTCGACCGAGGCCGCGTGGGCGCTTACCTGTGCGATCCGTTGCTTCTGAAAAGCGGCATGGTCAAAGGGCTCAACCGGCAGCCGTTTCTCCAAGAGGTTCGGATACATATTCGTACCGACAAAGCGATCGGTCCGGGTAGCAATATTTTTCGCCCGCTGGGCGGCAACGGCAGCCGTTTCGGCCTGGGGCGTCCCTTCTTGAAGGACTGCGGCCATACCTCCTTTGGCCTCTATGCCCTGGAACATGTTCCAGGCCTTTTCCGCCAACTGGGCAGTGATCTTTTCCACATACCAACAACCGCCGGCCGGATCCACGACCTTGTCAAAGTGGCCCTCCTCCTTCAACACAATCTGCACATTACGGGCGATACGGCGAGAAAAATCATTGGGCTGACGGAAAATCTCATCAAAGGGGGAGACATGGAGACTGTCAACACCACCGGCGATGCCTGAGAAGGCCTCGGTGGAAACGCGCAGCATATTGACCCAGGGGTCGACCTCGGTCTTGTTCCAGCGCGAGGTCCGGGCATGAATCCGCATCTTTTTGGATTCCTCGTCCCCACCAAAGGATTCCACCACCTGACACCAGGCCAAACGCGCCGCCCGGAACTTGGCAATCTCCATGAAAAAATCGGCACCAATGGAAAAACCGAAGGTCATACGCCGGGCAATGGCATCAATGTCCAGCCCCCGTTCCTGCATGGCCCGGATATATTCCACCCCGGTGGCCAGGGCAAAGGCGATCTCCTGTACGGCGTTGCCGCCGCTGTTCTGATAGCCGTCGACGTTAACGGCCAGGGTGCGCAACTCCGGAGCCTGATCCCCGGCCCACAGGGTCAGTTGGGCCATCCGATCATAGGCTTCGGCAAGCGAACAGCCTAACTGCCCTTCAACAGCAAGGGTTCCCAGCGGATCGACCGCCAAGGTGCCTTTCAATTCCCCGGCGGTTTTACTCCGGTCTTCCAACAGAGCAACGGTCAGAGCCGCTAACGCGATGCCGGACTCGCCGCAAAAAAAACGACTCTCATACGCGGTCAGATCAACACCTTCAAAGGCAACTTTGGCGTCGGCCATGGTGGCCATGGACAAGCCACCCCGGCCCACATCGTCCACTGCAGCCTGATCGGGATTTTGTCCCTTGAGGGTGGCCCGATCAAACACCACATTCAAACTGTTCTGCCCCCGGCCGAGGTCGAGTTGCACCGCCCGATTAAATTCGGCGGGATCACCGAGGGTGATTTCCTGGGCGATCTTCCACGGATTCACCACGCTGCCGGATGCACTGGTCCCCCGTATATAGGGAGTCTGGCCGGGAAGGGTATCCACCGGGGGCAACCCTTCAAGGTCATGCACGAAATACATGGGCTGAATATCAATGCCCTCATAGGTCTTTTTGACCAACACCTTATCAAAGGGCTTGCCCTTCAAATCCTTTTCAACCGTCGCCAGCCAATCGGCATGGGTATGAGCAGGGAAAACGTTGAGAATATCCAATGCTTCACTCATTACACACTCCTTGTTCCTGTTAGTTTTTCAACAAAAAAACCCCCCAGCCCTCAAGGGCTGGGGGGTTATCCCCAGTGTCTGCAACTCCCATGCACCCCTCGTTTTCACGATTCATGCATGCTGGGATCACAACGGGAACCACGGCCGTTTGAGCTGATCGAAAAAACCGGCAGGTCTTCTGGCTTCTGGATCGTTCTAGTTTCTGCGCCTTCCCAATCGCAATCGATCAGTGGCATCGTGCAGATTTCGTCCCCAGTTACAGCGGCCGGACCGCAACGGATTCACACCGTTTTCCCTGTTAGGCCATACTTCTATGGCACCGATTTTTTTTATGTAAAAACAGTAAAAAAGAAAAACTTTAGCTTGTATAACACCATCCGAAAAAACAAAAAAAAATCCCCGGATCAAATAAATTGATCCGGGGATGCCCTAGTATAATCCACGTATCGGTGGTTTTCCCTTGTCCACGGGGAAACACTCTGTATTTTTCAGGCAGGTCTTCTGACTCCCGGTTCGTCCTACTGGTTGCGTCTTCCCGACCCGAAGGTCAGTGACTTGTTTGCAACGCTCGTCCCCGGTTACAGCGGCGGGCCCGTCCCCGATTCTCACGGGGTTCCCTATTAATCCTTTCGGAGCCTGAAAAATGTGTAACTCGAGGGCTACGTTAAACGAGCCAAGGAAGTATTGTCAAGAACAAAAAACAGGACGTCTTCGGTCAGGATTTTTCCCATTCCCCGTGGTTGCGCAACCGGAACACCTCTGAGAAGGACAATCCTTACACGATCCCACGCAAATCAACCTGCTTGTGCCGGCAGTGTGGTCACGGGTGCATCGAGCTGTACGTATTACCACTGCCTGCATCGCAGGCCAGGAGGGTTTCCATGTAACGCAGGGAAATCGGTGGTATTGTCGAAGAGTTACAATACTATTTTCTTGACTTTATCGATATCATGGGTTCTATCTCGGCCAGCTCAGGTGTTCGTAAGAGAACTTTAGAGGGAACTCCGTGAAAATCGGAGACGGGCCCGCCGCTGTAACCGGGGACGAACGTTGCAAAAACGTCACTGACCTTCGGGTCGGGAAGGCGCAACCAGTAGGACGAACCGGGAGTCAGAAGACCTGCCTGAGCTTTGAGGAAACGACTGCGAGGACAGCGGCGTACCTGGTTTTTTTCTGTGGATAAAGAGGGCTATCCCGGATCGATTCATATCGATCCGGGATTTTTTTTTGCTCTTGCCGCATCCATTCCGCCCGTCCTTCCGTTGTACCTTTCAGCCCGTCTCGGCAGGCCTGCCCAATACCCAGGTCTGTCGGCAGGGTTTGATTCGAAATAAAAATAAATTCAGCAAGGAGGGAAAAGTGGGAAAATGCAGGATACATCGTCGGAGTAAAAGAACGGACCAAGCCCTATGGGCGGCAGTTTTTGTGCTCACCTTGACGCCCCAGGCGGGAATCGCCGATCAAACAGAGGAAACACCCCATGTTCTGGAGGAGATGGTCGTCACCTCCACCAGCAAGAGCAAGCTGATCGACACCCCGGCCAGCATCTCGGTGATTACGGCGGCGGACCTGGAGCAAATGGGCGCTAAAAACATCATCGACGCCCTGGAGCGCATTCCCGGTGTCTACAATACCAGCGCCAGCGATTCGTCACTGTCCATTCGCGGCACCCGGAGTTCCATGGCCGGCGGGCCGGTGATCCTGGTGGATGGGGTGGCGCAGAAATACGGAAATTATCGCCGTGAAGAGCTGGATATTATTCCCGTGTCGCAGATTGAACGTATCGAGGTGCTCCGCTCGGCCGGCGTTATCTACGGTCCGGGTTCCGCCCGCGGCGTGATCAACATCATCACCAAAAAGGGGCAGGGGAAAAAACCGGTCAATGGGCATCTCTCCGGCAGTTATGGCTCATGGGGAACCTCTAACTTCTCCGGTGGCGTGGACGGCCGCAGCAACCAATGGGATTACCTCGCCGACATCGCCTCGTACGACACCGATGGCTATGAGGGGGAGGAATCCTCCCGCATCGCCGGATTACTGAAGCTCGGATATAACCTTTCGGAGCAGACCCGGATCGGGTTCCGCGGCAATTGGGTGCACCGGGAGCGGGATTCAGCCTACGATCTGGCCAAATATGCCTGGCACCTTGACGATTATCGGAGAAGCCTTCATTTTCCCAAGTCGGCAGATGATCCTACTCTTGTCTGGCACAACAGTCAGGAGCAGGACTCGGGATTATATGCACTCGATTTCACCCACAGAGGCACCAATCTGTTTGTGGACGGCACTGTTTCGTATACCCACTACAATGAAAGGTATGACGACACCAAAGACATCTATACCTCAACCACCACAGCTCGCGGCGATTGGGACGATCGTGAGCAGGACACCTACACGGCAACGGTTTCGGCGGGATATCGCTGTCATTTCGGCGAGCTTGACTACACCCCCACAGTGGGCCTCAATTTCGAGAATGTCGATTTCAGCCAGCGCAAGACCTATCCCTACGATACGCTGGGAACACGGAGCACCGCCACCGCCGATATTGATCTGGCGGAAACGACCATGGGCATTTTCTGGGATAACGACCTGCTTCTGGCCGATAAATGGGGTCTGAAAATCGGCAACCGGCTGGACATCGTGGACATGACCTATGAGACCATGGAACCCAAAAAGCTGAAACCCGAGGAGACCATGTGGAGCTGGACGGTTGCACCTTCCTACCATTTTACCCCTGATGCCAATATATATGTGTCCGTGGGACGCAATTACTGGACTCCCAGTCCCCAATATTACTATTGGGCCGCCAGTTACGGCAGTGAAAACAACCGACCTGAAGATTTGAAGCCGGAAGAGTCCATCACCTATGAAATCGGCTACAAACACCACATAGGCCGTTGGCTCAATGTGGCGCTTACCACCTATTACGCTGAGACCCAGGACAAATTTGCCGGTTACTACGAAGGCAGCAGCTATATGGGCCAGAAAAACACCGGTGATGCCGAAACCTACGGCGTGGAACTGGAGATCGACGGGCGGCCCTTGCAGTGGCTGGGGTATCGGATATCCGGCGCCTATATCGATGCCCAATGGAAATCGGGCACGGCGCGCATTTATGAGCACCCCTCCAATACGCGCGTGGTGGTTGACCTTGACGGCTATCAGGTCTACGGGATTCCCGAATTCACCGGCCGAATCGGCCTCGATTTTTACCCCATGAAAGGGTGGAAGGCCAGCCTGGATGCCATCACCTGCGGCGAATACTATCTGGACTACACCAACCGCTTGACCTATCCGGCCAAGACCACCTTCGATGCCTCGGTTTCCTACTCCTGGGACAACTATAAAATCTGGATTCTGGGGAAAAATATCCTCAATGAGGATGTGGAGCGCGCCATCAACAGCGACGGAGAATTGACCGGTGCCAACGGCTCGCCTAAAACCGCCTATTATGTGCAGGACGGGATCTACATTGAAACCGGATTCAGCATAAAGTTTTAGCTACCGGTGAGCTCCTCTTTCTACTCTGTCATAGTATTCGTCTGGCGTTTGTCGTCTATGTGCAGAAACACAAACATGCCTCATTTGCAGAGGTCATGTTATCTGTACGCACTCGTTTTTGCGATACTTCAAGGAAGGATTATCCGTAACTTCCTCATTCGTGCCCGCAGGGTGCTCGGATTGATGCGCAAGAGCTCCGCCGCTCCGCCGGGACCACTGATCTTCCCCTTGGTTTGCAGGAGTGCCCGTTGAATTTGGGCAGCTATGGCCTCCTCCAGCGGGCGGAGGCCGGTGCCGGTAGCTGCCGCGACTGCGGTTGACTCTGTCGAACGAACGGAGATGGGCAAGGACTGAAAGGAGAGCATTCCGTCGCGTTGGACAATGAGTTCCCGCTCCACCAAGTTCTCCAATTCGCGCACATTGCCGGGCCAGTTGTACCGCATGAGCCGCTCTAATGCTCCCGGGGCGATGACGGGAATCTGCTTGATGCCCATGAGTTTTGCCTTTTTGTTGATGCAATGGACCGTCAGGGCCGGAATATCCTCCTTGCGCTGGCGTAACGGCGGGATCATCAGTGGAAAGACGTTGAGCCGGAACCAGAGATCCTCGCGGAATTTGTTTTCCCGGACCATGGTCTCCAGGTTGCGGTGGGTGGCGGCGATCACCCGGATGTCGATGGGCATGGCCCGCTGCCCGCCGACCCGCTCGATCTCCCTGGTCTGCAGTACCCGCAGCAGACGTATCTGGGCCTGCAACGGCAGTTCGCCGATCTCATCGAGAAAGATGGTGCCCTGATGGGCACGCTCGAATCGTCCCCGTTTTTCACTCACCGCGCCGGTGAACGCTCCCTTCTCATGACCGAACAGTTCGCTGTCGATCAGCTGCTCGGGAATGGCCCCGCAGTTGACCTTGACAAAGGGGCCGTCCTTGGAGGCGGAGGAGAAGTGAATGGCATTGGCGATCACTTCCTTGCCGGTACCGGTTTCCCCCAAGAGCAGCACCGTGTTGTTCAACGGTGCCACCTGCCGCACCATGAGCATGACATCGGCCAGACCGCCGTTTTGACCAACAATCTCCTCCTGCAAATAAAATTCCTTCCGTAACAACCGATTATCCTCTGCCAGCATTTCACTGGTTCGTTTAATCCTTTCATGGGCCAGGGCGTTGGCCAGGGCAATGGCCATGGGCCGGCTCACCGTGCGCAGCAGTTCCAGATGCCGTTTGAGAAAATGATCCTTGTGCGCTGCCCGCAGGGAGAGCACACCGTAGAGCTTGTCGTCCATCCACAGGGGCAGGATGAGTTCAGCCTTGTTCTCCAGTTTGAACAAGGCCGCTATCTGGGAGTGGGGCTCTTTGAGTTCAGTGGTTATGACCTGAGGCTCACGGATGGGCATGACCTGCATCTGGCCCCAGAGCTCCTTGGGCACCGGCACGATTTCTTCCGGGAACTCCTTCTGATCATCCCCTGCCATGGCAATGCGGCGGATAGCTCCCAGATCGTCATCCAGGATATTCAAGCTGATACCGATAAGGGGAAAATGGAGCTTGAAATAGTCAAAGACGTCGGCCAAAGCCGTGGCAATCTGCAGACTGCCGCAAATACGCAGGGTGGTTTCCCTAAAAAAATCATCCTTTTGGCCCATGCTTTTTCCTCTCCCGTTGCGTCAGGGAACCTCACGAGTTGTTATATATGACGAACAATACCCATATTCGTCATATATGACATATGTTTTGTCAAATATGACGAAATATTTCGACCGTTCATTGTAACATATTGAAAATAAGACATATCTAGAAATGGCACGGTTGTCGCTTTACCGGAGGAAAGAACCGCGACACATCGAGGAGGCCTGCATGTCCACATTCCCGCCATGGATCAGTTTGATTGTTCTGCTGGCCCTTCCCATGGCGTGCTGGTGGTCCGGGCCGATGTTGCCATCCTCTGATGGGCACTGCTTCGAGTCCGGCCGCATCGTCACCAAGGTCGTACTCCTGCTCACCCCGCAGGCCGGCCGGCTGGCCCGTCTGTTGGTCAAGGATGGCGATGCGGTGACGAGCGGTCAGGTGGTGGCCCGGTTGGACAGCAGCTCTCTGGAAGAGGAGCTGAACCGGGCAAAAGGAGAATTACTTCAGGCACAAGCAGGGGCCGAGGCCATGAAAAAACAGCTGAAACAGCAGCTGGACACGCGAAGTGCTCCGGCACAATTCTCGTCACGGCAGGAAGCTATCGCCCTGTCGCGGACGGAACAGGGCACCTGGCAAGAAAAGGTTGTGATGCTGCGATCCCAGCTTTTCGATGCGCAGGCGTCGGTGATTGCCGCCCACAACACCATCGAGCGATTGCACACGGAGATCGCTGCTTGCACGGTGACATCACCCCTTCACGGTGTTGTCCTGCACCACCTGGCCAAGGAGGGTGATCCGGTGACCAGTGACGCCGCACTGCTTCAGCTCATGGATCTGCGGGAGGTCTTTATGCGGTTTACCCTGCCCGCCGACATGGCGGCGCGAATCGCCATCGGTGCCGAGGCGAGGTTGATGTTGGATCTCCCCTCGCCGGTCGTGCTGCCGGCTCATGTCGCCTTCATTACCCCTGCCGAACATAACTTTACTCACCTGCGGACAAATTTTTGGCCACAATCGCAACCCCAACATGAGGTGCTGGCCAAGATCGCCCCGGAAATCATCACCATCCTCCTTTCCGGGCAGATCATCGATGGTATCAGCGGCCGGGCCTATGTGCGGCTTGATCGCAACAGCCCCTGGCCGGAGGCCCTGCGGGTAAGCCGCCCCGAAGAAATGCCGGCAAACCATGGCAGGAACAATCCCTTTATGACGCTTTCCACCTACTCCATTCACTAACCGCTGCCTGAGGCGTTGGTCTCCAAGGTCCCCGGCACCGGTTGGCAAGCGTCTTGATTGACAACCACCTCTTCGTCTTCATCATCGTTTTTTCATGAGGAAACCATCATGGCCAAAAAGACCAAGAGAGAAGCGAAGGCCACCCGAACCATGATTCTTGAGGCGGCCGCACGGGTGATTCTGTTGCGTGGCGTAGCCCGGACCTCGTTGCTTGATATTGCGCAGGGAGCGGGGGTCACGCGAGGAGCAGTCTATTGGCATTTTGAAAATAAAGAGCATGTCTTGCGCACCCTTTGGGAGGACCTGCGGCGAGAAAACGATTTCTTTTTCCAAGTCATGGATGGCGAGGATGAATCCGATCCCCTTGGTTTTTTGGTGGAACAACTTTTTGGCCATCTCAAACGGCTGCCGCACAACAGCAAGCGGCAGCGATTGTTCCGGATTTTGCTCAACGAGCATCATGCCATCGGTCTGGGCGGGCCTCTGCCCTTCAATAAACAGCAGGTGCAGCGGCAGCGGGTGGAAAAGGTGGCCGTGCTGCTCACCGCGGCCGTCAAGCGTAAGCAGTTGCCGCCGGGCATTGATGTGACCTTGGGCGCCATTGCCCTGATCGCCTATGTCGATGGTCTGGCACCCCAGTTTCAGCAACTGGTGGAGGTGATGGATCTCACCATTGAAACACCGTTTTTGGTCAATGGATTGATGCAGTTGCTGCGGTTCGGCTGCCAGCGTCAGAAACTGGCCGGCAGTGAGGAACATAGTCCTGCCAGCGCTCCGGACGTGCAGGATCGGCCATGGAAGGATGCCACCAAGGCAGTGGCATGAACAACGAGGAAACAATGAAAGGATATCTCTATACAATTCAAGTGGATAAAATCGAAGCCCCCCAGGGGGACCTGCTCATGGAACCACCGTTGAGCTTCAGCGTCCGCAATCATGATGATCTGTTCAGTATCGTGGCCCGCATGAAAGCACGGAATGCCTTTTCCGAGGATGAGGCAACGGCGCTGGCCATCGGCATCAAACTCTTTGGCGAAGTTATGCTCAACCACAGAGACAATGCCCTCTTCACCCCCATCCGCGAGGGTTTCTCCGCCTTTATGCAAGGGCTGAAACAAGGAAAACCGGCGAACTGAGCAACCGGGTTGCGGGACAAGGATGTCGTCGGGCAGGACCGGCAAACCGCTTCTGGCAACCGCTTGCAGACTGACCACGCACAAGGATCAAGAACAGATGCACCCATCATCCCCACCCCAACAACAGGAGAACCCCTTGGACTCTACCAAGTTCGCCCAATTGATCAGCACGATTGTGCTTTCTGCCGCCCTGCTGTCTCTGGGCGGCTGCAAGTCGGATAAAGCCGCCAAGGCCGTGGATTCGCTGCCGGCGACGACCGCGGTCCTTGTCCAACCGGTCACCCGGGTCACGACCAGTACGCTCATTGCCGTCAGCGGCGCCCTGGAGGCGGACAAGACTTCCCCCCTGGGCTTCCTGGTGCCCGGCAGGGTTAATCAAGTGTTGGTGGAAGAAGGGGGCAAGGTGACCAAGGGCATGCTGCTGGCGACCATCGAGCCCCAGGACTATCAAAACCGGCTCGATATGGCCGAGGCGGCGGTGCTTCGGGCCAAAGACGCTTATCAACGCTACGAACCCCTCTACAAGCAAGGGGCCTTTGCCCAGAAAAATCTCATCGAGCTGAAGGCCAACCTGGCCGAGGTAACGGCGGCCAGCAATGTGGCCCGCAAGGCCCTCAGGGACACCAGACTCTATGCGCCCCTATCCGGCATCGTCAGCAGCAAAAGCATCGAGATCGGCCAGATGGTCTCGGCACAGAGTCCGGCCTTCACCGTAGTAAAAACCGATCTCATCTATGCCCGGGTGGCGGTGCCGGAAACCGAGATCGACCAGGTGACCCTGGGCAAGAGCGCCCAGGTGTCTTTTGCCGCTCTCCAGGGACGGAGCTTCACCGGTCGGGTGTCGATGATCGGCGCCGTGGCTGATGAACGCACCCGCACCTATCCGGTGAAGATTGAACTTGCCAATCCCAACCTCCTGCTGCGGCCGGGCATGATCGTGCAGGCTGAAATCGAGAGCGACCGGCCGCTGCAACTGCTCACCGTGCCGGGTGTGGCCATTGTTCGCGACGCCGACAACCTGCCCTATGTGTTTGTGGCCGACAGCGCCAGCAAGACCGCCCACCGCCGGCGGGTCGTCCCCGGCGTCGCCCATGGTGAGGGCATTGCCATCCGCAGCGGTCTCAACCCCGAAGACGCGGTCATCATCTCCGGCCAGCACAAGCTCAACGACGGTACCCCGATCACCACCGGGCAGGCCGCCGGCGAGGCCAAGCTATGAAGTTTTTCGAAGGCGCGCTCAAGCATAAGCAGATCACCTTGCTGTTGACGATGATCTTTGTCGTGGCCGGGCTCTACTCACTCAATCACATGCCCCGGCGTGAAGATCCCAAGATGACCATCCGCCAGGGCCTGGTGATCATGCTCTATCCCGGAGCCACCGCGCTGGAGATGGAGGAGCAGGTGACCAAGAAGGTGGAAAATCTGCTCTTTCGTTATGAGGAGGTGAAAAAGGACGAGACCGAATCCACCACCCGCGATGGCGAGATGGTCATCCAGGTGGAGCTGCAGGAATGGCTCACCGCCAAGGATCAGTTCTGGTCCAAGGCCCGGCACGACCTGAATGAGCTGAAATCCTCCCTGCCCGCAGGCGTTATCGGACCGATCATCAACAGCGATTTCGGCGACACCGTGGCCCTGTTGATCGCGGTGTCCTCGGAACGGCACAGCTACAAGGAACTGCGCGATTATCTGGAAATTATCGAGGATGAACTGCGCCCCCTGCCCGAGGTCTCCAAGCTCAAACGCTACGGCGAGCAGAGCGAGCAGATGTACGTCACCACCGATTCGGCCAAGTTGGCGCAATTCGGGGTCACCCAGGACCAGGTGGCCCGGGTGCTGCAATCGATGAATACCATTACCTATGCCGGTGAGATCAAGTCGAGCAGCTCGGAGATCCCCATTCATACCAGCAGCCTCTACACCTCAATCCAGCAGATTGAGAACCAGATCATCGACACCTCCAGCAAAGGCGGCATTGTCCGGCTCAAGGACGTGGCCCAGGTCGAAAGGCGCTATGTAGAGCCGGACTCGTTCATCCGCTTCAACGGCACCAAATCGCTGATGCTGTCGGTGGAGATGCAAAACGGTTTCAACATCGTCGAGTTCGGCCAGAAGGTGGACCAGCGCCTGGCCCTTGCCAAGGCATTGATTCCGCCGGATGTCACCGTGCAGAAGACCATTGATCAACCGCTGGTGGTGGATGAGAATATCGGCCATTTCATGAAGGAATTCGCCGTTGCCATTGTGGCGGTGATTCTGGTCACCATCCTGCTGCTGCCCATCCGGGTGGCCTTGGTAGCGGCCATGGCGATCCCGATCACCATCATGATCACCTTTGGCTTTCTCGATTATTTCAACATCAACCTGCAGCAGATGACCCTGGCCGGATTGATCGTCGTCCTGGGCATGGTGGTGGATAATGCCATCGTCATTGTCGATGACTATGTGGAGCGGCTCGACCAGGGGGAATCGACCTGGAACGCGGCCCTGAAGAGCGCGTCGGACCTTTTTGTCCCAGTTTTTTCCGCCACCCTGGCCATTATCTGCGCCTTCATCCCCCTCAATCTCATCGTCTCGGGCAATGCCGGTGAATTTCTCCTCACCCTGCCCATCTCGGTCACCGTGGCCCTGATCATCTCGCTTTTGGTGGCGGTGCTGCTCATCCCGCTGCTCTGCCACCTGCTGATCAAGACCGGGCTGCATTCTGTGCCGGGCAAGAAGAGCCGGATGTCCTTTCTTGATCTGGTGCAGAAGGGCTACGATGTCGTGCTCGGAGTGACCTTTAACCATCCGCTGCTCACCGTGCTGTTTGCCGTGCTTTCGGTGGCCGGCACGGTGGTGGTCGCCATGCAGGTGCCGGTGCGCATGTTTCCCAACACCCAGCGCAACCAGTTCTGTCTGGAGATTTATATGGACAAGGGCGTCAAACTGGAAGCCACGGACGCGGCGGTACGGAAGATCGAGACCCTGCTGAACGAGGACAAGCGTATCACCGAGGTGACCAGCTTCATCGGCACTGCCTCGCCTCGCTTTTACATGACCTACGCGCCCCAGCAGCCGGAGAAAAACTATGCCCAGATCCTGATCAACACCCGTACCGCCGAAGAAACCGATGCCCTCGTGGCTGAATTCGTCCACAAGCTGCATCACTTCCTGCCTAACGGTGAGATCCTTGTCAAGCAACTGGTGCAGGGACCGCCGGTCGACGCGCCCATTGAGGTCCGCATCTCAGGCCGGGATCTGGATCAGATCCGCCATATCGGTGCGAATATCATAGACCTGTTGCAGCACACCAAGGGCACCAACTTCATCCGTACCACCTTTCAGCAGGACTATTACGGCATCCGCGTCACCATCAACGACGAGGTAGCCAACCGGTTGGGATTTACCAGCCAGGATGTGGCCCGCATGCTGGGTGGCGGCTTCAAGGGCTGGCCGGTGTCCGTGCTCTGGGAAGGGGATAATCCGGTCACCATTCTCCTGCGACTGGATCAGGAAAACCGCGATTCCTTCCAGGACATCGAAAACACCTATTTAGTCTCTCCGCTCACCGGAGCTCGGGTGCCCTTGCGGCAGATCGCCACCCTGGAGCCGGAGTGGCAGCCGGGCCGCATCCGCCACCGTAACGGGGTCCGCTGCCTGACCGTGCGCACCGAAACCCAGCTGGGCCGCATGCCCAATGATATCTTAAGCGAAATCATGCCCAAGATCGCGGCCATGAATCTCCCCAAGGGCGTCACCATCTCCTACGGCGGTGAGCTGGAGGATCAGAAAACAGTGATGGGCCAGCAGTTGGCCTCGTTGCTGACCAGTCTGGTCTTGATCTTTATGGTGTTGCTGTTCCAGTTCAAGGGCATCCGCAAGGCCCTGATCATCATGGCCGGCATCCCCATGAGCTGGTTCGGTGCCTTTGTCGGCCTGCTGATTACCGGCAACCCGTTCAGCTTCACCGGCTTTCTCGGCGTAATCAGTCTCTCCGGTTTGGTGGTGCGCAACGGCATCATCCTGGTGGAGTATGCCGACAAACTGGCGGCCGCCGATGAATCGGAAAACATCAAGACCGTGGCCATGAACGCGGGCAAACGACGTATGCGCCCGGTGTTCCTCACCGCCATGGCTGCGGCCATGGGCGTGGTGCCCATGATTATCAGCGGGTCGGCGCTGTGGGCCCCCCTGGGCTCGGTGCTGGCTGCCGGCCTGGTCTTTGGTATGGCCCTGACCCTGCTGGTCATGCCGGTGCTCTACTGGGTGGTGCTGCAGCCACGGAAAAGCCGTTTGCCCAAAATGAAACGCCTGATACTCGGCGCACAGCAATCCCCTCGGGAAAAAGAAGGAAGCACAAAGGAATTACCATGAAAACAACATATACAACCATAGGCTGCATAACCATGCTGCTGGCGGGATGGATGGCTTCGGCCTCGGCGGCCGGGGAGCGTGTGCTCACCCTGCCCGAGGCGGTCGGGATCGCCCTGAAAAACAATCCGACGGCGCGAAAATCGCTTGAGGACATCACCGGCGCCCAGTTTGCGGAAAAAAGCGCAAAATCGGGGTATTTCCCCAATGTTGCCGCCAATTACGCAATCACCTCCATGGCGGACACCGTCTACCAGGTGCAAAACGGCCGTGATGTGCAGGTGGCGCACGACACCCACTACGGCTGGGGGGTGAGCTTGGTGCAGCCGCTTTTCACCGGCTTTGCCGTCTCCGCTCAGCATGAGATCGCCAAAATCGGGGTGGAGGTGAGCAAGAAGGAGAAGCAGCAGTCCTTTCTCGATGTGACCAAAGGAGTGAAAAGCGCCTACTACCGGGTGCTGCTGAACGACAAGAGCCGGTTGGTGGCCGATGAGTCGGTCACCACCCTCACCTCCCATAAAGAGGATGCCCAGCGGTTTTACGACCACGGCATCATCCGGCTTAACGACCTGCTGCGGGCCAAGGTAGCCCTTTCCGATGCCCTTCAGCAGCAGGAACGGGCCGGTGCCGATGTCCATATTGCCCTCTCCGATCTCAACCGATGGCTGAGCCGGGATATCAACGCCGAGACACACATCGCCCCCATCGAGACTATTCCCCAGGTCCGGGTTAAACTTTCGGAGCTGATTGACTCCGGATTACAGGAACGGCCGCAACTGCAGGCCATGGCCCTGGTGCGGAAAACCATGGAAGAGGCAATCACCATGGAAAAAAGCAGTTATTACCCCAAGGTTTCCCTGGTGGGCAGTTACTGGCACAACGGCGATTCACCCGCGGCCGATAACAATGATTTCGAGAACGATCATAACGCCTCGATCACGCTGCAGGCTTCCTGGACCCTGTTCGACGGCTTCAAGACCGAGTCCAACGTGAACAAGGCCGCCTCTACCAAACGGGCCTATGACGAGAGTATCAGGCAGGCCCGGGACCAGGTGCGGGTCGAGATTAAGAGCGCCTACCTCAATCTGGGTGTGGCGGAGCACAACGTGCAGACCTCCAAGCTGACATTGACCCAAGCAGCGGAAAACATGCGCATCACCCAGCTCGCCTACCGTCAGGAAGCGGTAACATCGACCGAGGTACTGGATGCGCAGACCGACCTCACCGGCGCGCGCACCAACTACTATCAGTCCCTGTACGGGTATCTGGACGCCCTTGCCACCCTGGAGCACACGGTGGGTCACGAAATTGCAGGTCAACAGAGCCCGGAAAACACCTCTAAAACAGGCAAACGCCGAGGAACGCCATGAACAATAGTGACTTTGTCGTCTCTTATCCTGAATTCTTTGTTGCCGAATTTCGGGAAGAGACCCTGTGGCTGCGGTTTTCTGGAAATTTTTTCCATAATTTCCAGAGTTTTGACCGTACGGATTTTCATAACATCTATCAGGAAATCGGCATGCTGCCCAAGGGCGGCGGGCCGTATGTCCTCAGCCGACTTCTGGGGACGGCAAAGGCCAAACAACTGCTTTTGCGGCCGAGAATCACCGCGCAGGAGGCGCTCGTACACGGCATTGCCGATACGGTGGTGCCGGTTGCCCAACTTGAAGCAAGAGCCCTGGAGGTGGCCCGGCACTACAATGAGATGTCCGAGCAGACACTGCTCGGGGTGAAACGGCTGGTCAATTATGAACTGCGCGGCCTCAAGGACTATCTCACGTTCGAAAGTGAGCAGATCATAAAAATCGGGCAAAACAAGCACTTTGGCCAGTAGTCAGTGGACATAAGCAGTAAGCTGTCAACGTCTCCCTCCTCTTGCCGGCCTGCGGAGCCCTACTGCCTTCTTGACCCTTGCTGTGGATTTGTTACCGTACCCATCAAATCTCGAGCAGATATAGGGGGCTCCACTTGTTGGCACAGCTCTTCCTCTCCCCCCCATTGCGTCGAGCCAGCAACAACCAATAATGAGGTTTACAAATGGAAAAGGAAAGAAAAAATTCCGCCTGCAGATGGATGCGTATCCTGCAAAGATCACCTGTCCGGAGTCCCGCGTCCCAGCCAGCGATTCTTTCGCCGGCAGCACCAGGCGCGGCTGGCTATTCGGTGATCTCTTCGATATCCCCCTCTATTTCCAGAAAGACATTGCGCAGCGCATCCAAGGTCTGCTGATCGGTCCGCCACAGCGAACGCGCCGCAGCTTCCAACAGCTTGTCGGCGATGTTATGCAGGGCATACGGATTGACCCGGCGCATCCAGGTCTGCATCTCCGGATTCAGGGCCACCTTGTCGGCAAAACGCTGATACATCCAGTCGTCGACCACATCGGCCGTGGCGTCCCAGCCCAAGATAATATCCATGGCTTTGGAAATGTCGCCGGCGCCCTTATAGCCGTGGCGCTGGAGACCCTGTAACCATTTGGGATTAAGCAGCCGGGAACGGAAGATGTGTCGGGCCTCCTCAAGGGTGCTGCGCATTGTGACCTGATCCGGGTCTGCCGAATCCCCGGCCAGGGCCAAAGGTAAACGTCCCCGGATCGCCCGCACCGCCGAAATCAGCCCGCCGTGGTGGCTGTAGAAATCGGTGCAGGTCATCATATCCTTTTCCCGCGAGTCTTCGTTTTTCACCGTAACCGCCATGCGGCTCAACGCCTGGTGAAAACTGTCCTGCGCCGCTTCGCCGAATACATTTTTTCCGTAGGCATGGGATGACCACTGAATAAAGATACGCCCCAGGTCGTCCGGGCTCTGCCAGGCCTTGGATTCCACCAGCTGGGCCACACCGGTGCCGTAGCTTCCCGGAGGCGCGCCGAAGATCCGAAACGTGGCCCGACGACGGGCATCTTCCGCATTCATGCCCTGACTGAGCCCTTGTTGTTCATCGTGCAGAACATGGCTGCGGATGAAGTTATCCTCGGGGTCTTCCTTCAAGGCCGCTACCATTTGCACCCCCTGATCAATCAGCTCGATGAGCAGGGGAAAGGCGTCACGGAAGATGCCGGAAATACGGGGCACCACATCAATACGGGGACGACCGAGTTCAGTCAGGGGGATCACTTCCAGACCACGAACAGTGCCTGACCCGGCCTGCCAGATCGGACGCAGCCCCATCAGGGCGAGGATTTCGGCGACATCGTCACCCTTGGAACGCATGGTGGGGCTGGCCCAGAGGATGATGCCAACGCTGTCGGGGTAGGTATTATGCTCCTCCCGATAGCGGGTGAGCAAGGCATCGGCCAGCTTTTGCCCGACCTGCCAAGCAGCCGGTGTGGGTATTTTTTGGGGATCCACCGAATAAAAGTTGCGGCCGGTGGGCAGAATATCGGCCTGCCCCCTACTGGGCGCCCCGGAGGGACCGGGTGGGACAAAACGGCCGTCCAGGGCCTTAAGGCAGGAGTGCATTTCGTCGGTGGTCTGCAAGAGGCGTGGCAGCAGGTCGGTCCGCACATATTCAAGGACCTGCTGCACCCGGGCATCGGTCCGGCCAAGATGCCGGAGCATAATGGCCTCCTTCTCCTCCCCGGAGCCGGTGCTTTGCACCAAATCGGCAAGCAGAGCCAGAATAAGGGCATGAGCCCGCGCCAGCACCTGACCGCCGGTGATCACAGCTTGTTCGTCAGCACGGCTGCCGCGTGCTCTTTTCAGCCGACCCGGATCATAGCCCATCACCGTGACCACCGCATCACGCAGAGAGGGAACCGGACCGTTCGCCAACCGCGTCAGGCTGGCCAGGGTCTGGACAAGAAAAGCCCCGGCCGGTGGAACACCCAGGGTGTGCAAACCATCGGTAATGACCGTGTCGGCAATCTCGCTTAAAGAACTGTGCACGGTTTCAAGAAATTTGCTGAAATCGGCAAAGGCCTCCTCTTTTGATATCCCCAGATCCCGGTCAATCTCCGCCACTTGCGTGGCCTCCCAGATCATGGCCTGGAGCAAGGGGCGCTTGGATTGATCCTGCACCCCGGCCTCCTGGTATTCACTGAGCAGATTATCCAACCGGGCCAGATCGTCGTACAGATCGGCATTGACCAGGGCCGGCGGGAGATGGTCCACCATGCAGGCATTGGCCCGGCGTTTGGCCTGGGTGCCTTCGCCCGGATCGTTGATAATATAGGGATAGATGTTGGGCAGGCCCCTGATGGCCAGGTCCGGGTAACAGGTGGCGCTCAGTCCCACAGCCTTACCCGGCAGCCATTCCAGGGAACCGTGCTTGCCCACGTGAATCACGGCATCGGCACCGAACACCTCCTTGATCCAGTGGTAGTAGGCCAGATAGTGATGCGGCGGCGACAGATGGAGATCGTGATGGAGCTTGTCAATTTGCTCGAAATAACCACGGGGAGGTTGAATACTGAGGAAAAGATTCCCGTTAATCATACCGGGAAAAAGAAGCCGGCCGTCATGGACAAAGAGGTCACCGGGCATGGGACCCCAGTCTTCGACCATTTTTGCCTGTACCGTTTCCGGCAGGTTTGCATGCCAGGCCATGAAGCTGTCGGCATCAACAGTGGCCTCGGCGCGGGCCGCCATCTGTTCGGGCAGCAGCCAGCGTCGGTCGGTGGTCAGGCGGTCCAGGAGGGCATGGGCCAGTTGATCGCCGTCAGCATAGGGATGACCGACGGTATACCCCTGGTCGATCAGGGCATCAACCAAAGCCTTGACGCTGGCAAAACTGTCGAGGCCGGCGGCACAGCCGATACGGTCATTGCGGGGCGGGTAGTGATGAAAAATAATGGCGACCTTTTTGCAACGATGGGGGGTGCGCCGCAGGCGGGCCCAGTTAAGGGCCAACTCCGCCATTGTGCGGATGCGCTCGGGGATGGGCACATATTTATTGACCGCTGAGCCGGTGAGGGGATCAATACCCGTGGTTTGCTTGGCCGCCACCGGGACGCCGATAATGACGCCATCCATTTCAGGCTGGGCCACACCGATGGTAATATCCACGTTGGTCAGACCCTGCTCACCGGCCTGCCACTGGGCACGATCCTGACCGGTGGACATGGCCTGGAGAACCGGCACATCGAGCCGTTCAAGCAGGTGCTTATATTCCGGGGAGGCCATGGACAGGCTGAACATCACCGGACTGACCAGGACGTCGATCAGGGGGCGCCCCTCTGCCTTGAAATAGTGATCGATGATCTCATCGGCCCCCCGGTTGCCCAACAGCGTATCTTTAAACCGCAGGTGAAACACACAGAGGACATTGCCGCCTTGTTTTTCAATCTCACGAATCAGGGCATCGATATGTGCCTTGTTGTCGGTCATCCAGAAATTTTGATAAAACCAGATGCCGATGGTCGGCTTGCCGGGATCGAGCCGTTGCCGGTAGGACTCCATGGTCGGGACCTGATCGAGGTCCGGATGATAGATGCCATCCAGAGGCAGGGGCTGGGGTGGCTTGAGGGTGATCTGCCGGTCAAACCGCAAGGCGTAGAGATACAGCAGCATCTGCAGGAGATTATCCACGCCCCCGTACCGGTGGTAACGGCTCAGAGTGGTCCAGTGGCCGTTGCGTACACTGTCGGCGTGCGCCTGAACCAATTCCATGACGGCAAGATTGCTGCCGGTTGGCTGAATGTGGAAATAGGGAACCGACCGGCCTTGTTGCCGGGCCGCGGTCAGTCCTGCCAGCAAAGCATCCCAGACCGGACAGGAATGACTGCCCGCCATCAGGGTTATGATCAAAAAATCCGCGGTGAGCGCTTCGTCAATAAATTGATCCTGCTGGGCCGGGTTGTTTTCAAGTTGGGTGCGGGTGCGGGCAATGATCCGTGCAGGGCCGACCTGGCGACTGAAAGGGATGGCTGCTGCGCTTAGATTGG
This sequence comes from uncultured Desulfobulbus sp., assembly GCA_963666685.2. Lineage (GTDB taxonomy): Bacteria > Desulfobacterota > Desulfobulbia > Desulfobulbales > Desulfobulbaceae > Desulfobulbus. The sequence continues at coordinate 676,044 of CAXXHZ010000001.1, forward strand.
GAATCTCATTGGAGGTAACACTATAATAGACCAGTTTCAGGGAAGGCAGGTTGTTCCGAGAGGTTTCCGGGTTCGAATTACGCATAGTTTTTCACCCAAGACCTTATTTTTCATATATTCAAAGGGAGTCAACACGAGACAAAAGGAGGGCCGGCCCCACATCTCCTCCTCTTTGCCGCCAAAAACGCCTGATGCCCGCCTTCAGAGCAGGGGGGGTCGGGGCTGTTACCGAGTTTCCACAGATCGGGCCGCACCATAGGCCACGGTAAACTGGGGGTATGCAAGGACATGGACGTCGCGGAACAATTCATCTTCAATGGCGGCCACCAGCCCCCGGTTGTTGGCTGAGCCGCCGTCCAGATAGACGTCTTCCTCCAGTTCCTGATGGCCGGCCAGGTTGGCAATGCGGCGGGCCACGGATTCATGCAGGCCCATGATTATCCGTTCCTTGGCAATGCCCTTCGCCATCAGGGAAACGATTTCGCTTTCGGCAAAAACGGCACAGGTGCTGTTTATGTTTACGGGTTCCGTGACGGTCTCACCCAAGGGGCCGAAACGGTCCACCGGCGTATCCAGAATACGGCCCGCCACCTCGAAAAAACGGCCGGTCCCGGCGGCGCATTTATCGTTCATTTTGAAATCGAGCAAGGTGCCGGTTGCCGACAGGCGGATCACCTTGACATCCTGGCCGCCGATATTGATGACCGTACGCGCCTGCCCCCCACTGAGTAAAAACACCCCCAGGGCATTGGCACTGACTTCATCAATGACCTTACTTGCACCTTGCACCAACCCCTTGCCGTAACCGGTTACGGCCACGGCCTCAATGCGTTCTGCGGGATATCCCAACACAGCGAGCCCCTCCGCCACAAGGCCATCGGCGATGTGCGACTGCCCCGGTGCCGTGGGTACGGCTTTTTTCCACACCAGTTCTCCCTGCTCCACCAACACCACCTTGATCGCTGTGCTGCCCAGATCAATGCCCACTGTTACTGCCATACATTCCTCCACGCTTTGTATCACCAGGGTGTTATATCCCTGTCTGACCGTTATCTATTTGTCCAAACGCCTCCAGGCGGGTCAGAATATTCTGACAGTCCTCCTGAACGTAATCGGTTTCAATTTTCATAAACCTGTAGCCCCGGTTCTTCAGTTGCCGTTCCAGGGTGAAATTTTCGATGTCAAAGGGATGGCAGCCTTTGAGGACATGATAAATCACGCCCTGAACCGGGTGCTGCTGCAGAAAACCGAGGATACCGTTGATGCGGCGTTCGTTATCCGCAAAGGTGGGACAACTGCAGGCCTTATGATACCGTTCGGCCAAAGCCCGCATGAGCCCATGCAACGAGGGGTCTTCATAACAGACAGCCCCGGGCCACATCCGTTCGGAGGTGCAGAGATCGTCACCCAAGAGGGTCATGCCTGCGGCCTCGATGAGGTGCGGCAGTTTAAAATTGGGAAAAATGATGGGCGATCCGGCCAGAAAAACCCCCTTGCCGACGGAGACGGGCGATTGCGTTTTGACCACCGCCACAACGCGGTGGACCGCCTCGGTCCAGGTTTCGATCCGATCGAGCATGAAACTGTTGGCCGCCACCATAAACCATACCCCGGAAAGCCGCCCGGCTCTTCTCAGTTCAATCAACTGCCCCAGCGCATCCCAGGCCTGCATAAAGGTCTGCACCGAAGACAGCAAGGCGCGGCGTTTCAGTTTCCTGCCGGTTCGCTCTTCCAAAAAACGGACCAGATCGTACATCTCCTCCAGCCAGCGGGTTTGCCCTTTTTCGCTTTGGCGCAGATGGGGCAGTTCAAGAAAACAGGTCGACGACAATGGATCATCCGCCATTTCCGGAAATTTGACCACCCAATCACAGGTGGTGGGAACCACCCGAGGCAGGGCCTCGGTTCGCGAAGGGGCCTGCAACTGCAGCATGCCCATGGTGGCCTTTAACAAAGGACACATCAACACGGGAAAACGGCCGGCCGACAAACGGGACACGGAAAAACAACCGCTGCCCAAGCGGACCGGATGCACCCCCATGGCGTGAAACAATTCAAACGGCGCTTGGTTGCACAAATGTTCCACCAAGGGACGGTCGACCGCTTCCTGCAGCATTCCCGGCACCAGGGGCCGCATCAACAGATCCAGAAAATACGCCCACACCGGGTGGTAATCGGGACGTTGCTCTAACTGTAACCGGCCCGCTTCAAACTCTGCGGACACTTCCCGGTGGATTCGGGCCAAGACTCTTTGCTGACGCGGATTTGCAACAGCGGCACTCTCACTCATGAGGCATCCCCCCTTTGGGAAAATGGCGGGAGAGATAGGCTCTCGACGAACTGAACAAACGCCATTTGAAAAATGAAACGGTCAACACCCCATCAGCCGGACAGGATTCCGCGCAGGTCAGACAGAGCAGGCAGTCCTCGCTTAACACCTCTTTCTTTGTTTTTTGTTCATGAACCGTACGAATATCCATGGGGCACATGCGCTGACAGTTGCCGCAGCCCAGACATTCGTCGACCTTTTTTTCAAAACGAACCGGGCTAATTTTGCGAAAGAGATGCATCAACACCAGCAGGGGACAGAAGAGGCAGAAAAAACGCTCCTTAAAAAACATGCCCACCAGCATTCCGCCGGCAATGGTGACCGAAAGAATTGAAAACACCAGAGTAACGGTGTTGGTGAAATCCAGGGAGAGATGATGGATATTGCCGACAAAGAGCGGCATCAAGGGTTTCGCCGGACAAATACTCCGGCAGAACGGCAGATGAAGGTCATAATGCCAACCGGCATGGGCAATCAACAGCGGCACGATCAACAGATACCCCAGCAGAATCCATTTTATGATCTTCAGCCGATCCCGCGTCAGCCAGGTAAATTGAGACTCACGCAGGGCCATCCGTCGGCGTAAAGAGGTCAACCAGTCCTGAATGAGGCCGAAAGGGCATATCCAGCCGCACCAGAATTTATTCAACACGATCACCAGCAGAATAAAGACGCCCAGATGTGCAAGCAGGTCCAGGCCCATGGCGCTCATCAGGTTGGCAGACGACATCTGCAGGCCCCACCAGTTCCCCTGCAGGGACATCAGGTAACACCCGCCGCCGCAGCCGGTAACATAGGGACAGCTGAAGCAGGGCAGGGAACTTCCCAATTGAATACCGAAACGCCCCCCGTAGGTGAGCACAAGAAACATGATATGTTGGGTGATTAACCGTATTCGTGTCACCATCAGGGGCGCCTCTTGTTCCTTGCATAGCCGACGATCCCGGCAAAGACCGCAAGGGTCGCACCGAAAAGGACAAGTCCGGGCAGCAGCCGTAAATGGGTACGATAGGCACGGTGCAGGAGCAAGGTCTGGCTCGTGGCGTAATCCCATTCGGGTGTGCTTTCCTGAACCAGGGTCACTGTTTGCTTGACATCATAGGGACCGGTACGGTCCAGTTTCGGGTCATGGGGCGGCGTATAGGCAAAAAGACCACTCGGTGACCGGGTGACGTCCGCCAGATGTTCATGGTTTTCCAGAATGGACAGGGTGTTGATCGTTGGACCTTTACCGGCATAGTCGAATTGATAGGTTTGCCCGGTTTGCATATAGAAATTTCGGGGAGAGGCATGTAAAGAGAGTCGCGGAAAATCCTCCGGCAGTTGTCCAATCGGCCCTTGAGTCCCGCCTTCCCCGGAGCGGGCTTTGCCGAACAGGGGGTGGACAATTTGGGCCGAGAGCTTTATGCGGCCGCAGGTTCCATAGACATGCAGTTCGATGCGGGCATTGCTTTCAGAAGTGATATCCATGTAACGCTTGCCCTGATCGCAGGTGATATGAGCGCGGTAATAGTCCGCCTTGGGGAAGGAGCGGTCAAAACGATAGGGGTGTTTTTTGGAAGAGGACTGAAAACGGTAAAAAGCCTGATAAGCATTGTTACGCGAGCAATCCCGGTACGCATCACCGCTGTTTCGGATATTGTTGCGGATATAATAGTGTTGAGTGATGGCCCCGTTTTTTTCTCTGGTTTGCTTGCCGCTCTCGATCCAAATATGCGTGGGACATTCGGTGTCCGCAATGGCCGGGCCGGACATCAATCCGCATACCATGGCAAAAATACCGAGACTGAACAGTACGCCCGATTTCAAGCTTTTCAAAAGAGGCCAGAGACGAAAACCCGGAAGCGACATAACGATTTCCTTTTCGGGAAGTGGGGTTGTTGGCCGGGATGCCGCCTCGGTCTGTTTCCGGGCGGAAACATCCTTGCAAGGCAACCCGGCCTGCTGAACCGGTATTGTTTGTATTGCAATCAATATTGATATTTCAGGCTGACAAAAAAGGAGCGGCCCGGGCTCGGATAGCCCTGGATCACTGCATAATCCTCATTGAAAAGGTTGCGGACATCGAACTTGACGGTGATATCGCCATATTCCTGCAAGGAGAACAGCCTTTGGGACATTGTCAGGTCAGCCACCGTATAGCCATCCAGGCTTGTCTGGCCGGTGCCCTCATAATCGGTAATCAACTGGTCGCTGAAATAGGCAAAATTCAATTTGGATTCAAACCCCTTATCCGGCATGGCGAACCGCAGACCATAGGACATCCTCCAGTCGGGGTTGTAATACAGATCTTCACCTGTTGTATCATCCGTGTACTCGGTGAGGTACGTAAAAGAGCAGTAGGGGACCAATTTGAAGGACCAGTTGAACAAGGTATCGATATCGAACCGCAGGTTCCCTTCGAGGCCGGAAATAGTGGCACCGGGGATATTCTCGTACGTCCAGTAGCCCGCTGTCGGGGTCACATAGCTGATCTTGTCTTCGAATTCCGTGCTGAAATAGGTCAGTCCGCTGGAAAGGGGACCTTTGTCGAAGTCCAACCCGCATTCGTAGGTTTTGCTTTTTTCGGGCGTCAGGTTCGGGTTGCCCTCCAGAACGGCGTACCCATAGTCATTGTATCTGAAAAGCTGTTCCGGGGTGGGGACTTTGAATCCTTCGGCATAGTTGGCACGCAACCGCAATTCCGGCGTGATCGCAAAGGCGGCCCCCACGCTGGGGGTCCAATGGGCATCGTCGGTGTCTTTGCCGTCTTCGGCTTCCATGGAATATTGGTCTTGACGCAAGGCCGCGGAGAGTATCAGGCGATCATCGAACAATTTGGTTTTGGTCAAGAGAAAGACAGCCAGATCATCGTAGGTGCTGGTCTTTTCATAATGGACCCAATCGACGCCTCCTGTGATCCGGATCGGCGTCCAATTCGCCGTCATCTGGGCCTGTGCGCCCTGCTGCTCATCCTTCGGTGCTTTGTTGGCGCTGTCCGAGTTGCGTTTGTTCTCTCCGTTGAAATAAAGAAGATTCCAATCCCAAAAGCCATCGGCCGTTTGTCCTTTATAGTCCAGATCAACTTTGCTGTTGGTGGAGGTGTGCACCTTACTCGTTTTGTCATTATCGCTGAAATAGCTTGGATTGCCGACATCGTCTGCCTTGTAGCCGGTATAGGTTATTCCAATCCGGTTCTTGGGCAAAAATGTCCAGCCCGCATTGGCACTGAGTCTCTCCTTGGAATCGAAGCCGGTGTTGTAATAGGTATCGCCGTTTGCGGTGGAATAATCCCCTTGCGATTCCGTTGAGGCGGCGAAGGAAAAATCAAAGGCCTCATGTTGCCCCGACCCGCCGATGGCGGTTTTTCTGAAATCCCAGCTTCCTAATGTTTGCTCTAAATAAACGCTTGGTTTTCCTTTCCCTTTTTTCGTGATCACGTTGATTACCCCGCCCATGGCCGAGGCTCCGTACTGAACGGATCCAGGACCACGGATGATTTCCACGCGCTCCACGTTGTCGATGTTGATTTTGTTCAAATTTCCGGTACCGGAGCGGATGCCGTCAATGAGAATCACCACGTAGCTCTCCAGATCGGAATCATAGAGATCGGTTTTGAAACCGCGGATATCCACCACAACGATGGAGTTGGGATATTCCTGAACCATAAAACCCTGCTCTTGAAGCAGGTCTCCCAAATCATGGGCCGAGGATTGCTTGATTTCCCCCTCATTGATGACGGTGATGTTGCTGGTCACATCTTTGATGCTTTCCTCCACCCTTCCGGCGGTTACCACCATTGTATCCAGCTTGACATCAGGGTTTTGCTCAGTCGCAATATCTTCACCCAACGCCGGAACAGCCCACAGCAGCATCCCCGCTCCGATCCATCCAAGGATCCCTTGCACCTTCATACCAAAACCTCCTTTTAAAAAATTGTAGACGGGTCATCCGGGGAAACAAACATCCCCGAATTAATCAACGAGGAGTCGATGAAGGACAAAAATAAGGAATGTGGCCTGATTCTTTTGCATGGCTCCTCGCACGGTTAAGCGATGGAGTCGACAACAATGGGGGGGGCCACGGCCTGCAGGGGGAGGGGCTGACAAAAAAAAATCCCGGATCGAAAGAATCGATCCGGGATAGCCCTATTTATCCACAGAAATATACAAAACCGGGGGTACGCCGCCGTCCACGCAGTCGTCTCCAAGATACCATTCAGGCAGGTCTTCTGACTCCCGGATCATCCTATTGGCTGCGTCTTCCCAACCCTTTGGGTCAGTGACATGATGCAGCGTTCGTCCTCGGTCACAGCGGCGGGCCCGTCCCCGAATTACGCGGGAGTTCCCTCTTAGGTTCTTACGAACACCTGAACTGGGTATGCATAGAACCTATCCCCCGGAAAAATTCAAGAAAAATGTGTCGATCCGGACAGTTCCCTCATAAAAAGACAGTTCCGTCATAATTATCGAGAACCGGATTTCCCCTTTTATTTGACCACTTCAAGCTGTTGCGTAATTTGCGAGAGCGCCAGGGTCGCGGCCTTCTTTTCCCGGTCGAATGTAGCCGCCTGGGCCAGGGCTCGACGGCTGGACTCCAGGTCATGGGCCTGCATGGCGGCATATCCGGCCATGAGCCAAGATTGGCCCTGATGAGTACCGCTCAAACCGGCGGCACGGCGGTAACTGGTTGCCGCCTCGGGGTAGCGTTTGAGGGTGTAGCAAATCTCACCCTGGAGCATCAGTAAACGGGGATCGTTGCCCAGGTTGCGGTACCGGGCCAGGGTCTCCAGGGCCTTATCGGCCTGGTCCATCCGGTGATAGGCCATGGCGAGCCGCTGGGCGATCTGGCCATCGGCCTTAACCTGTAACAGCCGACTGTAGAGCGGCACGGCCTTGGCAGGGATTCCGGCCTGGAGATAGAGATCCGCCAGCAGTCGGCTCTCCTGGTTGTTCAGGGGCTGCAGCATGCTGTAGCCGATGAGGGCGGTCAAAGCGTTTTCATGGTCGTTGGCGGCAAGCTGGATATGCGCCAAGGCCTTCCACCAGCGGGCAACGGAGGGCTGCTGGTCAATCAGGCTCCGGGCAAAGACGGCAGCCTCGGAACGCATGTTGAGCCGGACATACTGATACAGGAGCGCCTCCTGCCACTGGGCCTTTTTGTCGCCGGTTGATTGGGCGATCAAGGCGCGGATCAGCGGCAGGGCCCGTTTGCTTTGGCCGCCACCGATCAGGGCATGGATAAACTGTTCCCGCCACTCGGACTTGATTGATTTGGGGTGGGCCGCAAACAGCCGGTCAAAGGAAGCGATGGCCTCCTTGTGGGCTCCGGCCATGAGGTAGGCCGCGGCGCTGAAGTAGAGGTTCTCGGCATGCTTGCTCTTTTCCGCTGCATAGCCTTGGGCGAAACAGCGGCCCGCCTCCTTATACTGCTTGGAATCGTAGTCGGCCTTGGCCAGGTTGAGCCAGGCATGGACATGCCCTGGGTCCAGGCTCACCGCCTGGGTATACGCCTTGATGGCACCGCCGCGATCGCCCCGCAGCATCCGGCAGTTGCCCAAGGCAAAAGCCAGTTCCGCATGCCGGGTATCTGCTTTGTTCAAGGCCGGCTCCAGGATCGCGGCTGCCTTGGCGTAATCCTTGGCCGACATCATCGGCGCAATCTTGGCCAGGACCAGACGCACCGGCATGGGCGGATCTCCGGCCCAGCAGGGGGCAACCAAAACCAACAGGGTCAACAGCACACCATATCCCAGGATAACGAGGCGAGATTGCATAACTCTACTCCAGTTTAAAGGTAATAGTCTGTTCTACCAAGGCCTTGACCGCCACGCCGCCCACGGTGCCGGGTTTAAATCGCCAGCCGGAGACGCAGCGGAGCACACTCTGTTCAAACACCCCCTCGGGTTTGGCCGCCAGTACGCTCACCTTGCCGACCGTACCGTTCTCATCGACCACGAAGCGGACCTTGACCCAACCCTCTATATTGCGCCGCTTGGCCGAATGGGGGTAGATCGGTGGGATCTGCACCAAGCTGGTCAGCGGGCCGTCGAGTTGCCCCACGGAAAAGGTCTCGCTGAAATTACCTTGAGGCAGCGCCGTCTCCATCGGCGGCAGATCAAGCGTGGTCGAACTGCTCGGTAATCGGGGGTTCAGCTCAAAGGGCAGCTGCAATTTCGGTGTCGGCAGAGGGGTCGTTGTCGGCTTGGGCCGCTCCAGGGGTTTGGGTTCGGGCGGCTTGACCGGTGCGGGCGGCTTATGGGGTTCAGGCGGACGCAACCGGGTGAGACTGATCTGCGGCACCAGGGTCTCGAAGGCAGGTTTATCGGGGGTCGTGGCAATCAGGGCAGGCATCAGGAGATAAAGCGCCAAGTTGAGCGCCGCAGCGACAAGAGCGGCCTTGCACCAGTCACGTCCGGAATGCGTAAGCCCCGGATATCGGTTAATGATGCTGTCCATCAACTCCCCTGGGGCAGACTGGCCGCCAGAGAAACATTCACCGCTCCGGCCATGCGACAGCCGTCCATCACCTGGATGGCGGTTCCGGTGGAGCTGGCCTTGTCAGCCACCACAATCACCGCGGCCTCGGGATTTTCGGCCAGGGCCCGTTCAACATTGGCCCGCACCGCGCGGAGATCGATCTCGCGCTGCTCCATGAAGATACGGTTATCCGTTGAGATGGCGATCAATACCGAGCTTTTGTTTTCCAGAGTGGCGGTGGAGGCGGTCGGCCGGCTGACCTCGATCCCGGTCTCTTTAACAAAGGAGGTATTGACCAGAAAAAAGATCAGGAGAATGAACACCATATCGATCAGGGGGGCGATATCCAGCCCCGGCGTGGTCCGATTGCTGCGGCGTGCACTCGATACATTCAGCATGAGGCCTCCTGAAGGTGGCGGCGCAGAAGATAGCCGGTTGCGGTGAGTTGCCGTCGCAGGGCCTGGGCCCGGCGCTCAAGGAAATTTTTCATGTACAGACCGGGAATGGCTACGATCAAGCCGGTCTGGGTTGTAACCAGGGCTTCGGAAATGCCGCCTGCCATGCCCTTGGCGTTGCCGGTGCCGAACAACGACATGACCTCGAAGGTCGACATCATCCCGGTGACCGTGCCCAGCAACCCCAGAAGCGGCGCCACTGCGGCCAGAACCCCGATCAAGGGCAGGAACCGGGTCAGGCTGCGGTTGAGCGAGAGCACCAGCTCGTCAAGAATATTGCGATCAAGCCCGGGATCGCCGCTGCGCCGGTCGAGAAACCGGATGATCAGCAGGCCGACCGCCCCCCCCTCGTTGACATCAGGCGCACAGTTATCGCGGAGGCACTCCCAAGCCCGAGTTCCGGAAAGGGTGCGGATGCTAAGCCGGCGGAGGATAAGGGCCCGATCGGCGATCAGCAGCCACATGACCAGGCTGACCAGAAGCAGGGGCGGCATCACCGGGCCGCCGGTGCGGAAATATTCGATCAGGCTATACCAGGCGTCACTGATCAGCATGCCTGCTCCCGACGGCGGTGGATGATGTTGACCAGGGACACGGCCTGCTCTTCCAGATCGCCGACCATGCGGTCAACGCCCCGGCTGAGCAGATTGTGTAAGAGCATCAGGGGGATGGCCACGGAAAGGCCGAGCATGGTGGTCACCAGGGCCTCGGAGATGCCGCCGGACATGAGCCGCGGGTCGCTGGCGCCATAGAGGGTGATCACATGGAAGACGTTGATCATGCCGGTGACCGTGCCCAACAGCCCCAGCAACGGGGCAATGGCGGTCAGCATACCCAGGGTGGAAAGAAAGCGCTCCAGGCCCGGGATCTCTTTGAGGATCGCCTCCTGGAGGACATTTTCCATATCCTCCCGCTGCAGCGATCTTGCCTTGAGGCCGGCCAACAGCACCCGCCCCAGCGGTTTGCCGGACCATTGACCGCAGAGCTGTTCGCAGCCGGCCCAATCGCCGCTGCGGGTCAACTCGCGGATGCGGTCGATCAGCGGCAGTTTGGAGTGGCGGTTACGCACCAGCCGCAGGGACCGTTCCCCGACGATCAACAGGCCGATCACCAGAATCGCCAGGATCGGCCAGACTATCGGTCCGCCCTTGCCGATCTGGCCGGTGAGGCTGAGCTGATGGCTCAGTTGACGAAGAGCGGCGCCCCGTCCGATATCCATTGGCACGGATTCGCTTTTGCCGGTCATATAGTTTGCCAGCTGGTGCTGCACGCCGCGGCCGGGCAGACGCGACAGGGCGTAGAGTTTACCGCCGCTGGCGGCATGGTTGAGAAAACCGGTCTCTCCTTGCAGACGGTAGGCTGCGGTGAAAGGGCCGAGCAGCAGGATATCGGCCTCGACCTCACGTCCGGACCGGTCGACAATATTCCCTTTTTGCAGGCTCACCTCGCCCGAGCGTTTGATCTGCCCAATCAGGGCGCTGGTCATGGAGTGGATGTCATCCATGCCCGGAAAACGCTCGTCCTCGGCCACGGCGGCCAAAAAGGAGGCGGGTGCAGGCCCCACCGCAGACTGCGGATTCTGGCTGATCAGGGTATCCAGGTCCTTGGCGTTGATGCGGATCTGGCCCACCAGTTCCCGGATCATGCCGTCGGTCTGGGCCAGCTGCTCGTTGACGGTCCCCTCTTCGGCGGCCAGGGTGACGGAGGTTTCCTCCAATTCCTTAACCCGACCCGTCAGCCGGTTTTTCTCGGCCTCAAACCGGGCGACCGCCTTTTCCAGGGCGGCGCGATCGGCAAGCACTTTGGCCCGGCTTTCGGCCGCGGCCTGTTGAGCGGCTGCCTGCTCAGACTGCGCCTTGCGGGCCAATTCCTCCCGGGCCTGTTCGACCTGAAGCGACAACGTACGCATATCCTCGGCCGCAAGCGGCGTAATATAAACAACACCGACCAGCAGCCCGATCACCATCCATGCCAGGATTCTCATCGCTGCACCATCCTTCCCAGCGGCAGGGTGACCAGTTCCACGGGTTGACGTTTTGCAGCCATGGCCACCGCCGACTTGATGGGCCGAAGGTAGGTGCCATCCAGCGGCTCCCAGGTTTTGGCCGCCCCGTTGTACAGGCCGCAGCTATGCTGATCAAGGGAGAGATAAAACAGGTTGAGCCGCCCCAGACGGAAGATGTCCACCAGGGTGGATTGGCCCTGCAAATCAATATGGGCCTGGTACACCTCGGTTGTGGCACCGTATTCGGCCTCCACCAGCAGCCCTTCCATCAAGCGGCGGTACTTTTCACCCACACTGACCGCCGGATCACGGACCAATGCCTGAAGTTTCTCGCTTCGCTGCTGTCGTTCCTGTTGCAGAAAAGGAGGGCCCTCTTGGCTGACCGTCTGGAGTTTGACCAACAACTCATCAAGAAAGGGGGTGATTTCACCGGTTATGCGGGAGATTTCCGCCAACTGCCGGTTTTTGCCCGCAAGTCGCTCCCGGGTGGCGTCCACTGCAGTCTGCAGTTCCGCATCACGGTCTTTGAGTTGCTTGATCTCTTCCTGCAGCAGCTCAAAACGCGCCGTCAGCCGTTCGCGATCGCCCCGCCACTGGTCCACCGCCTTCTGGGCCGACTGCCGGGTATCGATGGCTTGACGAAGCGGTTGCTCCACCTGCCGCTGGGTTTCAGTGGTCTGGCCGACAGCAGCCCCGGAGAGGAAACAGGTAAAAAGAAAGAAGACGATGAAATATCGAAAAGAAATCACGGATTCCCCGCAAGGATGAGGTTGCATACCTGTGCGAGGATGTCCGGACTTCTAGGGAAGGGGGCTGGTCAAAAAAAAATCCCGGATCGAAAATACGATCCGGGATAGCCCTATTTATCCGCAGAAATAACTACTTACCGGGTACGCTGCCGTCCTCGCAGCTATCACCAATGTACCATTCAGGCAGGTCTTCTGACTTCCGGTTCTCCCTACTGGCTGCGCCTTCCCAACCCATTGCGGTCAGTGACATTGATGCAGCGTTCGTCCCCGGTTACAGCGGCGGGCCCGTCCCCGAATTACACGGGGTTCCCTTTTATGTTCATACGAACACCTGAACTTAGGTGAGGATAGAACCGATACCTCAAAAATTGTCAAGAAAATATTCTTTATCAATTCAAGTGCGTAAGCATAAATTTCAGTCCGTAACACTACACCTGCATGGCAATGCATCTGATTGCAAAATCATCGTTATTCAATTTTCACCACAGCCTCGACACAACCACGATGTGGGCAGGAATTTTTCTACCAGAGAATCATTCTCAATAAATTTAACTTGACTTTCACAATAAACAGTCTAAAGAAGGCCTATCCTCAGGCGCTCTGTAGAGCTTAATAGGGAACTCCGTGTGAATCGGGGACAGGCCCACTGCTGTATTCGGGGACGAACGCTGCCTCAATGTCACTGACGATGAAGTCGGGAAGACGCAGTTAGTAGAAAGATCCGTGAGTCAGAAGACCTGCCTGAAGGATTGAGTGTCTGCTTCGTGGACGGAAGCCTGCTCGCCTCATATTCACGGGTAAAAAAGGGACATCCCGGATCGTATCTTCGATCCGGGATTTTTTTTTGCCCTGCTCCCGCTTATGACAAACGCTGTTTCCCACATGGAGGACGTATGAAGATGTTGTCTGCCCTTTTATTTCCCCTGCTGCTCGCCTGTCTCGCCCCTCAAGCCGCCCAGGCCTCCTCTCCCCCTAATACGACACCTGTTGCAAGTGCCCTCGCCTGGCTTTCCCTGATTGATGACGGCAACTACGGCGAAAGTTGGAGAACCGCCTCCGGGTTCTTTCGCGCAGCTGTCTCCGAAACCAACTGGACGGCTTCTCTCCAGGCCGTGCGAACACCTCTGGGCGCGCCGGCGCAACGCAAACATACCGGGAGCCAGCAGGCAACCAGCCTCCCCGGAGCGCCGGATGGCGAATATCGGATCATGGTTTTCACCACCAATTTTGTCCACAAAAAATCCGCCACGGAGACCGTCACCTTCATGCTTGACCAGGACGGTCAATGGCGGGCTGCCGGCTATTTCATCAAATGAGCCCCTTTCCCCTGCAGCCGGGTAGACGCCAAGTGTTTCCCCGCGCAACAGGCAACCGAACCGCTTCCTTTTTACGGTGACTGCCATGCGACACCACGCCTTTTTTCCTGTCTTCCTGCTCGTCGGCCTGCTGCTTGTAACCGGCCCCTCTCTCCAGGACGGCCATGCCGCCAATTACCCGCTGACCCTCCAGGACAGTCTAGGGCGGGAACTGACCCTCCCTGTCCCACCCCAACGGGTGGTCTGCCTGATCAGTTCGGTCACCGACCTGCTGGTCGAACTCGACCGAACCGATGTGCTGGCAGGGTTGACCCGGCAGGATCTGCTCACCCACGGCAGACTGCGGGTACCAAGTGTGGGCAGTTTTTTTCATCCTGACCGATTGGCCATTGAGGCCGCTCAACCGGATCTGATCATCGCCTCCACCTCGCAGCAGGCCCTGCTGCACAACTGGCTGGACAATCCGCAAAACCACGCCAAGGTTCTCTTCTTTCGTGAGGGATCCCTTGAACAGGGCTTTAGCCGCATGGCCCTGATCGGCCGTCTGGTTGAGCGCGAAGAAGCGGCGCATAAGATCATTCAACGGAATCGTGAACAAATCGCCCTGGTCCGGGCCCGTCTCCAGCAACTGCCCCGGAAGGAGCGCAAACGGGTCGCCCGGGTGGTGGCCGGAGAGAAGGAACTCTCCTGCCCCGGCGACGATTCCTTTCAAAACGAAATGATTGAAGCCGCCGGCGGCCTCCCCCCCCACTGGGGCAAGAACGGCGGTTTTGTACCAATGGATGTCACGGCCTGGCGAGCATTCAACCCGCAAATGATTTACGGCTGCAACCACAACATGGAGGCGGTGCGAACAAAACTGCAGCAGGAGGGCTGGAAGGAGGTCGATGCGGTCCGCAACCAGGCCCTGACCCAGCTGCCCTGCTCCATTGTCTGTCAGATCACCCCCCATGTGGGGGCGGCGGTGCAGTGGCTGGCGGCCTCTTTTTATCCGGCCCTCTTTGCCGACATCAGCAAGGCGGCGAGCCAAAACGAAATTCGCGGCGAGCGGCCCGTTGCCCTTGATCTGGGCTATGTGAAATCCGCCCAGGTGGTCAACCACCGGGTGAATGATGCGGACTTCAAATCCCTGGTGATCCGCTTCACCGCGCCCCAATCGATTCTTTCCACCATTGACGGCAACCTGCGCGGTGTCCGGGCGGTGGGCAATACCTATGTCCCCATGCATGCCAGCCTTGGCCACATGGCCTTTGGTGTTGACCAGGTCACAAAGGATATCGCCACCAACCTCGGCTACACGCCAAAAACCTTTTCCGGTCTGATGACCGGAGCCGATATGGACAACCTTTCGGTCCAGGTTCAGCGGTACAAGGATCTTGAGGTCGTGGCCCTGGTGACCGCCGGGGTGCGCGGCAATGCCCAGCGCATGTCCAAGGACCTTGGCTATGAGCATACCCTGGGCACGATCAATATCGTACTTCTGACCAACCGCAAGCTGGCCCCGGAAGGGATGGCCCGGGCGATCATCACCGCCACCGAGGCCAAGACCGCGGCACTGTTGGATCTCGACATCCGCAGTACCGCCCTTGCTTGGCCCTACCGGGCCACCGGCACCGGCACCGACTCGATGATTGTGGTCCAGGGCGAAGGAAAACTGGTTCGTTATACCGGAGGCCATGGCAAGATCGGCGAACTGATCGCCAAGGCGGTCCATGCCGGAGTGACCGAGGCTCTGATCGGTCAGAACGGCATCAAGGCCAAGCGCAACCTACTGCAGCGACTCAATGAACGCAAACTCTCCCTTGAACGTTTGGCCCAGCTTTTCCCCTCTCCCCTGCCACAGGACGAACTGATGCGCCGACTGGAAAAAACCTTAGAGGATCCGACCACTGCCGGATTTATCGAGACCGCCCTGGCCATCAGCGATGATGCGGGCAAAGGGCTGATCAGCGATCTTTCGGCTTTTGACCTGCTCTGTTCTTCCGAGGCTGAACGCCTTTCCGGCAAAAAAAATCTCACCCCGGCAAAAATCAACACCCCCAATCTTGTACCGCCGGTGATGGCCAAGGCCTTGGGCGTGCTGGTGGCCGGTGTGAGTGCTGACAACGCAGACAACAAGGAGCAATAAATGCGCATCTTTAAATCATCCTTTTTAGGGCTGTTTTTCTTCCTTGCCTGGGTACCGGCTGCCCTGGGTGCCAAGGTGGCCATCCTCGAAATTGATATGAACGGCTACCAGCTGCAAAAGGCCATCGACGCCCTGAACCTGCCGCCCACCATTGAAACCCGGTTCTTTACCCTGGCTGATCTGGAAGGCGATCCACGGGCCCAGGCCTTTGTCGAAGACTCCTCGGTGGTGCTGGTCAACGTCATGATGACTGATCTGGCCGACTACATGATCGAGCATCAACTCATGGCCGGGCGCAAAGTCTATGCGATCAACCATGCAAGCGACCAGGAGGGACTTGAGAAAAAGGGCTTTCTCTTTGACCCCAAAATCGTAGCCTACCACCATCACACAAGTCAGGCCAACCTGATCAATATGGTGCGGCTGGTGGTGCAGCGTCACATCGACAAGGAGGTCAGTTATCAACCCCTGCAGCCAGTGCCGGAAATCTGTATTCACCATCCGGACAGTCCCAAAGACTTCACCAGCCTGGCCGAATACCGCAACTGGTATGAAAAGCGACCGGGATATCAGTCGGATCGGCCCCGGGTGGCCATTCTCTTCTATAACAATAGTCTCAAAGTCGGCCTGGTTGAGGCGGTGGACAGCCTGATCCGCAAACTCGAAGCCGGTGGACTGTCGGTACTTCCCTGTTTCGGCCCCCTGCCCAAGGTGCTTGCAGGGTATCTCAAACCGGTGGACGGCAAAGCGCCGGTGGACATGGTGCTTGCCTTTACCCTCAAATTTGCTTCGGCAATCAACGACGATATCCGAACCGCGCTGATTGAGCTCAACGTGCCGCTGTTCAACGTCATCAACCCGTATGCTGAAACCGTGGAGGAGTGGCGAAAAAATCCGGTGGGCATCAGCCCGATGGCAACCGCCTGGGCCGTGGCCACGCCCGAGTTTTCCGGCGCGATTGAACCCACGGTGTTACTCGGTAAAAAGAAGCTGATCGACCCGGCCACGGGCCATGAGCTCTTTATCGGCGAGACCGTGGACGAGTCCATTGATTTCCTCATCCCCCGGCTGAAGAACTGGGCCAAACTGCAACGCAAGGCCAACCACGACAAAAAGGTGGCCATCCTCTACTACAACCACAGTCAGGGCAAGCAGAACATTGCCGCCGCCTACCTCAACGTCTTCCGCAGCCTGCAGACCATTCTCGCCCGCATGCAGACCGAGGGCTACAGCATCGATCATCCCGAACGGCTCAGCGAAGAACAGATCCAGAACATGGTGCTCTCCAGCGGCCGCAACATCGGCTCCTGGGCACCGGGCGAGCTCGATAATCTGCTGGCTTCCGGCGGGGTGGAGCAGGTAACGCTTGCCGAATACACCACCTGGTTCAACCGTTTGCCCGAGGCCTTCAAAAAGCCGGTGATCGCCCAGTGGGGCCAACCCCAAGACAGTGCCATCATGACCAAGGACGGACGGTTGGTTTTCCCCATGGTCAAACTGGGCAACGTGGTTCTGCTGCCGGAACCGGCCCGGGGATGGACCGACGATCCGTTAAAGCTCTACCACGATACCACCCTCTATCCGCACCACCAGTACATTGCCGCCTACCTGTGGCTGAAGGAAAAATTCCAGGCCGATGCCATGATCCACCTCGGCACCCATGCCACCTACGAGTGGCTGCCGGGCAAGCAGGCCGGTCTTGCCCCTTCCGATCCGCCTGAGATCATGATCGGCGCCATTCCCAATATCTACCCCTACATTGTTGACGATGTCGGTGAGGGTATCGAGGCTAAACGCCGCGGTCGCGGGGTGATCATCGACCATCTCACCCCGCCGATGAAGGAGGCGGATCTGCACCACGAGTACAAACAGATCCACGATCTCTACCACAGCTATGAAATCGCCCATGCCAAGGGTGCCGTGACTGCCGACGAATACATGAAAAAAATCTACCAGCTGGTGGAGAAAACCGGCATGGGCAAGGATCTCGGCCTCACCACCATGGACGAGGCGGGCATGAAAAAGATCCATCTTTACCTCCATGAGATCGACGACAATTCCCTGCCCTACGGGTTGCACACCTTTGGCAAGGCCTACAGCGACGATGCCACTGCCTCGACCCTGCACCTGATCCGCAAGCAAAATCCCCAGGCCGATCCCGATCAAATGCAGAAAGATTTGGCAGGTTCGCCGCCACGGGAGATGAACAACCTCATCCGGGCCTTAAAAGGCGAGTATGTCCCCGCAGGCGAGGGCAATGATCCGTTGCGCAACCTGGCGGCCATCCCGACGGGCAAAAACTTTTACGGCTTTTCCCCGGCCAAGGTGCCCTCCAAGGCGGCCTGGGCCATCGGCAAGCGCGCCGCCGAGGAGATGATCCGCGCCAAGCAGGAGAAGGAGGGTCACTACCCGGAAAAGGTGGGCGTGGTGCTCTGGGCCACCGAGACCAGCCGCAACGAGGGCGTGAACGAGTCCACCGTGCTGGCACTGATAGGCGTGGAGCCGGTCTGGGATGCGACTGACCGGGTGACCGGCAGCCGGGTGGTTCCGGGTAAACAGTTGGGGCGACCGCGCATCGATGTCCTGATCAATCCCTCGGGGCTGTATCGGGACATGTTCCCGGAAAAGCTGCTCTTTCTTGATGAGGCGGTACAGAAGGCCCTGGCCCAGACCGATATCGAAAACTTTCTTGCCCGCAACCAGCGAACCATCAAAAAGGCTTTGATGGCCAAGGGCATGAGTGAAAAGGAGGCCGAGGAGCAGTCGCGCTTCCGCATCTTCACCGAGGAGGTCGGTTCCTACGGCAACGGCGTGGAGGAGATGGTCGGCGCCTCCGGCCTCTGGGATTCGGACGAATCGATCAGCAACATCTATCTCAACCGGGTCCAGTTTGCCGTGGGCCAGGGCAAGTGGGCCGTACCGGTCAAGGAGACCTTCACCGAAAACCTGCGTGGAGTGGATACCGCAGTCCATTCACGCTCAACCAATGTCATCGGCATCATCGATACCGACGACTTTTTCATGTACCTGGGTGGGATGTCGCTGGCGGTAAAGAATGTGCGCGGCAAGGCCCCGGATACCCTGGTGACCATGCACCGCAAGAAAAACGAGCTGATCGTGGAGGATGTGACCAAGACCATCGGCCGCGAGATGCGCACCCGCTACCTCAATCCCCAGTGGATTGAGGGCATGAAACGCGACAACTACGGCGGTGCCCGGCAGATGGCCGACTTTGCCGAAAACCTCTGGGGCTGGCAGGTGACGGTGCGCGACGCGGTCAGTGCTGACAAATGGCAAGAGGTGTTCGAGGTTTATGTGGAGGATAAATACGAGATGGGGCTGGCGGAATTTTTCGATGCCCACAATCCCTGGGCCTATCAATCCATGACCGCGCGCATGCTGGAGGCGGTGCGCAAGGGCTACTGGCAGGCCGACGAGCAGGTGACCAAGAAGCTGGCCGCCGAATACGCCACCAACGTGATCCAACGCGGGGTGGCCTGCTGCGATCACACCTGCAACAACCCCATGCTCAACCAGATGGTGGTCAACATCATCTCCATGCCCGGCGTGCTCAGCCCGAAGATGGTGGAGCAATTCAAATTGGCCATCGAGCAAATGGCCAAGAAAACCCTGGAACAGCAGACCGCTGACCGCCAACAGCTTGTAGCCCAGCTCAATGAGGCCCCGGCCGGAGAGCAGCAAAAGCAGACGACGGATGCACAGCCGGAGCAGGCGGAACCAGCCAAGGACATGAGCACACCGGAGAAAAAACCCCGGGACGACGCCAAGGAATCGGCCGAAGGCAAGACGCCGGAGAATGTCCAGGGCTACAAGATGGAGGACATCCAAACCAAGGACGAGTCCACCGAGCTCAGCTCATCAGGCATCCAGTGGGCAGCCTCGGTGTTTGTGCTGCTGGTGCTGGCGCTCTTTGTCTGGGGATCACGACGCAAACGCTGAGTGATCTGTCATCCTATGCGGGAGTGCCAAGTGAATTCAAACCATCCAGATTTTCTATAACAGAAAAAGAGGGGGAGAGAAAAAACAATGGTCTATAAAAGTCTGATCATGGGCGTGCTTTTCAGTATCGGTATCTTTGCCGGCAAAAGCGGCGTGGGCCTGGCCTACCTGATGGGACGCACCCCTTCCCTGTGGGGACGGCTTGCCCGCCTGCTGGCCTTTGCCCTGCTCTACGGGCTGCTGTTTGCGCTGGTGGCCTTGGGGCTTCGGGTGTTTGATCCACTGCAGCATCTGGAGGGGATCCAGCGCTTTCTCCAATCCGGGATGCAGGTGCACCTGCTCATGGCCGGGGTGATGATCGCCTGGGGGCTCATCCTTTTGCGTACACCCCATCAACACGCAAGTGCCAGTCGCGGCTGGCTGCTCCTGACCCTGCCCTGCCCGGTCTGCGCCACGGTCATCGTCTTCAGCATTGCCTTCTGCCTCTCCCTCTTTCCCGACCGATTTCCCCAGGTGGTCGGCGGTCTCTACCTGGCCTTCCTCTGCATCAGCCTGGCAGCCATGGGTCTGATGCTTGGCTTGGGCCGGATCTCGGCGCAATCCACGGAAACGCTGCTTGGTGGAGCCATGGTGCTGCTTGGCGCCTATTTTCTCATCTCCATGGCGGTGCTGCCCCAGTTCACCGATGTCGACAAAATTTACCGGCTGGCCCGCTACCAGCCCCAGACACAACCACAGGATCTCACCTTGCTGCTGCCGCTATTGGTGTTGACCTTGCTGACCTTTACGGCCGGTTTCGGCCTCACCCACAAAAAAATTCGGAGCGTTGTCTAATGGATATCGGTGCCCTGCTCAAAACCTTTATTTACCTGGTTTCCTCGTCCCTGCTCTATCCGGTGCTGCTGGTACTCTGTCTGCTGGTGCTGGTGATCATTGTCCAGGCCGGCGGCTTCTTTGCCGAATGGCTGGAACGAATACGGCTCCAATCCTGCCCTTCCGAGGACTTGCCCCGGTTGCTGCAAACCGACCAGAGCAAGGGAGTGGTCTCCCATCGGGTCAGCCGCTATCTTCAGACGCTGCAGCAGATTCGATCCCGGCAGGGCAACACCGTCATCGCGGTGGAGAACCTGTTGCAATCGACCACCCTGGAGCTGTGGAAATCCATGGATCGGCTGCGGATTCTTGTGCGCACCGGCCCCTCGCTGGGCCTGCTCGGTACCCTTATCCCCATGGGAACCGGGCTCGCAGCCCTGGGCCAGGGCGACATGACCAAGCTCAGTTCGGACCTGGTCATTGCCTTTACCACCACCGTGGTCGGCATGGCCATAGGAACGGTGGCCTTCTGCTTTTATACCGTGCGCCGCCGGTGGCTGGAGGAGGACATCAAGAACATGGAACTGGCTACCGAAATGCTGATGAACGCCCAGCCGGAGAACTGAGATGCACTACTTCCGCCCACAAAAAACGAGCAAGGCCGGCAAGGGGTTCAGTGATCCGGCCTTCCGCGACGACGACCCCATGACCGGGGTAGCCAACCTGTTTGATATCGGCCTGGTGTTCATCGTCGGTCTGCTCCTGACCCTGTTCAGCGCCTACCGGCTCCAGGATCTGTTCGACCGTAATTCCGAGATGACCATCATGAAACAGCAGGCCTCCGGCGAGATGGAAATCATCGTCAAGAAAGGCACCGAGATCACGGCCACCCGGATCACCCAGGAGGCGGCCCAGGGCAAGGGCAACCGGCTGGGTGTCGCCTACCGCCTGGAAGACGGTTCCATGGTCTATGTTCCGGATACATCCCAACCCACCCCCTCAAAATAAGGAGCCAACCGATGACCGGTCAGCCAGCACAATCTTGCCCCCTTCCCCTGCGATTTCTCGCCAACACCTGCTTCGTTCTTTGGTGTGGAGCCCTGATCCTCGCCCCGCCACTCGTGGAGGCCGCCGATGATCAGATGAAAGCTGCCCACGGTGCGGATCCGACCACGCTCGAAACCCTGGTGGTCACCGCTGACCGCCTCGGCGAATATGCCGAAAACAACCCAGCCATGGTTGAAGTACTGGGCCGAAAAGACATTGAAACCCGCAACATGCTCAATGTGGAGGAAGCCCTGAACGGCATGGCCGGAGTGGAGGTCAAACAATCCATGGGTGTGGGTGCACGAATTTCCATCCGCGGCTCGGGCAAATCGGGGGGAGTGCTGGTCCTGCTCAACGGCCGGCCGCTCAACAGCAGTCAATACGGCAGTGTCGACCTCGCGGGCATCCCCGTCGAGACTATTGAATCGATCACCGTGTTCAAACCTCCGGTGCCGGTCTGGCTGGGTTCCGGTGCCAGTGAAGGTGCAATCAGCATCGTTACCAAGGGCATTACCGGCAAGAAAACAGGGGACAAACGCCATGTCACCAAGCTGCGCGGGGCTGTCGGTTCCTATGGGACGGTCCAGGCCAGCGCCAGCCATCAGCTGCAAATGGAATCAGGGGATACGGCCATGGCCTCGGCCACGGGCAAACACCGCGACCGCAAACGGACCAACAACGATCTCGACAGCGGCAGCTTTCTCGTCCACTGGAACGGAGAACTGGCCGAGAACCGGAAACTGGAGATCAACGGCCGCTATTTCACCTCGGAATCCGGTTCACCGGGGCCCCTGGACAATCCCACCCCGAATGCCCGCCAGTCCTACGACAAGGCCTCCTTTGACAGCCGCTTGAGCGGTCTGGCCGGGACCACCGGCGACTACGTGCTCAACCTCTACGGCGATACGATCAGGGTGGAGGACAAAAGCCAATCCGGCCAGGTCTCAACCCTGGACGACGACAAGGTGGGGATGAAGGGGGAATACAACTGGAATGACAAGGCTGATCGCTGGGCGGTACGGACCAGCGCCATTCTCGAGAACGATGAGATCGATCATACGCTTTCCGGAAGCCATAATCGGATCACCGCCGGATTGGGGCTGCAGGCAGACCGCAAATGGCAGGATTGGACCTTGACCGCCGGTGCCCGTGGCGATCAGGTGACCGGATTCGGCTTCAACCCCGGCGTCTCCGCCGGGATCCACCATGTGCTCGGAGCCGGCTGGGCAATCAAGGCCAACCTCGGCCACAGTGTCAACATTCCCACCTTTGGCCAACTCTACCAGCCCAGCCACGGCAGTATCGATCAGACCCGGGGCAACCCTGACCTG
Organism: uncultured Desulfobulbus sp.; assembly: GCA_963666685.2. GTDB lineage: Bacteria > Desulfobacterota > Desulfobulbia > Desulfobulbales > Desulfobulbaceae > Desulfobulbus. The sequence goes on from CAXXHZ010000001.1 coordinate 698,635, forward strand.
GACGAGGAAAAGATCCTCGCCGCCGATGCCGGTCTGGAATACAACTGGGGGAAGATCGCCTCCTTCCAGATGACCCTGTTTCGCAGCGAGACCAATGATCCTATCCTCTACCAGCGCGACCCTTTCACTCTGATCTATAGCCCGGTCAACGGCGACAGTGCCTGGCGCCATGGCATCGAGATGAACGGAAAATACAGTTTCAGCAAACGCCTCAGCCTGGAGGCCAACCTCATCCTCCAGGATTCCGAAGTCGAGGAGACCGGCAAGGAACTGACCTACACCCCAACCCTCAAGAGCAAGCTCACCCTGCTTGCGACGGTGCCCCATAGCGAAACCCGCCTGGAAACCACCCTGCGGTACACCGGCAAACAGTACAGTGAGATGGAAAACATCGAGGCCCAGCGGCTTGACGACTATGTGACGGTTGACTGCAAGGCCACCCAACCCTTCAAATTGGCAGGCATGCAGGCGGAATGGTTTGTCAATGTTGAAAACCTGTTTGACACCGGTTACTCGATCCACTACGGCTACCCGGACGAAGGAATCCGCTTCCTGACCGGACTCAATCTGAGCTTTTAGGGCAAAGCGGCGTTACCAACACCTTGTCAATGCGATGATGGTCCATGTCGATCACTTCGAAGCGGTAGCCCTGTTCTTCGAAGTGATCGGATTCCGCAGGGATACAACCTGATACATGGATAATAAACCCGGCAATGGAGTGATAATCGTGACCGGATTCGCCCGGTAACTCATTTTTCAACCCCAGGGCGAATTTAACCCGATCCATGGGTACACTGCCGTCGATCAGCCAGGATCCGTCCTCACGCTGCCTGATGGTGTGAAGGTCGACCAGGCCTGAGCCTGGCACCTCACCGACAATGGCGGTGAGCACATCGGTCAGGGTAACCAGCCCTCGGATATCCCCGTACTCGTCAACCACCAAGGCGCATTGCAACTGTGCCTTACGGAAGTGTTCCAGCAGCTGGGTGGTAGTGACATGCTCGGGTACATAGAACGGCAGCCGCAGATGCGCCTCGATTTCAAGCGACGAACAGGCAAGAGCGGCTTTCAACAGATCGGCGGTGCGCAGCAGTCCTGCGATCTCGTTCCAACCGCCTCGGCAGGCAATAATCCGTGAATGGGGGCAATCAGCCAGGTAGGCACGGATTTCTGCCTCCGGCAGGTTGAGATCAAGCAGTTGCACCTCTTGACGATGGGTCATGATAGCCTCCACCGGCAACTCATCAAGCTTAAGCACATTGGCCACCAGCACCTGCTCACTTTGGTGAAAAACCCCTGCCTTGGCCCCCTGCTCCATCATCAGCCTGATCTCTTCATTGCTCACGCCGGATTCTCTATGGGAATGGACACCAATCACATGCAACAAAGAATTGGAGGAGGTCGCAAGCACCCAGACCAGTGGCTTGGCAATTTTTGCCAAAATGCGCATCGGACGGGCTACCAACAAGGCAACCCGCTCCGGGTTCAACAGCCCCAGATGCTTGGGCACCAACTCTCCAACCACCACAGTGACATAGGTCAGAACAACCACCACGATACCCAGAGCCAAGGGTTGAACCGATGATTGCGGCAGCGGCAGATACGCTATCCAATGGGTCAGTGGGTCAACCAGTGCATTCTCCCCCACCGCACCACTAAGGATGCCGACCATAGTGATCCCCACCTGGACCGTGGAAAGGAAGGCTGCGGGATTATTTTTCAAGTACAGGGCAGAGTTAGCCCCTTGGCGGCGTTCCCCGGCCATCTTCTCCAGCCGGGCCTCCCGACTGGAAAGCACCGCGATCTCGGATAGAGCAAAGATGCCGTTGAGCAAAATAAGCAACAACAATAAAAGAAAATCCATAACTTACGAAGCGTGAAAAGGGGAAAATAGAAAAGACTTTTGCAGAATGAAGAGCCTTTTTAGTACCATACTCCTGAATGGAAGAAATGGGGACATCCATGATAAGTATTGTCAATGGGAAAACGGAGGTTTCCCGTCTCGCCCAGGAATGAATCTGCGCCCGCTTTGCCGCTTCCCCGATCTTGGCTATACCTCGGTGGGAGCGGAAGTGGGAGGGCCGTTCCGAGAATGGGCCAAAGTGAGCTCGTCGGAGGAATGGCCCTCCCGCTGGAGCGGGTCGGTGACTCGATTCAATGCCCTGCGATTTTCAAACACCCTGCCGCAACTCGATCTTTTTCTTCTTGTCCAATGAGTCAGCGTGATCACGCGACCAGACATCCATTTGCTGCATTCGAGGCCGGAGGCGGTTGACGTTACCCCGTCTCTTCATTGACCTCGGCAGAAGATTGAGTGTGGGTCAACCCGCTGGCCTCGAAACAGATCAATCGCTGTATCGCTCAATTCGCTTACAGAGACCCCAATTCGGCGAGGACCGGCGGGAAGATCGTGGTTTTTGGGAGAGCGTATGTTGTTTTTTTCCTAAGCCGCTTTTTGTTTCTCGCGGATGACGAAGCTGGTTTCGCTTTTATCAACCGCCATCATGTAGGCGACCAGTCGTCTGGCCACCGCAAGTGTGGCCCGGTTCCGGTTGCCTCTATTCAATTCCCGCTGATGAATTTCAGCCAGTTGCGGGTTCCAGCGCGGAGCTAATTTCGCCGCCTCGACCAGGATAGTCTGGAGATGTTTGTTGCGCTTTTTAGATATCGGTCCCCGCTGTTGCTTGCCGGCGGATTCCCGTTGCGCACTGCACAGCCCGCAGTAACTGATGGCCTGGCGAATTGAGCCAAATCGCGAAACTGGCCCGATTTCCAAAACCCAGGTCAACGCCGTAACCTCGCCGACCCCGGCAATGGTCATCAAGCGGTTAACCCTTTCCTGGATCAGCGGATTGCTCCGCAAGGCTTGGATCAGCCGTTTCTGGAACGTCTGGAACATCTCAAACCCGGCACGACTCAACATCAGGAGTTCCTTGACCGAGGGCGGTATCTCATCAAGCCGGTCCAGCAGTTCATGGAAATATTTCTTGCCGCGCAGGCGGTTCTTGCTATAGCCCGCCCCAACTTCCATCAGCAGACCGGACATCTTGTTGTGTATGTTGATCGCGGTCCGCACCAGGTGATTGCGATACCGTAGAATCCGCCGCAACTCCCTGATTTCTTGTGGGAGCATGACACATTCCGGCAACAAGTTGACCCGCAGGAGATCGGTGATCTTTTCCGCATCGCCCTGGTCATTTTTCTTCTTGGCCGCAGTGATGGCTTTGAGCATCTCGGGGTGGGCCACCTTCAACGCCAGGGCATGGGGCGCGAGAAAATCATACACCCAGCCTGTGAAAATGGTGGCCTCCATCGCTCCGATCCATGGACCGGGTAGGCGCTGTACCCATGCACTCAACGATACCCTGTCTGCGGAAACCATCCCTTGATCTACCAGGCGACCGTCAATGGTTTTGATGCAGTAGGCAATCATCTTCTTGTGGATATCCAACCCAATAAAGTAACATGTGCTCATAGAAACCTCCCTGTGGTGTATTTTGGGCGAGCTGGTTCTCGACCCAACAGTTGTTCATATTATACCCACATGGAGGTTTCTTCCGCTCTTGGGACTTATGCATTCAAACAGATCTATTTAATCTTCTTGGTTTGTCGAGTAGACCGGTTTCTCCGAGGAAGGTCTCTCCATCTGCCCTTGATGGACATTCGATGGACGGCTCATCGCACGCGATTACTCCGTAACCCCAATCGAACGTTGTTTCCTGCCTCGTTGGCCCCGGCCCCTCCCAGAACCGTGCTTGCGCTATTTACGCACACGGCTCCTCACATGGTCATTTCACCGAAAAGGCAAACAGATTGACCCTGATTCGTGGTTTCGGCAGAGGAAAACGCTTCAGCAGTTCATTGAACTTTTCCCAGTTGAGACAGTTCTTCCTACCCCGACGATTAAGCCACTTGAACAGCAGCCTCTTCACCCCTTCACCAAACCGGGCTATGCCCCGCAGGTTATCGGTAACCCCGTAGTAGTTGTAATGGCCTTGCAACTTGGCCTTGGCTGTCTTCCACAGTTCTCTGGTTTTCAACGTTCTGGCTTTTTTCAGCCATTCCTTGAAAATTTTCAGCTTGGCGGTGAACTTCTTCCGGGCGGTGACCCGTTTCATCCGAAACCCTTTCCCGTCCTTGCGTGTCCCGCAGTAGTGGGTAAGACCAAGAAAATCAAAGGTCTCAGCCCGTTTCCCGCGTTTCTTCGCGTTGTGGACGGCGAATCGCCCAAACTCCATCACCTTGGTCTTCGTTGGTTCCACTTCAAGCATGAACTTGCCCAGCCTTACCCCGAGTTCCTGATGGAACCGAGCGGCGTCGGCCTTGTATTGAAAGCAGACGACAAAATCATCGGCGTATCGTATCAGGCGAGCAAAGCCGGTGCAGCTTTTGCGGAAAACCCTCTCGAACCAGAGATCAAGGGCGTAGTGCAGGTAGAGGTTGGCAAGCAGCGGTGAAATGACCCCGCCTTGCGGTGTCCCCATCTCACTTATGGTCACGCTTCCATCCTCCGCCACCCCTGCCTTGAGGAAACGCTTCACCATGCGTTGAATTCGCTTGTCCGCTATCCGGTGCGCCAGGAACTTCATCAACCAGTCCTGGTCCACATTGTCGAAGAAACCCTTGATGTCGGCCTCGACGATGTGATTGGTCGGACAGTCCTCCACTGCTTTGCTCAGTACCCTGAGGGCATCGTGGCAACTGCGGTGGGGGCGAAACCCATACGAATCTGTTGTGAAATCCTGCTCATACACGGACTCCAGGATTCGCACCAGCCCCGCCTGGACCAGCTTGTCTTCAAAGCTCGGTATCCCCAGGGGACGTTGTTTGCTGCTGCCCGGTTTGGGTATATATTTGCGCCGGACAGGTTGCGGTCTGTACGCCATCCGATGCAGCCGCTCTACCAGATTGGCGAGATTGGCCTCCAGATGTTCGGCGTACATTTCCTTGGTCATCTTGTCGATACCCGCAGCGGAATCCTTTTTCAAATGCTGGAAGCATTCCCGGAGCAGGTCTTCATTCATCAGGTGAAACAGGCTGGTGAATTGGAATCCCGGCTCCTTGCGGGCCTTCTCTGCTATGCGGAACAATTTTGTTGCCATCGGTTCCCCGCTGCTGGGAGCGGCCAATGTCTCCTTATTCCGCGCTACCATGTGTAGCCTCCTTTCCTCCGGCAGCATTACCCGCCTTCATAGGTACTACGAGGCTATCCGATTCCCTGGGTCTCATTTGCCGTCCTCCCTCTTCAGTTGTTCGGCATACTCTCTTTGTTCCGAGAGAAACGCAGGGCCTCCCGGGTTGCCATGTATTCACAATGTCAGACATGCCATGGTCTCTGACCCCGAGGAAGCAGTTATCACCTTGCCTTTAGCGGTGATACCTGTGTTGACTTCCACTTTTAATACAGTGTGGTCCTTCCCAACGCGACAATTTCGTGGCTCAATCCCTTCAACCTTATGGCTTACGGCCTATCTGCTCGCTGTCTTACGCTTAAAACTCTATGTTACCATTGAGCCTCCAAAGACTTGCTACCCGGTGGCTGGCTGACCTTCCGGGGCGGGATTTCCACCCGCTGAAATACACGACCTTGCCCGGCCGCACAATAAATCTGTCCCCCTTTGGTCCCTCAACATTATCCCCCATCGAAGAACTTGATTTGCTGCACCAAAATGAACACACTGGTCGCTCTCTGGGTGACAAAGGCTTTATTGAGACATTGGAACAAGCACTGGAGGGTATTGCAGCCACAAAAGCTAGGTCCCCAAAAAATAGGCGTGCTGGTTAGGGATGGTGTCCCCGGAATACACCGAATTGTTCAGTTTCCAAATCAAGACTTGACCCCAGGTTTTCGATGATTGTTCATAAAAAAAACGAGAGTGGTCCGAATTTTTGATTGATTTTCGAGAAAAAACATTGCTTAAATTGTGAAAGTTGCCTACTATTAGACATAAAATTCGATCTTGATAAAAGGTTAAGATTCAATTATATTCACCTGCCGGCTTTAAGGTTCTCTTGCAAAAGAGACGGGAAGCAAGCTCTTCATTCTGAACTAGCTTCCCAATTACAATTGGATTTTAAGAATTAACCTTTTTTTGCCCACAATTTATTTTTTTTTGTATAAATCTTAATAGATTAATGAGAGCAGGAAAAAATAGAAACGTTTTCTATTTTTCCCTGTTTTTAATTGTTACTGTGATGATTTGGCCGGTTATTTCAACCTGCTTGATTTTATTGAAAAAGAACAACTGGCACTAGTTCAAGTTTGTATTGACACGCTAATCGCATACCAGTGAATCCCAACTCCGGAGAAAGGAAAAATGAACTGGGAGATTATTTCAAAACTAGTTGTATTATATTTGGGCGGATTCATAACGGTCGTCTCGGGAGCAATTGCCTTAAAATTATTATTCACCAGTTCGTACAACTATAAAAAAGTGCATAGAATTAGCGGATCTTTCCGTTCTGTGTTGCAGGGCTTAGGCTCAACATTTCATAATGGCTATCGAGATCATCGCAAAAAAGCTGGATTAGCTGTTAATTTGAAAACGAATGAATGGGTTGAACAAGGAGCATTATCTGACGATTCTCTTGACAGTATTTTTCGATAAAAAATAGTTACAAATCCAATCAAATAACCTTCATTCCCCATGGAGTATAAAGGTTGGATTCCAACTGTTACTGGACGCCTATCATTTGATTTTTTTGGTGACAGTGATTGCCCCAGCGAAGCAATATCTCAAAATATTTCAGATTCCGTTAGTCGCTACGCTATTATTTATCAAAAAAGACGTTTGTCCGATGCAACACTTCCATGTAAACATCGGACGGCAAGATTATTTTTTAACCTTCAAACTGTTTTTTGGTATGTTTGCTTAGGATTTTCATCTGAAATCGTTCTTCAGAAGGATTCATGTGCTAATCAAGGCTCGACAGAACCCTCTTTGGAGGGGATTCTATATATATTTCAGGATGATAAAATATGGATAGAAACCGCAAAAAAGCTTATTGAACCCGCTCAATCCATATTAGAGAAGTTTTCATCACGTGACCCTTTAATTAAGGGGAATTTACGGGAATTCGATAAAAAATACAACGAATTATCTTTGAAACTTCGCGAAGAAGCGATGTTTTGCGCTAAATATGAGCTTGCTCGTAACGGAATTTTGACACTCGCCATTGATGAATCTTTACCACCATTCAAAAATGCTCCTAAATTTCCCAAAGATCTAAACAAGAAAAATCATTTGCAGCACATCGTTTGTTCTCAGCTTTTTTTCTTTCTCCGTGATATAGGTCACCGCCACCAACATCATCACCCCACAACAGACACAATAATCGATTTATATCCTTCATCAAGCGATGATGCAACATGGAGAAGGGAAACCCTTCGATCACTATGCAGAAAAGCTGTTGAATTTAAAAGGGGAAAGAGATATGAACTATATAGTTCTGCGCTGGGAGTTTTAGCATATATAAAATCTTTTCAGTACGTTAATGACACAGAAAACCCGACAGTTAAGGTTTTACCCGGATTCAATGTTGATGCCCTTGAAAAAGGAATTAATGCTGCAATTCATAGCTATAATTTTCAAATAAACCAGAAAAGCGCCAGAAACGATACGATTAGAAATATAGTTATAGCTATATTTGCTTTATTTATATCCTTTATTGGGCTATATCAACTAATTGATGCTAAAAAAATTATTGTTTCAAATGAAACATTAGTTTTTTTTGAAACGTATATAGGTTGCATATTAGATCATCCTAAAATTAGCCTTCTTTTCCTTCCAGCTTTACTGCTTTTTATTGCATTTTGTACCCAATTAATCGATATTTTTAATTTACAAATCACAAGAGATTACAGCAGGATATTGCTAACTTTAAATAAGAATTTAGCTTTTTTTATAGCTTCTTCGGTTGCATTAATAGCAGGATATTTTACCATAAAATACGTTTTCTTTTAATTTGTTCAAGTAAGCCGCTCCGCGGCAGTCCCGTTCTGCAACTCCCGCATCCCCCCCTATCTCCTTCCTTGACCCATCCATTGTCTCGGTAAATACTTTCGTACCAGCCGGTCTTCCGGTCTGCTTCTTTCCATCCATCAACCCTTTTGGAAAGGAGCGAGCGGAAAGAGCGGAAAGGGGACGGATTTATTTTCAATCTTTTCTTGGCCGCCCCGGCCCTCGTTGGACAAGACGGCGGCCATATTTCTCGGATAGTTCTTCGGCAAATCGCTTGTGCGCGGTCAACTGACCTCGCTGGGTCGCCTCCCGGATAAGTCGCCATTCCGATTCGGGTATGGTTTCCCGAAGCCAGACGGCATATTTCTCCGCCCGTTGAACATCTGACTCACCCAAGCTCAGGTAAAATGGATCAAGGTCGAGCCATGGCTGCTTGATGCGACCGACCTTGGCCGGGCAACTGGACCAGCGATAACTCGCCGGATCGTCAACCATTCCGGCACGTACCGGGTTCAGTTCCACATAACGGCTGCAGGCTCGCAAATACGCATCGGCCTGCACAGGGCTGGATTTGTACCGCCCCTCCCACAGCGATCCGCTCCGTTTTTCCAAGGCGTTGACATACCGGGTTTGTCTGCCAGCCAACCGCTTCATGAGCAGACCGAGATGTGCAGGATCGTCACCGGGGTCGATCACCAGGTGAACATGGTTCGTCATCAGACAATAGGCGTACACTTTGCACCCAAGCTCAGCTTTCCATTCCTGGAGCGTACCGAGATAATAGAGATAATCGTCATCCCCGGCAAACACAACCTGGCGGTTATGGCCCCGCTGGATAACATGGTGCGGGTAATTGGGGAGAACGAAACGGGATTGTCGAGGCATGATCAACTACTATCACAATGGGGAAGCGGTGTCAAAAGTCGAGTAGACCGGTTTCTCCGAGGATGGTATCTCCATCTACCCTTGATGGACATTCGATGGACGGCTCATCGCACGCGATTACTCCGTAACCCCAATCGAACGTTTTTTCCAGCCTCGTTGGCCCCGGCCCCTCCCAGAACCGTGCTTGCGCTATTTACGCACACGGCTCCTCACATGGTCATTTCACCGAAAAGGCCATGCGAAACAGTTTTGTTGCCACCGATTCCCCGCTACTGGGAGCGGCCGATGTGTCCTTATTCCGCGCTTCCATGTGTAGCCTCGCGCGAGTTCCGGGGACACGCGCGAGTTCCGGGGACACCATATCTATCTTTGACATTTTCAAATACCCTGCTACAGTTTGTTCATGGCCAGAATCGCTCGCATCATTGCTCCTGATTATCCACACCATATTACCCAACGGGGTAACCGTCGCCAGCAGACTTTTTTTTGCGACGAAGATTACCTTGTCTATATCGAGTTAATGGCTCAGTGGTGTCATCACTATAAAGTTGCTCTCTGGGCCTGGTGTCTGATGCCGAACCATATTCATCTGATTGCTGTGCCGCAAACCCCGGAGGGATTGCCCCGTGCCATTGGAGAAGCCCATCGCCGCTATACCCGGCATATCAACTTTCGTGAAAACTGGCGCGGACATCTCTGGCAGGGACGATTCGCCTCTTTCCCTATGGATGAGACGTACTTGCTCGCCACGGCGCGTTATATAGAAATGAATCCTGTCGCTGCCGGTCTGGCGCAGCAGCCCGCAGACTACCGCTGGAGCAGCGCCCGCGCTCATCTTGCCGGAGAAAATGATGCTCTGGTCAAGGTTGGACCGCTGCTGGATTTGGTGCCCGACTGGAGTCAGTTTCTCACCTTATCCTCCATCGAAGAACTTGATCTGCTGCACCAACATGAACGCACCGGGCGCCCTTTGGGTGACGAAGGCTTTGTCGAGGCATTGGAACAAACGCTGGGGCGGGTATTGCAACCACAAAAGCCAGGTCCCAAGAAAAAAAATAAGCTGGTTAGGTATGGTGTCCCCTGAATACGCTGCGGAATACGCTGTCCCGGAATACGGTCCGGAATACGGTCAAGTTTCTCACATTATCACCCATCGAAGAACTTGATCTGCTGCACCAACATGAACGCACCGGTCGCCCTATGGGGGGCGAAGGCTTTGTCGAGGCATTGGAACAAACGCTGGGGCGGGTATTGCAGCCACAAAAGCCAGGTCCCAAGAAAAAAAGTTAAGCTTGTTATGTATAGTGTCCCCGGAATACACAGCATTACCCGCCTTCATAGGTACTACGAGGCTATCCGATTCCCTGGGTCTCATTTGCCGTCCTCCCTCTTCAGTTGTTCGGCATACTCTCTTTGTTCCGAGAGAAACTCAGGGCCTCCCGGGTTGCCGTGTATTCACAATGTCAGACATGCCATGGTCTCTGACCCCGAGGAAACAGTTATCACCTTGCCTTTAGCGGTGATACCTGTGTTGACTTCCACTTTTATAACAGTGTGGTCCTTCCCAACGCGAAAATTTCGTGGCTCAATCCCTTCAACCTTATGGCTTACGGCCTATCTGCTCGCTGTCTTACGCTTAAAACTCTATGTTACCATTGAGCCTCCAAAGACTTGCTACCCGGTGGCTGGCTGACCTTCCGGGGCGGGATTTCCACCCGCTGAAATACACGACCTTGCCCGGCCGCACAATAAATCCGTCCCCATTTCCTTAATAGGCAGACGAAAAAAAGCTGCTAATACAGCTTGCGGAAACCTGTAAGCTGGTTTTTCCGGGATACTTTTCAACACCTTTTTATAAACGGTGTTGCAAAGAAACGGGAAAAACAATTTAAAAGCGGATCCTCACTGTTTCAAGGGGGTAGACCGAGATCTAATTTGCCTCCGATCAGATATGGCAATGAGATTACGATTGGTGCGATACCCTCGGACTCTAGCTTTAGCCGATTAAACGAGGCTTTTAAACCCCTCCAGCATGCCGTTATTGATTCTGAGGAGTTCCGGTCGTTCGCCTCCGCTCCCCCCTCGGCAAAAAGGAAGCGAGGAGGTAAGGGCTGAACACCTCTTGAGGGCAACCTTCGACCTGTTTGTCGCACATGTCTTATTCGTAGCTTCAATCCTCAGGGGAGCAATATTAACGGGCAGGGACACGAATTCCGGAGATATCTATATCTATCTTTGACATTTTCAAATATCCTGTTACAGCAACTTTCGTAAAACCTGGCGCGGACATCTCCGGCAGGGACGATTCGCCTCTTTTCCTATGGATGAGCCGTACTTGCTCGCCACGCCGCGGTCTATTGAAATGAATCCGGTCGCTACCGGCCTGGCGCAGCAGCCCGCAAATTACCGCTGGTTCTGGTGCCCGACTGGAGTCAGTTTCTCACGTTATCCCCCATTGAAGAACTTGATCTGCTGCACCGACATGAACGCACCGGTCGCCCTCTGGGTGACGAAGCTTTTATCGAGACATTGGAACAAACACTGGGGCCGGTATTGCAACCACAAAAGCCAGGTCCCCCCAAAAAAAAGTTACGCTGGTTAGGGGTGTGGTGCCCCCCTCTCCCCCCAACCACTCCTTTCCCGACCATTTCCATGAATCGTCAACACCTCTTTCACAACGGTAATGCCAATCTCCGTACAACCCATTTCCCTTACTGACTGCAAACCAACATGTTTCTCAAATCCTTTGAATACTATCGTGGCATTGCCATTGTTCTTATCGTTATCGGCCACTGTTACGGACTCAGCGGCTGGACCTTCAGCTCCTACCCGGAACGGGTGTTGGCCAACATCATCACCGGGGGAACCGCGTTATTTGTCTTTATTTCCGGATTTCTGTTCCACCAGGTCTTTTATCCCCGGTTTCAATACAACCGCTTCATGAGCAAAAAATTCCAGAGGGTCTTTGTACCCTACCTCTTCTGGTCGGCGTTGGCGCTGACCCTGACTTTCTCCACCAACATTCCCCTGCCGACTCAATTTATCGGTCCCGGTCTGTCTTTCTGGGATCAGTGGCTGCGACCGATTTTTCTCAGCCTGATCACCGGCGGCCATTTTCTCGCCTACTGGTACATCCCCTTCATCATGATCATGTTTCTGCTCTCGCCGCTCTTTATCCGTTTTATCAAGTTGGAACGGCGCACCCAGGTAATCGTGACGCTCGGGATGCTGCTTTGCTCGACCCTTGGGCAGCGACCGGTAAACAATATCCTGGTGGTCCAATCGGTACTTTTCTTCAGTCCGGTCTATCTGTTCGGCATCCTCTGCTCCATCGACAAGGAATGGATCTACGAGCATTTTGACAAAAAGGTCGGATTATTGGCCCTCGGCGTACTTCTGCTCTCCATGATCCAGAGCCTCTATTACCCAGGTGCGGGCAGCTATCATAAGCCCCTGTTTGTGCTGCATGCCTTTGACATCAACATTATTCAAAAGCTGCTGCTCTGCCTGTTGTGCATGGTTATCCTGCGTCGTTACGAGCACAGTGCAAACAAAATCCTCTCCGCCCTGGCCGCTTCCAGCTTTGCCATCTTTTTTATTCATGGTTGGGTGATCAAAGGACTCTTCCAGATTAAATCCTGGTTTCCATTCGCAGGCGGGTTGTGGCTCCTGCCGTTCATTACCTGCTTGGTGATACTCGGCTCTTACGCGGTTGCGGTGCTGATAAAAAAACAGTTTCCCAAACACAGTTCACTGCTCATCGGCTGGTAATACCCAACGTTCAGACCTCCTGACCTCGACAATTGCAAAACGAGAAACCGGAAAGGCTACGGAACATACAGAAGAGTTACGAAATACGAAAAAATACGGTTCAGGCACATCACGACCCGTCTTTGAGCCGCCATGTATGCTGCCATTTCTCCACATCTCGTGCAGTCAGCACCTCCACCTTGGAGCCCTGAAACTCCTCCCCCACCTCACCTATGCGCTCTTCCATGTCGCCTTCGATAAGGAGGGCTGCCGTCTGCACCTCCTGCAACAGATCGGGGTCGGCCTGCCACAGGCCACGGCTGTGGGCCTCCAACAGGCGGCGGGTCATTTCCTCCAATCCATAGGGATTGTCACGCCGCAGCCATTCCAGGTTTTCCCGGTTTTGGATATAAGTCGTCACCACCGTATCAAATACCCATTTATCCACCTCGCCGGTGGTGGCACTCCATTTGAAGAGATTGTTCACACAGCTCGACACCCCACCCGCACCCTTGTAACCGTTTTGCTTCTGCTGCTCAATCCAGTGGGTGTTGAACAATTTACTGCGGACCGAGGCATTGAGATCGTCCTTAAGATCCCGTACCGACAGATCGCCCTCGGCATTGGCGTCCGCCCAGTACAGCTTGGCCCGGTTGCCGCTCACCGCCTTGGCGGCCACCGACATCCCGCCCAGGCAGCCGGTGTAGCAGCCGCAATCCACCAGATCATATTCCGGTGAATACTGGCGCATATAGGTGACATCAACGGTTTTCAGGTTGCGGGCATAGAGCCGGTGCGCCTCCACGCCCGCCACTTTCGAACATCCGGCAACGCGATCCGAACCATAGGCATAGCCACCATGGTTGATATAGATTTCCGCCAAATCGTCGTCGGTTTGCCAGGCCGAGGCATCCAGGGCCAGTCCAATGCCGGTACCGCAGGTTCCGGGGGCCGAGGAAAAGACGCGAAAACCGGCCAGCCGCTTCAGCTCGGACTCGGACAGACGCTCAGCCAATTCCTGCCGCAGTTCCGTCAACCGCTCCACAGTGTGTTTGCGGATAAAATTTCGTTCAGCCGGTTCATCGAGCTCTCCGGCCATGACAGCGGCCTCGTCGAGCAGATCGACAAAATGAGGGACCATATCGCGAAGGATGGAACTGGCCTGGATGACCACATCCACCCGAGGGCGGGGAATGGGCGGGCCTTGCTCAAGGCAAAGGGTGAGGTTGCCCGGTTCGATGGCCTCGATCGCTGTGACCCGGCCGTTGTCTGCCCACAGGGGACGCATGCCCATCAGGTGCAGGATCTGACAGAACACTTCCCCGTCGGATTTAAAAGCATCGATGCTCCAAAGACTGATGCCGATACTCTCGGGAAAACGACCCTCCTCCTGCAAATATTTGCGCAGGAGATTATCGGCCAATTCCTGCCCCACCTCCCAGGCCGCCCTGGTGGGTAGGGCCAGGACATCGCTGGTGTAAAAGTTCCTGCCGGTGGGCAAGGTTTGCGTTTTCCCGAGGGCCAGTGACCCGGAAAGACCGGGCTCGATGAAACCGCCGTCCAGGGCCTTGAGCAACTGGGGCATTTCGCGGCTACTCAAAGCGATCCGACCCCCCACATCCCGGCACCACTGCTGCAGTGCCCTGAATCGGGACGTTTCCGCTTTTTCTGTTTTCACTGGTGATTCGGAATCAAGCAAGGAGCGAATCAGATCCCGGGCGTCATTAAAGGTGTTGCCCGAAGGAGCGGTACTCCAAGCAGCAATTTCCGGCAGCGAGGGCCGTTCGTCGGCAGGTTTGATCAGGATGGTCGCCAGCATGGTGGCAATACCCTCCGAATCGGGTGCGGTCCCCAGACAATGCAGCCCCAAGGGCGTCAGGGACCGTTTGCAGCGGGCGATCTGGCGGGAGAGCAGGGTCACTGCCTCGTCGAACCGATCGACCGCTGCCGCCTGATCGATAAAATGGAGCTGGAGCATGAGCGGCAGCATCTGTTCACGAAGGAGATTTTGCCGTTTGCCTTCACCGTTGGCCCCGGCTCTCTGGTACTGCTCCAGCAACTGCTCAAGATCAAGGGTGTCTTCATCCAGTTCCGCCGGGCGTTGCACCGGGGTCAGGTGGTCTACCAGGACGGCCCGGGCGCGGCGCTTGGCCACCAGCCCTTCGCCGGGTGCATCCATGACATAGAGATAGATGTTGGGCAGGTCATCCAAACTGATTTCCGGAAAACAAGCCGCTGAGAGGGCCACCTGCTTACCGGGCAGAAACTCCAGGGAACCATGCGCGCCAAAATGGAGGACCGCATCCGAAGTATCCCGGATATATTGGTAGGTGGCCAACCAGTGCGGCGGCGGTGACAACTGGGGATCATGAAGAATGCGGCAGACCTCGCCGTTACATTTGGCGCCGTAGCAGCCCCGTTTGGGCTGGAGCATAATCTGCAGGTTGCCGAAACGCAGCCCGGTTACCAGCAGGGTGGCCTCGCCGTTTTTTGGGTACACCATCCCCTCACCGGGAAAAGGGCCCCAGTCGGTAAAGATCCGTTCCCTGGCCTGATCCGGCAACCGGGTCAGCAGTGCCTCGTATTCCCCCTTGGTCACATGGTGGAGAACCCCGCCCTTGGTAACGATCTCATCCGTTGTGGTCCAACGGAACTCGGAGAGGGCCTTGCGCTCCAGCAGCAGGTTCAACAGTGCGGCCCCGTCCTCGGGCGCATCGCCAACCTCATAACCCGCCTCCCGCAGGGCACAAATAAAGGCGGCAAGGCTGGCGAAAGTATCCAGGCCGGCGGCCAGGCCTAAGGTGGCTTCCACCCCCTTGCAGGGGTTGTTGTGGAGGACAATGGTCAGCCGTTTCTCCCGATTGGGGAGGGTGCGCAACCGAATCCAGCGACGCAAACGACGGCAAAGGTGTTGGATGCGCTCCTCCAAAGGAATATACCTTCGAAATTGCAGCCCGGTGCGCGCATCGGTTTCCGACCTTGAGGCCGCCACCGCCGTGGGCTCGATCACCCCCGCCATTTCTGGCTGGCTCAAAGCATAAACCATGCTCTGGGCACCGGCACCAAGTCCGCCGTAATCAGCCCGCCATTCCTCCGGGCTTTGGTGATACAAACGAATCAGCTGCACCACCGGCACATTCAGCGATTGTAAAATCGAGACATCTTCAGGTCGGGAAAGGATTCGTCCGGCCAAGAAATTGAGCAGGACCGCCGGAGCAGGGTCGGCATTGTGGAGAAAGGGCAGCCAGGTGTAGCGTTGCGCCAACGGCAGGGAGCTGTCGGCCAACCCTTCACCGGCCACACACAGGGGAATAAGGCCGTTTTCTTCCAGACAACGGATCACCGCATCGATTTCAGCGCAGTTACCCTCCAAAATCTGACCGTAGTAGCAAAGAAGACCCACCAGCGGTTGATCCGGAAGAACGCCCTTCCGACCTTGCCACCATTGAAGATACGCTGGTGTGCTCTCGAAAAAGGAAGCCGCCTCGGGATGATAAAGGCCAGAGGTTCGCACCGGTTCGGGCTCAGCATAGGCTATGTTTTTTCCGGTGCAGGCAAGAAGGAAACGGATGGCGTTGAGATAATTATTGACCGAGATGTGGCTGAGGTAGTGCGCAAAACGTGCCGACTGACCGGGGTTGAAGCTCGAAAATTCGAGCGGGATGTCCATACCCAGGCCGATGCGGTATCGGGCCTGTTGCGCCCCGGCAAGGAGTTCGTCATGCCGGGGCAGATCATGAAAGAGTTGCCCGATGAAGAGGTCCGCTCCCTGGTCGTGGAGGAAATCAAGGGCCGCCTGTGCGGAGTACACCTGCGAGAAGAAATGGAGCTCAACATCCTCTGCGTGTAGCAGGTCGCACACCTTGGACCAGGTGTGCACATTGAACATGTGGCCATGGATAAAAACAATCTTCATAGGTATCCTCAATGGTGATCCCGGTTTTTCGCTGGACATGATCGTTCCCCGCCCGCCCGTGCAGCCTTGAGGTTCATTGCTGCACCTCGGAACATCGGAGAAGCGGTGACGATTGCAGGCTTCTCTGGAGCATCATCTCGCCCTCTTCTCCCTGGAAAGACATGCGCACTCGCAGTTGGAGCCGCTCCTTTTCTTTGAGCTCCCGGCCTTGGGCCGGAGTTATGAGCGAGGACCACCTCGCTTTGGGGGGAACAACTTTCGGTGGTATCGTCCCCGGATTCGCGGGGGACGGGCAAAGGGGAAAGCAGGTGGTGGCGGTCGAGGGATTGGAGACCGCGATACCGACACCCGGAGGCATATCGCAGTGCAGCCCCTCTTCGGCACGGAGACAGAATCCCTCGGCAAAGCGAGGGGCAGAGAGAGTAAAGGCGGAAGGGTCGTAGTCTATCTCGATTTTGACCGGGAAATCGATGGGATTGCCGAGAGTAAAGAGCCGCATCTCCGCCGGTTGCGCGGTGGTGCAGTTATGAACAAGAGATTCCCCCTTCAGATAAAAACGGTTGGCAGCGGCAAATCCGGAGAGCGCCCCAAGGGTGTAATCCATGGCCTGGACCCGATCCGCATCGGATCGCGGGGTGAAAGGCACTTTTTCGCCGGATTCGGCATCCAGAAGTGTGCATTCGACCTTACGATTTTCCAACCTGAGGAGAGCGACCTGATGCATGCCGCCCGCGTTGCGACTGGCGTTTTTGATTGCAGCCCCGGTCGCGCCGATCACCCGGTAATGGATGCCGTCAATCTCGCCGTCGTCCTGATCGTAATGAAAATGTCCGGCCAGGACCGCGAGAACGCCGTGCTCTTTGAGCAATTGGTGCACCGATAGCCACCCGGCCCAGTTATACCAGAGCGGCTGATGGAGAAAGACAATGGTCCCCGTTGCCTGTTTATGCTCTTCGAGATCGAGCTTGAGCCATTGCCGTTGTTCCTCTGAAATCCGGGCGAGGAAGGTATTGCCCCAACGCGGGTCGGTGTGCAGATGCTCCAGCGAATTGAGGGCCACAAAATGGTATCCTCCCTGGTCAAAGCTATAATACAACCGGTTTCCCGCCGCAGGCACCACAGCGACCAGGAGTTCCTTGAACAGTGTTTCCCTGCTCCGGTCGCTGGAGTTGACAAACCAGGCGGGCGGGTTGACGTCGTGATCGCCGGGGGTAAGGTACCAAGGTGCCCGCAGGGTTGCGAGGAGAGCGGCAGCTGTATGAAAATCCCGACGGACCTCGGCCTCAGCCCGGGTGCTTTCCACTAAATCGCCGACATGGAGCACGAGTTCGACCTTTTCCTTGTTCAGGGTTTCGATCCCTTTCGCCATGATCCGATAGGATTGCTCAAGATCGGCCGATCCGGTCTGATCGCCAATAATCCCAACCTTGAGGGCGCCTGCATGGAGGTTGCCGGCTGTCAAGCTCAGGAAAACCGTGCCGACGACAAGGACCAACATCCGTATTTTCATTCAACCACCCCGTGGAGAAGGGTTTCAAAATCGATTCTATCCTGAAACCGCTTCTTCCGGGTCCTATTGGTGTCGAGGAGATAGCGGCAGCTTTCTCCCGGCGCGGCGAGGATTTCCTCCCACCGTTGGTGCCCCTCCGGCGTCATCCAGATACCGGCCCCCTCGGGGGAACAAACGGCGATCGCCAGGTTGTCGATGGTGCGCGCTCCGGCCAACAACCGATCATCGTCGGAGAATGAACGTTCGCAGGCAAGGGCCAAATCACAGCCCTGTTTCGCCGCAGCCAGTGCGGTCTCCGGATGGGAGAGAGAAGCAAAAGGCGCGAACAGGACTCTTGCCGGCCCGCAGTCAAAATGAGGCAGGCGATCCGGGACACCCTTGGGATCGGTGCTCCAGAGGATGTGCTGCGGTGCATGGGCGCCATCAAACCAGAAAAAAGAAAGCCCCAGCAAGGTCTCCCGGCACAGGGCGACCTTCTGACCGGAAGTGGAACAGAGGGCCCGAATCGTATCCAAGGCTGTATCGTTGTACGGCAAGGCGGGCAGGATATGGAGGGTATCGACTTCGCCCTCCCTGTCTTTGATGGCTGTTTCCAAGGCCCCGGTTGCCTGCTCCTGTTCACCGGCGGCGCGGCAACGGATGAGCAGCGGCCCCGGAGACGGCAGCTGCAAAAAGGACGTCAAATCAGTAATCCCGGACAGGTTGAGGCAACAGTCATGCATACCCGCCCACTGCCGGGCTGCCATCCTCCGAATCCGCTGTCCGGATTTGAGCCGATTGTCACCATTTAAGGGCAGGTTTGTCCTGATGATTTTCGATTTTCTGGTCGTCTCGTTAAGGAGCAGGGTGCCGTGGCCATTGAACACCGCCGAAGGGGCCTGCCTGCAATCCATGATCAGATCCCTGCCGGTGCGGTTACATGCCGCCACATAGAAACCGTTCTCCAGACCCCGGGCCCGCCATATCTCCAAGGGGTCCAGCCCCGATGGCGGCCAGTTGGCGAGCACCAACAGCAGATTGGCCCCGCGCAGGGCGGTTACCCTCGGCATCAGGCTGTGGTAGGAATCGGAGCAGATCAACACCCCGACCCGGCCCCAGGGGGTGTCGAAGGTATTATCCTCTCTGGGGTCGCCGGAACAGGCCCAACGGCACTCGGCGTTGATTTTGCGGTATCGGCAGACAATCTCGCCGGTGGGCCCGACGACAAAGGCACTGTTGTAAAAAATGCCGCTCTGTGGAGCCCTCTCTGCCAGGCCGACACAGGCAAAAAAGCCGTAGGTGCGGGCCAGATCGGCAAGCGCCGTCAGGGTCGGCCCGGTCGCGGTTTCCGCATAGGGGGCGATATCCCGGCGACTGCTGAAGGAGTAGCCGGAGAGGGAAAGCTCCGGCCCCACCACCAGTTGCGCGCCCTTTTCGCCTGCCTGCCGGAACAGGGTTAACAGATTTTCCCGGTTTGTTTCCGGCTGCTTATGGTCCACCGTGCTGTGAATAAGTGCCAGCTTCAAAGACGGCATGGTGTTCTCCTGTTAAAGATGTTCACGTTATGTGTTGCCAATCCCTTCATTTTGGTTGTGCAGGCACCATTGGGCCAGGGTGCGGTAGAGATCGCAGGCCAATACCGGATTACAGGCCCTGTTGTAGTGGAGCCGGCTGGGGCAGTCGCCGGGGCAACGATTTTCCAAGGGGCAGGATCGGCAATCCGCAACGAGCTCGGCAAGCGTCTTCTGCGGAAACAGGGGTAAAGGCGCTCTTCGCTCAACGCTGCCGGCGGCGAACTGCGGGTCCCCCAGGCTCTGGCCGCAGGGAAACAATCGCCCGTCTGGATGGACCGCCAGACTCCCGCCCTGCTGGGCGTAACAGAAGCTGCGACGACGATTTGCGACTGTTTTTTTCGAGACCAGCATCCGCTTGACCAGTTCCAATTCCCGCAATTGCAGCGGGATCGCTTTGCGGTGATTGATGATATCCAGAGTCTTGACCAGGGACGCTATGCCCCGGATAAGCGCCTCCGGTTCGGCCGGAGCAAGGGCCGCAGCGTCACGGGCCTGTCCCTTGACCACCAGCAGATCCAGCCCCACCCCCAGCGCCTGCCGGAAACCGGCCAGCAGCCAGGCCAGGCGGTCGAGATATTCGACATTCCGGTTGCTGACTACAGTGGTGACCCGGAAAGGGACCCCATAGGATTCAAGCAATTGCAGGCCGCGCAGAGTCTCTGCCGCCCTGCCGCGGACCTGTTCCTGGATCGCCGGAGGTCCGTCAAGACTCACTCCCACCTGAAGTTGATACCGTTTGAACAAGGCAATCAGCCGTTCATTCAGGCAGGTACCATTGGTCTGGATTCCCATGGTGCAGGCTCGATGCAGGGCCGCCACATGTCCTGCCGCTGCTTCGATCAGTTCCGGCACCAGGGTCGGTTCCCCTCCGCTCAGCTGCACATGGAGAGGCCCGCTACCCTGAGCAGCCAAAGCAAAGGCCTGGTCCAGGGTCGTGTTCGCCATATCCTGCCGCTCGCCGGGATTGCCATGGTAGCAATAGGTGCAGTGCAGATTGCAACGGCTGGTAAGCACCAGGATGAGATAATTAATGTTGGCCGGGCCGAACCGGTCGACGCTCCGCGGTTGTGCGACGGTCAAAACTCAATTCCTTTCTGAGCTTTGATCCCGCTTTTCAGGGGATGCTTGAGCATGCGCATTTCGGTGACCAAATCGGCGGCGGCAATCAATTGCTCCGGGGCATATCGGCCCGTGATCACCACATGCTGGCCCGGATTGCGCCCGGCAAGGAACTCCAGGCAGGGTGCAATCTCCAGCATCCGGTAATGCAGCAGGTAGGTGAACTCATCGAGCACCACCGTATGATAACGCCCCGAGGCAATGGCCGAGCAGGCGAAGTCCCAGCCCTCGCGAGCCAGACGGATATCGTCCTCCAGGTTTTCCGATTTCCAGGTAAAGCCCCTGCCCATGACATGAAGATCGATCAACCCCTCGAAGCGCTTGACGGCCTCAAGCTCACCGTATTTCCAGCTCCCTTTGATAAACTGGATAAAGCAGACCTTCAGCCCGTGCCCGGCAGCCCGCATGGCCATACCCAGGGCCGAGGTGGTCTTGCCCTTGCCCTCCCCGGTACAAACGATCAACAAACCTTTGGTCATGATTTTTCCTTTATTCGCAACACGACATCTATTCAGCGCGCCCCATTAAATTATCTTTAAAATTTACACTTCAATTCAACAAAATAGGTTCTTCCCGGTGCAACCATGGACGTATTGAAATACTCTTCATCAAACATGTTATTCACCGAAAAAGAGATATCAGCATATTTGACAGGGCTATAGGTCAATTTCGAATCCCACACCCACCGTTTTGCGTAGCCATAATACGTTCCTTCAAGATCATCATTCATATCGTTGTAATACATTCGACCGATATAATTCCCAACAAGACTGGCCCTGATCTGTTTATAGGTAATATCAACACCTGTATTAAACATCTGTTCTGGATAATCGGTGAGGTGCTTGCCGACAACAGACGGATTACGATCATTCTCTTTCACTTCCGAATCGGCCAAGGTATAGTTCGCCCATACATCCAACCAATCAAAAGGTTTCAGTAACACGGCAAGTTCCAGCCCCTTGATTTCAGCTTCTCCCACATTTTCTTTATAAGAATCACTGCCGATTTTATAGCTAGAGATAAAATCCTCCGCCTGAATAAGGAAACCGGTTGCAGAGAGTTTTAACGCCCGATTGAAGACATATTGATCCGCGCCGATTTCATAATTCCAAGATGTTTCCGGTCCGAGTTCCGGATTGTTGTGGTAGGTGGTACTGCCCATGGTCGAAACCCGATACAAATCGTAAACGGTCGGCGGACGAAAGGCATGGCCGACCGAACCGCGCACATAGGTGTCCGCCAGAGGATTCCAGACCACGGCGAGATGTGGACTGATGGAGCTATCGTCATGATCTTCAAAATTCTCTTCACTCCCGATTTGCCCTGACACTCCGTCGTATGCGGTCCACATGTCAAGCCTGGCGCCCCCATACAAACTGACCTGTTGCGTCACCCTCCACTCATCCTGGAAGAAAAAACCAAAGAAACGGGTGTTGCCCTCGGTTTTGTCTTTTTTATTCAATATGGAATTTTCATCCCGGTAATAGGACAGGTTGTACGTGTCCAGATCAGCTGAATCGAACTTGAACGAAGATCCAACAGTGAGCAAGTGCTTATCGGCAAAGGCGATATCCCCCTGCACATCCGCGGTCCAGGTTTCGGTGCCGTAATCGGTTTTTGTTCCGGCCGAGGTATCAAAGAGGCCCGTTGAGGATGATGACGGGGAGGTGTACCAGGTATCCGTGGTTCTATAGCCGGCCTTGGCGGTGAACGCGACCGGGCCGAAGACCTCTTTGTAGGTGAGGGTCGTCAGATAATTTTCCATGCTGTACGGAGAAGCAGACGAGATAAAGTTGTAGGGGGAAACGGTCGCACGTTGGTTGGTACCGGCATTGACCGTTCCCTGAAAAGAGGGATTTCCCGATGCGTCCGTCAGGTAGGTATGGGGGCGGCCATATTCTCTTTCACTGGTTCCACGTTGAAAATCCAAGGCCAGGCTTCCGGTGTCGGTCAGATCATAGGATGCCATCAAATTGAGATTGGTGGTGTCTTTTTGGACATCACCCATGTCGCCGCACACCCAATACGGGGCCCCTGTTCTATAGGTCGTGCCGTAACCACCGGAGAGCGAACCGGTCCCGGAGGAAACGGAACGTGCAACCAGATTCTCGGGGTAGCCGTCTGTTGAGGTCGCCTCATAGCCGACACGAACACGGAACCGTTCATAACGGTCGGCGGCATAGGCACTGTATTTATACGTATTATCGCTACCGAAACCGGCGGATATCGATCCCTCCCGTTTTTCCGGTCTGGCGGTGATGATGTTGATGACGCCGCCCATCGCATTGCCGCCATACAAGGCCGAACCGCCGCTTCCCCGTATCACTTCGATTTGCTCCACATTATCGATGCCCATGGTATTCCAACCCGCACCACCATTGTAGCCATCGTTGACGGGCGTACCGTTGATCATGACCAGGGTACGGTTATCACCCTTCAAGCCACGCATGGCGATGCTTCCTGCCGAGGACGTATTCACATATAATCCGGTAACGTGCTTGAGGGCCTCGACTAGAGTATCTACGTTATATTTTTCAATGTCTTCCTTGGTGATAACAGTGACACTGGCGGGCGCATCATCGACGCTGGTTTCGGTTCGGGTTGCGGTGACCACCATCTCCTTGGCGGTTTGGGTGATCTGCGGCTCCTCGGCGGCAGCAGGCAGGACGAACAACGGAGTCAGGGCCAAGGTAAAAAGGAGGTGGTCCAGGTGGAGGTGTCTTACGGTACTCAAGGCTTACGTTCTCCTTATTGAAGTATTTTTAAAATTGTCATTTTTTCCAATCAAAACTTATAGGTATAGCTGACAAAGAAGGACTGTCCCGGTTTGGGATATCCCTTCTTTTCGTAGTAGTCCTTGTCAAACAGGTTATCGATGGTGAGCGCCACCCGGTGGTGCTCAAGAAAGTTGTACCCCACCACCAGATCGATCACCGTGAACGAGGGGTATTCAATCTCGGGATAGCCAGCCGTCACCCAGTCGGTATCACGCATCGGCCCGACGGTGCGGAAATGGAGGCGACTGTCAATGGTGCCGTCGCTGTATTCAACCCCGTAGTTGTAGGTGTAGTCGGCCACGTTTTGGATATCCTGCAGGGTTCCGCCGTCCAGTTCCTCCTCGGCGGTAAAGATATGGGTAGAATTGACATAGAACTTGAGGCTGCGATTCCAATGCAGCGGCACACCAAGGTCAAAGCTGAGGGTTGACTCCAAGCCGCGAATATCCGCGCCCAAGGCATTGATATAGGTTTTCAGATTGCCGGTCTTCCGGGTGGTGATGCGGTCGTCGACCGTGGTGTCGAAGTAGGTCACATCAGCCGACAGGCCCCAGGACGGCAGCTCGTAGCCCACACCCGCATCCCAGGTGGTCGAGTTCTCGGGATCAAGGCCGCTGTTGCCCTGGGTGATCATGGTTACGCCGTCGACAACGGTTTCAGAATAGCCCGCCAGCTGAAAGGCACTGGGCGGAACAAAGGCCTGGCCAATGGTGGTGTGGAAGCGGATGCCGAAATCAAAGAGGTAGTTGGCGCCAACCCGGGGACTGAAGGTGGAAAAATCTTCGGATTTGGGATCAAAGGCGCTCATGTAGGGAGTGGACAGGGTTTCAACCTCAAAGGTATCGTAACGGCCGCCGCCGGTAAAGGTCAGACGGTTGTCGCAGAATTTCCACACCGATTCCAGATAGCCGGCCAGGTTGGTCCGCCCTTCATCCGGGGAGGAGGGGGCCTTGCGGGCACCGGTGGTGGTATAGCTGCGGGAGGTTTTTTCAATGTATTGGTAGTCAAACCCGACAATGAACTTGTGATTGCCCCAGGTATAGATGTCCTGCAGCTGCACCCCATCCCAGGTGGTGTCGGAATCGTAGCTGCGGTAGGTGGGAACCGTGGCGCCGCCATAATAGTTGGAAGAGTTCTCGGCCTCCTCCTCGGTATGATAAACCGTTACTCCGACCCTGTTATTGGCGCCTAATCCGCCGCCGATCCGCAGATCAACCCCCTGGTTGTCGATATCCTTGCTGCCGCTACGAACATCTCCGTAGGCCACATCGCCGGGGGTTTCGATATCGCGGCCCTGGTACATATTGGCCGAGAGATCGGCCCGCCAGTCACCGGCAAAATTGCCGCCTAATCGTGCCGAACCGTTGCGGGTATTGTAGGCGGTGTTGGCCCGTTTATCGCCGTTATTCCCTGTTTTCAGGTCATCGGCCTGCTCGTAGCGCCCGGCGGCAACATCGAAATCAAGCGTGTCGGCAATGATCGCCCCACCAACGGCCACCTTCTGGAAGTTGGTGTCGTAGCTGCCGTATCCGGCCTCCACCGATCCTTCCCTGCCCTTGGTCGTCTTTTTCCTGATTATATTGACCACCCCACCCATGGCCTCGGCACCGTAGAGGGAGGAGGCCGGTCCCTTGAGGACCTCGATCCGCTCGACATTATCGGTGAGGACGGTGGCCAGGTTGGTGGCGCCGATGGGCCGGCCGTCCAACAGGATCAGGCTGTGCTTGGTAATGCCGGAAAACTCCGGCCGAAAGCCGCGAATACCGATACCGGCCAATGCCCCGGGATATTCGATAACGCTCAGCGAACTCGACTTCTTGAGTTGTTCAGTCAGGGTATTAGCCGCCGTCATCTCAATATCGTGACTGTCGATCACCTCGATTTTGGTGGGAATAGACAGGATGTCCTCCTCACTCCGGGTCGCGGTCACCACCATTTCCGCGGCGGTCTGTTTCCGGGGTTCGGCCTGCTGCTCTGCTTTCTGCTCCGCCTGAATGGTCTTCGCCTGTTCTTCATGAACAGCGCTCACATCCTGGGCCATGACCGACTGGGCCGAGCACAGCAGCAGGGCCAACACAAGCCGATCAATTCTCTTTACTCCTTTTGGGTCCATCCTTGTTTCTCCTGTGGGGGTTGGTAATGGACGGGGAGGAACAGCAGGGGCAGAGAGCAGCATCCCCCTGAGCAAAGAGCAAAAAAAAGCATTCCCTCCTTTGCAATACGCATCACTGTATCCTCGACAGTCGTGGCACGGTTGGCATGGTCGGCAGGTCTTCTGACTTTCCTTCTCCATCGAAGCCTTCCCATGACCGGGCGGTCACAGTGGCGTTGTTTCGATACAGTTCCCCGGCCTTTACAAGGCCCAGGCGAGGATCACAGCGGCGGGTCCGTTCCCGATTTGCACGGGATTCCCTTTTATCGTCTCGAATTTTGGCTCCGGGACGACCGATTGCCTTCTTTGAGTTTCGATCCTTACATGGCCCCGGCCTCCTGTACTTCGGTAGTCGCAGTACACTGGGCAGCTCCAGCCTGGGGAGAAGGCATCTCCTGCCATTTCTCGGCAAATCCCAACGCCAAGGCCCGGCAGGCCAGATCGAGGAATGCCGCATTGCCGGTTTCCCTCCGGGTCGGGGCCAGCAGCTGACGATACGCTTCCATCCGGGCATAGTGGCCCCCGACCGCGCAGGCCACCTGGGCGGCAAAGCTGCCCATGACCTCACTCCGACAGGTTTCCGGCAACACCCCCCAGGTCATTTTATCTCTCAAGTGGACCAGGGCCGCCACGGCGGCCACGGTCATCGGGTCCCGTTCGACGGCGTTGAAATTACAGCGCAGCAGTTCGGCCTGATCGCTTTCCAGGTGCTTGCAGATTCGCTCCTGCATCCCCGCTCTGCTGAGGCCGAAACGTTCGAGATGAATCTTGGCCGAGCACTGGTTGGCCGGGGTCAGGTTGTTCTGCCGGGCGAGCGTCCCTGTGATCGCCTCATGCACAACCCGGCCGATCAACTCGCCCAGTTTGGCGTGCTTGCCGGCGCTGGTCAAAGGCGGGCCCTCATCCTCCATGGCCGCCACCGCGATCTGATCGGTGCCGGTGCCGGTGGCCAGGCCGTCGGAATAGCGGGAGTTGACCGCCAATTCCTGGAGGGCTGCGGTCTTGGCCTCGGTGGCGGTCATAATGCAACGCGCCAGAGCGCCGGGGATGAGCGGCCTCCCGATAAACAGCAGGGTGTTGATGGTACCCGGACCGGGAACAGCGGTTGCCGGCGGCAGCTTTTCAAAGCCATCGGCAATCTCGGCCACCGAAGCCGGATCGCCGACCCGCCCGGCATTACCCTCGACCCCGCCGGTGCAGACCGCGGCCACGGTGAGATCGCGAAACGAGTGGACCGCAATGCAGACATTGTGCATATTGGCGGCGGTGCCCAAGGTGGCGCACTGCTCGGCGGGCAGATTATGCCGGTCGCAGATACTCTGCCGGTAGGCAAGAGGATCGCTATAGGCTTTGGGGGAAAGACGATGGCTGTGACCGGCCGGTTCGCAACTCTGATGGTTATACAGATACTGAAGATCGGTGCGCAGACCGCCGGCCGCCCGGCAGGTGGAGAGCACCGTATGGGGACGAAGAAAGCGGGCAAAGATAATCTTCTCTTCCCGGTGGATTTCAACGCCACTGTAGAAGGTGTCGATGAGCATGATTATTCCTCGAGTGGATTGTTGAAAGTCAGTCCCGAGCCCGGTTCACCGAGTGCAGGGCCAGCCAGAAAAAGAGCACACCGGTGACCAGCAGAACGATGTAATCCAGGACCTGGGTCGGCTGGCCCAACGCGCTGGCCCGGATGGCGTGGGAGGCATGGGTGAGCGGCAGGCAGGCGAGCAGCATTTGCGCCCATTCCGGCAGTTTTTCCACCGGGAAAAAGGTGCCGCCGAGAAAGGCCATGGGGGTAATGATAAAGCTGGTCAACAGGCTCTGGTCGGCGTGCGACTTGACCAGCATGGCCAGGGCCACGGCCAGGGAGGCAAAGACAAAACAGTTGCAGAGTATGGCCAGCCAGAACAGGGGTCCGTAATGCAACACTACGCCAAAGGGCAGACTGAGCAGGAGGATGACTCCAATGGCCAACAGGGCCCTGGTCATGCCCGCCAAGACCTCGCCGGCCACATAACTGACATTACTGATCGGGGCAGCCTGGAACTCCTCGAAGATATTCCAGTAAAAGCGGGCAACATTGATGTCGGTGGAGATGGCAAAGGCCTGGGTCATGCTGCCCATGGCCACCAGACCGGGGATGAGGAATTCCAGATACGAGTGGTCGCCAAAGCGGATAAAGCCGCCCATGGCATAGCCGAAGGTGATCAGGTACAAAAGCGGCGAGATGGCCATACCGGCCAACTGGCGTTTGAAACGGTATTTGAGAATCAGCAGTTCACGGAGATAGACAGCGATAAATCCTTGCATCAGAGCACCTTTTTTCCGGTAAGGGCGAGAAAGGCATCCTCAAGATTGACCCGCCGCAGGGTGAATCCGCAGTCCTGCCCGGCGGAGAACTGTGCCGCCTCTTCCCGTGTTGTGAAATAATGGGTTTGCATGCCCTCGCCGTTGACCTGGTCGATGGCCCAATAGCCGAGTCGTTCCATCAGTTTTTGCGGCTGATCGATGGCCACAATCCGCCCCTGATCGAGAAAGGCGACCCGGCTAGCGAGAAACTCGGCCTCCTCGATATAGTGGGTGGTGAGAAAAATGGTGGTGCCATCCTGCTGGACCCGCTTGACCAGGGCCCAGATACGACGGCGGATGGCAGCGTCCAAACCCACGGTCGGCTCGTCGAGAAAGAGAATCCGGGGTTCGTGCATCAGGGCGCGGGCGATCATCAAACGCCGTTTGAGGCCGCCGGAGAGCTGTTTGACCAAACTGCGGGTGCGATCTCCCAACTCGACATAGGCCAGCAGTTCCTCAATTTTTTCCCTGCGCCGGGCGGGTTCCATGCCGAACAGCCGACCGTGGATATCAAGATTCTCAATTACCGTCAGTTCGCTATCGAGGTTGATATGCTGCGGCACCAAACCGCACTGCCGCTTGGCCGCCAAGGGCTCGGTTTCGATGTCGTGGCCGTTCAGCAGTGCCCGCCCGGAACCGAGCCGGGTCAAGCCGGTGAGGATGCGGATAGTGGTGGTCTTGCCGGCACCGTTGGGCCCGAGAAAGGCGAACAGCTCGCCCGGGGCCACCGAAAGATCAATGCCGTCGACCGCCCGGGTCTTGCCGTAGGATTTTTGTAAATTTTCAATGCGGATCATAAGGTTCCTTGTGTTGCAACGGGTTGTGTGGTTCTTTCTTGTCACCCCAGCGCCAGGTTGTTCTCTCGCCCTTTTTCCAGACGACAAAAACAAACAAGGCAGTCAGGGCAAGGTGAAGCGGGACGAGCCAAAACAGGCCTTTGGATTCCGAGAAAACCAAGGCGGTCACCAAGACCACAACAAGGTACGCCAGCAGCACCGCCCAACCCTGCCAGGTGATGGGCAGCCCCCAGCCGTAGCCGTATTTCTTGGCCGGAAACCAAAAATTATTCGTGCCCTTCATCTGATCCCCTCCAGAGAGTCAGTGGGTCGAAAGCGCCGGTTTGCGCAGGCCCTGGACGTTATCGACAATATCCATCAGCCGTACCCGGCCCGGTACCGTTCGCAGAACAGCCATCGCGGCCCTTTCGATATTGTCGGTCAAGGCGTCGCTCTAGAATCGAAAAGTCATTCCGATTTCGAACGACTGCCCCTGCCTGGGATAGTAGTCATTGTCGAAGATGCCGTTACGGGCGATATCTTCCGCGGTTGTGTAGAGTTTGCCGGTGGAGTTGTAGACCGATTCGATATCCTCATCAAAGATGTTGTTGGCCAAAAACCACAGCGACCAGCTTTCCCGCTCGTAGCGTATACCCACATTGACGGTCTGGCGTTCACCGTATTCTATCCGGTTGAGGTAATCGACATAGTAGGAGCCGGTGACATTGAGATCCACGTTGCAACGGAGGTGCTCCATGGGAAAAAGATCGACCCCGACCATGTATTTGTACTTGGGTACATGGTTGAGCTGGTAGCCGTCCAGATCCCTGAAGCCCTGGCTCGTCGAGGTGTCCCAGGTGTAGACCCGCTCCTGGCCGCTGGTCCACTCGGCCTCCATGTAGGTACCTGACAGACGATAGCCCCAAAGATCCGTGAGCCTGCCGTTGAGTTCCAGCTCGATGCCCTTATGTTCGGAATCGCCGGTGTTCTTGTAACCGGCGTAGGCCTGACTGGAGTCGTAGAACAGGGCGAACTTGTCCTTGTATTCGATGTAGAACAGGCTGGCGTTGAGATTGGCCCATTTGGCAAAACGCTGTTTGTGGCCGATTTCATAGGTCAGGCTCTCTTCCGGTTTCAAATTCTCAGGAAGATTTTCGGCGTTCTGGTATGACATGGCCGCTTCATAATACATCGGCGCCGGATACCAGTAGGAGGTACCGACGGTGAAATAGGAGGTGGCCTTGTCATTCCAGTGGTAGGCCGGCGCCACGGACCAGGGAAACTTTTCGTGGGAAACCTCCACCCGCTTGCCGTTCTCGTTGGCAACCTTGTAACGGACATTGTCACAGCGCCCACCGAGATTGAGTTCGACATGCTCGCCGAAAAAAAACTGATTCTGAAAAAAGAGGCCGTACTTCTTCTGGTCGAAATCCATGTCCGCGTTACGCTTGCCGGTGATATGGCTTGAGCTGGTGGGATTGAACAGGTAGGTACGGACATTCTCAAAGGTGGTCAGCTCCATGTCGGCACCCAGTGTGGGGGTGTAGCGCAGATTACCGCTGCCCAGGTGCAGACCGCCGGAGAGATTCATGGTGTATCGGTCCTGGTCGCGGTCCTCCGAATAGACGCTGTTAGGACTGGAATAAATCTGATAGCGGGCATCGTAAAATTCATCAAAATGGGTGTATGCGGCCAAGGCATTGACAAAGCCAGCGGAGGTCTTGCGGCGGTAATCCATGGCCACATTGCTCGACTGCTGCTCGGACTCGTTGTAAGAGAGCAGGGAACCACCCGGATTTTCCCGGAATTCATCGGCGCGGCGATCCTGGTCCAGAGCCCAGCGATTCTTACCCCGGACCGTATCATAGGTATTGTCGGTATATCCCAGGTTGAGGCCCAAGCGGCTGAAACTGTCCAGGCTGTAGCCACCTTTGAGGGTCAGATTGCCGCGGGTCTGCTCGTCGTGGAGGTAGCCGTCGGAGTTGATAAAGGAACCGTTGGCAAAATAATCCCAGGCATCATGGCCGCCGCTGACGGTGGCGGTGGTGTTGGTGGTGTTCCAGGACCCGTAGGAGACGGAGACTTCTCCGCTGGGCGGCTGGTCCTTTTTGCCGGATTTGGTGACGATATTGATCACTCCGCGGGCCGAGTCGGCGCCAAAAACTGTGGTGCCGGGGGAACGGAGTATCTCGATCCGTTCGATATTGGCCACCGGGATAGTTTCGTAGTTGCTATATCCGGATTTGCCTAGATCCTGGGGTACCCCGTCCAAAAGCACCAAGGGCCCGCCCGAACTGGAGGAGCGCGTACCCCGGATACTGAGGTAGTACTTGGAGGCCCCGTCGTCAAAGACCCCCGGCACCCGCACCAGGGCATCGCCGATGTTTTTTACCCCCATGACTGCCAGATCCTTGGCGGTGATCACCGATATGGAGGCCGGGGTATCCAGCATCTTCACATCGCGGGTGGCCGCGACCACCATGTCCTCCAGAATGACCTCTTCATCGTTCGCGGCCTCCTCCGCCTGGCCGGAGAAAGGAAAGATCAGCGCCGGTACGCAAAGAGTGATTCCGGCAAACAGTGTTCGTACAATCCGCGTCATATCTATTTCCCTCAAGATAGATAAAAATTACTGGACGCCGTGTGCGGCTCTCGACCTCAGCCCCCGGACGTTATCGGCGATATCCATCAACGGCTGCCGGCGTACCCGGTGCGGCAGGACCAGATCGGCGGCCGTTTGGATGTCGTCCGGCACCACCTCGCTGCGGCCGTCAAAGGCAGCCAGGGTCTTGGCGGTTTTGAGCATGATGATGTCACCCCGGTGGCCGTCCACGCCCACCTCCAGGCAGTATTGGGCAATTTCGAACAGCAGCTTTCGTTCAACGCTTACCTGGGGATAGAGGGTGCGGGCAATGAGCAGGCGATCAATCAGGGCCTCGGATTCCGCCGTCCACTGGGCGGCAAATCCTTCCGGGTCAAGATCAAAGGCGGCCCGCCGTTCCATGATCGCCACCCGGTCCTTTGCGGTCTGGATACCCTCGATGTTGACGCAGAGGCCAAAGCGATCGAGCAGTTGCGGCCGCAGTTCCCCCTCCTCCGGGTTCATGGTCCCCACCAGGGTGAAACGGGCCGGATGGGTAAAGGAGATTCCTTCGCGCTCAATGGTATTGACGCCCATGGCCGCCGAATCGAGCAGGACATCGACCACATGGTCGTCCAGCAGGTTGACCTCGTCGACATAGAGGATGTTGCGGTGCGCCTGGGCCAGCAGTCCCGGTTCCACCCGTTTTTCCCCCTTTTTCAGGGCATGCTCCAGATCAAGCGTGCCCACCACCCGATCCTCGGTGGCCCCCACCGGCAGCTCCACCACCCGGACCTTGCGCATGCCGACCTGCGGCGGCACCCCTTCCTCGGGTTCCGGCAGCTGCAGGGCCCGACGAATCTCGAGATAGGATTCATATTCCTCGTTGGGATCGAGTTGATAGGGGTCATCCGTAAAAACCGGGATCTCGGGGAGAATGTCCGCCAGGGCGCGGACCGCCGTCGATTTGGCGGTGCCCTTTTCGCCTCGAATAAGGACGCCGGAAAGTCCGGGATTGATCACATTGAGCATCAGGGCCAGTTTCATCTTTTCCTGGCCGACAATGGCAGTAAAGGGATAGATCGGGCGATTTTTCATAGGTGTTGTCCTCTGACGATATTGACCAGCGCTTCCGCTTTGAGATCGTCTATTTTAAAGTATTGGGCTTGCATGGCCCCTGCCAGCCGTCGCGCCAGGCCGAAGGTGACCAGGCCGGCCTCCTCGGTATCGACGACGATGTAACGGCTGCGTTCATCTCGGGTGAGGGCCCCGGCCAGATGCAGGGATTCCTCCACCGGCTGCCGCTCCCCCAGGGCCACGTTGCATTTGCCGTCGGTGATAAAAATGACGATGGGCTGGGCTGTGGGGTTTTTGATCAGGTAGTTGCGTACCTGTTCGTGACTTTTGGCCAGACCTGCCGAAAGCGGTGTCCGGCCGCCCACCGGCATTTCGGCCAGCAAGCGGCCGGCCATATCCACCGAGGTGGTGGGCGGCAGATTGACAAAGGCCTCGTTGCGGCGGAAGGTGATCATGCCCACCCGGTCGCGTTTCTGATAGGCGTCAAGCAGCAGCGACATCACCGCGCCCTTGGAGGCGGCCATCCGGCCGCGGGCGCCCATGGAACCGCTGGCATCGACCACAAAGAGGAGAAAATTACCGATGCGTTTTTCCCGGATCTTGCCGCGCAGATCCTGACGAGTGAGATGGACGGCCAGCCCGTCGTCGCAGGCGCGCTGCTGCTGGAAGGGGGCCGCGGCCCGCAGGGTGGCGTCCAGGGCGATGTCGTTGTTGGTCTGCAGGGAACTTTTAACGTAGCGGCCTTTCTTCTGGGAGATGCGACTGCGCGAACGGCGGCCCGAACCTCGGCGGACGATACGATCCTTGACGGCGGCCAGGGGCTTGACCTTGAAGGTGGCACCAATCTCGAAAAGTTGTTCGTCCCTGTTTTTCGAGGGGTGTTGTTGCTCCTGAGACTCGGGTTGCTCTTCCTGGGCCTCCTCTTCGGCAGGTTGTTCCTGCTGTTCCGCCTGGGATTGCGGTTCCGGCGGCCGAGCCTCCTGCTCCTGCGGCTGCTGGTTTTCTTCTTGGTTTTGTCCCTGTTGTTGCTCTTCCTGCTCTTCCTGCTCTTCCGGTTCATCCTGCCGATCTTCCGGCGGTTCAGGCGGTTCCTGTGGCTGGGGCTGCGGAGGCGGCGGTGGCTGGGCGTCGCGGCGGCGATGAATCAGCACCAGCGGGGCCACCACCCGGATATGGTCGACACTGACTTCAATCCGTCCCTCCCAAGCAGCCAGGGCCCGGGCCGCCTGCTCCATCACCAGGTCGGCGCGGTGCCCGGCAACATTATTCTCCCGGCAGAGTTCGCCGATAAAGCCGCGCAGATTTGCGGCAATCCGTACCTTGGGCAGCACGGCACGGGCTTGGTCGATCCGCTGCGCCCACTGGTCGGATTCCCCCTGATATTGCGCACAAAACCCGACCGGATCGCCGTCATAGGCGTCGCGCCGCTCCATCAACAGCACCCGTTCTTCCGGTTCCTTGGCCCCGACTACCTCGAGGCAGAGACCGAAGCGGTCGAGCAGCTGCGGCCGCAACTCCCCCTCTTCGGGATTCATGGTGCCCACCAGAATGAACCGGGCCGGATGGCGAAAGGAAATTCCCTCGCGCTCGATCCGGTTTTCCCCGGAGGAGGCGGCATCGAGGATCAGATCAACCAGGTGATCGTCCAGAAGATTGACCTCGTCGACATAGAGCAGGCCCCGATGGGCTGCGGCCAGCAATCCCGGCGAGAACACCACCTTGCCCCGCTGCAGGGAGCGGGGGAAATCGATGCCGCCGGCCACCCGGTCCTCGGTGGCATTGAGTGGCAGGTTGATCAGCCGCGCCCGCCGCGTGGTCACCTCAAGCTCGGGAAACCGGCTCCGGCAGTCGGGGCAGCGGTCTGCGCCCGGTTCCGGCGAACAAGAAAAAGGACAGCCCCGAACCACCGGCATCTCCGGCAGCAAGGCAGCCAGGGCCCGGACCATGGTCGACTTGGCCGTGCCCTTTTCGCCGCGAATGAGGATGCCGCCGATGGCCGGATTGACCGCTGCCAGCAGCAGTCCCTGCTTGAAGGTTTCCTGGCCGACAACCGCCGCCAGGGGATAAACTGTGCGATACATGGCGCTCCTTTAGAATTTCCAGCTCAAACCCGCCATCCAGGTCAGGGGCGGGGCCAACAGACCGTCAGAGTAATAATAGGTGGTGTCGGCGATGTTTTTTATCTCCGCAAAGAATGCATAGCTCTCCAGGCTGTACTCGGCCCGGAGGTTGGCCAGGATGTAGTCGGGCACGGTCCTGGTATTGGCCTTATTGCGGTAGACCTCGGAGACGTATTTGCCGGAAGCCACGGTCATCAGCCGATCCGTGACCTGCCAGTAGCAATCCAGGGTGGCCTGGTGTTCGGCCTTGGCCGGAATCATCAGACCGGTCTCCTCATCCGTTGCCTTGAGATAGGTGTAGCTCGCTTTAAGGGTCAGGTCGCGTAAGGCCTTCCAGGTCAGGGCCAGATCGCCGCCCTTGTAGCTGACCTCGCCGAAATTCTGATATTGGCCCATGCCGTCGTCACCGGTGACATAGGTGATCCGGTCGCTGAGCAGGTTGTAAAACACCGAAACCCGGCCGGAAAATGCAGGATGGGGCTGAACAAACAGGGCCAGGCTGTAATTTTCGGCGGTCTCCATGCCCAAATCGGGATTAGGCAAGGTGGAGCTGGAATGGTTATACCGCTGATAAAAGGACGGAATATTGTTGCTGCCGCTGTAGGCCCCGGTCAAACTCCAGGTGTCCTGCCTGTAAACCAGTTTCAACTCCGGATTGAGAACATCTTCAAAGGCGGTGTTCACGTTGGCGCGGAGTCCGCCGCTCAGACTCCAGGGGCTGCCCCGGCGTTGCAAGGTCTGGCTGGCAAAGACTGAAAAAACCTCCTCGCTCTGATCGTCAAAGGTCGACCCGCTGGCTTGCCCCAGACGATAGCCCGCCCCGTAGGCAAGCTCGCCGAAGTTGCCGGTATCGATGGAGGAACTCAGATCCTCGCCCAACTCGTTGACCCGCAGGTTCTGGTCAAGCCCCTTGCTCTCGTCCGTGTTCTGCTGATGACCGGCATTGAAAAAGGTGGAACTGGTGATCCCAAAATACGTGGCCTGGGCCGAGAGCACCGTAGTTTCACTCTTTTTACGAGAAAAAGGGGTGGGATAATCCGGCAACCCGGTGAGCCCACGTTCATTCTCGACGTAATCGGCACCGAAACTCAGCGACCGGTCCGCATCCGGGATATAGGCCATTTTCACGCCGCCCTTGGTACGCCGGCTGTCGTTATTGATGCTGTAGCCCTGGGTGGTTTCGGTCTCGCCGCTGGCCTCCGCGCCCCAGCAGCCGGCTTGGACCTGGACATGGGCACTGGCGAAACCGGTATCCTGGCTGCCGCCATAAGCCTTGACCCTGCCGCTCATTGAGCTGATTTTCCGGGTGGTGATGAGGATAACGCCGCCACTGGCATCCTGCCCGTAGCGCACCCCGCCCTTGCCGCGCAGAATCTCGATCTGTTCGATCTGCTCCGGGCTGACCAGACTCCAGTTGATGCCGCCGTAGCTGGAGGTCGGGTCGTTAATCGGCCGACCGTCCACCAGGACCTTGACCTTGTACGAGCCGTGAATACCCACCGAGCTGTCGCCGGCCGTGACGCCGGGCACATGGTTGAGGATATCGGCCATCTTGTTGGCTTGCATCTGTCGGATCTCTTCAGCGGTGATGACGATGGACCCGCTCTCCTCCTGGGCCAATGCGAGACCAGGCAGCATCAGGCAAGCGTAGAGCACGGCACAACAGGCCGATCTCGCCGCCCTGCCTACTCGCTCCATTCCTCGATTTCCCCTTCCATCTCCAGATAGGCGTTGCGCAACTGCTCTTCCATGGCCGCATCCGCCTGCCACATGCCCCGGCTGATCGCCTCCAGCAGTTTGTCGAGGATGTTTTGCAGGGCATAGGGGTTGACCTCCTTCATCCATTCCTGCATCTTGGGGTCCAGGGCATAGGCCCCCGCGATCTTCTCGTACATCCAGTCGTCGATCACCTCGGCGGTGGCATCCCAGCCGAGGACAATGTCCATCACATGGGAGATGTCGCCCGCCCCTTTGTAGCCATGCCGTTGCATCCCGGCGATCCACTTGGGGTTGACCAGCCGGGAACGGAGCACATGCTTGGCCTCCTCGTTGGTGGTGCGCACCTTGACCCGTTTGGGATCGGAGCTGTCGCCCATGACCGCAAAGGGCAAATGGCCGCGCACCGTTTTCACGGCCACAATCATGCCGCCGTAATAGTTGTAATAGTCGGTGCAGGACATCATGTCGTACTCGCGCGAATCCTCGTTTTTGACGGTGACATCCATGCGCGCCAACTGGCGGCGGTAGGCCAGGGGCTTCTGTTTACCGTAACTGTCCTGGCCGTAGGCGTGGGAGGAATAACGGATGTAGTTGTTGCCCAGATCTTCCTGGGTCTGCCAGTTCTTGGACTCGATGAGCTCGGAAACCCCGGCCCCGTAGGTGCCGGGCGGGCAGCCGAAAACCCGGAAGGTGGCTTCGCGGAAGGCCTCCTCCTCGCTCAGGCCCTCCTGGCGGTATTCCTCCATATCCTTGTAGACATTGCGGCGGAGGAAGTTCGATTCCGGCGGTTCCTTGAGGGCGGTGACAATGCGTACCGCCTCATCGATCCGTTCCACCAGATTGGGGAAGGAGTCGCGAAAGAACCCGGAGATCCGGGGGACCACATCCAGACGGGGGCGACCGAGTTCACTTAAGGGGATGACCTCCAAACCGCAGACATTGCCGCTCCCTTGCTGCCACACCGGCTTCAGCCCCATCAGGTAATAGATCTCGGCGATGTCGTCGCCCCGGGTGCGCATGGTGACCGTGCCGTAGACCAGGATGCCGATGGAGTCCGGATACTTGCCGCTCTCCTTGAGGTAGCGTTCGATCAGAGCGTCGCCGAGCCGGACACCGACCTCCCAGGCCGCCGGGGAGGGAATCTTGTTGGGATCCACCGAATAAAAGTTGCGGCCCGTGGGCAGGATATCGGCCTGGCCCCGACTCGGTGCGCCCGAAGGGCCGGGGCGGACAAAGCCGCCGTTAAAGGCGGTGAGCGAGGCATCGATCTCTTCGGTGCAGAGTCGGATATTGGGCACGAGTGTTTCGGCGATATAGGCAAGGCTTGTCTCCACCTCGGAACGCGCCGTGGCCGGCAAGGGGGCGATGAGGTCGGCAACGGCTGTGGGCGCATACCCGCGCTCGGCAAGACTCGCCACCAGTTGCAAGGCCTGCTCATGGGCCTGACGCAGGACCTCGCCGCCGGTACGATTACCGAAGCGGACTTCGCGGCGCCCCCGGTTTTCGATGACGTCGTCGTAATCGCAGCCCATGGCATGCACCAGGGATTCACGGAGCGAGGGCACCGAACCGTTGGGCAGGCGGGTCAGTTGGGTGACGAACTCGGTAAGACGCTGCCCCTCCGGCGGCAATCCCAGGGTGTGGAGGCCATCGTTGATCATGGTGTCTCCCAGTTCCTCGACATAGGCATGGAGCCGTTCGAGAAAGCCGTCGAAATCGGCCAGGGCCGTCTGTTCGTCGATCTCCAGATCCTTGTCGAGGCTGGCGGCGGCCACCGCCTCCCAGATCATCGGCCGCAGGATCTCGACCTTGGCCGGATCTTCGGCCTGAGCGGCGGCATAGTCGGCAACCAGGGTCTGCACCTTGGCCAGATCGTCGTACAGATCGGCATTGGTGAAGGCCGGGGTGAGATGGTCGATGATGCAGCAGTAGGACCGTCGTTTGGCCTGGGTTCCTTCGCCCGGGTCATTGATGATGTAGGGGTAGATGTTGGGCAGTTCCATGATCGCCAGATCCGGATAGCAGGAACCCGACAAACCCAAGGCCTTGCCCGGCAGCCATTCCAGCGAGCCGTGCTTGCCCACGTGCATGACCGCATCCGCCTTGAACACGTCACGGATATAGCGGTATTGCGCCAGATAGTGGTGCGGCGGCGAGAGGTACAGGTCGTGCAGCACCTTTTCGATCTGCTCCAGGTAACCGCGCGGTGGCTGGATGGTGAGAAAGACGTTGCCGTTCATCAACCCGGCAAAGTGCATCTTCTCTTCATGAACAAACAACTCGCCCGGCATTTCGCCCCAGTCTCCGCTCATCTTGTCGCGGATGGCTTCGGGCAGTTCGTTATGCCAGGGGAGGTACTCTTCGGCCCCGGCCCGCGCCTCGGCCCGCGCGGCCATCTCATCCATGGGCAGCCAGCGCTGGTCGCAGGTCATTTTGGCCAGCAGCTCATGGGCCAATGCATCCTGCTCGGCAAAGTCGCGCTCAATGTGGTAACCGGCGGCCCGCATCCGTTGCAGGAGCATACTGACGCTGGCAAAGGAGTCGAGTCCGGCGGCACAGCCGATCCGGTCGTTGCGGGGCGGATAGTGGTGAAAGATGATCGCAATCCGCCGCTCTTCAGGAGGAATGCGGCTGAGCCGTCCCCAGTTGAGGGCCAGACGCACCATCTTGTCGACCCGCTCCGGGATCGGCTGATATTTGGCCAAAAGCGCCCCGGTCACGGGGTCGACGGTCTCCTGTTCGCGGGTGGCCACCGGCACGGTGATCAATGCCCCGTCGAACTCCGGCTGGGCCACGGCATAGGAGACATCCATGGTCGGCAGGCCCTGGACGCTCTCCGACCACTGGGCAAAGGGGGCGGAACAGGTCATGGCCTGGATAAAGGGCACGCCCAATTTCGGCAGCACATCCTTGAACGCCGGGGCGACCAGGGTGAGGGAAAACATCAGCGGGTTGATCAGCACCTGGATGCGCGGTTGGTCGCCGTCCATGAAATAATGGTCGACCACGCCATCGGCGGCCCGGTTGCCGCGTTCCGTATCTTTATAGCGCAGGTGGAAAACCGGAATGATATTGGCCCCGGCCGCCTCCACCGAACGAATAATGGCGTCGATAAAGGTCAGGTTGTTGTTGATCCAGTAGGTCTGATAAAACCACAGGCCCACGGTGATTTTTTCCGGGTCGACCTTGTGCTCCAGATACTCGGCCAGACTGGGGGTTCCCGCATAATCGGGATGGTAGATGCCGTCGTCTGCCAGGGGTTCGGGCGGGCGGCAGAGGGCCTTTGCATCAAAAAGCCGGTTGTGCAGGGAAACAAGTAATTGATGAAAATTGTAGGCCCCGCCAAGATGGAGGTATTGTTTGACCGTATCCCAAACCGGGGTACCGAAATCCTGCGAAAATTCCCGGGCCGCCTCGATGGTGTCCTCGTCGCCGCTGGTGGGCTGGACATGGATCATGGGGTGTTCATTGGGGGGGATTTTGTCCAGCGCCGCCTTGAGCAGGTCAAAGGCCGGGAACGAAATCCTGCCGCCATGGAGGGAGATTATGAGCACGTCGGATCGCACTGCTTCACGGACAAAGGCCTCCTGCCGGGAACGGTCAAAGAGCTGGACCTGAGTGCGGGCATGAACTTTCAGTGGGCCGCCGTCGGCCTGATAGAGACGGACGCCCTCGCTCAGTGAAGGAATTTCGGTGGCAGTGGCGGAATAGTAGCAGAGGGAATAGGGTTGCATCAGGCCTCCAGGGCTTTGGGGTGGAGTTCGTTGCGGGCAGAGAAGCGATCCAGGGCATCAAGCAGTTGCATGGCATCATCACAGCGGATGGAACGGTTATGGTCTGACTTCGTAAGGGAGGGGAGGCCGCCCTCGCGGAGGGAGAACACGGTCTTGCCCTGGGTGAGGGCCGACTGCAGCAGTTTCATGTTAGCCTGGTTGACCGGGCCGACGGTGAAACCGCAATCAATGACAAAATCGCACTCCGCCATCTGTCCGGCGGCCCGTACCATGGCGGAACCGTTGACCTTTGCCATGGGCGGGACAGAGGTACAGTCGGCGCCGAGCGATTGGGCCACATACCAGTCCAGGTCGTTGGTGTGGACCACGCCGGTGGCGATGGCAAAGCCTTTTTTGGCCAGCATCCGGTAGACAAGAGCGCCACTCCCCATGCCCGCCACCACAAAGGCCCGGCCCTGGTCGCCGTCTCCCCGCAGTTCGATCCCGCCCAGATGGCGGTTGAACTCGGCCTTGTCGAAATCGTAGAGTCCGGCCACGGCCTCCGGAGTGAGGACCGTTTCCGGCGGACCCCAGTCGAGCAGACCGCCGTCCTTAATCAGGGCCACCCGGTCGCTGACCTTGGCAGCCACATCGACGTCGTGGAGCGAGGCCACCACGGTGATCCCCTTGCTGCGGCAAAGATCGCGGAGAATGGCCATGACCTCGACGCGGTGCTTGAGGTCAAGATGGATGGTCGGCTCGTCCAGCAGCAGAATCTGCGGTTCCTGGGCCAGAGCCCGGGCCACCAGCACCTTTTGCCGTTCGCCGTCGCTGAGATCGGCAAAGGGCCGATGCGCCAGATCAACGGCATGGACCGCGGCCAGGGAGGAGATCACGGCATTTCGGTCAACCTCCCCCAGGCGGCCGAGGTAATCGGTATGGGGATAACGGCCGATGGCGACAAATTCAAAAACCGTGAACAGCGGCGGCGCGATCTTGTCGGTCAGCACCACGGCCATAATCCGGGCCAGATCGATGGCCCGCAGGGATGCCAGAGGCTTGCCCTGCACCCTGATCTCGCCGGCCAAGGGGGAGAGATGGCGGGATAGGGTGCGGAGCAAAGTGGTTTTCCCGGCACCGTTGGGTCCGAGCAGGCTGATGAAATGACCGGCCTCGAAATCAAAATCCAGTCCTTTCAAAACCGGTTTAGGCTTGTAGCCGACGGTCAGCCTTCGGGCGCTGATCACCGGATTGATCGCGGATGTGCTCATAATTTGACCCTTTGTTTCAAAAGAAGCGTGATGACAATAGGAGCCCCAAAAAAGGCGGTCATGGCCGAGAGCGGCAGCTCGACCGGCGAGAGTACTGTGCGGGCGATCAGGTCACAGATGCTGGCCACCAAAGCGCCCATCAGGCAGGCGCCCGGGATAAGGATGCGGTTGTCCGAGGTGCCGAAACTGAGCCGGGCCATGTGGGGCACGGCCATGCCGATGAAGGCCACGGGCCCGGCCATGGAGGTGATCATCCCGGCCAGGGCGCAGGCGCAGAGCAGGATCATCAAGCGGA
Organism: uncultured Desulfobulbus sp.; assembly: GCA_963666685.2. Lineage (GTDB taxonomy): Bacteria > Desulfobacterota > Desulfobulbia > Desulfobulbales > Desulfobulbaceae > Desulfobulbus. The sequence continues at coordinate 740,153 of CAXXHZ010000001.1, forward strand.
AACGACGGATATTGACCCCCATGGAGGCGGCATATTCCTCCCCCAGAAGAAAGGCGTTGAGCGGTTTACTTTGCAGATAGAGCAGGACGAGAATCCCGCCGCCGAACACCAGCAGAATGCCGATCTCGTTCCATTTGAAGCCGGAAAAGCTGCCCAGCTGCCAGAGGACAAAGCCCTTGATTTTCTCCTTTTCCGCCAAAGCCGTGAGGATGGCGGTGACCGCGCCGCAGAGGTAGCCCATCATCAGTCCGACAATCAACAAAGTCACCCCGCCCTTGACCCGGGAGGCAATGGCGAGCACAATCAGCATCACGCCGTAGGCCCCGGCAAAGGCAGCCAGGGTGGAAATAAAGGGGGTGAACAGGCTCCAGCCCACGGTCAGGGTAGTGAGCATCACAAAAGAAACCATCAGAGTGGCGCCCGAGGAGATGCCGAGGATGTAGGGGCCGACAATGGGGTTGCGGAAATAGATCTGCAGCAGCAAACCCGCGGCCGCAAGATAGGCCCCGCCAAAGACCGCGGCAATGGCCCGGGGGATACGGAGATTCCAGATAATGGAACTGATGGTGGAGTTGTCTTCCGGCCGAACCAGCACCTGCCAGATCTCAAGGGGTGAGAAAGGGATCGAGCCGATGCCGACATTGAGCACCATCATAATCAGGGTGAGCCCGGTGAGCAGGGTAAAGACAATCTGCGGTCGCCGCCAGGTCATCGAAGAGAGGGGATTGAGAGCCCGTTCAGATACGGTCATGGGACGTCTCCTTGGCGGCTACCGGATCAATATCGGGGAGTTCGACGAAATAACGCAACCGGTACCCGGGATACACCTCGGGATGGAGGATGGCGCTGATCTCAGTGAGGATCTCGTCCAGTTTGTCCGCGGATTGAGTGTAGTGGGGCAGGGGCGCGTAGACCCGGCCTCTCTGCAGCGGGCCGATATTCTTGATCAGAGGGTTGAGCTTGGCAAGGGCTGCCTTGGAGGTGGCGCCCATGGCTCCGGTGCGGTAGGTGAAGAAAATATCCGCATCCTGGCCGGAATAGAGGAAGCGTTCCACCGTGATCTCAATGCAGGAGGTGCCAAAGACGTCCTCGAACTGGTAGTCGCTCTGTGCCAGGCCCACCAGTTCACCCACCCAGGCATTGCCCGGTTCGACCATCACCCGTTTTTCATACACATCACCCCACATCACCTTGGGCTGATGGGCCACCCCGGCGGTGCGAGCGCGGATATCGCGCAGGGCGGCATCAATTCGGGCAAAGAAGGCATCGGCCTCTTTCTCTTTATGATAAAAGGGGGCGAGAAACTGGACAAAGCGCATCCGGGCATTGAGGCACATGGCCTGGGGCGTGGTGGTAATCACAGTCGGGATATGGAGCTGGTCGAGCAAGGGGATGATCGAGGGGTCCCAGGTGAGCACCAGTTCCGGTTGCTGCTGCTTGAGCCGTTCAAAATCGATACTGCTGGCATCCCCCAGGTACACGATTTTTCCGGATTCCATGCCCCTTTTGATCTCCGGGATATACCAGCGCTCCTCAGATCGGGTAACGCCCACCAGGGTTTCCAGCACACCCAGGGCACGGAGGGTGGCGATGTCGAAGTCTCCGTAGGCCACCACCCGTTGCACCGGCACGCGCACCACCTGATTCGGATTACAGTCAGTGGGCATCGGCGCTGCTCGCGGAATGAGGATCAGGGTGCGGCCGGCACCGTCCCGAACCTCGGTCCGGGTGGGCGAGATCCGGTTGATCGAAAATGCGCCGATCTGGAGAAAAGCGGGACGCTGCTCGCCTGTGGCCTTATCAGTTTCCGGCTTGGTTTCTCGGTTGCAACCCCACAGGGTGATCAATGCCATCAGGGTTATCAGTCCGCCAAGAAGACGGCGCGTGGTCGTGCTTTGCATTATTTGTGTGCCTCCCGATACACAATCCATTCGTACACATAGAAAATCAGTCCCAAGGTAAAGAGCATCATGCCGGCCAGATAGAGCCCGACCCCGGGATCCTTGCGGATATGGAGATCGATCCTTGTTTTCATCTTCATGCCGCCCGGGCTCTTGGGGGCAAAATTGATCAGGTGGAAGCTGTAGCCCTGGAAACGGACCGGCTGATTGACCGAGAGCATAGCCTCCCTTGGCGAAACGCCGTCACTGAGCAACAGGCGGGCATTGGGGGTGATAACCTCACCTTTCCAGAAGGCCAGGCGCTCTCCCAGGTAATACTCCGGTTCAAAGGCGAGCAGGCTGACCTGCCCCCCGGTGCCGGGTAAGGAGAGGTGGGTACCCGGCGCCAGGGTGCTACTGGTCAGAACTTCGGTACACAGATAGCTGCAGAGATAACCGGCCAGAATGACAATCAGGCCGTAGTGCATAATGTGGGGGGCCAGCTTGAGGGCCAGCCGCTGTCGTCCTCCCGGCCCCCTGGCGCGGAGCAGCTGAATGACCCGACTGGTGGTGCAGGCAAAGGTGTTGACCGCGAGCCCGGCCAGGAGCATCAACAGCAGGAAAAACCAACCGGTAAAAAGGAGATTGTTGATCCCATAGGTCTGCATCCAGGGGATCAGTCCCATGTCGTTTAAGGGAATGAAGAACGAAGTATGGCGATTGAGACAAAAATAGCCCAAGACCAGATCAACGGTGAGCAGCAGACAGAGGGCGACAGTGAGGTTGATGCTGCCCAATTTATGCCAAAGTAGGGAAAGAAGACGTGTCATGATCAGAAGGGGCAGCGAAAGGGTCCGAGATCGGGCAGGCAGGTCAGGGCCAGGAGGGTGAGACCGCCCAAGGAGCCATACAGTGCTCGGGCATTCGGATTCCAGGACCGGGTGAGGTGGAGATGGAGGTAACAGGCATAGAAAAACCAGGCGGCCATGGTCAGGGTCAGGGCCGGATCCTCCCAGACCACCGGCGTGCCCCAACCCAGATAGGACCAGAGTTCGCCGCTGAACATCGACAAGGTCCAGAGCACAAAACCCCAAACCGCCCAGCGCAGGCTTTGCTGCAGGGCCGCGGTCAACCGGTAGTGTGCGGAGGCCTGTCGAGGTGCCCCCAGGGCTGCCAGTGCCCAGATCGCACTGAGCACAAAGCAGGCCTTGCCGGCAAGGCCGAACCAGAGAAATCCATGGGCAAGCAGGGTTTTGGACTGAAGAAAAGGCAGATAGAAATCCTTGGGAAAACAGAGTCCCAAGAGCACGAAAAGGACCATAAAGCCAAGCAGGGTTTGCTGGACCCTCCGCCGCAGATCCGGTTCGCGGTCGCCGGCGGCAAACGGGTAAAGCAGCCCCAGGCAGAGCGGCAGGGCCACGGGGCCCAGGTGCATGGGCAGCATGGGCCAGGCCTGGTGGTAACGAAGTGCAACCACCAGGATATTGACCAGGACCGCCGGCAGAAAAAAGAGCAGGACCGGAATCGGTCGCCGACTGGTCAGAAGCGAGCTGAGAAAGGCGGCGCCATAGAGGGCGCCTGCGATTTGAAAGGCGGTGTGCGCCGGGATCATCACCGCACCTCTCTGATCAGCATGACTGGACCAGACCTGTGAGCCGGTCGGGTGGGATGGGCGGAGCAGGCGTTCTGCCTGCCGTTGGATCTCGGTTCCTCGCAGAAGAGGTGTGCCGATAATCGGCAACCGAGCATAATGATGGGTATGTGCAGCCGTTTCCGTGTCACTCGTTCCTCGCTCCATTGGAATGGCGGATGCGAAAACGAAGGATGGCCGGGTACCTGTGGCAAAGTCAAAAAAAAATCCCGGATCGAAAAAGATCGATCCGGGATAGCCCTTATTTATCCACAGAAATAGTATACCGGGGGTACGCCGCCGTCCTCGCAGTCGTTTCCTCAACGTTCAGGCAGGTCTTCTGACTCCCGGTTCTTCCTACTAGCTGCGTCTTCCCGACCCCTTTGGTCAGTGACATAATAATGCAGCGGTCGTCCCCGGTTACAGCGGCGGGCCCGTCCCCGATTTACACGGGGTTCCCTATAAAGTTCTTGCGAACACCTGAACTGGCGGACTTAGAACCCATGATGTGATAAAAGTCAAGAAAATAATATTGTTTTCCCCGACCGGATTTTTGCCCCCTTTCTCCTGCAAGGTTTTCCCGCAATTAAAAGCGCTGCTGCAGGTGTATTTACCCAAAGAAGACTCTATTATTTTTTTCGCGGATACGGCCAGGCCATAATGCCTCCCTCCATGACCCGTATATTGGTGTAGCCGTGCGCTCTGAGGATACATTCCGCTTCATAGCCGCGCAGGGAGATTTTGCAGAAGCAAATAATCTCCGCATCCTTATTGGCCGGCAACTCCGACAGACGTGAACGAAGGGCTCCAATGGGGATGAGGGTTTCACCGATACCGAGGTGCATCTCCTCATATTCGTTGGGGTTACGACCATCAAGAAGGAACGGTTTCTCGCCCCGCTGAAGTTTGTCCCAAACCTCCTGCACACTCATCCCGGTCATCCGTCCCTTGAGCTTATTCTGCATAACATGGGCACTGGCGATGAAGTGATCGATGGCCAGAGAAAAAGGCGGAGCATAGGGCAGATCACTATTGATCAGATCTTCAACGGTCAGCTTGCCTTGGATGGCCATGGCCGCAGTGGCAATCTGTTTGCTGACATCCCCCAGACCCACGCACTGATAGCCGATTAAGCGCTGATCCTTGTCGACCACCATTTTGGAAACCAAGATTTTTGCGCCCATGAAGCCCGGTTTGTCGGGGCTGGCGTTGACCACGGCGGTGTAACCGGTCAGGCCGATACGCTCAGCCGCCTTGACCGATACCCCGGTTGAACCGGCGGTATACTCAAAAACCTTGCAAATGCCGGTGTGGATGGTGCCGGGAAAGGTGACGGTGTTGCCGAGGATGACATTCTCTCCCGCCACTCGTCCCTCAAGGTTGGCGAGATCGCCCATGGGAGAGAAAACAGGTTGGCCGCTGATACGGCTGATAATCTCGACACAGTCGCCGGCGGCGTAGATGTCGGCATCCGAGGTCTGCATAGAGCTGTTGACCGTAATACCGCCGAATGTGCCGATCTGCAGACCGGCTTCCTTTGCCAGGGCGCTATTAGGACGTACGCCGATGGCCATCACCGCCAGTTCGCAATCAAGGACCTTGCCATCAGCCAGCTTGACGCCGATAAGTTTACCGTCCTTGCCGACGAATTCCTTGACCCCTGTACCGGTGAGAATCCGTGCCCCTTTGGACTTCATGTGGTTTTCCACCAGTTTGGCCAGATCCCAGTCAAGAAAGGTGAGCACCTGGTCCAGCATTTCCACCACGGTCACCTGAATGCCGGAGGTTTGCAGGGCTTCAACGGTTTCGACACCAATCAGGCCGCCACCGATGACCACGGCGTTTTTCACCTTTTTCTCATCGCGGATCTTGCGCAGATAGACGGTGTCGGCCATGGTCATCAGGTTGGTGATGCCGTCAAGATCGATACCGGGAATGGGCGGCATGTTCGGCTTGGCACCGGTGGCGATAACCAGCTTGTCATACTCGAGGATCTTCTCTTCACCGTTTTGCAGATTGCGACAGACCACCTGTTTTTTGCTGCGGTTGATCGCGATGGCCTCGGTTTGGACGAGGGCGGTAATGGCCTTGGCTTTGTGAAAGAAGACCGCATCCCGCACGACGCCGGCCGGGGTGTACATCAGTTGCTTGGGGTCGTTGAACACTCCACCGATATAATACGGATAGCCGCAGGCGGCGATGGACAGCTCCGGCGTTTTCTGCACAATGGTAATCTCAGCAAATTCGTCCAGTCTCCTGGCCTTGGCCGCTGCTTTGGCTCCGCCGGCGGAACCTCCGATAACAACAATTTTTTTCGTTCCCACAATATATGCTCTTAATAATAGTCAATGAGAGACTCCTGCCCGGGGGGCAGGAGCAAATTCCGAAGGTAGAGCCAAGCCATTGCGGTCACAACGATGGAGTCCGCAATGGTTGGAATCGCCGAACAGCTCGGCGTTTGGGGCTTCTATAAAAACCGCGTATTTATTTTATTTCTCTTGCCACTGAGGGGATCGTTTCTCCATGAATGCGGTTATCCCTTCTTTGGCATCTTCCGTTGAACAGAGACGGGCAAAGGCTTCGTTCATATAGGTAAAGGCTTTTTGATAATCCTGGTCGGCTGCCGAATAGAATGCCGTTTTGGCAATTTGCAAGGCTACCGGGCTTTTTTGCGCCAGCGTTACCGCCCATTTACGGGTTTCTTCCTCGAGTTCGGCATCAGGGACAACCCGGTTGATAAGGCCTATTCGCAAAGCTTCCTGTGCCGGAATAAGGTCACCATAGAAAAGCAGTTCCAGGGCTTTTTTTCTGCCCACGGAACGGGTGACCGGAATGACGGGTCCGATGCAGTTGAGTCCGACATTGATGGCGGTCAATCCTATCCGTGCTTTTTCACCGACAATGGCCAGATCAGCGGCTGCAACGAGACCGGCACCATTGGCCGCAGCCACGCCATGGACCTGGGCAATGACCGGTTTGCTCATTTTGCTGATGGTCACCAGCGGGTTTTCCATGCATTCGATCCACTGCCGATACTCCATCGCCGTTTTATTGGGAATGAACCCAACATCGATACCGGCACAAAATGCCTTGCCGTTTCCTTTGAGAATAACAACGCGCACCTGTTTGTTGTCATCAACTTCCAGAAGAGCCTGGTTCAGTTCTTGGGCAAGGGGAATGGTGAAGGTGTTCAGACTGCTCGGACGATTCAATGCGATCTCCGCGACGTAATCGTCGCCGATGGTTACAGTGATATTCTCATAAGACATAACGACATTCTCCATTTTTGATAGGTATCTGTTTGACGATCATCTCTCACTAATCCGCAGTGTACGGATAACTTCCCTTGTCATCACCTCCTTATGCCGATTCTTTGGTTTTTCGGAGCGCGAGCATTCCCATAATCCCCCTGATGGCGCTGTAATAGGGTTCATCCGAGTCAGCGGCCTTAGCCAGGACATACCCCCCCTGCATAACCCCGGCAATAGTAGCGGCAACGTCTTTGGTATCGAAATCTGCATCGAATTCACCCTTTACCTGTCCTTCGGTAAGGACTTCCTGCAATCGTTTCCGTAGCCACCCGAAGGTCTCGTCTACGGGTTGACGCAGTTTTGGATCAGCAACAATTTCAGGATCTTGGGTCAACCGACCGAGCTGGCAGCCCCGCAGCACTTTTCGTTCCATGTGCAGATAGGCCTCGATACGCTCACAGGCGGTCCCGGACAGAGAAAACTGCTTATCAGCCAAGGCCTGAATCTGTTCGGCGCAACGTTGTATGGCGGCCAAGGCCAACTCGGACTTGCTGGAAAAATGATGATACATGCTCCCCTGCCCGGCTTCGGCCCGTTGTTGAATGGCCTTTGGACTGGTGCCCACATACCCCCGTTCCCACAGCAAAGCCTGTGTACTTTTAATTAATCGTTCCCGTGTATCGTCCATAGCACTCGTTCATTTGAAATTTACATACTAGTAGGTACAATATTTATTTCTTCTTTGCAAGAATAACTCTTATTTTAAATGCTGATATGTATTGACAGGCCCTCAGGGCAACATTTTCTGTTTGCCTTGGGGCCGTCAGACAGGGAAAATTCTTACAATGAAAGCACCAGAGAGCACTATGAGAAAACGTACGTCATGCCGGCCTTGCCCGGACAGCAGGCTTCAGCATACACTTTACCGAGTTCGACTACAGCACCTTCCCCGGTACAATGGCACGGTATGATCTGATCAAAGGCCAGCGCCTGTAATGCGGCGAGGGTCTTCGTAAGACGCTGCTCACCGGCATTCAGGAGATGAAAGCCGCCGATGACGGCTCGTATCCGCATCCCCCCGTTGAGCCGCTGCACATGGTTCAAGGTGTTCACCACTCCGGCATGGGCGCAACCCACACAGACAATCAATCCTTTATCCGTTCGGATCCACAGTGCCAGATCATCATCCAGGGGATCAGGGCGCAGGCCTTTGGAATCGAGGAAAAAGGGTCCGCCTGTGTCCTCGAAATCGGTTTCTCGCGGAATCGGGCCGGTCAGACCGATGGTATCGCTTAACAACAGAGGATCCTGCACCCAGTGCACCTGCTCCGATGAAAAGGTATCAATGGCACGCATGGTCTTTCGCGGCATTTGCAAAGACTTTGACACACCGTTTCTAACACTGTGACGGGGAGATACCGCTCCGGGATGACAATAGAGCTCGGCCTTGCGAGCCATACTGAGGCATTGCGCTACCCCGCCGGTATGATCGTTGTGACCATGGCTGAGCACAAGAATATCGGTTTGGGCTATATCAATCCCCAACAAACGGGCATTATGCTCAAAGGCAGTTCCTTGCCCCGTGTCAAAGAGGATATGCCTCTTTGCGGTTTCTATCCACAAGGAAAAACCATGCTCGGCAACGAGCCCTGCCTCTGCCTGATTATCAACCAGAATCGTTATCTTTGTCGTGTCAGCATTCATAGTATTATTCACGGCGCATGAATTTGGCTTCGGCCCGGGCCATGACCTCGCCCTCATACGTTATTTCCGCCTTAAGATGATACAACGGCGGACAGGAAAAAAGCAGCCAAGCACGGAGTTCCACCGTGGTGCGGCAGGCAATCGGATGTAAAAAACGAACATGCAGATCACCGGTTACGGCTTGGATACCGCGATGAAACAGGCAATGCGTCATGGCGGAATCCATCAAGGAAGCGATGACGCCTCCGTGCAGTTGCCCTTCGTACCCCTGAAATTCAGGGCGGGCCACAAAGGTCGCACCAACCGCGCCCTCTCCGTCCTCTTGAAACGACATCTGCAAGGACCCCGGATTCAGGGGGCCGCACAGCACACAGCGACCGTGTCCATTACGGGCGCTGACGGAATCAATACCTTCAGCGGATGCAGGCATGAGTTTTCGGTTACGCTGATTCAGGGCTCCCCTTGCCCTTGTACTCCCGACGTCCGAGATTTTGCGCGGTTGCCTCGTCGACCTCATCCTGCCAACCGTTGCAGGCAGTTTCCAACCGGTCGAATTTTGCAGTGTAGGGTTTGATGTCGAGTAGCGGCGTGCCGTCCAGGATATCCACACTGTCGAGATAGAGCACGTTCCCTTCTCGGCTGATAAGCTCCACGATGCTCAGTCCAATACCGTTGGGACGGCATGGGGCACGGGTTGAAAAGACACCGCGTTCAATATCTTGAAGAAACGGCTTCACGATCAGTTGCACCGGCCCGGCCTGATTGAATTGGTAAATCAGATAAATATGGGAGAACCCTTCCAAATCGCGTAATCCTTCGGCAAACTCGGGGAAAAGCTCGACCCGGCCCTTACACCCTTTGGCATACGCAGGCTGAATAGGCGTCTCTCGGGCAACGACATGTTCACTGCGAATCACCCCAATGGGATGCACGGTAATAGGCTCACTCTTCATATTTGATGTCCTTTGCTGTTAGCGGCCGAAGCCGAATTCAGTCGTCCCTCGCGATAGGCAGCAAGAGCTTCCGCAATGGTAGGGACATCGGTATGAAATATTTCAATGCCCCCTGCCTGTAATACGCGAAAAGCCTTAGGACCGCAATGACCGGTTATGACCACTTCGGCTCCCGTACCGACAACGGTCTGAGCCGCTTGAATCCCGGCACCATGGGACGCGCTCAAATGCTGATTGTCAACCACCTCAAAGGTTGCGTTGTCCATATCGTAGACAAGAAACCGAGGGGAACGACCAAACCTGGAATCCAGCGGTGCATTGATATCTGTTCCTGACGTGGTGAAGACTATTTTCATTTTTTGATCCTTGGTTATGAGTACAAGCCGACCGGTTATCCGGCCGATATCTTGAAAAAATATTGTATTGTACGAGTAAAATATAAACGCTTCAGCCCTGTCGATCATGAGACCGACCCGGCCAAAGCGTGTTCATTGCGTATTGCTTCGTAGGAAGCAAAGGCATTATTCGTCCGTCTTTCCTGTTTCCATATCAGCCAGACGTTTTTTAATAAGCTCCAATTCAGACTGCAACACTGCAGACTGATTTTTCAAAATCTGTTTTTCCATTTCCGGATCCGGTTGCATACGTGGTCCCGCATAGCCGCCCAAACGCTGCCGCCCCGGTTGAGCGACATCACTCCACCGGTTGCCGCCCCAGCCGAACCCTCGGCCGCACATTGCACCGCGTCTCCCGTATCCCATACCGAACCATTGTCCAGGCGTACTATTGCCGGAATTCGGCAGACCTGTTCCGCTGCAGTATCCGGCTCCCCGCCCTGTCATTGGGCCCATACCCATGGGGCCTGTTTGATCTCCTCTCGGCATTTTCAGTCCTCCTTTTTCGGATTTTTTTCTTTGTACCCGGTCATAACCGTGCCGCACATTGTACATCGCGGTTCATGACCAGGGCCACCATACTGATACGCCATTATTTCCCCACACAGACAACATCTCCAGTATTCAACACGTCCCTTACCGTGACGGAACCGTCCGCCCTTCCCGGTACCCAATCCTCCTCCTGCCGACACACCGACCCCGGATTTCGGATCCTCATACGGTCCGCCGAAAGGTGCTCCTCGCCGCCTCCGGCAGCCGGGCATGGCAAAGGAATCCCCCAACAGCTCGCCCTGCGTCCAACTCTGCACAATTTCCTGAAGATCACCGGCCAAAAAGGGGATCACCTTAATTCCATAGGCAACGATCAACTCGTTTAAGGGGCGAGATATGGCGCCACAAACAAGCGTATCGATTCCCAACTCCACCAGTTGCAGTGCCGTATGGGCAGGCTGGCCCATGATCGATAATTTCACCGTCTGCTGGGCAATCCGGTCACAAGAGACATCGACAATAAGAATATGCCTTGCGGTATCGAAAACCGGGGCAAGCCGGTTTTGCCAATACGGAAATACGGTTCTGCTGCGTTGTAGGTCTTGATTCTCGTTCACACCGTATAAATTAGCAAAATCGATGCCACATCAAGACAGGCAAGGAAAAATACATAACCCTTCAGATTCAGGATAGATTATCAACTATCACGAACCAGCGGCAAGCACACTGGGTAGCAACAATGCATCGATAGGGGGCGCATATAGATGCAGAAATGCTCCACTGCAAGAGTGATCATTTGCGGCGAAAACGGCCATCTCTGCTTGGAAGCGAAATACCAAGTCGTTTCAATCGGCGTAACAATGTCGTTTTATGAATCCCCAGTTCCCGGGCCGTGGCCTGACGGTTGAAATCATTACGTTCCAGGGCGGCACGGAGGGCCTGGCCATCAAAAATATCATGGACAGCTCGCCAATCGCAATCGGAAGGAAGGCTTGGTGCAACGCCTTGCGATAACAGTTCTCCAGGCAAATGGGCTATACCGATAGACCCGCTCTTGCAAAGAATGAAAGCACGTTCGATGGTGTTTTCCAATTCCCGTATATTTCCCGGCCAATCGTGAGCCATGAGCAATGACAGGGCCTCCGGTTCTATACCGTGGAGAGATTTCCGTTGCAGGCGATTAAATCGCTCGACAAACTGATCCACGAGCAGGGCAATATCTTCTTTACGGCGACGCAAAGGCGGCAGTTCCATGCGGACCACGTTGATCCGGTAATACAGATCTTCACGAAAGATCCCTTGGCGCACCTGGGCGACTAAATCTTTATTCGTGGCGACGATAACCCGGGCGTTGGTCATCTCGGTCCGGGTTGCACCCAACGGTTCAAAGCTTCGTTCCTGGAGGACACGGAGCAATCGAACCTGAAGGGCCGGGCTGATTTCGCCGATTTCATCGAGAAAAAGCGTCCCGTTCCGAGCCAAGGAAAAACGGCCCGGCTTATCCTTGGTGGCACCGGTAAAAGCGCCGGCCTTGTAGCCGAACAGTTCTGACTCCAGGAGGGTATCGGGTAAGGCTCCGCAATTCACCGCGATAAAAGGACCGCGGACGCGGGGACTGAGGGTATGGATGGTCCGGGCGATCAATTCCTTGCCGGTACCTGTTTCCCCGAGAACAAGCACGGTGCTGGGGCTGGCGGCAATGGCGGGCAGCACCTCGAATAATCGCTGCATGACCGGGCTCCTGCTGGTCAAATCACCCACCCGGAATTTTCCTTCCAGCTCCTGGCGCAAGGCTTCGATTTCCGAAAGATCGCGGAAGGTCTCAGCCCCGCCGATCACCTGATTGGCACTGTCCCGTAAAACCGCGGTGGAAATGCTGATGGGAATACGGTTGCCCTCGGAATTGATGAAGTAACCGGTTTTACCGATTATCGACCGACCCGTTTTTAAAGTTTGCCGCAGGGCGCAATCATCTCCGCACATATCGGCGCGCAAAACCTCCGAGCAAGGTCGACCGATCGCCTCACTTCGCGGCACACCGGTGATCTCTTCGGCGGCTCGATTGAAGGAGGTGACTCGCCATTGCTTATCCACGGTAAAAACGCCATCCGAAATACTTTCTAAAATGGCTTCAGTGGGGGTATGGATTGGGATCTGGTGCAGGTTGGCGTCATCCATAAAGCCCCTCACCTAACACCTCTTTGACACGCATTATCCGAGACATTGCTCCCCCCAACACACCGCGTTTTCCCAGGTCCTTCAGTGCTCTTCCATGATACAGATAGACCGCGCTTCCGTACAGCGCCAACCGTCAAGTAGGTATTGCCGCTGCCTGCATCGCAGGCCAGAAGGGTTCCCGTGCAACGCATGGGAACCAGAGGAATCGGTAGTATTGCTGCTGAATAGTTACATTTTTTTTAAAAACAGCTTCTCAAGGATCAGACGATTTCCTGAGAGGAGTGGGAGAGTGCTTTTTCGGCATCGGATTCATTGGTCAGGATGATCGCTGCTTCCGCGTCACCCAACACAAAAGCGGGTCCCTTTCCTGTCAAGTCTTGTCGGACAATCAAGATGTCCATGTCCTTTTCAAGAAGCCAGTTGGCAACCTTTATCCCTTTGGCTTTCTCTTCTTGTGCAAAAGGATTTATCAAAATTGTATCAGAGATCCTCATATCCTCACCCGCCTGATGCAGCACCTTAACCAGACGAAAAAACGGAGCTTCTCCGAAATGCAGCGAGATGGTCTGTTTATCGTAATCAAGGGGAACGGCGAAAATGACGTTTTTTTTCTGAAGGGGTTGAAAGTGAATAAGAACATGGTCCACATTTTCAAGCCTGCTCTTAATTCGCTGCTCAATTTCCTGGGAAACCGTATGCCCTTTGCTGAGTTCTTTCACCCGAAGAACCAAATCCAATTCAACAAACTTGTATCGGCCGGCATTCCTGGCTCTGAGTTCCTTGATTTCCACCACCCTGGGGTCTGAAAGGGCCGTTTCTCTAATCCGCTCTAAACTGGAATAATCCAGTGAGGAATCCAAAAGAACGCGGACGGAATCAATGAGTATGATAAATGCAGCCCGGCCGATAAACAAAACAACCACCAAGGCGGCATATTTATCCAGGTCGACGCCTACAAGATGCCCCAGCAATGCGGCAAGAATCACTAAAGACGAGAGCATATCCGTCCAGATGTGCTTTGCGTCGGCAATCAGGCTGGGCGAGCCGGTTTCCCTGCCTTTTTTTAATTCATAACGGGAAAAGGCAAAGGTGATGAGAATGCTGCAGACAATACCACCAACGGCTAAAGGAATTTGTGAGGTAAAAAGGAAAGAAGAACCGGCAAGCACCTCAATCACAATCTCGTATCCTGCGATGAATATCAAGATAGACGTGCCTAATGAAACGAGATTTTCTACCTTGTAGAGACCATAGGGAAATTGTTTCGAGGATCGTTGCGAAATGGTAATGCCTGCAACAACAATGAGAGAGGAGACGACGTCGGACAAAGAATGAATAGCATCCGCTTTAATGGCCAGGCTTCCGGTCTGCCAAGCCAAGACAGCCTTTATACCCGTAAGAACGGTATTGGTGAGAACAGAAAACCAAGCTGTTTTTCGGGAGATATCCATAGGTCCCTTTTTCAATTGACGTTCCTGCCGACCTTGGCGGAAACTTAAAGAATAACCGCTCCGCACGGTGGGCATCGCTCAGGAGCTCGGAAAATAAACCTGGTACAAGGTCAATGATAAGCGAACCGCGAGCTCCCTGGCGCTCCGCACACAATTCGCTTGTTATCAGCTGTTGAGCTAAGCAAAAAATGGGTCTTGAACAGGTGCAGGATTTGCCTCCCACACCTGAAATCGCCTGCCAATGTGGAAAAAACTGGGGAAGGGTTGAATCGTCAGAGTCGCTTTTTACAGGCCGAAAAACAGATTTTTCCAGGGGCAGATTGAGAGTATCCTCTGGTTTTCAAGATGAAACATTCAAAGAAGCCGTACTGCTGCACCAAGAAGCCCGGCATGTTCCGACTGTTTGGGTTACTCCTCATTGGTAATACAGCTCACCGGGCATGAGGCAACAGCCTCCTCTATACATTTTTGATCGCCTCCCTCAGGGGAGATGACATACGCTTTATTCAGAGTGGTATTGAAGGCGAAAACCTCAGGACATAATTCAACACAGGTCTCACAGCCGATACATTCTTCCTCATCAATGTTCACATGTTTCATAATCGTCCTCATCCTTTTTTTATTCGAAATAAAGTGAGTATTCGCCTCACCCGTCAGCGCCACCGCAGGTCATTTCCGTCCCGCGTGTTTCATCATGTAGAGATTGACAGCATCTTGCAGAGTTTCCACGGCAAGAAAGGCACAATGCACCTCCTCCTGGGGAAAGGTACCGATTGCTTTCAGCACGTCTTCTCCGGTCAGCTCAAACAACTCCTCGGGACTCTTGCCCAGGGACAATTCGGCGGCAAAGGAGCCGCATAACCTGCTGGAAAAACAACCATCGCTCAGAGAAGAAGCTTTGCAAACCCGATTGTTATCAAAACAGATAAACATCTCCATGGTATCACCGCATTTTCCGGTAACCCTCCCGTGCGCATCGGCATCGTCCAGCCTGCCGACGAATTGAGGATTACGCCAACGGTCAAGGCCCTTCTCGCCATACATTTGTTTCGCTTCGAGAAAGATTTTCTCCTGAATCCCGTTTACCACGGCATCAAATTGTTCGTCGTTCATTGTTCTCTCAATGTTACAATCTCTTTTTTTTCAACATGAAGCCCCCTGCACAGAGGACCTCACTCAGAAGCCAAGCCGATCATACGGCTTGGCTTCCTGCTTATCTTCCTATATCGTCTTCGACAAGATTGATGTTACCAGTGAGCATCCTTATTCGGTGACGCTGAATAGCTGACCTTGCCTTCCTTGAAAGCCGAAACCGCATCCCGGACATTGCCGGAAATATCACTTACCACCTTGACCCCCGCGGCTTCCAGAGTGATAAAGGCCTTCGGCCCACAATATCCGGTCATCAGGACTTCGGCACCCTTGTCGCTGACCATGGTCGCCGCCTGAATACCCGCTCCTTTAAAGGCGTTGGCATTGTCGCTGTTGTCCAGCACTTCAAAGGCAAACGAATCGGTGTCAACTATCAGAATGTACGGTGCCCGGCCAAAACGGGGATCAACCTCACTTTCCAACAGGGCTCCTTTCGATGTTACCGCAACTTTCATAGTGTCTCCCTTGTCCTTGTTATTGCAAATGCCCAATCAATTACCACCACCGCCACAGACCTGATCATTGCTGATGATCTGCAATTTTCCGGCAAGAAAATCCTCAACCACCGGCCGGATGTCCGCCCGCTCGCCATCGTGATAGACCTCGATACCGGCCTGCTTGAACCCCATCAAGGGACGCATACCGATACCACCGACCACCAGGGCATTGACCCCGGCGTCCGCCAGCAAATTGACCGGAACCATACATCCACCCTGCACATGCTCCTGATTGGCCAAAATCGAAATTTCCTTGATCTTCCCGTCTTCCACATCAAAGCAGGTGAAGACATCACAATGTCCGAAATGACCTGCTCTTTTACCGTCCAAACCACCATTTCCCTCGGAAGGGATTGCTACGCGTACCATTGTCATACCTTTTATTTCTCCATCATTATTGAATCGTTGCTTTAAAATCCACAATTCCTAAAGAATTCATGGAAGGTGAACTGATAATTTTTTCCCAAATATCCCGAACCTGTTGCTGGGTGGCCGTGGGCTCCCCATATTCAAACAAGGTCTTGCCGACCACCATGGATTGGGTGAATGCCGGATCAAAGGGCACCCGGCCCAGAACCACGACATTGTGTTTCATCGCCAACTGTTCGATGGCCTCGGTCATCTCTGGATTGAGATCCCATTTATTAACGCACACCATACCCGGAACCCGGAAATGGGCAGCCAACTCAACCACCCGTTCCATGTCATGGATACCGGAAACCGTGGGCTCGACCACAATCACCAGAGCCGTGGCCCCGCCGATGGAGGCAATGACCGGGCAGCCGATCCCCGGAGGGCCGTCGGTAATAATCAGATCAGCACCCCTTTCTTCGGCCAGTTGCCGCACTTCCTTGCGTATCAGACTGACCAGTTTGCCCGAATTCTCCTCGGCAATACCCAGCCGAGCATGCACCATGGGGCCGAAACGCGTATCCGAAATATACCACTCGCCGCAACGTTGGGGCGGAAAATCGATGGCCTTTTCCGGGCAAAAATCGACACAGACTCCACAACCTTCGCACCGGATAGCATCGACCTCAAACCGATCGGTGATGGCTCCGAACCGGCAGAGTTCCAAACAGGTACCGCATCCGATGCAAAGGTCGGGATTGATCACTGCTATACCGCCGCCCATAAAATCGGTTTGTCGCTTGATTTCGGGCTGCATCAGCAGATGGAGGTCGGCTGCGTCCACATCGGCATCGCAGAGAACGCTCTTTTTCGCCAAAGTCGCAAAGGCTGCAGTCAGGCTGGTTTTGCCGGTGCCGCCCTTACCACTGATAATAACTATTTCCCGCATTGGACCGCTGTGCTCCTCTCTTGGATGATTGCTTCAATCTTGTGAAACAGCTCGCAAAACCGCTCCTTCCATTCCGGAAACTCCTCGACGATAGATCGGCCCTGAGAGTAGGCTTCGGCAATACGACGCTCAAAGGGTATGGTCATCAGTACCGGCAGTTGCTCACGCTCCGCGTAGGCAAACACCTCCTGATCACCGATATCCGACCGGTTGACCACCAGGCCGCTGGGAATACCCAGAAGTTTCACCGCTTCCACGGCCAGTTTCAGGTCGTGCAGACCAAACGGCGTGGGCTCGGTCACCATGAGCACAAAATCCGTACCGTTCATGGCGGCAATCACTGGACAGGAGGTACCGGGAGGGGCGTCGATAATCGTCACCTTTTCCGGATCCGCCTCGGACCGCACCCGTTTGATCAGGGGAGGCGACATGGCCTCACCGACCCGCATGCGACCGTTAATAAAACGAATATCATCGCGCATGCCGAAATTGATCTCTCCCAATACCCGGCCGGTTTCCGTGATCGCGCCTTCGGGGCAGACCAACATGCAGCCGCCGCAACTGTGGCAGAGCTCAGGAAAAAGAAGCACGTTGCTACCAACCACCGTAATGGCGTTAAATCGACAAATCGTTGAACATTTACGACAATAGGTGCACTTTTCCAAATCCACCGACGGGACAGGTGTGGTCACCTGTTCGGTTCGGTCGAAAACAGGGTTGAGAAACAGATGGGCATTGGGTTCTTCGACATCGCAGTCAAGAAACTCCACCCCGCTCCCCAGAGCGAGCGCCATATTGGTGGAGATAGTCGTCTTACCGGTGCCGCCCTTGCCGCTAGCCACGCTGATAATCATGGGGAAACCTTTTGTTTTTTGGGTTGCAGCAATCCCGATATCTTATCGAGAATGGCAAGTAAGGCCTCGGCATCACGTTCCTGCGGGTCACAAGGCAGTTGCACCAGCACGCCCATCCCCTCGGTTGCCTCGTGAAAATCCTTTTTCGACAGGTCGCCGACAATCGCCGTATTCACCAGCGGATTGAACATAACGAGCTGTTTCACGAAATCGATGCCACTCATGTCTTCGAATTGTTCATCGACAATAACGACATCCATGGTCTTGCCCTTAAGAAAGGCAAGCCCTGCCGCACCGGTTGCGGCAGGTACCAGCTGGACGTCCTGCTCACGCCGCAAACGGGCTATCAGCAGGGAAAATCGTGAAAAATCATTTGCAACAAATAAAATGGTCAAAAGTATCCTCTTTATTAATAGTCGTCTTTGAAAAATACAACTTCCGCAGGTTCGTCCGGAACCTCATTCCGGGTTAACGTGCCGTCTGTTTACGGAGAACCGATCGTAGAGCTTTCCTGCTTGTATCTCCGGCATCTCCCGTATTCGACAGGACATGAGCATCTCGACTGCTTTGAATCCGCGCCCGGCAATCTCCACCGGTAAAACGCCCTTCATGGAACCTCGTGCCACACATCCGTTTCAATGACACGCTCCGGCCGGAATCAGCGGTTGCCGCCCCCACCTTGACCACGGCCACCGCCGCCGCCACCACATCGCCCGCCCCCACGGCCCGTGCCGCTCTGGCAGCGATTGCCCAAGCCACGTCCCTGACCTGTGGGACCGCCTTGGCCCGCTCCGCCACCTTGACCGAGTCCACGCCCCTGTCCGGCGCCTCGACCTTGCCCCTGATCTTGATTTTGACCTCGGTCAGCACCCTGAGGCGGCTGGCCTTGACTCTGATCGACAGCATTTGTATTCGATTGCCGACATCCGCCCTGTTGACCGCCAGTGGCCGGACCCTGATTCAAAGGACCGTTCCCATTCATTCCAGGCATATTCATACCTCCATTCGAATGTGTTCACTCATCTTCCGCAGTGCCCGGGATTTCCCTCATCGCGCTGCGGACAGTTCCGCTGCGATGACACTGCTTGCGTTTTTATCGTAATTGTCCAGTACTCGTCGCCACAAATCATCTCCGATCTCTTTTCTGGCGACGGGCAACGACAATAAAATTCTTGCCCACAACGTCCGGGCCGAGTCAAATACCGAAAAAACCCGATCCCCCCAGACAGTCGCTGCACTTTTCCAACCTGCACCTTTTAGTCCAAGCATTAAATGTGCCATTGTTTGCAAAAAAGAATAAAAATGTTTTATCCTTTAAGACCAACGCATTACACGGAAACACCATTTAGGGTTGCACGGTTAAGCGCTGAAACAGTTCCACCAATGCGACTCAATGCTACTCTATACAGACGCGTTTGCGCCACCCTTTGCTCTTGTGCCTCTTCGAATAACGATAAAAGGGCCCTCCAGGGCTGGACTTTTTGCCACCGCAGACAAGAGGGCATGAACAGCGCTGAAAACAAAACTCCAAGTGCAGACTATAAAGCTCTGATTGAACTCGGCAAGGTTATGAAACTAATTTTTCTTTGCCGTTACCCTGCATCAGAGAAGCTGCGAGGCGAAATCCGCGCGAGGCTCAAGGCTGTCGAAGGCCGGAACAGTGCGATTGGATAGATATTTTCCGGTAAGGGCGGGCACAACTCGCCGCAACTTAAACCGACTGATTTTCGCAATCTGGTCGTTTCTCAAGGGGCACGACCTTACAAAAAAAAGAGGTTGACCATCACCGGGGCACGTATTACTTGGTATTACTTCTGGCCTCCGGGCCATGGATGCAATAACTGGAGAATACATGAAAAAAAAAGAGCGGGTCATCACCTTTAAGGTGGACGAAAAACTGGCTGAAGATCTCGATAATGTGGCAAATAAATCAGATTTCATCAGAAAGGCCGTAGAGACAGCCTTGGCGGGGAAGTGTCCGTTATGCAATGGCATGGGAGTGCTGACGCACGAACAGCAGAAACACATGCAGCATTTTTTCACCCTGCATTCCCTGGAAAAATGTCAGAAATGCGAGGCGGTCCATTTTGTCTGTCAAGTCGAGGAATGTGGAGAATTACATTAACTGTATCATGTTTGCAAAAATCAGGAGACATTATGAAAACAACACCACCGGTTAACGTGTTCAGGAATGCCGTTCTTTTGTTTGTGTTCTTCGGGGTTATGTTCCTTGGAGCGCAAAAGGCTCAAGCTGCTCTCGAAGTTTTTGTCTCCATTCCGCCGCAGAAATGGCTGAGTGACAGGATTGGCGGCCAACACCTTACGACCGGTGTGCTGATTCCCAAGGGGCAAGATCCGCATACCTTCGAGCCCACCCCGAAAGATATGTCGGCACTTGGCCACTCTCAGCTCTATTTTACCATTGGCCTTGAGTTTGAAAAACAGATCATCACTAAAATCCGGCAGAGTTCATCAAAGCTGCAGATTGTCGATTGCACCGTTGGTCTTCAAAGACTGGCCATGGCGAAACATCATCACCATGGCGGAGAGACCGTGCATCAGGATGAGGCCGGAAAGGAAGAGCCCCCTCAAGAGGGACAGGGTCACGATCATGCCGGGTTGGATCCTCATGTCTGGCTCTCTCCCGTCAACCTGAAAATCATAGCGGGAGAAATGGCCAAAGCCATGATCGCTGCAGATCCGCAAAATAGTGGAGACTACACTGCAAACCTCAATCAATTGACACGGGAATTGGATGTGCTGGATCTGAAAATCGCTGCCCAACTGCGACCTTACAACGGAGCAACATTTTTTGTCTTTCACCCTTCCTTTGGCTATTTTGCTCACAGGTATGGCCTGCACCAGGAAGCAGTGGAAGTTGAAGGGAAATTACCCACTCCGAAACAGCTCTCCAACCTCATTACCGCGGCCAAGGCAGATGGAGTAAAGGTGATTTTTGTGCAACCACAGTTCGATTCTCGGAGTGGTGCGGTGATTGCCACGGCCATTGGGGGCAAAGTAGTCCCGCTTGACGCCTTGGCGGAAGATGTTAAAGGAAATCTTGAGACCATAGCTGAGAAGATATCAACTGCGCTCGCCCAATAATGACAGGAAATTTATGACTCAAAAGAGTTCAGCCATAGAGATCCAAGAGGTTTCTTTCCGCTATGATGAGCGACAAATTCTCAAGGACGTCAATCTGACCATTTGGCCTTACGATTCCATCTGTATAGTCGGGCCCAATGGCGGAGGAAAAACCACCTTGATCAAATTGATCATCGGCCTTCTTTCTCCGGATGCGGGTACAATCACAATTTTTGGGAAGCACCCGGATACGGCCCATCAATGTATCGGCTATGTCCCCCAATTTGCCCAGTATGACAGACAATTTCCGATTTCCGTACAGGAAGTCGTCTGTATGGGGCGGATCGGGAAATCCTTCACCGGACGATACAATAAAAAAGATAAGGACAAGACCCTGGAAGCCTTGAATGAAGTCGGCCTGGCCGATCTGGTTGACCGCTCTTTCTCGGCACTTTCCGGTGGACAGCGGCAAAGAGTGCTGATTGCCCGTGCCCTGGCATCCGGCGGAAAAATACTCATATTGGACGAACCGACTTCCAATATGGATCGAGAGTCTGCAGCCCATCTTTTCGATCTGCTGAGAGAGCTGAATAAGCGGATGACCATATTGATGGTTACCCATGATGTGGGCTTTGCATCAACTTTTTTTACTCGGATAGCCTGTGTCAACAGGGAAGTGATCATTCACCCGACCAGCGAATTGACCGGCAAACTCATTCGGGACATGTACGGCGGTGACTTGCAAATGATCCGTCATGATCAGAGTTGCAGCAATAAGGGGCATCAACATGTTTGAAATATTTACCGCCCTCAGCGACCCGAATCTGCCATTTTTTCGCTATGCGGTTATCACCGGTCTCCTGGCCGCTATTCCTTTCGGTATTATCGGCACCTATGTGGTGGTACGCCGGATCAGCTATGTTGCCGGGGCTATCTCTCATTGCATGCTCGGCGGGGTGGGAATGGGCCTTTATCTCCAGAATGCCGTGGGGATTTCCTGGTTCAGCCCTCTCTACGGAGCCATTTTCGTGGCCCTGCTCTCGGCAGTGATTCTGGCGCTCGTGCATTTTTCCAACCAACAACGGGAAGATAGTGTCATCGGAGCCCTGTGGTCCGCCGGCATGGCCATCGGCCTGCTCTTTATCGCTAAAACGCCGGGATATACCGACCCGATGAGCTATCTCTTCGGTAACATCCTGCTTATCACCCGAAATGATATCTTTTTTGTTCTTATGCTGGACGTTCTTGTTGTTTGTATTGTCGGGGTATTCTACAACAATTTCCTGGCAATATGTTTTGACAATGAATTCGCCGAATTACGCGGTATCCATACCCACTGGCTTTATCTGGCACTGCTCTGCCTCACGGCACTGACCATTGTTTTGCTGGTGCGAATCGTCGGTATCGTCATGGTGATCGCCCTCCTGACCCTGCCCGCCGCTATTGCCGGTAATTTCGCCAAGAACATTTGGCAGATGATGTTGATCGCCATCTTGCTCTGTGCAATTTTCATCCTCTCCGGCCTCAGTATCAGCTATGAGCTCGATTTGCCCAGCGGCCCGGTTATCATTACTATCGCCGCCGCAGTCTATCTGACGGTCTCCATCAGTCTGAAATATTTGTTCGGCCGAAAGGCATAAGGTGGAATCATGCCGGCAATGGCAGAGAGACAAATAAAGGAGAAAGATACCATGGAAAAGCCAATGTCCGCCGTGGGCTTCAAGCTCATGAGCCTTATGTTCAAGGTTCGGGATTTAATCCGACCTCGTGCTGATATTTTACATGAAACCGTGATGAGACCTGGATGCACAGTTCTTGACTTCGGCTGTGGCCCCGGGGGATACATGACGTCACTCGTAGAGTCGGTGGGGCCTTCCGGTACCATTTATGCGCTCGACAGGCATCCTCTTGCCATTCATAAAATCAAAGAAAGGGCGCATAACAAAAGATATAGGAACATCACAACAATCCAGTCCGATTGCCGAACCGGTCTCCAGGACAAGAGTGTGGACACGGTCTTATTGTATGATGTTTTCCATGATCTGGATCGCCCCGATGAAGTCTTGCGAGAACTTCACAGAGTACTGAAAGCTGACGGGACCTTATCTTTCAGCGACCACCACATGAAAGAAGAGCAAATATTCAAACGGATAGCCGGCTCCGGTCTTTTTCAATGGGTCCGAACGGGGAGGCATACGTACACTTTTATGAAAGCTGAAAAACGGACGAAGTGAAAATGTCGCCGAATCGGGCGAATCGGCAAAGGCGGCATCTCCGGGGGGACTGGTCACCCCGGAGAGATGGCAACAATTCTTTATATCCCGGCGGCCACTTCCTGCGCCCAGTCGGTAACCTCTGCCATTATCGGATCGCCGTCGATCCGTAAGGGTTCGTTGACGATTTGTCCCCCTAACGCGCCCACCTTTTCCTCAAGCAGATCGACCGCGCCGCAGAAAAACTCATAACTGGAATCGCCGCATCCAAAAATCGCCATCTTTTTGCCTTTGAGATTGGCCTGGTCCATGGCCTCATAAAACGGGGCAAAATCTTCCTGAAACTCAATTTCACTGTCTCCCCAGGTCGAAGAACCGAGCAGGGTGATATCAAAACCATCGCCGAGATCCTCCACCTTGGTTCGGCTAACCTCTTGAATGCTCACCTCCAGCCCTTTCTGGGTAAGGACTTGGCCGATCTGCTTGGCCACAGCTTCGGTGTTGCCGGTGGTCGATCCAAAAACTATCAATGCCTTTGCCATGTTGTTCTCCTCTTGTGCTGTTTCAGTGGGTGAAAATTATTGGTTTTTAACCTTATTTAATTTTTGCTGTCGCATTTGCAGTTTTTGCAGCGTCCGCAGCAGCCTTTTTCCCTTTTCTCGTAAACAATGACCCGGCCCTTGTCCGGACTTATGTCGAGCCCCTTGACACCGGTCAGATACAGATGCTCCCGCGGCAGCCCCGACAGGCTGAGGTGATCGGCAAAAGCGCACCGTGATTCCGGGGCAATGGTGGTGACCTGTGCCGTATGGATAAAAATATTCCCCTTTCCTTGATAGGCTTGGGTGATGGTGGCGGTCAGTTCCACCGCTGTCTCCGGGGTAAATTGGCCGTGAAGATCGATATGCAGGTTGCCGTTGCGTTGGATTGCCTGAATCTGCGTTGCGGATTCCATGGTCATGCTCCTTTAGGTTGAGTGAAAGAATTAAAAAAAAGTTTATATTCAGATGCCTACTGGACGATGTCGCTGAGCCCCTTAGCCAGAGAGGAAAGACCGGCGCTACGCATCAGGACAAAGGGTTTCTGAAAGCGTTTGCACATCTTTTTGACGCAGTTGCAGGCATCGTGACTGACACAGCCCACAGGGCAGAGAACCGCATCGGCGGTAATCAGCATCTTGGGCAGGAGATTACGCGAAGCCTCCTTGCCGCCGTCATGATGGATGAAGCTGCCGCCGAAAGACTCCACCATCTGGCGGTAACGGGGAACCATCTTATTGAGCCCCCCCACATAGAGGACGGTTTTACCGCAGAGATTCGGCCCGGGACAATTCCCGGTGTTTTGATCCACACAGGTTGAACAAAGATTTTCCTTGGCAACATGCTGGAAGACCATCCCCTCAAGCAGGGCTCTTTCCCGGGCCTGATCCGCCTCGCGCCGCTTTTGAAGTTCTTCCATTTCATTTCGTTGGTTCACGGCAGTCGCGAGCTGCGCTTTCATGGACTCGAGGTCCTCGGTCAATTGATCGATTCGGCCGTAGAGGGCGTTATTGTTCTGCCGAAGTTCGGCAATCATCTGCCGCTCCGGTTCCTGTTCTCGCCTTGCGCTCAGTTCCCGGACGCGTTCCTCGAGGCCGGCGAGCTCATCACGCAGGATTTGGTTTTCCCTGACAACAGCCTCCCGAGCGCCTATCTCCATCCTTAATCCGGCAATTTCCTCCTGGAATCGGCGCTTCTCCTGGAGATACTGTTGGCGATCCGATCCCAGGACCTCTTCAAGCATACCCACCTTCGAACGGAGGCTATCGATCAGCATGCGCCCTTTGTGATACGTATTGGTGACATCGTGGCTCAACATGTGGAGAGAACCATACAGGTGCGCGACAAGGTCTATCGATGCCTGCGGATGGGTCAAGATCGCCCACCAGGCGCTGTCCACCCGGCCTTCGGCAAAATCCTCATCCCAGAGGGCCTTGATTTCATCATCCGTTATCGCTTTGAGATATTTTCTGGCGGCGGCCCGGTACTTTTTTTCAAGGTATTTATGGAGGGCCTTGCCCTTGGGGTCCGATTGGCCGGAGTGCCTCATGAATTGGGCATGGAGCTGATAATCATTGCAACCGGATTCAATGGCAAACACCTGTTCCCTGCTGAGTTTCCTAAGTTCGATTCGGGTAAGACAGGTCCCGATCAACGCGCATTTGTAACATGCCTCGATTTCCCAGATCTTTTTCCGTTGCGGAGGCCGGGGAATTACTTTAAGTGGTCCCATGATTAGATCCCTTGAATTAAATTAGCAGTGACTAACACTGAAGGCCCAAAAAACTCCGGAAAAAGAACCCTCTTTCCGGAATCGGGACGAACGTACTTACAATTTGTAGAAGGGAGGAGCGTGATTCCGTAACCGTCTTGAGGAGGTTACAGAATCACGCTCATTCAAAAAGGTGCTGCGAAAAAACTCATGTTTCCCGACAAACTCAACACGTTAATCAGCGGAACGAAACACGGGTAACGTTTTGTCCTCTTGTTGGAAAACTACGACCTTTGTAATTCCTCAACTCCCAACAAGGAAATTATCCCATCCATTCATAGATTTCCATGGCTGCCGCGCCGCATGCACAGCATTCCTTGCACTTCGAGGCCGTTCCGGCATGCTTGCGTATTGTCCCTTTCCCCATCCAGACCTCAAGAAGAGGACGGACGGTCTCAATATCCACCTTGAAATGCAGCGCCATATCCTGCAGCGAGACAATTTTGCGTGCCCGCAGGTACTGTTTGACTTCAATCAGATTCATATCAATGCTCCCGTCAACGCTCCCCAGCAAGGTCGGAAGGAATCCGTCCCGACACCGGAACCAACCGGGGGGCAAGCGAGGTCGCCGAGCCCACCACTTTCAAGACCATGACCACTCCGGAAAAAGCGCCCAGATCAAGGGCAATAACCAGAAGGGAATATTGTGGGTGAACGGAAAACGTCACAACCTGATAAAAAAGCGTTGAGGCCAGATAGGCAAGAAAGGTTGTCCAAAATCCGGCAAAGGCGGTCCAAGCCAGGTTGGTTTCCCGATAGACCGCAGCAATGGCGGCGCTGCAGGGGAAGTAGAGCAACACGAAGAGCAGGTAGGCAAAAGCAGCGCTCCGGCTGGCGAAGAGATCCACCATGGAACCGAAGATGGAAATGTTGACCGACTGTTCTTCGGCCGCCGTAGTCGTATCACTGATATCGCCGACCGAGATACCCAGGGGGTCGAGACTGGTAGCGAGTACCCCCATCAGATTTTCCGGGATAGTGGCAAAGGCGGCACCGATACCAGCCCAAAAATCAAAGGGTTTTTCAACTGCCCCTTCACCTTCCACCGACTTCCGGTCGATCCCGGCGTAAAGGGCATCCAAGGTGCCGACCACGGCTTCCTTGGCGAAAATGCCGGTAAAGATACCCACCGTGGCCGGCCAGTTGTCATCGGTCACGCCCAGGGGCTTGAGGAGAGGGGTAATGGTCTTGCCCACCGTGGCCAAGGCTGATTTTTCCGTGTCCTGATTGCCGAAACTGCCGTCCATTCCCAGTGAATTGAAGAAGGAGAGCACCATAATCACGGGAATCAGCACTTTGCCGGCCTTAAAGAGAAAGGCTTTCAACCGGTCGTAGGCTCTGAGCAGTAACGATCGCACCGTCGGGAGATGATAAGGCGGTATTTCCATAACAAAGGGAGTAACCTCTCCTTTGAGCAGGGTGTTCTTGAGAATCAACCCGGTGAGCACCGCAAATCCAATGCCGATCAGGTAGAGCAGAAAAACGAGATTCTGGCCGCCGACAGGAAAAAAGGCGGCGGCAAAAAGGGCATAAACCGGCAACCGCGCTCCGCAGGACATAAACAGATTCATCATGATGGTCAGGGTCCGGTCACGTTGATTCTCCAAGGTCCTGGTCGCCATGATCGCCGGAACATTGCAGCCGAAACCGACCAGCATCGGCACGAACGCCTTGCCCGGCAGGCCGATGAACCGCATGAACCTATCCATGACAAAGGCGGCTCGAGCCATATAGCCGGAGTCTTCGAGCAGGGAAAGGGCAAGAAACATGAAGCCGATGGGCGGGATAAAGGTGGCCATGGTCTGAATGCCCCCGCCGATCCCCCCGGCAAGTACGGCCGTCAACCACTCCGGGGTGTGAATAGCGGTCAGCAGGGCCGAAAAACCATCGACAAAGACGGTACCAGCCAATTGGTCAAAAAAATCGATAAAGGCGCCGCCGAGGTTAATGGTGAACATGAACATCAGATACATGGCCGCCAAAAAAATAGGGATGCCGAAGATCCGACTGAGAACGACGTGATCGATCCGGTCGGAAAGGGTGGCTTTGAGCTGCCCCCCCTTCCTGATAAGGTCCTGGGTCAGCCGGGAGATGAATTCATACCGGGCCGAAGCAATAACGATATCGACGTCTTCCTCCTCCAGTTGCTCGATCTTCTTTTGCAGGGCAGCAATTCCAGCCTGGAGATTATGGCCGAGCATCATGGATTCAGCAGCTTGCTCATCCCCTTCGAGCAGCTTGAGGGCCAGCCAATGCGGATCAATTTTTCGTACGGCACAGACATCTTGCAAGTCTTGGGCCAGCAGTTCCCTGGCCTCCTGAACCGATGCGGGATAGACGACCTCGGCCACCGGCAGGTTTATACTACCGGCCACATCGAGAATCACGTTTTTAAGCGCATCAACACCCCTGTTCTCTGAAGCGGTCAGCGGCACCACCGGGCACCCCAGCCGCTCCGCCAGCCCCTGGACGTCGATCTCCATTTTCCGCTCGGCTGCCATGTCCATCATATTGAGGGCGATGATCAGCGGTACCCGCATTTCCAGAAGTTGACTGGTGAGATAGAGGTTGCGTTCAATATTGGAGGCATCGACGATATTGACGATAAGGTCCGCTTCCCGCGACAGGAGATAATTCCTTGCAACCTTTTCATCCAGAGACGAGGCCGCCAGAGAATAAATGCCGGGGGTATCCACCACTTCCACCTTGTTGCCCTTGAATCGGTACGAACCTGTCTTCCGATCCACCGTTACTCCGGGCCAATTGCCGACCCGTTGCTTTGCTCCGGTCAGACTGTTGAACAGGGTGGTTTTGCCGCAGTTAGGATTACCAACCACCCCGATAACGATGCTTTTCATAGAGAAATCCCCCCGACCAGCAAGGCCCTGGCCTCTTCCCTACGAAGGCTGAGATTGAAATCACGGACCCTGATCTCAACGGGGTCGCCCATGGGGGCCCTACGGGCGACTTGAAACTCCGTCCCCTTGATAAGCCCCATTGCCAGCAGTTTTTGCCGGTAGGCGTTCGCCCCCCCGGCAAAGCCAAGAACTATGCCTTTTTCCCCCACGGAAATATCAGCCAACGTCTTTTCCATATCTCAACACCTTCTCACCTTAATTTTATGAGCCATTCCGCCTCGCAAGGCACATCGGCTCCCCCTCTTCTCAATAAGCATCGCCCCACCGTTCCGTCTCTGAATCACCTGAATCGTATCGTCGACATGAATGCCCATGCTGAGTAACCGCACCCGCAGCTGTCCGCAGCCCCGGCAAGAAACGATTGCGACTCTCTCCCCTTCCCCGGCAAGGGCGAGAGAAAACGAGGAACTCGAATCGTCCCCCTTTTTTTTATTTTCACAGCAATGCTGCATTTTCCCCTCCTTTATTCGAACAGCAACAGTGGGCCACCCTTGCGCGGCGCTGTTGTCCTGACAAACATCAGGAGCACCTTACGATGTTACCGCTCCCTAACGTGGATCTTATAATAAAATATTTTCCAAGCTGTCAATATTTTTTTAACCTGTCTAACAAAATTTGAAAACCCTAATCAGACGGTGGCAGCAGACGAAGATCGAAAAACACTATCCACCCGAAAACAACCGGACGGCCGAAGAGGCCGCAAATGCCCCGACTTGATCAAGACGTTCCACCGTTGCCCCGCGGACACGACTTCTCCGGCGATATCTTCTGAAAAAATGGTTCAAAATTGAGGTTTATCGCGAAATTGCCCCGACCAAAAACATTTTGCGAATAACAATAAAGTTTTGACAAAAAAAGAAAAGTGTCCTTAGTGTCAAAGGATTAATAACCTCTCTCCCTACAGGCAACGAATGAAAAATAAAAAACTAAGCGCCAGCCTGGAAGATTACCTGGAAGCAATTTTCCATATTTCCAGCCAGAAAAAGGCGGCCCGTGCCAAGGACATTGCCCGACGGCTTGGTGTTCGAGGCTCCTCGGTGACCAATGCCCTCCGCAGCCTCTCCGCCCACGGCCTGATCAATTACGCCCCTTACGACCTGATCACCCTGACTAATCCCGGATTGGAAGCGGCCAAGGAAATCGTCGGTAAGCATGAAGCCTTAGCCGCTTTTTTCATCACCGTTCTCGGGGTTGATACCGTCGAGGCCAATAAAGTGGCCTGCGAAATGGAACATATAGTGCCGAAATCCATTATCAACCGGTTGATCCGGTATACGGACTATATTTTCCAGTGTCCGCCAGGGGGTGCCACCTGGGAATCAGGTTTCGGGCGATACTGCGCAACCGGTTGCACACCCGATCAATGTGCGCCATCAAGTCAAGACGACGACCGGACCGAGCCCGAAGATTCCCTGACCGAGAAATCGTAACACCGTACCTCTCTTCGCTCCGGGACCCCGATGCCACCAAGTCCCCCGGCCAGCCCTTGCCGTCGGATAGATAATATGACAGAGCCCGATGGCATTCCCGGGGGAAACTACGTTCGCGTTGCCGCCGGATTCCGCCGGCATCAGAACACGGATACAATCCGGATGAACCCTGTAACCGGGCCTAAAAGAGGCCATGGAGCGGGAAGAGACGATTAACCGATCATAAGGCCGATACGTTTCAGTTGACCCGTAAAAAGTTCAGCGGCCTTGTATTTCAGCCCATACGGATCGATCGAACGGCAATGCCCGCAGACGGGGAGCAGGAGCGCTCACCCGGCAGCAGAAAGATTGCCGTCCCCTTGCCTCTCCTTCCATACCGACGCTCCAAGTGTCTTCCTTCCTCCGCCATACGCCCGGCGTTTCCGTATTCCGCTTGTCCCTCCACGGGCCCCTCCCTCTTTCAATCACGATTTCGCCGGCATGCCGGATTGAATGCGTCTGACCTCTCAGGTATTTTCCGTTTCGTGTTCCCTGGTGCCTGTCGGAACAGACCTCGATATGAAAAAACGGTTGACTCTCCCGAAACATTCAGATACTCTTTATTTTTTAGATTCAACTAATATTTATACGATTGGCTTATTTATTACAGTCACAAAAACATCGAAGGAACACACCATGAACAACCGCAGCATCGCCACGCTCGACAAAAACGCAGCCGCAAGCAAACACATGCCGTCTTTTCCCGCCCTCAAACCGACCATGGCCGTGAACCGTGAATCGACGACAACAAGCGGTATCAAGGCCGTGGCCCTGACTCTCGTTTGCCGAGGGCGGACCATCTGCGAAAACCTGCACTTCGGGATCCCCCGCGGCGGGGTGTCTGTTCTGGTGCCCCGTGATGCGGCGGACAAGGCGCTATGGCTCAATCTGACGGCAGGCAAGCACCTTCCCTTCGCCGGAAAGTTCCTGATCGACGGCCACAAGGCGCACCTTCTGCAACCGACGACCAGGCAGAGGATAGGGATTCTTGAAAACGCCGAACGTACCTATGAAGTGATGACCATCGGGCAGGCCGCTCTCTTTTTCAGCGGTTGCTTCGCTGAATGGCGCCCCGAGGTCTATGATCGGCTGACCGACGGATTCGGGGTATCCAGAAGAGTAAAGATCAGCAACCTTTCGAACTCTCAGCGTGCCTTGGTCGCCCTGGCCATGCTTCTTGCTAAAAATCCCGATTTTCTCATTCTCGACGACTGGATCACCGCCTTTGGCGACAAAACGAGAACAGTTGTTTATGATGCCATCCGCCGGCACAGCGCCCAACCCGGCAAAACGACCCTGCTCGTCGGGCATCATGTCGGCCTGACGCCGCAGAGGGTTGACCATCTGATTCTGGTGGGGCACTCCACATCGCTGACCCTTCCCACCGCCGATCTGCCTGGTTCTTTTCCGTCCTTCTCGGTTACCGCAGCGGTGCAATCGCTCGGGGCCCGCGGGTTGGTCACTGCCCTGCCCTGCTCGCTCGTCACCCTGACCCCGGCGAGTGAAGCCCGGGCCCGCGAAGCACTGCACCGCCACGAAAGCCTGCGGAATTTCTTTACCGAAGTCCTCGACATCGATCCGACCACCTCCGACACGCTGGCCGGCCGCATCAAGCATACAGTCGGGGCCGAGATTCTCGAGAACATGAGCACCTACACCGACACGGTCAGGCAAGTTCGCCTGCAGCCCTCCGGTCAGGGGAAGGAACGCAAGCCGGCCAAGGCCCGCCGCAAGCAATCGTCGTCCCCGCCGAAGCGGCAGCGAAACCGTACAACCGGCAGACCGCAGGGTGTGGGTGCATCGGGACAAAAAACCGCTGTTACCGCCCCATGAGCGTCCCCGATGCGGTCTCCGCCGTTTCCCTTGAAAACCTGCATGCCCTCCACGATTCGCCGCTCCTGTGCAACCTCGCGCCGGACCTGCGTGACGAGTTGATTGAACTCGGGTCGCCCCGAGCATGGAAACGCGGCAGTTATCTGTTCGACGAGGGCAACCCGATCCGTCATTTCTTCTATTTTTTCGACGGCAAGGCGCGGGAGTATTACTGCGACAACGCCGGGGTCGAATACCTGCGCCGCCTGGCTCATCCCGGCTGCTATATTGGCCTGCACAATGCCTTGGGCAACAAAAAACACCACTCGCACCGCTGCCAGGCCCTGACCACGGTGGCCGCCTATGCCTGGCCGGTCGTCGGTTTCATGGAGTACCTGGGCCGTCACCCGGCCATCGGCCTGGCGGTCTCCGGCATCTTGGCGGAGTATTTTGAACATTCTTGCCGAAAAAACTGCCTCTGCCGCAAACCGGCGGCCCGTAGCCGGGTGGCCGGATACCTGCTCAGCCGTCTGTTCTGCGTCGACTGCGCTCGGAAATGCTACCGCCGCAGACATCACTGCAAGTATCACGACTGCAAGCATCTCATCGATCTTTGGCCCCTGACCCAGGCGGCCGAGGATATCAACCTGACCAGGGAGTCCTTTTCCCGCACCCTGCTCACCCTGCAAAAAGACGGTATTGTCGATTGCGATCACGGCAAGATCGCCATTCTCGACCTCAATGCCTTAAAAACCATTTCCGGGATCGGATAGATCCGGACCACAGCAAACAACGAAAGAAAGCAGTATTTGAGCGCATTGTATTAGTTGCCTCGAAAAAAATAACCGACACTGCATTTTTTCCCAAAAGTGTGATCCAGATCACAGAAATATTCTAAAAAAGGCGTATAATGGCGACCAATGATAGAGGCAACTCAAATAATACGGCTTCTCGAAGAATGGTTGCAGATATGATCTCGGGCGGGAGCGCACAAACATCAAGCCGTCCCATTCGGGGAATTTGTCCGGCACGAAGCCAAGGTGAAAAACGAACATGAGCGACACGACCAACCTTGATGTCAAGAGCAAGTTCAACGAGTTGTACGACGAACTCTACCGCCATGACGGCTACGGCCGGATCGAGGTGGAGCTGAAGATCCTGCGGCGGGGGCAGAAGGAGGTAATTCTCCGCTGCGGCAAGGAATACCGATTTGTCATTGACTTTCCGGAAGGCAGGAAAAAGCGCGGGCCCGTTGATTCGGTCGTCCCGTCACGGTCCACGCCTTCCGGAACAGTTGGGCAAGAACGAAGGGAGTAGAGAGGGAATACTTCCGGCTACCGGGACGGTCCCACAGCCGGGATGCAAAAAAAAATATGCCGGACGCGGCGTCCGGATCATTCTTTGTCAATCGTATAATTCATGGCGGCCATGATCCTGGAGGGAGACGGAGCCATCATGCCACAGGAGGCAAACCCAATGAAACAAACCTTGAGAGAAAAAATTCAGGCAAAAATGAAGAACAGCGAAGGCTTCACCCTGCTCGAAATCCTGGTGGTCCTGACCATCATGGGCTTTCTCATAGCCATGGTCGCCCCACGGCTGGCCGGGATCAGCGGTGACGCAGTGGACACCGTGTGCGACTCCAACCAGAGCCGGATGATGTCGATGATGAGCGGCTACTTTGAAAAGACCAACCGCTACCCGGATAAACTGACCAACATTGTTGAAGAAACTGCCGACGGTGTTTACCAGATCCCAGCCATCTCTGATGACGATCCAGACAACGGCGCGGAGACCATCGCCTCCGAATTCAACGATCGCAACCACTTCCGCATCCATTACCTGAGCGAAGCTGAGGTGCGCGAACTGAAACAGATGGGTATCGTCAACGTGTTCAACCTGAACGCCTATGACGGTTACCTAGAAGACGGTTCCGGCGCTAAGTCCGGTTACGATCTTGACGCAGTAAACGGTCCCAACGAAATCGATCTGGCTGCTACCGTAACCAAGGCGCCCACGATGGAAAAATTCACCCTCGATCCTGACGTAGCCACCAGCCCGATCGCGGTAATGATGGTCGGGGCCGGCGTTGACGCTGCTGGCGACTGGGTTCTTCCGACCGAGGAACGCGGTTGGGGCGAAGGCGACTTCATGGGCCGCATTGTGCTCGGTTTCGGTCCTGAAAACGCTCTGGTCACCTCCGGTATCGTATCCAACGCGGCCCATTGCCCGGGCGGTATCCAGAACGCCGACAACGTAACCTACAACGATTACAACTTGGTTCTGCCCCGCTTGGCAGCCACGGCGAACACCGCGTTTGAAACCGCTTTTGCTGCCGTTGACGGAGACAGCGCCGCCGATGGCATCCAGATCGCCGCGGTCAGCTACGGCGAGGACAACGAACCCACCGCTGCATACGACTACGTGACCAACGACGACAACTACAAGACCCGTGCTTACGATCTGACCCCCATGGAATCTTTCCAATACGCCACCATGTGCCCGGAAGGCCATAAGTTTCCGGCCGACGACGGCGATTTCTGGGGCCTGGATCTGAACCCCACCACCGCTGGCGCTGGCGGTCCTACCGCCGGTACCATCGACTAATTTCACCTCGAACCGCAACCTCCATCCCGGCGGGGCATTTTCCCCGCCGGGCCCCTTGGCCGAAACCGTTTGATCGAGCCGGGTGCCGCAATCCCTGCGGCCTCCGCCTGGAGCAAACAGCGGAACTTCAAAACACCGGCAACAGATTTCCACCGGGACCACACCACCCGGTTACCCCCTCATCGCTCGCAATGGCGGCTGCCGCCGCAACGGCGGAATAAGCAGGCTCCCCCTCTTGTTCCCTAGGCCGCCGTTGCGAGTCCGGTGACCGGCCCGGCTCCTTGCCGGGTCTCGGGGTCGGTCGATGAGAGATGATAACCGCTGCGCTCCTGGCAATAACCGTCCTTGCAGTGTGTAGCCCGGATGCTTTGTCCAACCCGATCCGGGGTCGGCCTCGTTGCCATCGTGTTCCCCCCTCGGATGAGGTGTTGGCTGCATCCGGGCTACGGACCTGCAACAGAAGCAGGAACAGGATGCGTTGCATTCATCGTTCCGGTGTGGCCGGTGCAAGAACTCACCCTTCGGCCGCGGCTCCGGACCATGACAAGAAAGGACGCGTCCCCCAAACTGAAGACAACGGCAAAGGACAAGAAAAGGTTGACCTCTATAACCGCAGCACATCGCCTCTCTCTGGGGGACAGGACGGATTACGCATGGACCCCCCATGTCCTGAATATGCATCCGCTCCTCCTTTATCCGTCGATTCGGTCCCGGGAGGGGTTCACCCTGCTGGAGCTGCTGGTAGCCATGACCGTTCTCGGGTTTCTGGTTGCCATGACCGCACCACGAATGGCAGGGGTCACCGGGGAGGGCCTAAAAACGATCACCCGCACCAACATGACCCGCCTGGTCGGCGTGATCACCACCGAATTGCAGAAGACCGGCAAGTATCCCACGGGCATGATCAACATCGTCACCGTCGAGGGTGCCACCGGCATCTATTTTAAACCCATGCTCTCGGACCAGGACCCGGAGACCGGCCCGGAGGTACTCGGCCTGCAGATGGACCGGCGGCACCGGTTCTTCCTCCACCACCTCAATGCGGAGGAAGCAAAGGAGCTGCGCAAGATGGGGGTGCTCCATGTGTACAACTACAACTCCCCCTACGACCGCAACGTTATCCCCGGTTCTCCTAACATGCAGCCGGTGACCACCGGGGTGGCGGTGCTGATGACCGGCGGCGGCGACAGCGATAACAACGGCACTATCGATTCGACGGAGATCGACCCGACCGAACCGGACCGGGCCCATCCGGACGAGTTGTTCCGCATGGTCTTCGGCTTGGGCACCGAGACCTCGCTGATGACCAAGAGCCTGATGCATGGCCCTTCCACCTGCCCAGAGAGCGGACTGGCCCCGATCAACTACGAGTGGAAGTGGTACAGCCTGCTGCTGCCACGCCTGGAGGCCACGGCCCGGCGGCTGATGAGCGACGATCCTTTGGGCACCGGCACCAACGGACCGGTCACGGCCTTTGCCACCACCGGTACGCGCCCGGCCACAGAGATGACCGCAACCACCAGGCGGACAGTGACCACCTATACGGCCCAGAACCGCACCTTTTTCGCGGTGCTCGACAGTGGGGGCGCGGTCTTGCCAACGGTGGACATGACCGGCTGGGGACTTGATCTGGACAATAACGGTGATATCAACTGAGGCTGGCGTGGGAATGGTGTCGGCCATTTTGAATGGCTTGGGCTGTCATTTTGACCAGGGTGGAAAATCTCGACCATGACGGAAATTTCTCACGAACATTCGGAATGACAAAGAAAACGCACGGAATGGTAGCTGGTCAGGACTCCCTGAAACTCTACGTTATTGACAATACAAACCCATGATCCGTAACCGCACAACCACAGACCAGGCTCCACAACAGACCGATCCGTCGGGTTTCACCCTGCTGGAAATGCTGGTGGTGCTGACCATCATGGGCCTGCTCGCCGCCATGGTCTACCCGGCCATGGGCTATCTCAACCAGCGGGAACGGGAACGGATCACCCGGGCCCAAATGGCGGAGATCCGCCGGGCCCTGGTCGGCGATCCGGACCGGTTCGACGAGACCGGCCAACGGATTATCGGCGGTTATGTCGGCGACATGCAGGCCTGGCCCGATCTGTGGGAAGCGGCCCCCCAGGTGCGGGAGAGCGTCACGGGGACCCCGCCGGATTTTGATCCGGAAGATGCGTCCAATCCTGGTGTTTATTACTACCGGCCTTCGGGCCGATTCGTGGCCAAAAACTGGGTGTGGAACCTGCCCTTCCGCCGCCTCACCGACGCTGCCCTGAACACGGATCACATCGGTGGGCTGGAGACGGAAAACGAGGGCCAGCCCCTGGGCCTGTGGACCGACGACCCGAGCGGCGACAACACCGCCCGGCTCGACCCGCTTCGCTGGAAAGGCCCCTATCTGTTTACCCCCACGGACAACAAGCCCGAGGACGCGCTCCATCTGGCCGAGGAGGACGGAGGATATGCGGCCCTGGAACCGGCCTATGGCGTCGGACCGAGCGAGACCTGGGAGGAGGGCGACTATGCCCCCGATGATCTTGATCCCGGTGAACATTTTGATGACAAGGAACAATTCCGCCTGATGCAGACCGAGGGCCGGTTGGCCGACGGCTGGGACCGGGCGTTTCGCTTCTTTATCACCACCGATCCCGACCATGCGGGCGAGACTCTGTTCTGGATCGTGTCCGAGGGGGCGGATCAGGAAGGCACCTATCCCAACAAGGGTACCTGTGCCTTCACCGCCTGGACCGTGGATGCCACGGACAAAATGGGCACAAAGTATGACCCGACCGCGACCGACCCCAGGGGCTACAACCCGGACGATCCGTACAATCAGGACAATATCGTCATGAAGATTTCTTCCCGCGAGTGGCGGGCGGTGTTCGCTGCCCAAAACCTGCACAAGCGGCAGCAGACCGAGGCTCTGTTTTCCTCCGTCCGCCGGGCTCTGAAAGGCAACTCCACGGCGGCGGAGGGCGGCTTCAACACGGGTTTCACCGGGGCGCTCTGCCGCTGGCCCAAACTGTTCCGCTGGGAGGACAACGGCACACCGGCGGACGCCACCGACGATTTTTGGGATGACGAGAATACGACGTCCACGGCCTACAGCAAAGGCCAGCCGCGCGGTCTCTGGACCGATCAACCCAATGTCGACCCCACCACCGGCACCGACGACAACCTGGCCGGACCGTCGCTGACGATCAGCACCGGCAGCGGACCGGGGATCGGCTGGCAGGGACCGTACCTGCCGCCGCCCCTGGGGACCGGGGTAAACGAACGGCTGGTCGACGCCTGGGGCCGGGAATTGCTGTTTTTTCTCGACACCACCAACAACCTACTGCTGGTACTCAGCCGGGGTCCGGACGGCCAATTTGATTTTGGCGATACCGACACCCTGCCTGTGGGCGCACCGGACGGCACCGACGATTTTCTGGAGCCGGCCTCGCCGACCGAAACCGTGGACCTGGCCACCACGCCCTACGACCCGAGCGATACCAACGGCTACAACACCGACAATGTAGTGATGGTGCTCCGGGGGACAAGTTGGCAACCGGCCTGGTTCACCCTGCAACAACTGACCGTGCAGAACGCCACCGGGGCCACCACCAAGGCACGGTTCGTCTACGGCGTCGATACCACCGGTAATCCGCAATCGACCCTCTATATCGCCGGAACCGACGGCAGCCTGACAGCCGGAACCTGGGTCGTGGGAGGGGGCACGCCTGCCACCGCCTTCCTCCACACCGGCTCGACCGCCGACATTGCCTGCACCGGGACCCGACAATTGGTGGTGTGGAACGATGGCGATAACGACGGACTGGTCGATACGGGTGAACCGCAGACAACCGTCAACTTCAATCTTCACAACCATAATGGCCTTGAACCCAGAGACAACCTCATCCTCGACACCGCGACCTTCACTCCTGCACCCTGATCTTTTCCGAATTGCGGCGATGGGCGCCGAAATCTCATGAACTTGAAAATTTCCTTTCGCACCCTCAAACAATCGCTCACCCGGTTGCCCCATCCGCTGATCGCGTTACGCGATCGGGTGACCGCGCTGCTGCCCGCCCGGCGGATGCTGGCGGTGGAGATCGCCGGTCACCAGATCATCGGCGCGGTAGCCGAAGGCAAGGGGCGGAAGCTGGAGGTGCGCAACTTCGTGGCCATTGAGCGCAGCAACGCCACCGAGGATCTGCCCGATCCGGCCAATCTCAGGGAACTGATGGACCGGCTCGACTATGACGGCGGCCCCATGGTGCTGGTAACCCCCCTGGCCCGGTCGGTACAGATCAGCATGAGTCGAACCAAGATCAAAAAACTGCGCCACTACCAGTTATGCGACGCCCTGCGCTGGGAGGTGGAGCCGTACACCGGCATTTCCGGAACCCAGGCCATGATCGGCGCGGAACAGCACAGCCCGGAGGCGAATGAGGAACTGATGCTGCTCACCGAGGACGAGATCGAGGTGGACGTCAACGTATCGGTGATCGAGCAGAACGTCTACCGGGCGATGCGTCAGGTATGCAAGCGCGGCGGGCTCAGGTTGGTCCGGCTCTATCCGCCGGAAGTCTGCTTTTTCATGCCGCTGTTCCTCGCGCAGCCGGAGAGCGCCCAGGCGGTATTCGACATCGGCCAGGACTACGCCAATTTCACCGTGGTCAAGGGACCCCAGCCCAAGCAGATCAACACCTATCCTCTGGGCCGGGACGTGCTGATGGAGATGATCGAAGACGGTGAACAAACCGAGGCCGAGCAGTCGCTGGGGTTCCTCCTCAGACAGGTCCCCGGCCCCTTGCCCCTGCTGCTCACCGGCATCGGCGCCACTCAGGCCGAGATCGTCGAATACCTGAACAGTCGTTGTGAATACGGGGCCAAGGCCATGGAACTAAGTCGCTCGGACAAGCTCGGCCGGGCCGGTCATGACGGCCTGAACGCCCTCTACAGCGTGGTTGCCGGCGCTGCCCTGCGCGAAATTTCGGGCACGGCCCGGCAACTGATCGGCATCACCGACACCATCCCCCTGCCGGTGCGTATCCGCCGGAGCGGCCACCTCTTTCCCATTGGCGTGGCCGCGCTGATGGCCGCCGGTCTCCTCGGTCATTACGGCTACATGAAAAACAGCAGGGAGCGCTACAAGGCCCAGGCCACCAAACTGGAAAGTCAGACCAAAGAGCGCAAACAAAAATTCGACGCCTTCGAGAAAATTGAAAATGAGCAGAAGGAACTGGAGCGGAAAATCGGACTGTACAAAAAACGGATCGCCTTTCTCGAACAGGGGGCCGACGACAACCTGATTCATCTTGAGCAGGTACTGCGCTCCTTTTTCGACCTGCCGCCGGAGATGCAGCTCGAATCCCTGCTCCAGGAAAAGAACGGCAAGTTCCTCCTGCAGGGCACGACGGACGATTTCGCCGTGGTCGGACGATTCGCGGTGAGCCTGCAGCAGCAGAAGTGGTGTCGGGCGGTCAACATCAAGGTCCTGGAGCGACAGGGCAACGAAGGCCTCCATTTCCAGATTCAACTCGATACCATCGGCCAGGATGCCGGTGAGGCCGAGGAGGAAGCGGCGAAACAAGCCGACAAACAAGCAAAATCATCCAAGAAAAAAAGATAACGCATCTGTCGCCATGAAAAAACTGACCAAACTGGAATCCTTCGGACTGATCGCCGCCATCCTGGTGAGCGGTAGCTACTTTTACATGAAGAAGGTCTACGATCCCGAGGCCGCAGCCCTGAAAAAAACCATCATTAGCCTGAACGCCAAGATTGGGGCGTACAACAAGCTGCAGGAACCGCCCAATTCGGAGGGGGCAAAGAAGAAGCTCGCGCAGCGGAGGGAGGAGGAAAAAAAGACGGCCGCAGTGCTCAAGGCAGCGGGCGGCAGGACCGAGGCGGCAGCCGAGGTGACCGAGGTGCTGGCCGAGATCAGCGTCAAGGCCCAGCGGGAGAACATGCAGGTGCTGAAACTGACGCCCGAGGAAAAAAGCATCACCACGCCCTTGTATTCCTGGAAACAGGTGAACATTCAGCTCCGCGGCCAGTTCAGCGACTTTGTCGTCCTGGTGGAGCGGCTCAAGGCGATGGCCCGACCGGTGCAGTTGCGGGATCTGAAAATCGAACGCGACACGGGCGATTACGGAGAAGTGATCATCACGGCAACTTTGCGGGTATGAAACCAATGAAAAAACTTTTGATAATCTTTTGTTTGTTCCTGCCGGCAACGGCGAACCTCGCCCTGGCGGAAGAGGAGGCGGGACGGAATGCGTCACCTGAGCGAGGGATCACCGCCATTGAGCAACCGGCGCCGCTGGGTGTGGGCCCCGGTTCGTACGACGGCCGCAATCCGTTCAATGCCCCGG
This sequence comes from uncultured Desulfobulbus sp., assembly GCA_963666685.2. Taxonomy (GTDB): domain Bacteria; phylum Desulfobacterota; class Desulfobulbia; order Desulfobulbales; family Desulfobulbaceae; genus Desulfobulbus. The sequence goes on from CAXXHZ010000001.1 coordinate 780,674, forward strand.
CCAAAAAACGACTGTCCTCCGCCGGCTACGGCAAGGTGGTGGAGGGCTGCCAGTTGCGCGGCATCATCAAGGTCGGCGGACGGCAGGTGGGGCTATTTGCGCTGCATGGCGAAGACGGCAAACAGAAGGCGGGCGAAGAGGAGCTGTTGCGCCGGGTCCGGGTGGGCGAAAAAATCCGGATCTCGGCCAAGGATGAGGAGCATCTGCTCACGGTACGTGAACTGGGCGAGCGATCAGCGGTGATTGTCGGCGAAAACAATGAACTCTACAAGGTCTGGTTATGAACGAAAGGCTGTTGATCCCCTGGCTGCTGGCGGCTTTGCTGCTGCACGGCTGCGGCGGTTATAAGGAACATCAGGGCTGGGTCAAGGACGGCCACCCCTTCTCAACAGCACCGGTGCGGGGGGTTGAAAAGGCGAAAAAAGAAATCTTGCCGCCCCTGCCCGTGGAAAAACCGATCGTCAAGATCATCTCCGGCAAGGAGGTGGCCGGACCCGAGGAGGCCCGGGCCCTGATGGCGGCCCAGCGGCGGAGCGGGGCGCTCGGACTGCGGACCGTGGTCGAACAGCTGGCCCTCAACGAGGTGCCGCTGATCCAGGTGGCGGCAACGCTTTCGGAGATGAGCGGCTTCAACATCGCCGTTTCCCGCCAGGCCGCCGACCTGCCGGTGACCGTCTACCTGCAGAACATTCCCCTACGCCAGGTCCTGGAATCGATCTGCCGGCTCAACGACCTCTGGTACCGGGAGGACGAACGGATCATCACCCTGATGACCACCACGGAATATTCGAGTGAGATGGTGATCCGCCGCAACGAGAAGAGCCGGGCCTACTGGCTGCGCTACACCAATGCCAACGACATGGCCAAGGTGCTGCAGGCGGTGATGAGCGCCAAGGTGCAGTTCAACGATATCGGCAGCGAGGAGGTCTACGGCCACGTCAAGGAGACCAAGGAGGCGGGGAAGAAGATAACGGTCGCCAAGGACGAGGAGGCAACGGCGGGTAAAAAGTTTGACCCCGAGGAGATTAAAAAACTGCTCAGCCTGGGTACGCTGCGGGCGGGCCAGGGCAACGCCCTTGATTTGAACAAGCAGATCGACAAGGACCTGCCTGCGGTGATCACCGTGTTCAAGCGCAACAACTCGATCATCGCCCGGTCGCTGGACGAGAACATCCTTGAGGATATCGGGCGGATCATCGAATACATGGACACCCCCACCAGCCAGGTGCTGCTGGAGATCTCGATTCTCCAAATCAACCTCACCGGCGGCTTCGAGAGCTTCTTCCAGGTTGATTACCTCGGCGACGCCCACTTTACCGCCACGACGCTGGAGGCCGCCGACGGGGTAGCAAGCCCGACCGGCAGCATGTTCCTCGGCAACGAACACATCCGGGCCCGCCTGGCCTTGTATGCCAGCGACGACCGGGTCAAGGTCATGTCCACGCCCTATCTGATGAGCGCCAACAACTCCAAGGTGGAATTCTTTGTCGGCCAGGAGGTGCCGCTGCGCGACGATGTCGAGAGCAAGGTGCTCTATAACGATGACGGCGATGTCACCACCACCACCTTTGAGGTCAAGATCGAACGCGAGGAACTGGGAACGGACATCGACATCTCCTCATTCATCAACGAGGACGGCACCATCACCATGGACCTGGAGGCCGAGATCTCCTCGCCCCAGTACAACATGACCACCATCAGCCTGATCGCCGAGGAATCCGGCGGCGGCAGCCGGGTGGTGGAGTTTCCCCTGGACGGCAAGGAGACCAGCAAGCTGACCTCGATCGTCACTGCGGCCTCGGGCCAGACCATTGCGCTCGGCGGCATCATCAGGGAGGAATTGAGTGAATATGAAAAGAAAGTGCCGCTGCTGGGTGATATACCGCTGCTCGGATTTTTCTTCAAGGATATCAACGATTCAAAGACAAAGGTTGAGACCGTGATCCTGCTCACCCCGCATATCATCCGCCATCCCGAAATGGCCGAGGCCGAGACCGACCGGTTCCTTAAACGACGCAGCTCGCACCCCAAGGCGACTCACGGGGTGGACACCATTCTCGATTTTCCTACTGCCAATAAGAACAAAGACGACTCCAAGAGTGAACCAGATGCAACCACTAACCTTGACGCAGAAACAAAAAAATAAGCCCGGTTCCATGGAAGAACTGCTGCTGCTGACGAAAGATCTGGGGGCCACCGACCTCCATCTTTCGGGCAACATGCCGCCGGCCTACCGAGTCAAGGGCAAGATCACGCCCTACCCTTGCCCCCCTTATGCGCCGAGCGAACTGGAGGGGCTCCTGGGTGAAATCATGTCTTCGCGGCACATGGAGCTGCTGAAAAGCAAATATTCGGTGGACCTGGGCCTGCACAGGCCGGGTATCGGCCGCTTCCGCGTCATTATTTACTACCAGCGGGGCTGCATGTCGGCCGCCATCCGCCTGCTGGCCGACGGCATGCCCAGCTTCAAGGATCTCGGCCTGCCGGACAGCCTGGCGCAACTGCCCAACTTCCGCGACGGTTTGATCCTGGTGACCGGGGCCACGGGTTCGGGTAAATCGACCACGCTGGCGGCGATCATCGACGAAATCAACCGTACCAGCCACCGCAACATTATCACCATTGAGGATCCGATCGAGTACGAGCACGCCAACATCAACTGCATCATCTTCCAGCGCGAGTTGTTCACCGATGTGGCCTCGTTCGCCGACGCCATCCGCGACGCGCTCCGCCAGGACCCGGACGTCATCCTGGTGGGCGAGATGCGTGATCCGGAAACCATCCGCACCGCGATCACTGCAGCTGAGACCGGCCATCTGGTGCTCTCCACCCTGCATTCGCGGGATGCCACCAGCTCGGTCAACCGTATTGTCGGCACCTTCCCGGCGGGCGAGCAGAACCAGATCCGCCAGCAGTTGTCGACCTCGCTGCGCACCGTGGTCTCGCAACGGCTCCTGGCCAACAGCGCGGGGACCGGGCGGGCTCCGGCGGTGGAAATCATGTTCATCAACACCGGCATCGCCAACCTGATCCGCAACGGCAAGGACGAGATGATCTATTCTTCGATCGAAACCGGTCTCAGGGAGGGCATGCAGACCATGGAGCAGTCCCTGATCCGGTTGGTCTACGAGGGCAGAATCTCGGTGGAGACCGCGATCGGGGCTGCCCGGCGACCGGATCTGCTCCGAAAGCGGCTTTCCGTGCTGCGCTGCAGCGTCAATAACTAACCGGCAATCCGAGGTACCGACAACGCCCATGGCCCGTCAACGATTCGGCGAATATCTGATGCAGAAAAAGGTCCTGACCAAGGAGGCGGTGTCGTCGATTCTTGACGAGCAGCGCGTGGTGCAGGAAGAGTTCGGTCAGCTGGCGATACGCCGCGGCCTGCTGGAGGAAAAGGAGTTGTCCCGCCATCTCTCCGGCTTTCTCGGCATTCCCCTGTTCGATATCGAGGAGGTAACCCCGGACGCGGCCTTCACCGGTAAGATCCCCAAAAAACTGGCCCTGAAGCTGGGACTCTTTCCTGCCGGGATAGGGCCGAACGGTGAGTTGGTCTGCGCCTGCGCCGGCCCGGTCAACATCGCCGCTCTCCAGTCGGTCGGACGGTTGGTCAACCGCACGGTGGCCCTGCAACTGGTTTCCCGCAGTCGGCTGCGCAAGATGCAGACCGAGCAGTACAGCCGCCAGTTCGACACCTCGATCCGGATCAGCACCGTGGCCTCGGGCTCGGACGACGACGTCCACCTGGTTTCCGAGCTGTTGGAAAAGCTGCTGCTGCGGGCGGTCAACATGGAGGCCTCGGACGTGCACATCGAACCGACCCAGCGGGATCTGGTTGTCCGTATTCGGGTCGACGGCATGTTGATGGTGGCGGAAACCCTGCCGATCTCACTGGCAAACAAACTGATCACCCGGATCAAGGTGCTGTCCCGGCTCGACATCGCCGAAAAGCGCATGCCCCAGGACGGAGCCTTCTTCTTCAAGCCGGAGCGGTTGGATGTGGATATCGAAGGTACCAACATCCGGACCTCGATCCTGCCGGTGGTCTACGGCGAAAAGGCGGTCATGCGGATCCTGCCGCCGCACGATTCGGCCGTCGATCTGGAGACCATCGGGATGCAGGCCGACACCCTGGCGCTGTTCCAACAGATCGTGACCACGCCCTATGGCATTGTCCTGGTCACCGGCCCCACCGGCAGCGGCAAGTCGACCACCCTTTACTCGGTGCTGCGGATGCTGCGCTCCGAAACGGTCAACATCACCACCCTGGAAGATCCGGTGGAGGTGAAGATGGGCGGGGGCATAAACCAGACCCAGGTCGAACCGGGTCCGAAAATCTCCTTTGCCGGGGCCCTGCGGGCCATTCTCCGCCAGGATCCCGACGTGATCATGGTCGGCGAGATCCGCGACGGCGAAACCGTGCGGGTTGCCCTGCAGGCGGCAATTACCGGTCATCTGGTGTTTTCGACCCTGCATACCAACGACGCACCCTCGTCGTTCACCAGGCTCGCCGACATGGGGGCCGAACCCTTTCTCGTAGCCAACTCAATCCGCGGCATTCTCGCTCAGCGTCTGGTGCGCAAGGTTTGTCCGCAATGCGCGCGGCCGGTGGAGATCACCGCCAGTGAGCTGCGGATGTTCGGTCTGCCCGAAGAGGAGGCCTTCACCCTGCTCCGCGGCGAGGGGTGCGAGGCCTGCGGCAACAAAGGGTATCGCGGACGGAGCGGCCTCTACGAATTGCTGATCGTGGACGAGGGTATTCAAAAAATGGTGGCTGCCCAGGAACCGACCAGCCGGATCAAAGACTATGCGGTCCGCAACCTCGGATTCCGCACCCTGCGCGAAGAAGGCATCCTTAAGGTGCGGCAGGGCCTCACCACCCCGGAAGAAGTCATGCGCGTGACCATGGGCTAAGGGCCTGTCAACAAACAACTGAGAATCGACCATGCCGATTTATTCCTATACCGCCATTGACAACAAGGGTGTTTTGAGCAGGTCCACCCTAGTGGCCGCCAACCCTTCCGCCGCCGCCGGCACCATCCTCGCCAAGGGCTTAACGCCGATGGAAATCCAGGAAGCCGAGGAGGGAGGCGCCGCTGACTTCAGCCAGATGCTGCAGAAAATCGGCCGGGTCCGCTTTCAGGAGATCATCCTTTTTCTGCGGATGATGGCAGCCCTGCTCGGTTCGGGCATTACCATCACCGAGGCCATCGCCGTGCTCCACGAGCAGATGATCAACCGTAAGTTCCGCTTCATCCTCGGTGAGGTCAAGATGCAGATCGAGGGGGGCGTCGCCTTCAGCGAGGCACTGGGACGGCATCCCGCCATTTTTCCGGAAATCGTGGTCAACATGCTCCGGGCCGGCGAGGCGGGTGGCATCCTTGAGCGGGTGTTGAGCGATCTGGTTATTTTTATGGAGAAAAAAGCGGATCTGAAAAAGATGCTGATCCGCAGCTTTCTCTATCCCACGGTGGTACTGGTGGTGGCCATCGGCGTGGTCGTCTTCCTGGTGGTCTTCGTCATCCCCAAATTCTCGGTGCTGCTCCAGGGATCGAAACTGCCGTGGAATACCCAGTTGATGCTCGATCTCTCCGATTTCATGATCAAGAACGCCAAGACGATCATCATGGCCATTATCGGGACCATCGCCCTGACCATCACCCTTTTTTCCTTGCAACAGACCCGGAAAATCATCGATCTCTATAAGATCCATCTGCCCATCTTCGGGTTGATCGCCCGCCTGGGGGTCATCGTCCAGTTCGCCCGCACCCTCGGTTCACTGCTGAACAGCGGCATCCCCCTGGTGGAGGCCCTCAACATCACCCGGGACACCCTGGGCAATCAGGCGGCCAAGGCGGACATTGATCGGGCGGTGGAAAAGGTGGCCTCGGGCGAACAGTTGTCGGTGGTCCTGGCCGAGGCCGCGATCTTTACCAGCCTGATGGTGTCCATGGTTCGTATCGGCGAGCAGTCCGGCAATCTGGATAAACAGGTGCTGCTGGTGGCCGACATTTACGAACAGCAGCTGGAGGACCGGATCAAGCTGATGAGCAGTTTGATCGAACCGATGCTGATCATCTTTCTCGGCGGGCTCGTCGGCTTTGTCGCCTGGTCGCTGGTGGCCGGCATGTTGAGCATGTACAAGTCCTGAGGCCCGGCCCGATATGGCCGTTTCTCCGGATCCATTTCATCATGAACACTTTTCGAACAACCAAGGAGAACATTGTATGAAACACCTTATCCTCGTCCTTGCCTGCGCCCTGGCCTTCAGCGGCTGCTCCGGCGGCGAACAACGGGAAGACAACGCCCTGGTGCGCTTCAAGGGAGGCGTTCTCACCAAGGAGGATGTATCGGCTCATATGGAAAGCCTGAAACGCAAGAGCCAGTTCCGCGACAAACCGGAGCTGCTGACCCCGGAGTTTGTCTTTGAGCATGCGCTGAACATGGAGATGATCATCGCCAAGGGGCTGGAGCAACAGCTGCACCGTGATCCGCAGATCCGCAATATGCTCCATGAACAGATGAGCGATCTCTTTTTGAAGATCATGGAAGAAAAACTGATCACCCCGATCGACCGAGATGCAATCACCGAAGAAGAGATGCAGAAATTTTACGAGGAGCACAAGGAACAGTACCGGGACAAGGCCAAGTACACGTTGCGGGCCTTCAGCGTTGCTCCGGAGCAGGCCCAGGAAGCGGCGAATTTACTGCGCACCGGGACAATGGACTTTGCTGCAGCGGCCGCCCAATACGCCTCGGATCAAGAGGCCCGGAAAAACGGCGGTGCGACGGGATCGCGCACCCTCAGGCGCTTCCAGCCTTCCTGGAGACCGGTGGTGGAAAGCCTGCGAGTCGGGGAGGTCACCGGTCCGCAAGAGCTGGACGGCAAAACCTGGATGCTCCTTTTGGAACGGAAGACCGAACCGCATCAGTACAGCTTTGAAGACAAAAAGGCGTTCATCAAAAACGATACCCTCTACGGCCACTATCGGGACCAGTGGCAAAAGGTGTATGACGGTTTAAAGCAACAGTTCAAGGTTGAAATCGATCAGGCCAAACTGGAAACTTTTTATCAAGAGGCCAAACAACCCGAGCCGAAGACCCCGAAAAAGGACGAGACTCCTGGCGATCCAGTTGGCAACACAACCGCGGGGAGGGTGCAACCATGAGGCGAACATGGCTGGTCGCACTGCTTGTTCTGACCGTTTTTCTGACTCTGTGCAGCACGGCTTCGGCCCATTCGACCAAGGGCAGGATGAAGATCGACCTTGACCTGGAAAAGCCCACGATCAACGATTTTGCCTTTTTTATGGAATCGTACGTGTACAAGGAGTTCTACCGCGACCGGGAGCCGCAATGGGAAAACCGCTTCTATGTCAAAGACTTCAAGGGCCTTGAACTGCAGGGGAACCAGGCGGTGGTCCGTTTTCTGACCCTGGACACAAAAACCCACAAGGACTTTGCCGATGCCATGCGCTTTACGCGCGATCAGGACGGACGCTGGTACTTCACCCCCTCTCGGGGAAAGAAGGTCAAGGTCTACACCTATGTGATGAAGGGCGGCTATTACTACAAAAAGTATGGGCTACCGCTGTCCATTGCCGGCCTCATCCTTTCGGTCGGTGTGCTCGGCCTGCTATATTTTCTGCGTCGGCGCAAAACCGTTGCAGCCTGCGACTTTTCACCTTCCAACCCTGTGCCGCGGGAAACCGAAATTGCCAAAACGCCGGCAACCGGTGTCGCAGCGCCGCCGGAGCAGACCAACTAAGCACGGAGCCACGCGGTTATGGGCAATATCAATCTTGCGGTCGTGTTGCTGGTCGGTTCCCTCCTGACCTTTACCGATGCGCCGGAGCAGATCCGAAAAATCATCGACGATTCCATCCATGCGGGACAACAGATCGCCACGGCCGGTGATCTGCGCACCATTTCGACCATGCTTGACATCCATTATTTCAAGCACGGCCGGTATCCGACGGCAGACCGCTTCGGCGCCTGGATGACCGCCAATTTCAAGGAAAACAATCTCAAAGAATTGACTGACGACCACTGGGGCCACCCCTACCGCTACACCGACAACAGGGGCAAGGGCTATATCCTGCGCAGCCTCGGCGAGGACGGCCTGGAAGGAACAACGGACGACATGACGGTGACCGGACCATGAACGTATTCGACCTCAACCTGTATGCCCCCCCTATACGCCTGGCGCTCAGTGCGGCCTTCGGCCTGGCGTTGGGCAGCTTTCTCAATGTGGTGATCTGCCGCCTGCCCGGCGGTCGTGCAGCCTTTTTCTCCTCGGTTTTTTCCAGGTGCCCGCAATGCGGTACGCGGATCAGGTGGTACGACAACATCCCCTTGTTCAGCTACCTGCTGCTGCGCGGTCGGTGTCGAGCCTGCAGCAAACGGATCTCAATCCAGTATCCGCTGGTGGAATTGGCCATGGGGGCGGTGTCCGTATTTTTGTTTCATTTCTACGAGGCCTCGCCCTATTTCTTCATCTACATCGTCTTTTTCGGCATCCTTCTGGCGGTATCGGTGATCGATTGCAGGCAGCGCTTGATACCGGACAGCTTGGTGCTCATCGGCTGTGTCGTCGGCATCGGCGGCAGCCTGGTCACGCCCCTGCCGGGATGGACCGACGCTATGGCCGGGCTGGTCTTCGGGGTCAGCGTGCCGCTCATCGTGGTGACCACCTACGAAATGCTGCGTAAAAAAAGCGTAATGGGCGGGGGCGACATCAAGCTGATCGGCATGATCGGCGCCTTTCTCGGCTGGCACCCCCTAGGTGCAATTCTTTTCTACAGCGCCCTGGGCGGGGGGATATTCGCCGCGAGCACGAAACTCGCGGGTCATTCTAGTCGCCTGCCCTTTGCCCCCTTTCTCGCTCTGGGAACCCTGTACACCCTGTTCGGACCCGATCTCTTTCACTCTTGCAAGGTATTGCTATGAAACTTCTCCAGACCTTTAAAAAACTGAACAAACTGAACCTTAAACGACTCAGCGGCAAGAGTGCGGCCCTGTTCCTGCTTAACCGCAAGATCCCCACCCTGGCCGGTGGCAAAAAAAACTTCGGTGCCATCACCGACCTTAACCTGGACCGGAAAAACAAGACCATCTCCTTTGAGATCACACGCGATCAGGTGGTCAATACCATAACCGTGCGCGGTTATCGGCTTGTGGCCCTTAAGGGGCAATCCTATCTGAACTGGACGGAGATGGTGTTTGACGGGCCGGATCAAGAGGTGTATCAGCGGGCTTTTCACGGTTTCGAACGGCTTGAGGTGCCCCGCGCCTCTATCTTCATGCTGGAGGCGGTGCTGTGAAAACGAATCGACAGCGGCGAAAGTTTTTTGTCCATTTCCGTTATCAGTTGAGCCAACTGGCAGTGACCCTGACCGCCAACACCCTGGTGATGCTGCTGATAGGAGTGCTCATATCCTGGTTTTATCTGCTCTTCTTCAAGGGAAACCTGACCTGCAACCATAACCGTATTTTTCCGCTCTATCTGGTGATTTCGGTGTTGGCGATGATTCTTTTCTCTGCCCTGTGGAGCCTGAAGCGGAGTCGAGCCGTGGCGGGAATGATGTGCAAACTTGAGTATGTGCTCTGCGATGCGGCCCAAGATCTCTTTCCCGAACAGCCCCTGGTTTTCCGCAAGGGTGATTATTTTACGACCCTGGCCGGACCACTCAACGCCTGTTTGGTGCGGATGAAAAAACAGGAACACCGCAGGGAGACGGCGATCCGGACGCTACGGGAATTGCAAATCGCCTGCCAGGCGGAGGGGGCGGACCGGGAGGAACTGCATCGTCGGATCGATACGATCATCGGCGCCCTGGAAAACGAAACGGATAACCAATAGGCTTTTTGCAACGTTGCCGTTTTTCAGCTCTTTCTTTACTACCGCAAATCTTGGAGGGCGAGGCGGAGATCGACTTCCAATTCAGCTACGGTTTCATAAAAAACGTCGGCTCCGGCGGAGAAGTGGAGCAGAATATTATTGAGGGAATCGGGAATATACGGAAAAAGCTTCTGCAGATTGACCACCCGGTTCTGAGAGAGCAGGGAGAAATCGGCCGGGGTCAGCGTCTGCCGCACGGCTTCGCCCATGGTCGGGTCGGCAAGGATCTCGCGGGGATGATAATCACCCCGGCCGGTGAGATAGATGAGGATGTTCCCCAACTCAAACAGATCCAGAGCAAAGGGTTTTTCCGGAAGATGAAAATCGTAATCAAAATCGATCCAGTAATACAGACCGGTATGGCGGTCGACAAAAATATGATCTCGACGGATGTCGCCGTGGCGAAAACCGTTTTTATGCAGAAAACCGATGGCCTGCAGGCAGCCTAGAAACTGTTCGAGTATGATCGGCAGTTCTTTTGCAAAATAATCTTCATGCGACCTTTCGCTGTGAATCACCTTGTCCAGGCGATTCCCGTTGACCGGAACCAGCACCCGCACCAGATTACCGACCGCATCCACCAAGGTTTCCCCCTGCATGAAATGGGGATACCCCTGCACCAACTCCAGGATCTTCGCTTCCTTTTCCGGACTGCGATAACAGGTGACCGAGAACCGGCCAAGCCGCATGTCAAAGGTTTCCCTGAAGACCAGTTTGAGAATATAATGTTCTCCGGTCCCCAATTCCTCAACTTTAGGCACCCAGGGTTTGATCTGTTCATCCACCCCGAACCGCCCCTCCTTGGTGTAGGAGGTGATGAGAAAATAGCGGCCTTCAACGGCAATGATATCGCCGTAATCAATGGAGGAAAAATCGGTGGTATCGGTAAAGACCCGTGAGGGCCTTCGCAAACTGCGAGCCACCCGGTGTTCCTTCAGCCTGCGGGCGATGGGTTCCGGTAACGAGGCGATTGATGTATAGGCAGCCATCAGCCGATTACCCACACGGCAATATCCCTGCCGTTATGGATCAGGGCGTTGGAGATGGAACCGAAGAGGAACTCCTCGGCCTTGGAGATGCCTCGTTTGCCGACGACAATGGTTCCGTAGTGTTCCCGCACCTGCAGATCCAGGATGGCGGCGCTGATCGATTGAGGGCCCGCGATTTCACAGCGGGAAAGGATGGCCTGAGGCCTGATCCCCCGATCCTGAAGAATTTTTTTGGCCTGGGCAAAAATCATTTCGGCCTTTTTTTCCTGCTCGGCCTTGTACTCCTCCAAAGTAGCTCCGGACCGGTCAAAATCAGGCGGCGGTTCAGGGTAGATATGGAGGAGGCAGAGCTGGACTTCGGCAAGATGACCGGCAATACTACCGACATATTCAACCGCATTGATGGATCGGGGGGATTCGTCAATGGCAATAATGATCCGTTTCCAGTCACTCATTTGCAACCTCCTTGTCCGTCATGGCAATGCACGATGTCCTGTTCGACTTGCTTGCCCCGCGCGGTTCTCATTCCAAACGTATAAAAGAAATCACGAGATTCCCCCTGTGCATCGAAATGAACAAGCCGGCAACGTGCGTTTGATCAAAAGGGTAAATTTTATAATAAATATCTTTGCTGCTGAAAACAACGGGAGCATCGCTAAAGCCCCCATTATTTTTCAGGCCGGATATTCAGGGATCGGGAAGCCCGGCGGCGTGCACAAAAAAGAGTTTCCAGGCGTCCGTGGCATTGAGAATCGCAGCACCGATGGTTTTTCCTCCCCAGCCGGTAGCTTCCCACCGAGGTTGAATATGCAGGATCGGAATCCCCGGATTGTCGCTGGAAAAAACCGTCAGTTGCTCGGCGCTCCGATAGAGCTGTTCCGGGAGATTCCGCAGGCAGATGCCGCAGGGAGAAATATTTTCAATCTTTGCCGTGGCAAAAAGACATCCGTCGGTGACCTGAACAATGGTGGCAGGGAGTCGGATGCGGAGATGCCGGCGTTTGTCATGCGCAGTAAGGCCTTGCTTGCCTGCCCCCTCATCGATAGAGACCTGGTTGCCACGGGAAAAAAGGGCGATGACGGATTGTGTCAAGCGACGTCCAGCAGCCCGAAACAACTGCTGGAAAGACGACTCAGGCGGGGGAGGCCGCGATGTGCCGGCTGCCGGTGAAAGTACCATGACATGCCCTTGTCAGTGTTGGAAGTGGGAAGTCCGAAACCTGGAAGGAAACGGCTCTTTCTTTTATTATCAGTATATAGGAAAGGGCGATTGTAAGGCAAAAAAAAAAATGGAATCTTGCCGGACAAGGCGTTCTCAGGTGTCGATAGAGGTTATCCGGGGAAGAAAAAAGTTCGATCATGGATATTTGCAAACAGAGGAATCAACGATTTCCCTCCGTAACCCCAGCGGAAAAAGTTGACATTACGCCCCTCCCATAAAATGCAAAAAGGCCACAAAGGTGAAGCATTATCGTCTCCCCGGTTCCTTAACTGCGCGTTAAGGCGCCGTGCCGATCTGCATAATGCGTACAACCTGAAGCATACATCAGTTTTTAGTTTGACAAAAAAATATAAGAGTGTTGAAATAAAGTTATATCTTTAAAATATATTGAACCCACTCTCCGTTATTCGGCAATATGCGTAGCACCCCGGACTTTCCTATGACCTCTTTTAAAAATATTGACTTTCATCTGTTCATCGAAAGCTTGACCCGCACCATTGAGCTCAAGGATATGTACACCGCCGGCCACTCACGACGGGTGTCTGAAATCGCCGAGCAAGTCTGCAAAGATGCCGGCATGTCCGACAAAAAGTGCGATTATCTCCACATAATCGGTCATGTGCACGATATCGGGAAAATCGGTATCGCCGACGGCATTCTGATGAAGTCGGGGAAGCTGCACCCAGCGGAATATTTCCTGATACAGCAACACACCGTGATCGGCGCTTCAATCTTTGAAAATCTCCCCGGCCTGGACAGAATGGCCGATATCATTCGTCACCACCATGAGCGATTTGACGGCAAGGGCTATCCGGATGGGTTGAAAGGTGATGAAATCCCATTGGAATCAGCCATCATCGCCATCGCAGACTCCTTTGACGCCATGACTACCTACCGATCCTACAAGGCGGCGCTGACCATGGAACAGGCCTACGATGAGATCCGTGACAACAGGGGCAGCCAATTTCATCCGGAAATATGTGACATATTCCTTGGCCTGTTGGACCGCAACCCGCACGGACTGCACCGGAAACCATGCGTGGACCCGGACAAAGAAATCGTCCCCCGGGCACCGGGCCGTCATCCGATGAGCCAGGGTGCCGTTCCCGTCACCCCCCAATCCAAAAAGGGACTTGCCTCGGCCCATCCCTTCCCTGATCCGTCCACGCCGTATAGCAACCTTATGCCGGAACCTTTCCCGGCCGACGTACATCCCCCGACGCCCATCATGGTCAATTGTTCGAGGCTCACTGATTGATCCCCATGCCTTCCGTCCGTTCCGTTGCCGAGGGGGGCATCGGTGCCGTATGGGCATGACCATGCGATGGTCCGGGAGGTCGTTCAGCCGGTTGGCCCTTCCCGACGATGCTTGCGGAAGGCCAGCAAATAGCCATTCACCTTGCCGATCAGTTCCAATGTCTCCGGATACTTGGGGGGCCTGCCGTTGAGGATTGATCCTTGTCCTGCGTTCCAGGCAGCAACCACCAGATCGAGTCTACCGTCGTAGGCATGGTTGTATTTGGCAATCAGGTAGCAGGCGAGCAGAATATTGACTGCCGGGTCAAACAAGTCAATGGGCTGAAGAGTCCGTAACCGTTCCTCGGTAACGAAACGGACCCTGATCCCTGTAGCCAGAAATTCTCTCGCGGCGTCCTTTGCAGTGGAATAGAGCAACTGACAGAGCCCCAGGGCATTTTTTTCAGAGACCGCAAACTGATCACCTCCGGATTCCGCCAGCATCAGGGCACGGACAAAATCCGGGTTTATCTTATAGTTAGGGCGAAAATAACTGAGTGAACTGAAATAATGAATAAGATGTTCATGGGGTCCGATACCGGCCTTTTGCGTGGATGAAAGCTCAACGCTCAAATATTTCCGGACATAGGAATCGATTGTGGATGCGTGACCGCAAAGAGGCATCGGCACCCACCACAGCAGCCCTAATACAACTGACAATCTCACCCACCTCCCGACTGTCGCGTTATTCCGATTCATCGCTCCCTATCCCTCCTGTTTCCGCTTTTTAGTCTCCAATCCTTGAGGTCATGCATGCCCCACCGGAGCCGAATCCATCCATAGGCTGAAAGAATTATTATCTGCTGGAGCCATGTTATATGCCCTTGAGTCGTTAGTTACAACTAAAAAATATCAAGTTTCCTTATCGATATTCAGAACGAAAATCCGGACTCAATCCCTTGCCATGAACAATCGCACCGCCTCCCCCCCTCAACAGAAACCCCCTCTTCACCCTTGGGCAACAACCGGCCAAAGGTGCAGCCGCGCGACCTTTCTTCCGAGGCGCTCCATGGATCTGCGCCACCAGACTCCCGATCACCCCGAGCACCGGCTACCACCCCGGCGGACAGACATTCTGCGCCGACAGGTGCCGCCATAATCGTCACCCGCGATTTTGTTGCCTCAAAAATAAATTCAAGACTCGAATTTATTTTTAAAACTGTGATCCAGATCACAAAAATTTTTGCAGTACACGGTACAATGCATGGACATGAACGGTGCCGCAGCCACGACGCGCCGCCCAACCACCATTCCAGACCCATCGATTTCAGGAGGACATTGTGTTTGATATTCCGCCCAAGTCATTGATAAGACCGAATCGATGAACGACCCGTCAACGGCTACCAACTCGCCAAGTTCGATGTGCCGCATGGGGAGAAGGGGAGAATGTTGGCGGCTTTCTTTTGCAACTCGCTGAATACATACAAGAGTTGGTCTACGCAACGCTCGTTTACGGTGTCGAAAAAAGTGGAACGCTTGACGCCGCCAGCGGGGGCTATCAGATGCCTGGCGTATTCATCCTCCTCAAGATTCTGAAGGAGTTCCCTGCCGGAGGAGAATTCGTTCAGATGGTAATTTACTAAGATATTGAGGATGTCGTCGGTCGTCATAGCCAATGGTTTGTTTGATTTTGACCGCAACGGCGGTGTGGTCAAAAGTATTTTTTGAACAGGCTCCATGAGATTGCTTTGTGTCGGTGCAGTGTGCCATCGATCGTTAAAGGAGACGCGTTCCATTTTATCTCTTTGAAAATATTATATTTTTTTTAAGGAGCGCAAAAAACGCCTACTTCATTGACACCGAGTGTATTTGTTTAACTTTTCAATATTACTCTATTTTTTAAATAGCATTGCGTATCGATACCGTAATTTCAGTGCCAAGTAGAATCTTCCGAGATCAGGAGGTCTGAACTTGAGCACCATGCCCGGCCAGTTCGACAGGAAGGAAGGTGAAATAACCGCCCGAAGCAATCATTGATCAAATCCTTGTTAGTGTAATACCGCTTACATAAAAGGTAGATACGCATTTTATCTGCCCAGAGCCTTGAGACACCGGCCAAATTGATCGACAAAAACGGGGAGTGCCCCCGGATTTCCCCGTATTTCAATCATTGATGGATTCAAGTAGTTAACGTCTCGCCTCAGCGGTTGCCAATAGCGCGCCAGCGTTGTTGGCAATCCCTCAGTAGGCGTTTGTTAGAGCGCCGACGGTACAACGTAAGCGCCAATAAACAGATGATAAGCTCAGCCCCAAATGACCAATGAAAAAAGAAGTTTAGCCACCAAGGTTTGAAAAGCGCAGGAACTGTGAACATGGCGTATGGTGTGACGTACCTATGGTGGTGCGTCTGGCGATGGTCAACAAGATAGAAATAGACCATGTCAAAATCAGGCCCAATCGAGCCGATCATCCCTGCCGCAATAACGGCTGAAGAGGCTTCTCGAAAATGACGAACTCGCTTAAGACGCGAGACAGCCATGATGTAACCCGATGGTATATGTGCGACAAACATAGAGTGTGCTCTAATCGCGGTGCTGACCGGACACCGTGCGCCGATCAGCACCGCGATTCCTGGCGGCGCAGCCGCCAGGAACGCTTTTGGTGAGCTGCCGCGCCTGGTGGATACAGATTTTAACACCGCCCCGTTCTCGCGGTCAGCTCTACCTGTTTGTTCGCAGATTTTCCTTTGATTACAACTAAATATCTCGTGGTTCCGTTAGCAGTTTTATTCCATTCAAAATTTCGTCGAAACGAGTTCCTGACACCTTTCCTATTTTGTCTTCTAGGTCGCTCTTATTCACAGTGAAAATCTGCGTGATATTAACAACACTTTGTTTGGGAAGGTTGGCTTCACCTTTTTGCAAAAGGACATTGCCTGGAGCGTCTGCACGTTTGAGGTTGGAGGTCAAAGTGCAAACCACAACGGTGCTTAACTTACTGGAATTAAAAAGATTGTTTTGAATAACAATATGGGGATGGCGAAAGGCAGGCTCTGATCCTCGTGGTTCTCCAAGGTCAATCCAATAAATCTCTCCTTGTCTTATTCCCATGACTCTTGCTCCACAATCTTACGCTGTTTGGATTTCATTGAATTTGAAATTTTAATTTCTTCGTCATCCGTCTCGGCATAAGCCTTGTTGAGTTGAGCCAATAAATATTCGTTTTCTTGTTTTTTCAAATAATCATCTACTGCCAAAGTAAATAAACGGCTCCGCGAGATATGCATTTTTCTCGCTAACTCATTGACACGATTAAATAATTTTTCATCAAGTGATATGGCTGTTTTGACTCCGGGCATAGAGCACCTCCAATTAATAATTTTACCGGTTCCTCCTATTACTATGAGGAGTTTTTATACCCGTGTCAATACTTTTGGTCTGACATGTTTTACTGCAAACGCAGAGGTAACCAGCCGCCTTGAGTACTATGCCAAGAATCGCTCACGTTCTGGTGGTCTGGTTTATAGCGATTTGTTATGCGTTTTTATGATTTAGCCATTCTGAGCCAGCGAAAAACCCGCTTTGGCAATAATTAACACACCCAAAACGAAGATAGAAATAAAGAATACTTTTCTAAATTTTGTTTCTGAAAGTGATTTTCTTACTTTCTGACCAAGCATCATTCCTATAATTGCTGGAACAACTGCAAAGGCAGAAATTGTTGCAAGTTTTGGAGTTAGCAAATTGTTTTTTTGAAGCGCAAAAGCAAGACCTATTGTCGACAGGGAAAACAACATACCCATTGCTTGCACAAGCATATCGCGCGAGAGTCCAATTTCCTGTAAATACATGACACCGGGTACGACGAATGATCCGGTCATGCCAGTAAGAATGCCATTGACTGCACCTAAAATTGGACCAGCCCACTTTTCATGATATGGAGATATTGAAAGTCGAAATCCCAAGATGTTGAGAATTGAATAGGCAAGCAGCAAGATCCCGAGCAAAATTGAAAGATACAGCGGATTTATTAAGCTTAAGGCGGTTGCTCCAAGACTAATTGTAACTGTTGCCAAACACAGGAATGGCCAAATTCGCTTAAATATGGTTTTACCATTGCCGCCGACAACTGCCTGCCAAATGTTGGTAACGAAAGATGGGATCAGTAGTAACGCCATTGCTGTCGTTAAATCAAGGGCAGCAGCCAGTAGCCCTAAACTTACTGTTGGCAAACCAAGCCCAATTACACCCTTAACGCTACCGGATAGTAAGAATGTTGCTGCAATAATAATTATAGTAACTGTTTCATTCATAAGGATTCGCGTTCATTCATTTTGGCGCATAACGTAAACATCTGCGGTTTGACCGCAGAATGTTATTGTTGAAATTTAGTATCATGTTCCCCGAATTCCCCACTGCGATGCTCACCGGCCCCACAAAGATGACAGCGGAGCCGCCCAAAAGCCGTCTCCAAGGGGCAGGGCCTCCGAACCATCATAAAGAATTACGCACATCTTGAGCTGTTCTCCAGCGACACTCGATAGTCGTTTCAGACCTCTGAGGTCGCCAACCGTCACTGTCGCAGCAGCCTTCACCTCCACTCCAACCAGGTTTCCTGCTGCATTCTCAATGATGAAATCCACCTCGTATTGGTCGTGATCGCGGTAGTAAAGAAGCTGACAATCGCTCTCCGCCGTAGCCATGTGTTTGCGCAATTCACCGTAAACAAAACACTCCAGAACATTTCCAAAGCAATTACGATTCTTTTGTGCAAGTGTGGGCGTAACATTGGCCAGCGTAGATAATAGACCGGAATCAACAAACTGTATTTTAGGAGTTTTAACGATGCGATTCAGTCTATTTTGCGCCCAGACTTCAATGCGCCTCAGCAAATACATCTGTTCGAACACGCCTATGTAACGGGCAGCGGTCTTGTGATCCAGCCCGACTTGCCCACCAAGCTGGGAATAGTTACACATCTGACCGGAAACTTGTGCCAGCGCCCGCAAAAATCTGGGCAGATAATCAAGTTTCCCGACATCCGCCACATCACGCACATCACGTTGGATAATGGAGTTGATGTATTGCCTGCTCCATTCCGCCCTGCGTCGGGTTGAAGAGCGGGATACAGCTTCGGGATAGCCTCCCCGCAAAACAGTCTCGATCAATTCATCGCCCAGAAACGGTTGTGACGCGGTTAAGAGATGACCGGTAAAAGCGCTGTCGACCCAATTTGCGTTGCTACCGTGAATTTCGCTTTGCGACAGCGGCAGCAGAGTCAACGTTTCCATCCGCCCGGCAAGCGAGTCAGCCACCATCGGCAGAGCCATCAAATTGGCGGATCCCGTCAGCAGAAAACGGCCAGGGCGTCGATCCTCATCGACTGTTTTTTTTATAGCGAGCAACAATTGAGGGGCACGCTGGATTTCATCAATCACAGCATGATCGAGACTTCTGATCAAGCCCACAGGATCCTCTTTTGCCGCCAACAAAGTAAGTTCATCGTCCAGAGTGAGGTAGCGCATCTCTTGGGCTGCTATCTGCCGCACAAGCGTGGTTTTGCCGGCTTGGCGAGGACCGGCTACTAAAACAACGGGTGTATCAACCATTGCCTCGGCGATGCGTGTCTCAAGACGGCGAGGGTAGAGAACTTGAGTATTATCCATGGTTAAGAAATATCGCGCAATCGGGAAGAAATCAACAGAAATGTGGGATTATCATTCCGTGTATATGGGATATCATCATCGTGTGATTGGGAATACTAAAGGGCCAGGCTTGACATTTTGATATTATTCAAGCTGCTTTTTCAATGAAGATACTCTGTCCTTCAACCTGGAACCCTTTCGCAGCTTCTCACGGATCCGCCCAGCTGCTCTACTGAGTGCGGCTAGATCTCGATTGCAACGCTTCCCCAACTCTGTCAGCGACAAATGTTCATCTTCCTGCACTAGAATAGCAACAATAGATCGTACTTCTGCGAAAGGTCTTTTCTTGCCAGGCACAAATCGGGGACAGACCACGTTTGGCACAAATCGGGGACAGACAGACCACGTTTTGAGAAGTAAACTAGTAACTATAGGCATGTTAAATAGATACACACCATAACGACCTCGATTGAAAAAAACGTGGTCTGTCCCCGGTTTTCGGTCTTAAACCGAAATTGGTCTACTTCATTACTTTTTCAAAACGGAAGAAATCTGCAAAGTAATCAATATCTGGAAACTGTTCTTCTTCTTCGTTTTCATTCGGATCTTTATTATACTTATTAAAATACTCTACAATATGGAAACCACATTTGTTCACATAGAAATGTATATTCCGTTTTTCAAAGTAAGGAGTCTTGGTTTCCCATACTTTAGTTTCTGGATATAACTGTTCAATCGCATTCCAAATAGACTGCCCCACACCATTACTGTGAGTTCCTTTTTTGACATACAAAAAAACAAGATGATTATGTTGTGTTTTGTTATCTATCACAACAACAGCTCCGCCAACAAATTCTTCATCAAGTATAGCTTCGTAAGCAAAAGAACCTTTAGCCGAGAGAGAACGGTCTATATGACTCACCGGAAGTATTTCTATTCCCATTTCACCAAATCCATCAACAGCGCCTTGTTGAAAGGCTTCTTGCATATCTTTCTTAAATTGAGTCAAGTGTTTATCGTTAAGTGGCAACAATTGAAAGCTCATTTCAGCATTCTCACTCTACAATAATTATTCAGACCAATGCGATTTCTGTGAAACATAACAATAATATGCCTTTAAATCTATGTACTTATGATAAACTTCATAATTATTAAGAATTCGAACTTTCTCGAGTATGAAAGAGATTGTTGGTCAAATATAGAAAAATGTTTATAAATTCTATATTATTTATTCTTGAGTAAATAGGATTAATATAGTTAAATTAATTCACATACACTGAATAATATACTTTGATTATCAGAATTATAGTAACTTATGCATTCTTTTCGAAATGTGCAATTCATTGAAAGCATGAATACGATTATTTTCCGCCGTGCGCGCAGCGCCGAGCTAATCGCGGTGCTGACCGGCGCCGTGCGCCGATCAGGCAAACGAAGTTTGAATGATCGGTGTGCGGTGTCCGGTCAAGCACCTTGTTCCGGCGCAAGGCGACGGGGCAAGGTGTTTGACGAAGTCAGCACCGCGATTCCTGGCGGCGCAGCCGCCAGGAACGTGAAGTTAACCGGACCGCGCTGTTTTTTGGGTCCGGTTAAACGCCTGGTTGTGTGATATTTTTATTTTTCCTTTGATTGGATTTATTGTTGAACGGTTTAATATCGTTTAGAGTTTTTTCTTCGGCTTGTTTTGTTTTATATAAGTCACACCTTAATTGTAAATTCATCCAAAAATCTTCGGATACCCCAAAGAATTTAGCTAAACGAAGAGCTGTACTCGGAGTAATGCCTCGTTTTTTATTAATAATTTCATTTATCCGCTGATAGGGAACATGTATTGAGTCTGCCAGATCTTTTTGTGTTATACCCATGGGGTTCAAAAATTCATCTATTAACATTTCACCTGGATGTGTTGGCTCTCTATGAGTCGGTACTCTTACCATAACTGACCTCTATATTTTAGTGATAATCTATAATTTCAACTAGATCGGGACCATAATCAGACCAAACGAAGCAAATGCGAAATTGGTTATTGATTCTTATACTATGTTCGCCTTGACGACTACCTTTGAGAGCTTCGAGCATGTTGCCTGGCGGTACTTTTAGGTCATCTAATCTGGTTGCCGAGTCGAGCTGATCAAGTTTTCTTAAGGCAATTTTCCATAAGATTTGAGGGCATATGTTCCTTGCATCTTTGGAATTTTTGCCATTGAATATATCTTCTGTTCCTTTGTCCTTGAATGTCTTTATCATAGATACACAATAACACGGATATCATGCTATGGCAATTTTCTTTCAACACACAACTCGAAAATCACCGGTTTATCCGGTGCATTTTCTCGTTGGAATTAAGTTTCGTGACCCGGCAATTCCCCTAATAGTAAGGCTATTCCGCGACAGAAAATCCTGATGTCGATTATCACCTATACGGAAGCTTCAAGGCCATTTGGTTTCCGACGGTAAACCTTGACCTCCGTCTCGATCTTCTTTCCAGCCTTTTCCTTAGCGATTTTCATATTGTATCTGACCTGCAGGTTTAACCAGAATTCAGGCTCGATGCCAAAATACTTGCCGAGTCTCAAAGCAGTGTCGGCGCTGATTTCCCGTTTTCCATGTATAATCTGACTTATCCTGTTCGCAGGAACATTCAGATCTTTTGCCAGTTGAATCTGTGATATTCCCATTGGCAGCAAGAATTCTTCAAGCAGCACGTCACCCGGGGTAATGGGATGCAGTTTATCGGCCATTTTTTCTCTCCTCAGTGGTAATCCACTATTTCCACGTCATGTGGATTTCCGTCTTTCCATACGAAACAAATACGCCATTGCGCATTGATGCGTATGCTGTGCTGTCCTTTCCGGTCGCCTTTGAGCGCCTCAAGGTGATTGCCCGGTGGAACCTTAAGACTATCCAGCGATACTGTAGCGTTCAAAATCTCCAGTTTGATACGGGCGGCTCTGGAAATTGATTGAAATCTCTTAACGTCGTAGTCGTTGAAAAGATTCTCAGTGTTTTTGCATTTAAAGGACTTGATCATGGAACGATTATATGACGCGTTACGTCATTCGTCAATTGGATTTGAAAAAGGAACCATTATGTTCTGCATATGTTCCAGGGATGTTCCGGGGTCAATGTGTCAAATCTTGGCGTTCTTTTTGGGCCCCGGTTTCTGCGGTCTTAAAATCCTATTGAGGGCAATCTCCAGTTTTTCAGTAAAGCCCTTCCTCCCCAGAGGTCGACCTGTTCGCTCATGACAATGAATCACATCGACTTCATCGGGCGGGGTAAGCATTAAAAAGCTGCGCCAATTGGGAACCAGTTCAAGTAATGGCCTGACTGTCACCAGTTTATCATCCATGCCGGTCAGATGCGCAGAGGCGCTGCTCCACCGGTAATCCTCCGGGTTTTGCACCAACTTTGCCGCCACCGGATTCATTTCAATATATCGGGCCGTCGCCAGCAAATACTGCTCATCCATGGGAAAAGAGGCAAATCTTTCCTGCCAGAGATGTCCTCGCCATTTCTCTCGAAAATTGATCATCCGGGTATAGCGGCGGTGAGCTTCCCCAATGGCACGGGCCAGACTATCCTCGTTTTGTGGCACTGCGACAAGGTGAACATGGTTCGGCATAAGGCACCAGGCCCAGATTTCGACATGACACTCATTGCACCACTGCGCCATCAGCTCGATATAAGCCAAGTAGTCGTCCTCGCAGAAAAAGGTCTGCTGGCGACGGTTGCCGCGCTGGGTGATGTGATGTGGATAGCCGGGGGCTACTGCACGTGCTATTCTTGCCATGCTCTAATGTTTATCAACACAAGCGAATCTTTGTCAATGATAAGTATACTGTCCCCGGAATCCCACTCCACACCATAACGACCTCGATTGAAAAAAACGTGGTCTGTCCCCGGTTTTCGTCGTGGTCTGTCCCCGGTTTTCGTCGTCCCCGGTTTTCCCGGTTTTCCTTGTCCCCGGTTTTCCTCCGGTTTTCCTCCCAAAACGGGCCGTATCTCTTTCCCTGCCAACGCGGCCAACACGTCCGATTCGGTCAATTGGGCCCCGTTCGCCACCGAACCAACAACCAGCCCGCCGATCAGCAAAACAGCGGGTAATCGCTTCCCGGCAAGCCTTATCAAACAGTTCCACTTCATTCCACTCTCCTGAAAATGCACGGGTCAGACGAGAAAGAGCCCCGGATTCATCCGTCAAGCGGAAGACGGGCCCTCTTTGTTTCAACATTTTCTGTGACTCTTCAGCACGTGCCGCCGCCTTACCGGGTTTTGGGTCCCATTTCTCATTCCCCTGTGCCACAGGGGAACGCGGATCGTATTGATTCCGTTGCCGGTGCCATGCCGGAGCGCCGACCTTTCATTGTTCATTGTGGCCGGCCGATCTGGTCCGGCAATGCTGGTTCGTCCCAACGCCAACTGCATAAATATACTCGCCCAGCCAATCCTTTCTGTGACAACGGTCACAGTTGCGGCATTTTGCAAAAAGAAAAACCGAGAATACGGGGAGTGTCCCCCTTTTTAAATCCGCTGCCCGTTGAACTCATAAAGCACGGACAGTGGAAGCCAGATCCCGGTCTCCCAGGGTCCGAAGAATGGATTCGGCGGCGATAAATCGCATTTCGTGACCGCCCTTGACCTGCACCGCTTTCCGATAAATCCGGCTGCTCCACGCGGCATCCTGACAGCAGACCGCGATGGATTCGGCCAGCAGCAGCAAATCATCGGGTATCTGCAGAAGCGACTCGGCCCGTTCATGAAGATGACAAAGCAGGCCGGCGGAGCACAGCCGGCTGCCGGCCACGGCCTTAACCAGAACGACGAATTCCAGACCGGTACGGCACTGATCCATGGCCCGGCCATACAGTGCCTCCACCCAGGGTTGATCCTGCAGCTTTTCTTCAATGGAGTAGGCCAAAGACATCAGTTGGGCCTGGGTGGAGGCCGCCTGCTCGGCGGCGCTGAAGAGTTCCCGGCACCGTTCTCTGTCGCCGAGCAGAACGAGCACACTCACGGCCAGACGGATGAAACATTCGGGCCCCTCGCACTCTTTTTCCTTGGCCTCGTAAAGTCGGTACGCCCGCTCACGGCCATCCGGCAAATACATCGCCATCTGCGCCACCACGGCATTGACGCTGACCAAGTCGTTCCAACGGATCAGCATGTACTCATAAAGGTCCGTCAACCAAACGATATCGCCGACATGCTGAAAAATACCATCGGCCAACGCCAGATATTCCGTAAAAAAAACCGTCCGCTTTCGAGCCTTTTCATAAAGACGGCGGCAGTACTCACGGTCCCCGGTCTCCCGGTACACCTTCCGGCCCAGTTTTATGAAAGATTCGCCGGTGGCGCATTCCCGTTCCTGTTTCATGTACCCAATATACCGGCCTCTAAACTGCTTTCTTTTCTCCAGTTGCTTCAAAACGGCAGTTTGCCACCCGGAGTCATCGGCCAACTCCAGGATTGTCCTGGCCACGGCTTCAAAGGCGTCCACTGTGGAAGCCTGCACTTCAGCCCGACGCAGGAAACGGGAGGCGGCGGGCAGGTTGTCGGTTTTCCGCGCCAGGGCGACAGCGGAGGCAAGCAACTGCTCCACCCCTTCGGCGGCCTCGGCCGCCTGCCGAAAGCAGCGGTCGGCAAATCCGGTCTCTCCGGTGACGGTCAAGACCGAATCGGCCAGTTTCATCAAACCGGCATGCCGGGTCAGCCGATGGGCGGCCTTGTCGTAAATCTCCAGACAGAAGGTGCGGTCATTGATCAGGACCGACACCCTTTCCGCCAGATGGACCAGATCCTCCCCGCTCTCATACCCCTTGGCCCCGCTCCGAAAAAGCCGGACCGCAGTGGCATGATCGTGCAACTCTCTGACACAGAACTCGGCCAGGGCGGTCAAATCCGCGCCCTTCTCCAGACGCTCCTCAGCCTCACCGGCCAGGGCCAGGGCCGTAGCCCGATCATTCAGGAGATCCCGAAAGGCACGGGCCAGTCTCTGATAATCGGCCCCATCCGAGCAAAGCCCGCGTGCCGCTTCAAGGATGGATCGGACCTGCTCCGGATCATCTGTTACCCGGAGCACCACCTCGGCAAGGCTGATACAGTCCCCTACCTTTTCGCACCCCTCAACAGCAGCAAAAGACACATCCGTCCATTCGTCCGCAGGCCTGCATATCCGGCGGGCCCGCTCCATGAAATACGCCCCCAATGCCTGATTCTTCAAAATCTCTACGGCGCAGTTGGCAAAAGCGAGGACTTCTTCGGCCGTGGCCGCCCATTCGGCGCCCTCTTTTAGGATCTCGGCGGCCCAGGCGCCATCCTCAAGCTGCTGGACAATTTTCCCGGCAACCAGTACATAGTCTCCACTCGCCCGACACGCCTCGACCTGTTTTTCCAATTCTTCCCGTGCACTCATGCTAAACACCCTTTTGCGAATAATCTCATCCTAAAGTTTTAGTATATTTTCATTTTATTAGTATTATCTAAAATATTAATCAAGGCAAAAAAACGCAGCGGACCACCAGCGGCTTCCGCTGAAAATCCGATAAAAAAATACCTTATTCAAGGATGTTAAACGTGAAAAACAGCTCAGGAAGACAGCATTAAAAAAATATTGACAAAACACTCGCCGAACGGCACATTGAAAAATGTTAGGAGCGGTTAACGTTCTTAACAAGCTATAATTGACGACATCGCCAAAAGTCTGAAGGTACCCCCTTTACCGTCATTGCGGCGTTACCGTCATTTCGGCGCAGGTCGGAATTCTGTGCTTTCAACACGTTACGGACTCAAGCCTGCGCCTGAGTGCCGGCACCGTTTCCCCCTGCACCGATTTGCCTTTGGGGAAATGGCTCCGGGATGTCTCCAGGAGCGCGGCAAGCAAAAGCGAAAGAAAGGGGGCAGCATCGTGCCCCCGGATCGGAGGCCGTTCGGAACAGTGCCTCTCATCCTGCATCCCCTCAAAAAAAGAAAAGAAGAAAATCCAGGAGCCGGCAATGAATAAAGGTGAATTGATAGAAAAGGTGGCAACCGAATGCGGGGTGAACATATCCACCTCTCGCCAGGTGATTGAGAGTATGCTGCATACCATTTCGGAAGCATTGGCCTCCGACGACAAAGTCAAACTTGTCGGGTTCGGCATATTTTCCGTTGCGCAACGCGCCTCACGCAAGGGCAGAAATCCGAATTCCGGAAACATCATCCATATTCCGGCAAAGAAAGTGCTCCGTTTCAAAGCCGGAACAAACCTTGTCGCGGCTGTGCGCTCCGACGAATCGCCGGTGGCGCCGACCTCGGCAGGGTGATCGAAACAGCCGCTACGGCTCAGTGCAATGACATCCCCGGCACAGATGTGGATAAACATCTTGTTCATGTTCAGCATGTCGAGCATTATCTGATCGACCCTGTTTTTATTCAATACCCTCCGGAAATTTCTTCAGCAATCAGCACCCCCCACTGCTTGGGCATTTGACTGAAGCCCTTCATATTTCAGGAAAGTCAAGATGAGCAAGATGTCAGATGTTTCTTGCCAAGGCTGTATTGACGGTCTAATATTAGACTTGACTATCTTGTTGAGCTGCATTTAACATCGGCCATTTTCTCTGAAATCATATCCTTTTTTTCAACAAAATCCATCCTGGTCGGATGAGAGGGGTGCCCATGGCCGGTATATGCCTGCGTACTGTTCCAAATAACGGATCCTGCATGATTCGGGAAGTTCTCGCCGAGGGGGAACTCGGTTGCCGCATCCGCGAACTCGGCCTGGTTCCGGGGGCACGATTGTCCATCGTCGGCAGGGCGCCGTTGCGCGACCCGGTGGCGATCCGGGTCCGTAATTACACCCTGACTCTGCGCAACAGCGAAGCCGACCATATTTTCGTGGACCTCATTGAAACCAACAGCCGGGAGCCCACCCATGAATAACCTGCTGGTTGGCCTGGCCGGCAACCCGAATTCCGGCAAGACCACGCTGTTCAACGCCCTGACCGGGGCACGGCAAAGGGTCGGCAACTTTCCCGGAGTCACGGTGGCCCGGCATGAGGGAACTATCGTCCACCTGGGGACCGGCATCAATCTGGTCGACATTCCGGGTATTTATTCCCTGACCGCCTTCTCGGACGAGGAACGGGTCGCCCGCAAATTCATCATCGAGGAAAAACCGCATCTCCTGGTCGATGTCGCCGATGCCACCGCTCTTGAACGAAGCCTGTATCTCTTGGTGCAAGTCCGCGAATTCGGCTTGCGAACAGTCCTGGCCGTCAACATGATCGACGAACTGCATCGCTCCGGCCGCAGGCTGGACACCGAAAAGCTTGCATCGCTGTTGGGCATTCCGGTTGTGGCGACCGTGGCGCGCCAGGGGCAGGGGCTCGAGTACCTGCTGGACGCCGTGGTCCTGGCCGCGGGGCGGGAACAACCTCCTCCGCTCAAAATTTCCTATGGCCCGCAGGTGGACCAAATGGTCAGTGAACTGTCCCTTAAGATCGAACGTGCCGATTTCCTGGCCCAATTCTACCCTCCCCGGCTGGTTGCCCTCAAGTATCTGGAGCAGGATGGACCGATCATGGCGCGGGGCCGGCGGGAACATCCGCAACTGAGCGTGGAGATCGAGGAGCAGGCCCGGCAATACTCCCGCCACTGCCAGGAAACCCTTGGCGAGTCCGCTTCCGCCCTGATCACCGATTACCGCTATGAATACATCAGCTCGCTGCTCGCCCGGGGCATTCTCTCCACGGATGGCCGGCACGGGCGCCACAACCTCACTGATGTAATTGACCTGGTGCTCACCCACCGGCTCATCGGGCCGGTGGTCATGCTCATGGTCCTGTACACAGTGTTCTGGCTGACCATCTCGCTCGGCGAAACCCCCATGGGATGGATCGAATCGTTGTTCGGCCTGCTGGGTGCTATCGGGCGGACCTACATACCGGAGGGACTGCTGCAGTCCCTGCTGGTCTCGGGGGTGATCGAGGGGGCAGGCGCGGTGCTGAGCTTCGTCCCCCTCATCGCGTTGATGTTCCTGGCGGTCTCCTTTCTCGAAGATTCCGGCTACATGGCCCGGATGGCCTACATGCTGGACCGGTTGTTCCGGATGTTCGGACTGCACGGCTACTCGATCATGGCCTTTATTGTCTCCGGCGGCATCGGCGGCGGTTGCGCGGTGCCGGGGGTGATGGCGGCGCGAAACCTGCGCAGCCCAAGGGAAAAAATCGCCACCATCCTCACCGCGCCATACATGAGCTGCGGCGCCAAGATACCGGTCTTCACCGTGCTGGCGGCCGCCTTTTTTCCCGGATACGTCACCGAGGCCCTGTTCTGGATCACCCTGGCCTCATGGGCTTTTGTGTTCGCTACCGCGAAACTCTTGCGTACAACCATCATTGCCGGACCGTCGACCCCGTTTCTAATGGAACTGCCCCCCTATCGACTGCCGACCTGCAAAGGGCTGCTCCTGCACGCCTGGGAACGGGTCTGGCAGTACGTGCGCAAGGCGGGAACCCTGATCCTGGCGGTTTCGATCCTGCTCTGGGCGACCATGACCTATCCGCAGCTCCCGGAGCAACGGCGACAGGACTATGCCGAAATGGTTACCGCCATCCACCTGCGACCGGATCTCGACAACAAAAACAAAACCGACCGGCTGGCATCACTGGAGGCGGCACGTGCCGTGGAAAGCCTCCGTTATTCGTTCGCCGGCCGGGTCGGACGGGCCCTCGAACCGGTCAGCGGACTGGCCGGGTTCGACTGGCGAACCAATATCGCCCTGGTCGGTGGACTGGCGGCAAAGGAGGTGATCGTATCCACCCTGGGAACGGCGTATTCGCTGGGCAGTGTCGATCTGGAGAACTCGGAAATGCTGTCCCAACGGCTCAAGCAAAGTCCTGCATTTACCAAAATCACGGCGATCTCCCTCATTCTATTCTCCATGCTCTATGCGCCCTGTTTTGTCACCGTTATTGCCATCGGCCGCGAAATCGGTCTTCGTTGGGCTCTCTTTTCCGTCGTCTTCAACACCGGCCTCGCCTCTGTCGTTGCCGCACTGTTCTACCAGACCGCAACCGCGCTGGCCCGTTTTATGAATTAGAACGTATTGCAAAAAACCATAATGCCGATCACAACCCGGTTATGCCTGATACTTCTCTTGGTCTGCGGTCTGCCGACGGCGGCGGCGATACTGCTGCTGGAGTGCGGGCGATACGAGAAAACACTGACCCTGGCGGTCCTGTGGCTGGTGATGCTTTTGGTGCTTCTGCTCCCCATCGCCCGTTGCCTGGCCTATCTCCTTGTCGGCCGCGACCTCAAACAGATCAACCGGATATGCCGAGCCCTGCGCGACGGCGAATCCGCCGGGGCCTTTGTCCTGCCGCTGGAACGGGAGGACGAGCACGAACTGATCCGCCTCAAACGGCACATGAACTGGATGCTGCATGCGGTGGCGTCACGTGAGCAGCACCTGCAAAGCCGCCTGCACACGGTGCTGCGTAACAAGCAGGAATATCAGCGTCTTTCCACGCTGGACGCCCTGACCGGGGTCTTCAACCGCGGCTATTTTGAGGAAATGCTTGTTTGTGCGCTGGAGGATGCCCGCGTCCGCCACAGTTCCATCGCCCTGATCCTGATCGACTGCGACGGATTCAAGCAGGTCAACGACACCCATGGGCACCTGGCGGGCGATGACCTCTTGCGCCGGCTCGGAAGCATCCTCAAGAACGGGGTAAGAGATGGTTCGGACATCCCCTTTCGTTTTGGCGGCGATGAGTTCGGGGTTCTCCTCAGCGGTATTGAACACGGACGGTTGCGGGCAATCGCCGAGACGATCCGCTACCGGTTCGAGCAGGACAGCACCTGCGACACCACGCTTTCCCTCGGCATTGCTTTCTGCGGCGGCGGTCGTGATGGCTATCCCGAGGCAGACACCTTCAAGCAACTGGCCGATAAAGCGCTGTACCAGGCAAAACACCACGGAAAAAACCGCGTGGTCCTGCAAACCTGCGGGCAATGCTTGGGGACCACCACGACATCGGCGGGGGGATAAGGATAACGAGGTATATGAAATCGGCACGCTCTTCTACAGCCCGGCAATCATCCGCTACGGGATTTGAGCTACTCATGGATATCCCGGTCTCCTGCCACCTGACCGGAGATAAAATCTTGACAGTTCCCGCGCGCCGGCAAGGGTATGCCGTCCTGGACGCTCCAGCGTCCCTTTTTTCCTTGATCCCGTTTCCTCCCCCGGATCAAGACATTTGCCCAAAATTAGATACGCCTAATTTTAGAATTGACAGAGAAAAAAAACAAAGTTAGGCTTTCTTATCATGCAAAGCTCGGAGCAACGCAAAAAGGTGTCACTTTTTATGCATCAAAGAGGGAGCAAGATGTCTGCATTTATACCGGTCGCCTGCACTGTCGCCACGGTTCTCGTCTGCATTCTGGCCTACCGGACCGGTAAGGGCACCCTGCGTACCATTGAACGAAAAAAGAGAAAAAATGTCAGAAATACTCGATCGTGAAGCCAAAAGAGAGATAGCGAAAATCGGGATGACTGCCGCCCTCGGGATCACGGTGCTCACCGCCCCCCTTCTTAAACGCAACCGGCAGTTGAAAAACCTGCACACCTGTGCCGGTGTGGCCCTGGTCGCGCTTAGCCTGTGGCACCACGCCCTCTATCAGCCCAAGAAGCGCAAGGGCAAAACAGCGGTTCCGGTCGCCGACGGCCCAAAGGAAGCCGTGCCGGAGGCCCTGCCGCAACCCGCCGTCGATCCCGCCACCTGATCCTCCACAACAAAGGCCGCCCGGGGGTTCCCGGCGGCCTTTTCAGAAGGGTTGTTCTCGAAAAAAACACGAACATGACGTTTCTGATTCGCAACGTACAGTTTTCCTGGAGCAGGGCTCTTCGCTTTTCGGATTTTTGCGCGTTTGTCAGGGAGAGGAAAATCCTGCTCAGAAGGCGAGCATCCGGGCGGCGGTGACCCGGGCGGCAATGGCCCGTCGCCCCTCGGGGGAAACATCCAGCACTCCGGCCTCACTGATCGGTTCCCAGTTATAAGCCCGGCAAACCACCTCTTCATGAGCCTCCCGGAGCAGGGCAAAGGACCGCTCAACCTCGGGGTAGCTGTGGGATTCCCGGAACGGTAAGCGGATAAAGCCGGTACGGCGACCGTCACGAAAAAAAGGGGCGGTCAGCCGGTGATAGTCCACCGGTTCCCAGCCAGGTGCCCGTTCATAGCAATCGGGCAGGCAGTAGATTTTATAGGGAGCCTCGATCCGGGGGATGAGGCTGCGGACATTGGCCGCATCGACCGCCAACCGCCGTTCATACTCCTCCAGTTCCAACAGGTAGCTGAGCCGGGGCCGGAAATTGCCCCGTTCTTTTTCAATGGTCCAGGAAATACGCATAGTTATTGACCTTTCATTCGGTTACGGAAAGACCGATACCGGTTCAGACTCGGGCAATCGCACAATCTCCCCAAAGGGCGGCACGGCACCCCCGGTGCCCACGTGAAGCCAGAGGACCGGGTAGGACGACGGTCGTTCGGGAAAGAGATCGCATTCGAGATCAGTGAGATAGATCAGGCAGTCGGGCCGAATTCCGGCTCGCTCGACCAGGGCGAACACCGGCCGGTAATCGGTGCCGCCGCCCCCCGCCGGCTGGAGCAGAATCGGCGGATCATGGGGCTGGAACTCTTCATGGCGAACGACCCTCATATCGCAGGTGAGCAGGTGCACCGTGGCCGGGCACTGTTCGAGTAGGGTGCCGACTTCGGCGGCAAAACGCCGCAGTTGGTCCTCCTTGATGCTGCCCGAGGTGTCGATGGCAAGGACGATTTCGCCCAACTGGTGATTGGCCAGCGAGGGCAGATAGAGGTTGTGGTGGAGGTGCCGTTGGTTGGGCCGCAGCCAGGAGTAATCGGAACGGGCGAAGCGGAAGATGAACCGCTGCAGCAGCTCCCGCCAATCGAGCCGGGGCGCGACCGTATCGGTGACCAGCCGTTCCAGTCCGGCGGGCAGGCGGCCGGCATCGCGGGCATTGAGTGCGGCCTGGGCCATGGCCCGCTGCCAGTCGATCTCCGGCGGCGGCCTCTCCCCTGATCCCTGTTCACCGGGGTCGTCACGCACCTCGCCGGCAAGTCCCGGATCAGAGGGGCCGTCCTCATCCTCACCGGCCTCGCCGTCACCTTGCCCCCCGCCTGTCCCCTGGTCGTGCTCGCCCTCGACGCGATCCTCGTCGTCAAGTTCGGCCACCTCCTCCTCGCCCGACGGATTACCTTCCTCGTCCTTGCCTTCGCGCAGCAGATGGTAGACCGATTCGGCACTGGCACCCCGGTACTGTTCAAGAAAAAGATACCCCTTCGGCAACTCAAGACCGGCGTCAAGGAGGATGGAGTTGATCACATAGTCGCAGGCCCGGTTCCAGTCGAGCCGGTTCCTTCCCTGACGTCGCAGGTGGTGGCCGCAGGCCGGGTGCATCACCAGGTGGGCGTTCAGCCCTTCAATCTGTTCCGGGGTCAGGGTGTTGACATACTCGGGGTTAAAGGCCATGACCCGGCCGTTGGTCCAGGCGGTTTGGCAGGTGGAATCGGCCTTGATCGGCATACGCAGGGCCAGGGAGGCGAAAAAAGGATGTTTCAGAACCAACCCCACCCGGGCACGGGCCATTTTCCGGCCGGCATCGATTTCCGGGGAGGCAACGGATTGGTGCAGTGACGGCAAGGGGTCGGGCCCGTTCACACCAAAACCTCGGCATGGCGCTCGGCCCAACGGGCAAACTCGTCGCTCTCGGCAATCTCCCGGCAGGTACGAACTGCTTCCCTGACCAGCAGGACGCTGAATTCATCAGGCAGGCGACCGGCAAAGTCGAGCAGCGGCCGGGTACGATCCGGCTCGGCGGCACGGCCGGCCATCTCGCACAGGGCAAAGAGCACCGCCGGATCGCTGGGGATTTCCAAGGTATGCGGGGCATTGAGGATATCTTCCACCGAGGGCAGGCTTTGCCGGATTTCGAGAAAGGCGGTCAGTTCGGCGGCCGCCGCAGGCCCGACGGTACCGGTGAGCAGATCGCCCAGAATGGAGGGATCGGGCTGCTGTTGCAGCAATCGCGAGGCAAACTCCCAGGAACGGGGTGAGGGAAAGGCCCGGCCGCTGCGCTCCGGATCGAAATCGTGCAGCAGCGAGGGCCGAAAACGGAGAAAGGCGATGATTTTCGAACTGATACCGTTGGCCTCCGCCCACAGCAGCCACGGATCGAATTCCACCGTGAAATCGATATGGACAAATCGGTTGGCCAGGGCTGAAGGCATGCGGTGGGCCACGGCCCGGTCACTCTCGCGGTTGCCGGCGGCGATCACAGTCCATCCTTGCGGCAATTCATATTCACCAAGCCGTCGGTCAAGGACCAGCTGGTAGCAGGAGGCCTGCACCAGGGGTGGGGCGGCATTGAGTTCGTCGAGGAAAAGAAGGCCCCGCCCTTTTCTTGGAAAAAAGGCGGGAGTGCACCACTCGGCGCTGCCCTCTCCGGTGATCCGGGGCAACCCCCGGAGGTCCACCGGATCGAGAAGGATGGCGCGGAGATCGATCAGCTGCAGGCCTGCCCGATCAGCGGTCTGGCGAACGACCTGACTCTTGCCGATGCCGGGAGGGCCCCAGAGAAAGACCGGCTGACGGATTGCTATCAGAAGTTCCAGGGCCTGGGATATTGCAGATGCATTCATAACGTGGGAACAACCTTTATCAGAGAAGGAAGGGTTAAAGGACGCGGATGGCGATGGATCCGTCGGGCAGCAGCAGATCTTCCGGTTCGCTTTATTAGAATAAACTAAGAAGATTGTCAAATTAAAAAGTTTATGTCCTCGCCGAACTGAAAATAATATCAGAAAAAATACAGATAAATATATTTATTATCAATGTGTTATAGCGTAAACATTATTTTTTAGTCGTTTCTAAGAAAATTATTGACTTTCTCTTCAGCGAAAGGCATCCTAGTGAAAGTTAGCCCCCGCTAAAACAACCGGGGGTGAACACGCCCCCCTTGCTTATCCTCTTTTCCGGCAAGAGGCGCCTCATGGGAACACAAACAGTAATCGGCATGGCCGGATCGGGTGGTCCGGCCGCCGGCACCAAGAAACATTTTCATCATGAACAGGAGTTCAAAACATGGCAAAAGCATTGATTGTGTATGGTTCCACCACCGGCAATACCGAAAGCACAGCCAAACAGATCGGCAAAATTCTGGCCCAGGGCGGCCATGAAGTCGCGATCCAGGACGTGTGCAAATCAAAGCCCGAAGAACTCGGAAACGGGTACGACATCACCATGCTCGGGTCCTCGACCTGGGGCGATGCCGAGGTCGAGTTCCAGGAAGATTTTGCTCCCTTTTTCGAAGAGATGGACAAGGCCGACCTCAAGAACAAGAAGGTGGCCGTATTCGGCTGCGGGGATTCCAGCTACACGTTGTTCTGCGGCGCGGTCGACCAGCTGCAGGAAAAATTGGAAGGCATGGGTGCGGTGATCGTCAATGATCCCCTGAAGATCGACGGGGATCCCGGTGATGCCGCTGATGACATCGACAGATGGGCGCGGGAGGTTGCGGCCTCTTTATAACAACAAAAAAAACCGGACGATTTGCAGGCCGTCCGGTTCTTCTGATCCGAAACGGAAAAGACAACAGAGAAGATATGAACGAACAATACCATGAAAAAGAGACGGAGCGGGAAATGAACAAGGGCGAGTTGATCGACAGGGTGGCGGACGAATGCGGGTTGACCAGGCATGCCACCTGCCGGGTAATCAATAGCGTGTTAAAGGCCATTTCAGAGGCTCTGGCGGCGGAGGACAAGGTGAAACTGGTCGGCTTCGGTACTTTTTCCGTGGCGCAACGCCCGCCCCGTAATGTGCGTGTCCCCCATACCGGGGAAGTGATGCGGATACCGGCAAGGAATGCGATCCGCTTCAAAGCCGGAACCGTTTTCATGGAAAGCGTCCGTTCGAGACACTGATTTGCGCGACTTTCCCCGCATCATCAGCGAGATGAACGGTCTCGACCGTTTCCCTGATGATGCGAATCCCTTTCTCTCCGCCCTACTCGAGCTTGACCACCAGAATTTTATGCGCCATGCCCCCTCCCAGGGCATAGCGGGCCCCGTTTTTTTCGATCATCAGGGCACCACCGTGCTGTTTCTGCACCACGGTAATTTCATCGTAAAGGCTGAGCCCCATGCTCATCAGTCGTTCCTGAATTTTATTGCCTTCAGGGAGCAAGGAAACCCGAACAACCTCGCCTTCCCCTGCCAATGACAGGGGAAAGCCCAGGGACTGCGGACAATGTGCACCAGGCATACCGTGACGGTGACGCATGCGACCTCCATTTTCAATCAGCGGATTGAACTCGTCGTACTTTTTCTCAAAATCGCTTCCTGACCCGTGGTGTACCCTTTGGTTGACGGCGGGGACGGAAACATATCATTGCCCAAAATGACGGATTTGTACAAAGTCAGAATCCGTGAACCCGCGCATCGTCGACACAGGATGCTACGGAGTGCGGAACGTCGTTCCCGCAGCTTTCCACGAGCACGGTGAAATCGCTTTTGCATACCTTGAAAAATTCAGGTTGCCAATGATTTTTTTTTAGACTGATAGAAATTTTATTAATTCGGCTTATTTTATTTTGTCTCTCTTACAATCGGCCTCGATTCCAACTTGTCTGCGTGGCCTTCGACCGCCCGGAGTCTTCCTCGCCGGATTGCGCCGGCGGGCTGCGGTTGAGGCATTAGCCACCGTCAGAACCGTGGTCAGGTTGTGCAGCAGCGCACCGCCCACCGGCGAAAGCAGGCCTAAGGTGGTCAGGGCGAGAAGGACGCCGTTGAGCCCCAGGGCCAGCCCATAGCATTCTCTGATGGTCCGCAGGGTCCGTCGGCCCAAAGCCAGGGCCTCGGCCGCCTGGTCGAGGCCGCCACGCTGGAGGACGATATCCGCATACTCCACGGTCACAGCCGCCCCGCCCTGACCGATGGCCAGACCGAGGTCTGCGGCGGCAAAGGCCGGTGTATCATTGATGCCGTCGCCGACCATGGCCACCACATCACCGGGATGCTCACGTTTCCATACCGAAATCCAGGCGGCCTTGGCCTCCGGCGACTGATTGCAGCACACCTGGTCAAAGCCGCTCTCAGCACCTTCACCAAGCCCGGTTCTGTTGTCGCCGGTCAAAAGAACGATGTGGCGGACCCCCATGGCCCTAAGCCTGTCCAAAGCCTCGGCCATGCCGGGCCGCTGACGGTGGCGGACATGGATCTTCCCAATCAGTCGTCCGCTGCAGGCCACCAGCAGGTCATTCCAACCAGGCGGCAAAGAGGCCTCCCCTGCATCGACAGCAATCCCCAGTTCCCGAAGAAAACCGGCCCGACCGACCACAACGGCATGCAAACCAATCCGCCCCTGAACACCCTGCCCGATGACCAACTCCGGTTCCTCGACCGGCAACAACGGAATCTGCAGGGCCTCGGCCCGGTCAACCAGGGCCCGACTGAGCGGATGGGACCAGGCCTGTTGGGCACTGGCCGCCAGCCGCAGAATCGAGGCCTCCCGATAACAGTGGTCAAGGACCGTGATCCCGGTCACCTCGGCGGAACGATCGGTGAGGGTGCCGGTTTTGTCCACGGCCAGCACGTCGACCTGACCGGCGATCTCCACATAACGGCCCCCCTTGATCAGCACACCGTTCCGGGCTGCGCTGCTCATGGCACTGCTGACCGCCACCGAGGTCGACAGCCGCAGGGCGCAGGGACAGGTGATGATCACCACGGCCATGGCCTGCATCAAGTTACCGGTAAAGAGAAAAGCCGCACCGGCCAGTCCCAGGGAAATCGGGACCATGGCACGGGAAAATCGGAGGCTGGTCACCTGCAATGCACCGGGATCGTGCTCGGCGTGCTCGATCAGACGGATAATGGCAGACAGACGGGTTTCCTCGCCGGAACGGTCGACCCTGACCCGGAGATACCCCTCCACCACCACGGTACCGGCAAGCACGGTATCTTCCAAACCACGCGGCACCGGTTCATCCTCGCCGGTCAGGGCGGCTTCGTCGACAAAGGCCGAACCGGCAAGCACGGTGCCGTCGGCGGGAACAACATTGCCCATGCGGAGCACGATCACATCGCCGGGTTGCAGGACGGCGGCATCGACCTCGATTTCCAGGCCGTCACGCAGCAGCCAGGCCTGCCGGCAGGTGTCGGAAAGCATTTCCCGGACCGCCTGGCGGGTGCGAATGCGGATACGGTCCTCTAGCCAACTGGAAAGGTTGAACAGCCAGAAAACAGTCAATGCGGCCAGGGTGTTGCCGGTCAGCAGGGAAAGATAGAGCAGCCCGGTGGAGATCAGCCCCATATCCGGCTTTCCCGAACGGCGGAGGTTATCCATGACCTGGCGCTGAATGGGCAGGGAAAGGCCAAGGGCGACCAGTGCCGGCAGGGTGAGGATACGGGTGGAACCGGCCGCCGCCGGAACCAGAGCCAGCAGCATCCGCTTGGCATAGAGAGAGAGCAGATACAGACCCGAAAGCAGCAGGACCGGTCCGGACACATGCCCGTCGGGTTCGTTTTGCGGGCCCGCATCGGCACGGCGACCCCGCTCCCTGGAGGGGGGTGGGGGGGAAGACCCCGGTGCAGCCCCGAGGGTGCGTACCGAGGCCACCTGGTCCAACAGCAGGCAAAGATCAACCGAATGCCGGGGATGGACCAGGATGACCGAACCGGTGCGCGGCCGGACCCTGGCATCCTCAACCCCCTCCAAACGCATGAGGGCCTTGCGGACCAAATCACACCTCTCCTGCCGTTGCTTGAGACAGGAAAAGGTGATCCGGGTCCGATAACCGGTGCATTGACGGATATGGTACTGCAGGGCGGTGGTCATAGAGAGAGGGAACATCAACTCCGCCCCGGATCCATCCGGATTCGGGGCGGAGGGATTATTCCTTTCCGGTTTCGGCAATGGCTTCGGCCTTGGCGTCTTCAAACTTTTCCTTCATCTCCTCGATGCCGCCCTGGGCGGCAGCCGTGATCTTGGCAAAGGCCTTGACCACGCCTTTCTGCACCGTTTCGTTGGTGACCAGCAAGGTCACTGCGGCACCGATGAGCGCACCTTTCCAGAACTGGTTGTTCTGCAGATCCAACCCCAGAAAGGTGTTGGCCGGGGTTCCGGAAGAGAGCGGTTGCACCACCTGCTGATAGTGGGCCTGGGCGGGTTTGTTTTGTTCCACGGGAATGCTCCTTTTGGTTCAGATTATAGGTAGAGTACGGGTTTTTCACATACGCGGGTGTTGAGGCGGTCCTTCAGGGTTTGCCTGTTGCTCCATAGGGTTACTCCTTCCCAGAGGGGTGGGGCTCAACGGTGACCGGGGATGCCCCTGCCGCCTTTTGTTGCGGTTTCAAACCGGGCAACACGCTGCCGAAGGTCTTGCCCATGGCCTCGCGCACCGGTTTACTGGTGAGCAAAATGCTGGCTGCCGCCCCGACGAGTGCGCCCTTCCAGAGCTGCTCGTGCTGAGCGGTGTTGGCATAAAGGGTCTTGACCACATCGGAAACCGTGGCCTCGCCCTGCATGAACTGCTCAAAGGAATGAACGATCTGCCCGTAGCGCTGCTGTTCCATGGCCTGGCGGGCCGCTGCCTGCTCCGGTGATTCCGCCTGGGCATAGACCACCCCGGGCTGCGGGGCCCCCGAATTGAACGGCGGTTG
Source organism: uncultured Desulfobulbus sp. (assembly GCA_963666685.2). Lineage (GTDB taxonomy): Bacteria > Desulfobacterota > Desulfobulbia > Desulfobulbales > Desulfobulbaceae > Desulfobulbus. Next base: position 819,395 of record CAXXHZ010000001.1, read on the forward strand.
ATACACCGGTCCGACAAAAACGATTTGGCCGGTGGCCGGATCAACCGCATATCCCGGCGGCAATGGTTGCTGTGCCCATTGATGATGGGGCTCTTGAGGCATACCGCCCTGGTTCCCTTGTTTCATGGTGTTCTCCTTTTTTTGCTGCCACTGATCACACACGGACAAGCTCACAAAAAATGAATAAATATAGGTTCTGAAAATCGATACATTACAAAATCAGAACGTCGTTTTCACGGCATGTCACAAGCATGACCGAGCTCAGGCATCCGCCGATGCGATTGAGACGGTTTTGATGAAGGGTTGGGGGCGGGACGAGCCGTCTTCCAGCAGGGCGAGCAACTGCTCGCGAACCTGGCCGCGTTTGCCCGGATACTGTCCCACGGCCGCCACCTCCTCCCAGAGGGGAGGAGGCAGGAGATCGGTGTCATATTCGATGATCACCGACAGCGCCTTTTTGTTGAACCGGTAGTCCACTATGCCCGGAATACCGGCAATGATATCCGTTAATTCGCCCTCATTGGCCGCCCCCAGTTTCTGGGCCCCGTTCCAACTGGCCTTGACCCGGATACGGCCGGGAACATGGTGGGCGATATGCAGATACAGCATGTGGTCAAGCAGGCCATCGACAAGTTGTTCACTGGTGTACATGAATGGTTTCCTTTTTTCAGAGGGATACGTTCCCAAGACAATGAAATCTTTCTTTCCGGTCTCTTAGGTGTTCAGGTTGTTGATCGGCTCCACCAAGGGGTGCGACGCGGTGTTCTTTTCCGGCAGGGCAATCAGGGATCCCTTGCGGCGCTCACCGCCGGGGCAGTGAGGCTCGCGGCGTTGGCAGAGCCTGCAGCATTCCAGCGGTTCGACCGGTGGTTCCCAGTGCAGCAGCCGGCCGGAGTTGAGGAGAATGCCACCGGTGTGGAGAATATGGATCATGCCTGCGAGCACCGGCGACAGGAACCCGAACATGGCCAGCACCGCACCGATCAGGTCGGTGGAGACGGCCAGGTAATGATTCTGGTCGATGACCCGCATAGTCTGGTGACTGAGATTGCGCACCTTCATCAACCCTTCCAGGTCGGAATCGGCCAGAGCGATATCCGCCGCCTCCATGGCGACCTCAGCACCGGCCGCACCCATAGCCACGCCGATGTCCGCCCGGGCCAGGGCCAGGGCGTCGTTAACCCCGTCGCCGACCATGACCACCGAGGCCCCGCGTTTGAGTTCATCGACCCGCCTGGCCTTCTCTTCGGGCATCAGTTCCGCCCGGCACTCGTCAAAGGGAAAAACCTCCATCAGGGTTTCGGCGATTTCGCGACTGTCACCGGTCACTAGGTGCAGAGATTTGACCCCGTCGCGACGCAGGCAGTTGAGCACCCGCACCGCCTCCGGCCGCACCGGATTGGCAATACCGAGCATACCCTGAACCCCGCCGTTTTTGGCGACATAGACCACGGTATTGCCCCCGGCCCGCTGGCCGGCCGCCTTCTTGTCGAACCAGCGGACATCGACTTCGTGCTCGTCCATGAACTGCCGATTGCCCACCAGGATCACCGCATCGCCGCCAACGGTACAGAGTACGCCACGACCGGCCTTGAAGTCACAGACCGCATGGGGTTCCGGGTTCAGCTCCCGCTCACGGGCCGCGGCCAGGATCGCCTTGGCCATGGGATGCTGATTGTGGGACTCGGCGGTGGCGGCCATGGCAAGGATGACATCCTCGGACACGGAGGGTGTATAACTATGAACCGCAACCACCTCCGGCTGTTCCATGGTCAGGGTACCGGTCTTGTCGAAACAGTAAATATCGGCTTTGCCCACGGTCTCCAGATACAATCCCCCCTTGATCAGGATCGAATGGCGGGCGGCATTGGCCAGGGCGGCGGTGATGGCCGAGGAAGCCGCCAGCACCGTAGCGCAGGGGCAGGACATCACCAGCATCACGGTCAGGGCACGCATCGGGTCCAGGGTCAGCAGCAGGGTCAAGGCCGTGACCGTAAAACCGATCTTCATCAGCCGTCCGGCCAGCTGGTCCGCCTTCTGCTCGACCGGTGCCTTGTTGGCCAACGAATCCTCAACCATCTTCATGATGCGGGCCAGGTAGGTGTCCTCGCCGGTCTTGACGGTGTGGATGAACAGCACGCCCTGGCTGAGAATGGTGCCGGCAAAAACCTGGTCGCCACGCTCCCGCAACAACGCCTCGGACCGGCCGTTGATCGAGGATTCATCCACCAGGGCCTCACCCTCGTCGACCACGCCGTCCACCGGGATGCGCTCACCGGTATGCACCGCCACCACGTCTCCGGGTCGGATCCGGCTCACCGGCGTCTCCATCTCCATGCCCTCGACCATGACAAAGGCGTTGGCCGGCGCCACCTGAAGAATATCACGGATGGCCTGGCGGGAGCGCTGGGCCACGTATTCCTCGGTGAGCTCGGCAACATTATAGATCCACAGAATCTGCACTGCGGAAAAGGCCTGGCCCATGGCAATGGTGATCAGGGAACCGGCGGCAAGAAACGGGGTGACCGTAACCTTTTTCTTTACCGTGATGTCGATAACAGCCTCCCGCGCCAGGGGCAAGGCCCCGAGCAGGGCAACCATGCCCAGGAAGCTGAAGGGCGTCTGCACCAGCGGCAAACGAAAAACCCACTTCCGCAAGGCAACGTAGGCCATACAGCCGCTCAACCAGACAACCCGACGCAGTTTGGCGCCATAGGCGATCGTGGCACGGCAGTCACAGGCTGAACAGGCCTGTTTGCTCCCCAACAGCAGCTCCGACCCGGCCCGGTCATCTGTACAGGCCAGCGGCCGGAAGACCTGCTGGACAATCAGGGTGAGCAGGGTACGGACAGTCACCTCCCGGGGATTGAACACCACGATCACCGAACCGCTGACCGGCCTGGTCTCGACGCTGACCACCCCTCCGGTTTGCAGGAGATGGGCACGCATCCACCCGGCCTGTTTGTTTTTACCGCGTAATCCGGCAACCCGTACCCGCATCCGGCCGAACATGGCCTGTTTCACCGAAACACCGGCTTTATTGAGCAGGCCTGTAGTCAGGCAAAAAGGCACTGCGGTTGCAGGGGGAAAGAGTTGTTGCGTCGTTCTCATCATCTTCTGTACCGTCTCAAAGGATGCGTCTATCTTCGGGGAGAGAAACTTAGTTCATCAAAACAAAGAAAAAGATCATAATTATAATAAGTTGACAACAAGCGGCCAGCCGTTTACTATTTCAGTATCACCCCCCGCCGGGCAGACTGGGCGGGAGGATCATTCTTGTGCAAGGAGGTTTTAACATGTTCCATCTCCCCCTGACCACGACACCGGTCGGCTGGCTGATTCTCGGCCTTGGCGGTTATGCCCTGTATCAAGCCGGCAAAAAAAAAGGCGAGGAAGAGGCTGTCGCCGCACAGACTATCGCAGTTCCCGCACCTGTGGAAGTCCAAGATGAATCTGCGGAACTCCAAGGAGTTCAGTAATGTCCCATCCCATCATCGGTGTTCCCCTGTTGACCAGTAATCCCGTCGGCTGGGCCGTGCTCGGCGTGGCCGGCTACCTGACCTACAAGGCCGGTAAAAAAGCCGGCAGGCGCAGTGTCGAGCAAGTCGATAAGGAATGCCTGTCGGATCGTGCCGTCAAAGGTGCGATGAAAACAATCTATAAGGCCAAACTGAAAACCGACGCCATGCTCAGCTCCACCAGGGACAAATACGGCGAGATGTGGAAAGAGGCCCAGGCCGAAGCCACCCGGCAGGCCTGAGTATCCCGCATTGTTCATTGCCCCTCCGTCTGTTGTCCGGCATCGGGATCCTGGCCGTGCCGGACATCGCTTTTAACAATAACCTGCCCTGCCTGGGTCCGGTTGAGATAGAGCCGCAATCCGCTCTGGCTGGATATGGCCACTGGCTCCACCCCCGGTTTATGCAGTTCCCTGGCCTGTTCGATTGATTCGAGCACCAGGCTGCAGCCGGGCGTGATGCCATGGGTGCGCAAATGGTGGATCACCTTGTGGCCGCCGATGATGTCGCTCACCCAAAACGGCTGATTGCGGGGCGCAAAGTAAAACTGGCGCTCGATCCCGTCCCCCCCCTTCCCCCACAGCCTCGCCGCCTCACCCTCGGTCAGACGGGTCCGCTCGCGGCGCTCGATGACAGTCACGTAATCCATGTGGGGCAGGGCCCGGATAAAGGTAACCTCCGCCTCCTCGGCCAGGCCGAGATGCTCCAAGGCCTGGACACAGCCACGCCCGCAGGACATGGTTTCCACATGGCCCTGCTCTTTTCTGTGCATCTCCACCAAGGGCTTGCGCTCGCCTGTTGCCCCATGGACAAAGACCCTGATCCCGAGCCCGGCCGGCACCACCACATCGCCACGCCGGGTACGGACCCGCACCGGGAAATAGTTGACCTCCTCGTCCTGACGCATCAGGTGGCTGCCGGTGTACAACCCCAGACGCTGCAGCCAGCGCTGCAGGACGGGATGGGTTACATCCAGGAGGATGAGATCGGTGCGCACGGGCGCATCCAGCAATGACGAATACATATCCTAGCCCTCCTGGTGACCGGCGGAAACAGTGAGGTATCGCTGTTGCTCCGGCACCCTTCGGCCGCGCAAGGCGGCATATCCGAGAATGCCGACGGTGCTGAGGTTATGCAACAGAGCCGCGGCCACCGGCTGCACCAGACCGAAGGTGGCCAGGAAGAGAAAGGTGGAGTTCAGGCCGATGGCGGCATAAAAGGAGCGATGGATGGTCTGACGGCTGCGCAGGGCGACCCGTCGTCCGGTCAGCAGACAGCCCAGATCCTCTTGCAGCAGGATCACCTGGGCCGATTCCTTGGCCAGATCGGCACCCTGGGGCAGGCAGATCCCCACATCCGCCGTGACCAAGGCCGGGGCGTCATTAACGCCATCGCCGATGAATCCGACCCGTCGGCCCTGCGCCTGCAACTCCTGGACAATGGCCGCCTTGCCCTCGGGTTTGAGCTCCCAATAGACCGCATCCACCGGTGGCAGTTGGGCGGCAATCGCCTTGGCCGTGCGCTCGGCATCACCGGTGAGGATAATGATTTTGGTAATCCCGGAGTATTTCAGTGCCCGCAACACGCCCTCGGCCTCGGGCCGCAGTTCGTCGCGCAGTCCGATCACGCCCACCAACCGTTCATCGCAGGCCACATAGAGCAGACTTTTGCCCTGCTGCTGCAGTGTCCGGGCTCTCTCCTCCACCGCATCACAAGGAATGCCTTCATCCTCTTCAATAAAATGGCGGCTGCCCACGAGCACGTTCTTGCCATGAATATAGGCGGAAACACCATGGGCAACAATGAAGTCAACCTGGCTGGTGGGCGGCAGATCCAGGCCGCGCTCCCTGGCCGCATTGATCACCGAGGTTGCCACCGGGTGGGAGTAATGCTCCTCGGCCCCGGCCGCCAGTTTGAGCAGGGTTTCGTCATCATATCCGTTAACGCCGTGCAGGTCGGTGACCACCAACTGGCCCCGGGTCAGGGTGCCGGTCTTGTCGAAAATGAGGGTATCGATCCGGCAGAGGCTGTCCATGGCCTGGGCACCCTTGAGCAGAACCCCCTGTTTGGCGGCGGTGAACATGGCTACGCGTACAGCCACCGGGTTGGCCAATTCAATCACGCAGGAGTAATCCACGGTCAGGACCGCCGCGGCCTTGGTGAGATCACGGGTGATCGCCAACAGGCCCAGCCCCAGGCCGAAGGTGACCGGAACCAGCCGATCGGCAAGGCGGTCACTCTCCTTCTGCGATTCGGACTCGCTGCGCAACGACTGCTCCAGGAAGGTGGCGATGCGGGCCATCGAGGTTTCCCCCCCGACATGGCTGGCCACGAAGACAAGGCGTCCGCTCTCGACCACCGAACCGCTCAGGATCTCACTGCCGGGCCGGACATGGACTGGCACCGATTCGCCGGTAATCGAACTGGTGTTGACCGAAGCCTCGCCCTCGACCACCTCTCCGTCCAAGGGAATCAGCTCACCGGCTCCGCAGACCACCCGGTCGCCGATGCGGGCCTGATCCAGACGAATCTCCAACTCCCGGCCGTCCTCTTGAATCCAGATCTTTTCCACCTGCGGTTTGAGCAGGCCTTTGAGCAGACCGGTGGTCCGGTTCTCGCTCATTTCCTCGAGGTACTCGCCGACCGAGAGCAGGAAGATGATGCTGGCCGCGGTAAAATAATCCCGGCGGACCAGACAGAAGACCACCGCCGAACCATCCAGCACCTCCACCTTGACGCCGCGGTTCCACAGCGTTGTCACGCCCTCGACGATAACCGGCAGGGAAAAGGCCAGGGCCAGGGGAGCGGCGATAACCCTTGGCAGCACCAGCAGGGAAAGCGCCAGTCCGCCTCGCAGGGCCAGGGTGAGCGGCGACTGCAGAATCCGGATATTGCCGTGACCATCCATCGCCTTACCCGGCAGATCCGCCATGTAGGCGAGAATGGCATTGCGGGTGGCGTCACGCCCGTCGTAGCAGATCGCCACCGAAGCGGCCCTGCTGTTCAGGCGCACTTCGAGCACTCCGGGGATGGTCTCCAGCCCGGCCTCGAAAAAATCCGGGTCCAGGGTATGGCTGCCGATCAACCGGCTGCGCAGACGGATACGGCCCCGGACCTCGTGGGCAATGGCGATGGGCTGCAAACCGACCGGCTTCACGACCCGCCCCCGCCCACAGCCACTCCGGGCTTAGGTCTTTTTCCCGGCACGGACAAACCGGTCAGAAAATCGGTGCTCCCCGACACCGTCCCTTTCCCAGGGATTACCCCCCCATGCCTAAGGCCCATATTAACTTTCCTCAACGGTGGAACGCTGCTCTTGCTGCTGGAGATATCGTTTGAACCGCTCAACCACACCCGCCTGCGGGTCATTATGCTCTTCCTTGACAATACGGGTATAGAGCACTACTCGTCGAATAAGGTCGGCGGAAGCCAAGTGTTCCATCTTACAGGCCCCCTCCTCCGCCAATTGTTCCTCCAACCCCAAAACCTCTGTAAAAAACTGCTTCAGCGTTTCATGCCGATGATAAACATCTTGCGCCACCTCTTCCCCCATGGCGGTGAGCCTGATAGGGCCATATGGAACATAACCAATCAGTTTCTTATCTTTAAGAAGGTGAAGAGCCTCTGTAACCGAGGGTCCGGTGACGCCCAAACGGGCAATGATTTCCTTCGGACGAACCGAGTTCCCATCACGCCCGAGGAGGTATATTGCCTCGATGTAATCCTCAAGGCTGGCACTAAGCGCTTCCTTTGTGGTCATGTCTTTCAGCTTAATGCCCTATTTTCGATCGGGGATGCCATCTCATGCACGACGGTCTACACTCCGGCAACCAACTCATTAGTTCCATACCGCTAAGCTAATAATGCAATACTTATATTATTAAGCAATCGTAAGTAATTTAGGTGGAACTAAAACAAATAAAATAAATTGTCAATTTTATTTTTTCGAAGGATCGAAATTTTCCATAAAATCGGGCAACAATTACAAACGAAACATAACCAATCAGTTCTGAAAATTGTCCCTCTATTCATCTGGTTGCGCTAACCTGATCATCAAAATTGACCAGAAAACAGGGGAATCTGCCTTAAATCTGCTGAACACGACCAGGGTCAACTGTTTACTGAGAACTGCGAAAAGAGGGATCTGCCGCTGGCCAGCAATTCTGGGGATGCTCAAATTATCCAGGTTGCAGAGGAATAAAAAATTTCTTTTGCAGGTACATTTTCAATACTCGTGAACCTTCAGGTTTTCAGCGGCTTGATGACAACCATTGGAATCCGGTGCGCATCATCCAGCGGTTCAGCCGCATTGACCGCATCGGCTCGCCCAACACCTGCATCCAACTGGTCCATTTCTGGCCCAACATGGAGCTGAAGGAATACATTAACCTCGAACAGCGGGTCAGCGGCACGTATGGTCTTGCTCGACATTTCGGCCACCGGCGAAGAGAACCTCATCGAACAGCAGGCCGGCAACCAGATGAACGAATGTCTTTCCGTATCATCTCCGTATCACGACCAAAGGTATCGACAAAATATCCGTTTGCCCAAAAATGATTGCCCCAACAGGGCCGTTCACGAAGAGAGGGAAACTTCTTAAAGATGTGATATTGACAGCACCATGACACATGCGATAGCTTCGGAAACCTGCTCATCTGTTACTCCTTTTCTCTTGAATTGTGGGGACAACTCAAGGCTTTGTGTAACAGACGGGTAGCTCACAGCCAAGGCAGGCGAACGCTGACCCCGCCCAAAGGACGGGGGGGGGGGTTACGGAATTGAATATAAAAAAGCCCGGTCAAACGACCGGGCTTTTTTATATTTGGACAGAAGAAGGTGTTAAAAATATAATTGACAATTTGATTATTATAATTTACATTCCATTCACTTCAAATAAGGATTCGCTTTGATGAAACGATTTGATTTTTCGGTGCTGAAAACGCTCCGTCTCAAGCAGGGAATTACGGCAGAACAGCTGGCCGAGAAAGCTAACGTGACCCGAGCAACGGTAGTTAAAATGGAATCGGGATTTGACAACCCCACAGTTCAAACCATAGATGCCTTGGCCAGGGTATTTCAGCTCAGTTCTAGTGAATTGTTACGGTTGGCCGAAGGCGTACGGTTCGATCTTGGGCGCGTGGAAAAATTTATCAAACCCGGGTATGGCGGAAAGCGCATATATTTTGACAAATTTGAAATATATTGGCTCAAGGCTAAAAAGGGAGTTCGAATTGACTCAGAATTTGAGCTTCATGAAGACACGGCAGAGGTCTGTTTTGTTCTGTCTGGACGTTTGGTTCTACAGTTGGTGAACAGGAAATCATGGTGATGGAAGGTATGGCTGCAAGATTCAATGCACTCCAAGAGCATCGACTCAGTGTGGTTGAGGATACAGAATTTCTTTTGATTCACCACAAGATAGTTTGAAATATTTTTAGGGATTTCCAAAAGATAATATTAGCTCCTTTAACAGATTGAAGGGGCCCAATCCAATGCCCTCGGGCAAAAAAAAAAATCAGGAGGTGGTATTATGAAAATTCTTAATCTCTATTTTTCTGGAACTGGAAATACAAAAAAAGTGGCGGATATAATAGCTGGGACGGCTCAAAATGAGGGGGCCACCGTTAACACAGTGCGAATAAAATATACTATGGAAGAGCAACTCGATTTGCTTGAATATGATACAATCTTTGCTGGATCTGGCGTTTATGAATGGCTTCCGGGTAAGCCAGTGATTTCATATTTTAACAGACTCGCTAAAGAATACCGGGAAAAGGGGTTCATTATTCAGCCTGCCCAAAGAAGGTACCCAAAGAAAGCGGTTATATATTGCACTTATGGTGGTACACATACAGGGATGAATGAAGCAATTCCCACAGTCAAATATATGGGACAGTTATTCGATCACTTGGGCTTCGACATTATTGGTGAATGGTATTTTGTCGGCGAATTTCATGGCGGCTTTCGTGATTTTTCCAAGAAGGGAAAATTAGGGGATATTACGGGAAGGCCCAATGAAAATGACTTAAATGAGATTTCAGAAATGGTTAAGGGCATTCTGAAAATTGAATGACAAAAATTGGCTGCCCAACGAATCTCTTCCAGCGGAACGGAAAAAGCTGCCTCCGCTGAAGAGCTCAAAATTGCCCATATCGAAGCTTTCAACGCCATGGATGCGGAGTCTCGGAGCCGCGCGATAGGCAAACAGATGAAAGTGCGCCACCCGCCCCCGACGGCCTCGACTGGTTGGTTTCGACAAGTATCACCCCAGACCCTCTATATAAAAAAAAAGCTTAGGCGAAATTCGCCTAAGCTTTTTACGTGTCAAACCGTGTCATTTTTTACATTTAAGCCCGATTCGCAAGCTCTTGTTTTTATGGTGCTCCAGGCAGGATTCGAACCTGCGGCCCCAGGATTAGGAATCCTGTGCTCTATCCTACTGAGCTACTGGAGCATGAAATTATTTTAAGAGGCTATCTGGAAGGAATGAATATTGCTTAAAAATGCGATCTTGCCCAATGTAGGCAAACGTTTTATCTTGGAGGTTCACATTTTTCAAGAACAATCTTGAAGCGGTTTCTCATTTCCTCCGTCGTGTGGCCGGCTCAGTGCGCCTGCCCTGTCGGTAAAATTGACGCTTTATACCAGGATCAGGCACCATTGGCAAAACATCCTAGGTTGAAGACCTTGCTTTGCTTTAAAAAACTAACTTAAATCTCAACAGATTCGAACTTTTATCGGGCGAAGTACTACCATATAAGCCAGTTTGGCGTGTCAGCGCTTCCCGACATAAAAAGAAATATGTTTCACCTGCGGAGAGTGATCAAACATCGTCACAAGATCCCGTCTCTGTTTTTGACCTGGGATGCATACGCAACAACAAAACCTTACCATATTGTCAAGGGGAGGAATTCCTGCTTCTTGTTGACCTTGACAGCCATATCAGGGCCTGTCAACAAATAACTTGAACATCCAGCCTCTCATCTTTCGGCCATCTTCGACTGTGGCTCAATCGCAAAATCCTCGCTGGAACGCTGCTGCGAATGATAGATAGAAGCAATGAACACACCGTATTTCCTTACAAAAAAAATCCGCGAAGCATGTTGCCGATAAATATAAATTAAAGCATTCCACTGGACAAGCCGCTGAATGCGGGTTAGGCCGACGCCGCTTTCCCGGCGCGAAAAGGAGAAAGAGAATATGTATAAGTATATATTTGGTCCTGTTCCATCAAGAAGATTAGGAATGTCTCTTGGAGTAGATATAATTCCCAAAAAAATCTGCAGTTTAGATTGCATTTATTGCGAAGTAGGAAAAACTACAAAACTCACTGTTGAACGCAAGGAATATATTTCTTACGAAAAAATCGTTTCCGAATTAACAGACTATTTTCAAAAAAATAATCCCGACCCGGACTATTTTACATTTTCAGGCTCAGGAGAACCGACATTAAATGTTAGAATTGGTGATATCATAAAATTTATTAAAAATATCAAGCCAAACATTCCAATAGCTGTTCTTACAAACGGAACATTATTTTACGACAAAAGCGTAAGAGATGAACTAGCACATGCAGACCTTGTACTTCCCTCACTAGATGCCGTAACAAGCAACAGTTTTCAAAAAATAAACAGACCGGAAACATCAATAACGACTGAAAAATATGTTCAAGGATTAATAAATTTTAGAAAAAATTATTCAGGAAAAATGTATTTAGAAGTATTCATTCTACCAGGATTCAACAACAGCAAAGAAGATATTACTAGGCTCGGAGAAGTAATACAAAAAATTAAACCGGATAAAGTTCAAATAAACACATTAGACAGACCTGGTACAATAAAAAACATACGAGCCGCAACGAAAAATGAATTAGATGAAGTCGTAAAAATTTTGAATCTTAAAAATATTGAAATTATAGCAGCAGCTCCTGAACGAAAAAATATCATTTCTTACAGAAAAGATGCGGAAACCGCTATTATTGAAACGATAAGCAGAAGGCCATGCACATTAGATGATTTATCCAAAACACTTGGTCTGCACATAAGTGAAATAAATAAATATCTTGATGTCTTAGAGTCAGAAGAAAAAATAGAGGTTGTCAGACAGGAAAGAGGATTTTTCTATCAAAGGAAAAATAAATAGCCCTGACGAATAATTCAACATGGGATCGTCGAATCTCACGGTTCATCTTTACGAGTCCATCAAGATAAGAAATCCTGTACTCTATGCTGCTGAGCGAGTTGATGAGTCATGAGGATGAGCCAAGATAAACGGTTTGCATACAACAGCAAACTGAGCGCAAGAAGTCCAGATCCATCGGGGTTCTTAAAACCGAGCTGAAGCGATCAGGTCGATTCGCCGTCGGCCAGAACAGATTGCCCCCCGAAAGTCTCGTCATTATGGCCAAAATTGATGATGCAATTGCGGCCGATCCGGACGCCCGCCGGAATACTCGCTTCTTTACCCACCAGTGAAATCCCGGTATACAAATGCTTAGGGAAGAGCCGATTGGGCACACTCATGTTCTCGCCGCAACCGACCTCGGCACCGACACCCACATGTACCCGTTTATCACAGATGGTCAAATCCACCACAGCCTTTTCTTCAACGATAGCATCATCGAAGAGTACCGAGTTGCTCACTACCGCTCCTTTTTTTACATGCACTCCAGGTGACAGCACTGAATTGACCACGGTTCCCTCGATAATGCATCCTGATGAAATCATTGAGGAGGCGACCTTGCAGCCGGTCACAAACCGAACAGGAGCGCGATCCATGGAACGCCCGCCGCATTCGGGGTTGGGACGAATTTCCCATTCCTCCGGCGAGATCCCGGAATGCTCACGAATGATATCCATATTGGTCTCCCAATAGGACTGAATAGTGCCGACATCACGCCAATAGCCGTAAAACGGATAGGCATAGACGTTGTCCTCGTTGATGGCGCGAGGAATAATATGCATGCCGAAATCCACTTCCCGCCGATCCCGAGCCAAGGTTCGCAACAGATACTTGGTGTCGAACACGTAAATGCCCATGGACGCAAGGTTGGTACGGGGTACGGCCGGCTTTTCCTCCCACTCGATAACACGATTCTCAGCATTGACGATACCAGTCCCGAACTCATGAATATCGCGTTTCGGCACAACCATCATGCCGATGGTGATGTCCGCCTTTTTATGTTGATGATAGGAGAGCATAGCATCAAAATCCATCCGATAGATATGGTCACCGGATAAAACGACCACTTGTTCCGAAGGATTGGCAAGGATGAAATCAATATTCTGTCTGATCGCATCCGCCGTTCCCTGATACCAATCTGAATCTTTTTCGCCGGTACGTGGCGGCAGGATTTTGATTCCGCGCGTCCGACCGGTAAAATCCCACGCTTCGCCGTTGCCGATATGAGCCATGAGTGAAAGCGGCTTGTACTGGGTCAGCACGCCGACCCTGGTCAGACCGGAATTCATGACATTCGAGAGGCTGAAATCGATAATCCGGTAAATTCCGCCAAACGGCACCGCCGGTTTCGCCCGATGGCCGACCAGAAGGTTCAAGCGACTGCCGATACCTCCGGCCAGGAGGAGAACAAGGGCATCCCCACTTTCTCTCATTTCAATTCCTCCCCATCCTCAAGATATTTTTCCGGCCACTTCTCCGCCGGGATGCGAGGGGCGACCGTGCAACCGCATCCAACGTGGAACCCTTCCGGAATGCTGTTATTCCAGCCGATCACACTAACGCGGTTGGCTTCCTCGCATTGGGGGGATCCGACTCGCACGTCCTTGTTAAACACGGTGTTGACATCGCTGACCATCCGATTGAGCTGAACGCCCTGATGCACCATGTTATCAAAAAAGAGTACCGAATCATTGATTTCGGCTTCAGGCATGACATGCACTCCAGGGAAGAGGATTGAATTACGTACCGTGCCCTCGATGATGCAGCCGTTATAAACCATGGAATTTTCAATGCTGCCGTGTGCACCGATTTTGACCGGCTGGCGGTCGGCGATGCCGCGGTGGGCCAGATTGGTACGGATTCCCCAAGCCTCCAAATCAATTTTCGGTTCCGGTCCGAGCAGATCCATCGAGGTCTGCCAATATTCATCGATGGTCCGGGTGTAGCCCCAATATCCTCTGAATTTGAAGCCGTGCACCTTGTAGTTTTGTGCCATCATCATCGGGATAATGTCTCGACCGAACTCAAAGGAAGCGCCTTCCTGATTCTTTTTCAAAACCTCAAAAAGAACGGCGGGCCGAAAACAGAACACCGTCAGTGAGGCCCAGTTGCTTTTGGGCGAAGCAGGTTTCTCTTCGTAGGAAAGCATCCTGCCGCCCTCGCCGCAGTCATCGGCAATTTCCGCCACCCCGAAGCGGGCAGCCGAGGACATGGGCACTTGGATGAATGCCGCAGTCAAATCAACATCGTGCTCGTTGTGATAACGGATCATTTCCCGGTAATCCATCTGGTAGATATGGTCGCCGGAAAGGATGAGAATCACGGAAGGTCCGTAGTAGCGGATGTAATCCAGATTCTGATAGACGGCATCTGCGGATCCGCGATACCAATGGGGATTTTCATAGTCCTTGAAAGGGGGCAATATGGAAATACCCCGGTTCCGGCCAATCATATCCCAGGCGGCACCCGTACCGATATGGTTGATCAAGGAATAGGAACGATACTGACTGAGGATGGCAATACGTTCGATACCGGAATGAAGAAGATTGGAGAGGGGAAAGTCTATGACCCGGGAAAAACCGCCGAAAGGGACAGCGGATTTCGGCCTGTAGTGCGTGAGGACACCCAGTTCATCGACGCGGCCTCCTGCAAGAATCATCGCCAAAGTCGAAGGTCTATACATAGGACACCGTGCTGAGGGGGTTACCGGCGCCTTTCTCGGGAACAAGTGTCTCGCCGCAGGACGCCAACATCAGAAAAAGGTCTCGAGAGCATACTATTGCATAACCCTCTAATGGCGCAAGCAATATCTCGCAAAGCCGCATAGCTCAAGGGTCCGGGACGCAGGAAAGACCGCGCTCCCGAGCACTGGCCGTTACTTGATATGTTGGGTAACCAGGCGGATAAGGGTCTTGGTGGTAAATTCTTTATTTTCCCGCAACGGCAGGTTTTTCAATGGTGATTCCGCCCTCGCGGCTTCCTTGTGACCCCCTGCAGGCCCGAATCCTCCGAAAGTCGCCTTGGCGAGTTTACCTGCGTTTTTCCGGTATCCGTCGCAACGAAAAATAACCACCAGTTTTTCTCCATGGATACCAGAGACGATCACCCAGTCAAAACCCTCAACCCTATTGAAAAAGTCGGCGATAATTACCAGGATATCCGGCGTACCCACCCTGCCGAGATGCACATAGGCCCTTCGGTTTGTTGCCTTCACTTCATTTAAAGCCGTACGAAAATAACGCAACTCCGATCGACGTAACTCGGTGAGCTCAAATTTTCGCACCAGATTGAGATTGGCAATATTGAACAGGTAGCGAAAACAGATACTGTCCGCAACCTGCATATTCTGCTTCTGAAAATTCTGGGTATCGACCTTGATACCGTAGAACAGGGCAGTGGCCAAGGCAACCGAGGGCTTTATACCGGCGGCACGGATGTATTCCACCATCATGGACGACACGGCTCCGTATTCGGGGCGAATATCAATAAAGGCGGCATCCCAACCCGTGGTCACCGGATGATGATCGATCACGGCGTTGAAGGTTAATTTTTCGAAACAGGCGAGATGATTGGGCTGTGAATCCAGCAGGATCTTCTTGGTGTACTCCTTTACCGGCAGGGTATGGAGCCGTTCGATGGGAACTTTCAGCCGTTCCACCATGGTCATATTGTTGAGCCGTCGTATCTCATTGGGATAACCGATGGCTACGCTATGCACACGATAGCTGAGGAGACGTTTGAGTGCCATGGCCGAAGCAATGGCATCCGGATCAGCGCTGATAACGATAAGCACGGTATCGCTTCGTTCAAAAATAGCCCACAGCCCGTTCAGCCGGGCCGCCGCCGAATTTTTACTGGCACTACGTGTTATGTTGTTATCAGCAATTTTTTCAAGTCGTTTCTGCATAGACAAAGGTCATAAAAAATCACTGCTATCTCTTGAAACCAACGCAGTGCTAAGGGATCTTGTCCGCCGAAGATGAATGGCAAATCTGTTCAACGCCTTTCCAGAACGGCAGTCTCGACATGGGATACGGGGCACATGGAGAACAGATGCTCCAGGTAAGAACTTCCTCTACATCGCCTGTATAAATATACAAAAACAGAGTCGCTAGGCGGAGTCACCTTACCATAGAGGCGGAAAAAATAGCAAGCTCCGTCTTTTCGGAAACCCTTGGGATCTCTCACTCCCCTCTCCGAGAGGGCAGGATGCACAGGTCAACCGCCGCAGATTCATTACGGTTCTTGTCGGTCAAGGAAAAACAAAACTTTGCCCGAAAATGCGAATCAATGCAACCAAACAGGAGCGAATTTTTTTTTGGAGGAGAGCACAACCCCTTTTTTTTTCCGGGCTACACCGCTCCGGCTGAAGGGCATAACACCTTGTCCATCCGGAACCCTATAGGGGCCTGTTCGTTCATCACTGAGACAAAATCTGTGGCAGGCCGGAAAAATCGGCGGTACGATAGGACTCCTTTCAGGGACGTAATCACCTGCCGTTGAATACGACTATGATCGAGGGCAATATGTAAACATCCGGCACCTCATCTTTTGTCCAAGTTATTTGCGATCAGGCCCTTAATCAACCCCGCATCATAAACCAGGGAGAAATAAGAATGCATGATGAAAAAGAAACGAAGGAGCAGGCCGACAATACAATGCAGGTCAACATGGTTATGGATGGCTTCCGCCGGATCCTTGTCCACTACGGAGCCTGGTTTGCGGAAGTGGCGCATCAGGTAGGCCTGGAAAAGGCCCTGCTGGTGGAAAACGATGTCTGGCAGGCAAGCATGGGCAATCAGATGGACCGCCTGGGAAAAACCTTGGGATTCTCGACGGAAAACGGCATTCCCACCGCCCTGAAAGCCCTGCCCCAAGAGACCTTGACCGACCTGATCGAAAAATTAAGCATCAATTGGCTGGCCAACGACGGCATCTGGTTTCAAGCCGTGGAAAAACGGTTCGGCATGGGGGATGCCAAACGATGTAACGACACCTGCTGGACCCGATTCTCCCCCTTTGAAGCGGCCCGGATCAAAAGTTTGCTGCATCTTCCGGAGAAGGGCGGGATCCCCGCCTTAAAGGAGGCACTGGCCCTGCGGATGTATGCCTTTATAAACGAACAGTCGATTGAAGAGGTGGATGAGCACTGCATTATTTTTTATATGAAAAACTGTCGGGTGCAGGCGGCGAGGAAACGGAAAGGATTGCCGGATTACCCTTGCAAATCCGCGGGCATGGTCGAGTATCCCACCTTTGCTCAAACCATTGATTCCCGCATTGCGACCGAATGCATCGGTTGCCCTCCGGACGAACATCCGGACACGTGGTTCTGCGCCTGGAAATTCACCCTTAAAGAATAACTGCGGTCACAGAAAGCTCGCCTTGCCTTACTGAACCCTTGCAGTACGCCCGCCCATCACAAGAAACCCCGTCCCCCGCTGCTTGCATCAGCCGGGGACGGGGTTTCTCAACAGCTTTCATCCAGCCGGTTTGGGTGCCGGTTCTTATGATCGAATCATCACCACTTGATCGGGAATTGCTTTACAGGCAACTCGCTCCGATCAATTACCGCCGCCGCAGACCTGATCATCGGATATTTTC
Organism: uncultured Desulfobulbus sp.; assembly: GCA_963666685.2. Lineage (GTDB taxonomy): Bacteria > Desulfobacterota > Desulfobulbia > Desulfobulbales > Desulfobulbaceae > Desulfobulbus. Next base: position 836,698 of record CAXXHZ010000001.1, read on the forward strand.
GGCAAATTGCCAGCAAGGAAGTCCTCTACTACCGGACGGATATCCGCCCGTTCACCGTCATGATAGACCTCAATACCGACCTGCTTGAACCCCATCAGGGGCCGCATGCCAATGCCGCCGACCACCAAGGCATTGACTCCCGCTTCGGCCAGCAGATTCACCGGCACCATGCAACCGCCCTGAACATGCTCCTGGTTGGCAAGGATAGAAACCTGTTTAATCTGTCCTTCCTCAACATCGACGCAGGTGAATACGTCGCAGTGCCCGAAATGACCTGCCCTTATACCATCCAAACCGCCGTTACCCTCAGAAGGGATTGCCACTCGTACCATCGCCATTACTTATTCTCCGTGAGACTGTTGTATTGAAATCCCTACCCCCTTCGGAAGCAGAGAAAATAAACGCCGTATTATACCTTTTTTTTTATCTACCGCAAGACCGAGGTCGAGACACTCTTTTTGCTCAAAATATGGTCTTCGATGGTTGCTGCATCAGCTGAGTGATCTTTGCCACCACCGCCAGCAGGGCTGCGGCATCTTTTTCATCCGGACGGGGCGGCAGTTGCGTCAAGACGCCCAGACCCTCAGTGGCCTCGTGAAAGGCTTCCTCCGTCAGCGAGCCGACAAGCGCGGTATTGGCCGATGGATTGATGAGAACCAGTTGTTTAATAAAATCGATTCCGCTCATGTCATCCAATTGTTCGTCAACAACGATCAGATCCGCCTCTCGGCCCTTGAGTTGTATCAGCCCGGCGGAACCGCTCACAACTGGGATGAGCTGCACCTCCAATTCAAGTCGCAACCGAGCAACCAAGGTGGCGAATCGGGAAAAATCCTTGGCAACAAATACGATGATCAACGGTCTGCTCTCCGTAAAGCATCGTTGTTCTGTTGACAATTTCCTGATCCGCGACCGACCGAGCCGGTCCCCTTCGGACCTTTCCCATTCATTCCAGGCATATGCGACCTCCGTTTTCACGTATCCTTTTCGACAATATTTTTTCGTGTCGCGATAACCTCACCGGATTCTTCCGGGAGATGCACACCGCCGTCGTTCGGGGTACTGTTTCTGGGTAGGCTCATGCGTCCGTTCCGTCCCCTTCCCGAATGGGGGGAACCGTGATCCGTGCCTATCGCCCGCCCTCTCAAAATTTTTCCACGGCAACAAAGGTTGTTCTTGCCGCAACCCGGCATCCTGAATTCCGCGCTGAAAGGCTGACCCTGTAAAAACTTTTCCAACACCATCACAACATCACCGGCAATAAAAGGGATCAACTCAAATCCGGCAGCCTCGAGCAAAGTGGCCGGTCCCTCTGAAATAGCCCCGCAAATCAAAATCATAACCTGCCGAGCCTGGAGCATCCGCAACAGCTCCTGAGGTTGATCGGGATCAAAGGCGAGGTACGAAGCACCGGTCAAAGTATTGTCCTCAATTTCTGCGATCAAGAGAGTCCGCGCGGAATCGAAAACCGGCGAGATCCGTTTCCCCCAGACTGTCACTGCTATTTTTCGTCCTCTGCCGTGTTCTTTCATATCTTTGCAAAAGCACAAATTATGCCACCCCCCAAAAAAAGCAGGAAAACCAAGGTAATAAACGAGAATATCAATGTATTTTTACAGGAAAAAAAAAGGACAAAAAAACAGAAGGGTCGCATGTGGCATCTAATTGCGACCCCATGCGACGCTGCACAGTCGCAATCGTGCACCTCAATCAAATTTTGGTCCTGTAGTGCGACCATCTCGTGCGGGCAAATCAAGCTGCAGTTTTTTCAATTTGCGAAACAGGGTGCTCTTGTGCATCCCCAGTTCCTTGGCGGCGGCGAGACGATTATAATCGTTGCGCTCCAGGACCGCACGGATACGCTCTGCTTCGCCCGTTGGATGCGAGGACCGAAGAGAGGTGGCGCTACCACCCAAATGCCGGGAACCGTTTGCAAGGCTTCCCGGCAAATGGTTGAGGCCGATCCGCCCTTGAGAGCAAAGAATAAAGGCATGTTCAATGCAATTTTCCAGTTCGCGGATATTGCCCGGATAGTCGTGGGCCATCAGGCGCTCCAGGGCCTCGGGTTCGATACCGCTCACCGCCTTGCCCCGCAGCCGGTTCATCTTGTCGATAAACCGCTCGATCAACAGGGGGATGTCCTCTTTTCGTTCCCGCAGGGGCGGCAGGAGCAAGCGAACGATATTGATCCGGTAAAAGAGATCGCGCCGAAAATGGCGCTCGCCGATCAGGCGCTCGAGGTCGCGATTGGTGGCCGCGAGGATGCGGACATTGACCTGCTCTTTAGTAATGCCGCCCAGGGGTTGGAACTCGCGTTCCTCCAGTACCCGCAGCAGTTTGACCTGAAAGGAGGGGCTGGTTTCGCCTATTTCATCGAGCAGGAGGGTGCCGCCGTCGGCAATGGTGAACAAGCCGGGTTTGTCGTGCACTGCGTTGGTGAAGGCCCCGGCTTTGTACCCGAAAAGTTCGGATTCGAGCAGGGTGTCGGGCAGGGCACCGCAGTTGATGGCGACAAACGGTTTGTCGCGCCGTCCTGAAAGACTGTGCAGGGAACGGGCCATGATTTCCTTGCCGGTTCCTGTCTCTCCCTCGATCAGCACCGTGCTGTCACTCTCGGCGATTCGCGGCAGCACTGAAAAAATTTTGGTCATCAGGCTGCTGCGACTGACCATGTCGCCCTGGCGAAAACTCCCGTTCAATTCCCGGCGCAGTTCCTCCACCACCGTGTTATCACGGAAGGTCTCGACGCCGCCCAGGGTTTCGCCTTCCTCGTTCCGCAGCAGCGCAGTGGAAACGCTGATCGGGATGCGCTGCTTGTCGCTGTTGATGATATAGGTCGAAGAACTGACCAGCGATCGCCCCTCCTTCAGGGTTCGCCGCAGGGCGCAGTTGCCTTCGCACATGTTGGAACGGAAGACCTCCCAGCAGAAGCGGCCGATGGCCTCCTCGCGCGGGACGCCGGTGATCTCCGAGGCTGCCCGGTTAAACGACGTGATCCGCCATTCATGATTGACCGTAAACACCCCGTCCGAGATGCTCTCAAGAATGATGTCGGTAACGTCCGCGTCCGGTAGTATCTTCTTCGGTTCAGTCATGATCTGTATGGAAGCCCCCGTCCTCTCAATGCATGCAATCTCGCCATCGGTCCGCGTATCGTCAATGATAGCAGGTTATGTGTCTTTGAACACTACCGGACTGCCCCCTCGACCCAAAAAATCCAACGCCCGTGACGAAACCCCTCATTGCAAAAGCTCCGGAATCAGGCGGTTGGTCGCCTGCGCGTGCGCGCTGGGTGTCCTGCAATATGTGTTGAGATCATCGATGGTATCAATATCCAGCAGGCTTTGCAACCGATGGGCCTTAAGGTCGCATTCCCTGAATCTTGCCAGCGTGGTGAACAGAACCTGCGCCGTGCTCCAGGGAATATCCTGGAACAATCGACGGCGATACGTCTTCCGCTTCAAAGCGATCAGGCCGTAGCCGCCGTCAACGGCCGGGGCGATCACCGCATCCTGGGTCGCCAGCGCTGCGGCAGCCTCTTTGAGCAGCTCGGAGTCCAGGCCGGGAAGATCGCTGCCGATCAACAGCACCTGCCCGATATCTTCTGCAAAGCACTGTTCAAAGGCAGCCGCCATTCTGGCACCGATGCTCGCCCCCTCCTGCGCCCTAACTTTGAAAGCGGCGTCCATCCATGCCCGGGGCAGGACGCTCTGCTCTCCGCCATCATGAAACAAATGAAGCGGCAATCCGCTTGTTCCTATCGCGCCGAGAATATCGGTGACCATGGCCCGATAAAGACGGCAGGCGTTCTCCGCACCGAGAGCGGCGGCCAGGCGGGTTTTGACCCGACCGGCAACGGGAATACGCACAAAAAGAGCCACGACCGTGGTGAGAACGGGAGGGTTCATGCCGGTTTTTTGCGATTTTTCAAAATTGTTTTTATCGTCTCGGTTAAACAAAAAAACGAGGCGAGGATACCCACATACCAAACAAAGCAGAGCAGGCCGGTGCACGCGTTCACCACCCTGAAATCCGTGCAGGGGGCCACTATCCGGTCATGAAAACGCAAAAAAGGATATCGCCCCGGTCCCAGCAGGGGCCGCAGGCAGACATCGGCAAAGAAGAACAGTTGCCAGGAATTGCTCCGGATATATCGTCCCAGGCGATAAAAGATGCGAACAGTGCCGGCCAACCCCCACTCCTGCCGGATCAGGTGCCGGATGAGATCAAAAAACGGAGACAACTGCAGGATCCCGGTCTCCTGCTGCACCCGGTAGACACCGGGAGCGCGGGTGAAAAAGGAGAGCTCGCCGATGCTGTACAACCCCATCATCATACTCATCAGGAGGTACCGGCGATGGAAGCCTTCGCTCTCAAAACGTCGGGCCGAGGTCTGGAGATATCCGGGAAGGGTGATCCAGGTCCCTTGGGTACGGATCTTTTCAGCGATGCGCTGATCTTCCAGAAAGGGCAGGCTGGGGTCGAATCCGCCGAGATGGCGGAAGAAGCCCCTGGAAAGCAGCAGCCCCTGGTCGCCGTTGGTGGTATTGGCGCGATTGCATCCGGTCTTTTCTTCAATGTAGCGATAGGCCAGGGCATTGTGCCGGGTTGAGCGCAGGAAGCGGAGGCGGAAATGACCGGCAACTCGGCTAACATCTGAAGCCGCCCCCTCCAGGGCACGGACTGCGTTGCCGAGCAGAAAGGGGTCGTCTATCCGGGAGTCGGCGTGGAGGAAGAGATAATACTCACCCTTTGCCTGGGCCGCGGCGGCATTCATCTGCGCTGCCCGGCTGCGTTCGGCGGATACGCATTGCGCACCGCAGGACTGCGCCACCGAAAGAGTCGCATCGGTGGAGCCGCCATCGCCGATGATCACCTCAAGAGGACAATCCTGCTGTTTGAGATCCTCCAGGAGCAGGGGCAGAGCCGTTGCTTCGTTGAGCGTGGGAATGATGACGGTGAGCAAAGAGGGCGTCGAAAGAGGCATGGTCTATTGCCTGAGCCATTGATGCAGGCGGCTGCGGTAGAGCTGAAATTGAGCGCTGCTCCGATCACGGGGCCTGTCCAGTTCAATTTGGAGTTCCTCGCAGATCCGACCGCAATTGCGGTCGAGGAACAGAACCCGGTCCGCGATCGTCACCGCCTCCTGGACATCATGGGTGACAAAGAGAATGGTCTGTCGCCGTTCCCGGGCCAGGTTGAGCAGCAGTTCCTGCATCTCGTCCCGGGTCTGGGCGTCGAGGGCGCCGAAAGGTTCGTCCATCAGCAGGATCAGGGGCGAGAGGATCAGCACCCGCGCCAGGGCTACCCGCTGCTTCATGCCGCCGGAAAGAGCCCGGGGCAGGTAGTCGCCGTAGCCCTGCAGGCCGACCAGATCCAGAAAGCGGTCGACCTCGCGGTGCCGCTGTTGCCGTGTCAACCTGCGATCATTGAGGCCAAAGGCGATGTTTTCCCGCACCGTCAGCCAGGGAAAGAGGGCATCTTCCTGGAAGACCACGCACCGATCCGGGCCGGGCTTGACAATGGGCTTGCCCTCCAGCAGGCAATGCCCTTGCGACGGCGCCAGAAAACCGGCAATGATCTTGAGCAGGGTTGATTTGCCGCAGCCGCTCCGACCGATCAGGCAGACCAGTTCTCCTTGCCGCATGGTCAGCGTCAGGTCGTGGAGCACCGGTTCGGCTCCGGCGGTGGAGAGAAAAAAATGACTGAGTCCGACGATCTCAAGCATCGCTGCCGTCCCGCCGCCCCGAGCCCCACCCTGCTCCGGTTCCGGTCGCATCAGATCTGCCGTCTCGCGCTTTTGAAGCAGGCACGCATCACGGCAACCAGCAGCCGGTCGCAGATCCTGCCGATCAGGGCGATGAGGAGAATGCCGACCAGGATGATGTCGATCCGGCCCGACATCCGGGCATCCATGATCACCGCTCCCAAGCCGTTGGGGACGCCGGTGAGTTCCCCCAGGACCAGATAGGCCCAGGAGATGCCCATGCCGAGCCGCAGACCGGCAATGATATTGGGCATGGCCATGGGCAGGAGGATGGCAAAAATGCCGCGAATTCGGGAAACGCCGAGCATGGCACCAGCCTGATAATAAAGGGGGGCCACCAATCGGGCCCCGGTCAGGGCATTCTGATAAATGGGAAAAAAGGCGGCCGTGGCCACCAGAAAGACCGTGGTTTTCATGCCAATCCCGAACCAGATCATGGCCAACGGCAGCCAGCAGATGCCGGGTACCGCGCGGAGGCCGTTGATGGCGGAGGAAGCCAGGCGATTGACCACCGGGAGACGGCCGGAAAGGATGCCCAAGGGGATACCCAGAACGGTGGCCAGGCTGAAGCCGAGGGACACCCGTGCCAGAGAGGCGCAAAAATCGTTGAGAAATCTGCCGGTAAACGGTTCCTGTTCGGGGGGCCCGAAAATATAGCGCATGCCGGAATGGAAGACCGTCCGGGGATGGGGCAGGAGGTAGTCGGGAACCAGCCCCATGGCGCTGACCATAAACCAGGCTGCAAGCGCGAGCAACGGAATCAGCAGGGCAAGCGCCGTATCTTTTCCCTTCATGTCGATGTTTTCGTTCCTGCCCTGATCGTGATTTCAGGGCGTTTCTTCCGCCGGGGCCAGATGCACCTGACGAACGAAACGGAGATCAAAAAGCCGGTCATAATCCGGCTGGCGGTCAATGACACCCAGGGCTTGCATCCGCGTTCCCAGAACCTTGACCCTGGCGACAAAGGCCTCGTCCATGGTCCAGGCGAGTTCCATATTGGGGGCCGCCTGCTCCAGCACCTTGAGCGGAGTGCCGAAGCGCTCGGCTCGCTTGAGCCACCGGGTTTGATCATGTTTGAGCGCCTCGGTGGCACGGGCATGGGCATTGACCAGTTTTTGCACTGTTTCCGGATGCTTTTCGATCAGTTCCCGGGTGGCCAGCATACCCGCATTGATCGTGCCCACGGATTCTCCGAAATAGGGATAGGCGAGAATCCGGCCGTACCCCTGCTCCACCGCGTTTGAAGGAAAAGGTTCTCCCGAGAGAAAGGCCTCGATCGCCCCATGCGCCAGGGCGGTGCCCATGTCGAAAAAGTCGACCCGCACCAGGGTGACATCCTTTTCCGGCGCAAGGCCGTTGCGGGTCAGGGTCTCGCGCAGGAGGATCTCGTGCATGGTGCCGGGGACATAACCGATCCGGCGTCCCTTGAGGTCGGCAACACTCTGTATTGGCCCGTCCTTACGGACCACTAAGGCTGAACATTTGTTGCACAGGGCAGCCACCACCACAATCGGCTGTCCCTTGACCGCCGACTGGATGGCATGGGCCAGGGTGGTGCCGGTCATGTCGAGGCTACCTGCCAGCAGGGCGGTTTTCTGATCAGCGGGATTGGTGAAGGGGTACACCGTGACCGTATCGTTTGCGCCGAGGAATTCCTGATACAAATAGGGCTGGATGGTCTGGGCGGTCTTCCAGGTGCCGACCTTAAACAGTTCGGACTGCGCCGATCCGGCACAGCAAATCGTCAGGCAAAAAAGGAAAAGAGCGGCAAAACTGATTCGATACGACATAGGTGTCCTCGGATATCAGGGAAGTGTGAGGGCTTGGAGGAAAATCAAAAACAGTTGGAGGGCAGGTCCGGGTTCCATTCCATTTCCCGGAGCATGGCCGCGCAATGGCCCACGGACCGGCCCCGGCCCTTGCCGGTATCGGCCTTGCCGTCACGGGGACTGGAGCCGACCTCGGAAAAAAACAGGTTCGCTCCGGCCACCAGCGACAGACTGTGCGGTTCATGGGTGCAGTGCGCCTTCACCGTATCGCCCATGACCAAACGGCTGACAGCCACCATCTGGGCCATGCGGCGTTCACTGATCATGCCCAAGGGTTCCTTGGGCGAGCCCGGAAAATTGATCCGCCGCATAATGCCGCTGTAGGTGGCCTTTTCCCGGCGGGCAAGCAGCATCAGATCCACAATTTCCTCGGGGCTGTGCTCGGGCCCCACCGGTTCGACGCAGTTCATCCACTGCAGACCGACATCATGCAGCACCCGGATGGTCGCAATCCGCCGTTCCGGTTTGAACGGGGTATCCGTGCCCTCACCCAACCGGACCGCGTGATAAAAGCCGACAAAACCGGCATCGAGCAGCTGTTCGCCCTCGGCGTGATTGATGTCGCGGGCGTTGGCCACCAAAGGCACCTTCACCTCCTGTTTGAGGCGGCGGCCGATCTCCAGCAGACGGGAAAAAGGATAGGTGCCGGTGCTCATCAGGTTGAGGGCGTCGGCCCCTTCGGCCTCACCCTGCCGGGCCCAGGCCAGAATTTCCTCCAGGGAGAAATCAACCTTTTCGGTAAAGATCCCGGCCTCCCTGGTCAGGGAGCAGAAGGCGCAGTCCATGGGACAGGGTTCGACATTCAAGCCGATATGGAAGTGATTTTCCCCTTTCCGGCCGAACAGGGTCCGCGAAAGGTGATGGGCGCACTCCATCAGGGCATAGGTTTCCCGGCTTTCCAATTCCAGATGCATCAGGGTCAGAGCCTCGGTCCGCGACAGGGCCGCACCGTCCCGTGCTCTGGTCAATATTTCGTCGATCATCGGGGATATCCGCCAACTCATTTCGCCCTCTCCTTGTTTGCACAATTCATAATAGTCCGGTCGCTTGTTTGTGGATCATATTTTTGCGGGCTTGCCGCTCTTCTTCCAACGGGTATAGAGCACGGGCACGAGTGCAAACAGACCGAGCAGCGCCAACGAACCGAGAACGCGCGGCGAGGCCACGTCAGCCGGCGAATCAATGGTGGCCAGGCTCGCCCCGGCATTGACATAGACAAAGCCGCCGGGAATGATGCCCAACATAGTGGCCAGGAAAAAGGTGCGCAAGGGTAATCGGGTCAGGCCCGCCGCCAGATTGATCAAAAAAAAGGGAAACAGCGGGACCAGGCGCAGAAAGAGGAGATAGTTGAAGCCCCGGGCTTCCAGTTCACGGTTCACCCCTTCCAGACGGCTACCAAAGGTATCCAGCACCACATCGCGCAGCAGATAACGGGTAACGAGAAAGGCCAGGGTCGCGCCGATGGTGGCGGCGATGTTGGCTGCAATCGTGCCCAGGATCGAACCGAACAGGGCCCCGGCCGCCAGCGACAGGATGGCGGCGCCGGGGAGGGACAGCGCGGTCTGGACGATATAAATCGCCATGAATGCGGCCAGCGTAAGCAGCCGGTGGGTGCTGGAGTATGCCAACAGGGCCTGATGGTTGGCCTTCAGTGCCGCCAGGGTCAGAAATCGTCCCAGATCGAAAAAAAAGAACAAGGTAATGGCGAGAACGGCACAGGCAAGGAGGAAAATTTTCTTCGGATTCATGACATGTTCCTGGAGGCGGGATTTTGAAACGGAATCTTCAGTATCTGCCACAAGCCCAGTTGGCCCTGGTCCCGCCATGTCTGCAACCCGATGGTCATGCCCTCATGCCCGTCACGGGGCTGGGCCCGGTAGGTGCCGAGCAGCCGATCCCAGCAGGAGAGGTTGAAGCCGAAATTGCTGTTGGTTTCCCGTGGGATGACGGAATGGTGCACCCGGTGCATATCCGGCGTCACCAGCAAGCAACGCAGCCATCGGTCAACGGCCGGAGGCAGGCGCAGGTTGGCATGGCTGAACATGGAGGTGGCATTGAGCACGATCTCAAAAAGCAGCACCGAGAGCGGTGAGGTGCCGAGCAGGAGCACGGCGGTGAGCTTGATTGTCAGTGAGAGGAACATCTCCAGGGGATGGAAACGGGTGCCGCTGGTGACGTCAAGATCGAGATCGGTATGATGCATCCGGTGGATGCGCCAGAAGACCGGCACCTGATGAAAGAGACGATGCTGGGTGTAAATGAGAAGATCCAGCAGCAGCAGGCTGACTGCGATTTCAGGCAAGCCCGAGAACGTGAGCAAAGGGAACAGACCCCAGCCCCTACTCTGCATCAGAGTGGCCAGGGCAAAGGGTGCCAGAGGGAAGACATAACGCATCAACAGGGTATTGGCGGCAACCAGGGTCAGATTCACCAGCCAGCGTTGGGGCTTGGAAACCGTGAGCGGGCGGCGCGGCCAAAGATATTCGAGCAGAGCCAGTACCACGAAGACCGAGAGGAAGGCTGCAAGCCGCAGGGTCTCGGGGGTGCCGGGCAGGGAGGCCATCATCGCCTCCGCCACCGCAGCCAGAGCCCCAGCACTTTCCGCACCCAACCGGTCAGGCGGGTTTTATTGGAGGCATCCGCCAGTTTTTTGATGGCCTCGCTCTGGGTCGGATAGGGATGGATGGTTCGGCCGATGGCCCCTAGTCCCAGGCCACTGGTGATGGCAAGCGTTATTTCGTTGATCATCTCACCGGCATGCCGGGCGACCAAGGTGGCACCGAGAATTCTGTCAGTGCCCTTGCGCAGGTGGATGCGGGCAAAGCCCTCGGTTTCTCCGTCCAGAATTGCCCGGTCAACCGTGGCCAGCGGCACGGTCAGGGTGTGCACCGCGATGCCCTTTTCCCGTGCCTCTTGTTCGGAGAGGCCGACATGGGCGACCTCGGGATCCGTATAGGTGCACCAGGGAATGGTCAGGCCGGAGACCTTCTGTCGCCCTTTGAACAGGGCATTGGCGATCAGGATCCGTGCCTGGGCATCGGCGGTGTGGGTGAATTTATAGGGGGAGCAGATGTCGCCGGCCGCATAAACGCGGGGATTGGCGGTCTGCAGCAGATCGTTCACCTGCACGCCGGTCCGGTCGCAGGCAATGCCCGCCTTATCCAGGTCCAAGCCTTCGATATTCGGTGCCCGGCCGACGCCGACCAGGATGGCGTCCACACGCACCTCCGCTGCCACGCCGTCCCGCTCAAGACGGAGGATTTTGTCCTTGCCATCGGTCTCCACTCCCAAGATCGTTGCGCCCAGGTGGAGATCGATCCCCTCGCGGACGAACACCGCCTGCACAATCCCGGCGGCATCGGCATCCTCGCGGCTGAGCAGATGACGACCGTGCTGGATCAGCGAAACCCGGCTGCCGAAACGGGCAAAGGCCTGGGCCATCTCGCAGCCGATGGGGCCGCCGCCGATCACCGCCAGGCGTCCGGGCAGTTCGGTGAGCTCGAACAGGGTTTCATTGGTGAGATAACCCGCCGCTTCCAGACCGGGGATGGCCGGGGCGGCGGCGCGGGCGCCGGTGCAGAGGGCGGCCCGATCAAAGAGCAGGTGTTGGCCATCCACCTCAATACACTCAGAATCGACAAAACGACCCCGGCCGATAAAGACATCAATCCCCAACTCATCGCGAAAGCGATGGGCGGAGTCGTGCCCGCTGATCCCTGAACGCAGACAACGCATCCGTTCCATGGCAGCGGCAAAATCGAAGTCCAGGGAATCGCCACCCAGGACGCCGAATACGCCGCTGTTGCGGGCTTCAAACAAGGCGCGGGAGGCACGAATGATGGCCTTGGAAGGCACACATCCGACATTGAGGCAGTCGCCGCCCATGAGATGCCGTTCAATCAGGGCTACCTTGGCCCCCAAACCGGCGGCTCCGGCAGCAGCCACCAGACCGGCGGTGCCCGCGCCGATCACCACCAGGTTGTAACGCCCGCACGGCTGCGGGTTCACCCAGTTCGGGGGATGCACGTTGGCAACCAGGGCCTGATTATACGCATCGCGCGGCAGGATGTCCGGATTTGTCGGCATGGCTGTCACTCCATGAGAGTTGAGAGGGCAAGGGGCGACCGTTCCGTTCGCTGCCGTTATTGAGCCCGGAAAATCTTAATCCATTGCATCCAGGATCGGGAGGCTTCGCCGGTATTGTCCGAATCATTCATCACCGCCAGGCTCGCGGTTTCCGGGGGATCTTCACCAAAAGCCAGGCGATAATCGCGGACGATATTAACGGTGTAGTCCTGCCTGGTGTTCGCCTGGGCCGAACCGGCGCTGACCGGGATCATTCGTGCCGCATCTGTGTGGGCATTGTTGATGAACGCAGTCGTGGTGGCCCGGTTATCCCAGATATAACTGATGGAACTGCCGGGAGGATATTGCCCATACAAGGTCTTGGCCAGTTGATACTTGATCCGCTTTCCCAGGGATGCCCGTTTGGGGTCATAGGCGAGCATCACATAGAGGCGGGCCGGGTAGTCGTCCTCCTCCTTACGGCTGCTGTCGCCCTTATTGTAAACATTGCTGACCTTCCAGCGCCAGGCCGTTTGGGGGTATTGGTAGACATTGAATTGTTGATTCAACACCAAAGCCGATGCCGAGTTGTCGCTCTCCAGCTGGAGGCATGGGCTGTATTAGCAGCGCACAGCCTTGTTGTAAACCGATCAAATTCGATCGTAACTCCCCACGCCCCAGCCAAATTGACCAGATGCTCACGGCTCCGGTTGTACAAATAGGAATCGGTCGGGAAAGCGACTGCCTTTTCCTGCATGGTCGTGTCAACAATGCTCCCTTTATTTTCATACCCATTGAACAGTATCTTGATTTGGTTTGCTCGTGAAACTCTAAACTTCAGTGCCTCTCTGAAAAATTATTTTTTTTGCAATGCGCCAATGATTGTAATGCCTCCAGAGTAACTCCCTAATATATTTATAAAAACAAAGTGATAACAATGTTGACTTCGCCACGATGATAGAGTTTTTTGTTTGGATCGATGTGCATAGAAAGCGAACTGTCCACAAGGAGAATTTTCGATGAAAATTATGGTAGTTGTGTGGGTATTTATTAGCGGGCTTCTGTTGGAATCCTTCGCATTCGCGGCCACTCAATCTCAGATCGACCAGTCCTGGGATAAAGGGCTGGCCTGGATCATGACTCACCAGCACAGCGACGGCGGCTGGAGCAGCCCTGCCGGTCTTGGCCCGCAAACGACCAGTGAAGTTATAAAAACCCTAGCGCGTTTTTACATGAAGAAGGGGTACACTTATCTGGGAGGCTTATCATGGTTGAGCAATACTGAATCGGTCAGCATTGATGCACTGACGTACCAAATAGACGCGTTAAGGGCTGCCGGGGAGGATTCAACAACTCTTGTCGCTAAACTGTTATCCTGGCAAAACACGGGAAAGGCTTGGGGTGCTTATCCGCAATATGGGAGCAGCCTACCTGACACATCGCTCGCCATTATGACCCTGCTTGATGCTCAGGGAGCGGCATACAGCAACAACGATATTGTGGAGGGGGTGTGTCAATTTCTTCCCGCACAACTACCTACTCCTGATTTTCTCTGGCCGTATTCCATCTCGACAGGAGCGATTGTGCCGCCGGGGCAGCGAAGCGGTGCGATCGTTCCGACCGTTTCCGCGATTCAAGCCCTCCGCAAAATAACTCCCGGAAGGTTTACTACGGTGACATGCGGAAACACTGGCTACACCTTAGCAACAGTGATCAATAATGCAATCAGCGGACTTCTCCTGAAACGAAAGAGCGATAATGGATTTGGTGACGGCACGGACAGCACTATCCTGGAGACGGCCCTGGTGTATCGTGTGTTAGCGGTATTGCGTCCTACCGATTCGACAACGTCATCGGCTCTTGATTATCTCATTGCCCAACAGGCCGCCGATGGAAGCTGGGGTAACAATGCTTTTTTTACAGCTATGGTGGTTGCATCGTTACCCAATCCCTCAACATTGGTTGATACGGACAAGGATGGTGTTCCAGATAGGGTGGAAGTGGTTCTCGGGAAAAATCCCAACCTTGCAGATTCCCGGTTTCTTGCAACGGGATCAAGTTCAATCATTACGACTCCGTTAATGCAAAAAGCATCTCTGCCGGATAATTCCGCATCCGCCAAAACTGCAAATTTGGCAGGGGCTGGAGTCAAGGTCAACGATGATACCTCAAAAGCCACATCTTTTCCAAATGAAGCGATCGATTTAGAAGTTTTCATCGCCGGGTCACCTGCACAACTAGATGTTTTCGAAGTGGTGGCCGCAAGCCTGTTCCGCGAGGACACCCCTGTTGAAATATTCAATGATGATGGCGGAATTCCGGGGAGCACTCAAGGTGGTAATTTCCGAGCATATCTCGGTACAATCAGCACGACGGAAAACAGCCTGTTGAATGGGAAGCGGGCGTTAATTCATTTTCGCGGCAAGGGTGGATCGTACAACGGGGTCGGGCCCGTAGCTCTGTCGGATGGCATCGAACGTATGGTGATTGATAACAATTGCACGGACTCAAGCGGCGAGCACTATTGGTCCTGCCCGCTGGACAAGACCGTTCTTGCAATCCCAGATGCCGGAATTTCTGAAGTTCATCCAGCCTGGCACATAAACCAGAACGTGCCTCAGGGCGCAATCACCCCTTCTTTTGAAAATATACAACAACTCGATACCAAACCAATTTTTAAAGAGCATTTTGGCATGGCGGCAACAAGGGCGCTACTGAATACAGGTTTTGCCAAAATCAGTCGTGCAAAGACGGTGACGCTTCTGGCGGGTCTTGAGGGTACCGGTTGGTCCGGGATCGACCCTTCTCTCCCCCAAAAACCGATCATTATCTGCAGCATGATCGACGGCGGCCAACCGGCGGCCAATGCCCTTTTTCTCAATATTCCTTGTGATCCTCAGGCCTCGCCTGCCCGAGAGTGCGATAGTATTGACGTTCAAAACGAAATTATAAAACAAACCAAATTAATGGTTATCGAGAATAACTCTTCTCAAGATCTGATCAATTGCCTCAATACCGCCAACAGCGGCGGACTGCTCACCTTGAGTAACCCGGCAAAACACATTCGTGTTCCGGAAAACAGCTTTGCCGTCGGTATTCTGCCTACTCTGTACCAGCCTGACAAGACGGACCAATGGGGGTATCTCGCGATTGAGGATAATTCGACAATCATCCCCGATAGGAATTCCCTCTCAACAACTTTCTGGATGCAATGGCGCAAGAGTAATCCTGCGATTACCGATGCTCAACTTGCTCTCCTTACAGAACTTCGTATTCGGTTCCAACATCCGGAAATGCTCAGGGGTTTTAACGGGGTAACAGCTGTGAAGGATCGCAGAAACAGAGTGGCGGAATCTTGTGGAGGAGACGAGCGATGATGTCAAAAGCTACCTCCGAGAGTACCGTTGCCGTTGCCAGCGTGAGCGGAGCAATAAACGTTGTGCGATCTTTACAAGCAGGACTACCACCTCAAATAAAACACATGGAGAATGTCATGCGCTCTACGGTTTTCGCGCTTGTTTTGGCAATTATTCTTTTGCCATCAGTTGTGTTGTCAAATGATAATGCGCCAATCCCCGATGAGGTCATTCAGAAGGTTGTTCACGAACCCCTTAATGCGGCTCGGAATTCCCTTCCTGTGTCTGTTGCTGAAACTCTTAATACACTGGCCAAGGAGCTTGAGGCTATAGCACTCGATGAAGGGTTACAGAAAAGCAGGACAACCGTTGTAAAGTCTTTTAATCAGAGAAGGGCTCACCTCAATGCGTCCAAAAATGAATTGCAAAAAAGACGTGGAGAAACTCTCAAACAAATAGCTGCAACGCGTAATCGTTTCATGGACCTCGGATTAAAAGCCAAGGTCAAAACAATTGACGATTTCAAGAATCAGGTAGTGCAGCGGTTTGATTCCATTGATGCGGCAATTGCCGAGGTTGAGAAGAGTTCCGCCGGTGACCGTGGAAATAAAGCTAGAAAAACCAAGGTGCGGTTGGATCAGTTTGTCTCGAAAATGAGAGCTGTTGAATCGGTTTCTGCGGAGCCTATTACGACTTTCCGGCAGGATATTCCACTCAAAAATCAGCCGCAAACCGAAGCCAAACAGCTGCCCCTGTATCTTTCGGGAATACCTGTCGAGAGCGAATCAAATACCACCGGCAAGGGAGCCGCTGCAACGTCGCTGGCGTTAGCTCCGCCAACCCCCACGGAAACCCAAGACTGCAACTGTACCGTCGACGACTTGGGGCAGACCCAGGAGGAGGTCAAACAAACAACCGAAATATTGGCACTGGCTGAAAAATTGGAGTATTCGCCAACGAAAATTTTCAAATATGTTCATGACAACATCACCTACGAGCCCTACTACGGCTCTCTGAAAGGAGCGCAAGGAACTCTGATATCCAGTGCCGGGAACGATACGGATCAAGCATCTCTCCTGGTCGCTTTGCTCAGGGCCTCGAATATCCCTGCACGATACATCAAAGGTACTATCCGAGTTCTCGATTCAACCCCAGCAGGGCAGAATGGCAGGGCGGCTCAATGGCTCGGGGCGAAAGATTACGCTGGTGCCGTTGCAATTCTCGGTCAAGGGAGGAACCCCTCTTCTGGCAGCATTACAAATGCCAGCAATCAGGAAATCGGGGTGCAGTTGACCCACGTCTGGGTTGAAGCGTGTGTGCCGTACGGACATTACCGCGGAGTGAAAATCGATAACGCCGGACACCGCTGGATTCCCCTGGATCCGAGTTTCAAGGATAAAAAATATCAGGCCGGGCTCTCCCATTCGGCAACTTTCGATTATACCGGCTATCTCGCCAAGCGGACCAACGGACCGGACAGCCTCCCACATGAGACCTATGCCCAACGGATTCGAACCAGCATCTCTTCATTGAATCAGAACGCAAGCCTTGCGGATGTCCCTTATCGAGGCAGCATCATTCCCCTGAAATTGGATATACTGCCGGCAAGCCTTCCTTATGATGTTATTACTTTTCTTGCTTGGGGTGAGGGAAATACCACTGCCGAAGCCGCGACCTTGCCGGAAGGACATCGTTACCAGTTAAAAACCACCGTCAGCAATGCCGCCAATGTCCAACTCGCGACCACGACGCTTGCGATGCCGGAACACGTATTGAAACGGATCACCCTTTCTTTTAAAGGGGCAACACCTGGCGATGAAGACCTTCTTGCCGATTGGCGCACAGACGGCAATCTTGCGGCCATTCCCGGCGCGATCAACGTCGTGCCCGTTATCAAATCCGATGCCATCGATCAGGTTACCGGGAGCCAAGCGGTTGCTCTTACCACTCCAGCCAATAGTTTGAATTTGCAACTGCTGCTCCCGGAACTGGGTACCGGCGACTGTTCAACGGGAGCTCGCAGTTGTCTCAATAGCGTTACCTATACGAACATTGGCGCGGCTAATTATCACGCCTTGCAGGCCTACGCCTTTCAGGCATCGGACCAGTTGCTTCGGACAAGGACTGCAAAACTGCTGGCAACGGTGAAAAACACGCCCAACCCCAATACGAACCTCGAGGAAACCGAAGGAGAATTCCTCCATATCGTCGGGTTGAAATACATGCGCTCTATTACCGACGCTTCCAAGCGCATAGGCGAGTTGGATGGTGGTTCCGGCGAGAGCGGCAACCATCTGGGACTCACTTCGTCCCAAATGAAAGTGAGCTATCTTTTCGACTTGCCCTTTGCAATAGAACGAAAAGGGTTTCTGGTGGATGTGCCGGGCGGGCTTAGCCGCAATACAGACCTCACTTCCGGCGCGCTGATGTATAAAACTTTTTTATTGAGCGGCTACAGCAGTTCCGCCTTTGAGTCCTTTATCTGGCAGGAGAATGCGCATCTCGACGCCGTCTCGACGGTGCGGGGCCTCCAGTATGCCCGGGAAACCGGAATTGAGGTGCTGACCGTGACTTCGGTCAACTGGGCCACGGAGAGCCCGAAGCTGACAAGTAACGCCAATGCCACTCTTAATTACGCGTCAGCATATGTAAACAGCGTCAAGACAAATTATATCGACAAAGGTTTTACCCTCATTATTCCACGCAGCCTCATTGAGTACGGTAACTGGAGAGGCGCCGTGTTTGCAGCAGAAAAAGAGGAAAAAGACGCTCTTGGTAACACCACAGGCGGCTCCGCTGGCTTTATTATTGGTGGAAGCTATGCCGGTGGTTATGCTATCGGTGACCCGATTTCCTCTGTCTACAACTCCGCAATCAACACCGGTTATTGGTACGAGACCAACATGCCTGCGTCAGCTTACTCTGACTCTGACGACCTTGCAGCGGTGGCGATCGGCGTTATCAACAATGGAATCAATAACTTGATCAGCCTTGCCGGTGACCCGGTCAACGTGGTCACCGGCAACATGTATCACCCGGAGCGGGACCTCTCCATTCCCGGCCGGGGCGGGCTGCCGATCGTCTTTGAGCGTTCCTATAACAGCCGTATTCCCCAGGATGGCCCGCTTGGTTTCGGCTGGACCCACAGCTTCAATCATTATCTGAAATTTTATGGCGTGGAAGGAGGGCTGGCCAAGGTCTCCTGGGTCGACGGCACGGGTAACGAGAAATTTTTTGCCACCACCAATCACAGACGCGGCAATGTTGCCGTGAACGCTACCCTGACCAATCCGGGGGGCGTCTTCGTTACCTTTCAGCGGCTTGCGAACGGCACCTATCAGATCAGGGAGAAAAACGGGCTGACCTATCTCTTCGAATCCCTTAACGGCACCACGGGAGGCGGCCAGAAAGCCAAGCTGCAGAGTATTGCCGACCGCAACGGCAATGCCCTGACCATGACTTACACGGGGGCCGATCTGACGCGGGTCAAGGACAGCCTCAACCGGGCGCTCACGTTCACCTGCACCGGCGGCCATATCACCCAGATCCAGGATTTCTCGGGCCGTATTTTTCAATATGGCTACGATGGGGCAGGCAACCTCACCAGCTACAAAAACCCCCTGGCGGTTTCCTCCCCCGCTACCCAGCCGCCGGTCACCTACACCTATTACGCGGCGGAAGACGGGGTGAACGTCAACCACGCCATGAAGAGTTATCAGCTGCCCCGGGGCAATGGCATGACCTTCGAGTATTATGCCAATGGCCGGGCATTCCGGCACACCAACTCCATGGGCGAGGTCAACAGGTTTACCTACAACGACTTCCGGCGCGAGACGATGCAGGTCAACGAGCGCGGCTTCGAACGTCGTTTCTTTTTCAGCGAATATGGCGTTCCGCTCAAAATCATTGAGGAAAACGGGGCCGAGTGGACCTACGCCTACGACCCGAACGCGCCCCTGAACCGGCTCAGCCAGACCGATCCGCTGGGCTACACAACAAGCTATACCTATGATGCCAAGGGCAACGTCACCACCATCACTTCCCCTCGGGGGACGACGGAGACCTTCTCGAACTTTGACGCCTTTAATCAACCCCAGCGGATCAAGGATCACCGGGACAACTACAGTGTCCTCAAATACAGCGGCAATGGGAACCTGCTGGAGCACATCCGGTTAAAAGCAGGAGTGGTCCCGGTCATCCCCTACACCGTGGATGCGGGCCAGGTCGTTTCCTGGTCCGTCAACACCTACGATACCTACGGCAACCTCCAGACCGGCAAGCAGGTGCGCGATATCGCCACCATGGCGGGTCCGGTCGTTTCTTCTACCTTTGATGCGAACTCGCTTTATCCCACCGGCATCAGCCGGCTGGGGGACAAGAACGGTGACGGGCTCATTAATACCTCGGACCCGGCCGACAGCCGAAGTCTAGTCTATGACCCACTGGGCCGGGTACTGACCGGCATCAATGCCGACTGGCACATCACCCACTTCACCTACGACGTTCTCGGTCGGATCGTGACGGGCAGCGATGCACTGGGGCAGACCCGCAACTACACCTACGATGCCAATGGCAACCTCATCGAGCAAAAGCTGGAGATCGAGGGCACGGTCTGGGACAAGACCTCATGGCAATACGATCTCTCGGACCGCCGCATTGAGGCCACCGATAACGCCGGAGCTCAAACTCTCTCCGAGTATGATCCCGCAGGCAACGTGGTCAAGGTCACCAACCCGGACGGCTACAACCTGAGTTTCACCTACGATGCGGCCAACCGGGCGATCAAGGCCAACGACCCGGAGGGGAACACGGTGGGCACGGAGAGGGACATGAGCGGCAAACCCAGGTCGCTCATCGATCCCAACCAGAATACCACGAGTTACAGCTACTGGGGCACGGACCGCAACGGCCAGCTCAAGCGCAAGACCCTGCCGGCGATTGCCGGTTTCAGCCAGGGCCGGGCTGTCGAGTACGACTACGATCCTCTCGGCAATGTGATCTCGGAGAGCCGGATCGCGGCCGACGCATCGGCGCCGCAGACCTCGCTGACCACCTACGACGAGCTGAGCCGGCCGGTGCGGGTGGCGGGAGCCTCCTATACGGATGCGAGCCTGGGTGCGATCCGGCCGGTGACGCGGTACAGCTACAACCTCCTGGGCTTGCTCACGGAGATCAAAGCGGGCCGGACCGATGCCGCGGGGACCAATCCCGGTGCCGATGTGGTCACGGTGCAGACGAGTTTCATCTCCGACGATTTCGGCAGAAAGCTCAAAGCGACCGATGCGCTGGACCACAACACGCTTTTTGCCTACGACATCAATGGGAACATCACGCAGCGCACCGATGCCAACGGCCAGGTCACCACCTTCACCTGGGGCCACGGCCACCAGCTGCTGACGCAGAACAGCAGCGCGGGCAATGTCACGGTCACAAGAAACCCGCTGGGTCAGCCAATCCGGACCGAGACCAAGGCCGAGGGCAACGCCAGCGTGCTCGTTGCCTACGACGTCAGCTACGATGCGGCGCACCGGCCGGAGACGATCATGGACAGCCGGGGTCCCTCGCTCCATTACGGATTCAGCCCCGGCGGGCGGCTGATGAGCGTTGAGGACGGCCACGGCAACCAGACCAACTATCTCTATGATCCCGCCAACCGGCTGACCGGGATCTGGGCACCGAATTACGGCACCATCTCCTACCGCTACGATGCCGGGGGCCGACTGACGGAGAAATGGCTGCCCAACGGCGTCAACTCGCGCTACAGCTATAACGCCGACGACAGCCTGCAGCAGCTGGTGAACCGGCGGACCACCCTGAACATCATCAGCCAGCACACCTACGGCTACGATGGTTTCGGCAACCGGAAAAGCCAGGTCGAGAACACCTCCGGCGTGATCGTCAATTATACCTACGCCTACGACGGTCTCAACCGGCTGGTGCAGGTGGCCAACGGCACGCCTGCCCAGCAGGAGGATTACAGCTACGACCCGCTCGGCAACCGCACCGCCAAGACGATGAACGCGACCACGCCGGTGCAAAGCGTGTCCCTCTTCGATGCGGCCAACCAACTGCTGGAGGTCCGCTCCGGCAGCGCTTCCGGCCTGCTGCTGCAAGCCTATGTCTATGACGCGGCCGGCAACCTGATCAAGAAGGCGGAAGGGGGCACGGTCACCCGCACCCCCACGGACTGCACCGGCAACACGGTTACCGGGCTTGCCTACAACAGCCTTAACCGGCTCAGCCAAGTGAGCAAGACCGGCCTGGCCACCGAGCAGTATGCCTACGACGACGCAGGCCGGCGGATCCGCAAGACCATCGGCGCCACGGCCACAAACTTCGCGTACATGGGGCCCGACATTTATGCCGAGTACCCCGCGTCTTTTACCACGCCGACCGCCCTCTACACCCACGGTCCCCACATGGACGACCCCATCCTGCGGCAGGGCGGCATGGGACCGAACGCTACGGTCGGCTACTTCCACCAGGACGGACTGGGCAGCGTCATCGCCTCTTCCAACGAGAGCGGCACCATTGCGGCGGTCCAGCGTTTTGACGCCTGGGGCAACCGCGTTGCCGGTACGACAGCCAGCGTCCCTCGTTTCGGCTACACTGGCCGGGAACCCGACGCAACCGGCTTGACCTATTACCGGGCCCGGTATTATGATCCAACGGTTGGACGATTTACCCAGTGGGACCCGATCGGCTTGCGCGGTGGTATTAATGGTTATGCGTATGTGGGCGGGAATCCGGTCAACTTCACCGATCCTAATGGGTTGGTGGCAAAGGCTATTGGGAACTATACGGTCGAGACAGCTAAGAGCTATTACACTGAGGCTGTTAACCTGAACAACACATTCAATCAGGTCCTTTTTTCGCCGGTTACCCTCCTGGATTCTATTATTAGCCCAGACGATCAAATTGGATTAATGATGGCCGCAGGGCCTGTTGCGGGCGAAAGCTTCGCGTTGACCAGAAATGCTCTAACGGCCTTCAAGGATTTCTCGACTGCTGCAGAGGGTTATAATGCAACCAGTGCTGCTAATGCTACCCGCCTCCGCACCCAATTAGCCTTCGAAGAAGCTGGGATACTGACTCGCGGAGGGGCAGGCTTAACCGACGAGGCAATTGCCGCGGCGAGAGATATTCCAGTCGCAGGGGGGCAGCTTACCAATCAAGCAGTTGTTGAGGAACTTACACGCGGAGGTGGCAGCATTACAGATTGGGGTAAATTCACCACTCAATCCGTGAATTTGCCCACGGGTCAAAGCTCTCAAATTCATTTCTACAAAAATATCCAGACAGGAGAAGTAAATCTCAATATCGACTTCAAAGTCAAGGGGGTAGTGCAATGAAGGTCATGTGGCACAATGGAAAGGCTGTTTCAGATGGGTGGCTTAAGGGTGGCGTTGAATATGCAGTTTTGTTCATCCAGACCTTTATTGATGGGCGTCAGCAATATTTACTTTGGTCTGATTTACAGTCATGTGCCGCGTTGTTTCCTGTTGCCGAATTCACAATAATTGACTCTAAGATCCCTCCAAATTGGGTTGTTTCAATCGACTTGAACCGCTGTTTGGTTATAGGACCAAAAAGTTGGATTGAGGGTGATTTCTGGGATAGATATAATGACGGAGATCCTGATGCCGAAGAAGCCTTTATCAAGGAACTGCCTGTAATGATGTGATGGAGGAAGAAGAATTAGAAGAATTAGGGGACAAGAATTAGGGGACAGACCACCTTTTCAAGGCAAGGAAACGTGGTCTGTCCCCTAATTCCCGTTCTTCCACCAGGACGGACTGGGCAGCGTCATCGCCTATTCCAACGAGAGCGGGACCATTGCTGCGGTCCAGCGTTTTGACGCCTGGGGCAACCGCGTTGCCGGCACGACAGCCGCCGTCCCGCGTTTCGGCTACACCGGCCGGGAGCCCGACGCCACCGGCCTGACCTATTACCGGGCCCGGTATTATGATCCGACCAGCGGCCGCTTCACCCAGCGGGACCCGATCGGGTTGCGGGGCGGGGTGAATGCGTATGCCTATGTGGGTGGTAATCCGGTTAATTTTAATGATCCTCAGGGGTTGCTGGCTAGTCCGGTGGTTGATTGGTATCAGGAAAGCGGCAAAAGCTATGTTTCAGATGCCGCGCAGGGTTGGAATCATGGAATGAACACCCTGAACGGAGTCATCTTGTCGCCGTTAACCTTAGCAAGCGACGCTATCTTTTGGGCCGAAAAGTCCGAGGGGTTGAGCTTAAGCGAAGCGAATAGGCATTGGCGAGAGGGAAGTGGCTCGCCCCTAACTGTAGCTGATGGGACCTTGGATTTAAGCAATGTTTCCCAATTACCTCCATCCGGACAAGTGAATTTTGCAGGAAAAAACTTCTCTTCAGTAAATGATGCTCTGGTATATGGCACTGTTACCTTGTACCCTGGAGCAAACAACACAATTGTTGGGGGACATGATACCTATAATTTTGACATGAAACCTTGGACTATTAGTAATGCAGGTAGGAATATTGAAACATTTATTGGGAGAGTAATCGCAGGATCTGGAACTCCTTATCGAATTGAGTTTTCAGGAACAGCAACTGTTGGAAATAAACAATGAAAAATAAAAAGCTGGTATTGCTTGTATTGCCATTGATAATTTTATGTTCATGTCAAAGCTATAGAGGAGACGCAGAAATGTTTGTTGATGCAAATGGTATATTCCAAGATTATATATTTGAATACGCTATTGATGTAGACTTGTTCCCTGTGTTTTGTGCAACAAAGATGGATGGACATAATAAGTATACATGGATAGTTAAGGGGACCGAAGATGATCCTCTTGGCATTGAGGTTGTTGTGGCAAAAAATAAAAAAATAAAACCAGAATTGGTATTGATTGGTGAACTTTCAAGATGGAAGCCATACGTAGGGAGCAAACACAGAAAGGGGAGAGTCGACTATGTACAATAGCCGGGTGGGAACGATAAAGCAAGGGTGGGGCGGCCTCCCCAGTGAACCGTAAAATGTTCCTTAACCTTCTCCCCAACAATGAAAAATGGGGACATCCATGATAAGTAAAGTCAACGGGAAAACGGAGATCTCCCGCAGCCTCCAAGGATTGTCTAATCTCTAAGAATTAGGGGACAGACCACCTTTTCAAGGCAAGGAAACGTGGTCTGTCCCCTAATTCCCGTCCCCTAATTCCCGCACGGGTAACGAGAAATTTTTTGCCACCACCAATCACAGACGCGGCAATGTTGCCGTGAACGCTACCCTGACCAATCCGGGGGGCGTCTTCGTTACCTTTCAGAGGCTTGCGAACGGCACCTATCAGATCAGGGAGAAAAACGGGCTGACCTATCTCTTCGAATCCCTTAACGGCACCACGGGAGGCGGCCAGAAAGCCAAGCTTCAGAGTATTGCCGACCGCAACGGCAATGCCCTGACCATGACTTACACGGGGGCCGATCTGACGCGGGTCAAGGACAGCCTCAACCGGGCGCTCACGTTCACCTGCACCGGCGGCCATATCACCCAGATCCATGATTTCTCGGGCCGTATTTTCCAGTACGGCTACGATGGGGCCGGCAACCTCACCAGTTACAAAAACCCCCTGGCAGTTTCCTCCCCCGCTACCCAGCCGCCGGTCACCTACACCTATTACGCGGCGGAAGACGGGGTGAACGTCAACCACGCCATGAAGAGTTATCAGCTGCCCCGGGGCAACGGCATGACCTTCGAGTATTATGCCAATGGCCGGGCATTCCGGCACACCAACTCCATGGGCGAGGTCAACAGTTTTACCTACAACGACTTCCGGCGCGAGACGATGCAGGTCAACGAGCGCGGCTTCGAACGTCGTTTCTTTTTCAGCGAATATGGCGTTCCGCTCAAAATCATTGAGGAAAACGGGGCCGACTGGACCTACACCTACGACCCGAACGCGCCCCTGAACCGGCTCAGCCAGACCGATCCGCTGGGCTACACAACAAGCTATACCTATGATGCCAAGGGCAACGTCACCACCATCACTTCCCCTCGGGGGACGACGGAGACCTACTCGAACTTTGACGCCTTTAATCAACCCCAGCGGATCAAGGATCACCGGGACAACTACAGTGTCCTCAAATACAGCGGCAATGGGAACCTGCTGGAGCACATCCGGTTAAAGGCAGGAGTGGTCCCGGTCATCCCCTACACCGTGGATGCAGGCCAAGTCGTTTCCTGGTCCGTCAACACCTACGATACCTACGGCAACCTCCGGACCGGCAAGCAGGTACGCGATATCGCCACCATGGCGGGTCCGGTCGTTTCTTCTACCTTTGATGCGAACTCGCTTTATCCCACCGGCATCAGCCGTCTGGGGGACAAGAACGGCGACGGGCTCATCAATGCCTCGGATCCGGCCGACAGCCGAAGTCTGGTCCATGACGCTCTCGGCCGGGTGCTGACCGGCATCGACGCCGACTGGCACGTCACCCACTTCACCTACGACGTTCTCGATCGGATCGTGACCGGCAGCGATGCGCTGGGGCAGACACGCAACTATACCTACGATGCCAACGGCAATCTCGTCGAGCAGAAGCTGGAGATCGCTGGCACTGTCTGGGACAGGACCTCATGGCAGTACGATCTCTCGGACCGCCGGATCGCGGCCACCGATAACGCCGGGGCTCAAACCCTCTCCGAGTACGATCCCGCAGGCAACGTGGTTAAAGTCACCAACCCGGACGGCTACAACCTGAGTTTTACCTACGATGCGGCCAACCGTGCGATCAAGGCCAACGACCCGGAGGGGAACACGGTGGGCACGGATCGGGACATGAGCGGCAAACCCAGGTCGCTCACCGATCCCAACCAGAACACCACGAGTTACAGCTACTGGGGCACGGACCGCAACGGCCAGCTCAAACGCAAGACCCTGCCGACGATTCCCGGTTTTAGCCAGGGGCGGGCTGTCGAGTACGATTACGATCCGCTGGGCAATGTGATCTCGGAGAGCCGGATCGCGGCCGACGCGTCGGCGCCGCAGACGTCGCTGACCACCTACGACGAGCTGAGCCGGCCGATGCGGGTGGCGGGGGCCTCCTATACGGATGCGAGCCTGGGTGCGATCCGGCCGGTGGCGCGCTACAGCTACAACCTCCTGGGCTTGCTCACGGAGATCAGAGCGGGCCGGACCGATGTAACGGGGACCAATCCCGCCGCCGATGTGGTCACGGTGCAGACGAGTTTCATCTCCGACGATTTCGGCAGAAAGCTCAAAGCGACCGATGCGCTGGACCACAACACGCTTTTTGCCTACGACATCAATGGGAACATCACGCAGCGCACCGATGCCAACGGCCAGGTCACCACCTTCACCTGGGGCCACGGCCACCAGCTGCTGACGCAGAACAGCAGCGCGGGCAATGTCACGGTCACAAGAAACCCGCTGGGTCAGCCAATCCGGACCGAGACCAAGGCCGAGGGCAACGCCAGCGTGCTCGTTGCCTACGACGTCAGCTACGATGCGGCGCACCGGCCGGAGACGATCACGGACAGCCGGGGGCCCTCGCTCCATTACGGATTCAGCCCCGGCGGGCGGCTCATGAGCGTTGAGGACGGCCACGGCAACCAGACCAACTATCTCTATGATCCCGCGAACCGGCTGACCGGGATCTGGGCGCCGAACTACGGCACCATCTCCTACCGCTACGATGCCGGGGGCCGGCTGATGGAGAAATGGCTGCCCAACGGCGTCAACTCGCGCTACAGCTACAACGCCGACGACAGCCTGCAGCAACTGGTGAACCGACGGACCACCCTGAACATCATCAGCCAGCACACCTACGGCTACGATGGTTTCGGCAACCGGAAAAACCAGGTCGAGAACACCTCCGGCGTGATCGTCAATTATACCTATGCCTACGACGGTCTCAACCGGCTGGTGCAGGTGGCCAACGGCACGCCTGCCCAGCAGGAGGATTACAGCTACGACCCGCTCGGCAACCGCACCGCCAAGACGGTGAACGCGACCACGCCGGTGA
Organism: uncultured Desulfobulbus sp.; assembly: GCA_963666685.2. Taxonomy (GTDB): domain Bacteria; phylum Desulfobacterota; class Desulfobulbia; order Desulfobulbales; family Desulfobulbaceae; genus Desulfobulbus. Next base: position 863,733 of record CAXXHZ010000001.1, read on the forward strand.
AAAGCGTTTCCCTCTTCGATACGGCCAACCAACTGCTGGAGGTCCGCTCCGGCAGTGCCACCGGCTCGCTGCTGCAGGCCTATGTCTATGACGCCTCCGGCAACCTGATCAAGAAAGCGGAAGGGGGCACGGTCACCCGCACCCCTACGGACTGCACCGGCAACACGGTCACCGGGCTTACCTACAACAGCCTTAACCGGCTCACCCAGGTGAGCAAGACCGGTCTGGCCGCCGAGCAATACGCCTACGACGACGCGGGCCGGCGGATCCGCAAGACCGTCGGCGCCACGCCCACCAACTATGCGTACCTGGGGCCCGACATTTATGCCGAGTACCCCGCGTCTTTTACCACGCCGACCGCCCTCTACACCCACGGTCCCAACATGGACGATCCCCTCCTGCGGCAGGGCGGCATGGGGCCGAGCGCCACGGTCGGCTACTTCCACCAGGACGGACTGGGCAGCGTCATCGCCTATTCCAACGAGAGCGGGACCATTGCGGCGGTCCAGCGTTTTGACGCCTGGGGCAACCGCGTTGCCGGCACGACAGCCGCCGTCCCGCGTTTCGGCTACACCGGCCGGGAACCCGACGCAACCGGCTTGACCTATTACCGGGCCCGGTATTATGATCCAACGGTTGGACGATTTACCCAGCGGGACCCGATCGGCTTGCGGGGTGGGATTAATGGCTATGCGTATGTGGGTGGGAATCCGGTCAACTTCACCGATCCTAATGGGTTGGTGGCAAAGGCTATTGGGAACTATACGGTCGAGACAGCTAAGAGCTATTACACTGAGGCTGTCAACCTGAACAACACATTCAATCAGGTCCTCTTTTCGCCGTTTACCCTCCTGGATTCTGTTATTAGTCCAGACGATCAAATTGGATTAATGATGGCCGCAGGGCCTGTTGCGGGCGAAAGCTTTGCAATGGCCAGGAACGCTCTTGCTGCTATTAAGGATTTTACTGCGGCAGAGAAAGTAGCCGGAGCGGCAAATATAACAGGCAAGGGATTGATCAATCCCTTCAACGGTAAGACCGCAATTGAGATTGATGAAATGTTTAAAGCGAAAGGGTTTGAGTCGCGGGGCCCAGACCCCCTGAATGGAAAAGGAGGCTATGTGAATCCCAATAATCAGCGATCATACCATATTGACGAGGCGAACAGTTTTGGTGAACCGCCGCATGTCGATGTTAATCGCTTGAAAACCTACAATGGGCCACTCGAGAAGAAGAAATACGAAATAGGGGGAAGCTCCGGCTTATGACGCTTACAATTGAAGTTCAAAAGGGTGGCAACCCCGAAGCGGTACTCTGCTTTGATCGAGACGGACTTGAACTCCTCATCAAGAAGCTTGAGTATTTGAAGTCACACGTTGATCATCTTCATTTGATGACGCCTTCGTGGGCTGGCAATGAACTCACCGAGGAGCCGTGTGGAGGCAGCGATTACCAACTCCTTCACAGTTTACGATTGGTGCGTCTGTCCGATATACCGCCTTCAATCTAGTGTCAATAATTTCTCTTGGGTAAACCCCCGGCTTTGCGGGGGGACAATCAAAGTTTGACGGTTCCAGCAGAATAAAGAAGCCTCCGATTCCGTGGACCGCTCAAAGGTATGAGAAAGCCGGGTAGGGTGGCGCAAGCTTCATCGCGCCCACCTGTCATGGAAAAGGTCGATAAAATACCGCCAACCGGCTGAGCGGGATCTGGGCACCGAATTACGGCACCATCTCCTACCGCTACGATGCCGACGGACCACCCTGAACATCATCAGCCAGCACACCTACGGCTACGATGGTTTCGGCAACCGGAAAAGCCAGGCCGAGAATACCTCCGGCGTGATCGTCAACTACACCTACGCCTACGACGGCCTCAACCGCCTGGTGCAGGTGGCCAACGGCACGCCTGCCCAGCAGGAGGATTACAGCTACGACCCGCTCGGCAACCGCACCGCCAAGACGGTGAATGCGACCACGCCGGTGAAAAGCGTGTCCCTCTTCGATGCGGCCAACCAACTGCTGGAGACGCGGAGCGGCAGCGCCACCGGCACCCTACTGCAAGCCTATGTCTATGACGCCTCCGGCAACCTGATCAAGAAAGCGGAGGGAGGCACGGTCACCCGCACGTCCACGGACTGCACCGGCAACACGGTCACCGGGCTCGGCTACAACAGCCTTAACCGGCTCACCCAGGTGAGCAAGACCGGTCTGAGAATTAGGGGACAGACCACCTTTTCAAGGCAAGGAAACGTGGTCTGTCCCCTAATTCCTCTTGCCCCGTCGCCTTGCGCCGGAACAAGGGGCTTGACCGGACACCGCACACCGATCATTCAAACTTCGTTTGCCTGATCGGCGCACGGTGTCCGGTCAGCACCGCGATTAGCCACTTACAATAGAAAATGAGGACTCAAGCCGATGTTAACAAGCGCTGCAATAATTGGTATGTCAGATACAGACAAGATTGGGGAGGCGATACGCCGAGCACTACCACATATTCCTTCTGACCACGAGCGATCGTAAGTTCTCTTCTTCAACCACAAACTCTCGCTATCATTGCAAGTACATTAGTTGTGTGGGCAGGCTCGCACGCCTTTGGCATTGGTGAGATTGTAGACATCATCCTTCTCGGAGTTGGCGTGGTCGCTTTAGGTTTTGCTGTCTTTGAGGGAGCCGCTGAGCTCTACAACTTTACCGTTGACGCTCTCGGCGCGCGCTCGGATAGGGACCTCGAAAAGGCAGGCCAACATTTCGCCCGCGCTGTAACCCTATTGGGCGTATCAACACTCCAAGCAATTTTGCTACGTGGGCAAGGCCGGGCGGTTATAGGCCGCGGGCGTCCCCAAATCTATCCGCGCCCAAATGTCGGAGTTCCGCCTCCCGCTGGAAACCAGCTCCGAGTGTCGCGTCCGCCTCAGATAGCCGGAGGCAGCTTAGGGGAGACCACTGCATATGGCGTAATTCGAGTGGCACGCAATCAATCGCTTTCCGAACAGAAAGTAACTCTATTTCATGAACTAGTACACCGTTATTTTTCGCCTCGAATCGGGCCTTTCCGAAAGCTTCGAGCGGAAATCAACATGTCTGCCTATACGCGATCGGCATTGCTCCGTTACTTGGAGGAGGCCTTGGCCGAAGGCTATGGCCAACTGCGAGTGTATGGCCTAGCAAGCGCTCTCGGAGCGATCAAGTTCCCGCTTCAAGGTGGTTACGTGACCGTCTCTCAGATTACTGCGGAAGGCCTTGCGATTGGAACAATTACACTTGGCGGAACATTATTTCGTGTATCGATATCATTAGGACCTATTCCGAACCATGATTGAACGAGATCAAGCTATTGAGATTGCGCGGAAACGTGCTACTGCTAAAGAGTGGGCGTTTGTTGAGCCATTGAATGTGGTCATCCGTCGCAGTTGGTTGGGTGCAGTCAGTCGCTTCGAGATCGAGACCAATGCGGGCAATCGCGGCACTAAAGCTCACTTTGTCATAGATGCCAAGACGGGTGAAATTGTCTCCGAGGGGTACGTCTCACGCTAAGCCTAGGCATGACGCGTTTATTTTGGCTGTGGCTAACAACGCCATCAACGCGGACGTGCCAAAGCGTCGCTTCGCTCTGCTTTCGCACGCCGGTTATGGCAAATGTTCCTTACGTCGCGCCCATCGTTTCGCTCCCCCGGTCGGGTTCATCACGTGATGGAGCATATAAGATCCTGCTCTCTTCTCTGAGTTCAGCCCTTCAGGAGGCGAATTAGGGGACAGACCACCTTTTCAAGGCAAGGAAACGTGGTCTGTCCCCTAATTCCCCCCATTCAATCAGGTCCTTTTTTCGCCGGTTACCCTCCTGGATTCTATTATTAGCCCAGACGATCAAATTGGATTAATGATGGCCGCAGGGCCTGTTGCAGGAGAGAGTTTTACAATGGCCAGGAATGCTCTTACTGCTATAAAGGATCTTTCAACTGCTGGAAAAGCTTATGAAGTGTTAAGGCCTTTTACCAATGAGATTGGTGCGATAGGGGATGTCGCGAGTAGTGCAGCAGATGGGTTACGATTGAGTAAATCGTTAGCCAGTGAAGCGCAAATGAGTGAAGTCGGCGAGATCCTGGCAGGTGTTGGTGGACGTGTGCCTTTCCGGGATGCGGAGCGTGTCGCCCAGCAATATGGAGGCAGTCCGACCGATTGGGTAAAAAAGACGAGTTCATCCTATACTGGTCGTGATGGTATTCAGTTTGAAACCCATTGGGTCGAAAACATTAAGACGAGTCAACGGATTGAATTCAAGACAAAATTTTAGGAGGTGATTGGTGAGCTCTAAGGAAATCACAGCCGTAAACAAACGCTCTGAACTGGTTGATGTTGCCACGGCGATGCTTGAAGGCCGTATGAATCTGATCGTAGGAGTGAGAAAAATCAATGCGTTGAGACATGCTGTTCAACCACCTGATCATGAAGTTTTTATGCCAATACGTGCCGTTGAATCCGAAACAGATCACTTTCCTCTTGGCGAAATTCGTAAGTACTGCGCTGCTGATTATTTGCAAAAAATGGATGAAGAAATGAACAGATATCTTGTTAATGCCAAGCAGGATATTTTTTCTGCGTGTAAAGAAATTATTCGTGTTTTCTCTTAATCTCAAGAAAATCTGTTGAACATGGGTTATCAGGCGGCCATTTGCTTCGGGCACTACGGAATTGTTCCGTTGAAGAAATGGGACAGAGCCGAATGGCGCTAGCCCGCATTTCTCACAATATATAAAGCAAAAAGGTCACAAATGTTGCATAATTATCGTGATTCCAACACGATAAGCAAAACAACACGGGTGACCTTATGAAAACAGAGTGTACAAAAAAATTTAATGCATTTCAAGCCCTGGGAAAAAGAGAGATAGTCGCAGATTTCTGCGGCGGGACCATCACTTCCGATGGTGGCGGATTGCTGCTACGAGAAGTTGAGCAACGCACAGCTATTCTCCAGCGTTTTGCGGGGTGCTTTACCGACCATCGCAATGAGAAACTAATAGAACATACTGTATTGTCACTGGTTTCTCAAAGAGTTATCGGTCTCGCTTTGGGGTTCAGTTCCACATAACGGCAGCAGGCTCGCAAATACGCATCGGCCTGCACAGGACTGGACCGAATTAGGGGACGACCGAATAGGCGAATTAGGGGACAGACCACCTTTTCAAGGCAAGGAAACGTGGTCTGTCCCCTAATTCCACGACAGCCAGCGTCCCTCGTTTCGGCTACACTGGCCGGGAACCCGACGCAACCGGCTTGACCTATTACCGGGCCCGGTATTATGATCCAACGGTTGGACGATTTACCCAGCGGGACCCGATCGGCTTGCGCGGTGGGGTGAATGGCTATGCGTATGTGGGTGGTAACCCTGTTAATTTTAATGATCCTAGCGGGTTGGTGGCAAGAGAGGTTTCCAACGCATGGACGCAAGGGGTTACTTATTTTGATGCTGGTATCGGTCAGGCATCTAGTGCGCTGAGTAGTGGATATCAGGGCCTCAGCAAGACAGCGCAGCAGGGTTATAATTCATTGCTAGATTCTCTGCCAGGTGCGCAGGCTCCAGATAATGATGGCCACCTAACACTAGGTGAGGCGAACTACCAATACCGATATGGTGGCGGTCAGCCTGTCACTGTGGACATTAATAAAATTGATTTTTCTGGGGTTAGCGCAGCACAGGCGATTGCAGAGGCTTCACCAAAAGGAATTAGTTATGTGACTCCAAGCAGCATTAACGATTTCTTGGTGCATGGCACCGTTGGCATAAGAGTTGGAGCGAACGATACAATCACGGCGCCGACAGCACCTTACGATTTTGATTATCAGAGTCTTAAGCCCGACTTCTCTCTCAATGGGTCTAAAAAGAATGCGCGAATAATAGTGCGAAATGTCGAGACATTTATAGGTCAAGTTTATGCCGGTTTTGGTACACCGTATCCAATCAAATATTCTGATCAAGGCAAAGTGGGGCCGTAATCGTGAAACGAAACATTCTTGTATTGCAAATATTTTTGCTAATTTTTTATGTTTCATCATCAGTGACTAGTTGTTCAATTGCTAATGAGCGCATGACAGTTGATAAAGCTCGCGATTACGCCATGGAACGGCTCGATGGATATTGCAAGAATTTCAAAATTGACAAATCACAGTTAAGAGGACCTGAGTATATAGGACCGTCTAGCAATGGACATACATTCGACTGGGTCGGATCTTTGGCAAATGAGGGGGAGGCGGTAATTACTATTTGGGTTTCTTTCAATGGAGAGACAAAATTGACACTGGAGAAAGCAAAGAAAACCAAATAATGGCCCGGGCACGGATACCCCGTTGTTGCGCATGACCGGTGCCATGGTGCCTGAAATGGGACATGGAATTAGGGGACTGCATGGAATTAGGGGACAGACCACGTTTCCTTGCCTTGAAAAGGTGGTCTGTCCCCTAATTCCATTGGGGCTGTTGTTGACGCTGGGCTTGGAGTAATGTCAGGTGGCGAGAGCAGTGTCGTTAGGGCTGAAAGCTCGTTATCAGGCCAGTTGTTACGCAACCAATTGGCGGGCCAGGAAATTGCTGGAGGACATACGTTCGCGAAGCATGCTGGAGAATTTGGTTTTACGAATCCTGCTCAGATGGCATCGCACGTTGAGAGCGTAATGACCAATCCGTCTGCTATGCGCAACTTGAGCGGAGACCGAACGGCATTTTGGGACAACGCGACACAATCTGTCGTGATTCGGAATCTATCAGCAGTGGACGGGGGAACCGTGTTTAAACCTACAGCGGGACGTTCCTACTTTGACAACTTGAAATAGAACCAATGGAAATACTTGAACAACAAAACAACAGCTTGGTTGTGCGCCTCGGGCATGACGAGGTCATCGCGCTTAACAACGCACTGAATGAATCTCTGGAACACTTGGAGGAGTGGGAGTTTGAGACTCGAATGGGGGTATCGCGAGATCAAGTGCGTGCTCTTCTCGCAACCTTCCACGAGATTCAGCTATGATGATCTACGATGGTTGATTAAATGAATTGAACGTGTCTAACCGGGGTCAGGTTTTGCTATTTGCAAGTCATGTCACACAGCAAATACAAGACCTGACCATTACCTTGCCGGGCCTCCTATACGGATGCGAGCCTGAACGGATGCGAGCCTGCGAATTAGCGAATTAGGGGACTAGCGAATTAGGGGACAGACCACCGAATTAGGGGACAGACCACCTTTTCAAGGCAAGGAAACGTGGTCTGTCCCCTAATTCCCAAAGTTTCGCAATGGCCAGGAACGCTCTTACTGCTATTAAGGATTTTACTGCGGCAGAGAAAGTAGCCGGAGCGGCAAATATAACAGGCAAGGGATTGATCAATCCCTTTAACGGTAAGACCGCAATTGAGATTGATGAAATGTTTAAAGCGAAAGGGTTTGAGTCGCGGGGCCCAGACCCCCTGAGTGGAAAAGGAGGCTATGTGAATCCCAATAATCAGGACCGAATTAGGGGACAGACCACCTTTTCAAGGCAAGGAAACGTGGTCTGTCCCCTAATTCCCCATGGTCTGTCCCCTAATTCCCCACTAATTCCCCAAACTCTCGCTATCATTGCAAGTACATTAGTTGTGCGGGCACATAGGACCAGAGGAAGGTCAAAAAGCCTACATCGGAATTCAGAAATCAAAGGGGTTAAAATTACCTCCTTACAAATAGAAGGGTATGATGAAATGAAATACCAGCTAGCAATTCAATTTTCAGATGAAATATTGACATATGATCAACTGATTGAAATGGAGGATGCGCTCATAACCGCATTACATGGTACAGCTGAAGTTGATGGCCATGATATAGGTGTTGGAGAAGTCAATTTTTTCATCTTGACAGATACACCGAGAGACACCTGCAATGATGCTATAAATATAGTCGAAGTAAAGGTGGAAAAAGATAAATATCGTGCTGCATATCGAGAAATAGGGGGTGAACTTTACACAGTTCTTTGGCCGCCTAATTCCGTGGAATTCAAGATAGCATAAACTTTTGGTGAACCGCCGCATGTCGATGTCAATCGCTTGAAAACCTACAATGGGCCACTCGAGAAGAAGAAATACGAAATAGGGGGAAGCTCCGAATGGCACTTACTTAAGCTTTTTAGGGTGACCGTACTTGCGAATTTCATCGCGTGCTTGCCCCCTCGGTTTCATCAGTCTTGGATAGGGTTTTGGTCGCTTTTTTACGGCTCTTGGTTCGACCCTGCCGTAACGGTTACCCACGCGCTGTTCAGCGATTAACATAAACAGAAGGGCTTTCTGCCCGTTCTCTATTGCTTCCCAGGGATGGTTACTCCAAGCCACCCAGACCTGAAGTGTATGCTTGAAGCTGATTTGCCGTGGACAGATATCTGTTTGCAACGCCGCTTGGCACATTAACAAACGAATTAAATTGTAGCTCAGCAAGTAGACCCACATTTCTTTCTCGTTCATCTGCGGCGTCATGCAGCTCAATGTCTCCATGCCAAGGGTGGTTTTGATATTTCGCAAATCGAGTTCTACTTGCCAACGCTGTTTATACAACTCTGACAGCTCGGATTTGGAGACATCGCTAGAGGACAGGATAGTCGTCACCAGTACCTTGCCGGCGACCTTAGTCTCACGGATACGCAACGTTTCGGGGGAATTCTTATATTCCTCTTTTTCCATCCATTTTGGACAAGCCAGAGGCTTAGTCCATTCGACAATGTGATCGCGCGCTCCCAACCGTTTTCCTTTCCTGAAATCGGTTTTACGGGCGCCATGCTGCCCAAAAACTACATCCACCCCCCTGCCCAACAATTCGGCAATCAACCAATAGCTACAGTAATATCGGTCTGCCAGCACCACGTCGCCTGGTTTTAGAGTATCGAGCAACTGGCGAAACAACGCGTGTTCACTGGCCCCCTTTCCCTTGAACGGGCCTATGGCCGCATCCAATACAGCGCCGCTCTCAAGACAAATGAGCCCCACAATTCGGGCAATTGGAAAACCAAGTCCCGGTTTTTGACCATTCTGTTGGGGATAAACCGCTTGGTTCTCGGGAGTATCGGGCATTGTTACCGTTGTGCCATCGACCAGTTTGACTCGTCGGTCACGCCAATGCCACGTCTTTGGCGTGTGTTCAACGAGCACACCTCCCGTCTGTCTCGCTATGCCGCTGACCATCTCCAACGGGAGACTCTGTCGGGCTTTACAATAGGTGCTCGTCCCGGTGCTACAAGGCTCCAGACCATTGAAAACACGATTAACCACGAAGGTATTGACGGTGTTCTGACAAGATCCATCGCTGCTCAGTACCTGAGCCATGAACAACGATAAGGTCACAGTCGGCGTATAGAGCCGTTCGCGATACGCAGGTAAATGTGCTTCAACTGCATCCAGACATTCTGGGTCGCCGGTCAGCAGATTGCATAAAACGTTACGATCTGACTTCCCAACATAATCAGCGATATGTTTTTGTTGATTCTTTACTCTTTGGCCTATAGTTTGTTGCATGATGGCTGGCGTCTCCAGATGGTAGTTGGGTGTTTGGATGCAACCAATCTATCATTCCGCCAGCCATCTTTCTATGTGTATCCGGATTGTTGGAGCCCCTTATTCAAAGGGGCAGGCTTAAGTAAGTGCCATTCTGGTCTGTCCCCTAATTCCCGCTAATTCCCGCAATTCTTAGTCAACCCTAACAGCCCCAGCCGGATCCGTTCCTGGACTTCGTCCGAGAGACGGGCAATCCAGCAGCTCATCCCTGCCCTGCGGCTCAAACCGACAGACCCCCACCGGGGTCAGTTGACCGTATTGCCGCATGGAGTCCAGTATCGTTCGTTCCGCCGAGGGATCGACGATCCGTAGCCCCTGGAATCCCTCGCCTATCGCCGAGATCGCCAGCGGCACCGGTTCCCGTTTCAAAACTCTCCCTTGTTCCATGACGCCCCCCCCCAATAACTTCCAGGTGTATGCCAGGCTTCTTGGCGGCAATTTAAAAATGATCAGGGGAGTCAGTTTTTCGGTGGTGGGTGGGTCAATAATTCATCGGTGGTGACAGGCTGATGTTCGGTTTGTAGTTTTGTTTCCTTGTGGCTGGCCGTTTAAAAAAGATTGACAAGCTCTGGTTTTGTGGTAGTAATGGCCCTCGTTTCGTTAGTTCAGTCTAATTGATTTATGGATACAGAATATAGTATACGATTTCTAATGTTTTTTTACGGATGCTATGTAGCGTTGTGAATCGAGGGGGCATTGGTGAGTTCTTATAGCTTGTTTTCAAATTGGTTGATTTTAGGATGCTTGATTTTTCCAGCCCACAACTTGGGCGCGACTGAGACGGAGCGTCAGGTGGAGCAGCCCGTTCGGCAATCGATCGACACTAGGCAGTCGGCGCAGAAGGAGGTTGACCAGTGGCGCGGCGACAAGGAGCGGTTGACGGCGCGGTTCGAGCTGCTGCAGCAGGAAAGCAAGGATCTCTCGTCCAGGGGTGAGGATCTGCGGCAGTCGGTGGTGGCGGCGGAGAGCCGGTTGGCCGGCAAGCGGCGTCAGCTGGCGGAGATTGAGCGGATCACGGGGGAGATTGCCCCTTTTCTCGACGAGCTGTATGGACGGTTGCGGGAAGTGAGCAGCCAGGGTCTGCCGTTTCTTCAGGAGGAGCGGCAGCAGCGGATCGACAAACTCCAGGTGGTGATGGCGGACCCGGCGGTGAGTGTGGGCGAGAAATACCGTCGCCTGATGGAAGGGCTGTTGGTGGAGGCCGAGTACGGTTTCAGCACCGAGGTCTACCAGGAGCACATCGGCCTGAACGGCACGTCGACCCTGGTGGATGTTTTCCGCCTGGGGCGTCTTAACCTTTTTTACCTCACCTTGGACCAGAGCGGCTGCGGCTTCTACAACATGGCAACCAAGGCCTGGGAGCCGCTGGCGGCCGGCCATCTGCGGGCGATCAAGGCGACGGTGGCCATAGCCGGCAAGCGTCAACCGGTGGAACTGCTCAGCTTGCCGCTGGGAAGGATGGCTAACCGATGAAGCCTTTTTTTTCTACATTGTTAGTGGTCGTGCTGTTGGCGTCGCCGCTGTCGGCCCAGGAAATGCGGATGCTGCCGCGGGCTGCCGAGCAGGCGCGTGAGAGCCTTGCGGCCAAGGCGCGGGAAGAGAAGGCGGCTGCGGAGAAGGCGGCGGCGGAGAGCCGTGCCCAGGTTTTGTCGGACCGCGCGGCCCTGGAGAAGGCGGTGGCCGAGCTGGAGGCATCCCGGAACAGGCTGGCGGCCGAGGTGACCCGCCTGGAAGAGAGGGGGAGCAAGCTGGCTGCAGAGGAGGGGACGGTCAACGAAGAGCTGGCGCAGACCGACGGCATGATCCGCGAGTTGGTGGGGCAGATCCGGATCAACGCCAAGGACCTCGACACCCTAATCGGCCAGAACCCCCAGTCGGCGATGGGCGAAAAGGCGGCCTCCTTCCTTTCGGCGGTGGCCGAGGACGAGCGATTCCCGAGCATGGATGAGGTCCGTGCCATGACCGGCGCCCTGCTCGACCAGATCCGCCGGACCGGAGAAGTCAGCCTGCAGCGGGGCGGCATGGTAGACCGCGCCGGCAAGGAGGTGGAGGCCGAACTCCTGCTGATCGGCCCCTTTACCGCAGCCTACCGCCATGAAGGCGAGACCGGTTTTCTCAACCACGGCAGCGGCGGCAAGCTGTATGCTCTGTCGCGGCTGCCGGGCTCCAGGCTGAAAAAACAGCTCGACCGCTACATGGAGGGCAAGGACGAGGCGGTGCCGGTGGATATCAGCCGGGGCGGTGCCCTGCGGCAGCTGACTCATCAGTTGAGCCTGACCGGCCAGATCAGCAAGGGCGGCCCGATTGTGTGGCCGATCCTTGCCATTTTGGTGATCGGCCTATTGATTATTGTGGAACGGTCTGTGTACCTGTTCGCACGTCGGCACACCTCCCTGCCGCTGTTGGAGCAGATCCGCACGCTTTCGGCCTCCGGTGACTGGAACGGCAGCCAGGAAATCTGTCGGCAGTGGGGGAAAAAGCCCCTGGCGCGGGTGCTGCTGGCCGGCCTGCTGGCCAAGGACCTGCAACGCGAGGATATGGAAAACGTGCTCCAGGAGGCGATTCTCAAGGAGATCCCTCCCTTGGAACGGTTTCTCTCCACCTTGGGCATGCTCACCGCCATTGCCCCGCTGTTGGGGTTGTTGGGCACGGTCACCGGTATGATCAACGTCTTTCATGTCATCACCCTGCATGGTGCCAGTGATCCGAGGCTGATGTCGGGCGGCATCTCCGAGGCTCTGGTGACCACCATGCTTGGGTTGTCGGTGGCCATCCCGCTGATGCTGCTGCACAACATGCTCAGCCGCGGCGTCGACCGGATGATCGGCGATATGGAGGAACAGAGCGTGGCCTTGGTCAACGTCATCCACCACCACAAGCGGGAGGCCCCATGCTGAGTGGCGAGATGTGGTATCGCCTAGCCGAGTACTTCCGCACCGGCGGGCCGGTGATGGCGCCGCTGTTGCTGGTCAGCCTGCTGATGTGGCTGTTGATCGTGGACCGGGCCATCAACCTGCGTCGCCTGGCCCGATCGACCATGAGCGGAGCGCGGGCTTGGGAGCATATCCGGGGGAATAGGACCCCTGCCCCGGGCGAGGGCGGAGCAGTAGGGCTGCTGGTCTGCCGGTTTATTGACCGGCGCAGCGGCAACCCGGCCCTTGATCGCTGCATTCTCGACGAACTGGTGCTTTCGCTGAACCGTTCCTTGGGTCGTTCGCTGCCCCTGATCGGGGTGCTGGCGGCGGTGGCGCCCCTGCTCGGCCTCCTGGGCACGGTGACCGGCATGATGAGCACCTTTGAGGTGATGTCGCTGTTCGGCACCGGCAACGCCAAGGGCATGGCCGGCGGCATCTCCGAGGCGCTGATCACCACTGAGACCGGCCTGATCATCGCCATTCCCGGCCTCTATATGAAGAATTTTCTCGAACGCCGCGCCCAGGGCCTGAAACGGCATCTGACCGCCTGCGGCTACTACCTGCGGCGCCACATCCAGGAGGCCTCATGCTGAATATCGCTAACGCCCGCCGGGGGAACCGGTCGACGCCGGGGCTGGACATCGCCCCGCTGATCGACATGGTATTCATCCTGCTGATCTTTTTTCTGGTAAACACCAGCTATGTCAAGGAGACCGGCATCGAGGTCAGCCGGCCGACGGCCTCGACCGCCACAGTGGAGAACAAGACCTCGGTGCTGATCGCCATCGACCCCCAGAACCGCATCTTCATGGAGCAGCGGGAGATCGATCTGCGGGCGGTGCGGGCCAATGTGGAGCGGGCCCTGGCCGAGAACCCGGAGGCAGCAGTGATCGTGGTGGCGGACAAGGCCAGCCAGACGGGCACGGCCATCCAGGTAATGGACGGCTGTCGCATGGCCGGCGCAACCAATGTTTCCTTGGCAGCGAGCCTGCCCAAGCAGTCATGACCACTGGTGTTATGGGGCCATCCCCACGCTACCGTGACTGGCTGCAGGTTGGATTGCTTGCCTGCGGACTGAATCTGGCGTTGTTTCTGATCATGCCGGCTCTCATTGCCACCCAGCCGGAACCGCCAGCCTTTGAGGCCTTTGTTCCCCAGGTCAGTCTGACCCGACTGCGGCCGCCCGAGCCCAAAAAACCACCGGAACCGGTTAAACCTCCGGAGCCCAAGCCGCTGGAACGACCGACTCCCACCACCACGGCCATGCCGACCCCGAAACTGTCACTGCCCTTTGAGATCAACCCGCGCCTGCCGAGCAGTCCGAGTACCCTGGAACTGCCGCCGGTGGACACCAGCCTGCCCCAGGCCAGCCTGAGCGACCTGTTTTCGGTGGGCCAGCTGGACGGCCCACTGACCACCTTGGTGCAAATTCCTCCGGTCTACCCGCACACCGCCAAGCGTCGCAACATCAAGGGCTGGGTCAAGGTGCGATTCGTGGTGGACGAACAGGGCACGGTGGGTCAGGTGACGGTCTTGGCGGCGGAGCCCGAGGGCATTTTTGAACAAAGCGTGCTGCGCTGTGTGGCGGGCTGGAGATTCAAGCCGGGGACGGTGGGCGGTGTGCCGGTAAAATCCCTGGTGGAGCAGACCATAACTTTCAAGCTGGAGTAGTGCCATGCGATCTTTCTGCCCATTTCTTTGTTATATTTGTTTCACGCTCGGTGTGGTGATTGTGGCTCCCCTGCAGGCGGCGGACCTTCCCGCGCCGGTGCGCTTGGTGCTGGCCAAGGTTGGTCCGCTCATCAACGGCAAGGAGTACGCCAAGGCTGCGGCATCCCTGGAAAAAGCCCTGACACGGGAGGAAAATCGGCATGCTGAACTGTACGCAGCCCTGGGGAGCTGCCGCCTGCTCAAAGGCGACAACATTGCCGCAATCAAGGCCTATAGCCAGGCTGTGATCCTGGATCAGGGCCACGGCCAGGCCTGGCTCAACCTGGCGAAGGCCCACTACGACAGCAAACAGTACCGCGAGGCAGGCCGCTGCTTTGCCAAAGGGTATGAACTGGAGAGCGACAAGAAGGCCGAGACCCTCTACTACAGCGGCGCCGCCTTTCTTATGGGGGGGGCGCACCAGGAGTCCATCAACTCCTTTGAGCGGTTGTTTGCCGCCCATGCCAAGAGTGTCAAGTCCGAGTGGCGCGAGCATTATATCCATGCCCTGCTCGGCGCCAATCAGCACAAACGCGCCCTGCCCCTGATCCGTGATCTGGCAGTAACCTCCCAGGGCGACAAGAAGGCACAGTGGCAGGAACTGTTACTGCACCAGTACGTTCAGCTCAACATGCACAACGAGGCACAGGCCTATGTACGGGAGTTGGTCGATAAGCAGCCCGGTGAGGCCAAGTGGTGGAAGGCAATGGTGCATCTGCAGTTGGCGGCCAACCGGTTGGAGGATGCCTTGGCAGCTATGATCATCTCCAGTTATCTGGCACCGTTGAGCCGCGAGGAGAGTCGTCTGCTGGCAGATCTCTTTCTCCAGGCGGGCATTCCCGCTAAGGCGGTGACCCTCTACACCCGGCAGATGGAGAACCAGGCAGACCCCCAGGTGCTGCAACGCCTGGCCATTGCCTACCGCCAGATGGACAACGGAGAACAGGCCCTGGAGGCCCTGGCCCGCTGCAAAAATCTGGGCAGCGACGCCCACTTGCTCATGCTCAAGGGTGAGATCTGCTACAACCTCAAACGCTATGGTGAGGCAGCGGCCAGCTACCGCCAGGCCGCCGGCATCAGGGGCCGGCATCAGGGCCAGGCCTGGCTGATGTCGGGCTATGCCGCCATGCAGAAACAGGACTTGGTCGCCAGTGAACAGGCCCTGGCCCAGGCCGCTCAGTACGACAAGGAAAAACGGGCAGCCACCCTGGCACTTGGACGGCTCAAGCAGACCATGGTGCAGTAGAGGCCTTTGTGACGCCGACGCCATTGCCCAACGCCATTGGCGCCGAAGGGTTCCTCCTTTCCCCCTTTACGGCGCCGATGGTCGCTTGGCAAGACGGCGATCTGCGGGAAGAGGGCGAGCGGCGACACTGACGCTAAAGTGATGCAGGAGAAGAGAACCACTATTTTTTTTTAGAGTTGTAATGATATGTTGAGTGAGTACACCTTTCAGCAGGAAATTCAAACGCTCTACCTGGACCACCATGGTTGGCTCAACGGTTGGTTGCGCAAAAAACTGGGCTGCTCCCAAACCGCCGCCGATCTGGCCCATGATGTCTTTGTGCGCCTGCTTGCACGGCGTACCGTGTTGGATATTCGAGAACCCCGTGCCTATCTCGGCCGTATTGCGCAAGGGTTGGTGATCGATCACTGGCGCCGTCGCGAGATCGAGCAGGCCTGGCTGGAGGTGTTGGCTCAGTGGCCGACGGCAGAAGCCCCCTCTGCAGAGGAACAGGCACAGATCATCGAGACCCTGACCTTGATTGATAGCCTCTTGAGCCAGCTCAGTACTCGTGTTCGCAGTACGTTTGTACTGGCCCAACTTGAAGGCCTCACCTGCCCGCAGATTGCAGCACGCCTCGGGGTATCCCGGGCCACGGTGGAACGGGACCTTGCCAAGGCCCTGCGTCACTGCTACGCCCTGTGTTTCCCCGGTGCCGGCATGTCATGAAGAATTGCTCCACTGCTGAGCAGAGTAGTTTGACCGAGGCCTGCACGCCGCAGGACGTCCCCGCCGCCATCGTTGCTACCGCTATAGACTGGTCAATCCGACTCACCTTTAATATGCCTGAGCAGGAGGTGCGACAGGATTTTGAACAGTGGCTGAAGGATAATCCGCTCCATCGTCTTGCCTGGCAACGGATTCAAACGGTCAATGGACGCTTCAATGCGCTTCCCGGGGAAATGGTTCTGGAAACCCTGCAATCCGTGGACAAGCGGCGGAAGAAGAGCCTGAGCCGTCGCCATGCCTTAAAGCTGCTGGTGCTCTCCGGAGTAGCCTGTGCGGGTGGGTTGTCGTTGCACCGCCAGGGACAATGGCAGTACCTGATGGCTGATGTCACTACGGCCACCGGTGAGCAGCGTCGATTGGTACTGGAGGATGGGACCGAACTTATGCTGAACACCTCAACGGCCCTGAGTACCGCGTTTGATGAACAACAGCGGATAGTTCGTCTCCACCACGGTGAAATCTGCGTGACCACCGGTGCAGATGACCGATTCAAAGGCAAGCGTTCTCTGGGGATTCATACACCCCAGGGTATGATCAGCCCCATGGGCACCCGTTTTACCGTGCGGATTGATCGGGAGGAGGTCCGGGTGGCGGTACGTGAGGGGGCGGTACGTTTGACTCCCACAGCATCAGGCCCGGCCGGTGTGGTCCGTGCCGGTGCATGTGGGATCCTTGGCCGGCAAGGGGTCAGGAGTGCCGAGCCCCAACCCTTTGGCGATGATGACTGGGTTGATGGTATCCTTGCCGGTACCAGCATGCGGCTAGCCGATGTGCTCAAAGAAATGAACCGTTACCGTCGCGGTTTTATCACCTGTGATCAACGGATCGCCGATTTACCCGTCTCCGGAGTACTGCAGATTACTGACACCGATTCCGCCTTGCGTTTTCTTCAACATACTCTTCCCATTGATGTCCTCTATCGCTCCCGGTACTGGGTGACTGTTCAGCCAAAAGCACTGATCTGATTTTTTTTTCACGCTCCGTAAAATGCACGCAACGGATGTTTGTGTGTTTTGTAATGCATTGCTTTTACGTGGCAAGAGATACTGTGCCCTGATTTTTCGCTTCCCCCTCTTTTTTAAATGACCCAAAAAAATAATTGAGGGGATTGATCGTTTCCTTCGGCTAATAGATGAGAGCGCCGAATACGACGGTTCATCACACCCGGTGGATTAATGCCTCGAAGTGCTTCTCTCGCCAGCCCGGAAGACGGGTCGACACACCCCCAAAGGAGATCGTCTGGCTCGGTGCGTCGCGCCGTGGCTGGCCTTGCTGTACTGTGGTCGCTGCTCATGCCCCTGGCGATGGCGCTGTCAGCCATGCCCCAACCCACAGCTGTCCGGCATTTCGACATCGGAACAGGACCACTAAGTACGGCCCTGGAACGATTTGCTCGCACAGCCCGGATCAACTTGGTCTATGACGCGGCGCTGGTTGCCGGGGTTCGGGTCCAGGGTGTGAGCGGTGTGTTTGCGCCGGCCGAGGTGCTGGCCCGGCTGCTCAAGGGGAGCGGCTTGATGGTTACCGTGCAGCCGGATGGGTATCACGTCCATCGTGACGAACAGCAAGGTCGACAACCCTTTCCTTCCGAGGGCCGGAGGGAAAGCATTCCAGTTGTGGAAACGATCACCTTGCCGATAATGACCGTCAAGGATGAGCGGGGTAACGGTACACGCACCATCCCCACCGACGTGTTGCAACGGACCCAAGCTCAAGACATGGCCGAGGTCTTTTCCACCGAGCCGTCGGTGAGCATCGGTGGTGGGGCGCGAAAAGCCCAGCGGATATATGTCCGTGGCATCGAAGGCAGTAACCTCAATATCAGCGTTGACGGTGCTCAACAGCACACCAACATGCAGCAACATCGGGGTGGTATCGGCAATGTTGAACCGAGTCTGCTCAAGCTGGTTGAGGTACACCCCGGCCCCGGCGCTGATCAGGGCCCCGGAGCATTGGGAGGCAGTATCCGTTTTGAGACCGTGGATGCCCAGGATCTCCTGGAGCCGAAGGAGCAGAGAGGGGGGCGGATTCGCAGTGGCTATTCGAGTGCTGACGAGGGCTGGAGCTTAGGTTCGACGGCCTTTGGCCGGTACGAGCATAGCGGTTTTCTGGTCCAAGCCTCCACGTTGCACACGGAGGACTACCGTGCAGGCGGTGGGGATGATATGACCAACACCGCCAGTACGGATGAATCATTCATGGCCAAGTACAGCCTCCTTGATCATGGAGGCCATAGCCTTCGCCTGAGCGGGGAACGCAGCATCAGTCAGGGGTTGTATCTGTGGGGCGGCACCGGCAGTGACATGGGCCTTGCACCCGAAGGTTCCACCCCGGTTCATCAATACAGTGAGCGGCAAACCTGGGTGGTGGACCATCGCTATACACCGGGAAATCCACTGATTGATTGGCGCTGTAACCTGTATGTGAACGATAATTTGTTGCGCAACGAAACCAGTGACACAGCGTATTCTAGCCAACAACTGGGGGGAGATCTCCACAATACCTTCGCTTTTAACCTGGGGCCAACCAGCCATGACCTGACCCTGGGAGTTGATCTGTTGCGCGAGCAAGGGGAGGCACCGCGAACCCAGGGAGCACTGGCAGGAAGGCAGATGCGCAACCAATCGGAGAATCTGGGGCTGTATCTGCAAAACCGGATGAGCCTGGGAGCCGTTGGGGTGAGCTTTGGGGCACGGTTGGATGATTTTACCGTCGAATACGGCCCCGCCACCTTGAGTGAGAGCAAGATTTCCCCCAATGTGGGTGCGGATTACGGACTCATGCCGGGTTTAACCGTCTTTGCCAATTACGGCGAAGCGGTGCGGGGCAGTGGCCTCATCCCCATCGGCTGGATGGCCAATATCCATGAGGGGACCAATTTCAATGACGGCAAGCCTTTTGTCCCGGAACGCTCGCAGCAGGTGGAAGGCGGGATACGTTATCGGGGAAATGGCCTGTTTGTGGGGTCGGATCACATCAACGCCGAGTTCTCCCTCTTTGCCATCGACCTGGAGAACACCATTGAGCGGGTTGGCGGCGGTGGAGGCCTTGTGGAAAAGATCTGGAATAATCCAGAAGCGGTCAGCTCCAGTGGATGGGAACTTCGCTTTGGTTGGCGTGTCGAAGGTTACGAAACCACTTTGGCCTTCACCCATATCGATGTTGAGGATGAACAGGGGCGGACTATTCCGGTGATTCGGCGAAAGGCGGCACCGGCCGGTAACCGATTGGTCTGGGATAACCGTTGGCAGCTGTGTGGCAACCTGGTGGTCGGTGGGACGATGACCTTGGTCGATCGGCTCGATGAGGTGGAGGTTGGGCAGCCCGAGAGACCGGGCTATGTACTGGTCGACGCGCAGATGGCCTGGAGTCCCGAGCAGTTTCCGCAGTGGAGGCTCTCGTTGGTGGCGCTTAACCTGTTTGATTGCCGCTACAGTGAGCAGACCTCCTTAGTCGGCGATAACGGCATCCTGCTGGAACCGGGACGTGATCTGCGATTGATGCTCAGTTACAGGTTTTGATGCGAAGCGGGTGGTTTGATCGCCGCTGACGTCACATCCTGACCCGGATCAACAGAGAGGACGACAGTAATCTTGGACGGCACGGTGTGCCGTGGGGGGGTATTGCGCCGTGTTGTATTAGAGGAAACTTTAATTGTTTGTGCACAATAACTTTCTTAGAAAAAAACAGGAGCTGGCGATTGTGGAGATCACCGTGCGCCGGCAACACCGCAACAAACATCCAAGGGAGGGATCTATGGAGCGACAGGAAGAAAAGAGGGCCGGGCAGTGCTGCCAGGTTGCAACAGCAGCCGGGCATGGCGGCAAAAAAATTCTGCATCGTTGGGCGTTGACAGGGACGCTTTGCACCGTCCTTGCCGGAGCCGGGATGCTTCCGAGCCCAGCCCAAAGTGCTGAAGAAACACCGCCGGAGGCATCAGCCACCAACAAAGAGGCCACCGTCCTGCCGGTGATGACGGTCAAAGAGGCTGAGGGCGATGGCACGCGGATCATCCCCACCGACGTGCTCCAGCGGACTCAGGCCCTGGACATGGCGGATGTCTTTGTCACCGAGCCGTCGGTGAACATCGGCGGTGGCGCACGTAACGCCCAGCGGATTTACCTCCGCGGCATTGAGGGCAGCAACCTCAACATCAGTATCGATGGCGCCAAACAGAACACCAACATGCACCAGCACCGGGGCGGCATCGGCAACATTGAACCGAGTCTGCTGAAGAAGGTCGAGGTGCATCCTGGCCCCGGCGCCGACCAGGGACCCGGAGCGTTGGGCGGCAGCATCCGCTTTGAAACCGTGGATGCCCAGGATCTGTTGGAGCCGGGCGAAAAGGCCGGGGCACGGATTCGTGGTGGGTATTCGACTGCGGACGAGGGATGGAACTGGGGGAGTACAGCCTTTGGTCAGGCGGACAAGATGGGCTTTATGGCACACGCATCCGGCGTTGATGCCGATGATTATCGTGCCGGCGGCGGTGGCGATATGCCCAATTCCGCCACCGAGGATGAATCCTTCATGGCTAAGTTCAGCTTGGTTGACCATAACGGTCACAGCCTCCGGTTGAGTGGCGACCGCAATACCAATGAAGGCTTGTACCTCTGGGGGAGTACCGGCAGTGATAACGGCATTGCCCCCGAGGGATCCACACCGGTGCGACAGGTGACCGAGCGCGAAACCTGGGTGGCTGATTACCGCTACAAGCCCGGCAATCGTTTGATCGATTTCAAGTTCAACGCCTACACCACAGATAATATGCTGACCAATGAGACCAGCAATACCGAATACTCAAGCCAGCAGCAGGGGGGTGATTTGCGCAACACCTTCCGCTTCAACCTGGGGCCGACCGGGCATGATCTGACCTTGGGCCTCGATTACATCAACGAGGAGGGAAAATCACCTCGCAGCTTCGGTACCTTGGCTGGTCAGCGGGTAACCAACGAGTCGGATAATCTCGGCCTGTATCTGCAGGATCGAATGAGTCTGGGGCGCTTTGGCCTCTCCTTTGGGGCGCGCCTTGATGACTTTGAGGCAGAATACGGCCCCAATACCTTCAGCGGCAGTGAGGTCTCGCCCAACGTCGGCGCTGACTACGAACTGATTCCCGGTGTGACCGCCTTTGCCAACTATGGTGAGGCCGTCCGCGCCAGTGGGCTCATCCCGGTGGGCTGGTTGGGCAATGTCTATGAAGGAACAAACTTTAACGACGGTAAACCCTTTGAGCCGGAGCGTTCGCAACAGATTGAGGGCGGTGTGCGGTACGAGCACGCCGGGTTGCTTCGTCGTGATGACCGGTTCAATGCTGAGATTTCAGTCTTTGAAACCGAGTTGGAGAACACCATCGAGCGTGTCGGTGGCGGTGGCGGCGCGGTGACAAAAATCTGGAACAACCCGGACACGGTCTACGCCAAGGGGTGGGAGTTGCGCCTGGGCTGGGGCCTGGACCGTTACGACACCACCCTGGCCTTCACCCATGTCGATACCGAAGACGAGCACGGCGATCCGATCAGTATTTCCCGGAGAAAGGCAGCTCCTTCCGGCGACCGGCTGATCTGGGACAACCGCTGGCAGGCAACCGATGCCATCGTCCTTGGCGGCACCCTCACCCTGGTGTCGCGGCTGGATGATGTGGTCACCGGCACCATGGAACGCCCTGGCTATACCCTGGTCGATTTGCAGGCAGAGTACAGCCCTGATTTTGTCAAGGGACTGACCCTCTCCCTGGCGGTGAATAACCTGCTTGATCACCGCTACAGCGAGCAGACCTCCATTGCCAGCGGTGATGAAGTGCTGTTGGAAGAGGGCCGGGATGTGCGTCTGATGGCGACCTACCGTTTTTAAGCAGCACCGAAACCGGTGTGCAACCACAACTCTATTTACAAGGAGAAAGAATATGTTGTTTGAAAAGAGCACTTCGGCCATCAAAACCGCGATCCTGATCGGTTTATCCCTGTTGATGACCATGACCGCCCAGGCGGCGGATCAGTCAACCGCGCAGGCCAAGGGGAAAATGTATCTCGTCAGCACAGGGACCGGCGATGCCGACAACATGACCATCCGTGCCCGGGATATCATTACCAGGGCAGATATTCTCTTTGCCATGGGCGGGGGGCGTGAGCAGTTTGCCGGTCTGCTCAAGGGCAAGGAAGTTCATGATGCCGGCCATGGGTTATTTGGCATGGGATCACAGCAGAAGAAGCCGTCACGAGCCTCCAATAAACCGGCTGAGAAAGCAAAGGCGGCGAAACAGGCGGCCTCGAAACGGCCACGCAAATCACCGGAGGAGCTTGCCCAGCAGCAGGAGGAGACCCGCAAGATCATCCGTGACGGCATCGCTGCCGGCAAAACCGTGGTTATCCTCGATAACGGCGACCCGATGATCTTTGGCCCGCATGCCGGTTATCTGCGTGAGTTCGCCGACCTGTCGCCGGTGGTGATCCCCGGTCCTTCCAGCTTCAACGCCGCCAACGCCGCATTGAAAAGCAGTGTGGTCGGCGGGCCCGCCAGGGGGGTCACCTTGACACATGCACGGCTGGACGATGGCAGGGACCAGATCCTGGCCAAGATGATCAGCGATGGATTTACCCTGGCTTTTTTTATGGTGCGCAATCTCGATGAATTTGTCGCCACCTTGGGCAAGAACCTGCCGGAAACAACTCCGGTGGCCATTGTTGCCAACGCCGGCTCCTCGGCCCAGGAGCGGGTTATCAGAGCGACCCTGGGAACCGTGACCGCCAGTGTCAAGGCCGAATACAAGGAGGAGAAGCTGCCCTCGTACCTGCTCTATGTCGGTGAAGCCGTACAATGATATCTCTCTGTTTCACCAGGGAAATGCACTGAAAAAATCTGTGTGTTCCGCTGCCGTACCGGGTGAGTTCACCATGGCCGGCAGCGGAATTTTTTTCTCCCTGTGTGCTTTCCCTGTGAACCCGGAGCGGAAATGCCGCAAGGCAAGTAGCCCTCGAGCCACGGATGTTGGCGGTAAAAGAGAAGAAACTTGAATATGGATGAGAACAAATCTGACCCAGGGAAACTGGGCAAACCAGCCAAGAGGGGACGCGTTGGTTTGCTGGTGGCCGGTGTCACCCTTGTGACCGTGGTCATCTTCGTCGCTTGTGGGGGAACAGGCTGGCTTCTGGCAAGAAGCGAAGAGACTGCCACTGCCTTCATAGAGGCTAAGGTATGCCGAGGCGACATCGAGGACTTGGTCACAGCCATCGGTTCGTTGCAGCCACGGGATTATGTGGATGTGGGGGCGCAGGTTTCAGGGCAATTGCGCAAGATCCATGTCGAGGTGGGGCAGTCGGTCAAGGAGGGCGACCTGGTGGCCGAGATCGATGCCGAGCAGTCGGTGGCCAGGGTTGAGGCCAATATGGCCCAGATCCGTTCACTGGAAGCCCAGTTGGAACAGCGGCGGTTGAGTCTGGTCAAGGCCGAGCGCGATCTCGTCCGCTTTGGCAATCTGGTGAGTGGGGATGCCGCACCGGTGGAAAGTCTGCAAAACGCCGAAACCGAGGTGGGTGTCATGCGGGCACAAATGGCTCAGTTACGGGCCCAGATCGATCAGCTCCGCGCAACCTCCAAGGTCGAGCAGGTCAATCTCAAATATACCAGGATCTATGCGCCCATGTCCGGCACGGTGGTCAGCATCGCCGCAAAAAAGGGGCAGACGCTGAACGCCAACCAATCGGCGCCCAATCTGATGCGCATTGCCGACCTGGCGGTGATGAACGTGCAGGCCCAGGTCTCTGAGGCCGAGGTGGGTAAGCTGCGACTCGGTATGGACGCGTATTTCACCACCCTCGGCGGACAGGGACGGCGATGGTATGGGACGTTGAAGAAGATCGAGCCGACACCGACGGTTACCAACAATGTCGTTTTATACAATGCCCTGTTCGAGGTGCCCAATGACAAGAATAGCCTGATGACCCAGATGACGGCCCAGACTTTCTTTATCGTTGCCCAGGCCCATGATGTGCTGGTGATTCCGATGTCGGCGTTGGCGCAGGGGGACGATGTTTTGCATCGTCAACGAAGCCAGGCCAAAGTCGATCACCCTGAATCCAGACTCGGTGACCTTGGCGAGGCACGGCGCGATGCGACGAAAATGAGCGAGGACGATCAGGAGAATGCGCGGGTTGAGCGACGTGTAGCCCGTGAGAACGGCAGTCTGCCCCCAGGCTCTCGGGAGGGACGGCAACGGATGCGTCCGTCAAGCGAGGGGGAAAGGAGGACTGCAGACCCGCCGCGCCCGATGAAGGTCCGGGTGATACTGCCCGGTGGTGGTGTTGAGGATCGACCGATAACGGTTGGCGTCAGCAATCGGGTCCATGCCGAGGTCCTTACCGGTCTGCGGGAAGGGGAAAAGGTTGTGGCCGGTCTGCGCGGGCCGGAAAAAGGGCGGAGAGGGGCAGCCTCGAATCGTCAGTCATCACCGGCGCAACAACCGCGGATGCAGGGGTTACCCGGTGTGCCGGGGAGCATTGGCAGAGGACGCTGACATGACCGGGGCAATTGGTGCTGCTGCTCCACCTCTCATCGAGCTGCGCGGAGTCACCAAGAGCTACCACTGTGGTGAGCTTGCGGTGCAGGTACTGCACGGGATCGATCTGACCATCCACGAGGGGGAGTTTGTCGCCATCATGGGGGCCTCGGGTTCCGGCAAATCAACCTTGATGCATATTCTTGGCTGCCTTGATCGCCCCTCTTCCGGCAGGTACCTCTTCCGCGGTGAGGATGTTTCCAGCCTCAAGGCCGATGCGCGTGCCGGGCTGCGTCGCCAGGCCTTTGGTTTTGTCTTTCAGAGTTACAACCTGATTGCCACCGCCACCGCCGCTGAAAACGTGGAGGTGCCGGCCATCTATGCCGGGATGCCGGTGGCGCAACGTCACCGTCGTGCCAAAGAATTACTGGCGGTGCTCGGCCTTGGCGAGCGTGGTCACCATCGACCCAACCAGTTGTCCGGCGGCCAGCAGCAACGGGTGTCCATTGCCCGTGCCCTGATGAACGGCGGCCGGGTGATCCTTGCCGACGAGCCGACCGGGGCCCTGGACAGCAAGAGCGGCGCCGATGTCATGGCGTTGATGCGGCAGCTGTCGCAGGCCGGTCATACGGTGCTGCTGATCACCCATGCCAGGGAAGTGGCGGAACACGCGGCGCGGGTCATTGAGCTGTGCGACGGATGCGTGGTGGCCGATTCGGGGACGCGGCCACCCGTCAATCGTCTGCTGGACGGATCCGTGGCTGATTTCCACCCCAATGGCGGCCTGAGCGATCTGCTGGAATCGGCGAAAAGCGCCCTGCGCGCCCTGCGCTCCAACCTCTTTCGTTCGGCGCTGACCCTGCTGGGTATCGTTATCGGTGTGGCCTCGGTCATTGTCATGCTGGCCATCGGTGACGGTGCCAAACAGGCGGTGCTTGATCGCATCAGTGCCATGGGATCGAATTTGTTGCTGGTCCGGCCGGGTGCGCCCAACCAGCGTGGATTTCGCGCCACCGCCACCCTGGTGCTGGACGATGTCCAGGCCATCGGCACAGAGGCCCCCAATGTGCTGGCCGCCGTGCCGGAGCAGGAAAGCAGTGTCACCCTGCGTTTTGAGGATGCGGATTACTCGACCTCGGTCATGGGGACCTCAACCCAGTATCCTCTGGCCCGTCAGTGGCGGGTTGCCGAGGGCACCTTTTTTACCGAGGAGGATGAGTTCGGCTATGCCACGGTGGCCGTGCTGGGCAAGACCGTTGCCCGCAATCTCTTCCGCGGTGAGCGCTCACCGCTGGGGGCCTATGTGCTGGTCAATAACCTGATTTTTCAAGTCATCGGCGTCATGGCCGAGCGGGGGGCCTCGCCCAATGGTCAGGATCAGGACGATGTCGTGCTTGTGCCGTACCAGACGAGTCAGTTGCGTCTCTCCGGGCAGCGCTACCTGCGCAACGTGACCGTGGCCGTGGACGATGTCGCCCGCATCGACGAGACCCAGCAGCAAATCGAGTCTCTGCTGACCACCCGGCACGGGACCGTCGATTTTCAGATCCGTAACATGGCCTCGATCATTGATGCGGCCACGGAGACGCAGAACACCATGACCATCCTTCTTGGATCGATTGCGGCCATCTCCCTGCTGGTTGGCGGCATCGGCGTCATGAACATCATGCTGGTCAGCGTCACCGAACGGACGCGGGAGATCGGTATTCGCATGGCGACCGGCGCCCGCACCGCCAATATTCTCCAGCAGTTTCTGATCGAGGCCCTGGTCGTCTCAGCACTCGGCGGACTGATCGGTGTGGTCTGCGGGCTGGGGACGGCGGCACTCATCGCCGCCTTTGGCACCTCCATCCAATATTCGCTGTTTCCGGTGCTGGTGGCCTTTGGTTGCTCCTTTGCCACCGGATTGATCTTTGGTTATCTCCCCGCGCGCAAGGCTGCCGGCCTTGACCCGGTGGTGGCCCTGGCCTCGGAATAAGGATGCCCTCCATGCGCAGAACACGCACAAACAGCCGCAAATGGCTACTGGCTCTAGGCCTGGTCGGGCTGCTGCCCGCAGCCTGCGCACTGCACGAGCCTGCATCGCTGCCGTCCATGGTTTTGCCCCAACACTGGAACGAACCGTTACCCGCATCGTCGGCGGTGGCCGGGATCAAGGCCGAATGGTGGAAGGGCTTTCACTCTCCCGAGTTAAATCGGTTGGTGGACCTGGCGCTCAGCGGCAACCTCGACCTGCTCATCTCCGCCGAGCGTCTGCGTCAGGCCGAACTGGCGCTGCAGATCACCGGCGCCTCCCGCTTGCCGAATGTGGGGATGAGCGCCGGGAGTTCGCAGGCCTGGAGCAAGACGGAGGGCCAGGATACCAGTCGCCGGGATTCCAGCAATCTCGGCCTGTCCATGAGTTACGAGTTGGATCTCTGGGGCAGGCTTGCGGCCAATGTTGCGGCTGATGCGGCCACGCTGCAGGCGAGCCGCTACGATGATGCCGCCGTCCGTCTTTCGCTGGTTGCCGGCGTGGCCGACGTGTATTTCCAGGCGCTGGCAACCCGGGAGCGACTGCGCCTTGCCGAGGAAAACCTGCAACTGGCCCGGCGCATCCTGGCCATTGTCGAGTCCAGGTGGGGCAACGGCGTTGCCACCAGTCTTGAGGTCTCGCAACAGCAGACCACGGTGCTCTCGCAGCAGGCGGCGCTGATTCCGCTGACCGTGCAGATCCGCCAGTCCCAATCCGCCCTGGCCCTGTTGCTTGGACAGGTGCCGCAGGGGGATGTTGTCAATCTGGAGGCGTTCGACACGGTGCGTATTCCTGTGGTCAGGCCGGAGATGCCGCCGGTGCTGATCACGCGCCGTCCGGATATTGCCTCCCTGGAGTCGACACTTGCCGCTGCCGATGCCGACGTTGCCGCAGCTCGCGCCGCCCTTTTGCCGAGTGGTTCGCTGTCGGCCGCCGGAGGCCTGAACAGCGCACTCCTGCTCGACCTGGCCGACCCGACCCGCAGCCTCTCCATAGCCCTGTCCCTGGCCCAGAATATCTTCGATGGGGGGCGTCTGCGATTGCAGGCGGAGCAAGTACGTTCGCAGCGAGCCGTCCAGGTGATCAGATATGCCCAGGCGGTGCGCACGGCGCTCAAGGAGGTCGATGACGGCCTGGGCAATGTTGAAAAAAACAAACAGCAGACAGTTGCCCAACAGGCGCTGCTCGACCAGGCAATGCGCTCTCTGCGATTGGCCGAACTCCGCTATCGCCAAGGGAGTGGTGAGTTGCTGTCGGTTTTGGAGGCACAACGCACGGTCTTCACCGCCCGTGATCAGTTGGTCACCCTGCGCTTGTCACAGCTGCAGGCGACCATCGATCTGAGCAAGGCCTTGGGTGGGGGATGGCTCAGGGAGGCCTGAGCTGAAACCGTTATGCCAGGACAACGAGGTCTCTGCGCATTTTGAGCATGTACATCGACGATCTTCCACGGTGTGGCGAAGCATCGTCTTTTTTTAAATCTCTTTTAATCGGGAGTTTGCAATGAAAATCATTATGACGTCTTTGTTCCTGTTCCTGTTGTCCGTCCCGGCTCATGCCCACTACGCCTGGCTGGAACGGGATGGCGGCACCACTGCCAAAGCCTGCTTTGGACACTGGCACCAGGAAATGTACGAAGTGAGCGGCGGCAGACTGGACAATTTCAAGGTGGATGTGGTGGTTCCCGAGGGAATTGTCACTGCCACCACCCGCAAACAGGACCATGTGGAATTGAAATTGGCCAAGGACGTAGATATCGCCTGGATCGAGGCCATGAATCCGCGCAAGATGCGCAACAGTGAAGAGGTGACCCGGGGCATACTGCTGGCGCGCAGCGGCAGGAGCGAAGCCCGGTCTCTGGTGCCGCTTGATCTTATCCCCAGTGCACCCAACAGCGATGAGCTGATCTTGAGTTTTCAGGGTAAGCCCATGCCTGTTACCGAGATCACCGTCTACAACCCCAAGCGCGAGGAGGTGAAATACACCACCGATGCGGCAGGGAAAGTCACCCTTGACACCCGTCTGCCGGGACAATACCTGGCCATTGCCGTGCGCATGGATGAGCAACCCGGTGAGGTCAACGGTGTTGCCTATCAGAAAACACGCTACGGCCTCACCTTGAGCTTCATCGCCGGTCGATGAGGCAAACCCCTTGATCATGTTCCATGACCCTCCAGAGTGATCACCCTGGAGGGCCATGGTGGAGTTGTCTGATGTTGCGAACTTTTTTGTTTCAGCTGCACTGGTTGCTTGGCATCACCGCCGGTCTCATCCTCACCGTGGTCGGGGTGACGGGGGGATTGCTTGCCTTTGAGCAGGAAATTCTCAACCTGATGAATCCGGGTGTTATGACAGTGGAGGTACCGAATAGCAAAAAACTGATGCCCTCGGAACTGCTGGCTGCCATCCAGCGATCCGCCCCTGACCACCGTATCAACGGCCTGACCCTGTACCAGGAAGCAGACCGTTCGGCTCAGGTGCAATTCGCCGGCAACAATCCCGGCAATCGTCGGGGAGAAAACCGGGCCGTTAACCCCTACAGCGGCGATCTGTTGGCCGAACCCCGCGGTGTGGGATTTTTTCGTACCGTCATGCAACTGCACCGCTGGCTCCTCACCGACACCCTGTTTGACAACCGTCAGGTCGGTAAACAAGTGGTGGGGGCCGCAACGGTGGGCCTGATTCTCCTGACGTTGACAGGGCTCTTCCTGCGTTGGCCGAAACAGGTGTTCAGCGTCAAGGTCTGGCTGGGCCTTTCCTTGAAACGAAGGGGACGCAGTCTGCTTTGGCACCTGCACGCCGTCCTCGGCACCTGGGCCCTGCTGTTATACCTGCTGGCTGCCTTGACCGGCCTTTACTGGTCCTACGACTGGTATCGCAATGCCCTGCACGGTCTGAGCGGGGTCCCTGCCATGGCCCATGGCCAGCCCGGCCCGGGACAACGTTCCCTTGCCGAGGGGGCACCGGGGCAGCGGCGCGCAGGGGAGGGTCGGCAAGGCCGTGACGGATCAGCTGGCAGGGCTCCCGGAGGCCGGGGGCAGGCAATGCTTACTCCCCAAGTGCTCCAGCACCTGGATCGAGCCTGGGAGGTGTTTGCCAAGGAGGTCGGTGCCCACTCCCGGCAGGTGATGATGCGCCTGCCTCAACGGGGCGACACAACGATCACCATGACCTCCCTGGGGCGATCCGCGCGCCATGATCGGGCCACGGACAGGGTGGTTATTGATCCGCTCGGGCAAACCATTGTGGAACATGATCGATTCTCCCAGCGACCGCTCAAGGTCCGCCTGATGAGCAGTATGCTGGCCCTGCACTCGGGCAGCTGTTTCGGGTTGCCGGGGCGAATCATAATGGCCATCGCCAGCCTTGGCCTACCCCTGTTTACCCTCACCGGCTGGATGCTCTACCTGCAACGTCGGCGTAACCAGAGGGCGGCCAAGGTGGCTGCCGCTACGGTTGCCCGTGGAGCGGAATCCAGGGTTTCCATGCCTCCACTCCTCATCGGATACGCCAGCCAGAGCGGCACTGCGGAACGTCTGGCCTGGCAGGGGGCGGCCCATCTGCAACAGGCCGGTATGCAGGTGGTGGTCAAACCCCTTGGAGCATTGGCACCATCCGATTTGGAGGATTGGAGTCTGGCGCTCTTTCTTGTTTCCACCTTTGGCGACGGCGTACCGCCCCATAATGGCCGTGTTTTTGCCCGGGCCATGGCCGATACGCAGGTCGATCTGTCGCCTCTCTCCTACCTGCTGTTGTCGCTCGGGGATCGCCAGTATCGTCAGTACTGCAAGTTCGGCCGAGCGCTTGACGGTTGGCTGCAACAGCAGGGGGCTCGCCCGCGGCAACCGGCTGTCGAGGTCGATGACAACGATCCGGCAGCCCTGGCGTTGTGGGCACACGCTCTTGATCAGTTAGCAGATGCAGCCGGCGGAGTGAGGGCCGGTGCGGATCTATCCGGCCATGCGCTGCATTGCCGAGAACTGGCAGCATAACCGGCTCACCATGAAATATACCTGTGCCACGGGATCCACCCGGCACTGCACACACATGAGGAAAAGAAATGAAAAAGACTCTTATGACCAGCAGCTTAGTTTGCACGACCTTGTTTCTGGCCTCCCTGGCCTCTGCACACACACCGATGTTCTCCTGCTTTGACAACGGAGACGGCACCATCGCCTGCGAAGGTGCCTTTTCCGACGGTTCATCGGCCGCCGGTGTATTCATCGAGGTTAAGGATGCCCAGGGGGTATCACTGGCAAAGAAAAAAATGGATGAGACCGGAACCGTTGTCTTCGACAAACCCAAGGAGCCTTCCTACCGGGTGGTCTTCGATGGCGGTCCCGGACATACCCTTGAAATAAAAGGAAAGAATATTCAACGCTAATAGGACGCGGGCAGGCGAAGGGGGGCGGTGTGGCACATCTTCTGGACAGCCAGCGCCAGGCCAACGAGTCACCACCCCTGCCCCCTTTGACCGCTCTTCACCCCTCACCTCAACGGATACCGTTATGGAAACAGCAGGTTTGAACTGTATGCTCAGTGAAATTCCCTCGGGGAAAACCGTGAAAATCCGACGTCATCATGCCGCTGGCGCGACCCGCCAGCGTTTGCTCGATCTTGGCTTTTCGCCTGAAACAGAGGTCACGGTGGTACGGCGTGCCCCCCTCGGTGATCCGATGCAATGTAAGGTTGCGACCTGCGACATCACCTTGCGGAGGGCGGAAGCGGCGCTCATCGAAGTTGACTTGCCGGTTAGCTGAGGAAGAGGGACACCATGCGCATCTCTTCTCGTTGAGGAACAATGGGTTTAGCAAACAGTCTTAATACTCCTTCCCGGCCACTTCTTGTTGGTTTGGCCGGTCAGCAGAATGCCGGTAAATCAACCTGTTTCAACATGCTCACCGGTGCCAGCCAGCATGTGGCCAACTATCCCGGTGTCACCGTTGATAAAAAAACCGGGTCGTATCGCCACCAGGGCAGCAGGGTGACGGTCGTCGATTTACCGGGCACCTACAGCCTCAGTTCCTTTTCCCTGGAGGAGCGGGTGGCCCGTGATTTTCTCCTGTTGGAAAAACCCGATGCCGTGGTCAATGTGGTGGATGCATCGGCCCTGCAACGGAGTCTCTCCTTCACCGTGCAGCTGCTGGAGATGGAGATGCCGTTGGTCGTCGCTCTCAACATGATGGATGTTGCCGGGCGACAAGGGGTGGATATCGACGTTTCCGCGCTCAATAAACGGCTGGGGGTCGAGGTCATCCCCACTGTGGGGCGCAAGCGCCAGGGCAAAGAGGAGATCAAGCAAGCCGTCGCCCAGGTTGTCGGCCGTACCGCTGGCCAAGGATTGAGGATCGATTACGGGCACCTTGAGGCTGGGATCGTCGTGTTGGCGGCGCAGTTGGCACAATCCCCGCTCGCCAAACGGTATCCGGCCCGTTGGCTGACAGTTCGCCTGGTGGAGGGGGATGCCCAGGTGGAGGAACTGATTTCTGCCCAGGAAGATGATGCCGGCGGGGCGTTGGCTTGTGCACAAACGATCCGGGCAGATTTTGAACGCAGTCAAGGGCTGTCGGCAGCCGACTACCTGGTCGGCTGCCGCAGCCGCCTGGCCGCTGCCATTGTTGCCGACTGTGTCAGGGTGGCGCAGCAGGGAAAGAGGACCCTGACAGAGAGGATCGACAGGGTGGTGCTCAACCGTTTTGCGGCCCCCTTCTTTCTCGTGGCCACCGTGTTCATTATTTACCAATTGTCCATCGTCCAAGGCTACGAACTGACCCAGTACTGGTGGCCGATCCTGGCGCGTGGGCGCGCCTTTATCGCTGCCCTGCTTCCCGATGCCGGCCTGCTGGTGGATCCTCCCCTGCGTTCCATGGCGTTGTGGATGGTCGATTCAGCCAATGGACTGCTCAACTATATCCCGGTTTTTCTCATTCTTTTTTCCCTGGTGGCCATCCTCGAGGACTCGGGCTACATGGCCCGGATCGCCTTTCTTCTCGATAAGATCTTCCATGCCTTTGGTCTGCACGGCCAGTCGACGCTGCCCTTTATCCTCGGCGGGGTGTTTGCCGGCGGTTGCGCCGTACCCGGAGTCATGGCCACCAAGGGTATACCGGATGAACGTTCGCGTATGGCCACCATCCTCACCGTGCCCTACATGAACTGTTTGGCCAAGATCCCGTTTTACACCCTGTTGGTCAATGTGTTCTTTGTTGAACATAAATCATGGGTGATGTTCTTTCTTTCCACCATCACCATTTTCATCGCCCTGCTGGTGGCGCGGTTGCTGACCGCCACCCTGCTGCGTTCCCGGGAGACCGCTCCCTTTGTCATGGCCATGCCCACCTACCATGCCCCGACGTTTTTCGGTGTTGGTCAGCGAGTCCTGGAGAGAACTTGGCAGTACATCAAAAAGGTCGGTACCATTGTGGTGGCGGTCTCGGTCTGTGTCTTTACCCTTCTCCAGTTTCCCCGGCTCAGCGATGAGCGCATGGTGGCCTACAACGGACAGATGGCGGCGGCGGTCACTGCATTCTCCAGCAAGATCGGCACGACCCGTTTTGCCGAACAACTGCACGACCCCCTGCACCTGCTCAAGGTCGTCAACCTCTACGCCGATTACAAAACCGCCCGCTTCAGCGCCGGTAATTCCGCGGCTGCGGTGAGGGCCATTGATGCGAATTTTGCCAGCGCCAATCCCGACCTGTTCATCCTTCTGAAACCAGGTAAGGAGAGCGATGCCCGCCAGGTCAACAGCGCCCTGCGTGCTCTGGAGAGCAAGCGCAAATCCCTGCGCCGGGCCATCAAGGAGGCGCAGATCGGCAACAGCGTCCTTGGTATGGTGGGGCGTGCTCTGGAACCGGTCACCCGCTGGGCCGGGTTCAACTGGAAGATCAACATCGCCATTCTCTCCTCCTTTGTGGCTCGGGAGTCAAGTGTGGCCACCATCGGCGTGCTCTACCAGCAGGGGGCCGATGAGAACAGAAATCTGGAGCAACGAATGGGCAGCGAAACGGAAAACTCGGGTTTCACACCCCTGCATGCCCTGGCGGTGATGGTCTTTTTTGCCCTCTATCCGCCCTGCCTGGCAACAACCATCATGATCAAGGTGCAAACAGGCTCCTCCAAGTGGATGCTTTTTTCGATGCTTTTTCCCACCGCACTCGGCTTCCTTGTCGCCATTGGCATCTTTACCGGCGGCAGCGCTCTCGGCCTGACCGGCATACAGATGATGGCCCTTCTGTATGGTTTGGTTGTCTGTCTGACAATAGCGACCTATTTCACGAAAAAAGCATGAGCTGCGGGCACAACGCTTGCCCAACGCCTCCGGACGGTGGGCCGCCAATCTTGTTGCCCCTGCAAAAAGGTTGAGGGGAACGAGCCTGCTCCTTCGGCTTGTCTCTATGAGGACGCAATACACGATACCACCGGCTCCCGGTGCGGATCGATCGTTTGTCAACCGGCATCGCATTACAGCGGCCCCCACCCTATTGCACCGACAAAGGAGAAAAAATCATGTTATTCCAACACACCACCTCGGCTTTTCAGGCCGTAATACTCATCGCTTTATCGCTGTTGCTGGCCATGCCGGCCCAGGCAGCGGACCATGCAGCCGCACCGAACAAGGGCAAACTCTACCTGGTTGGCCTGGGGACTGGCGATGCCGACAACATGACCATCCGCGCCCGGGACACCATTGCCAGGGCAGACATCATCTTCGCCATGCAGGGCGTTCGCGACGAGTTTGCGGAACTATTCAAGGGCAAGGAGATACATGATGCCGGTCATGGTTTGTTTGGCAGGATGCCGCACAAGGACAAACCGGCCGATGCGCCCAAGGAAAAGGCTGTCAAAGCCGGTGGACCAGAGCAGGCACCCGCCAAGCGGCATCGTAAATCGCCGAAGGAGATGCAAAAACAGCAGGAGGAGACCCGGAAAATTATCCGTGAAGCGGTCGCCGCCGGTAAGACCGTGGCCGTGCTCGACAACGGCGATCCGATGATTTTTGGCCCGCATGTCGGCTACCTGCAGGAGTTTGCCGACCTCGCTCCAGAGGTGGTCCCCGGCCTTTCCAGTTTCAATGCCGCCAATGCCGCTCTGAAGCGGGATGTGACCCGGGGCAAACAGAGCAGTTCGGTGATCCTCACCGCGGCCCGTGGCGCGCGCGAGGGGTATCAGGGTAAGGACAGTCTGGCAAAACTGGCGGAAAGCCAATCCTCTCTGGTGTTTTATACCATGGGAATGAACCTGGCCGAGGTGGTCGATGTGCTGAAAAAAAGCTATCCCGCCGACACACCGATGGCCATTATTTTTCATGCCGGCTCTAAAAAAGAGGAACAGGTCCTCAAAGCCACGCTTGAAACCATTGTCCAGGAAACCAAAGGCCGCGAACTGCCCTTTGAGCATCTCATCTATGTTGGAGATTTTCTCCAATGAAAAACCGGCTCAACGGCACGTTGCGGCGTGAAATCGGCCTGTGGTCGGCCATGACCCTGGTGGTGGCCAACATGGTGGGGACTGGGGTCTTTACGACCTCGGGGTTTATCCTCAAGGAAGTTCCCGATGCCCAGGCATTGTTGATCCTGTGGTTGATTGGCGGCGTTTTCGCCCTGGCAGGTGCCCTGTGCTACGGTGAACTCGGTGCCATGCTGCCGCAGGCCGGGGGGGAGTACGCCTATCTCCGCCGCTCCTTTGGTCCGCTTCCGGCCTTTCTTTCCGGGTGGATCTCGCTGGTGGTCGGATTTTCCGCCCCCATTGCTGCTGCAGCCATTGCCTTTGCCGTCTATGTGCTGGGCGAGCAGAGCGGGCAGACGGCCTGGTTCACCCTGGAAGCATACGGCCGCCGGTGGGTTTCGATCACGCCGGTTTCCATCGTTGCCATTGGCGCGGTGCTGCTTTTTTCGTTGGTCCACTACCACAGCCTTCGTTTGGGGCAATGGGTGCAAAATGGCCTGACCGGGTTCAAAGTGCTGTTTATCCTGCTGCTGGGAATCGGCAGCTTCTGCTTCGGCAATGGCGATCAGCAACGGGTGCTGGCCCTGGTGGATGGAGTCTCGGGTGGCTTTGACAGCGGTGCCTTTGCGGTGTCCCTGATCTTTGTCTCCTTTGCCTACAGCGGCTGGAACGCCGCCGCCTATCTCGGTGGGGAGATCCGCCGACCGCAACGCAACCTGCCCCTGGCCCTGTTGGTGGGGACTCTGTTCGTCACCGTGCTCTATCTGCTGCTCAATCTGGCCTATGTCTATGCCCTGCCGGTGGAAGCGATGCAGGGTATGCTCAATCTCGGGGCTGGTGCGGCCACCGCCCTGTTTGGGCCGCGTATCGGTGTGGTTGTCAGTTGGGCCATCGGCTTGGGCCTGCTTTCGGTGATCAGCGCCATGGTGATGACCGGGCCACGGGTGTATTACGCCATGGCAAGGGACGGCTTGTTTTTCCAGCGTATCGGCAGTGTCGATCCGGACCGGAATACCCCGGCCCAAGCCATTGTTTTTCAGGCGGTCATCGCCGTCTTCATGATCATCAGCGCCACCTTTGACAGCCTACTGGTGTACATGGGCTTCACCCTGTCCCTTTCGGCGATGATCACCGTTGCGGGGTTGATCAAAATGCGCCTAACCGAGCCGCACCTGGACCGGCCTTACAAAACCTGGGGATACCCGCTAACACCGCTCATCTTTATCGGCGGCAATCTGTGGATCACCGTGTACTCGATTGCCAGTCGGCCTGTGGCCACCCTTTATGGAATGGGAACCATTGCCCTGGGGATCGGTATGTATTTCCTGTTCCACAGGCAGCAGGTCGTTGCCCGTGCGCGTGGTGCCAACGGTGTCCCTGTTCCCTGCCAATGGTGTGCAGTGGAACGCAACCATGATCTTGAACAGTGATACCCCCTGGAACACAAGGGATCTGTGTTCGATTTCAATGCTCAAAGGATGGGGAGCGCTCCCCTCCTTTTTTCCCTTGCCCTGAGTTGACATCCGTGCGCCCCAACAAGATCCTCATTGAGATCAGCCCTGATTACCGCAGAATCGAAGTACGTAAAAGCGAGCAACTGCTTGTTGCCATCGAAACAGTGCGTGATGCCTCCAGTGGCTATTTTGTGCGCTCCCGCCAATCGACAGATTGGGAAAATGAACTCTTGGATCTGGCCAAGGATTGTCCGCAACTCCTGCATCTCCACGATGCACTCTGTCGTGGTGAGGCTGATTGGCTTCCTGAGGTACAGGACCTCCTCCAGTGGATCGCCGAAGCGGATCAAGGCCTTTAAGAGAGGACCCTGCCTCTTCTTTTCAATGATTTCTCCGCGCCCGCCACCGCCGTTGCAGCGGTGGCGGGCCTATCACCTCGCAGCCCAACACTCCCCCTTAATTCCTTCCCCCCTCTCTTTCCCTTACCCTTGTGCTTTTTATTTCATTGCTTTTCTGATTGCTGTGGTTTGCGAAAAAATATTGACAGAATCTTCGAATTAAGTTTGACTTACCTAACTTCGAGTGGATGGTGAAAAAAATGGGCAGTTCTGAACGATACGATCGACTGCAAAAAAACAAGGTGGCGACCATAGAGGTTTGTCCCCACCGGTGGTGCAAGCGGCTGTCGCGCAGTCTGCTGCGTTGAGGACGAGAATGGTATACGGCACATCGATGATACATGAAACAATAACCGTTGAAGCCGAGGAGCTGTGCGGCAGTTGCACCATACCGAGCCAGGTGCAGGTCAATCGGGACGATTTCGAACTTTCCCTCACTTGGCCCGAAGAGATGGGGTTCGGGATGATGAAAATGGTCAAGCTCAAGCCAGGCTTTATGCTCGGTATCGGCAACTTCAGGTTATCCCAGGTGATGGAGGTGCCCTATGAAATGCAAATCTCGCCGATAGTTTTTGGTGCCTGCCTGCTTGGCCGGGTCCGCTACTCGATCGAAATCGAGGAGGGGCCCCATGAATTGTGCTACGAATCGGGACAGAGTTTCATCAGCTACATCCCCAAGCATCAGGGGGTTGCCAAACCACCATCCGATCTGATGATCACCCTGCTAGGTGTTTACGCCGAAGTCCCGTTTCTGCAAACATTGTTGGCGGACCAGTTTGACGTACTCGCCCCCGACATGCGCCGCCTGATCAGCGGCGAGGAGCAGCGGTATTGCTGCCGTACCGCCCTTACCACCCCAGATATACAAGCCATCACCCACCAAATACTTGAATGCCCCTACCAGGGCCCCCTGCGGCGGGTGTACCTGGAGAGCAAGGCTCTGGAGCTGATCGCCATCAGCTTGGCGCAGACAACCGTCGAGTCTGCCTGCGCCGGGCGGGGTTGCTGCGCCATGCGACCCCATGAGCGGGAACGGGTACGCCACGCCCGCGAACTGGTTGAGCGGGATTTGCAGAATCCACCCAAGTTGCTCGATCTGGCCCGGGCTGTCGGTCTGCCCCATCCTAAACTCAACTGCTGTTTCCGCGAGGCGTACGGGACAACGGTTTTCGGCTATCTCCGCGACATCCGCCTCAACCGGGCTAAGATGCTCCTTGACGAGGGCATCATGAATGTCGGCGAGGTGGCCTATGAGGTGGGCTATTCCAGTCTCAGCCATTTTGCCAAGGCCTTCAAAAACCAGTTTGGCGACTTGCCGTGCCGCTATCTGCGTGAGGCGGCTTTTCATAAATATCAGTGATCTCTCGTTGATCACCGGTGTACCCGCATTCGGGTGCCCCCTCGTTTTTCCTTCTCTTCCCTGCCTTTCGTCTCCCCCCGCATAATTGTCATTCCGCAGCTATTTGCGAAAACGACAAAATTCTTCCACCGTCAAAGATAATACTTTTAGCGTTAGCAAACTATTTTAAGAGATGCTAAAAAGTTGAGCTGTTCTTTTTGGAAGCCGGTTGCCGATACGAGCAGGAAAGAAGCGCGAGAGGCGGTCTCTTGCCGGTGCGTATGTGTTTCTTCAATCAAGGGAGTGCAATGACAGTGCAAAAATCACATCCCAAAAGAGGTCTTTGGGCGATCATGACTCCGGTCATGCAAGAAATCCGCATCGCGGTGGCGCTCGCCGGCCTCAGTGCTCTCGCCGGCATACTGGCCCTGGTGCTCCTGGCTTGTGCAATCTCGGCGTTGATGGACAAAGGCGTTGATCCCTTTTTAGGGCTTCACCTTTCCCCGGCTGCGGCTATCTGCCTTTTGCTTGCGCTGACTGCGGTTTCCTTTCTCTGCCGCAATTTCGCCTTCAGGATTTCCCATCTGGGGGCCTTCAGGCTGGAGCAGATCCTGCGTACCGAGCTCTCCGTTCACCTGGCTGCCGTTCCCCTTGGATATATCATTGCCACCGGTTCCGGGGCGTTGAAAAAGGTGTTGCTGGACGATGTCAAGAGTCTGCATGCCTTTGTCGCCGACAGCACTCCCTTCATCGGTCGGAGCGTGGTCGCGCCGGTCGCCTCCCTGGTTCTGTTGCTGGCCGTGGATTGGCGGTTGGCCCTTACCAGCATCGCGCTGCTCTGCCTCGGTGGATTCCTCATATTTCTGGTCATGCGTGATTCCGTGGAACTGCGCAAAAGCTATGAACAGGGGCAGGAGCAAATCAACACGGCGGTGATCGAGTTTGTCCAGGCCATGCCCGTGGTGCGAACCTTTGGTGACGGAACCGGCTCTTTTCGCCGCTTCCAAGAGGCCCTGGCCAGCTTTCGGGTTGCCTTGAAGCAGTGGATCGAAATCACCGGTATATCAGCCCGGTTCGGCATGCTGATTCTCAGCCCGTTACCGACCCTGTTGGCCGTTGCCACTGTCGGCACGGTGCTGCTGCACCACGGCAGTCTCGGCTTTCCCGCATTGATAGCGGCCCTGCTGCTCAGCACCGGCATGGCCGATGCGATGATGCCGCTGATGTGGCTCAATAGCTTCATCAAGAAGTCCCAGGCCAGCGCCCTGCGCATTCAGGAAATCCAGGCGGTCAAGCGATTGCCTGTAACCGATGCCCCAAGATCGCCTGCCGATGCTTCCGTTTCTTTCCATCACGTCTCCTTCCGCTATGAAAACCGCGAGGACTATGCCCTGCGCGACGTGAGCTTCGAGGCCGCGCCGGGCACGGTGACCGCCCTGGTCGGTCCATCGGGGGCCGGCAAGAGCACGGTTGCCAAGTTGATTCCACGGTTTTGGGACGTCGATAGCGGCGAGGTCAGGGTCGGCGGAGTCGATGTCAGGGACATGTTGCCCGAAACCCTGATGGAGACGGTGTCTTTTGTTTTCCAGGACACCTATCTGTTCCAGGACAGCCTGGCGGCGAACATCCGCATGGCCAGGCCCGATGCCAGCGACGAGCAGATGGTGGCCGCAGCTAAGGCCGCCCAGATCCACGATTTTATCATGAGCCTGCCGGATGGTTATCAGACCAGGGCCGGTGATCGGGGCACCAGACTCTCCGGTGGCCAGCGGCAGCGCATCACCATTGCCCGCGCCATCCTCCGCGATGCGCCGATTGTCGTCCTTGATGAGGCCACCGCCTTTGCCGATCCGGAGAACGAGGAGGAGGTGATCCGTGCCCTGGCCAACCTGATGCGTCACCGCACGGTGATTGTCATTGCCCATCGTCTGGCCACCATCAAGGATGTCGATCAGATCGTGGTCATTGACGAGGGCAGGGTGGTCGAGAAGGGGCGCCACCAATTTCTGCTTGAACAGGGCGGCGTCTACCGCCGCCTTTGGCGTAACTATGAAACAGCCCAACAATGGGATCTGCGGCACAGCGAGGTTTGCGCATGAACAGCAACGGAAAACAAATGCTCACCCTGCGCGAGGCCTACCGCATGTCCCTGGTCATCGCCGCCGATCAGGCCGGAGCCCTTAAACGCAGTTTGTTCCTCTTCGCTCTGTCCTATTTGGCGCAGGGGCTTGCCTTCTCCTGCTTCTATCCCCTGTTCACGGCGCTTTTCGCGACCCGTCCCGATCTGGGCGTTGCGGGCCTGTGGCTGGGGGTGATGGCAGGACTGACCTGTCTGTATCTGGTCTGCCGCTGGTTCGCCCACGACTTCGACTATACCGGTTCCATCGTCGATGTTGCCCACGAACTGCGGGTGAAACTGGGTGATCGCCTGCGGCGCATGCCCCTGGAGATCCTCTACAGTCGCCGGACCGGCGATCTCAACGCCGTTCTGGCCGGCTGCGTCGAACTCGCCGTCCTGCACCTGGGGGTGGTTGCCTCCCTGATGATCGAAACCCTGGTCGTGCCCGTGGTGGTGGTGCTGGCGACCCTGTTCGTCGACTGGCGGCTGGCCGTGGCCATGCTGCTCCTTTTCCCCCTGGCCGTGCCCATCTACCGCTGGCGTCGGCGATCGTCGCGCCGGGAAAAACAGGAAGTGATTCTGGCCCATGCCGATGTGGAATCCGATATTGTCGAATACACCCAGGGGTTGCCGGT
The DNA here is from genome assembly GCA_963666685.2 of uncultured Desulfobulbus sp. Lineage (GTDB taxonomy): Bacteria > Desulfobacterota > Desulfobulbia > Desulfobulbales > Desulfobulbaceae > Desulfobulbus. Next base: position 904,836 of record CAXXHZ010000001.1, read on the forward strand.
GCTGCGGGCGGTCAACCAGACCGGCGCCCGATCGGTGCGGCTGCAGCATTCCATCGCCACGCTGCGCACGGTGCAGACAGGCGGCCTGCTTGAGGCGACCCTGCCCTCCCTGCTGATGTCAACCCTGGTGGAAATCGGCCTGCTGGTAGTGCTGGCCCTGGGGGCCTACCTGGTGCTCGGCGGGAGTTGCACCGTTGCGGTGCTGGCGGCATTGCTGGTTATGATCAGTCGCCTGTCCGAACCGCTGTCCATCTTCATCAACGTCACCCCGGTCCTGGATTTGGTCGAGGCTTCCTTTGCCCATATCCAGGAACTGCTGGCCGTTCGCGATCTGCCCGTTCATCCTTCGATCGGTCGGCCTGAACTGTACGGAGTCACCTTCGAGGAAGTCGATTTTACCTATGCCGGCGAGAGCCAGAAGGCCCTGAACCAGGTCAGTTTTTCGCTGCCGGCCCGTTCAATGACCGCCATTGTCGGCCCCTCCGGCTCAGGCAAAAGCACCCTCGTCAAGCTGATCATGCGCTATGCCGACCCCCAGCACGGTCTGATCCGCATTGGCGCCACCGATATCCGGACTCTCTCCCAGGAGGACCTGATGGCGCATATTTCGGTGGTGTTCCAGGATGTCTACCTGTTCGACGACACCATCTTTAACAATATCCGCATGGGCCGGCCCGACGCCACCGACGACGAGGTGGAGGCTGCGGCGAGCGCTGCCTTCTGCCATGAGTTCATCCGGCGACTGCCACAGGGCTATCAGACCCGCGTCGGCGATATCGGCGGCAGCCTCTCCGGCGGGGAACGGCAGCGGATCAGCATCGCCCGGGCCATCCTTAAAGACGCGCCCATCGTCATCCTCGACGAGCCCACCGCCGCCCTTGATACCGAGAGCGAGGTCGCGGTACAGCGGGCCATCGACACCCTGGTGTGCAACCGCACAGTCATCGTCATTGCCCATCGCCTCTCCACTATCATGGGAGCGGACAACATCCTGGTGATCGCCGAGGGCCGGTTGGTGGAGCAGGGTACGCACGGCGAACTGATTGCCAAGCAGGGTCGTTATTTTCAGATGTGGAGCGCCCAGCAGCGAATCAAGCAGTGGTCACTGCAGGGAGCGGAGAACTGAGATGCTGCGCTTGCACAGTCTTTCCAAGCAGCATTTCTTTCTGCTGCTCTCCCTCTATGTCACCCAGTACCTCGGCCTCAGTTTCTTCATGGAGGCATTGGTGGCGATCCTCAGGAAAAACGGCATGCCGCTGGAGCAACTGGGCTCCATCTACCTGATCGGTTTGTTCTGGGTGCTCAAGTTCTGCTGGGCACCTGCCATCGATCGCTACCGCCTGCTGCCGATAGGCCATTACAAGGGATGGCTGCTTGTTTTGCAGGGGCTGATGGTGGTGCTACTCCTGGTGGTCGGCCGTTTCAGCGTCACCGATGACCTGGCGATCATTCTGGTGCTGTGCCTGCTGATCGGCTTCATGGCGGCCACCCAGGACGTGGCCGTGGACACCCTGGCCTTCAGTCTGCTTTCGGTTGAAGATCGGGGCGTCGGTAACGGCGCCAAGGTTGCCGGCGGCATGCTGGGCTACATGCTCGGCGGGGGCCTGGGTTTGATTGCCTATGCGGCGATCGGCTGGGGCTGGTGTCTGACCCTGTTGGCCGCGTTGACCTCGGTCTCTTTTTTTCAGTTGCTCTGGTTCCGGGAGAAGGCCCACACGGTTGATACGCCCAACACCGGCGTGTATGTCCGTCGCTTTCTTGTCTTCTGGAAAGCCCGGGACAAGCGGCGCTGGCTTGGCCTGCTGCTGTTGTACCCCCTGGGCATCTGCATCTGTTACGCCCTGATCATCCCGATCCTGGTGGATCTCGGCTGGCCGCTGGAAAAGATCGGGGTTGTCATGAATATTATCGGCGCCCTGTTCGGCACGGTGGCGGCCTTTGCCTCCGGCTGGCTGATCAAACGCTTCGGCCGACGACGGATACTCATCTCCATGGCCCTGGGGCAAGCGCTCAGTATTCTCCTATTGCTGCTGCCAGTCACCGGACACAACAGCATCATGTGCGTCGCGGCGGCTATCGGCGGGCTGCTCTGCTTCTACAGCCCCTCGGCCACGGTGCTGTCCACGATCATGATGGATCAGACCTCCAAGGAAACCCCGGCCACTGATTTCGCCATGCAGCACAGCCTGTACCTGCTGGTCAACTTCATCGGCAGCACCATCGGCATGACCCTGGCCGGCCTGGTCGGTTACGCAGCCGTCATTGTTCTCGCCTCCCTGGTTTCGCTATCAGCCATGTTCGCATCGATCAAGATCTACCGACCGGCACAACCGGACCGCAAGGAAATGAAGGAGATCTCTCTGGAGACCGTCAAGCTTTGAAGGGGAGCCTTATGCTCCGCATGTTGAACCCCATCGGAAGCACCCTGATTGTAATCCGCACTTTCGACTATCAGTAAGAGGTACAACCATGAATGAAGCAACCTGTGTCAATCTCACCGGTGTTCCGGAAACCATGCTGTGGACCCTGCACAATCGGGCCAACGAGGTAATGCGCCGCGATAGTTTCCTCAAAGACCCCGATTGTCTGCGTATTTACAAGGCCATTGACTACGATTACGAGCGCAGTTTCGGCAAGCCCGACGGATCGCATCCCATGCGCTCAAGAATCTGCGACGATGCGGTGCGTTCCTGGATGCAGACCCATCCGGAAGGAACCGTGGTCGAATTGGGTTGCGGCCTGGAAACCCAGTTCCAGCGTTGCGACAACGGCCAGGTTCGCTGGCTGTGCGTCGATCTGCCCGAGGCCATTGCCGTGCGTGAACGCTTTCTTTCGCCCACAGACCGCTGCCGCCACATCCCCAGGAGCGCGCTCGATCTCGCCTGGATGGAGGAGGTTGACCCGGCATCAAAGGTGTTCATCACCGCCCAGGGCTTGTTCATGTACTTTGAAGAGGCGGCGGTACGAACGGCGCTCACCGCCATGATCGAACGTTTTCCGGGGGTGGAGCTGATTTTCGACACCATTCCCCGCTGGTTTGCGCAAAAAACCCTCAAGGGCTTTGGCAAAACCAGGCATTACATTGCCCCGCCCATGCCCTGGGGTATCAACCGCAACGAGATTGAACCAACCCTGCGGGCCTGGAGCAACCGGGTGACCGAAGTCCGGCAAGTGCCCTACGGTTATTGCCGGGGCATCTACGCCCCCCTGCTGCGCTGCAGCGCCCACCTCCCGTTCCTGCGCAACATGCCGCCCTGCATCGTGCAGGTCACGACCTCCGGCAATAATCACGCCCACCCCGGCAAGCAACAGTAACCAAATGAGGAGCCAACCCATGCAACGCAACAGCCTTCATATCGCCGTCCTGGCGGCGCTCGTTTCATTGCCTTGTTCAGTTTCCCCTTCGCAAGCCGGACCGACCGGCCGCGAAATCATGCAGCTTGAGGACAATCGTCCCGATGGCGAGGACCGCAAATCAGTGATGACCATGACCCTGATCAACAAGCGGGGCGGGGAGCGGGTGCGGACGGTAAAAATCTTCTCCCGCGACTTCGGCAAGGACAAGAAATCGACCATGGTTTTTCAGAAACCCGCCGACGTGCGCGGCACGGTGTTCCTCAACTGGGAGTACGATCAGCCGGACCATGAGGACGACAAGTGGCTGTACATGCCGGCCCTGAAAAAGGAACGGCGCATCAGCGGCGCATCCAAGAACGAGTACTTCATGGGTACCGATTTCACCTACGACGACATGGGCGACCGCAACGTGGACGAGGATACCCATACCCTGATGGGCGAGGAGCGGCTGCGGGATCGTGACTGCTGGAAAATCGAAGCGATTCCGGTGGATCCGGAGGACATGTACACCCGCCGCATTCTTTGGGTCGACAAGGAGGCCCATCTCCTCCTCCAGGGGGAATATTACGACAAGGACGGACTGGTCAAGGTGTACCGGGCCCTGGATGTCCGCCGGGAGAACGGTATCTGGACCATCTTCCGCTCGGAGATGGACAACATTTCCCGCGAGCATAAGACCCTGATGGAGATCAGCGAGATTCACTACGACACCGGCCTTGGCGAAGAACTGTTCCGGGTTTCCGCCCTTCAGCGCGGGCATTTTTGATCCATGCGGGCAGGGGCACTGGTGTTGTTGGCGGTGTGCCTGCTGGGCAGCCGCGCCACCTTGGCCGGAGAAGAGGCGACCGTGCTGCCGGAGTGGCTGCAACTCTCGGGTTGGCTGGAGACCATCCAGTCGGTTCGCGCCAATCATTGGGACGAGGCGGTGACCTCGCGGGCCCGGCTGCGGCTGGAGTTGACCGCCCGCTATCAATGGCTCGACGGCTTTGTCTCCATGGACGCGGAGAAGAACTGGCAGATCGAGGATGAGACCGGGGTGGAGCCGCACGAGGCGTGGCTGGCCCATGTCGGCGACGGCTGGGACCTGCGGGTTGGCCGCCAGATTATCATCTGGGGCAAGGCCGACGGGGTGCAGATCACCGACATCATCTCGCCCCCGGACTACACCGAATCCGTGAGCCGCGACCTCGACGAGATCCGCATGCCGGTGGAGGCGGCCCGGTTCAGGCTGCTGGGCTCGTCGATCGACACCGAGCTGATCCTGATCCCCACCTTCAAGGCGGCGGTGCTGCCCACCGGCGACAATCCGTGGGCAGTGTCTTCAGTGGCGTCATCGGACGGGTACCGCTTCTCTTCCATGGCCGCCACGGAACCGGCCACCTCGCTGGCCAACACCGAGGTCGCCGTAAAGATGTCCGCTTACCTCTCCGGGTTGGACGTGGCGGCCTCGGTGTTCCACACCTGGGACGATTATGCCGCCCTGCATCGGCAGGTTCGGGAAGCAAACGGCATCACCGAGATGACGTTTGCTCCCAGGCACCACCGGCTTACCGTCTTCGGCATTGAATTTTCCCGGCCCTGGTCGGATTTCGTCTTCCGCGGCGAGACCGCCTATTACAAGGGGCGGTATCGGGAACTCTCCGACGGGGAGCGCGATCCCCTCCCCAAGGACAGTGTCAAATGGCTGGGCGGCGTCGATTGGACACCGGGGAACGACTGGTCGGTCATTACCCAGCTGACCGGCGAATGCATCCTCGAACACGAGGATATCCTCGCCGACCGGGCCAACACCCTGATGGCGACGTTTAATGTGTCCAAGAAGCTGCTAAGGCAAACGCTCACCCTGTCCAACATGGTCTATCTGGGCCTGGACGACCGGGAGATCTTCAATCGCTTCAAGGTCGATTACGAGGCGCGCGACGGCCTGCACCTGCTTGCCGGGTTCGATGTATTCGGCGGCGATGACGGGCAGTTCGGCATTTACAAGGACAACTCCCAGCTCTGGGTGAAAGTCAAATACAGTTTTTAAGACCCTGCATAGGGGGAGGCGAACACATCATGCTGCAGATTGATAGAATCAACGCCCGGTTTCGCCGGGCGGGGGAACTCATCCTTCGTTTTCGCTGGATCAACCTCATTGCCTTTCTTCTCCTGTTCATCACAGCAGCCGCAGGAATGCGTCTGCTGCAGAAAGATGTCAGCACCGAGAGCTGGTTTCTTGAGGGCGACCAGTTGCTGGAGACGAAAAAACATTTTGAGGCCATCTTCGGCAGTGAGGACTTCTGCGCGGTGCTGGTGGAGGCGGACAATGTCTTTACCCCCGGGATTCTGGCCGGCATCAGGGCCATGGGGCGGGAGTTGGCGCAAAAGGTGCCCTATGCCGACGATGTCTTGTCCTTGACCGACTTCGATTATACCTCGGGCAACGAGGAGGGGCTGGAAATCCGTCAACTGGTACCGGAGCGCATCCCCACCGATCCGGTGGAACTGCAGCGGATCAGAGACCGGGCCATGGCCAAGCCGGCCCTGAAAAATCGCCTGGTCTCCGATGACGGCCGCCAGACCTGGCTGATGCTGCGGATGAAACGGCTCCCGGATGATTGGAAAAAGGATCGAAGCGAGAATCCGGAATCGATCATCGGCCGCACGGTCAATGAGATCATCGGCCAGGAGAAATATGCCGCCCTCAATCCCAAGGCCACCGGCCTGCCGGTGATCAATGCCGACAAGATGGCCTTCTTTGCCAAGGAGACTCCACGCCTGCTGGGCATATCGCTTCTGGTGGCCGTGGTCGTTCTGGGAGTGGCCCTGCGCAGCCTGCGCGGTGTCGTCTTCCCGATGGTCGCCGCCGGCAGCGGCCTGATGCTGGTGTTCGGCGCCCAGGGATACCTGGGCATCCGCATCGATCCATCGATGATCTTTCTGCCCTTCTTTCTCAGCATCGCCCTGGCCACCGGCTATTCGATCCATATTTTCAATTATTTCACCCGCGAGTTCCTCCGCACCGGCCGCCGCCGCGACGCCCTGCTCCTGGCCATCGAGGAGACCGGCTGGCCGTTGCTGTTCTGCTCCCTGACCACCATTGCCGCGCTGCTGGCCTTCTGGTTCGTGCCCCTGCGGCCGATTCGCTGGGTGGGGTTGAGCGCGGCCAGCCTGGTGGGCGTGACCTACGTGCTGGTGATCATCCTTTTGCCTTCCCTGCTCAGTTTCGGCAAGGATCGCCCCCCCCGGCCCGTAGAGGAGAAGAACGGGGGGCGGGCCGTGGACCGGCTGATGATCTATCTGGGAGCCAGGGTGCTCGGCCGCCCGAAAACCACCCTGGTTGTCTATTGCCTGGTGACCGTCGCCTGCCTCATCGGGGCAACCCGGGTTGATGTTTCTTTTGACAGCCGGCAAACCTTCGGTTTGGGCGTGCCCTATGTCCACCGGATCAACTACATCGGCGAGACCAAGGTCGGTTCGGTCTATTCGTACGGCGTGGCCATTGAGTTCGCTCATCCCGGTGCGGCCAAGGAGCCTGACAACCTGCGGAAGTTCGATCAGTTGACCAGGGAAATCGAGGCCTTTCCCCTGACCAAGAAAATGAGCTCCCTGCTCGATGTGGTCAAGGATCTCAACCAGGTGCTCAACGACGGCTCGCCTGCGTTGTACCGGATTCCGGACAGCCGGGAACAGATTGCCCAGTCCCTGCTGCTCTATGAGAACGCCGGCGGCTCGGAGGCGGAAAAATGGGTGGACTACGACTACCAACGGCTGCGGCTGATGGTGGAGGTCAACGACTACCGTTCCAGCGAGGCCCTGCGGGAACTCCGTCTGATCCAGAGCCGCTGTGCCGAGCTGTTCCCGGACGCCACGGTCCTGTTCACCGGTTCCCTGGCCCAGTACACGGTGATGATGGACTATGTCACCTGGGGACAGATCAAGTCGTTTTGCCTCGCCCTCGGGGTGATCGCCATTCTGATGATCCTGGTCTTCGGCAGTTTCACCGTCGGCCTGATCGGCATGATCCCCAATGTCGCCCCTGCCCTGGTTGTGTCCGGCATCATGGGCTTTGCCGGCATTCCCCTGGACATCATGACCGTGACCATCATGCCCATGCTCCTTGGCCTGGCAGTGGACGACACCATTCACTTCATCAATCACAGCCAGTTGGAATACCAACGCACCCGCGATTACGGCGAAAGCACGCGCCGGGTGTTCGTTGCCGTCGGCTCGGCCATCTTTTTGACCTCGCTCATTCTCACCCTGACCTTCAGCGCCTACCTCTTTTCCGCAGCCAAGGTCTTTATCCACATGGGTTTTCTGGTCGGCGCCGGTATCGTCGCCGCCCTGGCCACCGATTTTTTTGTCACCCCGGTCCTGCTTGTGCTGTTCAAACCCTTTGGCAAGGAAGCCCTGGATATCGGGGGAGAACAAAGGATGGGGCCGGAATCCCCGGTAAAAATAGCCGGCAGGTGAACCGGGAAATAAAGGGATGAAGCTGTATGGGATCAATTCAACAAACAAAACGGAGAGAAGACGATGAGAAGAAAGCATATATTGATAGGTATGGGGGTGGCCATCCAGCTTCTGGCACCCGCACCGGCGGTGGTCTGGTGCGGGGAGGGAGGCGAGGGCAAGACCACGGAACTGGAGACGATCACCGTCACCGCCAACAAGATGGAGGAAAACATCAAGGACGTGCCGCAGAGCGTCAGTGTGCTCGATGCCGGTGAAATCGAGGAGAAGGGAATCAAGGACATCGGCGATGTGATCCTGGAAATTCCCAACATGAGTTTTTATGCGGATCATGGCGCCTGGGTCAATTTCCGCGGCTTGAACACCTCGCAATTCACCAACAACAATCCGGTGGTCATCTATATTGACGGCATTCCCCAGAGCAATGCGTATGGCTTCGACGCCTCCCTGGCCAATGTCGAGCGGGTGGAGGTGCTGCGCGGGCCTCAGGGAACGCTGTACGGCAAGGATGCCATCGGCGGGGTCATCAACATCATCACCAAGGAACCGACCAACCAGTGGGCAGGCAACCTTGGCGCCGAATACGGCAGCGACAATTATCTCTACGGTACCCTCAACCTCAATGGCCCCTTGGTCGCCGACAAGCTCTGGGGCGGGATCAACATGCAGGGACGCCAGGACGACGGCTGGATCACCAACACCTATCCCGGCATGGAGGCGGACGCCAACGAGGAGCGGGATAATAAAATCAACGCCTTTTTGCTGTTGAAGCCGACCAGCCGCCTGAGTGCCCGTCTGACGGTCAACCGGGATTACGTCAATGAGAACTGGGTGGACGGCTACGGCCTGCCAGGAGGCCCCGAAGTCAGCGCCGCTTCCCGCGATGACGCCGAGCAGGTCAGTTTCGAGGGGCCGACCTGGGCAAAAACGCTGACCAACTCCCAGGGGCTGACCGTCAAATACGATTTCGATGCCGTGACCCTTGAGTCGGTCACCACTCACAAAACCGTTGACGAGGAAGGCCGCAACGATGCCGATTTCAACGACAACCCAGCCATGGCCGGGTTGATCCAGTTCGGCGATATGGAAAACGAAACCTGGACCCAGGAGATCCGTCTCTCCAGCCCGTCCAGGAGCGGCCTCAGGTGGGTCGGCGGGCTCTATTTCGACACCGAATCCAATGACCAGGGACCTTATGGCATGCAGACCTCCATGAACGGCACAGCCTTTGACCTCAATTGCCTCTCCGAGAGCGACGCGACCACAGGTGCGGTGTTTGGCCAGGTGATGATTCCCTTTGCCGACCGCTTCGAATTGACCCTGGGCGGACGGTATCAGCATATCGCCAAGGAGATCGATCTGGATTTCTATTACCTGCCCGTGGGCATGTCCGGCCCGCCCATGTATGAACTGGACGACGATACAACCTGGGATGTCTTCCTGCCCAAGGCAGCTCTTTCCTATGCGATCAACGATGTCTGGACTGCCTATTCGGTGGTTTCCATGGGGTACATGCCCGGCGGCTACAACTATTTCGCCATGACGGGCACGGCAGAGGACAACAGCTTTGAACCGCAGAAGTCCATGAACTACGAGGCGGGCGTCAAAGCCTCGTTCAATAAGCTCTATCTCGCCGCCTCGGTCTTTTATATGGATATCGAGGATATCCATATCTACAAGACCCTCGGGCCCGGCATCTATGTTGCCGACAACGCCGACAAAGCCCATTCCCTGGGAATGGAGTTGGAGGCGCGCTATACCCTCACCGATACCATCGAGTTGACCGGTGCGCTGGGCCTCATCGACACCGAGTACGACGACTACGATGCCGGAGCCATCCAATACGATGGTGCGGACATTGACCGAACCCCCACCCACACCCTTCGTCTGGGCGTGGCCTATACCCATCCGGGCGGCTTCTACAGCCGGTTCGATCTGCGCAATCAGGGCAAGATGTATTTCTATGATGATGCCAACACCAAGATGGACAAGGTCGACGGCTATACCGTGGCCGATGCCAAGGTCGGCTACCGCTGGGACAACTGGGATTTCTACGCCTATGTCAAGAACCTCACCGACGAGGAATACGTCGCCACCTTCAAATCGATGAGCACCGTTTCGGTCGTCACCTTCGGCGACCCCCGCTTTTTCGGCGTTGGGGTCCGGTATTCCTTCTGATTCCATTCAATCGCGTACATGAGGACTGCAATCGCCATGAAAACGAAAAGGACCACTCTGCTCGGCCTTGCCGGGCAACTGCTGCTGCTCGCCACCTTGCCCTTCCAAGCCGCGGCGGCGGAGCAAACCACTGAGCTCGACACCATCACCGTCACCGCCAACAAGATGGAGGAAAACATCGAGGATATACCGCAGAGCGTCAGCGTCATCGACGCGGCAACCATCGAGAACAAGGGCATCCAGAATATCAGCGATGTCGTCAAGGAAATCCCTAACCTCAGCTCCTCCTTCCTCTACTCGGAAGACATCAACTTCCGGGGTATCAACTCCTCCATCCTCACCAATAACAATCCGGTGGTGCTCTATATCGACGGCATCCCCCAGAGCAACCGCTTCGCCTACGACGCCTCCCTGGTCAACGTCGAACGGGTGGAGGTGCTGCGCGGGCCCCAGGGGACCCTGTACGGCAAGGATGCCATTGGCGGTGTTATCAACGTGATCACCAAGACGCCCACCAACGTCTGCGAGGGCAGTGTCGGCATCGAATACGGCAGCAACAATGCGATGCTGGGCACCCTGGCGGCCAACGGTCCGGTGGTCAAGGATATTCTTTTTTTCGGACTCAATGGCCGGTTTGCCCAGGATGATGGCTGGGTCACCAACCACTATCCCGGTATGGACGAGGATGCCAACGGCACCAGTGAGAACACCTTTGGCCTCAACCTGCTCTACACTCCCACCGATCGCCTGAGTGTCCGCCTGATTCTCAACAGCGATTACCAGAAAAACGACTGGGTGGGCGGGATGCTTATCCCTTACGGTGCCGATCCCAACAGCTATTCCCGCGAGGATGCCGAGGATGTCGAGTTTGACCAGCCGACATTTACCCGAACCCAATCCAATGCCCAGGCACTGAATATCAAATATACATTCGATGCCGTTATTCTGGAGTCGGTCACCACCAATAAGCGGGTTGATATCGAGGCGGATTACGATCTTGATTACGGCAACGATCCGCTTTATGCCGATCTGATTCAGTTCCAGTATTCCACCATCGACACCCGCAGCCAGGAACTGCGCCTTTCCAGCAAGGACAAGGGCGGCATTCGTTGGGTCGGCGGCCTCTACTACGAGAATGATGTCTACACCAATGACCGGTATGGGGCGCAGTATCCAGGCATGTTCACGGGAACGCCCTTTGATGTGGACATGGATGACGTTTCCGAGACCACCAGCAACACCATGGCCGTCTTTGGCCAGGTGATGATGCCGTTTGCCGACCGGTGGGAGTTGACCCTTGGAGGCCGCTACCAGAGCATCGACAAGGAGATCGACTCGGATTTCTACTATCTGCCCATCGGTATGTCCGGTCCGCCCTATAACTCCTACCATGGCGACCACACCTGGACCATCTTTCTCCCCAAGGCTGCACTTTCCTATCATCTTGGCGACAATACAACTGTCTACGCATCGGTCTCGGCCGGATACCTGCCCGGCGGTTTTAACCACTGGGCCCAGCAAGGGGGCGAGGAGGAAAATCGTTTTGATCCCCAGACCTCGGTCGATTACGAGATCGGTATCAAGTCCACCATGAACCGGCTCTATATCGCGGCCAACCTCTTCTACATGGATATCAAGGATATTCACGTCTACGAGTATGACCTCACCGGCATGATGCGGACCTCCAACGCGGCCGGAGCCCATTCCCTGGGAGCGGAGCTGGAGTTCACCTACCTGCTGACCGATCGCTGGGACCTGAGCGGTGCGCTCGGGCTGGTCCAGGCGGAGTACGATGAGTATTCCGATGCGGTTTCCGATGGCAACACCATTGAAAAAACCCCGGCCTACACAGCGCGGCTTGGCATCCAGTACACCGATCCGCAAGGGCTGTACGCCCGGTGCGACCTCAGAAGTCAGGGGAGGACCTACTACAACGCCGCCAATTCCGTGAACGGGGAATCCTATTACACCGCCGATGCCAAGATCGGCTATAAGCTGGACCGTTGGGACATGTACACTTTCGTCAAAAACATCACCGACGAAAGCTACATTGCGGGGGTGTCCGAAGTGGGTGTCGGCAATGTCGTCTCCTTCGGCGATCCGCGTACCTTCGGGGTCGGCCTTCGCTACACCTTCTGAGGGCGTATCAAAGTCGTCATTCTCGCGAAAAACCGCGAAAATAACCTTTCTCGCTTCGTAACATGCTGTTTTTGCGATGCGCCGATTTACAAATTTTGATTTTTTTCGAATCTCATCAAAGTTGAGACAACCAAGCAATCCTTTCAAGAGGAGCACTATCATGCAACGCACACGAACAATGATGATGACGGCAGCGGCAATATTCCTGGTCGCCGCCAGTGCCCAGGCCCATTCGCTCTGGGTCAACACTTTTCAGAATTTTTCCCATCCTCCGGGCCATGCCATGGTTTCACTGGGGTTTGGCCATGCCCTGCCTATGGACGATTTCCTCGCCACTCCCGATGGGCAAATCAATCTGGAATCCTTCACCTTTGTGGACCAGAATCTCCAGAGAACACCTCTGGGTGCTCCCCAGGTACCTGCGGAAAAGCCGCTGGCACTGGAGAGCGGCATGACACTGGAACGAGGGGATCTGGCGACCTACAAAGTGCAACTCGACGCCAAGGCCAGTCCGGGAGTCTATCAGGTCGAGGCTAAGAGCAAGGTGGGCTACTTCACCAAGTTCATCGACGAACAGGGAAGGGAGCGAATGAAGATGACGCCGATGAACAAGATCCCCAATGCCAAGCAGGTGTTGTTTGGAGCCAAATATCAAGCTTTTGCCAAAAGTTATATTACCGTCGGCCCTTGGAGCGAGCCCAAACAGTTGGGCCACGGACTGGAGATTTTGCCCAAGAGCGATATTTCCACTGTTCGCGCCGGCGAACTGGTCGATTTCTATGTCACCTTCGAGGGGAAACCCGTGACCTCCGACGGTAAAGGCGGCATGCAGTATCTAATCGCCACTTCCAATACCTTTGGCGGGCCTGACGGCTTCAGTCTCGCCTCGCCGCTGATGGAAGGCAAGGCCCGCTTTCGCGTCCCCACCGCTGGGCAGTGGTTGGTCAACATCTATGTCATGCAACCGGTGACCAAGGAGGGGCCGCTTGCGGCGGAATTCGGGAAAGCCCAGGCAGTTTGGTACAGCGCGACCCTGACCTTCAACGTCAAGCCATGAACCCAGGCCAACCCGGCACGAGGCCCGACGATCACGCCCCTTGCGGTTCCGCCGGGTTCGGCCGCACCATGCCGTTCCCTCGCCCTGCCGGTCGGGGCGGGGTGTTTTCTTGTTCCGTAAGGGATACGAACCGATTCTGAGGCCGTCTTTCCATGAAGAAACGAAAAACCGGGCTGCTGCGGCTTATTGAGATTGCCGGCACCAAAAAATGGTGGCTGATCGCCTCCATGGTGCTGGCGGTCTGTTCGTCGCTGGCCCTCTTTGTCCCCTATGTGGCGGTATATACCATCCTCATCGAACTGGCCCGGCACGCCGCCGATCCGCAGGCCGTTGACCGGGCCTTGATCTGGAGATGGGGGTATATCAGCCTGGCCGGCGTCTGCGTGTTCGGTGTCCTGCTCTATATCTCCAACATGCTTTCCCATATCGCTGCCTTCAATATCCTCTATGCCATCCGGGTGGCCTTGGCCGCCAAGTTGGTGCGGTTGCCGCTGGGATTTTTCAGTAAACGGAGTTCCGGGGCAATCAAGAAGGTTATGTCCGAGGATGTGGAGCGCATCGAACTCTTTGTCGCCCACCATATCCCGGATGTCACTTCGGCGGTGGTTTTTCCGCTGTTGATGCTCGGGTATCTCTTTGCCATTGATTGGCGATTGGCCCTGGTCATCCTCCTCGTCTTTGTGCTGGCCCTTTTGATCCAGTCGTCCATGCTGTTCAACCGGAAATCCAAGGACAGGTATGCCCGCTATCAATCGGCCCTTGGGCGGATGAACAGCTCGATCGTCGAATATGTGCGCGGCATCCAGGTGGTCAAGGTCTTCAGCCGCTCGGTGGAGCCCTTTGAGCGTCTTCGCCAGGATATCCTTGATTTCCGCGACTATGCCCTGGAGGTCACCCGCAGTTTTTCCTTCATCTATACCGGCTTTCTTACCATGCTCTCCTCGACGGTGCTGTTCCTGGTTCCGGCGATGGTCTGGCTGCTGCTGCGGGAACCTTCCTATCCGGCCTACGTGCCGACGGCGCTGTTGTTTCTCGTCCTGGGCGGGGGTGTTTTCTTCCCGCTCTTGAAACTGCTCAATATCAGCAGCCTGCTCAACCAAAACAGCATTGGTGTTGGTCTGATCGACGAGATCCTCGATAAAGCGGAGATCGCCGAACCCGAGCAGCCGCAGCGGCCAACCAATGCCGCGATCGAGTTTGACCGGGTCTGTTTTGCCTATGAGGAAAAGGAAGTGCTGCACCAGGTGAGCTTCCGTGCCGAGCCGGGCACGGTGACCGCCCTGGTCGGGCCTTCGGGGGCCGGCAAATCGACCGTCGGCATGCTGAGTGCGCGCTTCTGGGACGTGGGCAGCGGCGAGATTCGCATCGGCGGCGTGCCCCTGGCCCGCATCGGCAGCGAGGAGCTGATGCGGCAGGTCGCCTTTGTTTTCCAGGATAACCTGCTGTTTTTCGACACCATCGAGGAAAACATCCGCATGGGGAATGGCGCCATCGGCCGTGAGGCAGTGATCGCCGCCGCCAAGGCCGCCCATTGTCACGAGTTCATCACCCGCCTGGAGCAGGGCTACAACACCCTGGTCGGCGAGGGGGGCACCTATCTCTCCGGCGGCGAGCAGCAGCGCATCGCCCTGGCCAGGGCAATCGTCAAGGACGCGCCCATTGTTGTGCTCGACGAGGCCACCGCCTTTGCCGATCCGGAAAACGAGGGCAAGATCCTGGCCTCGTTCTCACACCTGATCAAAGGCAAGACCGTGCTGGTGATCGCCCATCGCTTGAGTACCATTACCAATGCCGATCAGATCCTGGTGATTGACGAGGGTCGCATCGTCGAACAGGGCAAGCACGATCACTTACTGCACCAGCAGGGGCTGTATGCGCGGATGTGGCAAACCTACAGCCAGTCTCGAACCTGGCTGCTGCAAACAAGGAGTGTATGAGATGGAGAAGAAAGGCAACGCCTTTACCGGCTGGTTCGGTGGCGACAACTACCGGCGCCTGGCCGCCCTGTTCGGTTTCAATGCGGCCTTCTACCGCAGGGCCCTGGGCGAGATTACCCCCTTTGACGGCATGCAGGTGCTCGACCTGGGCTGCGGTCCCGGAGCACTCAGTTTCGCCCTGGCCGAGCGGGCGGTGGCGGACATGGAAATCCACGGCATCGACCTCTCCCCGGATCAGGTTGCCGCTGCCCGCAGGGGGATTGACGGGTACCGCTGCAACCTGAGGTTCCAGGAGGCATCCATGGATAGTCTCCCCTATGGCGAGGGTGCGTTCGACCTGGTGATGAGTTCCATGGCCTTCCACGAAACCCCGCCCCATATCCGCCGGGCGGCCCTGTTCCAGACGGCCCGGGTGTTGAAGCCCGGCGGCCGCTTTCTGCTGGTGGACTGGTCCCGGCCGCAACCGGGTTCCTGGGGGCTGGTCTGGTACCCGATGATCCGTTGGGGCACGACCAACCAGGACAACTGGAACAATGTGTATCCCCATTTGTGCCAGCTCCTCAGCATGCGGCGCGTCGAAGACACCTACCTCAACTCCATTGCCCGCCGGCAACTGTTTGTCAAGGAGGAGGCCCGCTCATGAATATCCTCGCCCTGATCAATTCGGCCACCATGGGGCATCCCAAGCGTGTGCAGCCCCTGATCGTCTGGACCGTGCTCGAATATTTTCTCCGCGGCGCACCCCACGGCATCCTGCTGCTGGTGATCTGGGAGCTGTTCAAACCCTTGCAGTATCCGGGGACCGAACTGCACCTCGGGCGGATTGTCGCCGCCTGTGTGGCCCTGCTGGTGGCGCTGGTGCTGCTTTACCTGGTCAGCCGTCGGGCCTATTTCGCGGCCTACAGCGACAGCTATTCGATCTGCGCCGATGGGCGGCTGGCCATTATCGAGCATCTGCGCCGCCTGCCCATGGGGTTTTACAACACCCGCGATCCCGGTGATATCGGTTCCTATATTGTCTCGGATTACGCCAATGTGGAGTTCGTGCTCTCCCACCTGCTGCCGCAACTTTGCGGTGCCCTGGCCGCCCCGGCGGTGCTGCTGCTCAGTCTGGCCGTCATCAACTGGAAACTGGCCTTGGCTGCGGCCCTGGTGATTCCGCTGGCCCTGCCGCTGACCTGGATTTCGGTCAAGATCATCACCTATGTGGGCAAGAAGCACCAGAAGGCCAAGCTCGATGCCGCAGCGCGGATGATCGAATATATCCAGGGTATCCGCCTGATCAAGGCCTTCAACCTCGGTGGAACCAAATTTCAACGGCTGGAAAAGGCCTTCGACCGGTTCAAAAGCCTCAGTATCCGCCTGGAGGCCGGGGCCGGCCCGACCATGATCCTGGCCTCCTTCGTGCTGCACGGCGGTTTGACCCTGATCGTTCTGTATGGTTTTTCCCTGATGGTCGCCAACGAGATCTCCCTACCGGTGTATGTGATGTTTCTGGTGCTGGGCGCCCGGATCTATGAACCGATGTTGTTCGCCCTGCTCTTTTTCGGAGAACTCAACTACTTCAAATTGAGCATCGACCGCATCGATCAACTGCGGACAACACCGCCGCTGCCCGAAGGGGAGCTTGTTGCCCCATCGGTCGAGCATGACATCGAATTTCAGGGGGTGAGCTTCAGCTATCACGACAACCGGGTCCTGAACGGTTTGAATCTGCATATCCCGGCCCGGTCGCTGACCGCCCTGGTGGGGCCATCGGGTTCGGGCAAGACCACCCTCACCCGGCTGATTGCCCGCTTCTGGGATGTGGAGGAGGGAAAAATCCGCATCGGCGGTACCGACATCCGCGACCTGCGAACCGACGATCTATTGGCCCATATTTCCATGGTGTTCCAGGACGTGTACCTCTTCAACGACACCGTCTACAACAACATCCGCATCGGTCGTCCCGAGGCCGACCGGGAAGCGATCGAGGTCGCAGCCCGTGCCGCCCGCTGCCATACCTTCATCGAACAACTGCCGGACAAATACGACACCATGGTGGGCGAGGGTGGCAGCACCCTCTCCGGCGGCGAGAAACAGCGTATTTCCATTGCCCGGGCCCTGCTCAAGAATGCACCGATCGTGCTGCTTGACGAGGCCACCGCCTCGCTTGATCCGGAAAACGAACTCCATGTCCAGGGGGCGATCAGTGACCTGGTGCGCAATAAGACCGTGGTGGTGATCGCCCACCGCCTCAACACCATTGCCAAGGCCGACAAGATCGTGGTGATCGATGGAGGCCGGGTGGTCGAGGAAGGACGCCATGAGGATCTGCTGGCCGGAGGCGGCCTCTACGCCGCCCTCTGGGAGGAGCAGCAGCGGGTCAAAGGTTGGAAGTTCTGATGATGTTCAATCATAAAAAAAATGGGTGATCTGAAAATGAAATTGAAAGAGACATTGATACTCAGCTTGGTGGGTTGCGGGCTGATCACAACACCATGTACGTCATGGTGCAAGGAGCCTGAAAATGAAAAATCGGTTGAATTGGAATCGATCATAGTAACGGCTCAGAAGCAAGAGGAAAATATCCAGGAAGTGCCCGTGAGCGTTACGGCAATGGGTCAATCGGAGATCGAAGACCGGAAAATTGAATCCATCAGCGATCTTGCCAATTTTGTCCCCAACTTCATCATGAATAATGAGGGGGCATCAGGCATGAACGCACCGGTCATGCGAGGCATCTATGCAAACGTCACAACGCTCACCGTTTCCAGCGGCCTTTTCATCGATGGAGTGCCGGTGTTGTCCGCCACGGGCTTTGAGGATACGATTTTAGATATTGAACGAATCGAAGTGCTTCGGGGCCCGCAGGGGACGCTCTATGGCAAAAATACGGAAGCCGGCGCCATCAACATCATCACCCGGCAGCCGGATAACGACTTCCGGGCCAAACTCTCCGCCGATATAGGAACCCTGCTTTCCACTGAGACCGGTGATGGATTGAAACAGGCTTATACGATAAATGTCAGCGGGCCAATTCAGACCGACAAACTCTTTGTCGGCATTGCTGGAAAATTCTACCAAAAAGACGGGTTCATGGAAAACACCCTCACCGGCGAACCGGTTGACGACCGGAAGCACTGGTTCGGTCGGACCCATCTGCGCTGGACCCCTTCGGACCGGATGGATATTTCCTTCATTGCCTCAATGCTTCAATATGACGACGATACGGTCAATGCGAGTCTGACCGAATTCGGCGCCGCCGCCTACGGGCTTTCCGGTTTTGCCGACCGCCAGGTGGCTTCCAACTTTCAAGGCGACAACCAGGCCCGAACAGATACCCAGTCGCTGAAAATTAAGTATGATTTCAGCGATTCTTTGGCGTTGACCGCCATCACCGCCAGACGTGTCTTCGATGATGAAATGAACGTCGACTGGGACTTCAGCCCGATGACGCTGATGCATACGTACAAGGATAACACCTACACCAAGGTGTCCCAGGAAATTCGGCTGGATTCGTCCGCCGGAAACGTACAATGGATGGCGGGCGTGTACTATGACCATGACAAGAATGAAATCGACTTCGCCATGGATTCCGTCATCCCCACCATGGCATCCACAACGCGTCGCGATTTTAACGGCGACGCTCATGCCGCCTTCGGCCAGATCAGCTATGCGCCCATCGCGGGTCTTCGTCTGATCGGCGGCCTGCGCTATGAGCTCCAGGAACAGGAATACAAGAACCATAACCTCGGCACCACTATCAACGATTCATGGAACGAGCTTTCCCCAAAATTGGTGCTGGAATACAACTGGACCCCGTCCACGATGACCTACGTGAGTGTTTCGAAAGGCTACCGCTCGGGCGGATTCAACCCGTTTACCTTTGATCCGCAATACAACTCTTACGACGAAGAGAAATTGTGGTCCTACGAGATCGGATCGAAAAACCTGTTCTGGAACAATCGACTGATGCTCAACGGTTCCGTTTTTCTGATGAAACTCACCGATATGCAGGTGACCGAGGCTGTTACGCCCATGGAATCCTATTTGACCAATGCGGCCGAAGCGACGGGCAAGGGATTCGAGGTGGAGATGACGGCCAAGATGACCCCCGCACTCAGCCTGATGGCCGGTTTTGGCTACGTCGATCTTGAATTCGACGATTTCAAGGATGCCCTGGGCGATTACTCCGGCAATAAAAACCCCTACGCGCCGAAATACACGTATAACATCGGCGCCCAGTACCGTTTCCAGAATGGTTTGTATGCCAGGGCAGATTTGATCGGCAACGGCGAGACCTATCTGGATCGGGCCAATCGATACAAACGGGACGCGTATGAGATCATCAACGTCCGGGTCGGGTACGAGGCCGAGCATTTAGACGTTTACCTCTATGGCAAAAATATCCTAGACGAAGAATACAATTCTTATGGCTATTATGACGGCTACTATGTCCTCTACAGCGATCCGGGAGAGGTTGGGCTGCAGATGACCTACCGATTTTAACAAAAGGATTTTATTACCATGAAAAAACTGCCTGAATTAAACCTACAAATTGATACCTTGTTTGACATTCTCAATGGTCGCACCAAAACCCAATTGTTGCTTACCGCCATTGACCTGAATATTTTTGACTATCTATCCACGCCCCAATCCGGTGAATCGATCGCTGCACGATTGAACACCCACCCGGTGTATACCTGCTTTTTCCTCGATGGCCTAACAGCATTGAACCTATTAGACAAAAAAGACGGCTGCTACCGTAATCGTCCTGAAACCGAGGTGGCCCTCCATCGTCAGAGTCCAGCCTATGTGGGCAATATGTTTTCCATGACGGACCAGATGTCCGCACCGATTATGGCGGATATCGGCCGAAGGGTGCGCTTCGGACCGCCTGATGAACCTGCTGATTTCGGGAACGAAGCTATCTGGGCGGCTCATGCCCGTTCCATGGCCAACTACCAGCGGGGTGGCCCGGCTCAAAAGATGGCCGCCGAGGTGGCGCAGATCGAAGGATTCGAATCCTTCGAGAAAATGCTGGATCTGGGGGGCGGGCCGGGGCTCTGTTGCATTGCTATGGTGGCCGAACATCCAAGCATGCAGGGGGTTATTTTCGACCAACCCGCAGTAATCAAGGTGGCCGAGGAATTCATCGCCGAGTACGAAATGGAAGGCCGCGTGACGACCATGGGCGGCGATTATGTCAGCGACCCCATCGGCGAGGGCTACGACCTGATATGGGCCAGTGCAACACTCAATTTCGTGCGCCCCGGATTGACAGCCATGATCGAGAAAATCCATCGAGCCTTAAAGCCTGGCGGTGTCTTCGTCAGCCTGTCGGAAGGCCTTACCCATGAGCGAACCAAGCCGGAAAACGGTATTATGGGGTGCATGGCCTGGATGCTTTCAGGGCAGGATATCATGTTTAACAGCGGTGAAGTCGCCGAGGCGATGCAACGCGCTGGTTTTTCCTTCGTGGAGAGCACAATCATCGATACGCCTATGATGCCCATGCAACTGGATATTGCCAGAAGAGGATAATATGGAACAAAAGATCAGCATTAACAAAGGAAACATTCAGGAGACGTTACTTCTGCCTTTATGGGGAAGGGCTTATGAAACGAAAAAAGCCAGGCCAAGGTTGATTGACCCCAAGGCGGTAGAAATTGTTGATAGGCTTGATTATGATTTTTCAACTATAGAAAAAACACAACAAACCTCCCAACATGGTTGGGTTGCACGGAGTCTGCATACAGACAAAACCGCCTTGGCATTTATAAAAAAGCATCCGTATGGAACAATAGTCAATATTGGCTGCGGGATGGATACCACCTTCAGCCGGATCGACAACGGAAAGATGCTGTTTTACGAGCTTGACTTGCCTGATGTTATTGCGCTCAGAAATAATTTTTTCAAATATGATGAAAGATACAAAAGCATCTCTTGTTCATTTCTCGACACACAATGGTTTCACGAGGTCAACGTTGTTGATGGGCTGTTATTATTGGCAGGAGGAGTGCTTTATTATTTTGAAGAAGAACAGATACGACACTTTTTCATTGCAGCGGCAGACCATTTTGGAACATGTGATTTTTATTTCGACTCCTTGTCCCCTCTGGGGCTCAAAATAGGTAAAAGGCAGGTCCTCAAATCAGGGGGGATGGGGTCCATGGGAAGAGGATGGGGACTCAAGAAGGCGAATGCCCTTGAATCATGGGACAAAAGGATCAAGGTGATGAGTGCTGTTCCCATGTTTCAGGGGATGAAACAGGGGCTTCCTTTTATGACAAAAATCATCATGACCATTCCCGATACGCTTGGTGTTTGTTCCATGGTGCATCTAAGAATTGAGTAAAGAATGGAGGCTTGGCCAAATGCCTGCCCGGAAAGAAGGCGTCTTCATTGTATCGTTCTCGCGAACAGTCATAAGGAGGACGTTTTGTTATCATAACCTCTTGGTTTGCAATGATGAACTATTCGCATTTTGTTTATTTGCGTAGGTATTGCAAGCGGTTGCACCAACCCGGTATACGGGCAGCCCTGGGGGCGGCCCTTCTTTTTGGAGCCGGTACGCCTCTTGCCAAACAGCTCTTGGACGCTGTCAGCCCTTGGTTGTTGGCAGGTCTGCTCTACCTCGGTTCAGGCGTCGGCCTCACCTTGTATCGGATACTGACGCATGCTCCTGCTGAAAAGTTGGCGCGGGCCGACCTGGGGTGGCTGGGGGGAGCGATCGTGTCAGGGGGTGTCATTGCCCCGGTCCTGCTGATGCTTGGCCTGACCCGGATGCCCGCATCCGGTGCATCGTTGCTGTTGAATGCGGAAAGCGTGTTCACCGCCCTGTTGGCCTGGTTTCTGTTCAAGGAGCATTTCGGTTTCCGAATACTGCTGGGCATGGCGGCTATTGTTACCGGGGCCGTTGTGTTGAGTTGGCCTGAAGGGGCCCGATTCGACGGGTTATGGCCGGCATTGGCTGTACTGGGCGCCTGCTTTGCGTGGGGGGTGGATAACAATCTCACCCGGCAAGTATCCTTGTCCGATGCGTCTTGGATCGCTTCCGTGAAGGGATTGGTCGCGGGCTCGGTCAATCTTGCCTTGGCGCTCGCCATGGGCACTCCATGGCCGCCGCTGATCAAGGTAGTGCTGACACTCACGGTGGGCTTTTTTGCCTATGGCATCAGCTTGACCTTGTTCGTCGTCAGCCTGCGGCACCTCGGCACGGCGAGAACAGGGGCCTATTTTTCAGTGGCCCCCTTTTTCGGTGCAGTCTTGGCCGTGGCAATGGGCGAGGCGATCACCGCCCCTCTTCTTTTTGCCGGAGTATGCATGGCATGGGGGATCTGGCTGCACCTGACCGAGCAACATGAGCACGAACATACCCATGAAGCCTTGGAACATGCGCATGCGTTCCTCGACGATGACCACCATCGGGATATTGAAGGTTGTGCCTCGGAAAACGGCTTGCTCCCGCATCGCCACAAGCACTACACGCATACCCACCCGCATTTTCCGGATGCGCATCATCGGCACGACCATGAGTAATCGAGGCGGGGGGGGGAAATCCATTGGACTGTAAACCCGCAAAATGAACACGCTGAAAATCTCTCAACTGTGAAAAACAGGAAAATCAGGAGGAATGAAAGATGAGCACATTGCCGAAATCCAAGGGAACCTATAACCGTTTCTGGCGCTTGATGATGGATGCCATGGCCTCAAGGTTGCTGATACACGCCCTTGACCTGGGTATCTTCAACCATCTGCGGCAGCCGACTTCGGCCTCGGCGGTGGCCGTGGCCCTGGGTTCCCATCCCGGTAACACGGCATTGTTCCTGGATGCCCTGGTCACCATCGATCTGGTGGACAAGCAAGAGGGACTGTACTGCAACCGCGCCGATACCCAGGCCTTTCTGGTGGACGGCACACCGTATGCGCTGGGCGGATTATTTCGATTCGTCCAGGGGATGTGCATCGATTCCCTGGCGGACCTGCCTCGGCTGGTCCGGGAAGGACCGCAGCCGGTTCCGAAGGGGGAGGGGTTTGCCGACGAGGCGCTCTGGGCCGAATCGACCAAGAACAGTGCCGCCTGGGCGGTGGGGCAGCTCGGGGAGATGATCGCCGGCATCGTTGCCCGGCTCCCCGGCTTTGCCGGGTTCACGCGGATGCTCGACCTCGGCGGCGGCCATGGCATGTTCACCCTCTACATCGTCGATGCCCATCCCACCATGCGGGGCGTGGTCTTTGATCAGCCCGCCATCACCCAGGTGACGAACACCATCATTGCCCAATACGGCATGAGCGAGCGGGTCGGCACCGCCGCCGGCAGCTATCTCACCGACGACATCGGTGCGGGTTATGATCTGATCTGGGCCAGTTCCACCCTCAATTTCGCCAAAGCCAATCTGGATGCCCTGCTTGGCAAGATCCACGCCGCCCTCAATCCCGGCGGCTATTTTATCAGTTTCCAGGATGGTCTGACCCACGAGCATACCAAACCCGACGTCATGCTCGGCCATCTGAGTGCCGCCCTCCAGGCCGGGTGCGACTATGCCTTTGATCAGGGGGAGATCGCCGAGGCCATGCTCCGCACCGGATTTGAGAGCGTCCGTTCCCGCACGGTTGAAACACCCATGGCAATCATGGATCTGGATATCGCCCGCAAAAGGGCTTGAGGCGGTGAAATCCTGCAGATGCACTTAACGGACTCATAATAATGAGAAATAAGCATGACGACAAGATGAGAGCGCTTCAACTGGGACAGCCTCAGCCCACCTCGAGACCCAATCAATTCAGGATTGATTTTCCCCGCTCGATTGGGGATGGGGGGGTAGACCTCATTTCCTTCGCCTCCGGACCGAACCTGATCGTTTTAAAATCGCAATTAAACCAACAGGCACCGATTCAATATACGATGACGGAATCCTTTGTCGGTTTTGGATTTTGCCTGGCAGGTCAGTTTGAATGCAGCGCGGATTTCTTTAAAACTTCGCAAGTGATTAAAAAGGGAGAAAGCGGTTATTTTTCGTTTCCAGGGCCTCTCGATTTTGTTGAACGATTTGACAGTCCGTCACTGTGCCGGGTTTATCTGATGCTGAGAGGCGATGAAGTCTTCACCCTGGCGGAGGGGGAAGAAGATCGCTTCGCGCCAATACTGAAAAGTTTGGAGAGAAAGAGTTTTCGCCGTGAGAGCAGCCCGTTGACACCAACAATGAAGGCTATTTTATATCAGATACTCAATTGCCCCTACCAGGGGGTGACCCGGCAGTTATTTCTTGAAGGGAAGGCCATGGAACTGCTGGCGAACAAGGTGGAACAGCTCTATCCCGGCGGCAGTCACAATCGGGGCACAAATTCCACTGAGGACGAGCGTGTTCGCTATGCGGCCCACATGCTGATCCGGGACCTGGAAAATCCCCCGGATATCAAGACACTGGCAAAGTCGAGCGGACTAAGCCGGACGAAATTATTCCGCTGCTTTCGCCAGACATTCGGACTTTCTCCCCATGAATTTCTGCGCAATCAACGTATGCTCACAGCCATGCAATTACTGCAGAACGGCGAGGGTAACGTCACCGAAACGGCATTCATGGTTGGCATGAACAATCTGAGTTATTTTGCTAAGACATTTAAATCGATGTTCGGTCTCGCACCTGGCGATTTACGTAAACAAGCCCTCGTTTCTTCACCAGGATGAGACGCTGGCGTCACTATTTTGTACGCCAGTGTTAGCTCGTTTCCTCCCCATTGGGCTATCCTCCCTCTCTGAACCAGGAAAATCGCTGCTGTCAAAGCTCAGGAGGGATGTATGGGAAAAATATGTGGATGTAGAGCTGCTCTTTTTTTAGGAGTTTGCTGTATCGCGACGACGGGAATTGCAGAGGAGCAGAAGGATGTCACGTTGGAAACCATCACGGTAACAGCACAAAAGCAGGAGCAAAGCATTCAGGACGTGCCCATGGGGATCACCGCATTCACGGCCCAGGGAATTGAGGATGCAAAAATTGAATCCTTGTCTGGTCTGGCTGACCTTGTCCCCAGTTTAATGATTTTTAACCACGGCGGGCCCGGCATGAATACGCCATCCCTGAGAGGCCTCCATGCCCCCTATGACACGCTGACGCTTTCCACCGGACTTTTTACAGACGGTGTTCCGACCCAATCGATTCTCGGATTTGAGAATACATTTCTTGATGTTGAGCGGGTGGAGGTGCTCAGGGGGCCCCAGGGCACCTTGTACGGGAAAAACACGGAAGCAGGTGTCATCAATATCATTACCCGGCAACCGGACAACAATTTCCGGGGGAGCGTGTCTACCGATATCGGCACATGGCTCTCTTCCGAGAACGATGACCGCTTAACGCAAACCTACACCCTCAAATTGAGCGGTCCCATTCAAACAGATAAACTTTTTATTGGGATTGCCGGAAATTTTAGCCAGGAAGACGGTATCGTTGAAAATACGGAAACCGGGGAGGCTGTGGATGACAGAGAACACTGGTTTGGCCGGGTACATCTGCGCTGGACACCCACCGATCAATGGGACATCTCTTTTATTGCATCACAGCTCGAATATGACGATGGCGGGCTGCGTTATAACCTGGGAGAATATGGGGCGTCTCAATACGGAGTGCCTGTGCCTGACTATCGCAAGGTCTCTTCCAATTTAAAAGGGGAAAACACCAGTTCAGAACAATCCCAATCCCTTAAAGTGAATTATGAGATCAACGACGCATTTGAACTGACGTCTGTTACCTCGAGAAGAGTCTATGACGACAAGGCCACCAGTGATTTTGATTTCACCAGCGCAACCTTAACGCATACAGATAAAGACAGCCAATTCACTACATTGTCCCAGGAACTGCGCTTGAGCTATGACAACGGCGGCATGAAGTGGATTGCAGGCGTCTACGGTGATAAGGACGAGGCAAATTGGGATATTGAGATGGATTATGGCAGCATGACCAGTGTTACTGACAGGGATATCGATGGAAACACCTATGCTGTTTTTACCAATCTGGCCTATCCGCTGTCCCAACGGTTCAGTCTTGTGGGCGGGTTGCGCTACGAGACAACGGAAAAGGAGCTTCAAGATCATATCAACGCAACCAATGCCGATGATTCATGGGAGGCCATAAGTCCCAAGTTTGCCCTGGAATATCGGCCTTTGCCGGGAACCATGACCTACCTGAGCGTATCCAAAGGATACCGCGCCGGCGGATTTAATTTTCAAGCCACAGATTCACAGTACTACACCTTTGATGAAGAGGAACTCTGGTCCTATGAAATCGGAGCGAAAAATACCTTTTTTAATAACAGATTGATCGTCAACGCCAGTATTTACCTGATGGATATTTCCAACATGCAGGTGTCGGAAAAGGTTTCATCCGTTGTATCTTATATAACCAACGCGGCCGAAGCAACGGGTAAGGGGGTTGAGTTGGAGTTGACGGGCAAAATCACCGATAGCCTGACCATAATGGCCGGTTTCGGCTATACCGACATTGAATTTGACGATTTCAAGGATAATGACGGAGATTACCAGGGAAACAAAACGACTTATGCGCCGGAGTACACCTTTAATATCGGCGGCCAATACCGTTGGGAAAACGGCTTGTATGCCAGGGCGGATTTGATTGGTTATGGTGAAATGTATTTTGATAAAAACAATGAATACAAACGGGATCCCTATCAAATCGTCAACGCCAAAATCGGGTATGAGACGGAGCATTTTGATGTCTACCTCTACGGCAAGAATATTTTTGACGAGAAATACGATTCTTATGGCTACTATAGCGGGTATTACACCGTCTATAGCAATCCGGGAGAGGTTGGGCTGCAATTGACCTATCGTTTCTAAGCGTTTTTATGCATACATAAAAACTGCTGGCATACGCCGGACTTTTTCCGAGGTTTCACCATGGAACATATCACCCTGCCTGCTCCGGACCACAACGGCATTATCCCCCTTTCCCCTGGCGCGATGTCGGCGGAAAACCACGGACAGAATAAATCGTTTGGCCATTACGCCTGGATATATGACCTGGCCCAGAAATACTGGGTTCGTCCCCGTATCCACAACGCTGATCCCAGGCGCCATCGGGAAATTATCTCCTCTATGCTGAAGCCCTTCCAAAAGAGCCGGGTCCTCGATGTCGCCTGTGGAACCGGTGCCGCCATTGCCTCTCTTGATAAAAGCAATCACTACACCGGCCTGGATTTGTCCTACCCAATGTTGAAACAGGCTGTGAAAAAAGGGAGAAAAAAGAATTTCGCCCAAGCCCGTTTTATCCACGGCAATGCCGAAGAATCATTATTTGCAACCGGCGCGTTTGACCTTGTTGTCATGGATACAGCCTTGCACCTGATTCCCGCCTACGACAAGGCGCTGGCAGAGACCGCGAGGGTCCTGAAACATGGCGGCACCTTCGTTTGCAGCGTACCGACATTAGGAATCGATGCCCGGTTCGACGCCCGCTGGGAAAAAATCCTCACCCGCCGCGGGGTCCATGGCCTGACGTTCGAAAAACTCGAACAGGCCTGCGCCGATAACCGTCTGATCCTTTCCCGCAACGCCAACAACGGCGCGGTCCTCTATTTTCTGGCGCAAAAGAGCTGATTGGCAACATTTCCTGATTCAAGCGCACCCGGCTGGAAGCATATTTCGCCCGCCGACAAGAATCGTTCCGCCATAAACAGCGCCTTACTCGTGGCGGGGTACCCCCTCCCAACCTTTTTTAAAAAACGCAATTTATTCTCGATTGCAGAGGCGCGCTTGATATGGAATTAACGTCAGAACAAATGACGCGCAAACCACTAAGAATATGGCTTTTGTTGGCCAGTCTTTACATGACCCAATCTCTGGGGCTGGGTTTTTTCTGGATCGCATTGGTGGTTATCATGCGTGGACAAGGCGTTCCCTTGGAACGACTGGGGCTGATCTACCTTTTAGGGCTCTTTTGGGCCTTCAAATTTCTGTGGGCCCCATTAATAGACCGCTTCGGCTTCGGCCGTCTGGGGCATTATCGCGGCTGGCTGTTCTTGACCCAAAGCGGCATGGTGCTGAGCCTTGTCGTCATCGGCTGCTTTGATATTGCAACGCAATTTGGCGCTGTTTTTGCCGGATGTGTGGTCTTGGCCTTTTTTTCTTCTACCCAGGATATTGCCGTTGACGGACTGGCCTGTCGTCTGCTTTCGGCAAGAGAGCGCGGTTTGGGCAGCGGGATCCAGTACGCTGGCATGATGCTCGGCAACGTGGTGGGGGGTGGCGCCGTTCTGATGGCATACCCTCATGTCGGATGGAAAGGGTGTATGGCGATTCTGGCATGTTGCACGTCTCTCTCCCTGTTTCAGGTCCTCTGTTTTCGCGAAACGGCAAGTCCCGTTGGTTTTCAAAAAAACAACGCGTTTTTTCTGCGATTTTGGCATTTCTGGCAGACCCCCGAGCATAAAAAATGGTTGCTGCTGCTGTTGCTCTATCCCATCGGCAGTGCATTGGCCTATGCCATATTGGCGCCCATGATGGTCGACATCGGGTGGTCCATGGAGCGTATCGGTATGGTTATGAACATCATTGGGTCTATCATAGGCGCAGCGGCCTCTCTTTTTACAGGCTGGCTGCTTCGTCAGTGGACACGTTTTTCCGTTTTGATTGGTGTGTCCATGGTTCAGGTGCTTTGTTTGTTGTCGCTGACCTTGCCGCTGATCGGTCCTCCGGACGATTGGCGCGTTCATTGTGCGGTGGGTGCTTTTTTTCTGGGGCATGGGGCGTTACAAGGCGTTATCAGCACGATGATGATGGATCGTGCCTCGCCGGAAAGCCCTGCCACCGATTTTACCCTGCAATTCAGTGTTTATTTCTTGCTGAGGTTAGTCGCAGCAGCCGGCGGCACGGCATTGGCCGGACGTGTCGGATACCTTGCCGTGGTGATCGTGGCCTGTGCATTTGCATGTTTGGCGCTGGTGCTTTCACTGTATTTCAAGTTTCCGGCGAGAAAAAGGATGGACTGCGTGGCGCTGGGGGATATCCATTGAACCAATTGTATGTTGCGAAGTCAAAGATCGAGATCAGCAATTCCCATAGCTGATGAAAGAAACAGCCAGAGGATGATTATGTCAGAAGCAATACGAAAACCAACCAGGATACTGGATTTTGCCACCCCTTACAGAGGCAGGCTTTTTGTCTCCGTGTGCGCACTGCTGCTCAGCGGTGCGGCAAATATAGCAACCTATCTTGTGGTGGCCGATATCTTTACGAAAATATTTGCCAATACTCCTCTAACCTCGGCGTATATCCTTTTCGCAGCAGGGCTCGGCTTGATTTTTATGCTCATGAAAAACGGGCTGGAATATCTGGGGCTGGACCACTCCCATGTTGTGGCCTTCAGCATCCTGGCCGATCTTAGACAGGCCCTTGCACAAAAGCTGTTAAAAATACCCATGGGAAAGGTCCGCAAAAGAGGGCACGGAGAAATTAAAAAGAATTTTGTGGACAATGTTGAGGAAATGGAAGTGCTTCTGGCACACATGATTCCAGAAGGTATTGGTAATATTGCATCCTTGATTGTGGCCGTTATTGCCCTTTTTATCATCAGCCTGGAAATGGCTTTGGCGGTGATGGGTGTGGTCCTTATTGGCATGACGGCCTTTTTACTCATGTTTATTCAAGGCGTTAAAAAAATAAAGGCCTATTATGCGGCCTCCAAAAATATGAACAACAATATTATTGATTTTATCAACGGGATGGAGGTTATCAAAGTTTTTAACCAAACCTCCACTTCCTACAAAAAATACAGTGATTCCGTCACGGATTTCAAAATCTACACTTCCGAGTGGGCAAAATCCTCATGGAAATACACCGCCGTATACAAGGTCATCATGACCTCTCCCCTGTTATTTGCCCTGCCGGTGGGGCTGAACCTGTATTTAGGCGGCCAGTTGACCATTGGCGGCCTGGTCCTTTCGGCCATGCTGGCCCTGAGCATGGGCGGCCCGCTTCTGCGGTTGATGTCTTTTGCCCCCTCTGTTGCCATATTACGGGAGAAATCCTCCCATATCACCGCAATTCTCAAGGAGGAGGAGTTGCGCCAAAACAGTGCCCTGAAGATCCCGGAACACTTTGATATTGATATCTCCGATGTGTATTTTGCCTATGCCGATACAAATGTTCTGGAGGGTATCCGCCTCTCTTTTCCGCAAAATACCCTTACCGCGCTTGTGGGAGAATCAGGCGCCGGAAAAACCACCCTGGCAAGGCTTCTGATGCGTTTTTGGGAATATCAAAGCGGAGAGATACAAATCGGAGGAATCTGTCTCAGGGATATTCCTTTTGACCATTTGATGCAGTGCATCAGCTATGTGTCCCAGGATAATTTTTTGTTTCGGATGTCCATAGGAGAAAACATTTGCATAGGCAAGCCCGACGCCACACAAGAAGAAATGATCAAGGCCGCAAAAGCCGCATGTTGCCATGATTTTATCATGGAGACTCCCCGGGGATACGATACCGTTGTCACAGCCTCAGGTGCCACCCTGTCCGGCGGGGAGCGGCAAAGAGTCACCATCGCCCGGGCCATCATCAAAAATGCGCCGATTATCATTCTGGATGAGGCAACTTCCTTTACCGACCCTGAAAATGAAGACAAACTTCAGGAGGCCTTGAATGAGCTAATCAGGGGCAAAACCGTTATCGTCATTGCCCATCGTTTATCCACCATTGTCCATGCGGACCAGATTGTGGTGCTGGATCACGGAAAAGTTCACAAGACAGGCAAACACCGGGAACTGATACAGACCAGCGAAATTTATCAACAACTGTGGCACGCCCATGAAAATATTGCCGGATGGAGTATCGCCGTGGGAGGAGACACCAAATGATTGCCTATTATAAACGCATCATGGCTTTTTTGGGCCGGGATAAAAAACGGGTTCAGTGGGGAATTGTTTTGGCATTCTTTGAAAGCATGTTTGCCAATATTCCGGTGGTCATGCTCCTGTATGCCTTTGCTCAACTTGCGGGGGGGACATTGATTGAAAGCGATATCCTTTTGGTTTTTGCCGTGATGCTTGTCGCTGTGCTCATTAGAATGCTGCTGGCCTGGTTTATTGATACTTTCATGTATCTTTCCATCTATGATGCATGTGAAAGACAACGGCGTAGTATCGGCGACCGGTTCCGCTATTTTCCCATGGGATTTTTTACCCAAGGAAATTTGGGCAGGGTAGCTGCCATCATTTCCATTGATCTCACCTTTATTGAGGAACGGGCCATACGTGACCTGGATATTATGGTCAACGCTGCCGCCATGACCATAATCGGCTGCATCATGCTCTGTGTTGCAGACATCCGTATCGGTGCCATTGCCGTGATCGTGTCTGTATTTTCAATTTTTCTTTCCGGACGCATAGAACGTGCCTGCCGGATGGAGTCCGTTCTCAGGCAGGAACAGCAAGGCAAACTCACAGAGGCCATACTGGAATACGCCATGGGGATTTCGGTGATCAAGGCGTTTAATCTTGCGGGAAAAAAGGCAGGGACCGTTAAAAAAGCAATCCAGGAGACCAAAGAAGGCAGTATCCGGTTTGAAAAACGGTTCATCCCGCCTGCTTTTTTGTACAAAGCCGCTTTTCATATGGCAACGGCACTGATGGTAGGGACAAGCCTTGTATATTTTAAAGACGGAACACTGAGCATTGAATTTGCGCTGATCTTTGTGGTTTTTGCCTTTTACGTGTATCTGCCGGCAATAAATCTGGGTAGCGCCATTATTACGTTTTTAGTGGGAAAAGCAGGTCTTGATCGTTATGAAGCATTGAAAAATCAACCCCTCATGGGTGTGGATGGCAGGGAAACCAAAACCGATAATCATGAAATAGCATTCCATAATGTCAGCTTTGCCTATGATGACAAAGTGGTACTCAAAGATATTAATTTTATTGCAAAACAAGGAACCATGACCGCGCTTGTGGGGCAATCGGGTTCCGGCAAAACAACTCTTGCCAATCTCATTGTCAGATTTTGGGATGTAAAACAGGGGGCCATCACCATCGGCGGCACAAACATCAGGGAAATGACCACCGACTGTCTGCTTAAAAACATCAGCATGGTTTTTCAGCGGGTCTATCTCTTTAACGACACCATAAAAAACAACATCCGGTTCGGACGGTCGGATGCCACCGACGAAGAGATCATGGCCGCAGCCCGTGCCGCAAGATGCCATGATTTTATCAGCGCCCTGCCCCAAGGATATGACACCATGGTCACTGAAGCGGGGAGTTCTCTTTCCGGTGGTGAAAAGCAACGTATCTCCATTGCCAGGGCCATCCTCAAGGATGCTCCCATTGTACTGCTGGACGAGGCCACGGCCAGCATAGACCCGGAAAACGAAAAACATATCCAGGAGGCGATCGGGGAACTTGTCAAAAACAAAACCCTGATTGTTATCGCCCACCGTTTGTCCACCATCAGATACGCGGACCAAATTGTCGTCGTTGACAAGGGGGAGATCGTTGAAACCGGCAGGCACGATGACTTGCTGGAAAAACAGGGGGTATATCATCAATTATGGACACGGCGAATGACCGCCCGCAATTGGAGGATGAAAGGAGAGATTGCACTCTCAAAAAATATTGGGAACTAACTCTATTTCGTCATTTTTTTGGTAGCAACAGCGTAATAAGAGCTTGATACGCAACAAGAGGGCAAAGGAGTACCGACTCCTTCCCCTGTTTTCAACCTCCAGTGGATCGCCGGGGAGGACGTTTCGATCGAGCCGGAGTTTGATATTGAGATCGAGATGGACATTGAATGAGAGAACAAAAGATGCATGCATTACCTGGATCAGCGGGGAACTACTGGCGTATTTTTGCTCACCGGCGGCAGCCTCTCCAGCCTCGTGTTCATTCTTGGCTGAACAACTGTTCAAAAATCATGCGCCTACCTGGCATGGGGAGTGGATAACACTCCGACACAAGGGGTGAAAAGTTGGTTAGGTGTAGGAAAAGAAATACGGCAGAGCTAAAAATATCACAGAAGGCGAAAAGTCGTCTTGACGGAAGGCGATAAAACAAGGTAACAAATAATCCCGAGGTGCCCAGAAAACCCACCGACTGCCTGGATGAATACAGTACACCACCTCGATGGGTTCTGTTCGGAATGATTATTATCGATTTTCTGGAATACAACCGCATTTGGCGTGGTAACCAGAAACTTGTTAAGAACTTTTCCGTGGCGGTTGCGCCGCGATTAGAGGAGGATGTCTAAATGAGCACCTTCCGTTCAGCTGAGGAAGCAAAAAAAAACTATGTCGAGAAAATGGGTGAACCTCTCGGCTCACTCTTTGAAGCACTCTGGCAGGAAGTTGCATGGCTGTACCGTGAGTGGAACGAGTACGTGGCACTTTTTGGGACAAAGCCATCGCGTGTCACACTACTGAACAAGGCTGCTCCGACCTTCTTCCGTCTTGTCCAAGACTCATTACGTGAGGGTGTACTTCTGCACATAGCGCGACTCACCGATCCCATAACGTCACCAGGAAAACCGAGGAAATCTAACCTGACCATTCACGCCTTAGCCCCTCTGATCCGTGAAACTGACGTCGCGCATAAAGTAAGGGATCTAGCGCAGAAAGCGCTGGAGGCTTCCGATTTTTGCCGAGACTGGCGTAACCGGCATATCGCGCACCGTGATCTCGATCTTGCGCTCTCTACGGGTGCCAATTCACTGAAACCAGCAAGCCGCGAAGCGGTCAAAGTATCGCTTGACAGGATTACTGATGTTTTGAATGCGGTGAGCTCTCACTACATGGAATCAACATTATTCTTTGAAACGCCTGATCACCCTGGTGGAGCTGTCTCACTTCTCTATCTGCTTGAGGACGGCATCAAGGTCGAGGCTGAGAGACGAAAGCGCAGGGAGGGCGGAGAGATATGTGGTGATGACTTTACCGTTCGCGATATCTAATGGCTGAATTTACTATGAATATTTTCATGAACCGGACGCCGGTAAAGCATGGCGCTGGCTATTAGCCCCTTGAAAAGCACAATATAGTTGAGTTGTAACCACAGGATGCAGAGGTCTCTTGCCAAATCATTCTATATATGGCGCAGCGAAGCGAACAAAAAAGACTTTTTCAACGGACTCTTATGCATGGCATTGAGATATTGCCGTATTTTTTTTTTGTAAAAATAATCAAATGGGGGGGCGATGTGCGTAATGATTTTTTACTATTAACTATATTGGCTACGGTAATTTTGCTATTCTGTAAATACTCTTTTGCTAAAGATAATGAATACGATGAAGCTAAAAAAATTATATTGAAAGTTTTCAACGGCACTCATATCATCAATAGCAACAAATATAAAATTCAATACAGTCTTTCGTTTGAAAATTGCAACATATATTATTCATTTACAATTGATGGGAATATAACTGAGAGTCAATCGTGCAACATAAACGATTTGAACAGTGAAAGGGTTGAAGGTGGCAATGGATCAATAAATATTTGGACAGTAAATGAAGAAAGAAAAGTTAATGTCTCTTCATTGAAGAATAAATATTGGATGTTGACATTAAATTATGACCCTGACAGGTATTCAGATAATAAAATTATGGTTAGCCTGAAAAAGGTTTTGGGGAAATGCAATGAAGAGGAGGGAGTGAGCGATAATGGCACTTCTCAAGACATGGAAGAACGGAAAAATATTCACGAAATCAGTAAATTTGTTGCTCCAAATGGTATCCAGACAAGACAGGCGTTTGCAAGCATATATAACAGAAACTTAACAGGCCAAGGCCTCGCCCATTCGGTATTCAGTGCTGGAGAGGATCACTCAACCCTATTGATCAACAAAATCAAAATGAGTGAGAAATTGATAAATGGCATTACAAGAGATCAAACATTTTTGTCAAAACTAAGGGAAATCGGATTTAATAAGATCAAATTCTGCGAACCTTCTATTCATGATGAAAGCAACTGTCAGACATTCTCCCTAAAGTAGAAATTACAAGAACATAAGCCCGTAGACTGAGTTGAGGAACGAATCTCAGTCTACGCCAAGAGCGTCGTGTAGCGGATTGTGTCATGAATTTGCGAACCTTCCCGGAATATTAGTCAATAAAAGACGCGAGCGCTGGCAAACACACTCCTTCATCGACTGCCGAACAAACCGATGGAATTTGCTGAAGATCTGTGCCGGCCTGGCAAGGGAACCATGAGATTACACTGCACCCTCCAATACCCGCGAGCGGAGGAAATTCATTATCAGTTGGAAACAGCCACAGCACAGAGGCATCCCCTGTTGCTTCGGGAGGGGTTGTTGCTGACCGTTTCGCACCTGACCCCTGCCGGAGGAAGCGCCTTTGATTTTGAGATCGACAATCCACCGGTCCATTTCGGCTTCATCATGGCGGGGCGAAACAGTTGCACCTACACAACGGGAACGTTTCGCCACCAGCAACATGTGATCGAACAGGGGAGCAACACCATCCTTTGCCTGCCCAAGACCCGGGGAAATGTCGAGAGCGATCCTGTCCACGGGGCAAGTGTGCTGAGTATTCTGGCCACCCCGGACTTCCTTCGCACCTATCTGCAGGACGATATGGATGCTGTTCCGGTGCAGTTGCGGCATATTCTTGAAGGCAAGCCCGAACAAATGCTCTGGCGAGGCAGACCGAGGCCCTTCAAGACGACTTTGCTCCAGCGCATTCTGGCCTGCCCCGACTCCGGACCCGCCAGGGCACTGTTCCTGGAGAGCGCGGTGCTGGAACTCATCGGCCACCAACTGCACGAATACTGTGCCGGGTCCGAAGTGCCGACCCCAGGGGTGACGCTTCGCGGCGACGAAAGAGACCGGCTCCGGATGGCGCGGCAACGGTTGGTGCACGACCTGGAAAACCCCCCTTCGCTGGGCCAATTGGCACGGGATGTCGGACTAAGCGAAAAAAAACTCAAATATGGATTCCGGGCCGTCTTCGGTTCCTCGGTCTACGCCTATTTTCGCGATTATCGAATGGACCGTGCGCGCAGTCTCCTGCAAGACGACCATCTTTCCGTCAGTGAAGCCGCCTATGCGGTCGGCTATCTCAACCTGAGCCATTTCAGTCGGGCCTTCCGCCTTCGCTACGGTGTCAATCCCAGCGAGTTCTGCCGCAGAAGCACTCTCGTCATACAGCCCCGCCAGGAGCAGTTTTAGCCCCGCAACGGTTAGCCATCCCTGCTTATTTTCAGTATGAATAAATGGTTTGCAATTCATTTATTGTGCTGCCGTGCATGCTGCCGGCAAAGGGAGGGGTCATGCGTACATTGCATCTGATTTTCGCGGCAACGCTGTTGTTGCCACAACCGGGGCAGGCCGCTGAGGAGGTCGCCGCAGTCGAGGGTACTGTTGCACCGCAACAGCTCGAACCGTTGATCGTGACATCGACCAAAAGAGACCAGGCCATTGATGCCGTTCCGGCCAGCATCAGCGCGGTCTCCGGGGACGAACTGCGGGAAAGGCAGGCCTGGAAGCTCGTTGAAGCGGCCCGGGTGCTGCCCAACGTACACATCAAGGAGGCGACCTCGGGCTCTGCCATTGTGATCCGTGGTCTGTCGACCATGGATACCTCGCTGCGCAACTCTGCCGGGTTGTACGTGGATGATGTCGCCTATCCGCTCACCTACATGCAGAATGTGCAGTTACTGGATGTGGAACGGGTGGAAGTCCTGCGCGGACCGCAGGGCACGCTCTACGGACGCAACAGCAATGCAGGCGTGGTCAATGTGGTGCTCAAACAGCCCGGCCCCGAGGCGGGCGGAAACGTCTTTGCGGAGTACGGATCGTACAACACCCTGCGAACCGGGGCGAGTTTCAGCGGCCCCGTGCTCAAGGATCGGCTCTTTTTATCGGGAAGCTTCTTTCGGCTGGAAAGCGACGGCTTCACGGACAACCTTACCAAGAATGATGATCGGGCTTCTTCCACGGAGTACCTGTACGGGCGCGGCGTATTGCGCTGGATACCGGCCGACGACTGGGATCTTCGCCTGACGCTGTATGCGGATGACACCGAGGATGGGGTCGGCAAATTACGCTACGCAACCGGCCCGAACGCCTCAGAGCGTTACGATATCCTCTCCAACGCCGACGACGATGCCCAACAGAACTCGACCGGCCAGTCCCTGCGGCTTCAACATGAGTTCGGTTGGGGCAGTGTAACGTCCATCAGCAGTCACCGGGACTATACCTATGGATTTCTGTCCGACCTGGACCGTACCGCCAGGGCTGTCGGGTACTCGGATATGAACCTTGACCAGCAGGCCTGGAGTCAGGAGATTCGCCTTGCCTCGGATCCTGCCGCCGCCAAACTGACCTGGATGCTCGGCCTCTATGGAGACCGGGAAGAGACGGATGTCGATTTCAACCGCATACGGATGATCGGCAACACCTTCCTGGAGACCTCAACCACGGACACCAGCCTCGCGGTTTTCGGGCAGGCAACCTACGCCCTGACCGATTCGCTGCGCCTGGGTTTCGGGCTGCGCGCGGAACAGGCCCGGGCCGATGGGCAACAGCGATACACCGTCAATGCAATTCCCCGCGCGTATGACGGCGACCTCGATGAAACGGTGTTCCTGCCCATGGTCAACCTCTCCCACGATATCAACGACCGGGCCATGGCCTATTGTTCGCTGAGTCGCGGTTTCCTCGCCGGAGGCTTTAATTATTTCACCTCCACCGACGAAGCCACTCTGACCTATGACTCCGAATACACCACCACCGCGGAACTGGGCCTGAAAACCAACTGGCTGAACGGTCGGTTCACCGCCAACCTGGCCCTTTTCCATACCTGGGGAGAAGATAAACAGGTCCGCCAGGAGGTGCCGGGAGGCGGAATCGGGGCGTGGACCTTTGCCAATGCCGACGAGGTCAGCGTGGATGGGGTGGAACTCGAACTCACCGCCCGTCCTTTCTCCGGGTTGGAGCTGACGGCCGGTCTCGGGTACGCCCGCAGCGAGATCGAGGACTGGATCGCCACCGTCAACGGCACCCCCTATAATTACGAGGGCAAGCATCTGCCGTGGGCACCGGATCTGACCTGGCATATCGGCGGCGCCTACCATCATCCGCACGGTTTCTTTGCCCGCCTGGATGTCCTGGGCACCGGAAAGCAATATTTCGATGCTGAAAACACCTTGAGCGAATCGGGCTATGTCACCCTGAACACCTGCGTCGGGTATACCTTCGGTCAGCTGGAAATCTCCTTGTGGGGCAAAAACCTGCTGGATGCGGAGTACGTTACCAAACAGGTAAAGGACACCGTCGCAGCTGTCATGGTCGAGGACGGCGCCCCCCGGGTGATCGGCACAACCCTTACTTGGAGGTTTTGAGATGCAGACACACCTTGATTGCATGACGATGGACGAACAGGGCTCCAGCCTTACACTGTTGACGGAATGCCTATTGGGACCGGTGCGCATGGCAGTGCTGCATGCGGCTTTGGAATTTGGCCTTGCCGACATCCTGGCCGAAACCGGCGACCCGGAGGAGATCGCCCGGCGGTTGGAGAGTCATACCGGCAACACCCGCTCTCTGTTGGATGCCCTGGTTGCCCTGGGCCTGGCCGGCAAACGGCAGGGGTGCTACGCCAACACCCCCTTTGCCGAACGCTATCTTCGGCGTGGATCGTCGACGTATCTGGGGTCGATGATTGTCAGTCTCGCCCGGATGCAGCATCGTCACCTGGCGCACTTGCCGCAACTGGTCCGGCAGGGGCCGCCCCCTTTGCAGCAGGAAGAACGCCTGGATGACGAGATGCGGTGGCGGCAGGCCGCCTTGGGCCTGGCCAACTATCAGCGGGCGGGCCTGGCCGGTCTGGCCGTCGATGTGGTGGCAGCCCTGCCCGAGGCCCCGCGCCTGCGGCGTATGCTTGACCTGGGCGGTGGACCTGGCCTGGTCGGCATGGCAATCGTCGAGCGCTTTGCCGATCTGTGCGGCACCCTTTGCGATTTGCCGTCGGTGATCACCGTTGCCGAGGAGGAGATCGTCCGTCGCGGGCTCTCAAATCGTATACGTGTTGTGGCCGGTGACTATAATACCGTTGATCTGGGCGAAGACTATGATCTGGTCTGGGCAAGCCACACGTTGTATTACGCAAGGGATCTGCCGGTTTTCCTGGCTCGGGTCCACGAGAGCATGTCGCCCGGAGGCGTACTCCTCAGTCTGCACGAAGGGTTGCGGAGAGAGCGAACCGAACCCGCCGATTGTGTGCTTTCCCGGTTGAGCCTGGCCCTTGAGGGGCAGGATGTTTCCTTCGAGGCGGGCCAGATTACCCAGGCCCTGCTGGCCGCCGGGTTTCGCACGGTTGAAAGTCGCATCGTCGCCGCCCCCATGGGGGAGGCGCGTCTTGACATCGCCCGCAAAGGCGTATCCCCCGGCAGGGCGATGGAGGTGCAACGAGGATGAATCGCCGCCGTTTCCTGCTCAACCTTGCCCTATGTGCCGGAGCGGCGGCTTGGCGGCCGCTCCCTTCCTGGAGTGCCACCCCGCTGCGCCTCTCGGGACCTGCCTTGGCCGAGACCCTGCCCTTGCTGGATATGGTCAGATCGCAATCGCTGCATGCATCCGGCGTGCGCACCGCGTTCGTTCCCTGGAACTCACCCGATCAATTGCGTGTTCTGGCTGCCGGCGGCGATATCGACGGGGTTGTCGTGTCCCTGGCCACTGCGGCGGTGCTCAGCAATCGAGGGGTGCCGGTCCGGGTCCTGAATCTTGGTTCTCCCCCCTTGTGGATCGTCTCCAGCGACAACCTGCTGAGGTCGCTGGCCGATTTGGCGGGTGAGCCCCTTCTCGTCCCGTTCGGCCGCGGCGAAACACCGGATCTGTTGTTGCGGGCCCTGGCGGAAAAGGCCGGTCTTTCCCTGGATATTCGGCATGCGGGCGGAGCCTTGGAAGTCCTGAATCAACTGCTGCTTGGCCGGGTTCGTCACGCCTTCCTCAGTGAACCGGCTGCCACCTTGGCCATCCGGCGATCCCAAACAGCCCGGGAACAGGGCAGAGGGCTGGGGAAGCGAATCGATATCCGTCAGTCCTGGGCAGAGGTGTTCCCGGACCATCCCTCCTTAACGCCGAGCGCTTTCGTCATGGTCGGTCCGCTTTCTCACGACCGGTCTCTTTGCACTGCATTGGCGGCAGCCTATACCGAGGCGGTTCGACGGGTAACAAGCGATCCGCATGCTGCTGCCACCGATGCGGCACCACTTTTTCCCGCCTTGGCGGCCCAGGTGGTGGATGGGAGCATTCCGGGATCCGATATTCGGCAGGTTTCCGGATCTGGTGCGCGTGAAGCTGCGCTGTTTT
Source organism: uncultured Desulfobulbus sp. (assembly GCA_963666685.2). Lineage (GTDB taxonomy): Bacteria > Desulfobacterota > Desulfobulbia > Desulfobulbales > Desulfobulbaceae > Desulfobulbus. The sequence continues at coordinate 945,273 of CAXXHZ010000001.1, forward strand.
ATTTGCAGCTCCTTTGGCAACGGTCGCCGGAATCGGTGGGCGGGGCGATGCCGGGACCATCATTTCTGGACACATTGGTGTGAGCGCAAAATCTCTCGCTCCGATCCTGGCGGGCGTCATGCTTGCCCTGGCCTGCTGGGAGCTGGCCTCCCGTCACTTCTCCGGTCTGGCCGTGGCCGCGCCCCTGGCGACCATGACCGCGTTGGGGGATCTGCTCAGTCGCCCCGAATTCCTGCTCGATCATCTGGCGGTGACGTTGCAGCGGACCCTCGCAGGACTCGCCCTGGGGTTGTTTTTGGGCATCTTCTGTGGTGGCCTTGCAGGCGCGTTTCCTATCCTGCGGCCGCTCTTTGCACCATTTCGCTGGGCCTTGATGAGTGTGCCGGGTGTGGTGGTGGTCATGCTGGGGATGCTCTGGTTGGGAATGGGGACCCGGATGGTTGCGGGCATTGTGGCCCTGATGACCACTCCGATCATCTATGTGAGCGTGGTGGAAGGTCTGATTGCGGTGGACCGGCAACTCCTGGAGATGGCCAGGGTGTATCGCTTGACCCTGACCATGCGACTTGTTGAAATCTATGGCCGCGCCCTGGCCGGATCGCTGCTCGCCGGAGCGACGGTGGCCCTGGGAGGCGCCATGCGCGTGGCGGTCCTCGCCGAGGCGCTGGGAGCGAACGAAGGGTTGGGCGCGGCCCTGGCCGTGGCCCGCACCAATCTGGATACCCCGCAGTTGTATGCATTGGCCCTGCTGAGCATGGGCGCGGCAGGCCTGGTCGAGCTGCTGATGCTGGCCCCGACGCGAAAAAAACTCTGGAGGCACCACAGATGAACGAGGTGCTGCGCCTGGAGGGGGTCAGCAAGGCGTTCCATGGCCGAACCATACTCCCGTCCATGGATCTGACCGTGACTGGAGGAGAGGTGATCGGTATCATGGGGCCCAGCGGCGTGGGCAAATCCACCCTGCTGCATCTGGCTGCGGGCCTGCAGCGGCCCACCGGGGGGCGGATCAGCATCAACACCCGGCGCATAGGCTTTGTTTTCCAGGAACATCGCCTCCTGCCTTGGCATACCGCCCTGCATAATGTGATCCTGCCGCAACTGGCCGTCGGCACGGCTCGGACTGCGGCCCGCTCTCGCGCCATCGACCTGCTCGGGGAGATGGGCATGGGAGAGGCCCTGGATACGTTTCCCGATGCATTATCCGGGGGCATGCGCCAACGGGTTTCCCTGGCACGGGCCTTGGCGGTCAACCCCGAGCTTTTGTTGCTGGACGAACCCTTCACCGGATTTGACCATCGCTTGCGAGACACCATTCGTTCCTGGCTGAACGACCACCTGCAGGACAACCAAACAGCGGTCCTGCAGGTCACGCATGACCGGAAGGATCTTCTCGCAGCGGTCAATCGAACGATTGTATTGCCGATGGAAAAGGGACTGAAACCATACTGATTGTCCTCACTCCATCTCAACGAGGACACGGACAAAGATATGGAGCGGTGGCTGGGGAGCCAACGGCTGTTTCGTTTCAACGCCCACTGCCGGCGATTTCCCGAATATCGGCCGGCACGCAGAGTTGGACTTGTTTGCGGTATTCGGAGGGGCGTATGCCGTACTCTTTGAGAAAAGCGGCTGCAAAATGGCTTGAGCTGCAAAATCCTGCTTCAAAGGCCACCGAGGTCAGATCAACCGGTTTTTCTTCAATCAGCATGCGGGCGTATGCCAATCGTTCTTTGCGTAAATATTCAAAAACCGTGCGCCCGAAGACCATCTTGAATCCATTGGTCAATCGACTGTGGCTCATTCCTGCCTGCCTGGCCAAATCCCTGAGAGAAGGCGGGGAGTGCAGCTTCCTGACGAGCAGATCCCTGGCCCGATAGATACGCTCTCTCTCCTGAGGGCGTATCGGGCCGATCCTCTTCGTAGAACACTCCTGATACGATACTTGTTCCAACCGCAGGGCGATGAGTTCCAGCGCTTTGCTTTCCAGATAGATATTGCTGATTCTTCCTTTATGAGGATTATGCAGGATCTGGAAAATCGTAGTTTTCATCTGATTGGTCATGCGATCTTCTGCATAAAAACGATGGTTCTTTAAAATATTGTCAAGAGTATCCTGATAGGCCCCTCCCTGGTGCTGGGCCGGAGCGAGCAGTTGTATGAGAAACTCCGGTGAAACATGTATAGCAAGAGAAAGGACTTCCTGCTGTCCTCTGATTATGCGCTCAATCACAGGATCATCATAATAAAGCGTATATGCTCGCCCTGACACCATTGTGACCGGATCCGGGTGAAGAGAATCCCGGGTCAAGCTCTGTCCCTTCAGGCAAAAGGCAAGAGAAAACAAAGGCTTTTTCGAAATAAACCGCCCCATATACTCCTCGTCAAATCTGCATTGACAGCTTCCCATACTCAGTCCCCCACAGAGAGAAATGGACGAGAAGTGACCGCTCCCCTTCTTTTTCGGTAAGGGGCGGATGAGTTCATCTGCATTGATTTCCTCATTTTCCGGGGGAGAAGGCCGGAAATCAACATAGTCGCCCTTCTTGTTTTGAATCAGAATCCGGGACAGCATGGGTTGCCTCTTCTCCACTGTTTTTTCTTTTTCTCCAAGTAAAATAAGCCTTCATTTGTTTGTCAAGGCAAAGAAATTTCGTTTCGTATTATTTTTCGCAACCGCTTCTTGTTCCGTTTAAATTAAACATCAAGGCGTCGCAGGTGCTCTTTGCAATGGCGCATATGATATTCTTTCAGCGCGTAATCAGGTCTATTAGCCCAATCTGATCACGAGACAACTTTGATCTCATAGGTATCACCCTGAATTGGAGAAAACATGAAGACACAATCCGACGACGCACCACATTCCCCGTATTCTTCCATGGCGTTTTTGTTCGACGCCCTGATCGCTCCCGTAAAACTGGCGGTTCTGGAAACCGCTGTTGAGCTTGATTTGGCACACATCCTTGGCACCACTTCAAAGGTGGATGAGATTGCCGCAAAGGCAGGAGTGAAGACCGACACTGCCGGCCTTGTTGTATTTCTCGACGCCATGGTGGCGCTCGGGCTGGCAACCAAGAAAAACAACACGTATGAAAATACGGAGTTGGGAAGAAGGTTTTTTGACCGAGAGAGTCAGGTTTTCATAGGGGAATTTGTCCAAAGCATGAAGGCCCTTGTCCATGAAAACCTGGCTGACATGGCGGCAATCATCAAAAACGGCCCACCGGAGGACTCGCAAACGGAGTCCTGGCAGGACGAATCCAGGTGGGAACGTTCTGTGGCGCATCTGGCGACTGGTCAACGTGCCGGCATGGCGGCCCTCTATGCCGATTTAGTTGAAGAACTTCAGGAATTTAAGAGCATCAACAAGATCCTTGACCTTGGGGGCGGACCGGGACTCATCGGAGCGGAAATCCTGCGCCGTCTCCCCGGGGCAACGGGGGTGCTGCTTGATCTGCCGGCCGTCATTCGCCTAGCCGAAAAGGAGATCGAAAAAGAAGGAATGGCGGACCGGATTTCTTGTCTTGCTGGAGATTATAACGAGATTGATTTCGGCGGTGACTATGACCTGATATGGGCCAGCCACAACCTGTATTTCGTCAAAGACCGGGTTCCTTTTTTTCAACGCGTAAAACAATCGATGGCAGACAACGGCGTCTTTGTCTGCCTGCACGAAGGGCTGACCTGTGAGCAGACCGCACCGGCAAGTATCGTTTTGATGCGGCTCTCCAGTAGCCTGGCAAAAGGGGGACAAAATTTCTCCTTGAACAGGGGGGAACTCGTCTCCTGCCTGAAGCAGGCGGGCTTTGAGCGGGTTGATTCACGGATGATTGATGTACCGGCAGGTGAATCTGAATTGGTGATGGCAAGGAAGCTGCCAGTCTAAAGGGAAAAGCATGAAAAAAAGTATGGTTACAGCAGGATGCTGTGCCCTGGCAGCATTGTTTATAACTGTCGGTGGATGGCAGGCACCTGTTGCCGGGGCCGCTGACACGACCGATGCCTTTCGGACGGTGACGGATCTTCAGGGTAACCGGGTCAGGCTGCCGCCGGCAAAGGATTTGCACCGGGTGGTCATTATAGCGCCGCCGCTTGTTTCCTGGTTTGCCTCCTTTAGATTACCGCACACTGAAATTGTCGGTGCGAATTCAATTGCCTTTGTGGACGTCAATACAAAACTGCTTGATCATATCTTGCCGCAATGGAGGAGTATTCCAACGGGATTTCTTACCGGCTTCAGATCAAACACCGAGGAATTACTCAGGCTTAAGCCAGATGTCATCCTTGTCTACGGCAATTTTCAGAAAGAGGGACTTGAAGCAGTCCCCATTCCTGTCCTGGATTTTTATTTAGGCAACCACGACAACGAAGTTGCTTCAGTCGCCAGGACAAAGCTTATGCGTGAAATATTCGCACCTGCCGACAGCGTCTCCGATCTGCAGCACGAATGGGATCAGGCCAAAAAACAGGCGTCGGAGCTGCTGGCAAAACGCAATGGTCCCCGTAAAAAGGGCATGATGATCTCGTCCAATACCGGGGATACAATCATGGTGCTTGGGCTCCATTCATGCGGCGACGATTGGTTGAAAAAAAGCGGACTGAGCAATGTCGCCAATGTCCCAGACTCGCAGGGCGCCGGCAGGGAAATCACCATGGAGCAGCTCTACGCCTGGAACCCGGACATTATCTACGTGTTCAGGGGAATTCCGGCGGCAGATTACCTCAAAGGGAACATTGCCGGCCAGGATTGGCGACCTATAAAAGCCGTCCGAAACGGGGCGGTATACGATATGCCGCTCGGCCTGGCGAATTGGGGCGCTCCCAATCCGGATTCCCCGTTAACGCTGTTGTGGATGATCGGTACCGCCTATCCTGAAGTTATGGGCGAGGTTGATTTCGCGGACCTGATGAAAGCGTATTATGCCCGTCGATACGGCATCGCGCTCAACGAAGAACTCATCGAAACGACGTTGTATCCTCATGGGAATAAAAAGAAATAACGGGCTGTTATATGCACTGCTGGCCATCAGTCTTTTGGCGCTGATGTTTCTGTCACTCTTTATAGGCCGATACACAGTGCCTCCGGGAATGGTGGTCTCCATCCTGCTGGGGAAAATATCCGGGATCACGGTAACCGGGACCGAGGCAACAGTGGTCTGGGACATACGGCTGCCCAGAGTCCTGCTCTGCGTGATGGTCGGGGCTGGGTTGTCTGTTGCCGGGGCTGCCTTTCAAGGCATATTCCAAAATCCGCTTGTCAGTCCAGATATTCTGGGCGTCAGTTATGGCGCCGGATTCGGTGCCGCACTGGGTATTTTGTTCACCAGCGGAGGTGCCGGCATGACCATGGTGCCGGCCTTTGGCTTCGGCCTGTTAAGCGTTCTGCTTGCCTACACCATTTCCCGGATAAAAAAGGTAACCTCCCCGGTATCCCTGGTGCTTGCCGGCATGATTGTGGGATTTTTTTTCAATGCGCTGATATCGCTGGTGAAGTTGGTTGCTGATACGGATTCCCAACTGCCGGCCATCACCTACTGGCTGATGGGAAGTTTTGCCAACACCACCTTTGCCGAACTCTCCTTGATCGCGCCCCTGATTGTCGGTGGAACCGCTGTGCTGCTTCTCCTGCGATGGCGGATGAACATCCTTTCCATGGGCGATGAAGAGGCGTATTCGCTGGGCATCAATCCGGGGCGTTTACGCGTAGCCATCATCGCCCTGGCAACCGTGATTACCGCGGCCAGTGTAATGGTATCCGGCATTGTCGGCTGGGTTGGCTTGATCATTCCCAATATCTGCCGGATGTTTACCGGCGCCGATCACAAACACCTGCTCCCGGCGTCGTTGTTCATGGGCGGCATGTTTCTCCTCATTCTCGACTTTATTGCCAGGGTTGTCACAGTTGCAGAAATCCCCATCGGCATCCTCACCGCCATCGCCGGAGTGCCGCTGTTTATCTATGTCTACAAATACTCAGGGTGGGGCAGGTGATGGAGGTTGAAGTCAGAAACGGCCATTTCGGGTATTTCCGGCAAGAAGACATCCTGACGGATATTTCGTTCAGGCTGCCGTCTGCACAGATCCTGACCATACTCGGCCAGAACGGTATTGGCAAAACCACGCTGCTCAAATGCCTGCTTGGCATCCTGCCGTGGCAAAAAGGCCGTACTCTGATCGACAGCGAAGAGATGAACTACAAAAAGCATATAAACCGCATTGGGTATGTACCCCAGGCGTATCGATTTGTTTTTCCGTATTCCGTCGAAGAGACAGTCATGATGGGGCTGGCCGGAAAGATCGGGGCTTTTTCTCTCCCCACCGGGAAGGATAAGGAACAGGTGCGAAGCGTTCTGGCGGAAATGGGCATAGCGCATTTGCAGAAACGGCTCTGTTCCCAGTTAAGCGGCGGGCAATTGCAGCTCGTGTTCATGGCACGGGGGCTGGTGAAAAATCCTGAATTGATGATCCTGGATGAGCCGGAATCGCATCTGGACTACAAAAATCAAATCCTGGTCCTGAAGATGCTGGAGAGGCTGACAAGGGTGCGCGGCATCTCATGCATCATCAATACCCACCATCCCGATCATGCCTTGAGGATCTCCGATGTGACGCTTATGCAGGGGCGGAATGCGTCCGGGGAAGCAACTTCACTGTTCGGACCGACCGCCGATATCATTACCGAAGACAATATCAAGAGATTTTTCGAGGTTGAATCGAAAATAATCACCATCGAGAGAAGCGATCACACCAAGTTCAACACACTTGTTGTCACCTTATAAAACAATCCTATAGAACAACTCAATAGAACAACCCAAAAAGAGAGGATCGTCATGCAGCATGCACATGGCACAGCAAAAACAGGTAGGAAGAGTTTGTCTTTTGTCCAACTTACCTTGAACATGATTCTGAGTGTCGTTCTCTTGTGCCTGCCGGTGCAGGCTGAGGAAGAGCAAAAAGAGGAGTCGGAATATCAACTCGGTGAGATAACTGTAACCGCTACCAAGATGTCCACCGAAGTGGATAAGGTACCCACCAATATCGCGGTCATTTCCAGGGAAGAGTTGGATACGTATCCAGGGCATTACAGTGTGATTACCTTGCTGCGTGACCTGAATATTCCGGGTTTGTATTTTACCGGTTCCGCTTGGGGCAATGCGAATGGCGACATTTCGACAAGCAGCCGGGGCGGCGAGGTTTCAAATTGGGGAATGAAGGTGATGGTCAACGGTGTGGAGTTTAACTCGGCCAATGGTATCGTGGGGGCCGGTCGATTGGCGATCCATGACATAGAGCGTGTTGAGGTCATTAAGACCCCCTCGGCCGAATACGGGGATCAGGCCATAGGTGGCGTTATCAATATCATCACCCGGACAGCCAAAGAACCCCTTGAAGCCAGGACCGGGATAGCTTTCAGCAGTCTGGGCGACGGCAATGCCTATGGTGTAATCAATGGCTCCAGCGAGAAATGGCAATACTATCTTGATGTATCCGGAACTCGCGAAGATGCGTATCAGGAGGCAACGTATCAACATGGGGATAATGTGTACGCTAAGGTGCGTTATGCGCTCAACGACAATGCACAGCTTTCATTTCATGGTTCGTATAATGATACGAAGGGCAATTACGCTGTTGGCCTGACCAGGAAACAATTCGAGGAGGATTCCAGCCAAAATCCAAACACCGGGGCAGACCAGTATTTTGAAGGAGAAGATAAACTGGGTGCTTTGGTGTATGAGCAGCAATTGGGGCCACATGAGCTCATGGCCAAACTGGAAGTACAATCCTCAACGTATCTGATGTACTGGGGCGGATATAATGACACGGATGAGTGGCAGGCCCACCCCGAAGTGAGCCTGCGCTTGAACCATGACCTCGCCGGTATGACAAATACGCTGGTTATCGGTGGGGAGTATCGTTATCACGATATCAAGGTAAAACGATATTCAGCTTCGAGTTTTTATAACCTGGGAAGTATTACCCATAATTTTTCTCGGGAAGACGTCAGTTATGCGGGGTATCTGCAGGATGAGCTGCGCATTACCGATGCGTTCACCATGACCGCCGGTCTTCGTTATGATTTTTTTGATCTGGAGCAGGTGGGCCATACTGCAAACAGCAAGACCTGGGATCAGGAAGTGGGCGATTTTAGTCCGAAGATCGGTTTTACCTATCAGCTCTGTGAGGAGGTAAATTTTTTTGCGGGAATCAACAGCGGTATAAAGAGTCCTGTCAGGCTGGAAAAGTTTAACACAAACGGCAAATTGGAACCGGAAAAGCTCCGGTCGTATGAAGTGGGGCTTCGCGGTACTGTTTGGGGGTGGTTGGGTTATGATGTGGCGCTGTTCCGGCAAAACGTTACCGATAAGTTCGTCAAGCACAGTGTTGATTTTAATGCTGAATATGAAAACGCCGGGGAAACCACTGCGCAAGGAATTGAACTGGGCGCTCATGCAAAATTGCCCCATGACTTCTATGCCTCAACCAGTTTCACCTACCAACAATCCGAGTTTGATGAGTTTGTCAGCCAGGGCGTGGACTATTCCGGGAACCAGTTGACCGGTGTGCCGGATGTCATGTTTGCCTTCACCCTGGGGTATCGCAATGAACGTCTCGGCGATATCTCCCTGAACCCTGTGTACACGGGTATGCGGTATTTCAACTACGCCAACACCAACAAAGACGATGCATTCTGGGTGCTTAACGCCAGATATACAAAACAGTTTGGCCAGGTTGAGTTGTACCTTGCGGCAAATAATCTGTTTGATGAAGATGCGGTCGGTAGCGGTAGTGGCGATCCGGGCAAGGAATCCCTTTATCCAATCACGGGTTTTAATGCGATGCTTGGGATGAATGTGAAATTTTGATGTCTTCGTATACTGTCACAATTCGAGCAGTCACTGATCGTGAAAACAGTCAATCGCGAAGCACGGGAAAAATATATTGACAACTATATTGTCAATGTGACAATGTCGTTGTCATGAACAGTGAACACGCAAACACGGTGGCCATTGAAAACTTGGTCGATGAAGTTGTGGCGCTCTTTCATCTCCTGCAAGCGGTTGCATCCCGTGTTCACCAGGATATCGGCATCACCGCGGCCAAACGCGGAGTCCTCATAGGCATTGCCAAGAGCGGAGCGCAAACAGTGCCGCAAATGGCGCGGGCTCGTCCTGTTTCCCGCCAATATCTGCAAACGATAGTCAATCAGCTCAGCGATGAGGGGTTGGTGGAAATGACGGCGAATCCGGCCCATAAACGATCCGGGCTCATCCAACTGACACCTGCTGGGAAAGAACTGGTTGCCGGCCTGGCCGAAAAGGAGAAAGACCTTGTTGGCGCTTTGCAGATCGAGGCAACGGAGAGAGAAATGCAAACCACTCTGGCGGTGTTGACCATGCTCAGGGAGCGATTAAGCCGTTTTGACAGCGAATTTTTACAGCACAATCCGTTGGATGAAGGAGTGTACCCATGTTGACCCGTCTTTTTCTCAGGATGCTGAACTACGAAGCATCGTTGCCCAAGAAAAGGGCGCAGACCATCATCGAAAAACTCAATCTCTCTGAAGGCGATGTGGTGGCGGATATCGGTTCAGGTGGCGGGTATTTCTCGTTGGCGTTTGCGCAAAGGATTGGCGATAGAGGCAAGGTGTTCGCTGTAGACAATAACCCGAAACACCTTGAATTCGTGCGGCAACAAGCGGAAATGGCAGGGCTGCGCAACATCGAAATGATTGCTCTCGAAAGCCATGAGGTCCCCTTGCCTGAGGCATCGTTGGATCTGATTTTCGCGAGAAGTGTGTTTCACCATCTCGATGATCCCGAAGGGTTTTTTCGTTGTATCAGGAACACACTGAAGCCTGAGGGGAAGGTGGCCATCATTGATTACCTGCCCGGTGGCGGTTTCAGTTTTGTACGCATTTGTAAGCATTTTACGCCTGTCGAAAAAATTCGCCAGGTTATGGTCTCAGCAGGTTATCGCCTTGTCGACTCATTTGATTTCCTGGACGGGCAAAGCTTTACGGTGTGGTCGAGCCTGCCATCGGTCTTGCCGGCAACTTGACCATCGATGGTGGGCGGTGGATGTGCTGAGCAGCGTACTTGAAGTTGTCTGCAATCGTTCAAGCCTCTGGCTTTACCGGTGGTTACCGGTTTCAAATTCAGCATGGCATTGAGGAGTAAACAGCATCATTTCATTGTATCCAAGATCAACCGACCCCATTTTTTGAAAACCGTATTGCACCACGATACCTTCTCTCTCTTGAGGCACCAGGCGTATGCTTGCAGGAGGTCCATGGGGCGCACTGTCCTTTTTGCATTCGATAATCGCCAACCGGCCTCCAGGTTTGACGACGCGATATATTTCGGAAAACAACGATTGTTCACCTCGCGCCACATTCGGGATGTGCAGGACCATTGACAGGAGGCAGACATCCACACTGTTGTTTGCAACAGGGAGTGCTGCGGTAATGTCGCAGATCATTGCCCTGACATTGTTTATTCCGGTGGCCATCGCCCTGCCCGTCAATTCCTCAATCATCGCCGGCCAACTATCCAGCGCATAGACCATTCCTGAAGCCCCGACCATCCTGGACGCATGTATGGCATAGTCGCCGGGGCCGCACCCCAGATCCAGGAAATAATCCCCTTTGTCGAGGGCAAGGTGCTCAAAGACAACCTCCGGATCGTGCATGCGGTAGCTGCTTGGCCCGCGCTTGCGTCCGACTTGTGCAGCATTGCATTGTGGCGGATCGAAAACATCGTTCATGTGGCACCTCTTTGTTGACACGGCACCGCATTCGTCAGTCAAGCCGATGCGACACATGCCCTTGGCCGGTATTTTTGGGGGTTTCTTACTAAAAACTGTATCGAAGAGCCGCGTAGATATTCGAGTTGCTTTCCAATTGCCCGAAAAAGGTATGCTGTTCTTCACCGAGAAAGACATTGACCCCAGCCTCCAAAAGCATCCTGTCGGAGTATTTGTAGCGCAGGTTGGGACGCAAGTAGGCATCGTTATCACTGGGAGAGTAGTACGAAGCGAAGACCAGTTCCAGATTCTGGTTCATCATCAGCTTGGTGAGCTGCAGGGTCAGAACCTGCCTGTACCGGTCCCGTGCGGCGCTGTCTGTCAGGGTTGCCTTGTAGTCGTCATAAGCCAGCATCTGTTCAACATAGTACTGAAGGCTGGCATTACAATCCCTGGCCAGATCCTGGGTGTAGCCAACCAGATACCGCATCTCCGAATTTTGGATGCAGGGATCGGAGCCGTCTTGGTCGTCAACGGAATGATAGAAAGCTATTTCCATATTGCCGATACCGGTGCCGACTTGGCCGCGGGCACTGCCGCCGTACACGTGCAAGGCGGGAAAGCTGGCGCGGCCCGACAGTGCTTCACCTGCCGGACGCTTCCAGAAACCCCAGTACCCGTAGAATGCCAGTTCGTAATTGTTGATGTTCCTGTATACGCGGATGGCGATCTCGTCGTCATCAAACCAGCGGTCCGGCGTGTCGGCATCAACAGGGGCATCCCGGCCCGTTTCCCTGTGCAGGCTGGTGTTCCATGAGGAAAGATACTCGCCGGTGATAAAGCGGTCCGGGTCGAACTTCGGTGTATACACCAGATCCACATTGGCCAGGTCCGTAAACAGGCTCACCTTGGCCGCGTCGGAGGGCGCCTTGAGGTAATCCCTGTCCCTGCCGATAAAATAGGATTGCCAGTCCTTGGGAAAGAGGTCGTTGAGAAACACCAGGTCGCCGGTGCCCCAGGTCAGCACCTGGCGGCCGACTTTGACATCCAGAAAATCGGACGGCCTGACAAATCCCCAGGCTTCCCGGGTGTCGTATGCCCCTTTTCCCGTAATACCATCGCCCCATGCATCTCCTTTGTATTTGAATTCAGCCCACTCGGTGTGGGTCAACAACTCGCCCTGCACACGAACCTCCATCACGGAACCATCCTTCTCATGGGGATCGTTCTGCGTCCGCACACCGGCTCTTGTTTCCACAAAACCATGCAGTTCCACCGGCAGCGAGGTGTCCGCCAGGAGCCCGGCCTCCTCGGCCCGGCCTTGAAGCGTTGACCCCACACAGGCCAGCAACACCAACGGCAGCAGGAGTCGACCGTATCTGGGGCGTTTGTCAGTGCAGTACATCGCTTGGCGGCCTTCTGAGATAGCGTTCCGAGAAGAGTTCGTCATCCAGGCCGATGTTGTATGCAATCTGGGCAACGATCATCCGCGATGTACTGCCGCTGTCCAGATCACGGGCCACTGACTCGATCACCGTGGGATACTTGACGGGTATTCCGTTTTCCTGGGCCTCCATTTCACTGACATGCACCGACTCAAGCACCCGATACAGCCGGTCTCCCGCTTTGAAATATTCGATCTTCATCGGGAGAAAGGTCTGTTTGTCGATATGGGCGAGATAAGAGGAGAACTCAACGCTCGCACGGTTTTTAGGAACGTTTTTCACTACATAGAAGCGATCCGTCGTTGCGATCAGTGTATGCGTGTCCTCGGCCGGGTTGCGGCCGGATATGTCTTCATAAAGGAAATCCGAGCCAACAAAACTGGTCCGTTTGTCACTTGCGGCAATGCGTTTGACAAGATCCAGGCCCGGCATGTAGAGCCATCGGTCATCGTCTCTTGCCGGTGCAGCATGTTTATGCACCATGAAGACCATCTTGCGGATATCGGCAGGTTCATGGAAGAAGACGAAATATTTCTGATCCGTGTCGGATGCCCCCACGTCCTTGCGCAGCATGCTGAATGCCCGCTTGCGGGTGCGTCCCTGCTTGTCGGTGATCTCCACGGTGATCCGGCCCTTGGCGTCGCTCCCCTGGTACAGGGCCATGTGGTTGGCCCTGCGGACGATTTCCTCAACATCCATTTCCCCTGCCTGCACCCCGCATACGCCCAGGGCGAACAACAGGCAAATGGCCACGGTGGTCAGATGTATCTTCATGTGTGTTCCCTCCTTGATTGTGTGTTGTGAGCCGTTGCCCGGCATCTTTGTGCCGTTCCTCTCCATTTCGACTTCCGTCCACCTCTTCATGGCGTTTCTTCGCCGGGCGCGGGTATCCGTTGCTGGCCGGTTTGCTGCCGAAAAAACCACGGTTCAGCCACGGTCAGCAGTGCCGGGAGGAGCAGCAGGGTCATGAGTCCCGAGAAGAAGAGGATGCCGAAGAGCAACACCGCCGTTGTCTTGTACGGAACCAACTGAGCCACCATCAGCGGCAGAAAGCCCAGTGCCACCACGAGCACGTTTCTACTGATCGCCAGGGCCGGCTCGCCGAACATCATGGTCACAGTCCGTGCCCAACTCCCTGTTTCCCGGTAGAACTGGCGGCTTCGTTCCAGGAAGTGAACCGCAAAATCAATGGCTATCCCCAGGGTGATCGCGCTCATCACCGCCACCGGCATGTCGTAATCCTTGCCGACCAGGCCGGTGACCCCGTAGATGGCCGCGATGGTCAGGGTCAATGGAATCATGGCGGCCACTGCCCACGGCAGGGAGCGGAAGAGGACCACCATCATGACGAAGACGATGACCACGGTCCCGGCAAAGGAGGCCAGCATCTGCCGGAACATGATTTCCTGAAAGACGAGATTAACGTAATGTAACCCCGCCCAGCGAAGGGACAGTTCCGCTGGCGGCGGATGGGTACTGAAATAACTATCCACCGCCTTGACCGCCTTTTCAGTCTGCGTGCTGTCACCCCGGGTGAACTGGATCCAGATGTTGGCGGCCATGAAGTCCGGCGTCACCAAATGCCAGAGATCGTTGGGACGATGCCCCTGCTGGTATTGCAGATAGCATTCTGCTACCCCCTGCGTTGTGTTGGGGATGCGGAAGTTCTCCTCTTTTCCGTCGATCAATTCCTGGTTGACCTTGCGGACAACATCGGCAACCGAGGTGCATTTCCCCACCAGGCCGGCCTGTACCAGGTGCGATTGCAGTCCCGCCAGATACTCCAGCACCTCAGGCCGCTTGAAGGGGGCGCGCCGCTCTTTTTCCAGGTCAAAATAACTCCTGATTTCCTGAAGTATGGGCAGGATCTCCTTTGGAGCATGAAGTGACAGTTCCTCGACGGCGCGGATCGCACTCTCCCAAAACGCGGCCGAGGTTTCGGCCTGGCTGGCTAGAACCGGGAGTCTGGCTGCGATGTCTTGGGCGAGTTTTCTCATGGCTTCGCTGTCGGTGCCCGTTTCACCGATCATTGTGGCGAGTTCGGCTTCAATGTGCGCAAGGTCCTGCGGTGAAGGCCGGCCCGCGTTGGTTCCCTCGATGATCAGGTAGGCGGTATAGGTGCCGCCGAAATGGCTGTTGATGGCCGTGTCCGCCTGGCGAATCGGATGGTTTGCTGAAAACCGTTTTGCGTAATTGTCGTTGATGTTGATCCTGGCGATGCCCCATACCGCCAGGACGATCAGCAGGGGAATGATGCCGAGAACGAGCTTGGCGTGGGTGTAGGTCAACCTGCCAAGGAATTGCAGAAATTGTTCGATCCGGGGCTGCCTGGCTTGGCTTCCGGCCGCCTTGCCAAAGTTTTCCAGCATCCGTTCCGGGAGCATCATCACATAGGCGGGCACGAGCGTAATGGTTGCCATCCAGGCAATCATGACCCCTATGGCGACAAAGACGCCGAAAACCCGGGCCGGGGGAATGGCAGTGGTGACGAAGGACAAAAATCCCGCCGCTGTTGTTAACGAGGTGTAGAGAAGCGGTGCAAAGAGGGTCTGCATCACTTCCCTGATGGTTTGCCGGCGACCTTTCTCCCTGGTGTAGGATTCGAAGAAGTCCGAAAGAATATGCACCGAGTCGCAGATGGCGATGGGCATCAGAAAGATCGGCAGCATTGAGCTGAGGATGTGGACAGGGTAGCCAAAGGCGATCATAAGTCCCAGGGCGACAACGACCGAGACCGTGGCGATGAGCATGGGCAGGATGATCAGCACCCATTTGCGGAAAAACAGGTACAGCAGCCCAAAGATTGTCAGCATCGTCAGGGGCGCCGCAAAGGTCATCTGCTTGAACATCTCCACCCCGACGGCGCTTTCCGCCACCGGCAGGCCGGCGATGTGATACTCCTCCTCACCGTCGATTTCCTTGATCTTCTTCTCAAGCTCCTGGTAAATGCGGTAACTGGCCAGCTTGTCCGTCAACGGCAGGGAGATGCAGAGGGCCTTGCCATCCGCCGAGATCATCTGCCCTTTAAGCAGCGGGTTGGAGAGGGCCTTGTCGCGGATCATCCTGGCCTCCTCCCTGGTGTTGGGCGGGTTGGGCATGAGCCACTCGAAGCTGATGGTGCCGGGCCCTTGCTGGCTGAGATGATCGATCAGGGAGGGGGCGACCATCTCGGCCTCGATGACGCCGGAGAATCGGCCGGGATGCTGTGGGTCCGGCCAACGAAGCGTCTTGGCATATTCCGTCAGTGCATACACCCGCCGCAGGGTTTCCGGATTAAAGACGCCATCCGGATCACGTTCGTTGATCACCCCGAGGACGATGGTGTCGCTCAGGTCGAACCGTTGCTTGCTGTGGTTATGAAACAGGCGAACCGGCTCGGTTGGTTCGAGCATGTTTTCCGGATCCGTATCCAGGGTCATTCCCGGAAAGAAGGACCCTGCTGCCATGGTCAGCACGAGCACGAGGCAGGCCACCAGTCTATGGCGCCGGATGGAGAAATCGATCAGCCAGTTTTTTATGTGGTGCATAGGTTTTATCTCCAGGTTATCGATCAAGGTTAAGCTGCTTAACCTTTTGGGCAAAAAAAAGTTACTCGTTCTCCCGTTCCACCAGCCGCTCGTCCATGACACTGCCCACGGTTTCCAGGAGCACCGATATCGTCGCGATCTGGGAAAGGGAAAAAGCGCTCAGCCGGTTGACCAGTTCGTCAAAATCCTTGCCATGACACTGTTCATGGGCGTGAAATGCCTTCCAGCCCAGGTCTGTCAGGGATAACGGGAATTCCTTGTTGCTGTGGATCGATGGATTCTTTGCCAGAAATCCTTTCTTGATCAGCCGGGCAACCATCTGGGAGGCCGCACTCTTGCTGATGCCGAAATGGTTGGCAACATCCAGCACCCGCATCTGATCCCCCTCCCCGACGGCCTGGATGGTGTGCGCCTCGGCGGTGGTGATTGCCGTGTTCTCGTCGACGGGAATGGGCAATCCTTCGATGCGGGCGTATTTTTTGGCGATCCGCAGCAACTGGCGAATGGTGGACTTGATCAGTTCATCTTTGGTTTCCATGCGCATAATGGTAAACCAGCTTAACTGAAAAGTCCAGGAAAAAGGCGCTCTCACCCCCCAGAGGCCGCCGTTGTTGTTCCGGGACATCCCCTTGTTTGTGCATGGACACCCGATTGTGCCGTGGTTGAAGGTGCGGCATCGGTCGACTCAAAATCGATAGGAGACCGTCAGACCCATGGTAACGGGGTCCCCGTCCTCGGCGATGCCGTTGCTGGTATTTTCAAAGACAATGTAGTCCTGGTCCAGGAGGTTGTCCGCCCAGAGGTAGATGTCCCAACGGTCTTCTTCGATACCGATTTTGGCATTGACCAGGGCGTAGGCGGAATCCTCGACCGTGTTGGCATCGTCCAGATAACGTTTTCCCACGCCGATGACATCCATGCGGGCAAAGAAGTTCCATGGGCCGTACAGCGGGCACCGGTATTGGCCGCCAAGGTTCCAGGAGAGTGCAGGGACGTTGAACACCTGGTTGCCGGCGTAGTCGATGCCCAGAACCGGATCGGAGTAGGTGTCATATTCCGCCTCCATGGCGGTCAAACCGGCAAAAAGCTCCAAGCCGGAAATCGGGGTATAATGGATCTCCGCCTCGATCCCCAGCCGATGGGACTCGCCGGCATTGACGGTATAGGCGGTGTTGAGGCTCGTATCAAACTGGGTGATCTGCTCATCATCAATATCCATGTAAAACCCGGCCAGGTTGAAGACGAGTTTGTTCTCCCAGAAGCTCAGCTTACTGCCGATTTCGTACAGGTTGCTGTTTTCCTCGTCATAGGCGGTCCGCCCTGCAGGGGCGAGTTTATTGAATCCGCCGCCACGAAACCCGCCGGCAAAGGTGGCATAGACCATGCGGTCATCGCTGATGTGCCAGGCGATGCTGGCCTTGGGCAGCAGCGCATCAAAGTCATTCTCAGCCTCGGGATAGGCAAGGGTGGAGGATGTGCCGTGATCCGGGGAATCCTTTTGTGACCATTGCATTGCCGCATCCTGGTATTCATAGCGAAGCCCCAGGGTTACATCGACGTTCTCCCACAAGCGTTGGGTTCCCTGACCGAACAGAGCCACCCCGTCATTGGTTCCTTCGGAGGCGTTGAGACGGTTGCCGGTATCGGTTCTAAACGGATTGCTGGGATTGCCGACCATGGCGGAACGATAGAAGGTGGTGCTGTGGTTTTCTGCGTCGTTGGTGAAGAGATAGAGTCCCGCCAGCCACTTCAGCGCAGTGTCTGATTCCGGGGAGGCGAGACGAAGTTCCTGGGTAAGGCTCTTGTCCTCCTGCACATAGTGCATACGGGTCATGTCCAGCGGGCTGAAATCTGCATCAAGCATTTCATCAACCTGATAATCGCGATACCCGGTGATGGAGGTGAGCGTCCCCAGGGGCAGTTCATAGTTCACGTGCAGATTCGATCCCCAGAAATCGGTTTCTGAAGTGCCTTCGAAATCATGGGAATAGTGCCCTACCCGGTCGGCCTGGAAGACCCCTCGTTTCACAAAGCTGTTTCTGGCGGTGCGCCGCAGGGGAAACACCCCCTCGTCATAGCTCTGCCCGTCTATGCTCAAGGTGATATCCAGGGCATCGGTGGGCAGCAAGGTGAACTTCATCCGCCCGGCGCCGCCTTCCGAATGCCGCCCTTCGTCACCGTTGGTTTCAATATCGTTTTCCATCGTTCCTTTGTCCTGCTGTTCGACCAGACCGGAGATGCCGAAAAAAAGTTTATCCTCAATGAGGGGTGTGCGCACAGAGCCTTGGATCTCCGCCTGCTCGTAGCTTCCCAGGGTGGAAGTCAGCTTGCTTCTGGTCCGGTTATCGGGCTCGGCGGTGATCACGTTGATGACCCCGGCCATGGAGTTGCCCCCGTACAAGGTCCCCTGCGGTCCCTTGAGCACCTCGATCCGTTCGACATCAAACAGTGGGAAGTCGAACATGTAGGATTTGGAATAACTGACTCCGTCCACGTAGTAGCCCATGGCCGATTCCTGGTTATGGATGCTTTTGATGCCGCGCATGAAGGAAAGGCTGTGCCTCCGGCTCCCTGCATTGCGGAATTCCAGGCCGGGGGTGAGGGCTGCGATCCCGGCCATGCCTTCTATGCGGGCATCCTCGATGGTCTGGGCATCCAATACCGTGATGCTGGCCGGAATATCCTGCACCTCCTCGGTTCGTTTTTCGGCAGTGACAAGCATGGGTGCGAGGGTGGACAGGGATGTACTCTTGCTCTGCTCATCGGTCTGTTCATTCTGCGGGGGAGGATCCTGAGCAAACAAAGGGGGCGGGCAGAGGAACAACAGGAGCAGGAAAAAAGTGGCGTGGTCTGTTCGTTTCACGGGGGCCTCCGGTTTAGTGAGCTTGCATGGTGTCGAGGAGATGGCCGATGGTGGTCCGGTTCTCCCGAGCCAGATCCGCCAAGGATTGTTGCGGCGATTGGATAACGATATGGTGCTCGTTCAATTGCGCGATGGCTTTCTTGGGATCCCAGCCCATGTACATGGCGATCTGCGCCACGGGAAAATGGGAGGCAATGCCATAAGGTGGAGACCCGTACTTTTTCACCGAATCCAGACGACATGACCGGGCTATATCAATGTACTGTTTCATGGGCGGCAGGTCATAGGAGCCACCGAGGCAGACATAGATGGTCAGGGTGAGGGAAAGGAGTAAAGGGGAGAGCGACCAGTGCGGTTGCATGCGTTGCCCGTATCGCAAGAGAGCCTTCCAGTTGAGGGCGGTGTGCAGGAGCATGGCAATACAGAAGAGCAGACCGGCGTTCAGATGAAGAACACCCCAATGATGTCGGCCCAATCCCCAAAAACTCCAGGGGCTGAAATGGCCGACCTGACCGGCGGGGCCAAAATAGAGCACAAGACTGGTCACCAGCAGGACCAGTCCGGAAAATACCAGAATCAAAGAAGTTGTTTGTCGTGTCATGGAATGTCCTCAAGGGGTGGCCGTGGTGAGTGGGAAGTAAATATTAGAAGCAACTTAAAACATCATGACGATAAAATATTTTTAGGAGTCCTTCTACCCGCAGCCACCCAAATTTTGCCCATCCGAACACTTTTTGGGTAACGATTAAAAAAAACCTTATTCTTTGTGGATGTTCACCATGAGTAGCCATTAAAAAAAAAAATCGGCTTGCAATAATAGTTAAGGACCTGTACTATTTGGGCCAAAATATTCGAAGGGTCTAAAATGCGATGGCTGGTTCTGTTGGCGCGATTCTGGTTCATCGGGAAAGTATTGTGCCACTACCCCTCATTATGGAAATCGACTCTACAGACAACGAGAGGCGCGGTACGAAGAAATGAAGATAAAGCCCCATCTGGAGAAAACGGAATCAGCCGTTGACCGGCTCATCCCGTTCAAGAGACCTGCTAAGGATTTAATATCTGAGCAATACTGGCAATATCGTGTTTGTGATGGATTGGGTATCAGCCATCTGGAGATCAGGACCGACGATGCTCTCGCGCTTGAATATGAAAAAGATTGTCCCACGTTGAATTTCGGCTTCATTTTGTCGGGGACCTATCGGCACCGGATCAAAGCTCCGGTCTGTAACGGGAAAGAGTATATCGCCCATGAAGGGGTGGGTGGTATAGCCTACCTCCCTCGTCAGGAAGGCTGCTTAACCATTCCTCGCCAAACCCACCTCAGTGTGGTCCATATCCATGTGGATCTTGCCGTCTTCTCCGAGCTCTTCTACGACGACAGGGACACTGTTCCAGCGGCGCTTTTGCCGCTTTTCGACGGGCCGGTACAACACTCCTGGATTTTCAGAACAGGCATGTCGATAGATGCGAAGCTCACCTTGAACCGCCTGCTGCAAGGACCATCTCCCGGGACTCCGGCACACATCTTCTTTCAGGGGATCACTCTGGATTTAATGGCGGAGCAAGTAAACCGGGCAAATACCAGCCGACAAATACCGGGTAGTTTAAGCCATGATGAGGTGGAACGGGTGCTTCTGGCGCGGAATATCCTTATTGAGCATGTGACAGATCCACCTTGCCTCAAGCAACTGTCTCGAAAAATTGGATTGAACATGAATAAGTTGCAACAGGGATTCCAGCAGCTTTATGGAGTTTCGGTCTTCAAATTCCTGCACCAGTACCGCATGCAGGAGGCCCAACGCATTTTCCACGAGACCGATATGAACGTCAGCCAGGCCGCATCGGCCGTAGGTTACACCAATATCAGTCATTTTAGCCACGCCTATAAGCAACATTTCAACATCTTGCCCAAACGACATCTTGCAGTGATCAGAAATGGTTGACGCATTCGATTGTCAGCAAGTTCTTCCGCTCTGCAGCCAGTGAAGAATGCCAGCCAAGGACACCATACTTGAACGGCTTGCGAAGGGTATCTCTATTAGCCCGGATCCGGAGCAAGGAGAGCCTGCAGGCCATCATGACTGAAAACTGAACGCTCATTAGAATCTTCAGTTTTTAACCGAAGTTTCAACCCTTCGAACGGATTTAACGACGTGTACCCATGCCGAACAGCCCATAAAAACAGGCTGGATGCCCGCTGTATCTTTTCGTTGCACGTTCGCGGATGCATTAATGCAATTTCTGGAATGTTCATTGAAATGAGCAGACTGATGCTCCTTCCGGCAAACTGGCCTTTACTCATGTTCGCCGGTAACGCAAGCAGGACTTCTTTGAACCGCCGGGCTTCCTTGTGAACTATGGTTGAGATGTCAGGATTGCCGACCACCTGGATGAGCAACTCCTGAAGAGCTTCATGCTCTGCCGCCGTCTTTTTAGTCCATGCCCCTTCCTTAATCTTTTCGCTCCGGTACCTTTCGGCAACCTCGCCCAGCTTGGCAGAATCCACAGTAGGGGTGATGGTGGCCGGTGCTGCACTCTGAATGCCGCCGAGCAGATCCTTTGCGACCTTGATATCCTAGGCATCGGCGCCGATATCAATGATGATACCTTTGACTTTCGCTCCGCGGGGCAACTCTAACTCATCAAAGGTAATCTTGCCAAGAGTCCCGAAATCATATTTGTCCTGCCTCTGCGGTTTCTGCATAGGTCTATCTTTCTCTAAATCGTTTGAATAATTTTTAAACCTCAACATAGAGCCGCATAGCAACAGGTATGGCAAGGCGTTTATCGGCTGTTCGCAATGAACGCTTAATTTCGGTTCAACCGATCAGTTCTTGAAGGGGCCCCGGAATCCGGAGACGAAAGGAAAGAATCCCGCTTTGCGGGTCACGCTGAAAAAAAAATGCCCGGATCATGTACCGCTCCTGTGTACCTTTCGGTGTACCAGAGGGAATGATCCGAGCAATATATGAAGTAATCACAAGAGATTACGTCCGAAATGGTGGCGATGCAGGGACTTGAACCCCGGACAACACGGATATGAGCCGTGTGCTCTAACCAGCTGAGCTACATCGCCAGTATATGAAAAAGCCGGGCGGCTTGAACCGTGCCACTATTCAAGATTTTTCACTGTTTGTCAACAGGAAACCTCTTGAGAAGCGCAACTCCGCTTAATTGTTTTTTTACAAAAAAATAAAACATCCTTTCCCGTCGATTTCCAACGGGAAAGGATGCCAAGGTACAAAAAATAACCAGTGGAAAAGCTGGGCTTACATCATGCCGCCCATACCACCCATGCCGCCCATACCGCCAGGAGGCATGCCGCCCATACCGCCGCCCTTATCTTCTTCAGGTATGTCGGCGATCATGCATTCGGTGGTAAGGAGCAGTCCGGAAACAGAGGCCGCATTCTGCAGTGCAGAACGGGTGACTTTAGCGGGGTCAATGACACCCGCCTCAATCAGGTCCTCGTATTTTTCGGAAGCTGCATTGAAGCCCATGGGGCCTTCCAGGTTCTTGACATGCTCAACGATGACCGAACCTTCACAACCGGCGTTGGCCGCAATCTGGCGGACCGGCTCCTCAAGAGCACGACGGATGATGTTGATACCAAGAGCCTGCTCTCCTTCGAGCTTGAGAGTGTCAAGCACTTTGAGGCAACGCAGGTAGGCCACGCCGCCGCCGGGAACCACACCTTCCTCGACTGCTGCGCGGGTTGCATTCAGAGCATCCTCAACCCGGGCCTTTTTCTCCTTCATCTCCACTTCGGTGGCTGCGCCGACATTAATCACGGCAACGCCGCCGATCAGTTTAGCCAACCGCTCCTGCAATTTCTCGCGGTCATAGTCGGAGGTGGTGTCTTCAGCCTGGGCACGAATCTGTTTTACACGGGCAGCCAGTTTGTCTTTGTCGCCGGCACCATCGATGAGCGTGGTGTTGTCTTTGTCAACCACGATGCGCTTGGCGGTGCCAAGGTCATTGACGGTGATATTCTCCAGCTTGATACCGAGGTCTTCGGTAATAACCTGACCGCCGGTAAGGACGGCGATATCTTCAAGCATTGCTTTGCGGCGATCGCCGAAACCAGGTGCTTTAACCGCAGCGATGTTCAAGGTGCCGCGCAGCTTGTTGACAACCAAGGTAGCCAGAGCTTCTCCATCCACATCTTCAGCGATGATGAACAGCGGTTTGCCCATTTTAGCAACGGATTCGAGAATCGGCAGCAGGTCTTTCATGCTGGAAATCTTCTTCTCGTGAATCAGAATCAGCGGCTCTTCCATGCTGACTTCCATCCGCTCCGGATCGGTGACGAAATACGGGGAAAGGTAACCGCGATCAAACTGCATACCTTCAACAACATCCAGAGAGGTCTCCATGGATTTTGCTTCTTCCACGGTGATAACGCCTTCTTTGCCGACTTTATCCATGGCCTCGGCAATGATATTACCGATGGTCTCGTCGTTGTTGGCGGAGATGGTACCGACCTGAGCGATTTCTTTCTGCTCCTTGGTCGGGCTGGCAATATTCTTAAGCTCAGCGACAATAGCTGCGACGCTGGCATCGATGCCGCGTTTGATTTCCATCGGATTGGAACCGGCGGCAACCAGTTTGGCGCCTTCGGTATAGATGGCCTGAGCGAGAACCGTGGCAGTGGTGGTACCGTCACCGGCAACATCAGAGGTCTTGGAAGCAACTTCCTTGACCATCTGCGCGCCCATATTCTCGAACTTATCTTTCAATTCAATCTCTTTCGCGACCGTTACGCCGTCCTTGGTGATAACGGGAGCGCCGAAGGATTTTTCAATCAGGACATTACGGCCTTTGGGACCAAGAGTAACTTTAACCGCATTTGCCAGGCTGTTCACACCAGCCAGCATTTTTTCCCGGGCCTTGCCACCATATTTTAATTCTTTTGAAGCCATACTATTATCTCCTTAAAAGCTTGATTGGATTGATATCTTTTTTACGCTTGCACTACACCAAGGATATCATCCTCGCGCATAATAAGAAAATCCTCGCCGTCCAGTTTCACTTCGGTGCCGCCGTATTTTGAGAAAAGCACACGATCGCCAACCGCAACATCTATGACGACACGCTCACCGGCATCGTTCAATTTACCTGGACCTACGGCAACAATCTCTCCTTCCGCCGGTTTTTCCTTGGCGGAATCGGGAATGATTATGCCACCGGCAGTTTTTTCTTCTCCTTCCAATCTTTTGACCAAAATACGGTCATTCAATGGACGAATCTTCATGAACAATCCTCCTGTTTACAGATTAATGAGTATTAAAAAAAATTGTTTGGGCCGAATGGGTAGTTTAGTGTGTCCGACGGTCGGCTCAAACCGTATTGGTTGGACGAAAACGAAGCTTCAGTCTTCAAACTGCGCAAAACAATAGTATCGGTTTTTGAAAAATCAAGGGCGGGTTGAACGAAAAATTAATCCGCTCAACCCGTTGAAATGAATGGATATTGAGAAGGGAATGGCTAAAATTTGATTTTCTTCACCCCACCCTGACACGCCATTTATGCGGGTCGTCGCGGTGGCCGAACTGCAGAGCCTGCAGTTCGTCAAACAGCCTTTGGGAAAGGGGACCAATGGTGCCGTTGTTGATCTGGATATGTTGGTCGCGATAGCAGAATTCGCCGACCGGAGAGATGACGGCGGCGGTCCCTGTGCCGAAGCTCTCCTGCAAGGTCCCGGCCTCTCCGGCGGCAATGACCTCATCGATGGTCAGTCGTCGTTCACTGATCCGATAGCCCCAGTCACGGGCCAATTGCAGAACGGAATCCCTGGTGATGCCGGGCAAAATTGAACCTTCCAACGGCGGCGTGATCAGTTCGTCGTCGATGAGGAAAAAGATATTGGATGTGCCGACTTCCTCAATATACTTCCGTTCCACGGCATCCAACCACAGCACCTGGGTGAACCCCTTCTCATGAGCCTCAACCTGGGCCTTGACGCTGGCCGCGTAGTTACCGGCGGTCTTGGCGTTGCCGACCCCGCCGGGTACCGCCCGCACATACTTGTCTTCCACATATATTCTGGTCGGGCTGAACCCCTCGGCGTAATAGGCGCCGACCGGGCAACTGATGATGAAGAAGATATATTCCTCAGCCGGGCGCAGCCCCAGCGCCGGCTCGGTGGCAATCATGGTGGGCCGGATATAAAGCGTTGCTCCCTCGGCTTTGGGAACCCATTCCTGGTCAAGGTAGACCATGGCCCGCAAGGCCTGGAGGACACGTTCCTGGGGGAATCGGGGCATGCAAATCCGCAAGGCGGATTGATTCATGCGGGTGAAGTTGTCTTCCGGCCGGAAGAGAAAAATTTGGTCGTCCTTGCCGCGATAGGCCTTCATTCCTTCAAAAATGGCCTGACCATAGTGGAAAACCATGGACGCAGGGTCCAGCTCAAAGGACCGATAAGGCCGAATGCCTGCATCGAACCAGCCTTGCTGCCGATTCCAGCGCATCGTAAACATGTGATCGGTGAAGAACTGGCCAAATCCCAGATTGCTTTGATCCGGTTTCGGTTTCAGCTGATCGGCCGAGGCCTTGTGCAGCGTAACTTCAAGCTCTTTCTTGAACATCTTGTCACCTTGTTCCACTCCGGTTTTATGGACCGGTTCTTATAATAGAGAGAATTGCTCCGGAACTGTGCCCGAAAAGACATCCTTTGAAATCCTTCAGGGCTCCCGGGACGATCGCGCCGCAGCATTTCATTGAGGATATAATATATTGACTGCACAGGCACAAGCAGTACTCAAAAGTTCTTACTGAAATTTTGCCCGGACCGGCCGACACTCGGGTTCCCTTCCTGCCGAAAACGCGGCGACCTCAGGACAGCCGCACCCTGTTGATTGCCACGGAATCCCGCTGCACCGTGCGGTAATACTGCACCGCCGGTTTCCCGAAAAGGAGGACATAACCTTTCAGGTGATCGCCGGGAATCCCCAAACGCTCATACATATCCGTTGTCATCAGGGTAAAAGCCCATCGGATCATGGCGTTCCACAGGGTGCCGATGCCCATGGAGGCGGCGAGCAGTTCAAAATAACTCATGGCAATCAGCATGTCGGCATCCGGAGTGGAGACCGTTGCCGGTGCCGAGACCATGAGCAGATGCGGTGCCCCCCGAAAGATGATATCATGGCCGTTATTCCAGGCCGAAACTACATGACGGAAATAGCTCAGCCCTTCCGTAAGCCTTTTTTCGACAACCGCCCGGTGTAACCCTTCCATGGTTTCCCGGCGAAACAGGTCCATGCTGGCCTGATCTTCGATCACCGTGAACAGGCATTGTCGGTTGTTCTTGCCGGTCGGGGCATTGGCCACGGTCCGAAGCATGGATTCAATGACTCCGGATTGCAGCGGTTCGGGCTGGAAACGCCGGATAGACCGGCGACCTCTGATCAGAGCAGCTACCTGTTGCCCGCTCGGCAGACTTTGCGGCAGGGGAAGCGAGTCCTGGGGCTTGCAGCCGAGGATGGAAAGCGCCCCGGTCGGACAGACCGCCAGGCAGTGCTGGCACTGAATGCAGTGATGGACACGCTTGGGATTAAGGGCCGGATAATCCGGTGCCATCTCAATGATACGGAAAGGGCAATCGTCCACGCAGGCCCCGCATTGAATGCAAAGGTCGTGATCGATAGTAAACTGCAACTCCATGGTTGTCTCCTCCGGTTGCGTGAAAAAGGGTGCTGCGGTACTGTTATTGTTGAATTAATGAGGTCTTACCGATCAAAAAACGCCATGGGCGGCAATCGGAAAGGACGGGCCGGCGAGTGGCACCCACTGCAAAAAAACAAAGAGAGATGTCGATGCAGACCCCCGGAAATATCGAATTGCTTCTAATGGAACTCCATGCCTTCCGGGGTGGACTGGCGGACACCTCGACCCTGATTTACCTGGAACGTCTGGGCTTACTGGAGCTGGTCGCCCGCTGCTTTTCACTGTGGATTATCCCGCAGGTAGCCGTGGAATACGGGTCAACACCCCGGGGAACGCATCCCCTGGTTTCAGCCCCCAGCGGATCGGCGGACGAAGTGCTGTGCCGGGTCGCCCAATGCATGCGGCAACCGGTGCTGTCCGAGGACAAGCATGTTCTCCGGGATGCCCGGGCCCGCAAGCTGCCCTTCTACAACACCCTGATGCTCGTTCTGGCACTTTGTGCCCATGGCCATCTGAAAATTAAGGCCTATGGCGAAATACGCAACAACCTGGTGCTGTTCGCCCGTTACGGCCCCCAGGTCTTCTCGGTGGGCGATGCGGTCTTTGAGGCTTTGAAACAATCGCTGCAAAACAAAGCCCGAGAGGTATCGGTCACGTCTTCTGCAACAGCTCGCGTGCCGGGATCGTCGCATAGTTCGGGGAGGCACTGATCGACATACCGTTGAGGTAATAATCGGTAACCGTGGCCCCGAGAGCGGTGGCGGTCTCAGTAAACGCGCCGGCGATGCGGGCACTTGTTCCATTCCTGCTCGGACTTCAGAGTATATTAATTATTTCCAATAGGATACCTTTGGTTACACGTGGCTACTTGATGCAGTACACTAGCAATCTGCCTGAAGGTTGTAAAGGGGAGCCTTTTATTTTCCGAGAGAACAGCGGCAATCCGAAAACCGGGTAGAAAAATGCCGGGGCGGATGTTTCCTCCTTGCCCCTGCTCCAAGAGGAACGACCACCGGCGTTGCTCCCTTTCTTGAAAGAGATGGGAAAAAACAGAGATCTATGGCAAAAAAGATGTGCCTGAAACGCTGCGGAAAAGCTGCAAGCGAGAAAAATGAACTCCACAATGAGCGAAAACATGCGGGTTGTTTTAGAGGAAGAATCCCTTCGGGATGGATTGCAGGGAGAAAGCAGGTTGTTCAACTTGACGGAAAAATTACAGTTGGTCCAATTGCTGGTGGCGGCCGGGTTTCAACGGGTGCAACTCGGCAGTTTTGTCAGTCCGCGTTCCGTGCCCCAGATGGCCAATACCGATGTCCTGGTGTCCATGGTCCGCAAGGCGCATCCCGGAGTCCTGTGTACCGCCTTGGTGCTCAATGAAAAGGGAATGGAACGCGCTTTCCGCTGCGGACTCAACCATATCAGCATGTCGGTGTCGGTGTCGGACAGCCATAGCCGGAAAAATGTCGGGCAACCGGCAGCAAAAGCCCTTGAGTCGATGACCGGACTGATTGCCGAGGCCGTCGCCGGCGGGTTCAAAGTCCGGGCCGGATTGCAATGCGCCTTTGGCTGTGTCTATGAAGGGACGGTCCCTGAAGCCCGTGTCCTGGCCATGGTCGCCCGGATGGCGGCGGCCGGGGCCGGTGAAATTAATCTGGCGGATACCACGGGTATGGCGCACCCGCTCCAGATCAAAAGCCTGGTGTCCCGGCTGCGGGCGTCCTTTCCGGAGGTCGAGTTTTCCCTGCATCTGCATGACACTCGGGGACTGGGGCTGGTGAACATGTATGCGGGCTTTGAGGCCGGCATTCGGCTCTTTGATGTAGCGGCGGGTGGACTGGGGGGCTGCCCCTTTATCCCAGGGGCGAGCGGCAATGTGGCCAGCGAGGATGCGGTCAACCTTTTCCACGGCATGGGGGTTGAAACCGGCATCGATCTGCCCCTCGCCTGCCGGGTGGTCGATCAATTGGAAACCCTGCTCGAACGGCAGCTGACAGGCCGAATGAACCGGGTATTACATTCCCTGCCGTCGCCCGACAGCCCCTGCGGCATCTGAACGTAGCAGGCCGCTCCCCCCGCCGAGTTATCCCGGAACTTGTCTCAGCTGCTCACAACAGCGCCACCGGGCTTGCCTCCCCCGATGTCCTCCTCGTGTTGCCCGGAGGACATCGGGAAACCATACCCATCGTGCAATCCTTACCGCTTATCACCAAAACCCGTTACCAACGGCGGCCATCTCTCCGGTAATGCGAACGATAATGAGGGGGAGAGTGATGTCTCCTTTCATAGGCTTCGTAATACACCGGCCGAGGCGGCGGATAATGCCGGTAGTGGGCCGGATACCATACCCTCTCCGGAGGATAGGAAACCGGTACGTATTCGCGGTACGGGTAGGTGTTAAACCCCATAACAAGTCCGCCAAGATCAACCCCCAGGTAGATGTTGTCTCGAGCCTCGGCTTTTTGCGGCTGTACCGCCATCGCAATCAGTACAAGCAATAATATGCTCCACAATGCCATTGTTCTGTTCTTCATTTTCTTTCTCCATTGTCTATTTTTCTGGATACAGATAAATCGCTTCCATTTGTCTCTACTGTAGGAGATCTTTGCGAAGGCGTCAGTGGACATCGGGTGGTTTGCCACCCGACATAAGGCCATGTCGGGTGAACGACGAGATCATCCATCTTCCTGAAAAAACGACCGGATGCGGAATGAATAGCAGAGGGGGACAGAGCGGCGGGGACGTCTCCTGCCGGAAGGGGAAAATTGCAAAATAATGATTCCCGCCCTTGTTTTACCGGCACCGGTGGGGGATAGTGGTCCCCAAAAATTTGACAATATGTTAAGAAAGGAGAGATTCGGACAAGGGAGGTTCGATCAATCTTTTAACGATCCACAGAGAGAGTACAGCCCGTGAAAGCAGATCGATTTATCTATGTCGTCGGCGAACACCAAAACGCCATTTTTCCTGAAAATGAAGAAATTCTCGCCTTTACCCGCAGCAACATGCAGCAAATCGATACCGAGGAACTGGCATCGGTGTTGGCCAATGTTTTTGCCAAAGGACAATTTTTTCCCGGTCCCGACGGAGCGCTCGCTTCCGTTGTCCATGAGTTTACCGGCAGGACCGACGTCTACAGGAAGGGGGCCTCTGCGCAGACAAAAGGACGATGTACCTTGGTCACCGCATTGAAACGTCTGGATGGTGAGATTTCCGTTAAAGTCGCGGCAGTGATTCCCGTAGAGCCGGGGACCTTGAACATGGAGAAACCGGAGAGCTTTCATGCGCTTTTAGTGGAAACGCTCCCTGATTTCCAACAGGTCTTCACAGAGGAGGCCTATGCCTCCGATTCAAGGCTTATTGACATCATTAAAGAAACAACCCTGCACCACATAAACAAAAAACTCCACTGAATCGAGTTGACAACGCTCGCTTGCTCCCTATTTTCGACGTATTGGGACAATGCCGAGAAGGTGATGGTCTCGCAAAAAGACTGGAAGTGCCGATTTCCGTCATTCCGGCGCAGGCCGCAATCCAGTGCTTTCACGACATACAAACCGGGCGCGGATTAACCGGGCCCAAGGGGCAGCCAACGGATTCTCGTGATCTCTACAAAAGATCACCCAGCCGTTTTTCCTGCTCCTTCCGTTTTGTATCATATTTCTCATTTCCGGACGCAATCAAATGGAAAACAAACACAAATACAATGTGATCTTTGCGATTTTCGCCGTCTTCGGCATCCTTATCATTCATGATATGTGGGTCGAGCAACAAAGTATCAAGGCGGTTCCGTACAGCCAGCTCGAAACGCTCCTCCAGCAAGGGAAAATCAAGGATTTGACCATCAGGGAGAACTTCATCTCCGGTGAATTAAAGGAAACCGACGAAACCGGCAAGAAGATCATTGTGGCCAATCGGGTTGATCCGAGGCTGGCGGAACAGCTTTCAAAATACCAGGTGCCGTTCACCCAGGTCTATGAGAGCAAAGTTCTGGTCACCCTCCTTTCCTGGATTATTCCGGCGCTCGTCTTTTTCGGCATCTGGATGTTAATCATGCGGAAATTCGGTGACAAACAGGGTTTAGGCGGTGGGTTCATGAACATCGGCAAATCAAAAGCCAAAATCTACGTGGAAAATCAGACCGGAGTCACCTTTGATGATGTTGCCGGGGTTGAAGAAAGCAAGGCGGAGTTACTGGAAATTGTCGATTTCCTCAAGGCTCCGGATGATTACGGCAAACTGGGGGCGCGGATGCCCAAGGGCGTACTGCTGGTGGGCCCTCCCGGGACGGGAAAAACCCTGTTGGCCAGGGCAGTGGCCGGGGAGGCCGAAGTGCCCTTTTTCTCCATCAGCGGTTCGGAATTTGTGGAAATGTTTGTGGGCGTAGGTGCCGCCCGTGTGCGGGACCTCTTTGATCAAGCCAGAAAATCAGCGCCGGCTATTATTTTTATCGATGAGCTCGACGCCCTGGGGCGTGCCCGCACCGCTGCCGGGCTCGGGGGGAATGATGAAAGGGAGCAGACCCTGAATCAATTGTTGGTCGAGTTGGATGGTTTCGATCCCAGCAGCGGTCTCGTTCTTCTGGCTGCCACCAACCGGCCGGAGGTTCTCGATCCTGCCCTCTTGCGCGCCGGACGCTTTGATCGGCAGGTGCTGGTCGACCGGCCCGACAAGAGCGGACGTATCGCCATTCTCGAAGTGCACATGAAAAAAATCCAGATGGGGGTTGATGTGAACGCCGGTCAGGTCGCTGATCTGACCACCGGCTTCTCCGGCGCCGACCTCGCCAATCTGGTGAACGAGGCGGCCTTACTGGCCACCCGCCGCAAGGCCACTGAAGTGCAGATGATTGACTTTACGCAGGCAATTGAACGGATCGTTGCAGGCCTTGAAAAGAAGAACCGGCTGCTCAATCCCAAAGAGCGGGAAATCGTCGCCCACCATGAAGTCGGCCATGCCC
This sequence comes from uncultured Desulfobulbus sp., assembly GCA_963666685.2. Taxonomy (GTDB): domain Bacteria; phylum Desulfobacterota; class Desulfobulbia; order Desulfobulbales; family Desulfobulbaceae; genus Desulfobulbus. The sequence continues at coordinate 976,479 of CAXXHZ010000001.1, forward strand.
TTGCCGCCCTTGCCCTTCCCGGAACGGATACCGTGTACAAGATATCGATTATTCCCAGAGGCATAGGAGCGTTGGGCTACACCTTGCAACGACCGACCGAGGACCGTTTCCTCATGACCAAGGAAGAACTTGAGCATAAAATCGCCGTGCTGCTGGGCGGCCGGGCAGCGGAAAAACTCATTTTCAACCACCTTTCCACCGGGGCCTCCGACGATATTGCCAGGGCCACGGATATTGCCCGCAACATGGTCACCCGTTACGGCATGGATCCGGTCATCGGCTCTGTGGTGTACGAAGATAATCACCAGTCTTTTCCGGGCCAGCATGGTCCCGGATATAACGGCTGCAAGATCAGTGACGGCACGGCCCAGCAGATCGACGCCTCGGTGCGCAAGATTATTGATGACACCTTTGCGCTGACCTACAAAATTCTGGAAAATAACCGGCCGATTCTGGAGCGTTGCGCCAAGGTGCTGTTGGAAAAAGAAACCATCCTGGAAAAGGAACTGATCGAATTAACCGGCGACCTCCAGCGGTAAGTACCAACAATCGGTTCGTTTTTCCTCAATTGCTTATTTTTCTGATCACAAGCGTTCCGTTACGGGGATGTCGATACCTGATCTCGCCCACTAACCGACTTTCGGGAACCGGTTGGGAAAGTTGGACGGAGAGCATCAGGGTTCCCGGACGAGGCCGTTTGAAAAACCATTTCACGGCCTCCCCCTCCTGCTGAAAACCCGACGGAGGCGGCGAGGCCGCCGTCATCCTGACGCCCGGAGGTATGTGCTGCAGGACAATAAAAGCGGCGGGCGGCGGTGCCTGGATTGTCAACAGCATCCGCACATCGTTCCCCTCCCCGGCCAGATATCGGCCGACCACATTGGTTTCCGCATAGACCGTTTCGGCACAAAACAGCAGGACAATCACCATCCAAGAGAAGAGAAATTTCATAGAAACACCCCTTTATTCCTTTTTATCCGCCGGATATAAGGGCGTAAATGACAGGGTCTTTTTATTCCAGGTGTACTTACCGGCCAGCCAGAGTTCTTCGATCAGGGTGAAATTAATGAGATTTTCTCTGGGAAGGGAATAAGTCTCATAGGCATTGAGAATTTCGCTATCGCTGATCACGTAATCCTTATCGGTATCACTCCAGTGATAGGGCGCAATCGCGATACTCTCCGCCCCCCCTATCTTATCGCCGACGGTCTGCCCCTCCCTGACGATGATATCACCGGTAAAACGGAGCGTCTCCTCTTGACGCAGTCTTTTACCAGGCTGCACCATGTAGAGAAATCTCGCCCGTCCGTGATGGAGTTTGCCGATCCAGCGAGGATTTTTACCGAAGGGTTTGGGCTTCCCCCCGGAAAAAGGTCCGGTTGCGTCCCCGTCGCCAAGGAGTTCTTCCCTGATCAACAGAGTGATTTCCGAATCCGGTTCACCGATGGTCTGAATAATCACCGGGAACGGGAGATTGGGCGCCGTATGTTTCGGAAGATACCGCACGGCCTTGATGCCGGGACGGTATTCAAGGAGCAAAAAAAAGATCGCAAGGGCAAACAGGATCAAGCCGCAGCCTAGGCCCAGCCACTTTTTGCGGTGAGAAAAAAAAGAAAGGACGCCTTTTTCCGCACGTGTGAATGTATTGATCCGGGCCTCGTCAGCAGGAACTTCGTCCGCCTTGTCTTTTTCATCAAGGAGTTCGTCGAGGGAAACTCCCAGGGCGTCGGCTAATTTTTTCGCGTTCTCCAGTTTTATTGAGGGATAACGACGATTCTCCCACCTGGAAATAGTATCGGTCGTCACGCCGACCACTGTTGCCAGGTAGAGCTGGGTTAATTCGTTCTTCTCCCTGAACAGCCTGATCTTCTCGCCGTTTATGTCAACGCTGTTGCTATTGTTCATGTCTTTTTTCAACGACAGATTCGCTTGGAAAGAACTGTGCCCTTGTCATTCTCACTCCGCTGTTCTCTGGCCTGCCGCACCCCTGAATCTCTGAGCCGCTGCGAGAAAATCGTTTCAATTACAAGGGCTCCCACACGATCCCATTATAAATCATCTGCCATTTGAATGCCAATAACGCAGCAAAGGCGGAGGGGTGCCTTACAAACATTTTTTTTTGAGCCTCTGAAGGCCCCACCAAGGAATACGAGGGACCCAGATTCCCGATAAATTAAAAAAATTACTTTTCGGGAGAAGCGAGCTGGAGAATCCAGAGATCCCCCGCAATCCAGGAATTTCTCTCTTTGCGCAGCCTGGTCTCCTCCTGCGCCAATACCGTCCATGAGGTGGCAGCCGCGAGCTGATGCACATAATCCCGGGAATAGGCAAATCTTCCGGTTTTTCTCAGGTGATAACCTCCTGATTCCAGGTTTTCGGTGGAAAAACAGAAGAGAGCCGCCGGCCGGGCAATGGCCCGCACAGCCGTGAACAAGACCTGCAGATCGCCCACATAGATAAACACATCGGTGGCTAAAAAAAAGTCATAGGTGTCGGCGGTTGAAGACAGATAGTGATGGATGCTGTCCGGATACAGTCGGGCATAACAGCCCTTACGCACAGCCTGGGAAAGCATGTTGGGAGAAAGATCCACGCCGTCGAGAACAGAGACAACGTTTGTAAAGGACACACCGCTGAGCCCGGTCCCGCAGCCGAGATCAAGGCCATGGTCGTAAATGTCTTTATGGCCTAAACATTTGTAAAAACACGCATACAGCTCCTGAGGGTTATCATAGCCAAGCTCCCCCACCAGACTCTGTTCAAAGCCTTCGGCATAGGTATTAAAAAAATCGCGGACATATGAATCCGGGGCATGGTCCAGCGGCGTCCCCATAAGAGAAGCGAGCATGTATCGGGCCGATTCGTTTTCCGGTCCAAGCTCCAGGACCTGTTGGTAATAGACGACAGCCTGATCGACCTTGTCCGCCCGGTGATAGAGATAGGCCAGATTGTTGGCGGCCGGCAGGTATTCGGAATCGATGTCCAGTACCTTGTGATAGCAGGTTATTGCCTGATCTTCATCATGGATATCCCGATAGCATCCGGCAAGGTTATACAGACAGTCGGTGCTGTCCGGGGAGTTTGCCAGCACCCGCCGATAGGTGGTAATCGCTGCCTGACAATCTCCTGTTTTCTTCTGACAGAGCGCCAGATTAAAAAGGGTATCGGCATCCTCCGGGCCGCTGCTCAATGCCAGCGAAAATTCCTGCAATGCCTGCGGAAATTCGCGAAGACCGTAATAAACAAGACCGATATTATAATGCAGCAGGGAGGATTCGGGCAGCAAGCGCAGCAGGACCAGGTATTGCTCCCGGGCCTCATCAAGGCGACCCTCGGTTTGAGCATGACAAGCCTTGGTAAAGGAACGGTTGAGTTCCTCCGGGGAAAGACTTTGCGGGGTGGTGGGCATTGGGCTTTTGTTCCATGAATGAGATTTTGGACTGCTTTTCTCTGCCGCACGCTCTCGTGCCGTAAAGATCGCAGAAGGCCCGGCAAGCGTTCATTATTTTTTTAATCCGGTGGCGACAGTTGGAATCCACATACCTTTTTGCATGTCCTTGGCGGCATCTTCCATTTTGATCCAATTGGAACAGAACTTCTCTTTACAGGATTTCCGGTTCACCCTGGCAAACCCGTTCACCACCATGAATTCATTGAATCCTTCATCTTCGATAGAAACAAGAGCCAAAATTCGGCCATGTTTGCCGGTACCTTTCCGTTCGATTTCCACCTGTTCCCCGGCCACAAAAGAACGCAGGAATTCACGCGCCTCTTTGCCGAACTTCTGCTTCATTTCCGGCGCATCGATTCCGTACAAATTAATTTTTACTTTTTTACCGTTATGAAGAACCACGATGGTGTCGCCATCGGTGACGGAAACAACCTTTCCCGACCAAGCGAGGCAAGCGGTGGGCAGGAGGAAGGTGAACAGGAGGGCGACCCGGAGATATCTATTGATACATTGAGCATACATAATCAGAACATTCCCGCTTCTCTTTGGCGTTATAGGGTACATTCATAGGGTACATTCGTTTGGTTCGGTAATCGACAGGCCGAACGTTTTGCGGCAAAGGGGAGCACGCCGAAGGAATCCCAAATAAAAAAAGCACCAGGCCCATTCCGGCCAAGTGCTTGATTGTATGGTGGGCCGTCGCGGGTTCGAACCGCGGACCAATTGATTAAGAGTCAACTGCTCTACCAGCTGAGCTAACGGCCCAAATCGATAAGATAAGGGAGGCGCACGGCGCCAATTTGCGGCAAACGTTGCGAGCGCATTTATTAGCATACCCTTGCGGGGGCGTCAAGAAGAAGCTCGGACAAAAAAGCGGCTGGGGGCGCCGTGAGAATCGCGGGCAGCGACCGACTTCTGCAGACAAAAAAACATGGGCAAATTTTTCTTGACTTTATGGGCCGTTAGCCTACCTTCAAGGGACGTAGTTTTTTATCAAACAAAGAGGAGAATTTTATTCCGTATGGAAAATGTGGAACCGTCGCCGGCAAGTTCGGCGTCTTCTGATGAGGAACCCCCTGGTAAATCGTTATTTGAAAAGATAAAAACAGCCCTCGGTTTCCGTGGCGCACCTGATACCACGGAGGAGTTGGAGCACGAAATCCAGGAATTACTGGAAGAGGGTGAAGAGCAGGGCCTGATCTCCATTCATGAGGAACGGTTGATCAATTCAATCTTTGGTTTTCGGGAAACCATTGCCTCGGAAATCATGACCCCTTCGGCGGAGATGATTTGCGCCGATCAAAAAACCTCGATACCGGAACTGATCCGTTTAGTCAACGAGGAAGGATACACCCGAATCCCCATCTATCAGGACAATCTGGACCAGATCATAGGCATTCTTCATGCCAAAGATTTGCTGCGCATTTGTGCCTGCGGCCCGGAGAGGGACCAGAATATAAAGGATTTCCTGAACCCCGCCACCTTTATCCCCGAATCCAAGCCCATCACCGAACTGCTGCGTGAGTTTCAGTCGAAGAAAATTCATATGGTCATTGTGGTTGATGAATTCGGCGGAGTGCGCGGCCTGGTTACGTTGGAAGACGTCATTGAAGAGATTGTCGGCGAGATCGACGACGAGCATGACGATGCGGAAAACGAACTGCGGGTGGTGGATGAGCGCACGGTCACCGTCGACGCCAAAATCGATATCGAAAAAGTGGAGGCCCATTTCAGATTGACCTTGCCGGAAGGGCCCTATGAATCGATAGGCGGATTCCTTGTTCATCGGTTGGGCAAGGTGCCGCAGATCGGTATCGTCGTTAAGGAGAGCGGGCTGTCCTTCAAGGTATCGGCGGCCGACCCGCGACGCATCAAGACCGTGAGAATCGTCAAAACCGATGAAGCACCCACTCTGGGCTGACGGCAAAGGGCCGGTGCTTGTCTCCGGCCCGGTTTCAGCCTGCCTCCTCGCCCTGGCCATGCCCGGACAGATCGGCTGGTGGCCTTTACTGTTCGTTGCTTTAGTGCCGCTGCTCCTGGCGGCGCGTGCTACGCCTCCCGGGCGGAGCGCTTTGATGGGGTTTATTTTCGGTCTGCTCTATCACCTCGCCCTGCTCTACTGGATACTGATTGTGCTCGGCCGCTACGGCGGTTTGCCTTGGTGGCTATCGCTACCGGCGTTGTTCCTCCTTGCCGCCTACATGGCCTGCTTCCCGGCGGCCTTTGCCTTTCTGCTCAGTTTTATGGCCGGTCGTGACCGGAACCGGCAAGGCTCGACGGCTCTGCTGATCTGGGGCGCACCGGTGCTTTGGGTAGGATTGGATTATCTGCGGAGCATTCTGTTGAGCGGTTTTCCCTGGATGGATCTCGGCTACGGTCTCTTCGGCCAACCCAGACTGATTCAGGCCGCCGATCTCGGCGGGCATTATCTCATTACCTTCAGCCTGGTCCTCTGCAACTGCCTGGTGGCCGTTCTTATCCACCGGCAGCGACATGTTGGCGAAAACATCCGGGGAGAACGGTATCTGCTCCCGACCGCCGTGTTCTTCCTGGTGTGCATCGGCGGCTATTCCCTGGTGCGCTATCAAAGGGTGGAACAGGGGCTGCCCCGAGCACGGCAGGTCCGAGTGACGGTGGTACAGGGCAACATCGATCAGGCTGTAAAATGGTCGGCAAAGATTAAAGAGGCCACGGTTACCACCTATTTAAGGCTTTCCCGCTACGTTCTTCAGGAGAAAGACACCGACCTGGTGGTCTGGCCGGAAACGGCGCTGCCTTTCTATCCGCAGCAGGATCCCCTGATCAACAAGGTCTTTGATTTCACCACGACACACAACACTTGGTTGTTGACTGGTGCCCCCCTCTACAGCGTCACACCACAACCGGGTGCGAGCGATCAGGTGCGGTACTTCAATGGTGCCCTGTTGATCGGGCCTTCGGGCAGAATCGGCGGCCAGCATGCCAAACAGCACTTGGTGCCTTTCGGAGAATATGTGCCGCTCCGGCAATATCTGCCCTTTCTTGAACCCCTGGTGACCAGCGTCGGACAACTTTCCGCCGGGACTACAAAAGAGCCCTTGATATTAGGGTCGATGAAACTCGGCATTCTCATCTGTTACGAGTCGGTTTTCCCGCAGATCTCCCGTGACGCGGTGATCAGCGGGGCCAACCTTCTGGTCAACATCACCAACGACGCCTGGTATGGCACATCGAGTGCTCCGTATCAGTCTCTGGCCATGGCAAGCTTCCGGGCGGTGGAAACCAAACGAACGCTTATCCGCGCCGCCAATACCGGCATCAGCGGGTTTGTCGATCCCCTGGGCAGGGTCACCGACCAAACAGCACTCTTCACCGAGGCCGCCCGCACCGCCGACGTACCTCTTTGGGAGCAGCAGACCCTGTTCAGCCGGTACGGCTACCGATTTGGTGCCGCCTGCTGTCTCTTGATTCCGCTGCTGCTTGTATTCCGACGAACTCCTGGAACCCAAAAAATGTCGTAAGCTCCCTCAGGAGCAACAAGGCCTTTCCCTTGACAAGCCTGTGCCCGCGCTTTTCAAACTGTTTTCCGCCTTTCTTTCTTGAGACTTAGAGCGATTCTGTTTACTATAGCCTTTTTTCTTCAAGGTGAACCGGGCTGGCTGCCAGGCACGGCCGGGTTTCGCCGTTCAGTGACGGTAACGTCACTTTTTTTATGAGTTTTTTCAACGAGGTGTACCATGGCGGATGTTACCGAATCAGCGGAATCGAAACAGTTACTCGAAAGCCTCAAAGGCAGAATGCTTGTGCTCAAGGAGCATCTTTGACTTAGATGGCAAGATTGAACAGGTTGAACTGCTGGAACGGCAAACCATCAGCCCCAATTTTTGGGATAACCAGACCGAAGCAAAACGGGTCCAACGTCAATTGGGCCAATTGCAGGATCTGATCGGCATCTGGCAGAAAAATTTCAGTGATCTCGAAGACGCTGAAATGATGCTCGATATGGCCAAGGAAGAGAATGACGAAGACTCGTACCAGGAGGTGGTCGCCGGTCTTGACGATCTGCGGCAGCGCATCGATCTGGTCGAACTGGAGTGCATGTTCAGCGGCGACCATGATGCCAATAACGCCATCCTGACCATCCACGCCGGTGCCGGCGGCACCGAAGCCCAGGACTGGGTGGGCATACTTTTACGCATGTACCTTCGTTGGGCTGAAAACAAGGGCTTCAGGGCCGACATCCTCGATCTCCTGCCCGGTGACGAGGCCGGCACCAAAAGCGTCACCATCATGGTCAAAGGAAAATACGCTTACGGCTATCTCCGTTCCGAGATCGGCATCCACCGGCTGGTGCGGATTTCGCCTTTTGACGCCAGCGGCCGACGCCACACCTCCTTTGCCTCGGTGATGGTGTTGCCGGAACTGGACGACGACGTTGCCATCGAAATCAACGACAAGGATATCCGCATCGATACCTACCGGGCCAGCGGTTCGGGCGGCCAGCATGTCAACAAAACCGATTCCGCCATCCGCATCACCCATTTTCCCAGCGGAATCGTGGTGCAGTGCCAGAACGAACGCTCCCAGCACAGCAATAAGGAGACGGCCATGAAGATGTTGATGGCGCGACTCTTTGAACGGGAGAAGGAGGAGAAGCTCCGCAATCAGGAAAACCTGCAGGGCGACAAAAAGGACATCGCCTGGGGAAGCCAGATCCGCTCCTACGTGCTCCAGCCCTACCGCCTGATCAAGGATCATCGCACCAACACCGAGGAAGGCAATGTTGATGCGGTGCTCGACGGCCGCCTTGATTCTTTCATCAAGGCCTATCTCCTCTGGCAGCCCTGAGCACGGATCCGGACAGATTATGCAACCTACAATCCGTGAACAACTCGAAGAGCGGGAACGAACAATGCTGTCGCCCTATGCCTGCCTGAGCAGCCGGTCACGGGGCCGCTTTTCCATGGCGCAGGAAGAACAGTGTGATATGCGCACAGCCTTCCAGCGCGATCGGGATCGGATCATTCACTCCAAAACCTTTCGGCGGTTGAAACACAAGACGCAGGTGTTTCTGGCTCCGACCGGTGATCACTACCGGACCCGCCTGACCCATGTTCTGGAAGTCTCGCAGATCGCCCGCACCATGGCGGTCTGCCTGCGGCTCAATGAGTACCTGACCGAGGCCATTGCCCTGGGGCACGATCTGGGTCACACGCCTTTCGGCCACGCCGGTGAATTCAGTCTCAACCAGTTACATCCCAAGGGCTTCAAGCATTTTCGCCAAAGCCTGCGCGTTGTCGATTTTCTCGAAAACGACGGCCACGGCTTGAATCTCACCTGGGAAGTTCGCAACGGTATCCTCAAACATTCCAAAGGATACGGCGAGATCCTGCCCGAAGAGACTGCGGAGCTGGCAGCCACCCTGGAAGGACAGCTGGTGCGGGTGGCGGATATCATGGCCTATGTCAACCACGACATGGACGATGCCCTCCGTGCCGATATGCTCCAGAGCAGCGACCTGCCCCAGCATCTGCGGGATGTTATCGGCGACCGCTCCTCACAGCGGATCAACGCCATGGTCGGTGACCTGGTCTACACCACCCTGGAGCGCAAGGACGGTCGGCTCCATCTCAGCAACCGGATGAATGACACCATCACCGAGTTGCGCACTTTTCTGTATGAAAATGTCTACCGCAATTGCCGGGTCCATAACGAATTTGAAAAGGCCCAGCGGATCATCCGCGACCTCTACGGATACTTTCTGGTACACGAGTTTCCGGACAAGGGCATCGGCTCCTGCTGCCGTCTCTGCGACCCGGTGCGCTCGGTCGAGGAAGAACAGCGGCGCCATCGCCGGGTCTGTGATTTCATTGCCGGTATGACCGATCGCTATGCCCTTGGTCTCTATTCCCAGATTTTCATGCCCAAACCCTGGAGCGGTCTCTGATTGTAACCCCCTCGTTCCTAACCATCGCCGGAGTATGGCGGCATCCAAGCAACCTATGAAAGAAACCACCCAAAACAGTCCCGAAAAATACGATCTCCCCAAAGGCTATGAATTTGCCGAGGTGGAACAGCGCTGGTATACCCGCTGGCTGGAAGCTAGGGCCTTTAGCGCCGCAATGGAGGACGGAAAGCCCTCTTTCTCCATCGTTATCCCGCCACCCAACGTTACCGGCGTGCTCCATATTGGCCATGCCCTCAATAACACCCTCCAGGATCTGCTGATCCGCTATCACCGGATGAAGGGCGACAACACCCTCTGGGTGCCGGGCACCGACCACGCCGGTATCGCCACCCAAAACGTGGTCGAGCGTCAGCTGGCCACTGAAAAACTGACCCGCCACGATCTCGGCCGGGAAAAATTCATTGAGCGAGTCTGGGCCTGGCGGGAAGAAAAAGGCGGCACCATCATCAATCAATTGAAGAGGATGGGGGCCTCCTGCGACTGGGACCGGGAACGCTTCACCATGGACGAGGGCTTGTCCCAAGCCGTGCGCGAGGTTTTTGTCCGACTGTACAAGGAAGGACTGATCTACAAGGGCGATTACATCGTCAACTGGTGTCCGCGCTGCCATACTGCCCTGGCCGACGACGAGGTCGAACACGACCCCACCGACGGCAAGCTCTACCATATTCGTTATCCTTATGCCGACGGTACCGGTTCGGTGGTGGTGGCCACCACCCGGCCCGAAACCATGTTGGGCGACACCGCCGTGGCGGTCCATCCGGACGACGAGCGCTATCACCATCTCAAAACCACCGGCATCAGCCTGCCGCTCACCGGCCGGACCATCCCTGTGGTTTTTGATCACCATGTCCAGCGGGAATTCGGTACCGGTGCCTTGAAGGTCACCCCGGCCCATGATCGCGACGACTACGAGATTGGCCTCCGCCACAATCTGGAACGAATCAAGGTGATGGATGACTATGGCGTGATGAACGAGGCGGCCGGTGCCTATGCCGGACTCGACCGCTTCGCCTGCCGCAAACAGATTGTCAAGGATCTGGAAGAACAGGGCTTTCTTGAGCGGATTGAGGAGTATCAGCATGCGGTGGGCAAATGCTACCGCTGCGCCACCGTGGTCGAACCCACCACCTCCAAGCAATGGTTCGTCTCGGTGCGTCCCCTAGCCGACAAGGCCGTGGCCGCGGTACAGCAAGGACGGATCAAAATCTATCCCAACACCTGGGACCGGACCTTTTACGCCTGGATGGAGAATATCCGCGACTGGTGCATCTCCCGCCAGATCTGGTGGGGCCATCGCATCCCGGCCTGGACCTGCGGCGGCTGCGGCGAGGTGATGGTCGAGATCAACGATCCCACCGCCTGCCCTTCCTGCGGGAGCACCAACCTGACCCAGGAAACCGACGTCCTCGACACCTGGTTCAGCTCCGCGCTCTGGCCGTTTTCCACCTTGGGCTGGCCGGAAAAAACCAGAGAACTGGAATTTTTCTATCCCACCTCGGTGCTGATCACCAGTTTCGACATCCTCTTTTTCTGGGTGGCGCGGATGATGATGATGGGCCTGCACATCATGGATGAGGTCCCTTTTCACGACGTTTATCTCCATGCCCTGGTGCGCGACAAGTTCGGCAAAAAGATGTCCAAGTCCACCGGTAACGTCATTGATCCCCTGGTGATGATCGGCCAGTACGGCACCGACGCCTTTCGTTTCACCCTCACCGCCTTTGCCGCCCAGGGGCGTGAAATCCGCATGGACGAGGAACGGATCGACGGCTACCGGCGCTTCATCAACAAGCTGTGGAACGCGGCCCGCTTTGCTCAGATGCACCTCAAGGAGGCTGATCCGGGCATCACTGCCCTGACTGCGGATCCCAAGTCCCTGCGTCTCGCTCACCGTTGGATCCTCAGCCGCACCAACGCCACCATCCATGCGGTGCGGGCCGCCCTTGACGGCTATAATTTCAATGAAGTCGCCTCCGCTAATTATCAGTTTGTCTGGCACGAATTCTGTGATTGGTACCTGGAGTGGATCAAGGCCGATCTGTTCAGCGAGGATGCAGCGGCCCAACAGCAGGCCCGGGCGGTATTGCTCGTGGTGCTGGAAAACATCCTCAAACTGCTGCACCCGGTCATCCCCTTTGTCACCGAGGAAATCTGGAGTCAGTTGCCCGGAAACCGCGACACGATCATGACGGCCTCCTTTCCCGAACCGATGGACGCCTGGGCCGACCCCGAGGCCGAGGGCGTAATGACCCTGCTGATGGGCGTTATCTCCGGCCTGCGCACCATCCGCACCGAGGCTGAAATCCATCCCGGTGCTCGCATCGAGGCCGGCCTGATCTGTCCGGATGCAAACAAACGACAGCTGCTCACGACCTATGCCCCCGGTGTGCAGGCCATGGTCCGAGCGAGTTCCCTCCACATCGAGGCCGTGGGCACGGTGCCCGATGATGCTGGTCATGGGCTGTTTCAGGATGTGGAACTGGTGGTCCCGCTGAAAGGGCTGATCGATGTGGCCGGTGAACTGGAGAAACTGGCCAGGGAACAGGGCAAGCTGGAAAAAGAGCTGGAACGGATTGTCGGCAAGCTCGCCAACGAAAAATTCATGCGCAACGCCCCGGAGGCGGTTGTCGCCAAAGAACGGGACAAGGAGGCCGAAATCAAGGCCCGCTTGGCCAAAACCCTCGAATCAACCGAACGGTTGCGGAAACTCAGCTGATATGGACACCTTTGTCTTGGACACCCGCCTGCGGGCCTTTCTCACCGAAGACCTGGAGCATGGCGACATCACCACGGATGCGATTTTTTCCCTTGAGGATAAGGCTCGGGCCTGCTTCATGGCCCGTCAACCCATGGTGGTGGTCGGGTTGGAGACGGTGGCGACCCGTATTTTTCACCTGCTCGACGCGCAGGTCGCCTGTACCGGGGCCGTTGCCGACGGCTGTCGGGTCGAGGCCGGAACCGAACTGCTCTGCCTGCATGGGGCCACCCGGACCCTGCTGCGAGGCGAGCGGGTGGCGCTCAACCTGGTCCAGCGGCTCTGCGGCATCGCCACCCTGACCAGTGCCTTTGTCGATGCGATCCAGGGGCTGAACGCGAAAATCGTCGATACCCGCAAGACCACGCCGGGACTGCGGATGCTGGAAAAATACGCAGTGCGCGCCGGTGGCGGCTATAACCACCGCTACAGCCTCAGCGACGGCGTGCTCATCAAGGATAACCACATCGCCGCCTGCGGCTCGATCACCGAGGCGGTGCGCCGGGTGCGACAACAGATCCCCCATACCATTAATGTGGAAGTGGAAACCGATACCCTGGTGCAGGTGGAGGAGTGTCTGGCCTGCGGGGTCGGAGTGATTATGCTTGATAACATGGATTTGGCGACCATGCGAGAGGCCGTGGCTCTGATTGACGGTCGCGCTCTGGTCGAGGCCTCGGGCGGCGTCAATCTCAAGACCGTCCGAGGGATTGCCGAAACCGGGGTGGATATCATTTCGGTGGGGGCGCTGACCCATAGTGCCCAGGCCTGCGATATCGGCCTGGACTGGCGGAGCTAAAGAGAACTGGGGGCATCTCTCTGCGTAGGAGCCCACCCCGTGGGCGATAAAATATCCCCTGCGGTCGAGATGACAGAACCCGCATGCATGGAGAAACACAGAGGAGCGTGACATGAACAAACGACTCTTTGTTGCCATCGATCCTTCACCGGAAATCCGGAAACAGCTCTCCGGGATCTGTTGCGGCCTTCCCGGAGCCCGCTGGATTCTGCCGGAACAATTGCACCTCACCCTCTGCTTCGTCGGCGAGGTCAGCGGCACCGCCTTTCTCGATATCCGCGAAGCTTTGGTAGCAATCAAATCCACTCCTTTTGCCCTGCGCCTGCAGGGCGTCGGTTTCTTCCCCCCGCGCGGCCAACCCCGCGTGGTCTGGGCAGGAATCGAAACGAACGAGGCCTTGGCTTCGCTTCAGCGTAAGATCACCACCCGTCTTTTTGCCCTTGGACTTGAACCCGAAAACCGAAAATTTTTTCCACATATCACCCTCGCCCGCCTGCATCAGACCCCACCCTCCCGGGTCGGCAAATATCTCCAGGAGCACAGCCTTTTCGCTCTTCCGGAGTTTGAGGTCGACCGATTCCTCCTCTATTCCAGCATCCTCGGCCGTAAAGGGGCCACCCACTTTGTCGAGCAGGAATACCTGCTTGAGGGGTAAATCCTGGTGGCAAATAACTTGGAAAAAATTGCACTCAGATTGTGATCGGATTCCCCCCTGGATCGGGTCAGAGGGAGCCAGAAGGCTCCCGTCTGCCCACAGAACCGTGCGTACGGGTCCGTACACGGCTCTTCATGTAACACGTATCCATTGACATACATCAAACCAATGCTTGAGCAAGGCATTTGACCTCAGTTTCTGTCCCAACACATCGGTAAACCAGCGGTTGGGATAGGCCTTATGCAGTGCCCATGTCCGCGACAACACCCATCGTCCATTATTCGAGTATACTGTTTGGGCGGCTTGTTTTAGGGAGATCCCGCGCTTGATAAGTTTCCGGTACAGATGACGACGTTTCTTTTGCTGGTCGACAATTCGAGAACGGAGTCGTCTTCTGACATGCGCCTCGATCTGCGCGAACTGTGATGGATACTGGGTCATCAGGTAATAGCCAGACCACCCCATATACCATTCATTTATTCGCTTCATCGTCTTTTCCAGCGTCAGATGGGTACCCCGAGGGATCAGCTCCTTGACCTTCTCCATGGCCCGTTTCATCGATTGCCGGGAAATCACTAACGCCCCGTCGACAATGGTCATGCCCAGAAACTTTACCTCCTCACTGCGACCAACCTTACTTTTCTCGCGGTTAATCTTCAGTTTGAGTTTCTGCTCGATAAATTTGCTGATACTGTCCATCACCCGGTTCGCCGATTTCGGCGACCGAACAAAAATATTGCAGTCATCAGCGTATCTGCAGAACTCGAGTCCCCGTCGTTCTAGTTCCTTATCCAGCTCGTCGAGCACCACATTGCTCAGCAGCGGGCTCAATGGACTTCCCTGAACTGTTCCTTCCTCAGTAAGCTGTACCACACCGTTCACCATCACCCCGCTCCGCAAAATCATCCCGATTAAACGCAGTATCCGTTTGTCGGTGACATGGCCAGAGAGCAGATAGATCAGGCGGTCGTGGTTCACTCGGTCAAAAAATTTGGACAGATCGATATCGACTACATACTCTTTACCGTCCTTCACAATCCTTTGCGCTGCTTCCACTGCCTGTTGCTGGTTATAACCAGGCCGGAAACCGTAGCTGTGGCCAGAAAAGGTCGGGTCGAGTATCGGCTCCAGAAGCAACTTCAGCGTCGCATGTACCACTCGATCGCGAATACAAGGCACTCCCAGTAGCCGGACACCTGCTCCTTTGCCTGGTTTAGGTATCTCCACCCGGCGAACAGGATTTGGTTTGTAGCTCCAACCTTCGAGATCCTTCTTCAGCTGGGCCAGCTCTTCGTCAAGACACGATGCATATTCTTCAACGGTCACCTCATCTACACCAGGGGCACCGCCGTTCTTCTTCACCGCCTTAAAACCTGCCTGGAGATTGTGCAGGTCACAGAGCTTTTCGAAGAGACTTCTGTCATCAATAAACAGGTTTCGTTGTCTCGCTTTGCTTTCTTCTGTGGGATGTTTCTTCATCGTTCCGCATTCCCTCTGTTACCGCAGGATGTATACGTCTCCCTTGCAAAGGGAACTCCAATGGCTGAACTCTAAACTTCCGCTCATAGCGAAATTCCTTTACCAGTCACATGTTCCGCCCTTCGGCTCCAACTTCCCTGTCGCTTTCCGGTAGTTTTACCCTCAGATACGTCACCGCATCCTCATCGGCTACCGGCTTTACGCCTACTATGGCTTCTTCTGAAAACCCTCTGTCCATAACGTACACATTGCTGTGTCGCTTAGGGCTTGGCTGTCGCAGTTACAACGGCCCGGCACAGACGGCCCTTCACCGGGTAAGATCACGTACTTTCTCTGCCCACTCACCTCCTCTACCCCACGGAATACGGAAAGGATATCGGGCTTCGGTAATGGAAGGTACCTCGCCCTTTCCGCAGAGCCTGCCAGAGGTTCGCACCGAGCTTAAGTGGCAGGTTTGACGCCGGCTTCCTTCAGATCCCTCATTGGCTCTCTTTCACCGATGTACCCCTCCTCGGGCAGATCTAAAGAGTTTCTTCGGGCACCCTTGCCATTGTCTACATATTCCCTCCTTTCAGGGCTATGGCTGGACTTTCACCAGCTAGTTCGTGACCATGCCGGTCACACTTCCCATGCGATGCATGGGAACCCTTTTTCCTCTGCGTCGCAGCGCCGTCCCGGTATCCAACGAAAGGCAACTCCTCCGGTCTGCCTTCCCCTGTGACACATGGGAACGAGAAAAAAAATGTGGTATCTGGGAACCCAAAAACCACATATTCCCCACTTAGCCCGGCTTAACCGCGCCCCCACCGTTAAAGCGCGACGATGGATATTGTTTTTCCGGATTTTCGTTCACTTTTTTCCAGAACACAGGAAAAAATAGAGCGACCCTGTAACATCAATAAAAAAATTGTATTAATTACACAACAAAACTGTACAATTCTATACCGTTACATTTTTTAAAAAAATTAATACTTCTGGCTGTCTTTTTGCTTAGCTAGAAATAACACGTATTGCCAATATCAAGTGTAAACCAACATCAACTAACTTAATCAAATCAGGAGGGCACCATGAAAAAAGTATATTCAATTCTTCCTGTTGCAATAAAGTTTACAGCCGCCCTTCTTTTAAGATCCACGTACGCAATACCTAGTCTAGCGTTATTCGGGCCTGCCTCCCTGATTACTACTAAAATATTTCCTAATAATTACTAATTAACCATGGCCGACGAGGAGAAAAAAATGAAAAAACAATTTTTGGCAATTACGGCATTGATGTTTCTTTTTCCACTAACAGCTTCGGCAGGCTACATAGGATCCGCTCAGATGGAAATTGGCTATTCCACCCCTACTGCGGGGGGGTATTATGCTGATTATGATGTCAAAACCTATAGTAAAACTGATGGAGCAGCTATAAATTTTGCTTCGTATGAGGCTTTTTGCGTTGAGAAAGAAGACCTGATCAGCCCAACAATCTATAAATTTTATACCAGCGATGGATCCGGATCCAATGATCTATTGACCACGTGGACTGCCAACTATGTACAGGCCACCTGGATAGCTAACTGGGCCATAACAACAACCACGTATAAGAATTACACTGCAGATGAAATTAAAGCCATTGGCCAGGTGGCTATATGGAATCTTCTCGGTGTTCTGTCTATCTCTACAGGCTATTATGGCACCGAGACGGCTGCATTAGGAACGCTATATTCTAACGCCAACAACCGAGGAAGTTTTGCAGATGACTGGTTACTGGCTGTGAGTTATGGTGATAATAAAGATGGCCAAAATTACTTGGTAAAAGCTGCTCCGGTGCCCGAGCCAGCCACCATGCTCCTTTTTGGAACCGGCTTGGTAGGACTGGCCGGTATTACCCGACGCAAGATGCAATAACCTCAAGTTTTCCGAAAAAACAAAAAGGCAGGGCCAATCGGCTCTGCCTTTTTTTTGTTGAGCCCCCTTGACCTCCACTTCGGCATCAGGTAAGTAAACCCCTTTGTCCGAAACGCACAAAAAAAGCGGTCACAGAAAAATCTGTGACCGCTTGAGTATGCTGGAGGCGACGAGCGGATTTGAACCGCTGAATAATGGTTTTGCAGACCATTGCCTTACCACTTGGCTACGTCGCCTGAACAATGTGCGGCAAGATATACCATAGATTTTATTTTTGACAAGGAGAAATCCAACCCATGGGCACCACGCTCGCGAACCTGATTCAGGACAACGAGGACGGGTTGCAGGAGTTGCAGGAACGGATCGGTTATCGCTTTCGTGACCTGCAGCTGCTGCAACTCTCTCTCGTTCACAGTTCTTTTGCCTTTGAACGGCTCGATGAGGGCCGTCACAATGAAACCCAGGAGTTTCTCGGGGATGCGGTCCTCGACCTCACCGTGGGTTTCATCCTCTTTACCCGTTTCCCGGAGATGCGGGAAGGCAAGCTCACCCGCATCCGTTCGGCTCTGGTCAATGAGAACGGACTGGCCGACATGGCCCGGGAAATCGATCTGGGCAAGCACCTGCTGCTGGGCAAGGGCGAGAACGCCTCCCGTGGCCGCGATAAATCTTCCATCCTTTCCTGCGCCTACGAGGCCCTGATCGGTGCCCTGTTTCTCGATGGCGGCTACGATCAGGCCCTGGTTGTTGTTCGTCGTTTTTTCGAGCCTCATATCGACCGGCACCAGGAAAAACTGGAAAGCGCCGATGCTAAGAGCAGTTTGCAGGAACTGTTGCAGGAAAAATTCAACGAAGGGCCGGAATATGTCCTGGCCGATGAAGAAGGCCCGGCCCACGCCCGCCTCTTTTCCGTTACCGTCAATTTCCAAGGCGAGGAGTTGGGCAACGGCAAGGCTTCGAGCAAAAAAGAAGCCGAGCAACAGGCCGCCCGCGCTGCTCTGGAATATCTGCGCCGGGCCGATACCTAAGGATTCTCACTGTACCCTCTTGATTCAGTCCTCCTTGCTCCTCTCCATAACATTCGGAAGGAAGGTCCCATACACCACACAAACAGGAAAGAGTCCATGCCCCTGGTTATCCCGATCTTCATTGCCCACGAGGGCTGTCCGCACTGCTGTATCTTCTGCAATCAGCACAGTATCAGCGGGCATTCGGCTGAGCCGGTTACTGCCGCTGAGGTTGAGGAGACCATTGCCACCTGGCTGCATCGAGTCAAACCGGGAAGCCGCGATCCGGTGCAGGTGGCCTTTTACGGCGGCAGCTTTTCCGGGTTGCCCGCCGGACGGCAGGAAGAACTGCTGGGAGCGGTGCGTCCCTATCTCGAACAGGGACGAGTCCAAATCGTCCGTCTATCCACCCGGCCGGATTATATCGACCGGGAACGGCTCGACCTTCTCGCCCGGTACCGGGTCGGGATTATTGAACTGGGGGTGCAGTCCTGCGACGACCGGGTGCTGCAGCGGGCCGGTCGCGGTCACGATGCTGCGGATGTCGTCCATGCCGCGCAGATGATCAAGGCCCGCGGCATACAGCTGGGCATCCAGCTGATGCTCGGTCTGCCGGGCGATACTTTTCGCTCCCTGCGGCAGACCGTACAGACGGTGATCCGGCTGCAACCGGATTTCGTCCGCATCTATCCGCTGCTGGTCCTCCGGGGCAGTGCGCTGGAATCATTGTACCGTCGTCAACAATACCGGCCGCTTTCCCTGAAGCGAGCGGTGCTTCTCGCCGCCTCGATGAAAAAACGGTTTGACGAGCAGGGGATCCAAGTGGTACGGATGGGCCTGCAGCCGACCCTTGAGCTGGAACAAGCCCTGGTGGCCGGTCCCTATCATCCGGCCTTTGGTGAACTCGTCAACGCCCGCCTGATGCTGCAGCGGACGCGGCAGGCCCTGGCAAGCGTACAAGGCCCGAACCGGGTTATGCTGGTCATAAACGAGCGGGATCAGTCGGTTTTCAGGGGCATCCGTTCCGCCAATATCCGACGTCTGCGGGACTTGGGCCTGCTTGAACGCTTTTCCCTGCACACCGATCCTCAACAACCACGGCACACCCTCAAGATCTGGAGGGAGAGTCCGGAGGCCTTTAGGTTGTAGCCTGTTCGCCCGTAATCTGTTAGGTTTTACCGGCTATACACCAGAAACACCTCAAACCGGTTGAGCCTGAACCACCTGTGTCCCACCGACGCACCAATAACAGACGCAACCCTTACAGACTAATTTCCTAAAAGTAATAACTCCTTACCCATGCTCAGCATTAACGACCTCAGCCTGCAATACGGCAATAAACAGATTTTCCGTAACGTCTCGGCGCAGATCCATACCGGCGACCGGGTCGGTCTTGCCGGAGTCAATGGCGCGGGCAAGTCGACGCTTCTCAAAATCATGTGCGGTCAGCACGAGGTCGACCCCGGTGTCGTCAATCGGGCCTCCTGGTTTTCCGTCGCCTACCTGCCTCAAGAGGTCAGCATCGAACTCGGCAGTCGCAGCCTGTTTACCGAGGCGGAATCAGCCTTTGACGAGGTCCTGGACCAACAGCAGCAACTGGAACGGATCGGCGAACAGTTGGCGGTCCTGGATCCTTCCAGCCCCGAGATTGAGGGGCTGCTGGTTCAACAGGGCGATCTGCAGCAGGCCTTGGACGGTTGCGATGTCTTCCGCATCCGGCCGCAGATCGAACGGGTGCTGTTCGGCCTGGGGTTCTCCGCCGCGGATCTGGACCGGGAGGTGCTCAGCTTTTCCGGCGGCTGGATCATGCGTCTGCTTCTGGCAAAATTATTACTGAAAAAACCGGCTTTGCTGCTCCTTGACGAACCGACCAACCATCTGGATCTGGATTCGCTCACCTGGCTGGAGGATTTTCTCCAGCAGTACCGGGGGGCGATGATCATCATCTCCCATGACCGCTCCTTTCTGGACCGGGTGACCGGTATCACCTGGGAGCTGAGCCTAGGCAAGCTCACGGTCTATCGGGGCAACTATTCCCATTATCTGGTGGAAAAGGCGCTGCGGCTCGAACTGGAACGGGCGGCCTATGACAATCAACAGGCCATGATCCGCCAGACCGAACAATTCATCACCCGTTTTCGCTCGAAATCCACCAAATCCCGGCAGGTGCAGAGCCGGGTCAAGCAGTTGGATAAACTGGAACGCATCGAACTCTCGGAGACCGACCGCACCATTCGTTTTACCTTCCCGCCCGCCTCTCCCTCCGGCCGCGATGTCCTCACCCTTGAGGGGGTGCATAAGCACTACCATGACAAAACGATTTTTGACCAGGTTTCCTTTTCCCTGCAGCGCGGCGACAAACTGGCCGTGGTCGGGGTCAACGGCGCCGGCAAAACCACCCTGCTCAAGATCATGGCAGGCGTCGAACCCGCCGAGGGCCTGATCAAACCGGGACACAATGTCATCCTTTCCTATTTCGGCCAGCATCAGGCCCAGGAACTGCCCGGTGACCTCACCATTCTCGATACGATTTATCATACGGCCGCGGATATGACCATCACCCAGGTCCGTTCGCTGCTCGGCGCTTTTCTCTTCACCGGCGACGAGGTCGAAAAAAAGGTACAGGTGCTGTCGGGCGGCGAAAAATCCCGGGTGGCTCTGGCCAAGATGCTGGTACGGCCCGCCAATCTGATGCTGCTCGACGAGCCGACCAACCATCTGGACATGAGCTCCCAGGAAATCCTCCAGGAGGCCATGGCCCAATACGAGGGTACGATTATCGTCGTCTCCCACAATCGTTTTTTCGTCAATTCCTTTATTAACAAGGTGCTGGAAATCCGAAACGGCAAGGCTACGATCTTCGAGGGCAATATCGACGACTACCTGGAACGACGGCGCCGCCGGGAAGAAGCCGAAGCCGACGTGAAATTGGTCAAAAACCAACAGGAAACGGGAAAAGACCAAGGCCCGGATGAAGAGCAGAGTGTGGACCGGAAGGTTCAGCGCCAGCAGCGCGCCCTGGAACGGCAGGTTTTGAACCGGAAACTCGGCCCCTGGAAGAAAAAAAGCGAAGAGGCTGAGCAGGAGATTGAAACGCAGGAACGGCGTAAGGTTGAACTCGAAGCCCTGATGGCCGACCCCGAACTGTACAGCGACAAGGAACGCTGGACGGCCACCAGCAAGGAATACGGCCAGGTAGAGCGGTATCTTGAACGTGCCTATCAGAAATGGGAAGAGGCGCAGCAGGCCATGGAAGCTATTGAAAAAGAAGCATGAACGGAGCACAGTGATCGGTCAGTCGTGACCCCTTGGCCATTGCAGACACCTCCAGGATCCTTTTGCGGAGAAAACGTATGAAAAAAATTACAGGAATTATCCTTTGTCTTCTTGCCATCGGCGGGGGCGGCTACTACTTCCTGATGCAGCAAAAAAGCACGGCAGCCGGTCAATATGCCCGTTATTTGCCCCAGGATGTTATCGGCACGGTCCGGCTCACCAACCTCAACACCGTCACCGATGCCTTTGCCGACACCGCGCTCGGTCGCTTTCTGGCCAAAGATACCATCCATGCCATTATGCTGGAGATGCACACCGATAACCGGGTGATCAACGAGTATGACACCTTGTACGACAATATTGCCCAGGTCATGGATAATCCGGCCTTTCGGGCAGTATTTGGCAATGATGCGACCCTGGCCCTGCTGCCGCCGGACCGCCAGACCTTTGTGCAAAATCCGGCCGAGTCATTACAGCAGTCACTGGTTGTGATGGCAGCGGCCTCCGCCTCCGGCGCACTCGATCTGTTCGGCCGCCTGGTGATGAGCAAGACCGTGACCAAGGAGACCATCGACGGCCTGGAACTGACCCGGATCGCCCTTGATCACAATCAGGTGATCTATGGCTACGTTGACGGGCAGACCGTGCTGCTCGCCTATGCTCCGGCGGCCCTGAAAGCCTGCATAACAACCGGGCAGACGGAGACTTCCCTGGCAAAGGCCCCGGTCTTTAAGGAAGCTTCGGCCTTCTGGCAGCCCTATCCCAAGGAAAAGACCTTAAGCCGGGTTTTTCTCAATCTTGCCGGGATGGCCGATCTCCTCAAGGATGCGAGCAATCCCGATGTCAAACAGAGCGGCGAATGGATGCGGGGGCTGGAATACATGGTCTCGCTCACCTATACCACCAAGCAGGGCCTGGAAAGCAGAGCGCGTTCCAAATTCCGGTACAACGAGCTGCACGAACTGGTGAAAAGCGCGGTGGACTCGGCATCAAAATCCAACAACTCCCTCCATTTACTGCAGGAGAGTTCCCTGGCCTACAACTGGTCCTCCTCGCTGCGCCCCGAGATGGTGCTGAAAACCTTATCAGGTCAAAAACAGACGTATCAGCAGGTCGACACGGAAGTGCGCAAAACCCTCGGTGTCTCTCTGGACGAGTTAAGCCGGGCCGTGGGACCGCAATACGGCGGCGTACTCAATGGTATTGTCAAGGCAGCGCTCTTCCCGGTGCCCCAAGTAACCCTTTTTCTGGAGGTCCGCGATCGGAAAATCGCGGAGACGGCCTTGAACGAACTGCGGAAACAAATAGCCGCCTATGGTTTGGTTCAGGAACAGCAGGAGACCGTCGCCGGCAACACCATTTATTTCTGGCCTGTCCTGCCTGACGTTGCAGCCCAACCCGCGGTTGTGCTCACCGATTCCATGCTCTATGTGGCCAGCAGCAGGCAGCTTTTAAAAGATGTGCTCACCGGCAAGGCCACACCCAATGTGCTGGCCGCTCCGGTGGCGGAAAAACTCGGATCTGAACTCGGCGAACGGATCGGTCGCGCCAATTTCGGCTGTTTTGTCCTCTATCCGAAGCGGATTGCGCAACAGACCGGAGATATGACCGACTGGGTCGCCGGCATCCTGGCCACCACCAAAAACATTTCCATCGCCAGGCTCAGTCGGGAATGGAATCAGCTGATGCAATCCACCGAATTACTGGTCGCCACCACTGATTTGACCAAGGAACAGGCCGATTGGGTAATGACACTCAGAACGGTTCCACCGCAATCCACCGAAAAAACGAAATAATACATCGTCGCATGCAAAAAATCCCTCCCGGTGTGTCAGCCTCCTGCCTTATCTTTTCGAAGGCTGGGGAGGACGCTCAAAATTGCTCACCGGCGATCGAAAGGACACGCCGGCAAGAGGAAAAGAAGGGAAAAAGCTCTTGCCTAACCGGTTGCATTCAAGGTAAGGATGCTCCCTGGTATCTGCGGTTCAAGTTGAAAAACGAACGACTACCGACAAGGGGTAGAGAGCACCAGCAACATGTTTTGACTCCTGTTTTTTCGTGTGCGTCATGAATAGGAGCCTTTCAAAGCAACTGTTTTTGAAGGTATAAAAGGAGGGACGACGTGGGTTTTGATACGGAAACAAAGTTATGGCTTTCCGGCAATGAGGCGATAGCTCTAGGAGCCTGGGAAGCGGGTGTCACTGTGGCCTCGGGTTATCCGGGAACACCGTCAACCGAGATCATGGGGAATCTGGCCCGCTACGAGGGTGTCTATGCCGAATGGGCTCCCAACGAGAAGGTGGGCCTGGAAGTCGCGATCGGCGCCTGTTTCACCGGTGCCCGGGCCCTGGCCACCATGAAACATGTGGGCCTCAACGTGGCGGCCGACCCCCTGTTTACCGCGGCCTACACCGGGGTACGCGGCGGGCTGGTGATTCTGACCGCTGATGACCCCCAGATGCACAGTTCCCAAAACGAGCAGGACAACCGCAACTACGCCTTTGCCGCCAAGTTACCGATGCTGGAGCCTTCCGATCCGGCCGACGCCAAGGATATGCTGCCCCGTGCCTATGCCCTGAGCGAGCAGCTGGACACCCCGGTGCTGTTCCGCATCACGACCCGCATTGCCCATGTCAAGGGAGTCGTGCCCAAAGGGGAACGTGTTCAATTACCGGAACCCTCCATTGAAAAAGCACCGGCTAAGCTGGTCATGCTGCCCGGCAATGCCCGTGTACGCCGCAAAGCCGTGGAACAACGCATGGTAGCTGCCCGTGAACTGGCGGAAACCATGCCGGAAAACCGGATTGAGCCCGGAACCGGGCCGCGCGGCTTCATCACCGCCGGTGTTTCCTATAATTACGTCAAAGAGGCCTTTCCCACCGCCCCGGTACTCAAGCTGGGCATGGTCTGGCCCCTGCCCGAACGGTTGATCCGCACATTCGCCGCTTCGGTCGAAGAACTGATAGTGGTTGAGGAACTGGATCCCTTTCTTGAACTCCATCTCAAGGCCATGGGCATTGCCTGCCACGGCAAAGACATCATCCCCGACCAGGGCGAATTGAACTCGTTCATCGTCCGCAAGGCCGTGGAGCCGAACTCCATCGGCGAACTCTTCGCCCCGATCGACCTGCCGATGCGGCCGCCCAACATGTGCGCCGGCTGTCCGCACCGAGGCCTGTTCTACGGCCTCTCCAAAATGAAAAACGTCTTTATTTCCGGTGATATCGGTTGTTACACCTTAGGCTTTTTGCCGCCGCTCTCCGCCATGGACGCCTGCGTCTGCATGGGGGCTTCCATCACCATGGCCCACGGCATGTCCAAGGCCATGGGCAAAAACGGGGAGGGCCGGATCGTAGCGGTGCTCGGCGATTCCACCTTTATGCATTCCGGTATCACCGGCCTGCTCAATGCGGTCTACAACAAGTCCTATGCCTCGGTCATTATCCTCGACAACCGCACCACCGCCATGACCGGGCACCAGAACAACCCGGCTTCAGGTCGTAGCCTTCTCGGTGATCCGGCCCCGGCCCTTGATTTCGAGCAGTTGTGCCGAGCCCTGGGGGTTCAACGGGTCGTGGTGGTCAATCCCCATGATATCGAGGCCACCCGAGCAGTGTTGAAGGCGGAAATCGAATCGCCGGAGCTTTCGGTGATCATCAGCCGCGCCCCCTGCGTGCTCCTGCCGGAAGAGGTGCAGCGCAAGAAACCGGTGTACTTCACCAATCTCGCCAACTGTACCGGCTGTTCGCTCTGCGTGCAGATGGGTTGTCCGGCTATATGCTGGACACCTTTGACCCCTGAAGAAGCTGTAGTGCGCGGCTACCGCGAAAAACAAAAAGGTTTTGCCCAGATCGCCGAGATCCAGTGCAACGGCTGTGGCCAGTGCGCAGCGGTCTGCAAATTCGATGCGATCACCAAAAGGGAGGCAAAGTGATGAAACAGAGCGGCAACATTCTCTTTTCCGGGGTGGGAGGGCAGGGAATTCTCCTGGCCAGCGAATTGACCGCCCATGCCCAACTGGCAGCCGGCTTCGATGTCAAGAAAAGCGAGGTTCACGGCATGGCTCAGCGGGGCGGTTCGGTGGAGGCGCATCTGCGCTACGGGGATAAAGTCTATTCTCCGTTGATCGAACCGGGGACCGCCGATATTTTAGTGGCCTTTGAAATCCTGGAAGCGGTGCGCTATCTGCCCTATCTCCATAAGGACAGTGCCGTGGTGGTCAATACCCAGAAGATCCTGCCGCCGGCCGTGGCCCTGGGCAAGATGGTCTACCCCGAAAATATCCTTGACGAGCTGACCAACCGCCGGATCAAGGTTGTGGCCCTCGATGCCTTTTCCGTGGCCGATTCCGTGGGCGAAGTACGCACCGCCAATGTGGTCATGGTGGGCGCCATGTCCAATTTCCTTGCGGTCAGCCCCGAGGTTTTTCTCGAGGTGATCGATGCCACGGTAAAAGAGCAGTTCCGCGAGGTCAACAAAAAGGCATTTGCGGCCGGTCGGGCTGCGGTTAACGCCTGAGCACGGTACCAACAGCAAGCAGAGAGGATAAACCATGATGTGGGTGGAAGAAATTGAGACATTGCCTCGCTCCGGGCTGGAATCAATCCAGCTGAAACGGCTACAAGCACTGGTCAATCGTGTCTATACCAAGGTCGGGCCCTACCGGGCAAAGATGGATGCGGCCGGAGTCAAACCAAGGGATATCCGATCCCTGGCCGATTTGCGCAAACTCCCCTTTACCACCAAGGATGATTTGCGCGACAACTATCCCTTTGGGATGTTTGCCACCCCCATGGAGGATGTCATCCGGGTACATGCCTCCTCCGGTACCACCGGTAAATCGACCGTGGTCGGCTACACCGCCGCGGATATCGATCTCTGGGCCTCGGTGATGTCCCGCTGCCTGACCATGGCCGGGGTCACCCGGGGCGACATGGTCCACAACGCCTACGGCTACGGTCTGTTCACCGGCGGGTTGGGTGCGCATTACGGTATCGAAGCCCTCGGTGCCACGGTCATTCCGGTTTCCGGAGGCAATTCGAAGCGGCAGATCACCATCATGCGCGATTTCGGGTCCACCGTGCTCTTATCCACCCCTTCCTATGCCCTCAACCTTGCCGATGCCATGGCCGATGTCGGCGTTTCTCCCGAGGAACTCAGCCTGCGGGTCGGCATTCACGGAGCCGAGCCCTGGAGCCGGAACATGCGGGAAGAGGTTGAACGTAAATTAGGCATCCGGGCTGTGGATATCTATGGCCTCTCCGAAATTATCGGTCCCGGAGTGGCCATGGAGTGTCTTTCCTCGGAACATGGCATGCATATTTTAGAAGATAATTTTCTCCCGGAAATTGTCGATCCTGAGACGTTGGCACCCCTGCCCTATGGCGAGACCGGCGAGCTGGTTTTCACCACCCTGACCAAGGAGGCTTTTCCTCTGATCCGCTACCGGACCAAGGATATCTCTCGATTGTTCGTCGAACCCTGCGCCTGCGGTCGAACCCTGATCCGTATGGAAAAGGTGACCGGTCGCACCGACGATATGCTGATTATCCGCGGGGTCAATGTCTTCCCTTCCCAGGTCGAACATGTGCTGGTCGGCATTGAAGGGGTCGAACCCCATTACCAGATCGAGGTCACCCGGGACGGCAACCTGGATGTCATGGCCGTTTTGGTCGAGGTCAGCGAAAATATTTTTTCCGATGAAATCAGAATCCTGGAAAAATTGACCAAGAAGATTCAGGCGGAAATCAAGGATATGCTAGGCGTCACCTGTAAGGTAAAATTAGTGGAACCCCGTTCCATCCAGCGTTCCGAGGGCAAGGCGGAACGAGTGATTGATAAGCGGAAACGGTAAGGGTCCGGTCGCACAAAAATGGGACAACATTGCGCTTGTTTTTTGGTCGGATGGGGTTGGGCGACCTGCGCAAAGCCGCAGGCAGAGTAGCGCTACGTCAAGGATTTTGTGATTGCGCCACAACTGAAGATGACCCAAAAATAAAAGGTGGGCTGTTCAAGCTCTTTGTAGACAGGCCCTAAGTCAAGAGCAGACCCCGTCCGGCGATGGTTTTGCACACCCATTCACCGGCAGGTGCTGTTGGTCGTATTCAAATCAGGAGGATCTCATGCGTGTAGAACAGATTGCGGTTTTTTTGGAGAATAAATCCGGCCGTCTGGCGGAAATTACCCGGATCCTGGCCGAAAACGATATCAATATCAGGGCACTTTCCGTTGCCGATACTGCCGATTTCGGCATCCTGCGGCTGATCGTCGATAAAGTCGACCGAGCCAAAGAGGCACTGCGCGACGGTGGGTTCACGGTGGGCAAAACCGATGTGGTCGCCGTTGAAGTGCCGGATCGCTCCGGCGGGCTGGCCAGTGTACTCAAGGTGGTCACGGTTGCCGGATTGAATGTCGAATATATGTATGCCTTTGTCAACAAAAGCGGGTCCAACGCGGTCTTGATCTTTCGCTTCGATGATATGGATAAGGCCATCGAAATCCTGGAGCAAAGCAACTTTGTCCTGCTGACGGACGCACAAATCTGCGCCGTGTAAGCCTTTTTTCCGAGAGTAAACGCCAGCCCCGGCGTACTACCGGGCGGGTGTAAGCTCTTCATTCATGCCATAAATGGGGGACGCATGAAAAAAAATATGCATCGCATTGTATGGGGGGGTGCCGTCGGCTGTCTGCTGCTGGTCTCGTCGTTGCTTTCCGCGCAGGCCGCAACCATCAAGGTTGGAGCCATTTTTGCCGTTACCGGTCCGGCCTCCTTCCTTGGCGGTCCGGAGGCCCGGAGTGCCGAGATGGTGGTGGAAAAAATCAACAAGGCCGGCGGCATTAACGGCGATACCCTTAAACTGATCGTTAAGGATTCGGCCGGCAGTTCCGAAAAAGCGGTTTCCTTTGCCAAGCAGTTGATCGAGGAAGAGAAGGTTGTCGCCATCATCGGACCGTCCACCTCCGGTGAATCCATGGCCGTCAAGAAAATCGCCGAGCAAGGCAAAACCCTGCTTATTTCCTGTGCCGCCGCCGAGGTCATCGTCGATCCGGTGGCCCATTATGTTTTCAAAACCCCGCAGAAGGACAGCTTTGCCGCCCAGAAGATCTTTGAGGCGATGCAGCACATGAAGATCAAGACCATCGCCATTGCCGCCGGAAATGACGGCTTCGGCAAGGCGGGTAAGGATCAGTTGGAGAAAATGGCGCCCGCCTTCGGTATCAAGGTAGCGGCGGCGGAGACCTATGACAGCAAGGCGACCAACCTTGAGGCTCTGGTGGTCAAGCTCAAGGCCGATACTTCCATTCAGGCGGTTATCAACTGGTCGATTGTTCCCGCCCAGGCAATCATTGCCAAGAACATGCGCCAGGCCAAGTGGCCGGTACCCCTGTTCCAAAGTCATGGATTCGGTAACCTCAGGTATGTAGAGAAAGCCGGACCAGCGGCTGAAGGCATCATCTTTCCCTGCGGTCGTCTGCTCATTGTCGATTTCCTGGCCGACAGTAATCCCCAAAAAGCCCTGCTGCTGCAGTATAAAAACGAATATGAGGCCAGATACAAAGAAGACGCCTCTGCTTTCGGCGGCTATGCTTTTGATGCCATCAACATGGTGGCAGCGGCGATCAAGCAGGCGGGCAACGATCGGGCCAAGGTTCGTGACGCCCTGGAAGGATTGAAAAAATTCACCGGAGTCGGCGGTATTTTTTCCTTCAACCCGCAGGATCACAACGGACTCGATATCGACTCCTTTGCCATGCTGACCGTTAAAGACGGAAAATTCATTCCCTATAAAAGGCAATAAGGTGCTGTCCGGCGGGTCGCAGCAATAGCCCGCCGGCTTTTTTCTTACCCATGAGTCTGGATCTTTTTTTTCAATACCTGTTTGCCGGCATCACCTATGGCTCTATCTACGCCATTGTCGCCATAGGGTTCAATATCATCTATAATGCCACGGGTATCATCAATTTCGCGCAAGGGGAATTTGTGATGCTCGGCGGCATGATCTCTATTTCCCTGCTCCAGTTCATGCCCCTGCCTTTTGCGATTGCGGCGGCGGTCGTCCTTACCATGGTGATCGGTGCTCTGATCGAGATGCTGTTCATCCGCTGGCTGGAAAGCCCCTCGGTCCTGCGCCTGATCATCATCACCATCGGCATCTCCATTCTTCTGCGGGAATCAGCCCTGCACATCTGGGGTGAATCCATCCGCAGCCTGCCGTATTTTTACGGCAACGAGATTACCACTTTTTCTCTGGGCAGCGTCCATCTCTCGCCGCAGATACTCTGGGTTATTGCCACCTGTGCGGTCATGGTCGGTGGACTGAATATCTTTTTCAAAGGAACACCATTGGGTCGGGAGATGCGCGCCTGCGCCGCCAACCGAACGGCCGCCATCCTCTGCGGCATCAGCACCCGCAATATGGTGACCCTGTCCTTCATGCTCAGCGCCGGAATCGGGGCCTTGGCCGGTTGCGTCATGTCACCGATCACCTACACACAGTACGACTCCGGCACTTCCTTAGCACTCAAAGGCTTTACCGTGGCCATCCTCGGCGGACTGGGAAACTCCATGGCCGCAGTGGCTGCGGGCATCCTCCTGGGTGTCATTGAGGCTTTTTCGGTCTCAGTGGTACCGCTTGCCTTCCAAGACGCCATCTCCATCAGCATTCTCCTTCTTATTCTTTTTGTTAAGCCCCATGGAATTTTCGGTTCCAATGAGGCCGCACGGCTGAAGGATTTCTAATGAAAAAACGGAAAAATTCAGCACTCGCCCTCCTCTGCCTGCTGGTAGCCTGCATTCATATCATTACGGCGCTGACCGGATCCCAATTTTACCTGACGCAACTCACCATGGCAGCCTATTACGGGCTGGTCATCATCGGTCTGGGGACGTTGATGGGTTATGCCGGGCAGATTTCACTGGGCCATTCCGGTTTTTTTGCCATCGGCGGATATCTTGCAGCCGTACTGACCACACATAATCTGTTACCGTTTCGGGCAACCTGGCCGGTGCGAGGGCTGGATTCGCTCCATATGCTCAAAGTCGGCCAGGATCTTTCCGGCGATCAACTGATTACCGTGGCGCCATGGGCCGCCTGTTTCTGCGCGGTGGCGGCCGCCGCCCTGATTGCCCTGGCTATCGGTATTCCGGTGCTCAAATTAAAGGGGCATTATCTCGCCATGGCCACCCTGGGATTCGGCACGATTATCTACCGAATTGTTTTGGCTTTTCCGTATTTTGGTGAGGCCGACGGCATCTCCGAGGTCCCCGGATTTACCCTGCTGCCTGCCATGGGCTCCTGGGGGCCGCTCATGATCAGTGGCAATACAAGCCTTCGGGTCGCCAACTACTATCTGGCCTGGGGTGTGTTGATCCTCGGTATGGGCCTGCTGCTGAATCTGTTAGGGACCCGGGTCGGCAGGGCACTGCGATCGCTGCACAGCTCGGAAGAAGCTGCGGAGGCCGCCGGCATCGACACGGCCCGCTTTAAGCTCAAGGTTTTTGTCCTCAGCTCCATCTATGCCGCCATCGCCGGGGTATTGCTCACCCATTTTAACGGCGGCATCGGCCCAAGCGAGGCCTCGGTAATGAAATCGGTTCGCTATCTGGCCCTGGTGGCGGTGGGCGGTATGACCAATCTATGGGGCACCCTGATCATGGGGGTGACCCTGACATTTCTTTCCCTGCGCGGCGTCTTCGGCACCTTTGACGATGCGGTCTTCGGCCTTATCCTGATTTTTGTCATGCTCTTTGCCCCGGAGGGTATTCTCAGCCTGCGTTTGCAACAGATCCTGCAGCGATTCCTGCCTGGAGCACGGCAATGAAGAAGCCCTTACCTACGGAAGCTGATTGCAGCAAAACCGATAGTGTTCCGGGACAAGCCCTGCTCGAATTGCAATCGGTCAACAAGCGATTCGGCGGATTGCACGCAGTCAACGATGTCAGTTTCAAGGTCGCGCCGGGGAGCATCAAGGCGGTCATCGGACCGAACGGGGCGGGCAAGACCACGCTTTTCAACCTTATTGCCGGTACGCTCCCGGTCAGCTCCGGAACCATCCGTTTCCAAGGCCGGGAAATCCAGGGAAAAAAACCGCATCAGGTGGCCCATCTCGGCATGTCGCGAACTTTCCAGAACATCAAACTGTTCCATGGGATGACTGCCTTGGAATGCGTTATGGTGGGTCGCCATGTGCGGAGCCGAAGCGGATTTTTCGCCGGTATGTTTTCGCTCCCCTCAACCCGAAGGGAAGAACGGGCGATTCGCGAATCCGCCATGGAATTGCTGGAACTGATGCACATTGCCGAGTTTGCCGAGGTTGAAGCGACCAGCCTTGCGTTTGGTCAGCAACGAGCAGTGGAAATGGCCAGAGCCTTAGCTGCCGAGCCACGGCTGCTGCTCCTAGACGAACCGGCCGCCGGATTGAACATCTACGAGACTGCAGAGGTGGCTCGCCTGATCAGCCGGATCAGGGATATGGACATCACGGTGGTCCTGGTTGAACATGACATGTCGCTGGTGATGGATATCTCCGATGAAATCGTGGTCCTCAGCTTCGGACAGAAGCTTGCCGAGGATACACCCGTCAATATTCAAAAAAATGCCGAGGTCATTAAAATCTATCTGGGAGAGGATGATGCGATTTCAGCCTGATGGAGCCGCATGGCTCATGTCCCCGGTGCAGAGGGTGCCTGTGCCATGCTGAAAATTCGGAATCTGGATGCCGGGTACGGCAAATTGCGGGTACTGAAAAACATCTCCCTCCATGTCGACGACGGCGAGATCGTAACCATGATCGGTGCCAATGGAGCGGGCAAGACCACCCTGCTGCATACCATCATCGGCCTGATCAAACCCTCGAAGGGGGAGATCGGTTTTCAAGGCAAGTCATGCAGCCAGAGTTCGGTGGGGAAAATTGTCGCTTCCGGCTGCGCCCTTGTTCCCGAAGGACGGCAAGTTTTTGCCCCGATGTCGGTGGAGGAAAACCTGCTGCTGGGCGGCTATGTCCTGCAGCGGCAACGTGGTAAAGCTGCGGTCCTCAAGGAACTTGAGCACCAGTACGAATTGTTTCCGATCCTCAGGGAACGACGGCGGCAGTTGGCCGGAACGCTTTCGGGCGGCGAGCAGCAGATGCTGGCCATGGGCAGAGCCCTGATGTCCCGACCACGGCTGGTGATGATGGATGAACCCTCAACCGGTCTCGCCCCCCTTATTGTTAAGGATATTTTCCGGATTATTCTTCGGCTTCGAGAGGAAGGCAATACGGTACTGCTGATCGAACAAAACGCCAAGGCGGCTCTGGGTATTGCCGATCGCGGCTATGTCCTTGAGGTCGGAAAAGTAATTGTCCAGGGACCGGCAGCGGATCTTCTAGGCAACGCCGATGTCCAACGCGCCTATCTGGGGCGGGAAAAAATTGAATAATTTGCAAGTCAGGGCACTGGGCCACCCGTTTCCGAGAAAACCGGCGGCTGAAAAGATACCATTTTAACACGGAAAGAACGTATGTTTTGGGAACCCGAAAAGGAATGCTTGGCAAGGGAAGATCTGGAACAGCTCCAACTGGAGCGGTTGCAATCGACATTATACCGCGTCGGAACGCATGTCCCCTTTTATAGAAAGAAATTCGATCAGCTCAAATTCAATTATGACAAGATCCGCAGTCTGGACGATCTGCGCCGGCTCCCCTTTACCGAAAAGCAGGACCTGCGCGATAACTATCCCTACGGCTTGTTTGCCGTTCCGCTCCGTGATGTGGTTCGTGTCCACTCTTCCTCCGGAACCTCCGGCAGTGCGACCGTGGTCGGCTACACCCGCAATGATATCAAGACTTGGTCGAATCTCGTGGCCCGGGTGATAACCGCCGCCGGGGTCACCAAAAACGATGTTATCCAGATCGCCTTCGGCTACGGCCTGTTCACTGGCGGTTTCGGTCTCCATTACGGGGCGGAACTGATCGGGGCCTCGGTTATTCCCATCTCCGCGGGCAACACTAAACGCCAGATTCAGATCATGCAGGATTTCAAGACAACAGCCTTGGTCTGCACGCCTTCCTACGCTCTGATCCTGGCAGATACCATGATGGAAATGGGGATCAACCGCAATGGATTGTCACTGCGTTACGGGCTCTTCGGTGGCGAACCCTGGTCCGAGGCCATGCGCCAAGAGATCCATCAGAAACTCGGGATCCTCGCCACCGACAACTACGGTCTTTCCGAAGTCATGGGACCGGGGGTCTCAGGCGAATGCCAGGAGTGTAACGGCCTCCATATCAACGAGGACCATTTTTTGCTTGAGATTCTCGATCCGGTCACACTGGAGCCGGTTGCTCCGGGTGAGATCGGGGAATTGGTGATCACCACCCTCACAAAAGAGGCCTTCCCCATGATCCGCTATCGGACCCGGGATCTGACCCGATTTATCCCCGAACCCTGCCCTTGCGGCCGTACCCTGAAAAGGATGCAGCGGGTGATGGGACGGAGCGATGATATGTTGATCATCAAGGGGGTCAATGTCTTCCCCATTCAGATTGAAAAAGTGCTGTTTGAAGTGGAGGGAACCGAGCCGCACTATCAAATCATTGTCGAGCGGGATAATCATGCCGACAAAATAACTGTGCTGGTGGAGGTGATGGAATCGATTTTCTTTGATGAAATGAAAAAACAGCGCATGATGGTCGACCATATTAAAAATCGTCTCGCTTCCGAGCTGGGTGTCGGTGTCGATGTCAAACTGGTGGAGGAAAAATCGCTGGAACGCTCCATGGGCAAGGCGAAACGGGTCATCGACAGGAGGAAATTATAAAAATGTGTCGAGTGTTATAAAAACGTTGGACACAAAGCGCGAAAGGATGCTTAATTTACGATAACAATTGGTTCTCTAGGATTGTATGCCGAACAAGTGGCGGCATGCAGGGGATTGCGCAGGACGGGCAGTCTACACACGATACTTAAAAATAACATACGGTCATGAAGGCTCGCTGAAGATATGATCTCTGCAGATTCATGTCCGTTTCCTCTGTTTCCCTAAGCACTTCAACTGAAGGAGAATTGTATGAAATTGTACGTATCTTGCTTGCTTGTCCTTCTGCTCACCGCAGGATCGGTTATTGCCGCCGATCAACCTGCGGAGCTGAAAACGGATGAGCAAAAATTAAGCTATGCCATGGGGCTTGATTTGGGCGATTATTTCAAAAGCCTTGAAGACAAGTTCGACCTGGGCGTACTGCAACAGGGCATCAATGACGGGTACAACGGCAATAAACCACTGCTCACCCCTGAAGAAGCGGCGACCATCCAGCATGCATTCGCCAAGCGTCAGCAGGAAAAGCAAATGCAAAAAACCATGGGCATGGTTCAAAAAAACCGCAAAGCCGCCGAAGATTTTTTAAAGGCAAATAAAACCAAAGAGGGTGTGGTCGAGACGAAATCCGGCCTGCAGTACAAAATACTCAAAAAGGCTAAAGGTTCCAAACCGGTGCCAGAGGATACCGTCAAGGTGCAGTATAAGGGTACCCTTGTTGACGGAAAAGAGTTCGACAGCTCCTATAAACGCAATGAGCCCGCTGTTTTCCAGGTAAATCAGGTCATTGCCGGTTGGCAGGAAGCCTTGCCTCTTATGGAGGTTGGTTCGACCTATGAGCTGTATATCCCGCCGGATCTTGCCTACGGTGATCGTGGTGCGCCGCCGGTTATCGAACCGGGCTCAATGTTGATTTTCCAGGTCGAACTGCTTGAGATTCAACCGCAGTCTAAGGATAAAGGAAAAGAGAAGAAAGAGTAATATCCTCTCCGCCCTTAACGCTGATGGCATTCTTCTCTTTCGGAAGACGTCCTTGGTTTTTGGCCGTATGCCGAGATGATTTCGATACGTTGGTAGAGTGAAGGAGGCCTTATATGGGCAAGGATAAGAAAAAAAAGGAAAAATGCTGCGAAGGCTACCTTAAGAAAGGGAAAAGGTGCGGCAGCTGTCCTCTTCAAAATAAAGATACATCGAAAAAGAAGGGGAAGAAAAAATAGCGCCTCTTTTTTTCAAAAAACTTTTCCAGCCGGACATCGTCATACGATGTCCGGCTTTTTTTACGCCTTTCAGCAGGGCGGGAGCCAACTCAGCTGACAGCCAACGTTGACCGCAACCCTGTAAGAAGAACAAAGCGGCCCAATGGGTTGACGCGACAAGGAAAGCTGGCAACGAACAAGGGATTGGCACAGAGGCCACCGGAGAGATAGATTTCCTCAGGTTCATTGGCAAAGCGGTAGGCATTGAGGGCTATACCCCGGACAAACTTTGCCACAGCCTCCGCCTCAGAGGTGCCGGAGATGACGGCATCGAAAATATGGCTCATGCCGAGCACTCCGCAGGTGATGGAAAATCCGGTTTTCGGGACCGGTATGGTCGAATAATCCAGTCGGTAATAGTTGGAGAGGAGTTCAATGGTAAAGCCCATAGAAGCCCCGCATTCGGCGTTCCAGCCCATATCCACAACTTTTCCCTCAGAAAAACGGACAAATTTAATATCACGGCTACCGCAATCCAGCAGAACAAAAGCCGGCCGATCGACCAGTAGTTTTCCCCCATGTGCCAACGCGGTCAATTCATTGATGCTTTTCCTGCTTCGACGAGAAGCATTGTGTCCGGTGGCCAGATCGGCACAGAAGCCACGATCCAGATCACGGGTTGCGATAATCCTGGGCGGAAGGCTGTTCTCCGTATCGAGTATTTTGCAGTATGAGGTTCCAAAGTCCGCCAACAGCATCAGAGGAGGCTCCGGTGCGCCGGCACAATTCCGGAAAGTTCGAGAAAGGCTTCGATTTTTGCGTGGGTGGAACTCCCGGCTGTGACATCGCAATCGATGGCAAGGCTACGGGGATGCTTGGCTGCGAGATGTTGGGCAAGCGCTGATTTAGCGCAAAAGGATTGGGAAAAAAAAACGGTGGGAATATGGGGGTCAAAACCCCGCTCCAGGTCCAGATCGGCTGGAGTTTTATTTTCCATGCATCGGGTCCAGCCAAAAATATGGGTCGTCTCCGGAAACAGCGAAAGCAGGGCAAAATCCCTGGGCGGGACGCCCCAAAACCCGCACTGCGGTTCGCAACGGTGCAACGACGAGTACGGTACCGCCGATTGCACCCCTCGGGTGATCTTTTGAAATTTCTCCACCAGTGGCATTCGGGTGGTGCAGAGTGGAAATCCAAAGGCACGAATATCCTGATTGCGGGTTCGAATAACCGGAACAGCCAGCATATCCGCCAAAATCTCGGCGGTATGCAGGGCGCAGTCGCATTTCCCCGGACCGACATCGATATAAATACGATCCAAAGAGAGATGCATGCAGTTAAGAACAACGGTACGCAGGATAGCGCAATAGACCCGCGGGATGCGAGCCGAGGTTCGATCTATGGGTTCATGCACCTGCGGTTCGTCAAGATCGATAATAATATCGCCGGCGTGGTTGATCTCCTCAATAACGCTCCGAGGCGGAACCCCGACAATGCCGACCCGCTGCTTCATTAGGTATCCTCACGCATCAATAAAAACAACCCAAGGCTGCCTATGACCAGGTGAACGGAAAGCGCGGCTGCCAAGGGGGGGAAATAACTGGCCCTGGCTAAGGATTGCAGAGTCGTTTGGGCACCCCAGCAGACAAAAGCCATGCCGCAGCTGACCGGTATGGCCAACGATAAATCACGTCCCCATTTTCTATACACCAGCAGCAGGAGCGGTAAGCCCAGGAGCAGCAGAGGCAATCCGAGAAGGACATAGGATATTCTGCCGTAGAAATCAGCCCAAGCTTTATTGTTTTCTTCCTTGGAACGGGTGTGTTTTGTTTCCTGGTACAATCCCACCAAGGAGAGTTCCATTGTATGATAG
Source organism: uncultured Desulfobulbus sp. (assembly GCA_963666685.2). Lineage (GTDB taxonomy): Bacteria > Desulfobacterota > Desulfobulbia > Desulfobulbales > Desulfobulbaceae > Desulfobulbus. The sequence continues at coordinate 1,013,609 of CAXXHZ010000001.1, forward strand.
GGGGGTACAAAAAAATCACTGGGGGATTCAGAAAAATCAAGGGTCCGTTCTTTGAAGATATGATGCGAAAATTCTGTGGCACCCATTGCTTCCTGTATCTGTCCATCATGCAGGGTCCAAATGCCCTTGTCCCATTCAGCCGATTTTGCCGTGATCAGTTTGTTCAATCGGTAGTCTTTATCCCAGGCCGTATATGATAAATTATTAAAGGTATTTTTCGTAGGATCGGGACGGGCAAAAGAATAGAAGCCATCTCGGCCGCGATAATAATAGCGACCGTTGCGAAGAATACCCAGAGGGACCTTGCCTTTCACTTCCTTATTCCAAATTCGATTGGTGGCAGCGATGGTTTTCGGGAGTACCAGTTGTGCCATCATAAGGAACAGTACGATACAAAGCATTGCTGCACCGATAATGGGCCGGGTAATTTGTTTTAAAGGGATTCCGCTCGCTTTAAGGGCGATAAGTTCGTTGGAATGATTGAGCACACCCAAGGTAACAACGCCGGCCAAAAGAATGCAGACAGGGCTCATCGTATCGACAATAAAAGGGATATTGAGCAAAAAAAATTGCGCAATCAACCCCAGGGACTTGCCTTTTTCGAGGAAGTTGTCGACCTTCTCAAAAAAATCTATCAGCAGGTAAATGCTGATAAAACCGGCCATGATTATTCCGAGATTACGGGTAAAATTGTAGAGAATATAACGGTAAAGAAGTATCACGGGGTGGGATAGTAAAGTAGTAATTAAAGGGACTTGCCCTGGAAGCGATGGCGGCGACGTACTGAGGATCTCGCCACCTGGAAAAGGAGATGTTACTCCTTAGTGAGTAGTAATCCGTGCGGTTCTTTCAGTCAAGGACTACCGGACGACCTCCGTGTTCCTGCGTATTAGCGTATCTTGATAAAGTAGGCCTTTTATGCGTTTTTACAACATGAGCCGAACGCAAAAAAGCCCCATAGGGGCGTATGAACGCTCCTATGGGGCTTAAAATAAACCGGCGGCGACCTACTCTCCCACATAGTCTCCCATGCAGTACCATCGGCGCTGAAGAGCTTAACTTCCGTGTTCGGAATGGGAACGGGTGGGACCTCTTCGCTATGGCCACCGAAAAATTCTTAGTCACCCGAGGACAGAATGAATTCTGTCCCGCGGATATTAAAAAAATTGACAATTAAATAGCAGGGGTAACTTCATTTAAAAAAGGATATGGTTAAGCCGCACGGCTCTTTAGTATCGGTAAGCTCCATGCATTACTGCACTTCCACACCCGACCTATCAACGTTGTCATCTCCAACGAGCCTTCAGGTACCTTACGGTACGGGATATCTTATCTTGGAGTGGGTTTCCCGCTTAGATGCTTTCAGCGGTTATCCCTGCCGAACTTAGCTAC
>CAXXHZ010000001.1:1017500-1175980 GCA_963666685.2 uncultured Desulfobulbus sp.
GCTCGCCGCTACTTGCGGAATCTCAATTGATTTCTTTTCCTGAGGGTACTGAGATGTTTCACTTCCCCTCGTTCGCTTTCATTACCTATGTATTCAGTAATGAATGACAGAGTTTGAACTCTGACGGGTTTCCCCATTCGGAAATCTCCGGGTCATAGCCTGTTAGCAGCTCACCGAAGCTTATCGCAGCTTGCCACGTCCTTCATCGCCTCCTAGTGCCAAGGCATCCGCCGTCAGCCCTTAGTAGCTTAACCATAAGTCTTTTCTAAACTAAGTTAATACTTCTAAACGCTTGTTGTATCCTCGATACCCTCGTGCGGAGACCTTACGGCCCACTGGCACCAGTATCGAGTGTACGGTTTAAAATACCCTGCTATTCAATTGTCAAAGATCTAAAAACTTACTTAAAAGCTTAAAGTTGGCCGTTGAATTGACACTCAACACCCAACCTTACTCTTCTAATATGGTGGAGGTGAACGGGTTCGAACCGATGACCTCCTGCGTGCAAGGCAGGCGCTCTCCCAGCTGAGCTACACCCCCATCTGATCCCAATCCCCTACGCTTGCCTGGTGGGCCTAGGTGGACTCGAACCACCGACCTCACGCTTATCAGGCGTGCGCTCTAACCAAGCTGAGCTATAGGCCCATGACCTTGATCTCTCAAAACTGAACAGTAAACAGAGCGGCGTTGATCCCATACAAGCTATGCTTGTATCTATCCTTATAAAGGAGGTGATCCAGCCCCAGGTTCCCCTAGGGCTACCTTGTTACGACTTCACCCCAGTTACCAGCCATACCTTGGCAGCCTGCCCCCTTGCGGTTAGCTCAACTGCTTCTGGTACAACCGACTCCCGTGGTGTGACGGGCGGTGTGTACAAGGCCCGGGAACGTATTCACCGTGGCATGCTGATCCACGATTACTAGCGATTCCAACTTCATGGAGTCGAGTTGCAGACTCCAATCCGGACTGAGACCGATTTTATGGGATTGGCTTCACCTCGCGATGTCGCTGCCCTTTGTATCGGCCATTGTAGTACGTGTGTAGCCCTGGTCATAAAGGCCATGAGGACTTGACGTCATCCCCACCTTCCTCCGGTTTAACACCGGCAGTCCCTTTAGAGTGCCCAGCCGAACTGCTGGCAACTAAAGGCAAGGGTTGCGCTCGTTGCGGGACTTAACCCAACATCTCACGACACGAGCTGACGACAGCCATGCAGCACCTGTCTCCAGATTCTTCCTAATGGAAGCACTCCCAAGTTTCCAAGGGATCTCTGGGATGTCAAGACCAGGTAAGGTTCTTCGCGTTGCATCGAATTAAACCACATACTCCACCGCTTGTGCGGGCCCCCGTCAATTCCTTTGAGTTTTAATCTTGCGACCGTACTCCCCAGGCGGTCAACTTAATGCGTTAGCTGCGACACAGAAGGGATCAACACCCCCCACATCTAGTTGACATCGTTTACAGCGTGGACTACCAGGGTATCTAATCCTGTTTGCTCCCCACGCTTTCGCGCCTCAGCGTCAGTACTCAGCCAGAAAGTCGCCTTCGCCACCGGTATTCCTCCCGATATCTACGAATTTCACCTCTACACCGGGAATTCCACTTTCCCCTCTGGTACTCAAGTCTGACAGTTTCAAATGCACTTCCACGGTTAAGCCGTGGGCTTTCACATCTGACTTATCAAACCGCCTACGCGCCCTTTACGCCCAGTAATTCCGAACAACGCTTGCACCCTCCGTATTACCGCGGCTGCTGGCACGGAGTTAGCCGGTGCTTCCTTTAAGGGTACCGTCAAACATAGAGGGTATTAACCCCTATGCACTTCTTTCCCTTTGACAGAGCTTTACGACCCGAAGGCCTTCCTCACTCACGCGGCGTCGCTGCGTCAGGGTTGCCCCCATTGCGCAATATTCCTCACTGCTGCCTCCCGTAGGAGTCTGGCCCGTGTTCCAGTGCCAGTGTGACGGATCATCCTCTCAGACCCGTTAACCATCGTTGCCTAGGTAGGCCTTTACCCCACCTACTAGCTAATGGTACGCAGACTCCTCCTTATGCAGTAGCTTAAATCAGAGGCCACCTTTACTTACAAAACTTATATAATGTAAGAATATCCGGTATTAGTACACCTTTCGACGTATTATTCCAGACACAAGGACAGATTATCTACGCGTTACTCACCCGTGCGCCACTCTACTCAGGACCGAAGTCCCTTTCGCGTTCGACTTGCATGTGTTAAGCACGCCGCCAGCGTTCGTTCTGAGCCAGGATCAAACTCTCCAGTTTAATATCCTAGCCAATCACAAATAAATGATTGGACTTATCCAATTCCTCAAACCAATTACACTACTTGGCCCGCTCTTATTACTGTTCAGTTTTCAAAGATCAAATGCTTGGCGAGTCATTCGATGACCCGTGGCGAGCGGCAATTAGAACACGGATAGATTTTAAAAGCAATATAAAAAATGCTTGTTGGTATTTATTTTTGCCCACGCCGTCAGTCAAGCTACAGCGTACCCCGTATACAATGAAAAAATCTGCGGCACTCTTCCGCAATACAAATGCAGGGATGGTCTGAATATATCGACAAAAATCATCCCTGCCATGACGTTTGAGTGCATTGATGCAAAGCTGACACTTGCGCCTTTACATCCGTTCCTGCGACCAATCGTTATGCTCAAATTCGGTATGGTCCGCCTTGGGAGGCTTAATCTCCGCCATCCGCTGTCGTAACCAGATCTGCACCTTGGGAAATTCCGCGACAAACTCCGCCAAAGCACGCCCTCGATGGCTGACTTTACTTTTCTCCTCCATAGAGGCTTCGGCAAAGGTTTTTCCTAATTCCGGGCAGAAAAAAATAGGGTCATAACCGAATCCCGACTCCCCACGACGTTCCGAAATAATTTCACCGTCGCAACGAGCTTCCCAGGTCAATGCCGGGCCTGCCGGGGAGGCCAGGGAAAGCACGCAGACAAAATGGGCGGAGGGATTACTCAGGCCGGCCATTTCGCCCAGCAATTTTTCACAATTGCTCCAATCCGTGGCCTCCGGACCGGAATAACGGGCAGAGTAGACACCGGGCCGGCCATCCAGTGCATCAACGACCAGGCCGGAATCATCCGCCAGACAGGGCAGGCCCAGCACCTTCGCATAATGCCAAGCCTTTTTATAGGCATTGTCATCAAAAGTCTCGCCATCCTCAACGGCCTCGGGCATCGGCCCGAAATCGGCAAGGGATTTGATTAATACCGGAAAATTTTTGAGCTGCTCTCTGATCTCCTTGAGTTTATTGATATTGCTGGTGGCCAGCACAATGATGTTCTCCATGATTGTTCTCCTTGCTCTCTTTGCCGGAACAGGCAAATTCAAAAATATGAGGAATAAAATACAATGGCGTTGCTCCTCTCGATCGGGGCCTCCTCAGCGGAGATGATGAACCGACTCTCCTCAAGCACCAACGATGGTCGCAGCTTGTTTTTTGCGTTTGCGAAGTTGTTTGTCGTACCGTTCCTGTTCACTATATATGCAGCCACAGTACGGCTGACGGTACAGCCCCATCCGAAGCGATTCATCGATCCCCTCCTGCCAGCCGATACGAAAATCTTCATAATGAAATCGGACCCCGTATTCCTCGCCCAGCTGGCGGCATCTCTCGATAATCAACGGGTGGTTCTGATATTTGGAATACAGCAGGGTGGTGGAAAAAGCATCGAAATTTCCGGCCGCCGCCTGCACAGTACGAATCAACCGCATATCGTAACAACGAGGGCATCGCTCCTGCTCATGAAACACCACCTGCCGAAGGTACTCGGTCAGGCCGTAATGTTCATCGATTTCAATCGGGCAGCCGCTCTCGACGGTGAATTGTTGAACCGCATCAATACGACGGCGGAATTCCTGATAGGGGTGAATATTGGGATTATAAAAAAACCCGGCAACTTCGTATCCCTGAAGGCGAAGCTGCCGTAGCGGATAAATAGCGCAGGGAGCGCAACAGAGATGCAACAAAATCCGTGTCATTTGACTTTGAAATGCTTCGGCTCAATGCCGTAACTGTGAATTTTATAGTTGATGATCCGTAAACTGGTATCCAGGTTTTTCGCGGCTTTGGTCTGGTTGCCGTTATTTTTTTTCAGTGCGTCAATAATAAGTTCCCGTTCAAAATTTTCAACCGCCGTTGCCAGCGAAAGCGGCTTGTTGGAATAAATACTGTCCGGGCTTTGCAAGGAAGGGGGTAAATGAATCGACTTAATTGCCGAGCCGTCGCAAATCAGCACGGCTCGTTCCATGCAATTCTGCAGTTCCCGGACATTTCCCGGCCAATGATACTGCACAAGCAGATCAATCGCCGGGGTAGAAATGCGCTTGATCTGCTTATGATTTTCCTTGATATATTTTTCGAGAAAATACTCAGCCAGCAGGAGGATATCGGTCCGGCGCTCCCGCAGAGGCGGTAGGTAGACGGGAAAAACATTAAGGCGGTAATAGAGATCTTCACGAAAAATCATCTCCTTGACCGCATGTTCCAGATCGCGGTTGGTGGCGGCCACCAACCGGATATTGGTTTGGATGATTTTCGGTGAACCGAGCCGCTGCAGGGTCCGCTCCTGGATGACGTTGAGAAGCTTGACCTGGACAGCGGGACTGATCTCGCCGATTTCATCCAAAAACAGAGTGCCGCCTTCGGCCAGTTCAAACCGTCCTTTTTTACTTTCAGTCGCGCCGGTGAAAGCCCCTTTTTCATGCCCGAAGAGTTCACTTTCCAGCAAGGTTTCCGGCAAGGCCGAACAGTTGACCACCACAAAAGGACCGCCGGACCGGCTGGAATTATGGTGCAGAGCCTTAGCCACCAACGTTTTCCCGGTTCCGGATTCACCCCGCAGGAGCACGGTGGCGTTGGAATCCGCCACCCGGTGAACCATGTCAAAAACCTCCTGCATCCGAGACGAATTCCCAATAATCTCCTCAATACGGTTTTTGGCGGAGAGTTCCCGTCGCAACTTCGAATTTTCCTGACGCAGTGCCTCCTTTTCCTCGTTGACCCGCTGAATACGCTGCACCGTTTCAGCAATCAAACCACTGACCACAGTAAGAAAACGAAGATCATATTCCGACTGCGTACCGAACCCTTCCGTATACACCCGGTCAATGGAGAGGGCGCCTATGGATTGTTGCGCCGCAAGAATGGGGACGCACAGAAAGGAACTTTTTTTCTTCCGTTCGTCGCCGCGGGTTCTGGTTCGGTTCAAAAACAACGGTTCATCGCCGATCTGCGGCACGATGATCGGCTCTCCGGTGGCCACCACCTTACCGGTGATCCCCTCCCCCAATTTGTAGCGTCCTCGTCGTTTCGCCTCAGCAGTGATGCCGTGGGCGACCTCAATTTCAAGTTCGCCGGTGGTCGGATTAATAATGGAAACCGTACCATTATCCATTCCCTTTAACCCGGCCAGACTCGTGACAATCTTTTCAAGACAGTCCTGTAGGCTTATGGCTGAGGCGAGGTGCCTGGTTATTTCATATAAACAGGACAGATTTTCAAACTCCTGATCCTGGCTTGTCGTACTTTTGTTGTTATTTGCTTTCATAAAAACCGTTAGAGGAGTTTATTGACAGTGTCCCTGCAAAATGGTAATTACTCTTCGTCGTGGAGGGATGGCCGAGTGGTTTAAGGCGGCGGTCTTGAAAACCGTTGTGCGAAAGTACCGTGGGTTCGAATCCTACTCCCTCCGCCACAATGCCGAAATGTTTACAAGGAGAGATGACCGAGAGGCCGATGGTGCTCGCCTGCTAAGCGAGTGTGGGGGTTATACTCCACCGAGGGTTCGAATCCCTCTCTCTCCGCCACATAGAGCAATAAAGGCCGGTTGGGTTGCCAACCGGCCTTTATTGTTTCCTGTTCCCTCTATCCGGGAAAAAAGTCTATCCCGTGTCCCCAAACACAACAGCCCTTATTTTCAGGGCCGACAACCGCCTTTTTTCTTACTGAAGACTTCCAGCCGCTTCAATATGACAATATTGTAGCATAATTGCAAAGCCGCTGCCAGTTTAATCTTGCAAAAACTGTAAGAAACATTTCATTCACGTTGCATTTGTGTCAAATATAGCAGCCATAAATACGCTCACTCTTGCTAAATTATTTTTTCCACAGGGCCCCCTGAGGAAACCAGAAGATCCCGCCAGCCAGCGAGGAGCGAAAAAGGGAAATGCGGCCAGTTGCGGACCATAACCTTGCCCTTGCCCCAGGCGCGCATCTGATTTCTTCCCGAGAAAATGCGGTCCCGACTGGTAACGATCTTCTGGGTGAAGATATCGCAACCCGACCCGTGAAGGGTATAGGCGTCATAAAAAGCCTCCATTTCTTCACGCAATGCCTCGAGCTTCCGTTGAGGCTTATGGGCAAGGAACCGGGCCAGAAGCTCCTCGTTGTCAAACATGTTCCGGTAAAAGGAATCCAAGGTCTCCTGATTGAAATCGGCGACCATGGCAGTATACATTTCAGCAGGGATGCCGCGCAACGTATCCACGGGGGTAAGGGTGCCGCCGATTGCCGTGCATGAGGCAAAAGAGGCACCCTGATCGGCCAGGAGATGCCCCGCTACCCAGACGCCCATGGACCAGGCAACGAGGTGCAACCGTTCATATCCGGCAAAGCATTCCAGGGAAATCGGACGCAGCTGCCGGTAATCATAGATCATGCAAAGATCACAGTCGTTGGTCGGCAAAAAGCCGAAAGGCCCCGGATCCATCCCCCATCCCGCCAAAAACAGAATGCATTCCCGATGGTTATTGTGGTGCAGCCAAACGGATTCCATACACTCACCTCAGGGATTCTTTGATAATGGCGGGAAGCGGGGCAAGTTGCTCCCAATCCATAGCCGCATTTAAGGACAGGCGCAGGCGTGAGGTCCCGACCGGGACTGTGGGCGGCCGCACCGCCTTGACCCAGTAGCCTTGTTCGCAAATGCGCTCGGCCGCAGCCACGGCGCGCGCCGCATCACCCACCATGACCGGCACGATATTGCTGCTGCCATCTGTGTGGAGACCGATCTCACGCAGGGCCCGCCGGAATTGTTCCGCCATTCGATCCACCTTGGCACGCTGTTCCTGCATGAGCGGAATATGGCGGAGCACAAAACAGAGCCAGTGCATTGAAACCGGGGGCAGTCCGGTGGAAAAAATCTGCGGCCGGGCCGTATTAAGGAGAAAATCGATCAAGATCCGGGAACCGACGACAAAGGCCCCTTGGCCGCCATAGGCCTTACCAAAGGTACCGGTAAGAATATCGATGGATTGATGTACGCCCTGTTCCTCCGACAAACCACAACCGTTCGCCCCCCGAATGCCGACCCCATGGGCCTCATCCACATAAAGCGCTGCCCGCCAGCGTTCTTTTAAACGGACCAGTTCAATCAGATCGGCGGTATCGCCGTCCATGCTGAAGATCGATTCAGTGACGATGAAAACATGGCGGTAGCGATCCCGATCTTGAGTCAGCACCTTTTCAATGGCCTGATAGTCCAGATGCGGATAACGAATCACCTTGGCTCGTGAGAGCCGCATGCCGTCTATCAGGCTGGCATGACAGAGCTTATCGGCAAGGATCAAATCCTGCTTGCCGGAAAGCGCCGGCAGGATGCCGACATTCAGATGGTAGCCGGAATTAAAAACCAGGGCGGCTTCCGCCTGATAGAGCGCTGTCAGTTGCTGCTCCAGTTGGGTATAAGGCAGGGTATTACCGGTCATCAACCGTGAGGCAGTGCTGCCCAGGCCGTAACATTCGAGCAGATTCTTCGTGTTTTGTTCGTTGAAAAAGGATTCCAGCAGGTCACGATTTGTGGCCAGCCCCAAATAATCATTTCCAGCCAGATTCAGATAAGGGCGACCGCTGATATCAATACGGCCGCGACCAAGATGAACCACGGGAACAAGGTGACGTAATTGTCCCTGCTTTTTTATTTCCCCTAACTGTTCGGCGAGTTGTTGTTGCAAGTCCTGCATGGGAACAAAATCATCCTAAATAATGCGCATACATGGTATCGCTGTACCCAACGAGAAGGCTCTCCCCTATGAGCAGCGTCGGTGCCCGCAAAGTCCCGGTGCGCCCCAGGATCTGCTTGAGGATATCCTCTTTGCGGTCTTTTTTCGGTTTGATCGTTTCCGAAAAACAAAAAATCCACTATAGAAAAAGCGGAGAGGAAGATCAAGAAAGGACAGACAGGAGACCGGGATGACAATCTCACCAAAAACAAACGGGCCCCAGGGCGACCTATTGCTGCGCACCATGCCCATGCCCGCCGACACCAGCTTCAATGGCGATATTTTCGGCGGATGGATTATGTCGCAAATGGATATAGCCGGCAGCATCATGGCCAAGGAAATAACCCGGACCCGCACGGCCACGGTTGCAGTGGAAAGCATGAAATTCATCAAACCGGTCAAGGTGGGGGATGTGGTCTGCTGCTACGGCAGGATACTGCGAATCGGGACCACTTCGGTGACCATCATGCTGGAAGTTTGGGTCAGACCGATCCTACATGCAACCGAAAACCAGTTCACCACCTTCAAGGTGACCGAGGCCGCCTTTACGTATGTGGCAATCGGAGAAGACGGCAAAAAACAGCCAATCAACAAGAAAAGACTCCCGCAGTAAAACCCTACACCGTTCAATTGCTGAGAATCGCAGTGTCTTCGAGGACGATTTCCAGTTCAGCCAGATCGATCTCGGTGAGATTGAGCAGATTGGCCTCCAAGGTGGCGGGCAAAATAAGAGACGGATCCTTTTCCATTCCTATTCCGAGTTTACGGCAGACCAGATTGGCCATGCGCACCAGGAGAAGCAGATAATTTTTATCGTTGATTTCCATGGCGTGGTGATCACGGGCAATGACGCAAAAAGACTCGGGCATGTTCCACTGTAAGAGCAGTTTATACCCTTCCTGTGCATGCAGCCTCGCCATGGCCTCGGCAAGCAGGGCATCGGTTATTTTGAGGGTAGGATGTTTGCGTTTAACCTGTTCAACAACCATCAGAATGAGCAATTTACCGACATCATGGAAAAGACCGCCAAAAAAGGCCTCGCTCTGATCCACCCCGTATCTGTACCGCTTCGCCAGCCAGACCGTCCCAAAGGCACAGCCCACCGAATGCTGCCAGAGTTTCTTCATCACCACATTGATGGTTTTGTCACTGCTTGTAAACTGCTGTCGTGAAGTGGCGAGCAATACGATCTTTTCGATTTCCTTCATGCCCAGCCGATTGACGGCGGCCCGCACGGTGCCGACCTCGACCAAGCCGCGATAAAAAGGAGAATTAGCGATTTTCAGCACCTGGGTGGAAAGTGCCTGATCAGAAGTGACGACCTTCTCAATAATCTGCGGATTTGGTTCTTTTTTCGCCATTTCCTGCTGAATGCGGGCGGCAGCGGTATTGAATACCGGCAGCCGCATCTCCTCTGCCTCGATGCAACGATTAATAATATCAATAAGAGAAACGGGAGGGGGCATTTATTCACCTGCAAGACGGCGGAGTTCGGCAAGGGGACGCGGCGGACTGAATATAGGCAGACACCGCAGGACTTCATCAAGAGTAGTGATACCGTTGGCGGCCTTGACCAGGCCGTCTTCCAAGAGGGTGATCAAGCCGGAATAATCGATACTGATGGAACGAATATCGTAGCTGGTTTTTCGTTCCAGGATGGCATCGCGAACCCGTTCATCGAGCACCAGCAATTCAAACACCCCCACCCTGCCCCGATATCCCGTCTGCTTGCACTCCCTGCAGCCCCGACCTTTCTTAAAATTCGCCCCCTGGAGATCGTTCCCATTGCTTCGCAGTCGCTGCAACTGAACGGGAGTAGGCCTGGTATCAACCGCACAGGTCGGACAAACCCTCCGCAGCAGTCGCTGGGCAAGGACACTGACCACGGTTGAGGAAACCATAAAGGGGGCAATATCCATATTAAGCAGGCGAATGAGGCCGCCGATGCTATCTTCAGTATGAAAGGTGGACAAGACCTTATGCCCGGTCAGGGCCGCCTGCACCGCAACTTCGGCCGAGTAGGCATCACGGATCTCGCCGATGACGATCACGTCAGGATCCTGGCGAACGATGTGGCGAAGCGTTTCTTCGAAAGTCAGGTCGATTTTGGGATCGATCGAACATTGGGCTATTCCATCAATGACGTATTCTACCGGCTCTTCCGCGGTAATGATACTCACCTGCGGACTCATAAGAGCATGGATACAGCTGTAAATGGTCGACGTCTTGCCCGACCCGGTCGGACCGGTCACCAGCAGCACCCCGCTGGGCTGATAAACGGCGTCCTCGAGAAAGCGAGAGAGCATCCGTGGCGATAAGCCAATGGCCTGGAGATCGTACAATTCCTGCTTGCGGTTGAGGAGACGAAGCACGATCTGCTCGCCGTGGATGGTGACGAAGAAGGAAACGCGAAGGTCCAGTTGCCCCTCATCGTATTCAAAGAGAATGCGCCCGCCTTGGTGTCTTCGTTTTTCAGCGATATCGGCCTGGCACATAATTTTGAGACGACTCGTCAGAGCCGGGATAATTTCTTTGGGAAAATCGCGAAAATGACTCAGCACTCCATCTTCACGAAAACGGGCTTGCAGCCTATCGGCCATGGGTTCGAGATGAATGTCGCTGGCATTGTTTTTAATAGCGGCAAGAATGATGGAGTTGACCGTACCGACAACGGTAGAGGTATCAACGGCCAGGGGCTGGCCCCCTATTTTTTCGGTCAGCAAGTCAATAACTTTTCTGATGGATCGACTTTGCGCGATGACCGGAACAATGGTGTTACCCAGAAATCGCTTAACGGTTTGCATGGCGTCCGGGTCCAAAGGATCGGCAAACGCCACCCGGACGGAGCCGTCATCACTTTTAATGGGAACAAAACAGTGCGTCGCCATCTGGTTTTTCGGTATCTTCGCGCACAATTTTTTGTCGATATTGTTGAGGCCGGGCTCGACAAACGGGAAGCCCATCTGGATGGAAAGGACCTCGATAAACACCTGCTCGTCGATGAAATTATATTTGACCAAGATACGACCGAGCTTTTCCGAGCTATCACTTTCCTGCTGCAGTCTGCAGGCGGCATCCAGATCTTCTTGTGAGATATACCCCAGTTCGGTGAGCAGATCGCCGATGCGGATGGGAGAGGTGGACGCACGAAGCGCCTCTTTTACATCCTGATCAGTGACGGATTTCAACTCCTTGAGGATTTTCAGCAGGGGCTGGAACGTGGTGATTTTATCCTGGATCCTGGACGCATGCTCCACTTGCTTGTGAGTTATTTTATCGCTCTCCAGCAGCAGGTGAATAAGTGGGCCGTAATTGTCGGTCGGTATTTTTGTCATAGCATTAGGAAGTCAGTCAGAAGGAAATGCTGCAAGAGTAGAGAGAAAATATTCGAGACCAATCGAACCAGTGTTCACGAGGGTACCGATTTCCTGATTGCGGATATCGTTTACCCGGCTGGAGGTGCCTCATCTTTGCGTGTTCGCAAGCCTATAGAGCCTATATATAGCGGACAAAGTATACGTGTATTCAATTTTGGGTTCAAGTATTTCAGGACAACTCGTTGTATATTTGTTGAATTATTATCAAAACAACACAAAAAAATAATCTTGACGAATTCGCCTACAACCAAGGTAACGTCACTCCAGCGCAGGCTGGAGTCATCAAGTTTCATTGCTCATTTTCCCGGAGGAGACTCGACAACACTTCCAAGCATAGCCTCCGGACGCACGTAGCGATCGAACTCTTCACCGGTCAACAGACCGAGTACAAGGGCCGCCTGACGCAGCGACAGGTTATCGGTATGCGCTTTTTTAGCGATGGAGGCCGCCTTTTCATAGCCGATATACGGGTTGAGTGCGGTCACCAGCATCAGGGAATTGTGGAGATGCTGTTCGATTCGTTCCGCGACCGGCTGGATACCGGTAACGCAGTGGCGATCAAAGGAGTGGATGACATCCGCCATCAAAGTAACAGATTGCAAAAAATTGTAAATAATCAAAGGCTTGAAAACATTCAGCTCAAAATTACCCTGACTGGCGGCAAAACCGATGGCCGCGTCGTTGCCGAACACCTGACAGGCCACCATGGTGACCGCTTCAGCCTGGGTCGGATTGACCTTGCCCGGCATGATCGAGCTGCCGGGTTCGTTGGCCGGAAGGGTTATCTCCCCCAAACCGCACCGGGGTCCACTGGCCAGCCAGCGAACATCATTGGCGATCTTCATCATATTGGCAGCCAAGGCCTTGACGGCACCGCCGGCATACACCAGTTGGTCGTGGGCAGTCAGGCCATGGAACTTATTGATTGCGGAATGGAAGATTTTGCCGGTATCTTGGCTCAACTGTTCGGCAACTTCCTCACCGAAACCGGTCGGGGCATTGAGGCCGGTCCCCACCGCCGTGCCGCCGACAGCCAGAAAACGCAGGTGATCCAAGGCCTCCTGCAGCTGCCGTTGGTTGCTTGCAATCATGGCGGCCCAACCGCTCACTTCCTGTCCCAGGGTGAGCGGAGTGGCGTCCTGCAAATGGGTTCTGCCGATTTTAATGATCTCCGAAAAATCAGCCGCCTTGCGCTCCAGGGTCTGACGAAAAGAATGAAGCACCGGCAGCAACCGGTCTTCAATGGCAAACACTGCAGCAACATGCATGGCCGAAGGAAAAATATCGTTGGAACTCTGCGACCTGTTGACATGATCATTGGGATGCACCGGTTTGTTCCGGCCGCACCCGCCGGTGGCGATGACCGCGGCCCGGTTGGCAATCACCTCGTTGACGTTCATATTGGTCTGGGTGCCGCTGCCGGTCTGCCAGACCGCCAGAGGGAACTCCTGATCATGCTGCCCGGCCAGGATCTCGTCGCAGGCGAGGATGATAAGGTCCCGGAGGGATGCGGTCAGTAGATTTTTGCGGTGATTAACCTGGGCGCAGGCCTTTTTTAAACGAACCAGCCCGTAGATGAGCGAAAGAGGCATCTGCTCGCAACCAATGACAAAATTCCGCCGGCTACGTTCGGTTTGCGCCCCCCAGAGACGTTCAGCCGGGACCTCGATCTCGCCCATGGTATCGTGTTCGATACGGTGGTTCATGATGTCTCTCCTTACTTGATCGTGGCAATGGTATAAACAATAAGCCAAAATTCGCTTGAAAAAAGAGGGATCAAGCGGGAGGAAGGCCAGATTGCTCATCCGGGAAAAAACCTGGTGTTTCCGGATCGGAATTGATTATAAGAAGCCGGTGTTGTGCCCGTGCGCAATGCATCACAATGCATCAGTTGCATCAGTGCGCACCGACAACAAGTAACGATCTTTGCCGCCCGAGGCGATAAAGGCTTTTCCCCCCGGATCCCCCCAATCTTTTTACTGAAGAAAACTACGCAAGAGAAGCAGATGGTTATTGATCCAGAACACCGCCGACGCAAAAGTATGCTGGCGGTTCAGGTCGGACTGTGGGCCAATGTCCTTTTGGCCTGCCTCAAATCGGTGGTCGGCGTTCTGGGGCACAGCCCGGCCCTGCTGGCAGACGGCATCAACTCAACCTCGGATGTGGCCTATGGCATTGTGGTCAGCATCTTTATGCGCCTGTCCGGAAAACCGGCCGATCACGAGCATCCCTACGGTCATGATCAGTTGGAGAGTGTCGCGGCGGTGGTGGTCGGGGCCTTTGTCATCACCACCGCAATTGCCATCTTCTGGAATACCCTCAATACGGTTTACGAATTGCTCACCCTGCCGCAAAACGGAAAAGGGGCCGACATCACCGCCCTGTGGATCGCTCTGTTTGTCATAGCACTCAAGCTCTGCCTGACGCTCTGGACCTATGGGGTCAATCGCAGGGTTCATAACAGTGTGGTCCTGGCCCTGGCCCAGGATCACCGCAATGATATCTTCGCTTCCTCCGCCGCAGCCGTGGGTATTTTCTTCGGTCGCCAGGGGTATCCCTGGATCGATCCCCTGGCCGGGGCCGTGGTCTCCCTGATCATCCTCCAGACCGGGATCGAAATTCTGCGCTCCGCCACTGCCGATCTCATGGATACCTTACCCGGCAGAAAATTATCCCATGAAATTAAAACATCACTCGAGGAGATCGCAGCAGTACAAGAGATCGAGGAAATCCATGCCCACCGGTTCGGGCCCTACTTGGTGGTTAACCTTACCATCGGCATAGACGGCACACTCAGCGTGGTGGAAGGGGATCGAATCGCCACCGAAGTGGAAGAACGACTTCTGAAACGCATCGAGTTCCTACGGCGGGTCTATGTCCATTACCATCCGGTCGGCTGCAATAACCGGGCAGGATAAGCGGACTTTCCTACATCGTGTGGGTCTCGACCCGATTTCGGCCGGATTCCTTGGCGAGATACAGGGCCTGATCAGCCAATTGCAACAGATCCGACGCATTCGCCGGGTGATCTTCCCTTAAGGAGGCAACGCCGATACTCACCGTAACCGGCCACTGTCGCCCCTGGTCACTGAACAGATGCGCCTCAACCAAGGCACGGATCTTCTCGGCGACCAATTGAGCCTTCTCAAGGCCGGTATTGGGCAGGACCAAAACAAATTCTTCCCCGCCGAATCGGGCGGCCAGATCACCGCATCGGACATTCTTTTTCACCAGAGCGCCAATGGTTTTGAGGACATAGTCGCCAAAGCTGTGGCCGCAGGTATCATTGACCTTCTTGAAATGATCGAGGTCGAAAAAAAGGCAGCTGATATCGGCCCGGGCACGCAAAGCGCTGGCAAAAAATTCCTCGAACACCTCCTGGAAATAGCGTTTATTCCGTAGACCGGTCAGGCCGTCGTTCACCGCTCTATCATAGAGATTTCTGTTCATTTCTTCCAGGTGCCGCATGTATCGACGCAGTTGCAGATGCACCTGGACCCGAGCCAGCAGTTCTTCGGCGATGAACGGTTTAACCAGGTAATCGGTGGCACCGGCCCGAAACATCTGCAGAACCGCATTGGTTTCTCCGCAACCGCTCAACGAAAGCAGCGGCAGATGTTCTCCTTCGGGGAGGCGACGGGTGAGATGAATAAATTCATCCCCTCGCATGATCGGCATATTAAAATCGACGATGGCCATGTCGATGCGATTGATGTCAGCCGCTATAAGATCAAAGGCCTGTTTGCCGTTTTCCGCCTCAAGAGTCGAAAGACCGATGCATTGCAGGCAGGTCGCGACCATCCTGCGAATGCCGTGGTTGTCGTCCACTATCAAGGCGGTCATGCCGGCAAAAGTGGTCTGAGGCCGCAGCACCCGGCTGACTGCGATGGCGATATCGCCCCGTTTAAACGGCTTGGAAATAAAATCCAGGCTGCCGAGATGAAACCCGCGGCTACGGTTTTCAAAGGTGTCATTGGCGGAAACAAAAAGCACGGGAATGCGGGCCTCCGATTTGCCGAACAATCCCCGATCCTCCTGTTTCCGTATTTTTTCACAGCAGACAAAGCCGTCCATCCTGGGCATATCAATGTCCATAGTGATTAAATCGGGAGGGGTATGCATCCAGGAAAGAGAGGAAAGGGCTTCCAGGCCATCGCTGAACGTGATAACGGCAAAACCCGCCACCTCCAACTCCTTTTGGATAATCGTGCGCATGGTGGCACTGTCGTCAATAACCACTACCGTTTGCTTGTCGGGTTTTGGCCGACTCGGCATTATCATATTGTTTTTTCTTGATATTACTTTCATTGCCGAAACTTCGCCCACTCCTTTGTTTCACACCCTCATCCAGTCTGCAACCAACCCTTTCGGTTCATTATATGAAAAAAGCAGGTCAATCAAAACGAAAAGCTCTTTGGAATGCAGATAATCCACATCATCCCTGTTCCTCTTCGTTCCCTGGCGGAAACCCGCCTGCCCGCTATTTGTTTGACGGATAGTGGAGCCCTTTTTATAGTATCGATTCTCAATGAGCGTCCTCGACAATGCCGTCATCCAGAAAATTGCGGAAAAACATGGGATCAAAACGGGCCAGGTCCTCCTGAGCTGGGGGCTGGCCGGGGAGACCGTGGTCATCCCCAAATCGGTAAACCCGGACCAGCTCCGACAAAATCTTGCCGCGGCCGATCTGACACTTGACCAGCAGGACATGGAGGACATCGCCACCCTGGATCAAGGCGATCATTTTGTGGACGGCTCCTTTTTAGAGGGACCGGGCTCTCCCCCTACACCTTAAGGAACATATGGGACGACTCAATCAGCAAACGGCCTCGCCGCACCAGCAATGATGATTGCCATCCGAAATCTTTCGGCCGAAGGCCTGCATATCGAGAAGTTTGTCGCCCAACCGGGGGAAGCCTGGTGCTGCATCGGGGGCAACAGCTCCGGAATCGAGCTGCTGTGCGATATTATCGCCGGTGAAAAGATCCCCTTCCACGCCGAATGTCTACAGATTCCGGTTGAGCTCGGAGTCCTCTCGTTCAAGCGGCAGCAGGCACTATTCGAAACAGAATGGGAACGGGACGACACCGATTTCCTTAACCGGGTGGACCCCGGAACCCCGGCCCGCGATTTCCTCACCGATATCGAAAAACACCGGCATCTGATCGAACTCTTCGCCCTGAATACGTCTCTGGACCGAGGCTACCGGCAATTGAGCTCAGGCCAGGCAAGAAAGCTTTGCCTGCTGCAGCAAATTACCCGGGGCTGCTCTTTTCTGATGATCGAAAATCCTTACGAAGGCCTCGACCAACCCAGCTGCCGGGAACTGGACCGGGTTCTGACCGAACTACGGCAACAGGGCCTGGGACTGCTGGCGTTTGTCAACAATACAGGAGATATACCCCCCTGGTGCAGCCATCTCGCCGCCCTACGGGACGGGGCGATGGTCCTGCAGGGGCCGGTCAAGGAAATGCTGCCGCAGGTAAAACAATTGCTCAAACGACCATCAACCCGATTCAGGGTATCGGTGGATGAACTGCGCAAAGAGCGGCAGACAGCCGTTCAAGACGATATCGGTGCCCAGATCCTGACCCTGAGAAAGGGATTCGCGCGATACGGTGAGGTTGAGGTCTTCGACAACCTCGATCTCACCATCAATCAGGGCAACCATACCCTGATCACCGGGCCGAACGGTTGCGGCAAATCGACGCTGCTGCAGATCATCACCGGCGACCATCCCCTGTGCTACGTCAACGATCTCGTGCTTTTCGGCAGGAAACGGGGCAGCGGCGAGTCCGTGTGGGAGGTGAAGAAGCAAATGGGGATCGTCAGTTCCGATCTCCATCGTAACTACCGCATTGCCGGCAGCGCTCTTGCTGTGGTGGTGTCCGGCTTGTTTGATTCGATCGGTCTCTATGTCCGGCCGTCGGAAGCGCAAAAACACCTGGCCCGCAAATGGCTGCAACGACTCGACCTGACCGACAAGGCGGGAATCGCCTTTCGCCGGCTCAGCTACGGCGAACAACGGCTGGTGCTGCTGGCACGAGCCCTGATCAAGATACCGAAACTGCTCATCCTCGATGAGCCGACCCAGGGGCTTGATGAAGCCAACCGGATGGCCCTGCTCGATTTTCTGGCGGAGATTGCCGGCGAGGACCTCAGCACGCTCCTCTATGTCAGCCATCGCCGGGACGAATACCGCGATTTTTTCACCCAGCAGGTACGGTTTACCTGATGGCGGGATGTCACCACAAGATATAAAGAAGTCAACTGGGAAAATTCCAATTCTATGTAACGACAGGAGAGACGAGATGCTACTACCATACCGTGCATATCAACCACAGGTCGGGAAAGGGGGATGGGTTGCTCCCAATGCCACCCTGATCGGCGATGCTGTTCTTGGCGAAGATGTTTCCCTTTGGTTCGGCACCGTGGTACGGGGCGATGTCCACCGTATTCGTATCGGGGCCCATACCAATATCCAGGATGGTTGCCTTGTCCACATCACCCAACATGTAGGTTCGGAGCGCTCCGATGAGGACGGCCACCCCACCATCATCGGCTCTGATGTCACCGTGGGTCACCGGGTCATCCTCCATGGATGCACGGTGGGAGACCTCTGCCTGATCGGCATGGGGGCCATTATTCTCGACGGTGCGGTGATCGGCCGCGAATCGATTGTCGGAGCCGGATCGGTGGTCACGCCCGGTAAGCAATTTCCACCCCGCTCCCTGATCATGGGGACGCCGGCCAAAGTGGTCCGGGAAGTCAGCGATGTCCAGCTACAGGAAATGCAAGCCTCATGGCGACGGTATGTGGCTCTGAAAAACGAGTACCACGCGGCAAAAGTCGGCGACTGCTTTTAATTCCGGGGTAACTATGCAGTAAATACGTTCCGCAGCCTTACCGATTGCTCGTTCCCATGTGCCACATGGGAACGCGGGTGTGGCCGTGGGTGCTTCCAGCTGTACGGATTGCCACTGCCTGCATCGCAGGCCAGGAGGGTTCCCATGCAAAACGCATGGGAACCAGGGGCATCGGTGGTGTTGTTGAAGAGTTACATTCCGGGTTGTTTTCAAGTACACAGCGGAAGCGCGGTACCGGGCCCTTCTCAGATGGTAATAACCGAATTTGCCTCGCCGTATTCATTGGGGGCGTAACCGTCGGCATCGGTATCGTTAACCCAGACCCCGCCGTCGAGAACATACCGGAAACGGTACGACTGACCGGCGGGCAGAGAGAGCGTCGCGGAAAAACTACCGTCTTTTAATTTTTTCATGGGCGTTTCCTGCAGGGACCAGCCGTTGAACTCCCCCGCAAGAACAGCGGACTGGGCTTTTTCTTCATTATTGTATTTAAAGGTGACACGACAGGCCGCGCCGGTTTTCGAATAACTTTTCTTCAACATAAGGCTCTCCTTGCTTGAGGCTAATCATCTTTGAGCTGAGTGAAGGGAAGAACAACGCCATACTAACTAAAAAAAGTGTAAATCAGCAGGGGATGGGGAGCAAGCACTATTACCGATAGCCCCGTCCTCTTGCTATTAATTATCCGTTTTTTGCGATTTGAAATACCGAAAAAAGGGTGGAGGGAGCCTCATCTTGCCTGAACATACCGAGTTCCGAAAGGAAAAACGATCCTGCCGTTATCTCGCATCCTTGCCGATCAGATCCTGCACCACCTTCCTTCAAGCCGGGACATGAGGGGATCAACCTCAAGATTTACCACGAAACATTGGCCTTATTACAGGCTTGAAGGTTAAGCCTGGTCTCATCGACTCGAATCAATATTCAGGGACCAGCGATCACGGCACCCCTGAGCCGTACGCTCACGTCCGCAGCGATCTTCCCGCACGGCCGGGGATCGTTTTGTTTTGACTCAATCATTTGATGTGCCATAATAGTCGTATGTGACACAATCCAACGGCCACGCATTTTGATTGTGCATCTTGCTGTCTACTCCGGCCTGTTTTCCTCGCGCTCTTGTCATTGCGAACAGAGATGAAACCTTTTGCAAAGAGATGTCCTCTTGAATCCGAAAGGAAATCAGCAGCCATAATTTCCGGAAAAAATATAATTTTGTCATGCAAGGAGCCCATTGATGCATCCACATCTTCATATTCTTTTGGTTGAAGATAAATCTAGAGATGCGGATCTTATCCAAGAGATTCTCGCCGACTCCGCTTCAATGAAATTTGTATTCACCCTGGCCGACCGACTGGAGGACGCTTTTCAGATCCTGGTCAACACCCAGGTGGATCTGATTCTGCTTGACCTCGATCTTCCCGACTCCAAAGGTCTGGTGACGGTCGAGAAAATGTACGAAGTTGCGGAAAGCGTTCCCATCCTTGTCCTCACCGCCCAAGATGACCGGATGATGGGGATTGCGGCTGTCAAAGCCGGCGCCCAGGATTATTTGGTCAAGGGTAAAATAGATGTGGATGTTTTTGAGCGTGTTATCCGTTATTCGCTGGAACGGCATTGGAACCGTCAACGGGTGAAGGAATCCGAGCAGTTTCTGCGGTCTACACTGGATGCCCTTTCCGCGCATATCGCTATTCTCGATACCAAGGGTTCCATTCTGAGCGTCAACAAGGCTTGGGTCGATTTTGCCGAAAAAAACCAGGCCTCGCTTGAAGCCATCGGCGAGGGTGCGAATTATTTCGATAACTGCGAGGCAGTTACCGGCGAAAACGCCGACACGGCCGATCAGGTGCGCTCGGGAATCAGAGCGGTGATGAACGGAGAGCTCGATGAGTTTCAGATTGAATATCCCTGCCATAGCCCGACGGTGCAGCAATGGTTTCACCTCAGGGCCACCCCTTTTCCCGGCAGCCCGCAACGACGAGTCGTGGTTGCGCATGAAAATATCACGCCTAAAAAACAGGCGGAAGAAGCGCTCATTGCAAGCGAAAAACGCATCCGGAAAATTTTCGACACCTCGCCGAACTGCCTGTTCATCAAAGACAGGTTCAACCGCTATATCATGGTCAATAAAACCACTGCCCGGCTCTTCAACAGTACCTGCGAAGCGATGATCGGCAAAACCGATGCCGAGCTGGGTACCGTCAGCTGGGCTAACGAAAATGCCCCCTCCTGGTTCAGCCTTCCCCTTGAAGTCGAAAACAACGGCATGCAGCACACAAAAGAAGAGTCCTTTGTCCAAAAGGATGGAACAACACATTGGTTCCGTATCTTCAAAGCCCCCATTGCTGTTGCTGATGTCCCCGATTGTGTACTCACCATTGCAGTCAACATCACCCTGCAACGGGAAGCACGAGAAAAACTCCGCAGTTCCGAACTGATGATGCGAAGCATTCTCGATACCCTCACCAGTAGGGTGGTGCTCATGGATAGGGATCTGCGGATTCTCTGGGCCAACCGAGTCGCCGCTGATTACGCCAAAAACGAATCCGGCCAATTTATCGGATACCCTTGTTATGACATTTTTCACCATCAAGAGGAAATATGTCCGAACTGCCCGGCGGTGGAGGCCATCAAGGGGGGATGCCTGAGTGAACTGGTCAAAAAAACCACCCAGGGAAGGACATGGGTCATCTACGCCATTCCGATCCGCAATGATCTGAACGAAATTACCAACGTGGTCGAAGTAGCCGATGACATAACCGACCGGCTCTTTTTGGAAGAACAGCTCCGGCAGGCCCAGAAGATGGAATCCCTGGGGACCCTCGCCGGTGGCATAGCGCACGATTTCAACAATATCCTTTCCGGTATTCTCGGGTATACGGAACTGGCGCAGATGAAGGCTGAAGGGAATCCAACCCTTAAAAACTATCTGGATGAAGTTTTTTCAGCCGGAGTGCGGGCAACGGAACTGGTTCGCCAGATTCTGACATTCAGCCGCCGGAGAGGAGCCGAATTGCAACCGTTGCAGGTTCCGTTGGTGGTGAAGGAGGCCCTGAAACTCCTCCGGTCTACCTTGCCGACCACGGTCGAGTTGAAGACCTCGATCGCGAAAGAGGTGGATCCCGTCCTGGCTGATCCTACTCAAGTCCATCAAATCATCATGAATCTCTGCACCAATGCCAATCATGCCATGGAACCCGACGGCGGCATCCTGACCGTTACCATTGAACAAGCAACTCCGACCCCGCAGTTTTTTGAACAACACCCTGATCTCACTCCGGGAAGCTACCTGTATCTTCGCGTCAAGGATACCGGTTGCGGCATGTCGCCGGCTCTCATCTCGTCCATCTTTGACCCCTATTTTACCACCAAAGATCTCGGGGAAGGAACCGGGCTCGGCCTGTCGGTGGTGCACGGCATCGTTAAGGAATACGGGGGAGAAGTCCTGGTCGATTCCGTTCCGGAACGGGGTTCCACCTTTACGATCCTGCTGCCGGTAACGAGCAAGGCTGGTTTAGGCCTGGAAACAACAAAAATCGGCAAGGCATTGGCAGGATCGGAGCATATTATGCTGGTGGATGACGAACCGGTGTTGTGCGAGGTCTACAAGCGCTTCCTGGAGCATTACGGATACCGTGTGACAACCTTCAACGATCCGCTCAAGGCGCTCAAAGCCTTCAGGGACACCCCCCAGGCTTTTGATCTGGTCCTCAGCGATGTAACCATGCCCCGGATGACCGGAGAAAAGATGGGGCTGCACATGCGCGCTGTCAGACCGGAGCTGCCGATAGTGCTCATGACCGGCTTCAGTCACCATCTGAACGAAGAACTTGCCAGGAAACAAGGGTTTATGGACCTGATGATCAAACCTCTCGCCAAAAATTCCCTGCTCCTCAGGCTGCGGGAAATATTGAACAATACTCCTAAAAAACAAACATGAAAAAGGTATCGCAAGATATACATTCGTGACTGCATGCAAGAACAAGCCGGGAAAGGGCAAAAAACAGCCTTTCCTGCGGATATACAAGGGGAGCTCCTCTTGTCGCCGGTGGGTACAAAGATGCTTGTTCTCCCACCACAGGCCGAGCCTCTCTTTACCGGCGAGACAATATCCTTGATTTTTTTCATGTCCTCTTTTGCTGCGACATTGGTATAGTTACCCTTTATATCAACCTGAATATTCTCTGCTCCCGCACCGAAACCTCTCCGATAATTCAGGGCCTGGTCGTAAATAACTTGGTCAAGATTGCGCTCCTATTTGGGTTGGATTTGGTTGTGGTGACCAGCGCAAAACCGCAGGCAGAGCAGCGGCTCCGTCGAAGATTTTGCGATTGAGCCGCAGCCGAAGATGGTCCAAAAATACGATGCAAGAGGTTCAAGGTATTTGTTGACAGGCCCTTGGATGACGGAACAGTCGATTTCATCTTCTGTCCCGAAGCTCTCCCCTTTTCCCGTGATAAACACATGAGTAACATGTTGCAAGCAGCATCCAGCGGCCCACGTATCCCTGAGTTGCTGGCCCCTGCCGGCAGTTATGACAAACTGCTGGCCGCCGTCCATTACGGCGCCGATGCCGTCTACCTGGGAGGCAGGCAGTTCAGCCTGCGCGCCAGGGCCTCCAATTTCGACGAAGACGGTCTACGCCAAGCCATTGCCTATGCCCACAGCCATCAGGTCAAAGTATATGTTACTGTTAACATTTTTGCCCACACCCGCGACCTGGAGGATCTTACCCCGTACCTGGTGATGCTGCGGGAAGCGGGGGCCGACGGCCTCATTGTCGGCGATCCGGGCATTCTCAGAATCGCACACCAGGTTGTTCCCGATATGCCGCTGCATCTCTCGACCCAGGCCAATGTGACCAACACCGCCAGCGCCTGTTTCTGGGCCGAACAAGGGGTTCGTAGACTGAATCTCGCCCGGGAACTGGGGCTGGCGGAGATTCGATCCATGCGGGCCGCCACCGGCATCGAGTTGGAGGTTTTTGTTCATGGAGCCCTTTGCATTTCCTATTCCGGCAGATGCATGCTGAGCACTTATTTCACCGGACGCAACGCCAATCAGGGCGATTGTGCCCAGCCCTGCCGTTATTCCTATGCCCTGGTGGAAGAAAAACGACCCGGTCAGTATTTTCCGGTTGAAGAAGATGATCGCGGTACCTACATTTTTAACTCCCGCGATCTCTGCCTCCTTAACCGCTTGCCGGCTTTGATCGATGCCGGAGTCGATTCCATTAAAATCGAAGGACGGATGAAATCCGTCGGCTACGTGGGTGCGGTGGTTCGTGTGTATCGCCTGGCCCTTGACTGGATCAAAGAGCAGCTCCTTTTAGGCAAATCGGTGGAAAATCTGGTGCTCCCCGAGATATTTCATAAGGAAACAAAGAAGATCGGCACCCGTGGCCAGAGCGAAAACTTTTTCACCATAAAGCCTTCATCAGAGGACATGCTTTATGATACAATGAGGATGGAACAGCATTATGTTCCGGCAGGCATTGTCCGTGCCGTATCACCTCTGCTGATCGAGGCGCGGCATGTGATTGGATGCGGCGATCAAATGGAATACCTGGGACGTACCATTGAACCGGACCTGGTGACCATCATTGGGATGCAACGAGAAGACGGTACATCGGTAACCCGGGCTAATCCCGGAAATCTTGTGATTTTGCAGACTGATCCGCCTTTGGCATCCGTAGAAATGCAATCCATTTTGCGAAAAACAATAGAGTGACATGAAGCCCTATCTCAACGTCCCTTTTCTCCCGGAAGAGAGGTATGTCGACTTTTTAATTCAATGTGCCGAGGACCTGGACAGCGTCCATTTCAGCCTGTTGCACCGCCGTGGTCTCGACAGCCGCATTCAAATGGAACATCCAGGTGCGCAGAAAGATATTGTAAAGGGACTCATGCGATTGCAGGGTCCCCGGAAATATATCCTGCTCAACAGCCGTTTTTATACCCCGGAACTGCTCACCGACGCGCGAAACATACAGCCGATCATCCGGTCGCTGGCACACTTTCTCGATACAGGGGTGGTCAATGGTATTGTTTATTGCGATCATTATCTGCTGCAACGGCTCTCCGATGCGGCACCTGAAATCGCTGCCCGGCTGGAAGCGGTGCCCAGTATCAATGCCATGCTGGATTCTTACAATAAAATTGACGCCCAGCTTACGTATATAGGGGAAACGGCTTTCAAGATGCCGAGAAAGATCATCCTTGACCGTTCCCTCAACCGCGACCTGGATGAACTGGCAAAAATGGCCTTACAGCTGCACCAAAATTTCCCCGCCTTGAAAATCGAAGTCCTGGCCAACGAAGGCTGCCTTCCCTATTGCCCTTTCAAGCTCTCCCACGACTCCTACATTGCCCTGGCCAACATAAGTGGCCGGGACCAGACCCATGTCATCAATTGCGATATTGGTTGTATGCGGATTTTGGACGAGCAACCGCATCGCTTGCTGCAATCCCCTTTTATCCGGCCCGAGGATATCGATCTTTATCTGTATCACGTGGACACAATCAAACTGTGCGGCCGCACCCTGGGGCCCGACTTTCTCATAAACGCCATCAATGCCTATCGGGCGCGGCACTATGACGGCAATCTCCTCGAGCTGATGGATGCCGTGTCATGGCTGGCCGAGCGTTTGTATGTCGATAACACGATGCTGTCGTTTGATTTCGCCAATATGCTCTCCCAATGCGACAACCGCTGTGACCGATGCGGTTTCTGCAAGGAACTGTTTGAATCCATTTCCCATCCGCTGCCTCTGGCCATTCAGAATCGAAAAGCTCCTGCTCATTGACAGAGCAGGCACCCGTGGGTAAGGTTTCCTGGTCAGCTTCAGCCGGTTGCAATCCTATGTCCGGCGGGTTGAAACAATAAAAGAAGCGGGTATGGGTAGCGTGTATGAACCTTGACGGCAGAGCGAATGAAACCATTTGAGCAATTACTTGAGGAATCAACCAAAATTCACGGACATATCTGTGCCGGCCAGGTAATTGGCGTACGCATGTCCATGATCGGACTGAAAAAAATAGGGATCAGCGATCCCAAGGGTGCGGACCGGAAAAAACTCTATGTTCTGGTGGAAATTGATCGATGCGCCACCGATGCCATTCAATCGGTGACCGGCTGCAGTTTGGGTAAACGCTCGCTGCGGTGGATGGATTTCGGTATTATGGCGGCTACTTTCGTCAACCTGGAAAGCGGCAAAGCGGTACGGGTGACCGCCCGCGAAGAGGCTCGGACCCTTTCCGCCTCCTACTGTCCCGAGGTTGCGGATAAATACCAGCGCCAGTTGGAGGCCTACAAGGTGATGCCGCAGGAAGAACTGTTCGCCTTTCAAGAGGTCAGAGTGCCTCTCCGGGACTGTGAGATGCCGGGTCGGCCGATCCGCAGGGTGCAGTGCGATCAGTGCGGCGACTGGGTCCAGGATTGCCGCGAGGTGGAGCACGAAGGCACACTGCTCTGCCGTTCCTGTGCCGGCGGGCGCTATTATCAGGTGCTGAACCCAGCGAATTTGTAATCGCTCCCTTGTTCCCCAAAGACACCGACGATGCGGCCTTCTTCCCCATCAACGCCCCGCATCCGAACCTTCAGCGTCGATTGCAGGGAACGTTTCGGTCAAGCTATCGGCAAAATCCCTCTTGATTTGGGGATTCCCTGCCCCAACCGCAGTAAAGGCGGCTGTATTTTTTGCCGTCCCGCCAGTTTTACCCCCTTTTCCCTCCGTGCCACCGACCCGCTGGGCGAACAGATACGTCGTGGCAAACAGTTTCTGCTGCGGGGCCGATTCACACGCTACTTTGGCTATATCCAGCAGGAAACCGCCACAGCCATGGCCACCTCCCGGCTTGTGCCTCTGCTGGCCGAAATTCTCGAAGACCCGGATTGCCTGGGACTGATCCTTTCTACCCGCCCCGATGCCGTGGCCGAGGATCTGCCTGCGGCCCTGGCCGATCTGATCAACTGCAACGGCAAGCAATGCCTGATCGAACTCGGCCTCCAATCCAGCCACGCCTCCAGTCTCCATCTGCTCAACCGCAATCACGATTTCGCCGATTTTCTTGCAGCAGTCCGCAGCATTCAGACCGTGAGTACGCTGCAGATCGGAGTCCACCTTATCCTGGGCATCCCCGGCGAATCCGAGGAGGATATGAGGGCGACCGTACAAACCGTCTGCGCCCTCGGTATCCAGGCGCTGAAACTCCACCATCTCCAAGTGATACGGGATACGCCGCTGTACCGTCTCTATTGCCGGGGAGAGGTCAAGGTCTTCAGCCTGGAGGAATATATGGAGCTGCTGCTGCTTTTGCTGCCCCATATTCCTGCAGAAATCACCCTTCATCGTCTCTGGTCCACCTCCCATCCCGATATCCTTGTGGCGCCGCGCTGGCAAAGCATCAGCGGGGCGTTAAGTCGGCATCTCCACCGATTGATGGCGGAACGGGATATCCGACAAGGACAGCTGGTCAAGGCCGAAAGCCGCTTATGAAAACAGGGAGGCGAGGGAAAAGGGGCGATTGGTACGGCGCAACCGTTTGAGATATTTGGGGAAATCAAGGTGATAGCGTTGCTGATGGATCAGGCTGCTCTTTCGTGCTTTTTTTATGGCTTGCCAGGGGACAGCTTCGGGAAACACCAAGAGGATAACGTTGTTTCGCCTCTGGATAGGCATCTCCAGAACCTGTCCTCTGCCGCCCTCCCGCGCCGCTTCCAAGGCCTGTTGATAGAGGGGCTGATCGCCGCACCATAGATTAACGGCAAGAATGCCGTTTGGTGCCAGCAGGGCAAGAATGGCACGATATAATTCGGGCAGGAACAGTGCTGAGGCCATGGACCCGGGACCAAAAATGTCGAGAAAGGCGACATGATAGTCCGAAGTATCGGCGGAGTGGACAAAATCAACCGCGTCCTGGTTGAAGATACGGAGGGTATCGGAGCGAGGAAGGTTAAAACAGCCATGGGCCAGCTGAATGACCTGCGCCTCCCTTTCCACGACATCGATGTGGGCTGCGGGATGATGGCGCAGCAGGAAGTGCGGCAGGGCACAGCCTCCCAAGCCGAAAAGAAGAAATTTATCGGGAAGAGGGTGGAGCAGCAGTGCGGTGGCCATCCATCGGGTATAGGCGAGTTGCAGTTCCCAGGGTGCCTGGAGATCAATACAGCTCTGGCGTTCGTCGGTGCCGAAACGGAGGCTACGGAGATTGCTTTCGTCCGTCACCAGCAACGGATGTTGGCCGGTATGCCCGCTATACACAAGCTGCATCGACGGCATCATAAAAAAAGAAAGCCACAAGGCTGCATTGTGCAGACCTGTGGCCGAAAGGGAAAAAACAGGAAGTTTGTTATGACCGCCCTGACCTCAACATACCGGCCAGGAACCAGCCGTGCAGAATGAAACATTCTCGCTTTTCATACACGATGAAAATCAGCGACAGCCACCGAGGCCTCAGCTGCCGCTTTTAGCCGGAGCCTGCGATTTATCAGCGTCGGAGGCGGAACCGCCAATAGCACTGCGGCTGACTTTAATCCGCACATTTTCAGCAATTTCCAAGGTGACCACCGTATCGGTAATACCGGTGATCTGACCGTGAATCCCCCCGCCGGTAACGACCTTGTCGCCTTTTTTCAGATTAGCCAGATAGTTCTGATGTTCCTTGGCCTTTTTCTGCTGCGGCCGGATCAGAAGAAAATAGAAAACAACAAAAATAAGGACAAGCGGGACAAATTGCGCGACATTGCCGAAAGGCCCGGCGGCGGCTCCAGCATCGGCAGCCCATGCAATTCCATTCATGAAAAAATCCTCCAGGAGTTCTAGTAGTTAGTCTTTTTCGGACGGTTGCATCCGTTGTTCATAAAAAGTGCGGCGAAAGTCCAGAAAGCGGTCTTCCTTGATGGCGCTCCGCATGCCGGCCATCAGGGTACAATAATAGTGCAGATTATGGATACTGTTCAGCTGATAGGCCAGTATTTCGCGGCTTTGGAACAAATGCCGCAGATAGGCACGCGAATAGTGGCGGCAGGTATAGCAGCCGCAGGTTTCATCCGGTGGACGCTGGTCTTGCTGAAAACAAGCATTTTTTATAACAAGTCTGCCCTGTGAAGTAAAGAGCATTCCGTTACGGGCGTTGCGGGTGGGCATGACGCAGTCGAACATATCCACCCCGTGGTACACGCCTTCCACCAGATCCTCCGGAGTACCGACCCCCATGAGATAACGGGCGTGGGTTGCCGGCATCCTGTGTGCAACAGATGTCAGCATCTCCACCATCAATTCCTTGGGTTCTCCCACGGACAGCCCCCCCAGGGCATAGCCGTCAAAACCGATGTCGACCAACTGCTCCAAGGCTTCCAGTCGCATATCCGGATACATCCCCCCCTGGACAATGCCGAAAAGGAGCTGGCCGGTGCCTGTCTGGGCCTCGCGGCAACGTCGAGCCCAGCGGGCCGTCAGAGCGGTCGCCTTCGCCACCTCTTCACGGGTGGCCGGATAGGGAATGCAGGTATCCAAGGCCATCATGATATCCGAGCCCAAATCCTCTTGAACGTGGATGGCGTCTTCGGGACTCAGAAAAAGGGCGGCCCCGTCAAGATGGGAGCGAAAAGCCGCGCCGTCTTCGGTAATTTTCGCCAGTTCCTTGAGACTGAAGATCTGGAATCCGCCGGAATCAGTGAGGATCGGTCGATCCCAGTGCATAAACCGGTGCAGACCGCCAAAGTCGCGGATCAGTTCCCGACCGGGGCGTATATAGAGGTGGTAGGTATTGCCGAGGATGATCTGTGCCCCGAGCTCCAGAAGATTCTCCGGTGTCATCGCCTTGACCGTGGCCTGGGTGCCAACCGGCATGAACACCGGTGTGTGCACCGTGCCGTGCAGGGTGGCGATTTCGCCGCAGCGGGCATGACATTCCGTGGAGCGGCAATGAAGGGTATAGGGCGGTGCGGTCATGGGAGAGGAAGATACAATATCTATTGAACGGGTTTATTCGATGCCGAGAATGGTGACATCGAAATGCAGAACCTCCCCGGCCAAGGGATGATTGAAATCGATGGTCAGGAAGGCCTCGGCCAATTCAACCACAACACCCTGGATTTCCTGTTTTTCAGGTCCCACGGCGGTGATCATCGCGCCAATTTGGTGGGACTCCGGAGGAAGCTGTTCCTTGGGCACTTTAATGCGAGCCTCCTCCGCTGCCGGTCCGTACCCCTCCTCGGGTTGCACACTGACCCGGAAGGTTTCGCCGGCAGACTTGCCCTCCAGTGCCTTTTCCAAGCCGGGGATAATTTCATGGGACCCCTGGGTAAAGGTGAGCGGTTCCTCGTTTACATTGGTCTCTATGGTTTCACCATTGTCCAGGGTCAAGGTGTAGGTGATTGAAACGGTTTTGCCTGGGTTGATTGTCATTTTTTCCTCGTTTGTAAACTTATATCACCGGGCTGCAATCATGTAGCCGGTTTGTCCTAGTGCGCCAAGCTATAAACTGCCTGCACCACAATTGCAAGGCCGCTTTGCAGGGAAAGCGCAAGCAAAACAGGAACTGCGTTTGATGCAGGAGGCATGCAAACGAGCGGTGATCAGAGCAGTTGCCGCAACCGTTTTTCCAGGAAAGCCTCCTGATCGCGGATGGACCGGTTGAGGTGAAACTGGACCAAAGCCCGCTGCAGATTCTGGCCCGGCTGCTCCACCTTGAAGTAGCGATCCCCGGCAAGATGATCGGTGAAAAAGCGCAGCCCAAGCTCAAAACTGATCAACCCGACCGCTTTCACCAGTAAGCTCCTGTCCGTGGGGGTGAGCAATTGACCGGCCCGGGCCAGGTACCCGCCGAGAACGGCATTAAAAAAGTCCGCATCAAAAACCGTGGCATCCGGATCGGCATGGCCCTCGCCGTTCCGGTTGCAGCAGGATCTGAGGCAGTCCCCGAGGTCGTGGAGCAGCAGGCCCGGTTTGACGGTGTCGAGATCAATCAGGCTTACGGCCCGATCCTCATCGGCGGCAAAGAGAAAGTTGGCGGTTTTCGGGTCGCCATGGATTACCTGAAACCCCAGCCGGTGCCTTACCCGTTCAAGCAGGTCCGCGGTATGCCGTTGCTCGGCAATGATATGAAAACAGCAGGCCTCCCTTTGGTCCGATGGCGATCGATTACAAGCAACTTCGTCAAACCGGGCCAAATAGCCGGGGGTGCAATGAAAACCGGGCAGCGGATCGGCAAGCTCGGTTGGTGGGATGGCGGCCACCAGCAGATGAAACCGGCCGAGCAGACAACCGATTTCCCGGGCCTGCTCCGGGGTCTGCAGGTGGGTCAGGGTCCGGGTGTTTTCGATATAAGTGAGCAGGCGCCAGCAATGACCGGCCGGGTCGAGAAAGTGATCTTTGCCCACCGGGTTGGTGAGCAGACGAAAAGTAATCGCGGGAGCGGATGCATCCCGGTTCAGGTGGGCGGTCACCCGCCGCAGGTTATGCAGCACCGGACCGGGATCGGGAAATACCGAGGGGTGCAGGCGCTGCAGTACCCTTTTTTCGCCGCCGGCAAGATCCACCCGCCAGGTTTCGTTGATATTGCCCTCTCCCAGCGGGGTCAGGCAGCGGAGGGGTGCGGAAGGGAGAAAAAATTCAAGGGCGGCAGCGGTGGGCATTACGATGAAATTCGGCGTACTCAGGGAGAAGGGATTGTAACAGCTGGATATTGCGTCGTCATACACCACTTCCGCCCTTGACGGAACCTCCTTTCCTTGAACATCATACGCGGGCCTTCCCTTAACGGAGAGACCTGCGAACTTAGGCCATGGTCGCTATCCGGGTTTTGATCCGCGCCACCACCTCGACCACCGCCGCCTCTACCTCCGGCGACATCTGCAGGGTGAATTCCTCGATTTCCTTGACCTCGATAAGCATTATGCTGATTTCTTTCGGCATTTCGTCGGGGAAGCAGATATATCCGGTTTTCAGGATGGTGCCGAGGGGGATGGTGTGCGAGTTGACCGAGACGCGGGTGGAAAAAATATCATCGATCGTGACTTCCAGGATACCCCCCGGATCGTTCCCAAGCAGGCAGGCATCGACGATAATAGCCCGCTCAAAACCCCGGATCTTGTCTATCACCTCGAAGCCCACGGTGGAGATCGCCTCGGTCCGGCAGGGCAGTCCGTCTTTTTCCAGCATCTCGACAATGACCACACCGGCCCGGTCGTCCTGGAGATACGGATTGCCGATGCCGATCACCACGCATTTGCTGTCCATGGTTTTTCTCCGGGATGAAAGATGGCTGGCCCAGGCGGTATCTCCGCCCCATGATCTCATACCTCTATCCCAATGTTTACGAAAAAACAGCCATTTAGGAGATGAGGGCACCGGGCAACTGAGGGTTTCGTAAAGTCCGATTATTCCCCTGCTTGAACAGCCGTCACGATCGTCTGCCAGGCAACGGCAGTACTTTCCTTGATATCGGGAACGATGACAAGGGTTTCGGCAAAGCCGCAGTCCGCAAGGGCTTTTCGGCTCTCATGGAGCGTATCCTGGACGATTTCCCGGGGATGATCACCGTAGAGGTTATATACCAAACCGAGCAAGGGAATATTGCGGGAACGGATGGCCTCAAGGCTGAGCCGGGTATGGTTGATCGATCCCAGGCGGGGCGAATTCACCAGAATCAGCGGCAGCTGTTTTGCTGCCAGATAATCGAGCAACAGCAGATTGTCGTTCAGCGGCACCAGCAGTCCCCCAGCCCCTTCAACCAGCACCCATTCATAATGTTCCTGCAGGGTGGTCATCGACCGGTCGAGTGTTGCGGCTTCAATGACGGTGCCGACCATCTTGGCCGCAAGCAGCGGGGAGGCTGGAAATGGAAACATATAGGGGCAGGTAGTGCCGTCACGATCAAAATCGGTGAGAGGCAGGCCCATAAGTTTTCGATGCAGCACGATATCCTCAGCAAGGTCGCGACACCCGGTCTGCACCAGTTTCAAAGTGGTCACGGAGTGTCCTTGCTGAAAAAGATACCGGGCCAAAAGACCGGTAACAAACGATTTGCCGACATTGGTATCAATGCCGCCAATGGCAATGGTATATTGTGTTGTATTCATACGCATCCGTTTCCCTGGCCCTGTTTCCGTACGGATTAAGGGAGGGTCCATTTATACTGGAGGGCGGGCAATGACGAACATGGGGTGATAGGTGAGGCGCACTCCCTGCTCGCCGGAATACCTGTCCCTATACTCCCCGACAAAGGTATTGATCTGTTTTCTGGTCCAGGCTTGTTGGCCGATCGAGTTGACGCCGGTCGCCCGGAGATGCTGCAGCACCGCGATCGGGTCCGGGAACCAGAGGGTTTCCCGTGCCTGCTCGGCGGCCAGAATATGAAAATTCTCCGTAACCACGGTTTTCAGTTGTTCCAGGGTGTTATACTGCAGCCCCATTCCGGTCACCGTTCGTATTTCCTGGAGATTGTCCACGCCATACAGAGAAAAAGCCAGGATCCCATTGGCGTTCAGATGGGCCTGCAGCTTACGGCACAGCCCGGACAAATCATGCACCCAATGCAGGGTGGAGGAAGAGATGATGAGATCGTATTGCGCGGGAAGGCTGACGGTTTCGATGTCGCCGACGAGAAAGGTGCTTTTGGCAACCTGCTCTCCGATTTTTCGGCAGACACATTGTTCAAAAGCGGCCACCAGATCACAGACCGTCAGACTCTCCACTCCGGGATACCGTGACAGCACTTTTTCTGTGAGCAGCCCGGTGCAGCAGCCGATTTCAAGAATATTTACAGGGGCGGAGACGAGTGCGGTTGCAAGCAGATTCAATAATCGATCGGCAACCCAATGCTGCACGGTTGCCTGCTGTTCATAGGTGGCTGCGGCCTGCTCGAATCGGAGCGTGATGAGCTTTTTATCAGGAATCATGATTTTGATCGGGTTTTGCCGTGCCTATGCAACAGCCTCACAGCCGAGGCGCGTAACCACGCAACCCAATGGAGCAGAACAGTGCAATGTCAGGAGAAAATAACAGCGCCTGAGCCGACGCGGTTACAGCTTATGTACAAAGAATTCAGACCACACACTTTGTACAGGTATCTGTATCAAATTTCAACCTAATCAGGCAGATCCCGTGATACAGCCCCTAAAAAGTATCCTCTATCACGGCCATCCGACAGCAAGTTGGGGCGGAGAGGATACCCTCAGAGATCTCACGCTCAAACCCGGTGGGTTGCTCCGGTAAAAAAACAAAACGCCCGATCCGGAGAATACCCACTGCTCAAAATTTACCCGGTCGGCACCACTCGTTCCCCTGCGCGTAAATTCTCTACGGTTTACCGGGACAACAGGCTGATCAGTCTGTCAAGATCGTCACTGGAGTAATATTCGATTTCCAATCGTCCCCGCTTACCTTGCTGGACCATGCGGATCTTGGTGTTCAACTGGTTGGTCAGTTGATTGACCAGGGCGGTGCAATATGATTTGGGTAATTCTTCATTTGGAGGCGGAGCAGCGACCTCATCGGTCTTCGGCATCGAGGATTGCGGTTTCTTGCCGCACAATCGTTCAGTCGCCCGCACCGACAATTCTTCTGCGACAATCCGATCACGGATTTCCTGTAGCTGCTGCGGCTGATCCTTGACCCGGAGCAGGACCCTGGCATGGCCCTCACTGATAACCCCCTTGGCAACATCATGCTGCAAGGTCTGCGGCAGATTAAGCAACCGGATGACGTTGGTGATGGTGGATCGCTGCCGTCCCACCTTCTTGGCTACCTCTTCCTGGGTGAGGTGAAACTCATCCATCAGTCGGGAATAGGCAGTGGCCTCTTCAATGGGATTCAGGTCATGGCGCTGGATGTTTTCAATAAGGGCCAGTTCGAGGTTCTCGTTATCACTGCCCTTTTCCATAACCACCACCGGCACCTCCTCGCACCCCGCCATACGAGCGGCACGAAGTCGGCGTTCACCGGCGATCAGGGTATACCGGCTGCCCTTGCTCCTGACCACCAGCAAGGGTTGAATAACCCCCTTCTCACTGATGGAATCGGCCAGCTGCTGCAGTTTTTCTGCATCGAAATAGCTGCGCGGCTGATCAGGATTAGGAGATATCTTATCGACATCACACATAAAAAACTTATCCGCATCGCCATGATCATTCTCGGGAAGCAAAGCGCCAACCCCCCGACCCAATACATTTTTCACCATAATCAGGCCCTCGCTGTCGTCCGTTTGAGAAATTCCTTGCCCAGTTGCTTGTACGCCTTGGCGCCGCTGCAAGAGGCATCGTATTCGATGATCGTTTGGCCGTGACTGGGGCTTTCGCTGAGGCGGACGTTTCGGGGGATCACCGTCTGATAGACTTGGTCGCCAAAATGAGTTTGAATCTCATGGGCCACCGAATGGGTCAACCGGTTCCTCTTGTCATACATAGTCAAAAGCAGGCCTTCGATAAACAGCTCTCTATTAAGGTTATTCTTCACTTTCCGGATAGTCTGGACCAACTGGGCCAGTCCCTCCAAAGCAAAATATTCGCATTGCATGGGGATCAACACCGAGTCGGCGGCGGTGAGGCTATTAATGGTCAGAAGACCGAGGGAAGGTGGGCAGTCGATCAGAATATATTGAAAATGCCCTCTGACGGACCGCAAAATCGTCCGCAATCGTTTCTCCCGATTTTCTTGAGCAATGAGCTCCACTTCGACCCCGACAAGATCAATGGATGCCGGCAAAATACTTAAATTTTTCTGTCCGGTGGGCAAAATACAATCAACGGTGTCCTTTGCTCCCGAATAACAACTGTAAATATTTTTATCCTCATTGGTTTTAAAAACGCCCACCCCGCTGGAGGCATTCCCTTGGGGATCCGAGTCGACCAAGAGCACCTTTTTCCCTTTATCGGCAAGAACGGCCGCAAGGTTCAAGGCAGTTGTCGTTTTTCCTACCCCGCCTTTTTGGTTTGCCAGCGCAATAATTTTTGTATCCACTGCTATTTTTCGCCTCCTGTCTCTTTGTTGGTGAAACATCGGATGAGTATACTATACTCTTGCTTCCCAGAGAATAGTTCTCTTGCTCTCCCAATAACTTTGCCCATGTTTCACGTGAAACATTGCCGGCTCGGAACCCAAACATGACAAATTATAGTGATGTGCTCATAATCGGAAGCGGTGTGTCAGGACTTTCCTTTGCCCTGAAGGTGGCCCATTTTTCAAAGGTCACATTGATCACAAAAAAAAATAAAGCAGATACGGCAACCAACCTAGCCCAAGGCGGGGTGGCGGCAGTGCTCTCGGTGGAGGATTCGATTAAAGATCACATCGCCGACACCCTGCGCTCCGGCGACGGCCTCTGCAACGAAGAGATTGTCCGGATTGTCACCACCGAAGGACCGGATCGGGTTCGGGAACTGGTGGATTTCGGCGTACGATTTCAGAAAGGAAAAAATGGCGAGGGGTTTGACTTGGGGATGGAAGGCGGCCATTCCGCACGTCGGGTGGCCCACGCCTCCGACCTGACCGGCAAGGAAATTGAACGAGCCTTACTGGAACGGATTGCAGCCGATCCGAATATCGAGGTCCTGGAAAACCATTTAGCCATCGACTTGCTGGTGGAATCAAAAAGCTGCGGAAAAGAAAAACTCAACGGGGATCGATGCCTGGGGGCGTATGTTCTGAACCGGGAAACGGGCGAGGTGGAAACGCGCGAGGCAGGAGTGACGGTGCTGTGCACGGGGGGGTGCGGAAAAGTCTATCTCTACACAACCAATCCCGATATCGCCACAGGAGACGGGGTGGCCATGGCATATCGTGCGGGGGCAACGGTCGCAAACCTGGAGTTTATCCAATTTCACCCCACCTGCTTTTTCAATCGGGAGGCGAAAAACTTTCTTATCTCGGAGGCGGTGCGCGGCGAGGGCGGGGTCCTGGTCAATCAGCAGGGCATTCCTTTTATGAAAAAATATGATGCGCGCGGTGACCTGGCTACCCGCGATGCAGTGGCCCGAGGAATCGATGCGGAGATGAAGACCACCGGTGCGGATTGTGTCTTCCTTGACATTTCCCATAAATCCGCAGATTTTCTCGTCGAACGTTTTCCCAATATCTATCAGACCTGCAAACAATACGGAGTCGACCTGACCACCCAGCCGATTCCGGTGGTCCCTGCAGCCCATTACATGTGCGGTGGCGTTTTGGTCGATGAATGGGGACAAACCTCCATGCGCAACCTCTTAGCCTTTGGCGAAACGGCCTGCACCGGCCTCCATGGGGCCAATCGCCTTGCCAGCAATTCTTTGCTGGAAGCGGTTGTCTTTGCTCACCGGGGGGCACTCTGGCTGAAAAAACATATAACGGAAATCAGAAGCCAGAAGATCCTGCCCGTGGACAACTGGCGAACCGGCGGGGCCGCAATCCTGGATGAGTCGATACTGATCAAACACAACTGGGACCAGGTGCGCCAACTCATGTGGAATTATGTCGGCATTGTCAGAAAAAAGAAGCGCCTGGAACTCATGCAGACCCGTTTGGCCTGGATGCTCAAGGAAATCAAAGAGCATTTTTACGACTATCTGCTCACGCCCGACTTGGTGGAATTGCGTAATCTGGCTGTGGTGGCTGATTTAATTGTTCAAAGTGCCAGTAGTCGGAAGGAATCACGCGGTCTCCATTACATTCTTGATTATCCGGAAAAGAACGATCAGGACTTTGGCCGGGACACCCTGCTGCAACGGTAAAAAAAAAGCCCCCGAAGGCCTTAGGCCTTCGGGGGCGGATCGCTCACTGTTGCGGCCTTCTTTTTTGCATCTGTTTCATGGCCTCTTCCATCTGCCGCATCATTTCCTGTTGCTCATCAGGACTCATCCCGTCGGCCTCCATTCTTTCCTGCATCCCACCGGATCCCATGGCCGGGGTGAAATTCTGCATTTTTTGGGCACCGTCCGGTTCCTTCAAG
The DNA here is from genome assembly GCA_963666685.2 of uncultured Desulfobulbus sp. GTDB lineage: Bacteria > Desulfobacterota > Desulfobulbia > Desulfobulbales > Desulfobulbaceae > Desulfobulbus. The sequence continues at coordinate 1,054,707 of CAXXHZ010000001.1, forward strand.
GTGTCTATGACCTGCATAATGCTATCCCTGCTCATTGTTTCCATCTCTTGATTTTCTAACGCAGAAATACCGACGGGCGGACTGAACGTATTGTCCGGAATCGCGGTGGCGGTATCAATCTGGGTGGCGGTGGTGCTGCTGTTCATCCCCATCGCGGAAATTTCGGAACGTAGAGGAATGTCAGTGCCATGGAGAGTATAGGTGGTCGACATGCCGGTAACGGTTGTCACATCACAGTCATATCCCAAAATTTGCGCACTGCTCGGTTTAACTGAGCCACCGAATTTTCCCAGCATTGAGGCACCGAGTTCCTTGGAGTTTTTCTCGAAATTCCTTTTCTCCGTTCTGCTTAATTTGCTATATTCAGCTTGATACAGTTTGTAGGGATTGGTGATTTTAGACCCGGTTTTATCTGTCAGGTTGTAGGTAGAGATCCAATCCGGATCAGTAATTTCGAGCGTCTCGGTTTTGTTGGTCATGCCCATAATTGTAGCGGTTGCCTTGTGATACTTGGCACGTAATTTACCGTAATCTTTAATATAAAGTGTTTCCTTCCCGTGTTCGTTTCCGCTCAGGTCATACTGAATAGTGGCGTGTTTGAAAGGCAGTTTCTTTTCCCAGGGAAGATCATCGGCAAAGGCGACGGCAACGAAACAAAAAAGAACGAGGGAAAGGGCCAGCACATATTTTTTGTTCATGAATCTCTCCTTGTTGAAAATATTGGGGCAACAGCAGGACTACCCAAGGTGCACGTCTTCATATTTTAACGGCAAATATCATCAACACAAGAAAAAGAGCGAGGAAGCCTATGCTTTCGATACTACAGACCATAGCAGAGCGTAAAATTCAGCAGGCAATGACGGAGGGGACCCTCCCTGATCTGAGCCACTGGAAAAATAAGCCGCTCCCGCCGGATGACATGCCCGACGTGCCGGCTGATTTAAAAATGGCGTACCGTTTACTGAAGAATGCCGGGTATGTACCGGAAGAGGTAGCGCTGCAAAAGGAAATCACTCGGACCGAGCAACTTTTGGAGACCTGTACGGATGAAAAAGAGAAGGTCAGGCAGTTACGAAGAATTGAATGTCTGAAAATAAAGCTGGAATGCCGCATGGGGCGGACAATCCAGCTTGGCGATGAAGGGCCGTATTACAACAAGGTGGTGGACCGATTATCCACTCCTGTAAAGGATTGACCTGCAGCCTTTACATAGGGTCTGTCAATAAAGAGCATAAACGTCATGCCTTTCGGATTGTCTCCACGTTATTTACCCCAGCCCCTTACAGCTCGGTAACCTCGGCAAAAAGCGTTTTTTCCTGTTCGATTTTTTCCTGGTTGCCAATGGTTGCCCGATAGCGGGTAGCTTGCAGTTGCTGAAAGAAGGGGGCAAACTGCCGGAGTTCCGATGAAGTTGTTGCCAGAATTTGCTCAATCCGTTGTTGTTTGAAGGCGGAGGTGATACCGGAGAGGTATTCATTGCGCGCCGTGGCCCCTTTTGATCCTGGTCCCTGATGGGGATTACAGGAACTGTAGGCACCGATGATCAATTGCTGCAAAGATTCCTCGGATATCTCCAGCCCACTGATAACGTCGGGCAGGGCTTCATAGGCTTCATAGGTATTTTTTACCTGCGGGTCTCGATAACTGACCATGCCGAAATTACCGGTGAGCTGATTGAATTGAATGAAACAGCCGTAGGCGCCCCCCATCTGCCGGACGGTATTCCAGAGGTAATCACGTGAGAGCCAGGTTTTAAGGACCTCGAAAGAGCCGTTATACAGTTCGGCTTTCTGGAAAAGGGTGCAGGCCTGAACATTATAGACGATTTCAGCCGAGGTGGTGAACGCCTGGGTTGCAGCACCGATCGGGAGTTCGAGGTGTGCCGGAGCGAGAGGCAGATCAGGAAGAGCAGTGACAACCATCCCGCCAACATCTTGAAACCGGCGAATATCTTTCTCATCCGCTGTAATCGAGACCATGAGTCCCTGCCGGCGCAGGACCAGCTCTCGGATTTGCTGTAGGGAGGAAAGAAGTTTTTGCTCCTGTTCCGGGTAATTGCCGGCCAACTTCTTCAGGTGAAGATACGCGTGAACACCGTGGACGTATTCGTTGTACCGACCGGCTTGACTGAGATGGGAAAAGGCACTGGTGGAGGCAAGTGAATAGCCTTCGCTCTGTACCGAATGTTCTGCCCAGGCATATTCGCGGTGAATAATTTCCTCAATATGCTGATAGTCGGTAAAATCAACGGAAGTTAAGACCTCCGTCAGCAGGGTGACGGCCTGCTCAAGATAACTGGAAAGCGCCTTAATGTGCAGCCAAAGGATCGGCCGAAATGCATTCCGGGAATCTGCATGCACATAGACCTGAAAAGAGTGGGAAAAATCGCCGGTGCAGAGATTAATCGCCTTAGCAAACTGCATGTAATCCTTATTGGCCGTCCCGATTTCGGTGAGCACCGTGGCAAAAAGATCGAGATAGGGCAGCAGTTCCGCCGGCAGGGCGGAACAATCAAAACCGAAGTCAATATAACTGATACCGTTTGTCCCCAGATCGCTGATCAGAAGAGGCCTTCCCGCCAGGGTTGCGGCTTGCGCCTCATGAAAGGACGGGGTCGAGTCCAAATCGTGCAAAGAAAGATGCGGCAGACGCCGGAGATCATCATCGGTATTCTGCACCGCCTGCAGGGCCAGCAGTTCCTGGGTTCGATCAACCAGGCTGCGACGGCCGTCAGCATCAAGTGAACGGGAATAATTCTCCAGGCGCTGCTGTTCCTCGTGCAGAATCTGGGCCCCTTTTGCCGCATCAGGAGCAAGGGTCACCGTTACCGTTGCCGGATTGTCCAGCAGTAAGGTTCGAATAAGTTTTTCAAAATATTCATTTTCCAAGGCATCCTTCCGGATTTCGGCCAGCAGGTCATCAATCTGCAGGGCCTCAAAGGGCTGCATCTCGTGTTTCATAGCGGGCAGTGCCTTGCCGATCAGATCAAGCCCTCGCTGGGCCTTATTCATCTCTTCACGAACACCAAACTCATACTTGTTCAACTCAGAGAGAACCAGATCACGATCCAGTTTCGAATCCACCATGCGCGTCAGGGTGGCTTTATACAAAGCCAGGAAATGATCACGCTTGTTGGGATCGGAACCGATCAGATAGGTAATCATCAAGGTTTTGAAACTGGAATTGGAAAGGAACAACCCACCGAAATCCTTACAGAGATACGCATTGACAATGGCTTTTTTCAACGGAGAACCATCGGAGTTAAAAAGAATATTGGCAATAATTTGAAAAGCAGCGTTGATTTTCCGGTCTTTGATCGTACCCACCGCGGAACTCACGGCGATAAAGGTCTTTTGTTCCGTGGAACTGCCGGGTTGAACCGGATACGTATCCTCTATAAAAACAGGTTGCTGAATTGAGGTTCCTTCTTTGATGCGCGCCTTAGGGACCGGTGTCGGATACTGTGCTAAAAACCTTTCCTGGACAAAGGCCAGCTCCTGGTCGAGCGGGGCATCGCCATAGAAGAAAAGGGTGCTGTTCGAGGGATGATAGTGGGTGGCATGAAACGCCACAAACTGCTCAAAGGTAAGATCCGGGATGGACCGGGGATCGCCGCCTGACTCGTGCGCATAGGTTGAATCCGGCATCAGACCGCAATAAATTTGGTGAAAGAGCGCCCGAATGGGATCGGAAAAGGCTCCTTTCATCTCATTGAGCACGACTCCTTTAAATTGCACCTGATCCTCGATGTTTTCGAGATGGTGGTGCCAGCCTTCCTGCTCAAAGGTCGACTGGAGCAGCAGGGGATGGAAAACCACATCACAATACACATCCATGATGTTGAAATATTCCTTGAGATTGCGGGTGGCAAAGGGATACCAGGTTGTGTCCGCCCCGGTCATGGCATTCAGGAAGGTCATCAGCCCGCCTTTATTGATCTCGCCGAAAACATCGCGCACCGGATATTTCTTTGACCCCATCAGCACGGAATGCTCAAGAATATGGGCAACCCCGGTGGAATCTTCGGGAACGGTCATGAAGGAGGCACAAAAGGTCTTGTTGGGGTCCTGGTTTTTAATAGCCAGCGCCTGACACCCCAAGGTGACATGGGTAAAAAGAAAGACGGTTGACGCAATTTCCGGGATATATTCGCGGTGCTCAAGCAAAAAACCGTGAGAGGTTGAACCAAGTTCAAAAGAGGTCATAGCAATCCGTTATTAAAAAGTTTTGTGTGAGTCCAGAAGGATGGTCACCGGACCGGAATTTGTCAAGCTGACTTGCATCATGGCCTGGAAAACGCCGGATTGGGTCGGAATGCCGCGACGCAGGCATTCGTCAATGAAATCGTTATACAGCTGCCGGGCTTTTTCCGGGGGAGCCGCAGCATTCCACGAGGGGCGACGCCCCTTGCGACAGTCTCCGTACAGGGTGAATTGGGAGACAATGAGCAGTTCCCCGCGGATATCGAGCAGCGAGTGGTTCATCAGCCCCTGGTCATCTTCAAAAATACGGAGATGAAGGATTTTATCCGCCATCCAGACCAGGTCTTTTGCGGTATCGTCACCGTGGATAGCGAGGAAGACGACAAGCCCGGGGCCGATTGCGCCGGTCACCGCAGCATCCACCTCAACCTTTGCCTGACTGACCCGTTGAAGAACCGCTCTCATCGCACTCGACAGGATGCAGGGAGGATGCGGACACCTGATGGCAAGGCCTCCAGCCTGGTTCCTTTAGGACGGCACAATTGCATCGGGGTTTGTCCGCGCAGGGGAAGAGGGCTGCAAGGTTCCGGTAAGATATTGAATGATGGACATTGCCGCCAGGGCTGCAGTTTCTCCGCGCAGGATTGCAGAGCCCAGAGAAAAAGTTGTAAACCGCCATTGATGCAGGATCTGCAAATCCTCGCTATGCAGTCCGCCCTCCGGACCGAGAATGAGGCAAACTGGCCCCGGCGTATCGGCCAAGGTGATGGGCAGAGCGGTGTTTGTTTCCTGTTCCCAGGCAGCCAGACGATGGCTGTAACAGGAGAAATCCGCCTGATACAACGCGGTAACGGGGTTGATGTGCATCGGTGAGGAACGTCTGCACTGCTTGCAGGCCTCGATCATGATGCGTTGCCAACGTTCATCCTGACGCTGGCGATCTCCATGATTTTCGCAATGTTTGGAGATGAGGGGCAGGAAGGTGTGGACTCCAAGTTCTGTGGCCTTCTGAATAAGAAAATCCATTTTCTTCCCCTTGAGCAGCGATTGGGCCAAGGTCAGGGGAAAGGTGCCGGCACAGGAATCATGGTGAACCGAGGTGACGGTCGCAGTGACCAGAGTTTTTTCCGTTGTCTTGAGCACCGCAGAGTAAATGGCCCCGGTACCGTCGAAAAATTCGACGATTTGTCCGGGTTTCAACCGCAGCACAGCGGTGATATGCCGCGCTTCGGCCCCGGTTATTTCTATGTGATCGGCGGAGATGGCACCGTGTTGCAGATAAAAGCGTCGCATGGGTTCTTTCTAGCACAAAAAGGGAGGATTGCATAATATTCCCTTGTGCCGATCCGGGAAAAATCGAGTCAATCTGACGTGGTGCCGCTGGAAGAAGCAACGGGGACAAAGCGACGGTAGGTTTGAATGGTCAAGGGAACGGCAGCGGCAATTTCCCTGCTGTCGACCAACCGAAAAGGCTGGTCGGAAAAATCGGGAAAAAAGGCGTCGCCGGAGTACTCTTGGCCGATCATGGTAAGAATAAGGGTGTGGGCAAGCGGTAACGCGGCGCGATAGAGTTGCTCGCCCCCGATGCAAAAGACCTTCTCGGCCGGACGGGAAAGAGCGATCGCCTCGGCCAGGGAGGTGGCCACCGTGCAGTCCGGATGAGGGTGGAAGGACGGCGTGTTTGAAACGATGAGGGTGCGGCGGCCGGGAAGAGGGGAGCCGATGGACTCATACGTCTTCCGGCCCATGATCAGAGTGTGCCCCATGGTGATGCGTTTAAAATGTGCCATCTCTTCCGGTATCGTCCAGGGGATGGTATTATTGCAACCGATAACCCGGTTGGCGGCTACGGCGGCGATTATGATCAGTTCCACATCGGTTTTCCGGCAAAGGGGAAGAGGGCTTCGGCGGGGCAAGAGCTCCGGACGGGGCAAATATTACCGCTCATAGTACGTTGCATTGGAATGCAAGGCAAGAAGGATAGTTTATCTGGAGGAGACAGGACATGCGTTTTATGATCTACGGGGCCGGAGCCCTAGGGCAGGCCATCGGCTGCATGCTGGCGGTCGAAGGGCATCAGGTAGATCTGGTGCTGCGGCCACGCTTCATGGCAAGCATACAAAATACGGGTCTGGAGGTCACCGGGGTTTTGGGTGAATATCGGGCCAGGCCGGATCAGCTGGGTTTACTGCCGGATCTCAAGGGACGGGAGGGGCGTTGTTACGACTGCATCCTGCTCACCACCAAAACCTACGATACCGATACGGCCCTCCAACATATCGCTGAACTTGCAGGGTGCGATTGCCCGATTGTATCGCTGCAGAACGGCTGCGGCAATCTGGAAAAACTGGAGCAGCATTTCGGCCCGAAGCGGAGTCTGGCCGGCCGGGTTATCACCGGCTTTGCCATCGAACGGCCGGGATCCGTCCGCATCACGGTTTCGGCGGATGCTGTTCATGTGGGCGGATGCGTGCGCGGCGTCATTCCGAAGGCGGCCCGGCGGATGAGCGAAGCCCTGGACCATGCGGGACTTCCCTGTATCGCGGTTGCGGATATCCACCGGTCACTCTTTGCCAAACTGTTGTACAACTGCGCCCTGAACCCCCTCGGCGCCATTCTCGGCGTTCACTACGGGGCACTGGTCGAAAAAAAGGAAACCCGGGGCGTAATGGACAGGGTCCTGGAAGAAACCTTTGCCGTTATCAAAGCCATGGGCGGCACCACCCCCTGGCCCGATGTGGCGCACTATAGAACCATCTTTTATGAGCAGCTGATACCGGCGACCTATGATCATCGCCCGTCTATGCTGCAGGATCTGGAAAATAAAAAACCGACCGAGGTGGACGCCATGGTCGGTTATGTGGCAACGCAGGGCCGCAAGTACGGGGTTGCAACGCCCTGCTGCGAAATCCTGGCCGCTCTGGTAAGGTTCAAGGAAGAGCAGACGTCGGCCGGATCTCAAGAAACCTGATACGCACGCCGCCGTATTTTGCGATTACGGCAAGCGGGTCAACACGGTTTCCAGCAGCTGGTTAATATGCAAAAAATGCTCGGCTGAGGCAGCGGAAATCTCGGCTGCACTTTGGATAAAATTGCCGGGCACCAATTCGCTCTCGCAGTGGGAGAGGATCTCCTGCACCGTCTCAGGGGTTGATTCAAGATGAAATTGTAAGCCGAGGATGCGGTTATCGTAGAGAAAGGCCTGCTGTGGGCAAGCCGCACTTTCGGCCAGATGCACGGCACCCGGGGGAAGATTAAACGTATCGCCGTGCCAGTGAAAAACGGTTGCCTGATCGGGCTGGCCGCGGAAAAGCTCGGATTTCTTTCCGGCCTCAGTGAGGCTAATGGGAAACCAGCCGATTTCTTTCTCCCTGCCGGCAAAGACCGGAGAGCCCAGGGCATCGGCCAGCAGCTGCGCGCCCAGACAGATGCCGACAACCGACTTCCCCCCCTCAATGGCTTTTCTGATACAGGCCTTTTCTGCCGCCAGCCACGGATACTGCGCATCCTCATAAATATTCATGGGGCCGCCCAAGATAATCAGCCGGTCAAAATCCTCTGGACCGGGGAGGGGATCGTTGGCAAAAAAACGGGTCTTGGTCAACGGGTAGCCTTGGGCGGCTCTCCATTGTTCAATATGGCCAAGTCCTTCAAAAAGGACGTGCTGCAAAGCATGTATACGCAACGGATCTCACCTCTCTTGCCTCAATGTTTACATCAGCCCGTCCTCATCGTAGGTCGCCGAAAGCAAAAAGAGCGCCTCATGAAAAGACACCGAACCTGTTGGTTGGGCTCAGGGCCTTCGCGACCCGCAGACCCCGCTCCCGTTGCGAGGGTCGGTGCCAGCGGGACAATCGACCGGGTTCTCAGGCAGGGGGCTGAGGAACCGGCGGCGCTGGCTCTTCACCGACAGGAGCCATGCCGAAAGCGAGTCGAAGTTTGTTTTCGATGCTGCTCAGGATCTCAGGATGCTCTTTCAAGAATTTCTTAGCATTTTCCCGACCCTGACCAATACGTTCCTCCTGATAGGAGTACCAGGAACCGCTTTTGTCCACCACACCATGCAGCACACCAAGATCGAGCAGGTCGCCGGTTTTTGAGATCCCCTCACCGTAAACGAGATCAACCTCCACCATCTTAAAGGGCGGGGCGACCTTGTTTTTGACGATTTTTATTTTGGTCAGATTGCCGATGACATCCGTCCCTTCCTTGATCTGGGTGTTTTTACGGATATCGATACGGACGGAACTGTAGAATTTCAATGCGTTGCCGCCGGTGGTGGTCTCGGGGCTGCCGAACATGACCCCGATTTTCATCCGGATCTGATTGATAAAAATAAGAACCGTGTTGGTCCGGCTGATCACGCCGGTAAATTTGCGCATGGCATGGGACATGAGCCGGGCCTGGAGCCCGACATGCTGGTCGCCGACATTGCCGTCGATCTCGGCACGGGGAACAAGGGCGGCCACCGAATCGATGACCACGACATCGATACCGCCGCTGCGGATCAGTATTTCGGCGATTTCCAGGGCCTGCTCACCGAAGTCCGGCTGGGATATCAGCAGATTGTCGGTATCAACCCCCAATCGTTGCGCATAGGAGGTATCCAGGGCATGTTCGGCATCGATAAACGCCGCGTTGCCTCCGGCCCGCTGGGCTTCGGCAATAACATGCAGGGCCAGAGTGGTCTTACCCGAGGATTCAGGACCATAGATCTCCGCCACCCGCCCGCGGGGGAGGCCGCCAACACCGAGGGCCAGATCAACGGAGAGGATCCCGGTGGGGATGACCGGGATATTTTCCCGTTCCGTGGTGCCCAACCGCATGATCGAACCCTTGCCGAACTGCCGGTGGATCTGGGTAATGGCATTGTCTACGCTTTTCAGGCGGCCTTCACTTATTTCATTGGATACTGCCATGGAATTCTCCTTGTCTGACCTGTATTAACTTTCGAGTAAAGCACGGCGCACCAGATCCAGTGCGGTTTGCGTGGTTTTTTCCTGAATTTGCCGACGTGATCCGACAAAATGGCAAAGCCGGTCCGTCACCTTGTTCTGGTAAGAAAGCCCCAGATATACCGTGCCCACCGGTTTCTCTGCGGTACCGCCGTCGGGTCCGGCAATACCGGTGGCCGAGACCGCCATATCGCATTGCAGCTCTGCAGCGGCCTGGCTGGCCATTGCCCGGGCGATTTCAGCGCTCACCGCTCCGTATCGGACAATCAGGCTGGGGTCGATCTTGAGCAGACGGTGTTTCATCTCATTGGAATACACCACCACGCCACCGGCGAACCACTGGGAACTCCCCGGTGTCTCGGTGATGGTGCCGGCAATAAGCCCGCCGGTACAGGATTCGGCGGTACAGAGCATGATGCCCTTTTGCTTCAGCAGCTGCCCGGTAGCGGAGGCCAGGGTGTCGTCGTCGATCCCGAAAAGGGCCTCTCCCAAACTCTGCCTGATGAAGGCGTCCGTTTCAAGAAAAAGAGGATCGTTCTTTCCTTTTTCGAGGTTGCGAAGGGTAAGGCTGATATGGACTTCATAACCGACCGGATAGTAGCCCAGCTCGACAGCCTCGTTTTCCTCCAGGGCCAGCAACCGCTTATTGATTTCAATTTCCAGCAGACCGCAGGTGCGATAAACCTGCCGACAGATCGGAATGGTCGGGACAGGCGAGTAGGCCACCAGATGGGGAAGCACCTTATTCACCAGCAGGATTTCCATCTGCGGCGGCACCCCGGGGAGAAAATAGATCGGCTTGCCCTTATAGTACAGCAGATAGCCGGCCATGCGGCAGTCGTCGTCCAGAACCTCGGCACCTTCGGGAAGCAGGGCCAGTTTCGCAAGCGAGACCCCATGGGCGCACATCTCCCGAACCGTCCGGGATTCGATCCTGGCGAGGACGCCCGGATGCACGGCGGTTTTAAGATTGAGCGCACTCACCACCGCATCGTTGGTCAAATCGTCGGTGGTGGCTCCCAAGCCACCGGTGACGATCACAAAATCAGAACGTTCGATTGCTTGCTTGAGCGTTTTTCCGATACGTTCCGGATCGTCCCCTATGGTGTGCAGCGCCTGGATCTCATGACCCAAAAAAAAGAGTTCCCTGGCGGCAAAACCACTTGTGGTATTGGTAATGCGGCCAGAGGTCAGTTCGTCGCCAATGGCGATAATTTCTCCGATCATCCGCTTGTTCCTTTTGAGCTGAGCGTAAAAGCCTCTCCGTTTTCACGGGTTTTCCCACCTGATTCCTCGATGAGACTGCCAACCGGCTGCCCATTGTCCACTGCATTCATTCGGACAGAGACGATCCGGCGTAAGAGCCCGGTGGAGCCTGGGAAACGAATCGGCAGGTAATTTTCAGAAAAACCTTGCAACAATCCACTTTTTGCCTCTCGCCGTTCCACCAGTACCTGATGGGTCGTACCGATATGGGCCTGGTAAAACTGCATTCGCTTCGTGCCGTCCAGAAGGCGCAATCGCTGTACCCTCGCCTCTTTCACCGCGCCGGAAAGTTGTGGCTCAAAGGTTGCCGCCAAGGTGCCCGGACGTCGGGAATAGGGAAAGACATGCAGATAGCTCACCGGCAATTCCGTCAGCAGTTGGAAGGTATGCTCCGCCGCCTGTTCGGATTCGCCGGGAAATCCGGCCAGGACATCACAACCGATGGCGGCATGCGGCAGGGCCTGATGCACCCGGTGAATCACCGTTGCAAACTCAGCCCGGGTGTATCGTCGATTCATGCGTACCAGAATTTCATCATCACCGCTCTGCAAGGGGACATGGAGATGGGGCATGAAATTGGCGTGCGTGGTCATGAGGTCCAAGAGAAGGTCGTTGACCTCGGTGGGCTCAATCGAACTGAGTCGAAGGCGGATAAAAGGGAAATCGCGACAGATGCGGTCAAGAAGACTGTAGATGGTTTGCTGTTCCGGCAGATCAAGGCCGTACTTGCCGACATTGATGCCGGTTATGACCAACTCCTTATACCCCTGTTCCGCAAAAGCTTCCACTTGTTGCAGGACCCCGGCGAGCGGCAGGCTTCGGCTTCGTCCCCGGGTAAAGGGGACGATGCAGTAGGAGCAAAAATTATTGCAACCGTCCTGGACACGAAGGTAGGCCCGGGTGCGTCCCGGAAAACGCCGCACCGGCAGATCGCAGATTTCTTTTTTTGCGCGAATCAGGCTCATCATCATGATCAAGTCCGGCTGTCCTTCTGCAAGGGCGGTCTCAACCAAAAGATGCTTGTTGCCGTTGCCGACAATAATCACCGGTTGTTCCACAATATTAAGCACCGTTTCCGGGGCCATCTGGGCATAACAGCCGGTAACCACAATGCGTGCGCCGGGACGCCGGTGCTGGACACGACGGATCAGCTGTCTGGACTGCTGTCCGGCCTTGGCGGTGACCGTGCAGGTGTTGATCACATACACATCGGCGTCCGCTTGAAAGGGTACCAGTTGGCAGCCCCGTGCTTCGAATCCGGTGGCAAAGGCGGCGGATTCAAATTGATTGACCTTGCATCCGAGCGTGGTAATGGCGATTTTTTTCACAGAGGCGTTCCCCCCCCTGGCGTCTCCGCCTGCCCGATAACGGCACTGCCCAGAACCTGATCCCCCTCATAGAGGACAGCGAACTGACCGGGCGTGACCGCACGCTGCGGGGTCTCAAAGGAAACCTGCCAGTGCTCATCCCCGGTTGACCGCACCTGAGCCGCAGCCGGTGCATGGCGCGAACGTAACTGGATATGGCCGCGCCAAGGCAGAGGAAGCGGTGTATGGGTCCACTGCAGAGCATGGAGCGTACACACGGACTGCAGAAGATCGTCCTCCTTACCGACGATGATCCGGTTTTCCCGACCATCGATACCCACCACGTACCAGGGGGTGGCGTCCGGCAGGCCCAAACCTCGCCGTTGGCCGATGGTATAGTTCCAGACACCGCAATGTTCGCCCAGCACGGTCCCCTTGGGAGTGACAACCGTACCCTTGCGGGCCGGCACCCCCTGTTCCGCAAAAAAAGCGGACAGACCGTGTCCAAGAAAACAAATATCCTGGCTTTCTTCCCCTGCAAAAGAAAATCCGAGCGCCTGTGCCCGGCGGTACACCTGCTCCTTGGTCCAATCGCCAAGGGGAAAGACGGCTCCGGCCAGTTGAGCGGATGAAAGCCTGGCCAGGAAATAAGACTGATCTTTTCGCCGGTCGGCACCCCGGTAAACGGCAAAAGAGGGTCCCGTCTGCCGAACGCGGGCGTAGTGTCCGGTGGCGATCCTGTCCATTCCTTGTTCCAGCATGATTTTGGCGAGTATTCCGAATTTGATGGTGTGGTTACAGAAAACACAAGGATTGGGGGTTTGCCCGGCTTGATAGCCCTCTATAAAATAGCGGATAACCTGATCGGAAAACTGTTGGCGCAAATCGATCAAATGGAGTGGTATCGATAAGCTGTCTGCAACCTCCTGCACTCGCTGAATCTGCCCATCAAGGTTGGCAAGGGGCAACATCATAAAAAACCCGTGCACCTGACAACCCTTTTCCAGGAGCAAGGACGCGGCCACGGTGGAGTCCACTCCGCCGCTCATGGCTATACCGACTTTTAACAGGGACATGGACAACTGTCCATCAGACAGGCGCAACTTGGCACAAAAACACGGTGGAACAGGCGGCAGTGCCTGTGTGCAGAAAAAAGCGACATGGCCGAGGTCAAAGTAAAGAAATCAACACCTCACAGGTGCGGCAGATGGTCATTTTGTCCTTCCAGTTTTTATCCGCAGTCTCTTCGCGGAGGGTGCCGCTGAGGAACCAGCAAAGCTGTCCCCCCTGGAATTCCCAGGCCGGGCATTCTTTCTTCCGCTCACATTTTTTCGAGGTCCAGCAATCCTTACGTTTTGTCTGGCCATTGCCTCGCCGGTTCACCGTCAAAAAATAGAGCTGTCGTTCAACATGCATGGGGATGGAGCGCCATCCCTGCTCATAACTTTGCACGGCTTTCAAGGAAACCCCCAGGAGTTCTGCCAGGGCTTTTTGGGTTTTTCCTAATTTTGCCCGCAAGTTAGCAAACATTTCGCGATTCATATTTTTGCCCCGAAAGTAAAAATTTCCTCAACAACAAATACCACAAGGTGACGAGAGCGGCAATTCATTTTCCATCCCGGGCCTTCAGGGAAAAAGAGACCTGACCCACAGGGCGGGCAGCAGGAGAAAAGTACCTGGAAAAAGAGGAAGAAATAAGGTATTTTCATTCGTGGAGATCGGCACGGGGTAGGTTTTCGAACCCTTTGATAACCTGATAGCTTTGCGCGGGCTCAACTGCGGAGACACGGCAACGGATATGACTGAACAGCAAAAAGTGAACGGCACGGGCATCGCGAGAATGAAAAGGGCGATAACCTGTTCGTATGCCGGAATTTCAGCAGCATGGAAAAACGAAGAAGCCTTTCGTCAGGAACTGCTGTTGAGCTTCGCGCTGGTGCCCTTGGCCTGCTGGCTCGGCAACAACGGCTTGGAACGCGCCCTCCTCATCGGTAGCCTACTCTTGGTGCTGACGGTTGAATTAATCAATACGGCAATCGAGGTGGTTGTCGATCGCATCAGCTCCGACCGTCATGAGCTTTCCGGCCTGGCTAAGGATCTCGGCTCCGCAGCGGTTTCCATGTCGCTTGTCAATGCCTGCGTCATCTGGCTGTTCCTCATTTTTTCCTGAATCGTTTCCGCAACCATCTCGTTATATACAGGGGATGAAGGGCCGGATCGCAAAGAACCTGGACAACCTCCGAGATATCGGAGGTCCTCGTGATTGTTTGACAGGTTCTACGGTTCAAGTCCATGCGCCTCTAAAAAACCGAGGTCTTGCAGAAGATCTTTCATCGGGCCATCCCCGACAAGGGCACCCTGATCGATAACAATCAGACGGGTGCAGACAAACGCGGCGCGGGTCAAGTCATGGCTGGCAACCAGCAAGGTTCCGGAAAAATTCCGCATGATATCGGTAACGGCGCGGGAAGCGCGGGCATCGAGATTGGCCCAGGGCTCATCAAGAGCCAAAATATCCGGTTGACAGGCAAGCACCGCGGCTATTGCCGCCCGCTTTTTTTCCCCTCCGGACAGATGATGGGCGCAACGCGGCTCAAAACCGGAAAGGCCGACAGCGGAAAGCGAGGAGCTCACCCGGTCGGCCACTTCCTGTTCCGATTTTCTCTGATTGCGTGGCCCGAAAGCAATATCTTCGCCTATCGTCGGACAAAAAAGCTGATCATCGGGATATTGAAAGACCAACCCCAAGGCGGAGGGTCCCGGCCCCTGCCGGGAAATGTCATGGCCGCCGACCCGCAGCCGTCCCTCGGCCTGCAGTAATCCCGCCAGACAAAGAAGCAAGGTGCTTTTCCCGGCTCCGTTCGGTCCGGCCAGACAGACTTTTTCCCCTTCTTCAATACAGAGATCCAAACCTCGCAACGCTTCCGAACCATCGTGATACCGATAACGAAGGTCTTGAATGGCAATCATGGATGTCGGTTCGTTCAATGGACAAAGACCCGTACGGAAATCAAAAGAAGCATCATGACAACCAAGAGCATGCCGTCGCGCCGACTGACCGGCGCAAAACCGGAGGTCGGGAGATATCCGGCGTAGCCGCGAAGACACATGGCGCCATACACTCTTTCCGCCCGTTCGTAGCTGCGAAGAAAAAGGTTGCCGACCAGCCTGCCCACAATAAGGGTCTGCGGCAACCATTTGGGGGCATAGCCTCGAGCTATGGCGGCGCGACGTAATCGGGTCGCCTCTTCGATGAGGAGATAGAGATAGCGATGGGACAGGGACAGCAGATCAACGAAAATCTTCGGTGTGCCGAGGGCGCGAAATCCTGCCAGAATCCGGTTAAAGGGCGTTGTCGACATCAGCAGGATCAAGGCCGTCGCGGCAAGCATGGATTTCACGGTTGCGCCCATGAGAATCCAGAGCCCGGTCACGGAAAGCCGGAGCCCGAAAAGAGGCACGGTTTCCCCACCGTGCACAAAGGGTATGCCGAGCGCCACGAAAGCGGAAAAAGGCAGAACCATTGCCGCACGACGCAGGACATGCTGCAATGGCAGTTGGGAGAACGCCGTAGTCCAGAGCAGCACCCCGGCATAGATGACAAACGCAAGCAGACGTTGTGGCGGGGTCGTCACCGCGAGAATAATCAAGAGAAGCGTAAGGACAATCTTGATTCGTGCATCCAAACGATGGATGCACGAATCCATCCGGCTGAACCGGTCGATAAACCCGTGGCCCATGGCATTTATTTAGCGTCGACCTTACCGGATTTCGCGGGCACCCGGGCCATAAAACGAATCACCATAAAACCGCAGGCAAAGACAATCATGGTGCCGACCACCCCGGCCAGACCGGTTGCCAGCTTTTCCGATTGGATATTTGTGATTTTGTAATCAGGAAAAAGAGCCTTGGTCCAAACGACCTTGTCCTCCGCCGCCGCCTCCATAAACCCTTTTTCCTCGGCCACCTTTTCCAGACCATCGGGTGACGAGGAGGCAAACGGACTGCCGAACAAGGCCAGAGCAACAGCCAAAACCAGACCTGCCGCCGCCAGTCCCCAAGGAGCCTTGCGCATCGGGGCAGGCTGAAGGGTTCCGTCCAGATTCGCCCAGGCGGGAACGATATCCGGACGTGCCGTGGCCACGGCCGTGAGAACCGCCACGGTAATCATGGCCTCGCCTAGCCCGATGATCATATGCGTTCCCACCATGGCGGGAAGTGCTATCTTCAGGGGACTTGTTCCGGACAAGGCGAGTTCAAAGGCACAGAAGCCGGACGCGACAACCACGCTGAGCCAACTTGCCGTTGCGGCTGCAATGCAATACCCGCTACGCCCCGAGGGGAGCAGAGCACGAATACCGCGCATAACGGGAAAGGTAAGGATGCCGCCGACAATGCCCATGTTGAAAATATTACTCCCCAGAGCCGTGATTCCACCATCGCCAAAAAGCAATCCCTGAATAACCAAGACCACCGAGAGGACAATGCAGGCGTTCCAGGGTCCGAGAAGGGCCGCAGCGGCAACCGCACCGAGAAAATGCCCGCTGGTGCCGCCGCCGATGGGAAAGTTCAGCATCTGCGCTGCAAAAACAAAGGCCGCGATGGTCCCCAGCAGGGGCACGGTAAACGCTTTATCGGCCAATTCCTTTTTCACACGGCCGACGCAAAAGGCCAAGGTGGCGACGGAAACAACTGCGGTCACACTGTTGATGGTGCCGGAAACAAAGCCGTCGGGAATGTGCATTTTCCTCCTCCTCTTAAAAAGCCAGTTTAACAGCAGTGAACAAAGACGTTGCCTTGTCCGTATTTTGTCCCCAAAGTCCCTGTTGAACGCCTGCATTCACCCGGAGTCGATCATTGATGGGCATATTGGACGCACCTCCAGCGTGAATGAATTTCAGCGTCATACTAATTTAAAATACGTAACACCACAAGACGAAAAACTGATGGAAAAACGGCGAGCGAACAAGAGCTGCAATGCGGTTGAGCCGCCTCTGAGACGGCATCGGCGGGCAGGACAGGACGGGGACATCCGGTTGCTCAAAATTGGGGTCACCGGGGAAAAAGGGCGGATCGTTTACGGTTATTCAGGAAGAATGGGTTCGTCATAGCCTCTGATATAAAGCTGTACAATTTTATCATTCCACCGTATTTATTATTGCATTGAAAAAAGCGGCAAGAGGCCTCCTTTTCCTGACCGATACCCAGGGATGAGCAAGGCTCATTCTTTCACCGACCCAACCATTGAAAGACGAATGATGAATCAATGCTTCGACCCGTTCCGCGACCGCTTGAGCCGGGACATCCGTAACGAACTCTCCGAATCGCTGCTTGACTGCCTGCAAGACCATCAATTGACCGCGGCACAGAAAATAGCGGAGGGGTATCTCGCAAAAGATCCCGGTCCGGTCTATGTGGACTACATCAACGATCGCCTCGATCGCTATACCCGATTTCTCGCCCACGTTGCGGAAGGGCCGGCCGATGTGGTCTGGCAGGGTTTTGTTCTCTGGGACCTGGGGTTGTTTTTCGAAGTGCATGAAATCATCGAACACGCATGGCTGCGTTCTTCCGGGCCGGAAAAACTCTTTCTCCAGGCCTTGATCCGGGCCGCCGGAGTCTACATCAAATCAGAGTACGGTTTTTATGAAATCGCTGAAAAAATAGCCTCCAAGGCATTACCGGTCCTTGAGAACAATACGGACCGATTGGCTGTTTATACTGACCCGGAACGACTGTTGGTCGCCCTACGTTCAGCAACAAGAACGCCTCCACTTCTCCTTAGTTGATTTTTTTTTCAACCGCCACTGTTGACAGGGTTGACGCATCGACCTGTTTCCGTGTATGATATCGTTCTTCCGGTTTGCTGAATGGAATGCTGATTCTACCGCATTCCTTAAGCGCCCGTAGCTCAGCTGGATAGAGCACCGGACTTCGAATCCGGGTGTCGGGGGTTCGAATCCCTCCGGGCGCGCCAAGTAGTAAAGGGTTTAGAGAATTTCTCTAAACCCTTTTTCCGTTCTTCGGTTGCCCCCGGTCTGGCATTGCGATTCGTTGTTCGAACCGGAAATGGTATAATCGAGGCTTTCCGGCCCGTATCCCGCCGTCCTCGATCAAAAAAACTTAACCCGTAACCAACCTGGACTTCTATCGAAGCAAGGTTCCGCCCGATTGAAGATCATGCGGAAAACAGCTGCGTTATTCACGCACCTTACTGTTTTCACAAAATATAAAATCAAAAAAAGGAAAAAAAATGTCTATCGTTACAATCGCAAGAGGCTCATACAGCCGTGGCAAAGAGGTGGCCGAGAGATTGGCAAAAAAATTGGGATACGAATGTATTTCCCGCGATATCCTGCTTGCCGCCTCCGAGGAATTCAATATTCCCGAAATCAAGCTCGTTCGAATGCTGCACGATTGCCCTAAAATTTTTGATCGGTTATTCGATGGCTCCGAGCGCTATGTCAACTTCTACCGCTCTGCCCTTCTGGAGCATGCCCGCAATGACAATATCGTCTACCATGGCTTGGCAGGTCACTTCTTTCTCAAAGACATTCCCCATGTCCTCAAGTCAGAATCAATGCCGATATACAGAGCCGGGTGCAAGAAGAAATGAAGCGGGAAAATATCTCGGCCGAAGAGGCTCTGCGTATTCTGAGAAAAGATGACGAAGAACGCCGGAAATGGAGTATCGAAATCTATGGCGTTGATACCTGGGACAGTCGACTGTACGATATGGTTATCAATATCAGCACGTTGACCCTTGAAGATGCGGTTGATATCATTTACGGAGTACTGCAGAAACCGACCTTCCAGTCCACTTTAGAGTCAAGGAAATTGGTTTCCGACAGGGCACTTGCTGCAAAAAAACAAGCAACAATACATAAATCCAAGGGGTTAACCGAAACTGAGGTCATATAAGCCTCGGTCGGCCCATTTCGATGGTTGCTCCTCTTGAGGAGCACTCTCCAAGCCCCTTTGTGTCGCAGACCTCCCCCGTTCGCGCACTACAGGGGCTTTTTTCTGTCTTATGCCGCCTGTGAGCGGTCACATCGACATCGATTTTTGATGGACGAAAACCGAAAAAACCTAAGGGGACAACTGAAATGGCCTATTGTAAATATTATCAAGTTGAGCAACACCCTCGACCTCAATCCAGGGAGGTAACATCAACCTGGCGGCAAACAAAAAGCGGTTTTGTCTATATTCCTTACTGCACGCATCCCTCAGGCGAACTGAGCTTAAGCAATATAGAATACCGTGCAGATGCCGCTGATGCACTGAAGTGCCAGGGCAATGTATCAAAGTGCCCATTGAAAAACGGTCCGGAATGAATGAGCCCCATACCCCATTGAAATGTTTCCAGTTCAACTCCGGTTCTTCTTAAAGTTCTCCGCCTGTTCGAAAATCTCTTGGTAGACCTCGTCGCGGTCGACCGGTGGATAGTCATTCTCAGCCAGGAGAATGATGAGGTCCACCTTGAGTTCGGCCTTGATGTCGCTACGCTGGCTCCAGTCGGTGTATCTGGCCTTGTCGTCGACAATAATTTTTACTTTTTGGGCGAGATCAAGGAGTTTATCCTCGGGGTATTGAAAATCGTACTTCAGGGTCAGGGCTTTGAGGATGTCGTAGAAGGCCTTTTCTTCGAAATCAATGCCCAGTTCGGCGAAGGAGTGTTTCTCCTTTTTTATAGCATGGTAGAGGTCGATAATCTCGTCGGTGAAGTCTTCCAGCACCTCGCTCCGGAGTACGTCCTGCTCGCTCCGATCATTGTATTTGTCCACCAGGGCTTTGAACTGTTTGGAGAAATCAACGCCCTTCATTTTGTTGACCTTCTTAAACGCTGCAATCGCCTGGGTCAGTAACTGCTGGAGCAGCTTGATTCTGGTGTTCGGCAGCTTGATCTTTTCGATCTTGGCCAGGTAATCCGGGTCGAAGAGATCCACCTCTGCGGTATCCCTCTGGCCCATCTTGAAGAGTTCTTCCACACCGTCACTCTGCAAGGCCTCGGCAACCATCTGTTGTACCTTGGCGTTCATTTGCACGAGATCCGGGGCATTCCCCTTGGTGAGTTTAAAGATGATGGAGCGGATCGCCAGATAAAAATGGACGTGGTCCCGCTCATCCTGAGTGAAGGCATCGCTGCCGACGCAGATGTCATAAGCAGCCTTCATCCGTTTGGCCAGAAACATGAAGCGGTTCTCGAACTCCTCGGTACGCTGGACATATTCCGCAGCCCTGTTGAGGCAGTGCAGTTGCGGGATGGGCTGCCCTGAAAAATACGGGGCGGCGTCAAAGCGGTGGAAGATCGCCCGCATCAGGTCCAGATGGTCCTTGACCACCACAATGGATTGCTTGATCTCCTCAAAATTGGCGGTGTCGGCTTGGGCGTACTGCGCCAGGGCCAGATTCATCTGCTTCTTGATCCCGATCTAATCGATGATCAGCCCCTTTTCTTTCTGCTGGTACTTGCGATTTACCCGCGAGATGGTCTGGATCAGGTTGTGCCGTTTGACCGGCTTGTCGATGTACATGCTGTCGAGGAAGGGCACATCAAAGCCGGTGAGCCACATGTCCACCACGATGGCGATTTTAAAATTGGATTTGGCGGTTTTGAACTGCCGGTCCAATTCCTTGCGGTAGTCTTTGGTCCCCAGTATCTCGTACAAGGCAGGCTCATCATCCTGGCCACGGGTCATCACCAGTTTGATGCGCTCCATGGGCATGATCTGTTTTTTCTCCTGTTCCGTCAGTTCCACCCCGTCGGCACAGACCTTCACCTCGGCCCACTCGGGACGCAGCGCAATCACTTCCTTGTAGAAATTGTAGGCGATATGCCGGTTGCTGCTGACAAACATGGCCTTGCCGGCAACCGTGGCCCTTTCCTTCTGGGGCTGACGCGCAAGGGTCGCACCCGGCACATGCGGATATCCCGCCTCGCCGAGGAGTTCGATAATCGCCGCTTCCAATTGGGCCTCGGTGAAGGTGTTAGAACATGACGCTCCCCATTTGCACTCGACCAGGGCCATTCGCTTGCATGACCGCACAGGCCAGCCTTGACCGGGTTTTCATGAATGTAGGCAATGGCTTGCGCGAAATGCCGCTCGCCACGAATAAAACGATCGAAATAGTCGTTTTGCCAGAGGGAAGCACGTGCGTTTAAAAGCGGAGCGCGGGCGTCCCGCCCGCTTCTTTCTTTTTTAATGCGGGCGGGCCACGCCCGCGCACCTACTCCTACTCCCACTCCCACTCCCAGCCCCACTTCTCCACGAGTGGTAGGTTTGAGCGATGGCCGCAATATCTTCGCCAAGAAGTTCCTTTTGCGTACGGCTTATCATCGAACCCATCTTGCGGGCATCAATAAAAAGGGTCTCGCCCTCGCAGTTGCGATACCCACGCTCACCATCGGCCTGCTTCGATTTACTCAAAAACCAAAGGCAAACGGGAATCTGGGTGGTGTAGAAGAGTTGGCCGGGTAGGGCGATCATGCAATCCACCAGATCATTTTCCACCAGCTTTTGCCGGATCGTGCCTTCGCCCGTGGTGTTGGTCGACATCGAACCGTTGGCGAGCACAAAACCGGCCACGCCGTGCTCGGAAAATTTCGAAACCATGTGAAGAATCCAGGCGTAGTAGGCGTTGCCGGTGGGCGGGGTCTCGTAACCGCTCCAGCGGGAGTCGTGGACCAGCTCGTTGGCAGCCCGTCAGTCCTTCATGTTGAAGGGTGGATTGGCCATGATGTAGTCGGCCTTCAAATCGGGGTGCTGGTCCTTGAAAAAGCTGTCCGCCGGGACCTCGCCGAGGTTGGCCGAGAGCCCGCGCACCGCCAGATTCATCTTGGCCAGCTTGTAGGTGGTGGCGGTGTACTCCTGCCCGTACACCGAAATATCCTTGGTATTGCCGTGGTGGCTCTGCACAAACTTGAGCGACTGGACGAACATGCCGCCCGAACCGCAGCAGGGGTCGTAAATTTTCCCTTTGTAGGGCTCGATCATTTCGGCGATCAGATTGACCACGCACTTGGGCGTATAGAACTCGCCTCCCAGCTTGCCCTCGGAGGCGGCAAACTTGCCGAGAAAATACTCGTAGACCCGGCCGACCACGTCCTCCTCCTTGTCCGCCACGGTGTCGATATTGTTGATCGTATCGATCAGGGCCGAAAGCTTGCTGCCATCCAGGCCGATGCGGGAGAAATAGTTGTCCGGCAAGGCGCCTTTGAGCGAGGCATTGCTCTTTTCCACCGCAGTCAGGGCCGAGTCGATCCTGTTTGAGGAAAATCAAACTCAGGACAACGTGCTTGTATTCGGAAGACTCAACACTGCCCCGCAACCGGTTGGCGGAATCCCACAGGGATTCTTCGAATCCTTTCTCATTTTTCGGGGCCGCTTCTTTCTTGGCCGTACCTCTTCTTTGAAAAGAATTCCTTTAATTTTTTAAAGATACGCATTTTATCGTGAACCAACGTACAATGCCTTATCCAGCCTTGCCACAAAACATATCACCAACCGGGAACCGGCCGTCCTCGATACACACGGCTCCGGCAGCGATCAACTTATGGTGCAGGATACCGCCCTTCTCACGGACCTTCTCGTCTTTGAGTTCAAGCTTCCCTTCCCGGAAGGCAAAGACCACTTCTCCATTTTCAAACATGACGGCGGGCGCTGTTCCTTGCTCATATTTTGCCATGTATTTCTCCTGAAACTGCATGCAGATCTATCATTTCGTATTGCTGCCCTCATCAAGCTCAAGCCAAGTTGAATAAAACGATGGCCCCGGTCAAGACGGCAGCTGCTTCTCAAAAAACGTTACGCCTTCCAGTCGAGTACGGCCGTCAGGGGATAATGGTCCGAAGGGAAAAGAGGCCCTTCCCGTGAACGGTCGACCCGGGCATCCAGGACGCGGAAATGGTCGGAGACCAGAATCCAGTCTATGGCCGCCATCTCCTCCTGCCGGCCAAAGGCGTGAAAGGTGGCCTCCTCCGTCCCGTTCGGATGAATCTGCCGAAAGGCGTCGACCAGCGCTCCATCGCCGGTCAGGAGGTGATAGGCGGCGGAATCCTTGTCGGCATTGAAATCGCCGGTCATGATAAGCGGCGTTTGGCGGCCGATCCCATCGAGCCATTGCCGCAAACAACGGGCGTCCTCATCTATGGCTCTCGGCTCAAAGTCGAAATGGATGTTGACATAGGTCAGCACCGCTCCGGTGGGCAGGCAAGCAAGCCTGGCCCAACTCACCGTTCGCGGATAGGCGCTGCCCCAGCTCATGCTGCCGGGAATCTCCGGGGTTTCGCTCAACCAGAAGCAGCCCGTGTCAAGCAGCCCAAAGGCCGACCGGCGAAACAGCAAGGGGGCCATCTCCAGTGCCGTATCTCCGGGGCCTTCCCGATGGATGCCAAAGAAATGGTAATCCGGCAGGTTGGCGCGGACGAAATCGGCCTGACTATCGTCGCGGCACTCCTGAAGACCAAGGAGATCAGGCCCGAAGGCCCGGATCCTGGCCAATGCAAGCAATTTGCGATGGTTCCAGTGGTTCTCCCCGTCGTCGGCCAGGCCATACCGGATGTTGAAACTCATAACCTTAATCATAGCCTCAATCCCCTTCGGTCAAACCGGCCTCTTCTCGGCCCGTTCCAGGATCGCGCGTGTCCCCACCATCTGTGCCGGATTTCCCAGGTCGGGGAAAAACCCCTGCTCCACGCAGTTTTTATAACTCCACTCCGGGGTGGTCTCGGTGCGGTAGGTCCAGAAGAACCAACCGGTATATTGCTCAAAGGTCAACAGTTGGGCAGCGGCATAGCCGCGAAAAGCCACCGCCAGCTGGAACGCGTCCATGGCCTCCAGGGCATGGTTAAAGGGCCCTTCCGCCCAGAGGGAGACCACCTTCAGATCCAGCCCCAGACTCCATTCGCCACAATAGACCTGATAGCCTGAATCACGGATGATTTCGTCCGCCTCAAGGCGCAAATCCACGGCGCTCTTGCGGATGTGAGCGAAAATATCCATATCGATGTCGTCTCGAGCAAAGCATTGATAGCGATGGATATCGAGGGCCACGTTGCGAAAGTCCGGCTCCTGGAGAAACCCGGCATACTCGCGGAAGCTGCGGAAGCCATCATGGAACACCACCGTCACCCGCTCGGGCGGACAAAAGCGACGGATACGGTGATAGGCGTCCGTGGTGTAACGCTTCAGCAGATCGGTGGGAATATCCCAGCTCGGCTCGTTGAGGGCCTGAATGCCGTGCAGCGCCGGGTGATCGGCATACCGTTGCGCCAGACGCTCCAGCACATCCAGGGAGTGCCCGATGTACTCCTCGCTGGTATGCCACTCGCAGACCCCCATGATGCCGCCGTTGTCGAAACCGTTCTGGCAGCCCGGCGCGGCATGGAGGTCAAGGACCACCCGCAGTCCGAACTCTTCGGCCCACTGGAAAACCTTATCGACGATCGCCAGTCCTCCCACGACAAAGGGGTATTGCACCTCATGGTAGCTGCGGTGATAGGGATAGTCCTTGCCGAACAGCCAGTGGCCGAGGGGCAGGCGCACGGCATTGATGCCGGCACGTTTCAGCCAGGCGAAGTCCTCGCGGGTGATAAAGGTGTTCCAATGGTGGTGCAGGCGCCGCGTTGCCTCGGCCTCGCCCAGCTCGACGCAGTAGGAGGTCTCGTCCGTGGCCTTGAGCCCCGCAAACAGACTGGGGGTGATCCATTTCTCCAGCACCAGCCAGCCGCCGAGATTGACGCCGCGTAACTTGCCGCCGTGGAGTCTGTCACCGTTTTCGTAAACCGTTGGGGTTGTCATAAAGGCTCTCCTGAAAGAGGGTTTTACAGGGCCAAACGGCGTGAGTAGAAAGAGGCGCCGTTGGCCATATGGGAAATCGTGAGCAGGGTGGCATCGGGAAGCTGTTCACAGATCAGCTTCAACATCCGTTCCTCTTCCTGGGGATCCAGGGAGTCGAAGGCTTCCTGCAGGAATATCCACTGGGGCCGGTTGAGCAGCAGCCGCACCATGCCCAATCGTTGCTGTTCCCCCCGGGCCAGGGTGTTGCCCCAATTTTCCGCATGATCGAGCTGGTCGACCAGGTTTTCAAGGCCTACCAAACGCAGCGCCTGCTCAATTTTTTCCTGACTAAAAACCCGACTGTAGGAGGGGTAGCAGATGGCGTCTCGGAGGGTGCCGGTGGGCAGATGCGGTCGGGGCGGCATGAAAAAGAGGCGTCCCCGGCTGGGGCGTTCGATGGTACCGCTGCCCCAAGGGCGAATCCCGGCGATGGCGCGGAACAGCTTGGCCCCGGTATAGGAGTTGCCGGTGATCAGGACATGTTCGCCTTGGCCGATCTCCATGTTGATGTCCCGGGCCAATACCGGGCCTTCGTACTTGGCAATGCTGAGATTGCGGAACGCCAAGACCGGTTGGTCGGAGTTCTTCACCTGGATCCAATGGTCCGGTTTGGCCAACTCCGCGTCCACATTATCCAACACCTTCAAGAGACTCAAAATGCGTTCAACCGAAGCGCGCCACTCGGCAATCCCCCCCAGATTGTTAACCGGCCAGGAAAGGGCGGAGGCCATGTGCTTAAAGGCCTGGGCGGTCTGCATCAGTGTGCCCAAGGTGATTTTTCCCAGGATATAACGGGGAGCTGAAATCAAGATCGGAACGGCCATGTTCAGCACGGAATAGCCGTCACCGAACATCACGATATTTCGCCAGGCCTTGGTTTGAATGCCCCATACCACCCGCAACTTGCGGAACAAATCGTGGAATTGATGCCGCTCACAGGTCTCGGCATGGATCAGCGCGATGGCCTGACTGTTTTCCCGCGCCTCCAGCAGAATGGCGCGGAAATTCGCCTCCGCCGACTGCCGGGCATCGGTGGCGGCGGTCAGGGGACGGCTCACCAGCCAGCCGAGCCAAGAGGCCAAGGCCGCGTAAATGATCGCGATCCAGATCAGATGCCCGTAAATGGGGACTTGGCCAAACCCCAGATCAAGGGTCACCACCCCCGAGTGAGACCAAAGCACCTCCGTGAAACTGATCAGCAGTAAAATACTGTAAAACAGCGAGTGGCCCATGACGACCGCCGATTCGGTGGCCACACGGCAATCCTCGGCAATACGGCCATCCGGGTTGTCGTGTTCGCCCGGCAGATGGGAGATTAAATAGTGGCGGCCAGCCTCCATCCAGCGGGAAAAAACATACTCGGTCAGCCAGTCGCGCCAAAAGATCTGCAAATTGCGTTTGACGACCAGATGCGATCCGGTCAGGGCCATATCGGCGACAAAGAGGATCGCCAGTATGCCGACCTGGGTAATGAGGTCGCCCATGGAGTGCTGCTCCAAGGCATTGAACAAGCTCGCGCTCCACTGCGTAAACAAAACCGCCATGACCATCTGTATCACAGTCAGGACCGCCAGAAAAAAGATAGTACCCCGAATCTTTAACTTTTGATTCGAGCGCCAAAACTGCTTCGTCAGTCGAAAAAATTCGACAAAAAAATTATGGGATTCAGGCATCTGGGATCAGGGGGTCAATACATTTTAAGTGAGGCCAATCAGCGGCGAGGGCGACGAGTTATGTCGGTTGGTGTGACAAGGTGGGGAGAGCATCCAAATAACGTCGGACCGTCTCCCCACTGAATCCGTTTTCCCGGATAACCTCTTGGTAAAAGAAGGCGCTGGGTTTCGGGGTGCGCCGGAAGGACCCGAAGTCCACCCCCACCAGACCGAAACGGGGGATAAAGGTTGTCCATTCGTAATTATCCATGAGCGACCAGTAGAAGTATCCCCGTACATCCACGCCGCGGTCCATCGCCTCCCGCAACGCCGAAAGGTGCAGTGCCAGGTAGACGATGCGAAAGCGGTCGTCATCGGCGGCACAGCCATTCTCGGTAATGTAGACCGGATAGTCGCCAAGGCGCTCCAGGTTGGCGATCAGCCCCTCGGGATACATCTCCTCCAGATAGAACTTCATCGGGACCATCCTCAGCTCCTTGTGGTGAAAGCGGGGACCATCCAGCTTGGCCAGGCGGGCATCGACCATATGGCGGGTATAATAATTGACCGACCAGAAATCAATCGCGCCCTTGACATCGGGATCGTACTCGGCATCGACGCCCGGATAGACCAACTCTCCGGTGCGCAGGGCGTGGAAGAAAAATTCGTTGGTGGTGAAGTCGGCGAAATCGGTCATCCGCCGGTCCAGGGTATCGTGGAAGCGACGGGGAAACCAGTGGATGAAGGCGTGGGCGCTGCTCACCGGGGCAGTGGAATGCTGCTTGATCAGGTGGTAGCCCAGGGCATGCACCCGCAGCATATTGAACTTGAGGGCCGCGATCGCCGGTCCCGCCGTAAGCCCACCCCACTGGTTGAATTCGTTGATCACGTTCCAGCCGCTGACAGCGTGGCTGATCTTGGGCAGGAGAAAGTTGAGATAGCGCTCGAAAAAACGGCGGTTGTCGGCCATGCCAAAGCCCCCCTTCCAGTCGAACCAGAGGGGGTGGGTGAAGTGATGCAGGGTAACGAAGACCCGGATGCCGTTCTGCACTAGGCGATCCAGGAGATCAAGGTAATGAGCCAGGGCATTGTGATCCCAATGCCCTTCCAGGGGCTCGATCCGGCTCCACTCGATGGACATGCGATAGGCCTGATGGCCCAGCCTGGCAATCAGCTCCACATCCTCCCGATAAAGCCGATAGTGGTCGCAGGCCTTACCGGAGGGGGCAAGGATTTTGCGCTCCGGGTCCTCCTTGTAAAAGTCCGGCTGCTGCTCGTTGTGCCAGGCCTGGGAGTGGATGTTGTCGCCTTCGATCTGATGTCCGGCGGTGGCACTGCCCCACAAAAAGCCTTCAGGAAAACGGGTAGGCGGCAGGCTGAAGACGTCGTACATAATTGATAACCCTGGATTATCTTAAATTGAATCAGCCTTGCCGATTGACGTAGAGTAAAAAAAATGTAGAGTATAGACGAAATAACGGTTTTTTTTGTTTATTCAATATAAATTACATCTTTTCCGGAGAGAGTGGAAGCCCCTTGATAACAAAGGCAAGGGAGGAGGAAAGCCCTACAATGAACATGTTACCGCAAAAAAGAGAGGATGCCGTGCCGGCAGTGGAAACAATTAAAAAAATAATCAGCCTTTTAGCAACTTGCATTGGCCTCGCGGTTATCATCATCGGACTCAAATATGGAGTGGATATTTTTCAACTCCTTTTCGCCATTCTGACATCACCCGCTTCTCTGGCCGGCCCTGTCCAACAGATGGCTTCGAGCATCGGCGGGAGCGCGTTTGATCTCAAATTGACGGACAGGACCGTTCCTCTGGCCAATCTCATAGCCTTGATGGTTTACTGCTGCGGCATTTTACTGAGCGCCTGGCTGACCATGGCATTAATGCATACCGGCGCAAAAATCGTTGCACTGACCGCAGGCGAACGAAGTGCCGTGAAGCAGATTCTCCAAAGCGCCTTCGGCAGCAGACTGCAGCCGAAAGCAACGGCAAAAGACAAAAATATGATGGACTCGTAAAAAGTCTGGACTCTCTACAAAGCCGATAGGACGGAAAATTAATGAAAAACGAAAACTCCCGGTCGGCCTGGAACCGCAATCCATCCGGTGCATTCATCCTCTCCCTTGCCTCCTCTTGTTGCTATCGGCTTCAAAAGCTGGAAATATGAAAAATCCATCCGGGCAGGCCTCCATCATCGACGGCGACAGAATATTCAAGGCCACTCATGTTAAAAAGATACACCCCGTGTTCCTCGGGCTTGCCGAAAGCCTTTCCGCCGTGGGCATGTTGCGATTTATCAAAATTTATAAAGACCGGCTCTGCGCTTCCAATCTGTTGAGCAATGACGGGAAAAAAGATCCCATCGTTGATACCGAGAGAAACGATATTGTCGGAGTGGAACTCCTGATCGACCCTGCATTCAAAACCGTCCAATTCTACTCTATTGTCTCCTTCAAAAAAGGGTTCGGCCGGGAGATGGTTGCCGCCGTTGTCGCCGCCACCCCGGAAGACTGGCCGCTGGTGGTGGTCATGGACGGGAGTGAAGAATTCTGGAAGAAAATGACGGAAGAATATCCCAAAATTGTCGTTTTTTAGGCTTTTGACGGCATACAACAACATACACGACAGCTTGAAGGCACCCCCGAATCAGCATCCCGCAGGACGGGAATTTTATGCTGAAGGATGATCATGGTCGCTCAAAAAATTGAACTGCTGGCTCCCGCTCAAAATACGCTCTGCGGCATTGCCGCCATCAACCATGGTGCCGATGCGGTCTATATCGGCGGCCCCCTCTTCGGTGCTCGGTCAGCTGCAGCCAACAGCCTTGGTGACATAGAAAAACTGGTGACCTATGCACATCGGTTCCGTGCCAAGGTGTACGTGGCCATGAATACGCTCTTTAACGACGACGAGCTCGACCAGGCAGTGGGGCTCTGCCATCAACTGTACGGACTGGGAGCCGATGCCCTCATTATTCAGGATGTCGGCCTGTTGGAATCCGACCTGCCCCCCATCCCACTCCATAGTTCAACCCAGATGAACAACCGAACCGTGGAAAAAGTTCGATTTCTGGAAGAAGCAGGATTTACCCAGGTAGTACTTGCACGGGAGCTCAATCTTGCCGAGATACGAATGATTCGTGCCGTGACCGTAGTTCCCCTTGAGTTTTTTGTCCACGGGGCGCTTTGTGTTTCCTTTAGTGGTCAGTGTTATATCAGTGAAGTCGTGGCCGGGCGTAGTGCCAACCGGGGGCGATGCGCCCAATTTTGCCGCCATAAATTCGACCTGCGGGACAACACAGGCCGGATCCTGGAAAAAGACCGCTATTTACTCAGCCTCAAGGATCTGGACCTTTCGCATCACCTTGATGCGCTCATTGATGCCGGCATCCGTTCCTTTAAAATCGAGGGGCGCCTGAAAGATGAGAACTATGTAAAAAATAGTACAGCAACCTACCGTGCCGCCCTGGATGCGATTATCGATGCGAGGGATGATTTAGCGCGGGCCTCGTCCGGACGCTGTCGATTCGGATTCACTCCGGACCCATCGAGATCCTTTAGTCGAGGCCATACCGACTACTTCCTCAATAACCCCCAAAATGCGGTGGGTGAACCCCGAAGCCCCAAATCCATCGGCAAAAAGATCGGCCGCGTTACGGCTGTGGCGGCACGATATTTTACACTTGAAGGCGACGAAAGCGTTCATAATGGGGACGGGCTCTGCTTTTTCAATCAGCAGAATTCACTCATTGGCCTGCGAGTGAATCGGGTGGAGGGGCGAAACATATTTCCGAAAGAGGGCACGGCTCCGTTGCGGCTGTACCTAGGAGCGGAAATATTTCGCAATGCGGATGTCCTCTTCAACAAAATCCTCGGGCAAAGCGACCTCTGTAGGAAAATCACCGTTCACCTGACCTTGGTGGAGCATGCCGAGGGCTTGCAGTTGCACTGTATGGACGAGGATGGAATCGAATCAAAAACAACGGTGATCATAGAAAAAGAGCCCGCCCAAAACCCTGGAGCAATTGCATCCGTGGCCTTGAAGCAGCTTAAAAAATGCGGCGGTACGGTCTTCTCAACAGGTGAGATTTCCATCCAGCTGTCCCCCGAACTTTTTTGCCCTGCTGCGGTTTTCAATGATCTGCGGCGGAAGGCCTTTGCCCATCATCTTGAGATGCGGCTCAGATCTTACCCTGTTGAGAGAAAGGAACGGATTCCCAATGCGTATCCCTGGCCTGCTGCGGTGGTGGACTATCGCGACAATATCACCAATAAAAAAGCAGCGGCGTTTTACCGACGGCACGGCGTACACCACATCGACCCCGCTCTTCTCCGGGCAGGCGATCAGAACTGTGCGCTCATGACCACAAAATATTGTATAAAAGCGCAGTTGGGAATGTGTTCAAAATTAAAAATAAAGGGCAAGCTCCCGGCTGAGCCCCTCACCCTTGCCGACAATACGGGCCATTACACCTTAGGGTTTAACTGCGACAGATGTGAAATGACCGTGACCAGGAAAGACGCCCCATAAAAGGCCCATCGCTGCCTCACACTCTGCCGATTCCGATGCATCTATGATAAAGTACGACTCTACACGCCGTTGCTATCGCAAAAGAAGCGTGCTCCTCATCAATAACTACAATTACGCGCGTTTTCTGCGGCAATGCCTGGAGTCGGCGCTTCGCCAGTCGTTCGACAAAATTATCGTCGTCGACGATGGCTCCGACGACGACTCGGAGCTCATTATCCGCGAATACTCCAGCAAAAATAGTAACATAATTTCCATCATAAAACCGAATGGTGGGCAGCTGTCCTGCTTCAATGCGGCGGGAAAATACATAGAGGCAGACGATCTGGTTTTTTTCCTCGATGCCGACGACGTTTTTTTGCCAAATTATGCCGCCGAAATATTACGAATGTCGGCGTCCGAAAAAGCCGATTTCTATTTCTGCAATGCGGTCGAATTCACCGACGAGGAGAGTTGTCCCACCGATGCCCGTGTTTCCGAAGAGCAGCCCCTCGTCCTGCCCCTCACCAGCGCGCTCACCCTCGAAACGAGATGCTGGATCGGCTCGCCGACATCCGCCCTGGTGATTTCTGGCAGCCTTTATCAGCAAATACTACCGTACCCGTTCGAGCGCGACTGGGTTGTCCGCGCGGACGATGTACTCGTCTTCGCCGCCTCCATCCTTGGCGTGAAGAAGGTTTATATAAGGTCACTCGGGATCGGTTATCGAATCCACGGCAATAACCTCTTCCGAGGCAACGACAGATGGCGTGGAACACAGGAGAAACTCCTGCGGGAATTCAGGCTCAACCGCCTGTTCCAGATTTACAGTGGAAAGGCCGGTGTCCGGAACAAGCCGTACTGCTCCGAAGTTACGAGAGAATTACAATTGATGGACCAGGATACGAAAACCCATTTTCATTTCCCGTCCCCCTTGAAGGTGCTCCGGCGCAAGCTGAAAGGTAGGGTCAAATTTTTATTCAGGAGTTTGTTTCTATGAATCGAGTACTTGTAACCGGCGGTGGTGGCTTTCTGGGGTCGCACCTCTGCGACAGGCTCCTCGCGGATGGGGCAGAAGTCCTCTGCGTGGACAACTTCTTCACCGGCTCCAAGCAAAACATCTCACATCTGCGCACCAATCCCTATTTCGAACTGATGCGCCACGACATCACCTTTCCGCTTTATGTCGAGGTCGACCAGATCTACAACCTGGCCTGCCCGGCCAGCCCGATCCATTATCAATTCGACCCCGTGCAGACAACCAAGACCAGTGTTCTTGGCGCAATCAACATGCTGGGATTGGCGAAACGTATCAAAGCTCGCATCTTTCAGGCCTCCACCAGCGAAGTGTACGGCGACCCTGAAGTCCATCCTCAGCATGAACGCTACTGGGGCCGCGTCAACCCTATCGGGTCACGCGCATGCTATGACGAGGGGAAACGTTGTGCCGAAACGCTGTTCTTCGATTACCACCGTCAACACCACCTGGATATCAAGGTGGTTCGTATCTTCAACACCTATGGCCCCAGGATGCACCCCAATGACGGCAGGGTAATCAGCAACTTCATCGTCCAGGCGCTGAAGGGAAATAACATCACCATCTACGGCGACGGCAGGCAGACCCGATCATTCTGCTATGTGGACGACATGATTGATGGCTTCGTCCGCATGGTGGCGACCGAAAACGGATTCACCGGCCCCCTCAACATGGGTAATCCTGCCGAATTCCATATCCTGGAAATTGCCGAGAAGGTCATCCAACTGGTGGGCGGAAAGTCGAAGATTTCCTACCATCCGTTGCCGACCGACGATCCACGACAGCGACAGCCCGACATCGATCTGGCCCGATCGAAACTGGGCTGGCAGCCGAAGGTCTCCCTGGATGACGGGCTCAAGGAAACGATCGCCTATTTCCGCCGGACCCTGTTTTTCTGACCAGGATTTCGCCCTTAAACAAACTCTTAGGGGCCGATCATCCTGCCGCATATCCCTTACAGTTTCAGCTTACCTTAACTTCCTTGACCGTGGACATTGCCGTGGCAATAATGCCCGCGACATCGGCTACATTGCTGGGCATAATGATGGTATTATTGGTTTTGGCTAAATTACCGAATTGGCCGATGTATTGCTCGGCCAATCGCATGTTGAGCGCCTCGATGCCCCCTTGTTCCTTGATGGTTGCAGCGACTTTATTGATACCTTCGGCCGTGGCCGAGGCAATGAGCTCGATCCGTTTCGCATCCGCCTCCGCGATAAGTGTGACCTGTGCGGCCTTGCCCGTGGCTTCATTGATCTGTTTTTGTTTCTCCCCCTCGGACTGGTTAATCATGCTCTGCCGCAATCCTTCGGAGGTCGCAATATCAGCCCGTTTCTGTCGTTCAGCGGTCATCTGGGCCTCCATGGCCTGCTTCACCGAGACCGGAGGTGTAATGTCCTTGATCTCGTAGCGAAGCACCTTTACCCCCCAAGACATTGCCGCCTGGTCGATGGCATCGATGACCTCGGTGTTGATTTTTTCCCGCTCTTCGAAGGTTTTATCAAGATCGATTTTACCGATGGCGGAACGGAGCGTCGTCTGGGCGAGTTGGGTGGCGGCACGAAGGTAATCGTCGATGCCGTAGGCCGCCTTGTGGGCGTCTTGGATCTCCAGGTAAATAATGCCGTCCACCTCCACGCTGACATTGTCTTTGGTAATGCAGATCTGCGCGGGGATATCCACGACCTGCTCTTTGAGGCTGAAGGCGTAGGCAGCCCGATCGACAAAGGGAATCAGAATATGAAAGCCTGCTTCGAGGCTGCGATCAAATTTGCCGAGACGTTCAATGATAAAGGCGCTTCTTTGCGGCACAATGACCGCACCTTTGACGAGCGTGACAATAACCAGGACAGCAACGGCGATAAGAGCAATGATGGTCGGAGTCATAATAACCTAATCCCCTTGTAATTTTATGATCTTAAAATAAAAAATGCCCAGCTGATGCCGGCATTGGGTTGCGTTGCCGAATTTCGAAAATACAACAGACACTGAGAACAATTTTTTCTCAAAGATGATTAAAAACCTTAAGCCTGAGACAAGAACGGTTGGCCTTATCGACCCCGATGATTTCGGCCTCCGATCCGGCGGGAAGCCGGTCCTCGGAAACAGCCGTCCACACGGTCCCCCGGTACCGCACCCGAGCTTCCTGCCCGGGCTCAATATCCTGGTCGATTTTGATCCGCGCGCCAACGGCAACGTTTCCGGTGTCAATACTCACTGAATTCTCGCTTCGTCCCACGAAAATACGCATGGCTATTTTTCGGAGGGTAACAAGCGAAGTCAGCGAGACAATCAAAAAAACCAGCAGCTGGGTGGAATATGCAGCGGGTGCGATGACAGCAGCCACCGCCGCTCCCCAACAACCGAGTCCAAAAAAGATGATCACAAAGCCAGGAAGAGCAAGTTCGGCTAAAATGATGACGATACCGGCGAGAAACCAGATCAACCACGGAGAAAAAAAAACGGACATCAATGACTCCTTGTCAAATGAGAGACGGAAAGAATCCTTTCAGACCTGTCACCCCACAACGTGGACACAATTGCACTCAGATTTTGGTCGGATTCGATTGCGGCCAGGCCCTTACCGCATCAAGTGGCACCACAATCTATCCTATCTTTTACAACGCCTGCGTCAAGGTGTTTTCTTTGAGAAGAGTGCCTCCCGAACCTTGTCTTCAGATGCGCTCTGAAACGGAAAAGGAAGGACGGTGATGGTAAGAAGGATACCTTCCCGGTGGGTGCCATCCAAAACAGGAACGAATCCGGTAAAAACGTTCCTGACTTCCCGGAAAAATTTCCAAGGGGAAGGACTGAAAAACTAGGTTTTTCTTGACGTTATCACCCTGTTGTATGTATACATCGGCTATATTTTTTTAACTGTTCTCTACTTTTTGCGCGAGGTTGACTTATGAATACCCTGTCCCGTCTTTTCCTTGCAACAACGCTCACCTGTACGGTAATGCTCCTGGGAGGGTGCGGCCCGAAACAGATATCTCCCTATGCCTCATCCGGTAGCACGCAGCCTGATGAAAATGCCATGGCAAGCAACAGGATGGGCAACATCACCGAGGAAACCGGACCGGCCCAGGAAGGACTCAATGCCACCGGGCAAGGCGGAGAAAATCTCTCTTTCAACGCTGATCAGCAAAGTGACGCTTATAAACGCGAACATGGCCGCTCCTCTCCGGAAATGACGCCCATTTATTTTGCCTACGATCAGTCAACCATCAAAAGCGACCAGATCGCGAGCATGGAACACAACGGCACATACCTGAGAGATAATCCTTCAACCAAGGTCCTGATTGAGGGCAACACCGATGCTCGTGGTACCAACGAATACAATCTGGCGCTGGGTGAGCGTCGTGCCTTGAGTGCAAAGACCTATCTGCGCGAATTCGGAATTGAGGAAAACCGCATCCGGGCCGTCAGTTACGGAGAGGAACGACCACTCTTCAATGGTACAGGCGAAGATGACTATGCACATAATCGACGTGACGATTTTATTCTCGAATAACCTCCTTTCTTAGGTTGCCGAGGGATAAATGGAACATTGCTTTTCCGCTTATCCCTTGGTTCCATCAGGCACACCTTGTGACGGTCTGTCGCATCGAAAATCAAATTGCAGCTTAAGCGGAATAGGTCAAGCCGGAGAAGCAAAAAAGGCAGAGCAATTATCTTATCGTTGAGAACCGAAGTCCTTTCCCATAGCCTTTAGCTCGCCCATTTTTCTTTTTTCCTCTTGCGGCCTAAACGCATCCTCCTGATTTTCCAATTTTTAACTATTTAATCACCCATCATTTCCCTGTACATCTTTTTTTATATTTGACATGCGAATGATTATCAATTACATGTAAGAAAAACTTCCAAAACAAAGGTGGAAATGAATCGAACCCTGCGCATGACCCATCAACGCGAGATTATTCTGGATGAACTCAATAACAGCACAACGCATCCGACCGCAGATGACCTCTACGAAAAAATTAAAAAAAAATCTCCGCGAATCAGCTTGGCAACGGTGTATCGTAACTTGGAAATACTTTCCGCAGCCGGGTTAATCCGGAAACTGAATATAAGCGGACGACAAAAACGATTTGATGGGAACATACAACAGCATAGTCATATTTTCTGCACCCAATGTCATAGGGTTGATAACCTTCACACCCCCGATAACACGATACCGGATATCACTACCATGTCGGTGAAAGGGTATCGCATTACCGATTGCAGAATTGAATTTTTCGGACTTTGTCCCCAATGTCAAAAACAAAAAGAAGATAACCCTGATAAAGGAGCACACACAATGAGTTGTACCTGTGGGACCACTTCACTCGATGATCAGCAACGGCACATTCTGGAAGCTCTTGCAAAAAGCCCCGATGCCTGCGGCAGCAAGGATATTGCAGCGGTGACCGGCTTGGAGTCCAAACAGATAAGCTGCCAGATAACCGCACTCAAAAAGAAAGGATATGTAGCCAGTCCGGCGCGCTGCAAATATGCGATTACGGAACAAGGGAAAAGTATGCTCAGTTAGTCCCTTCTGAGCCGTGAGCTGTTCTTCTCATGGTTTCAGTACGGATTCCATCACGATATTTCCCTTTAACAATCGATAAGTACTCAACCATTTCAACGGAGACTTTTCCATGTACACCTTAGTAACCAAAGAGGCACCCGATTTTACGGCGACGGCAGTCATGCCGGATAATACGATGAAAGCGGATTTCAAACTTTCCGATTACAGAGGAAAATATGTCATCCTGTTTTTTTACCCCCTGGACTTCACCTTTGTCTGCCCTTCCGAAATCCTTGCCTTTGATAAGGAACTGGCCGCCTTTAAAGAAAAAAATTGCGAGATTGTTGGTGTTTCCATCGACTCCCAGTTTTCCCACTGGGCATGGAAAAACACCCCGATCAAACAAGGGGGAATCGGCAATATCCAATATCCGCTGGTAGCCGATTTAGACAAAAAAATCTCTGAACAGTACGGCGTTCTTCTCGAGGCCGGCATGGCTCTGCGCGGCACCTTTCTTATTGACCGGGACGGCGTCATTCGTCATTCCGTTGTCAATGACCTCCCTTTGGGACGCAATATCGATGAAGCGTTGCGTATGGTGGATGCCCTCCAGTTCCATGAAAAACATGGCGATGTCTGCCCGGCAAACTGGGTGGAAGGAGAAGATGCCATGACCCCCACGGCCGCCGGTGTTGCCGACTATCTCAGTAAACACAACGACTAGCTCCATCGTAGGACAACCGGCTCAAGCCCTGGTAGAAATCAGACACATTTGCCCTTTCACAACAGGGGCGGATAGTTTATTGTTTTTACTGTTTTGCCGGTGTTACGGAGGATTCCTCGGAGGAATTCCGCCGACAGATACTATCCAACAATAAAGGAGAACACTCTATGACCCAAAAAAACGAAGTGTATAAATGCTCGCTCTGCGGCAACATCGTTGAGGTATTGCATATCGGAGCTGGAGAACTCGTTTGTTGCGGCA
The DNA here is from genome assembly GCA_963666685.2 of uncultured Desulfobulbus sp. GTDB lineage: Bacteria > Desulfobacterota > Desulfobulbia > Desulfobulbales > Desulfobulbaceae > Desulfobulbus. Next base: position 1,091,978 of record CAXXHZ010000001.1, read on the forward strand.
AGCCCATGATACTGATGACTGAAAACACCGTTGACGCCGCAAAGGAAAAACACGTCCCGGTCATCACCAAAGTGACGGATGGCTATACGGTCGCCGTTGGTGCGGTGGCACACCCCATGGAAGAAAAACATTGGATCGAATGGATTGAACTCATTGCCGACGGCAAGGTCTATCGGCAGTACCTTCATCCCGGAGAAGCTCCGGAAGCAACCTTCTGCATCAAAGCGGAGAAGGTGACTGCTCGTGAATACTGTAATCTTCACGGCCTGTGGAAGGCCTGATCTCTTTAACAAAAAAAGGATATGGCAATGAAAAAATATACCTGTGTTGTCTGTGGTTATGTATACGATCCGGCAGAGGGCGATCCGGAAAACGGCGTAGCCGCGGGAACGGCTTTTGAGGATATTCCCGAAGACTGGATCTGCCCTGTTTGCGGTGCCGGGAAAGACGAGTTCGAAGAAGCGTAAACCTCCCCCCCCCCTCCATCTGTTCTCTTGCAAGGTGGAGGGGGATTCAGCCGCATTATACTGTTAGGTAAAGTTGTCTTTCAGGCAAATCTTTCGGGGTTGCAATCACCCATCACCGCCGCCCCCTCACCTCCCCGTAACAGTTACTCGGCCGTATTGACTCCATTTCATCTCCGATTCTTCCTCCATCTTTGAGGTTATTTCATGAAAAAACAGGTCTTCTTTGCTTTTCGCGACAATCCGCTATGCTTTATTCACGTATTATTGAACAGTATCGATCTGGCCCAAAAGGGATTGGAAGGGAAAATCATCCTGGAGGGGGAGGCCGTTACCCTGGTACCGCTTATGGCTGATCCGGGGCACTTTCTCCATGGTCTCTATACCCAGGCCAAGCGGGAAGGGCTGATTCTCGGGGCCTGCCGTGCCTGTTCCCAAAAATTAAAGGTAACCGAGGCGATCAAAAAAGAGGGGATACCGTTGATAGGTGAGATGTCCGGTCATCCCGCTATGTCGGAATATATACAGGCCGGATACAGCATACTCACTTTTTAATTTTGAGTTTCTTGCTGGAGAATTCATTCCATGAAAAAATTTGAACTGGCAAAAGACGTGTATTGGGTGGGAGCCATCGACTGGGTTATCCGTGATTTTCATGGCTACTCAACCGAGCGTGGCACCACCTACAACGCCTTCCTTATCATCGATGAGAAAATCACTCTGATCGATACGGTCAAACGGCCGTATAAAGGGGAATTGCTGCACCGTATCCGCAATATCATCGATCCGGAAAAAATAGACTATCTGGTGGTGAACCATGTGGAAATGGACCATTCCGGATCGTTGCCCGAGGTCATCGAAGCAGTCAAACCGGAAAAGGTTATCTGTTCAAGGATGGGGGAAAAGGCCCTGGTCCAGCATTTTCACCGCGCCGACTGGCCCTTCCATGTTGTCAACCCGGGCGAAGAGATCTGCCTCGGCACAAAAACCTTAACCTTCCTCGAAACCCGGATGCTCCATTGGCCCGACTCCATGTTCACCTATCTCAAGGAAGATGAAATCCTGTTCACCAGCGACGCCTTCGGCGAACACCTGGCCACCAGCGAACGCTTTGACGATGAAGTCAACCAGGATGTGCTGATGCACGAGGCAACGAAATATTACGCCAACATCCTCACTCTGTATTCGCCGCTGGTTAAAAAACTGTTGGCCAAGGTGCAGGAGATGCAGTTACCCATCAAGATGCTTGCCCCTGACCACGGGGTGATATGGAGAAGCAATCCGGGGAAAATTATCGAGGCGTACTCTCGTTGGTGTGTCCATCAGGGCAACGGCAAAGCCCTGGTTATCTATGACACCATGTGGGAATCAACTCAAAAGATGGCCAAGGCGGTGGCCGAAGGACTGCACGATGCAGGGATCGAATATAAATTGATTGACTTACAGGTCAACCATCGCAGCGATGTGATGACCGACGTGCTTGAATCAAGCGCCGTGGTGCTGGGTTCACCGACCCTCAACAACGGCATGCTGCCGAGAATGGCCGATTTCCTCATGTACATGCGCGGTCTCCGGCCCACCAATAAAATCGGGGCAGCTTTCGGATCCTATGGCTGGTCGGGTGAAGCGGTTAAGATGATGAACGAGATCTTAAAAGAAATGAACATCATCCTCTGTCATGAGGGAGTAAAGGTGCAGTATGTGCCTGATCATTCGCACCTCAGTGAGTGCGTCGAACTCGGGAGGACGGTGGGAAGAACATTGCACACGTTTCTCACCGGTGAGAAGATCGAATCCGTACTCTGATCGTCCCACTTCCCGGTATCCTTTGTTGTATCCCAAGATGCCGGGAATTCTTTTTATTTGTCCCCGCAGCAGGGGGAATTCATAATCCGGTCATACATCAAATCCATGACCGCATCCGCAGAAAGCCCGGTGGAATCGATACAAACCGCATCCGACGCCGCTTTGAGAGGGGCAAGGGTTCGTTCCCGGTCATCCTTGTCGCGCTTGATAATCTGGGCCAGCAGCAGTTGCTCGTCCACCTCCTTTCCTTTGTTCCGCAGTTGCTCCGCTCTCCGGTGAGCACGGACTTCCGGGCCGGCGTCGAGAAAAAATTTCCATGCCGCATCCGGAAACACCACGGTTCCCGTATCCCTGCCTTCGGCGACAATCCTGCCGGTCATTCCGATCTGCTGCTGCAGGAAGGTAAGCTTGCTCCGCACCAACGATTGTGCCGAAACCGTCGAGGCCAACATCCCCATTTCAGGAGTTCGCAGAGAAGGCCCTATTTCCTGACCGTCCACGATCACCCGGACATCGTCATCTCCCGCAACCGGCGGCAGGAGATCAATGCGGATCGCTGCCAGCAGGGATGCCAGTTGAACCGCATTGGTCGGATCAATGCCCTGCTCCCGGCAGGTATAGGCAACGGCACGATACATCGCCCCGGTGTCGAGGTAGGTAAACCCAAGCTTGGCGGCCAAGGCCCGGGATACCGTGGACTTGCCGCCGCCGGAAGGACCGTCGATGGTGACGATCCGTTTATGGTCGCACATAGCCCAATTCCCGCAGGCATTCAGCCAGGGCCGCGACAAAACGCTGATTTTCCGCAGCAGTTCCGACGGTGATCCGAACGAATTCGGGATAACCATAGGCCTTCATCGAACGAATGATAACCCCTTTATACAGCATGGACTCGTAGAGACGAGTGGCATCGCCGCCGACATCAATCAAAAAAAAGTTGGTATGGGAAGGGTAGGGCTTACAACCAAGTTGGGTCACCTCCTGATGCAACCACTTTAAACCTTCCGCAGTTCCCCGCAAGGTGTGGTTATAGTGCTCCGTATCTTCCAATGCCGCCAATGCACCCGCCTGGGCGGGCAGGCTGATGTTGAACGGTTGTCGAACCCGATGCAGCAACGAGGCCACCTCCCGGTGCATGACACCAAAACCGACCCGCAAACCCGCCAACCCGAAAGCCTTGGAAAAAGTCCGCAGGGAGACCACTGCGGGAATATTTTCCGGATTGCGGATATACCCAAGGATATCGATACGCCGGTCCGGCTCAACAAAATCGACATAGGCTTCATCCACCACGACTATCACCGATTGGGGCAGCCCGGACAAAAATTGGTCAAAAATATCTTTTTCAATGAGCGTCCCGGTCGGATTATTCGGGTTGTCGATAAAAATCAACCGGGTCCGGGGTGTAACCGCCGCACTGATTGCCGCCAAATCGTGGACCATCCCTTTCAAGGGAATGACCACGTTCTCGCCGCCGCGCACCTGCACGAACTTCTGGTACATAAGAAAAGAAGGATGGCTGGTGATGACCGCATCGCCGGTGGCGACAAAGGCTTTGACCAGAAATTCGATCACCTCGTTTGAACCGTTGCCGAGTACGATCTCTTCCGGTTCCGCACCGATCCAGCGAGCCAGAGCCTCGGTGAGATAATAACTGGAACCGTCCGGATAGCGATGGAGGTTGTGCAGCATCGCACCAATAGCGGCGACCGCCTTGGGCGAAGGGCCCCAGGGGTTCTCGTTGGAAGCCAGTTTAATGGCGTTGGTTACCCCGTATTCCCGTTCGAGTTCATCCATAGGTTTACCGGGGGGATAGGGAACGATCGCTGCAATGTGTTGGGGGATGGGAATCTGCATGGTTATTATGCTATATCTGGTTTTTTTCCGGTAACACCGGCCCGTTGTTCAAGATTGTAGGCAGCACGTAAAAGAATTTCTTCATTAAAATGGGTGGCCTGGAGCTGCACCCCCACAGGCAGGCCCTGGCTATTGAAGCCGCAGGGTACCGACATGCCGGGTATCCCGGCCAGGTTTGCTGAAAGGGTTAAAATATCCGAGAGATACAGGGCAAGCGGATCGTCGGCTTTTTCTCCGATCTTCCATGACGGAGTCGGGCAAACCGGAGAAATCATCAAGTCGCACCGGCTGAAGGCCCGTGCAAAATCATCTTTAATCAAGGTCCGCACCTGGGAAGCTTTTTTGTAGTAGGCGTCATAATAGCCGGCGGAAAGGGCATACGTGCCGATAAGGATACGACGCTTCACCTCGTCGCCAAATCCCTGGGATCGGGATTGCTTATAGAGATCGATCAGAGAATCCGCGTTGCGGTCTCGGAAGCCGTAACGAATGCCGTCAAACCGGGCCAGATTCGAGCTGGCCTCGGCTGGAGCGATCAGATAATAGACCGCAACGCAATAATCGGTGTGCGGCAGGGTGACCTCGACAATTTCCGCACCTGCCTCCTGGAGCATGGCAATCCCTTGGCGTACAATCCCATCGACTTCCGGATCCAAACCCTCGCCGAAATATTCCTTGGGGATGCCGACTTTCACTCCTTGGAGTCCAGCCTGCAGTGCCCCGGTGAAATCCGGTACCGGCAGATTAATGGAGGTGGAATCACGAGGGTCGTAACCACAGATGGCGTTCATCATCAGGGCGCAGTCCCGCACATCCTTGGTCAGGGGACCGACCTGATCAAGCGACGAGGCAAAGGCGACCAGACCGTAACGCGATACCCTGCCATAGGTGGGCTTCATCCCCACCGTGCCGCAAAGTGAGGCGGGCTGCCGGATTGAACCGCCGGTGTCGGAACCGAGCGAGGCAAAACATTCATCCGCAGCTACGGCAGCGGCGGATCCGCCGCTGGAACCACCGGTAACATAGCCGATTTTCCAGGGGTTATGCGGTACCTGAAAGGCACAATTTTCACTGGTCGATCCCATGGCAAATTCATCCATGGCCAATTTACCCAATAAAACCGATCCTGCCTGATCCAATCGGGTTATAACCGTGGCATCATAGGGGGCTACAAAATGCTCCAGTATTCGAGAGCCGCAGGTGGTGGGCATGGTTGTGGTACAGAGGACATCTTTAACGGCAAGAGGAATACCGCAAAGAGGACCGCCCTGGCCGTTCCGACGAAGGGTGTCGGCCTTTTCCGCCAGGCGTAGTGCGCCCTCACGGTCAAGTGCCAGATATGCCTGCACCTTCTGTTCAACGGCATCAATCCTGGAAAACACCGATTCGGTGAGTTCAACCGAGGTTACTTCTCCGGAATCAAGTAATTGCAGCGCGTTATAAAGGGTTAACGAATAGTGTTCCATCGTTCGATTTTGAAAAATTGATTAATGAAAGGTTTTGCAGGATCAGCTGATAACCTTCGGCACAACAAAGGATTCGCCATTCTGCTCCGGTGCATTGGCCAAGGCTTTCTCCAGCGGAAGGGAGGAATGCACCTCATCGCTGCGAAAGGCATTGACGACCTCTTGGGTATGGGTGGTGACTGCCACCCCGGTGGTATCGAGTTCATCGAGTTTGGTCGCGTAACTGAGTATCGCGTTAAGCTGGCCGGTCATACGCTCGACCTCGGTCGCAGTTAAATCAAGACGGGCCAATTGGGCCACATGCAGCACTTCTTCTCTGGTAATTTTCATGGCTCAGGCAAAGAAAAAACTTGGTGATAAGGCGTTCGCCCCCGAAACAAAAACAGCTATTGCTTATACAGCGAACGAGCGGAAAGGACAACCCCGGCAAAAAGTTCAACAAGATCGGCATCAAATTGTGACCCGGCACAACGACGCAGTTCACCTACGGCTTCCGGGGTGGTGAGATTTCTTCGGTAATTACGGCGGGAGGTCATGGCGTCATAACTGTCGGCAATGGTAAGTATCCTGGTGAGCGGGTCAAGTTCGTTGCCCCCGATTCCGTCCGGATATCCGGTACCATCGATTTTTTCGTGATGATGCCGGATGATATCACGTTCCCGTTCCATAAAGGTAAGCGGTTCAATGATGCTGGCCCCGACCTCCGGATGTTTTTTAATCAATTCCCATTCTTCCGGAGTGAGCACACCGGGCTTCCGGATACAGGAAAGATCGATAACCAGTTTGCCGATATCGTGAAACTGCGAGGCCCGTCGGAGCACAATCATATCTTCTATATTGATGTCGGCAATTTCACCCAAAAGGATTGCGTATTCCGTGACCCTCTTGGTGTGGCCGGCGGTGTAGCCGTCTTTTTCCTCCATGGCGGCCTGGAGGCTGGACATGATTTGAACGGTCGCATTCTCCAGATTGTTGCTGTACTGCTCAAGAAGAATATTTTTTTCGGCCAGCTCTTTGGTTTTGGCCCGAACCTCGCTTTCTAAATTTTTTTTATACTCTTTTTCCTGCAGTAAAAAATGCCGCTTTTCCGCCGCCTGTTTCACCTTGATATGGAACAGCTCGATGTCGGCAATGGGTTTGGTGAGAAAATCATAGGCTCCGAGATTGATGGCTTTAACGGCATAATCCATGGAACCGGCGCCGGTGAGAAACAACACCGGGATATCAATCTGTTTCCGATTCAGGTGCTCAAGAGTCTCAAAGCCATCCATGTCCGGCATATTGATATCTAAAACGATAACATCGAACTCGTCCGATACCCGTTCCAATACCTCGCGGCCCGACTGCACGGCCACCACCTCATGATGAAACATATTGAGGATTTTCTGAATCGCAACCCGAACCAGATCGTCATCATCTGCAATGAGAATTTTAGAGCCCATATATACCCGAGGCCAAACCCTGAAGCAAAAAAACATCTTTACACATGAAAGAGAAGAGGGGGGCTGTCTTCTTTCCCTCAGTTGACACTCTGCATGTCTTATTTCTTAAAATTGAATAAACGTACAAAACAATTATCGTCAACAACGATTATATCTCCAAACCTTTTCTTCTGCCTGCCAAAAAAAAAAGAAGCCGCAAGGCAAAGTGAACACTTGGAATCCACTCATCCTCTGAATGGGCCGGAACAGAAGAGCTCACTTTTCATGGTGATGTCCCTCTTCACTGGACCGCGAACATCGAATTACTTCTTTTTCGCTGATCACCATATCCATGGGGATATCATGAGGCAATACCGGGATATCATCGACCAGCTGCAGGGAAAAAGCGAGACCGATACGGTAGGACTGAGGGGCGGATTGTGCCAAAAATCGATCATAGTATCCGCCTCCGTATCCGAGTCGATAGCCGGGACGAGCAAAAACCACACCCGGAACGATCACAACGTCAATGGATTCAGGGGACAACAATCGGCGTTCCACCAAAGAGGGAATCGGTTCCGGTATTCCCCTAAATCCAGAAAAAAGATCCTGAGCGGGATCGGTTATTGCCACTGCCAGTAGCCTGGATTGCTCCGGCACGGACAAAGGGACGGCAACTGTCTTGCCCTTGAGCAGGCAGTTGTTAAGCAACAAAGTGGTTTCGACTTCGCTCCGATAACTGCAATAAATAAAGAAACGGTTTTTCTCTTGGAAAATCGGCAGGGTAACCAATTGTTCGATTATTTTCTTGCTCATTTCGCTACGATCCGTTTGCGAAACCTTAGCTCGTTGGGCAAGAAAGCTTTCCCGTAATGCTTGTCGCTGGAGGCTTTTAGTGTTGAATGAATGTGTCTTTTGAATTTCCATTACGATACCGGCTATAAGGGCCTTGACATACTCACGGATCAGAGGAAAATACCGCAAATCCGTAGAAGTACCTTCAGATGCGTAATTTGTCCATAAATACAGCTCATTAAAGACAAATTCAACCCACTTTTTTTATAAAACGTACTTGTCTGCAGTACCCCGGAGCCCTTTCCATCTTTTGTTTCTATATTGACAACTAAAGCTTTTATCTCTAACCTAAATCGTCCTTTCTGGGCTTCTTCGACGTTTCAATACAACGCAATAGATCGAAATTTTTACGACGACATCAAAAAAAAAATACTATGAGTGACGTAAAAGTAGCTCCTGAAGGTCTGGATATAGCTGCGATTTTGGACGCAAAAGATTTGCATTGCCCCATACCGCTCCTTCATACCAAGAAAAAAATCGGGAAAATAACCGCGGGTCAGATATTGCATGTTCAGGCAACCGATCCCGGATCAAGAAATCATATACCTGGTTGGTGTGAACGCGCCGGACATGAGTATCTCGGCGAGAAGGAAGAAGAAGACTATATCAGCTTTTTTATAAAAAAAAGGTAATAATTCTAGGATATTAATCATAATAAAGGAGGAAAGAATTTCTGTCGTTGCACCTGATGACAAAAACATTTTCACTTTCCTCCCCTTTTTAACTCCGAAACAATTTTTCCATCAGATAATCGTGGAAAAACGGTCTAAACTGCTTGATTTTAGTATTTGTTCTTGTTGGATATATCCTGTTGGTCAACAAAACTATAACTATATCCTTTTCAGGGTCTATCCAGAATGACGTGCCGCTAAATCCGAGATGACCGACACTCCGGGGAGAAAAATGCGTACCGCTGCTTGATCTGCCTGGGGACGGCGTATCAAACCCAAGACACCAACTTTCAAGAGGATGCTTTGTTTCCAGTGCCCAATGCAGCAAGGCATTGGGAAAAGCCGGGTGTTCCGCTCTATCTTTCCATATATCTAAAATAAGCTCACATAAGGTCAGAACCCCCTCAATACTTCCGAACAATCCAGCATGCCCAGCCACCCCCCCCATAAGCCAGGAATGTTCGTCGTGAACCTCCCCTTGAATTTGTTTTTTTCGCCAGCCACAAAATTCTGTTGCAGCTATCAGCCTTTTTTCAACCGGTGTTTGTTGTGCTAAGGGTAAAAAACAAGGGGCCGAGGAGAGACGAAGTGGATCGATTATGAAATCTCGATACACATTTTCCAGACTCATTCCCGCTATTTTTTCAACTAGTGCTCCTAACAGGATAAAACCGAGATCGCTATATCGACAGCAACTTCCCGGTGAATATTCGAGAGATTCTTGTACTATTTTTTGAATGAGATCTATCTTATTTTCCTTGGAATATTCAGAGGAAAATTTTTCATAATACGGCTTATATGAGGGGAATCCAGATGAATGATTAAGAAGATGCCGGATCTTAATATTTTCTTTCTCAGCAGGCTTTTTAATATCAAAAAACGATAACAAGGAATCATTCCATCCTAATTTCCCCGTAGCTATAAGATGAAGGACACACAATGTGGTGCATAAGGGTTTTGTTAAAGAAGCTAAATCAAATAAAGTTTCTCTTTGTATTTTATGCCCGACTTCATCAAAACGGGTCCAACCTCCACTCAATACGCCTCGATTATGAAGCCCATTTTTATAAACACTCACTCCGGCTGAAAAACCACTGAATACACCTTGGTCAAGCCCTTTCCCGCACGCCTCCTCAATGTATATATTTAATTGATTTTTCATTATTTTATAAGGTATTGAGTGAAGATTTCATTTGATATTTCAAGCCATTTCGAGTAATTTTTTTTAACATAATTCTTAACAAAATATTTCAAATTATGTTTATGCCCCTGTTGAAAAATTGGTAAAAAAATATCTTTGTGGATTTTTACAAGTTCATAAAGAAAATCTTCACCCAAAAAACAACACATTATGTTGTTTAATATTATAAAGTTAGCCCCACTTCAAACATATTAACGCTTCTAATAACAATAATAAAAATACGTATAAAGAATAAGGTATTATTATGGCTTTCGAATTCAATATAGGTAGAGATGACTTACTCAAAGCGATCAGCACCCAACAAAATATAGCCAATAAAAGAGGAACTTTAGCTATATTAGCAAACGTACTCATAGAGGTGAAATCCGATCATATCATTTTTACCGGAACGGATCTCGAAATAGGCCTTAAGCAAACCGTACCAGCAGAAGTCATCGAAACCGGAGTTTTAACCTTACCGGCAAAAAAACTTTTTGAGTTGGTCAGAGAATCCGGGTCCGCCATTATTTCATTTAAAGAATTAGAAAAAAACTGGGTCGAAATTACAGCTGGTCCCAGTGTATATCGATTGGCTGGTATGGTGGGAGACGAATTTCCTCAATTTCCGGAGTATAATGAAGATTGCCTTGTATCGATAGATGGTACGCTTATAGCTGATCTTATAGATAAAACGATATTTTCCGTAGCTCTAGATAAAGAAAATATGTTCACCTTAACGGCTGCATTATTACAAAAAATCCAAAAAGATGATCATTTCTATTTGAAAATTATATCTTCAGATGGGCACAGATTAACTACTATGACAAGAGAGGTTGATCCTTCAGTTGACACTTTACAAATCCAACCTATTACCCTTATTCCACGAAGAGGGATTCAAGAAATAAGAAAATTCTGTGAAAATAAAAATAATCTTTTTTTTGGTATAGAAGACAAACAAGCAGTACTAAAAAGTGATGATTCTTTACTTATTATACGATTAATGGAGGGTGATTTTCCAGATTTCCAAGGATTAATTACTTCTTTATCAAATGATAATACCATTTCTATAGATAGAAATAGATTTTTAGAAGGTTTAAAGCGGATAAATTTATTTACTGAAGATATTTTTCATGCAATAAAAATTGAAATTAATAATAATAAAATTATTTTAACTTCACAAAATGCAGATGTAGGATCGGCGAAAGATGAATTTGAAGTAGAATATACAGGTATACCATTATCAATGGGATTTAATTGTAAATATTTCATAGATAGCCTTCAAGTAATGGAAGGAGATATTATAAATGCTAATATAAATTCAGAAGAGAGTCCGTGTGTTATAACATCAGATGATGATCCAGGATTTTTAAGCATAATAATGCCTATGAAACTGTAAGAAAAAATATAAATAACTAATTTAATTAAAATTTTGATATAAAAGGAAAAAAGTGAGTGATATAAAAGATACTTCTTACGGAGCAAGAAATATACAAGTATTGGATGGACTTGAAGCGGTTCGTAAAAGACCGTCAATGTATATTGGAAATACAGGGGAAGAAGGATTACATCATCTCATATATGAAGTTGTCGATAACTCGATAGATGAAGCTCTAGCAGGATATTGTAATGAAATAACTATAGTTATTCATGATGATAATTCAGTTACTGTTGAGGACAACGGCCGAGGTATTCCTGTTGAAATGCATCCCACTGAGAATATGTCCGCTTTGGAATTGGTTATGACAACCTTGCATGCAGGGGGGAAATTCGACCACTCCACCTACAAGGTATCAGGCGGACTCCATGGTGTCGGCGTTTCCGTTGTGAATGCGCTTAGTAAAAAAACGATAGCCGAAATTAAAAGAAACGGAAAAATTTATAAACAAACCTATGAATATGGTTTTCGAACAAGTGACCTTCAAGAGATAGGACAATCAGATAAAACAGGAACGAGTATATTTTTCGCTCCTGATCCTGGAATTTTTACAGAAACAACCGTTTTTTTATATGAAATCGTAAAAACAAGGATGAGAGAGCTTGCTTTTCTTAATAAAAATATTCGAATTTCCCTCAAGGATGAGCGTGATGGAGCAGAGGATATTTTCTATTTTGATGGCGGTATTGTATCGTACATTCAATATTTAAACAGAAATCGTACCTGTATTCATCCTGATCCTATCCTTATTTCAGGAGAAAAGGACAATGTTCAAGTTGACGTTTGTTTTCAATATTTTGACGGGTATTCAGAACGACTCTTTTCTTTTGTAAATAACATCAATACAAAAGAAGGTGGAAGCCACGTAGCCGGATTTAGAGCTGCTTTAACGAAATGTATCAACAGGTATGCAAGTGATGATATTATTCCTAAACATTTGAAAGAAAAAATGGGAGGTGATGATGTCCGTGAAGGTTTAACCTGTGTTATTTCAGTGCGTGTACCTAATCCCCAATTTGAAGGGCAAACAAAAACAAAACTGGGTAATTCAGAGGTCAAATCAATTGTAGAATCTCTCTGCACTGAAAAATTAGGCGCCTACCTTGAACAAAACCCCCTCGTCGCCCGTAATATATTAAATAAGGCCGTTGAGGCAGCCAGAGCTCGAGATGCTGCTCGAAAAGCACGCGATTTATCACGGAAAAAAGGGAACCTTTCCGTATTGATGGCTGGAAAACTTGCCGAGTGCCAAAGTAAGATTCCGTCCGAACGGGAACTTTTTATAGTCGAAGGTGACTCCGCAGGCGGTTCTGCTAAACAAGGAAGAGATCGTTCCGTTCAGGCGATTCTTCCTTTACGTGGTAAAATTATGAATGTTGAAAAGGCCCGCTTCGATAAAATTTTGGGATCTGAGGAAATCAAACAACTCGTCGCTTCTCTTGGAACCGGGATAGGAAGTGGTGAATTCGATATTGAAAAACTTCGGTACCACAAGGTCATTATTATGACCGATGCGGACGTCGATGGTGCCCATATCCGGACCCTTTTATTGACATTTTTTTACCGCCAAATGCTGCCTCTTCTTGAAATGGGACACATTTATATAGGTCAGCCCCCACTGTACCGTTTAGGTAAAGGAAAGAAGGAACAGTATTTTCTCAACGAGGAAGCACTTAATACCTATCTCTATTCTCAGGCCAGTCAGCTCATGCGTATTCATACGGAAGAGGGGGTGATGATTGCCGAAGACGCCATGGTGGATATTCTCCGTAAATTTTCAGCATTCGAACGAATTATGGCCTATTTGGAACGAATGAACATCCAAGAGCCTATGGCCCTCTTTTTGTTGAAAAAAAATATTCATTCGGCCTTGCAGTTTGAAGACAGAAATTTTGTTGAATCTTTGGCTGAAGAACTTCAACCACTTGCCTCGCAAGTCGGAGCAATTCGGAGCTGCAGTTGGCGTCCCGCTTGTTTTGAATTTGATGTGATTTTCAGTGGCCAAACCCATATGACCGCCATATTGGGGCCCAATATTCCCCTTATTAATGAATATCGTCACGCTCTGGAACTGTATAAAACCATACAGCCGTACCTTTCCTGTTCCTTTAATTTAGTGAGGATTGCAACAAACGGTCAAGAAACAACGCTAAAGGCAGAAAATTGGCATAACGTCATTGAGTTAGTGCGCGATGAAACCTTCAAAGGGAGTCACTTGCAACGTTATAAAGGATTAGGTGAGATGAATCCTGAACAGCTTTGGGATACTACCATGAATCCAACCAATAGAATGCTGGTGCAGGTTAAAATTGATGATATCGAGCTTACTGACGATATATTCACGACGCTTATGGGAGATAAGGTCGAACCACGGAGGGAATTTATTCAAAATCATGCTCTTGAAGTGGCTGATCTGGATATATAAAACTCCGTCCCGACCACTAACACATATTACAATTTCTCTTTAAGCCCGAGTTGAGCAGGAAATAATAATGACTGAATTATCAGAAGAAAGTACGAAACAACCTACCATTTCCATTGAAAAAGAATTGCGTAAATCCTATCTGGACTATGCCATGTCGGTCATCATCGGCAGGGCGCTTCCTGATGTCCGGGATGGCTTAAAGCCGGTTCACCGGCGCACCCTTTTCGCCATGCGCGAACTGGGCAATACGTTTAACAGAGCGTACATAAAATCGGCGCGTATTGTCGGTGATGTTATTGGTAAGTATCATCCCCATGGCGATACGGCCGCCTATGATACTTTGGTGCGGATGGCCCAGGATTTTTCCTTGCGTTATCCCTTGGTGGACGGTCAGGGGAATTTTGGTTCCATGGATGGCGATTCAGCTGCAGCCATGCGGTATACCGAAGCCAGAATGACCAAGCTCGATCAGGAACTTGTCGCTGATCTTGAAAAAGAAACGGTCGATTTTGTTCCCAACTATGATAACTCCCTTCAGGAACCCTCTGTTTTACCTTCAAAAATACCCAATATTCTCATCAATGGTTCGGAAGGTATTGCGGTGGGAATGGCAACAAAAATACCTCCGCATAATCTAACAGAGGTCATCGACGGTTTGTTGGCCTTGGTGGAGAATCCCGATATAACAGTCCATCAGTTAATGGATATTATCACTGGACCGGATTTTCCTACCGGTGGTTTTATTTGTGGTCGTGCCGGTATCCGTGAGGCGTATGAAACCGGACGCGGCATTGTGATTATGCGTTCAAAAACGCATATCGAACAGCGCGGAAACCATGGTGAATCAATAATTATCACCGAAATCCCCTTTCAACAGAACAAGGCTTCACTTGTTGAAAAGATAGCGCAGCTCATGAAGGAAAAACGCATCACCTCGATAGCCGAAATTCGGGACGAATCTGATCGGCATGGTGTCCGTGTGGTGCTTGATCTGCGAAAGGACGAAATTCCGGAAATTGTTATTAACCAAATGTACAAAATGACTCCGTTACAAAAAAGTTTCGGAATCATTTTGCTTTGTATCGTCAATAATAAACCCGAAATTCTCAACCTTAAACAAATTCTGCAGCATTTTCTCGCCCATAGAAAAACGGTTATCTACCGGCGTACAGCCTTTGAACTCCGCAAGGCCGAAGAAAGAGCGCATATTCTGGAAGGTCTGAAAATAGCCATTACTCATCTGGATGAGGTGGTTGAGCTCATCAAGGCCTCAGCCAATCCGGCTGAAGCTAAAGAAGGACTAATAAGTCGTTTTGATCTTTCCGAAATTCAGGCACAGACTATTCTTGATATGCGCCTGCAACGGCTTACCGGTCTTGAGCGTGAAAAAATAGTTAACGATTATCAGGAAGTTTTGGAAAAAATACACTGGTTGAATCAAGTGCTGAGTGATGAGCATCTTGTGATTCAGATTATCCGTGAAGAATTTGAAAAAATTCGCGAAGAATACGGTGACCAACGACGCACCGAGATCATCGATGCACCAGACGAAATTCTCCCTGAGGATATGATTATTCCTGAGGAGATGGTGGTGACGGTTTCCCATACCGGTTACATCAAACGCAACCCATTAAACTTGTACCGTGCGCAACGACGGGGCGGTAAAGGGATAAAGGGTATGGTTACCCTAGAAGATGATTTTGTCACTAATCTGTATACAGCCTCTTCGTTGGATACCTTTCTCTTTTTCACCAACAAAGGAAGGGTGTTTTGGCGCAAAGTTTATGAATTACCGCTTGCCGGCCGAACTGCACGGGGTAAGGCTATTGTCAACCTGCTGGAGTTAGGAGAAGGGGAAAAAGTTGCCGCAATTTTGCCGATAGCCGACTTGGCCAACATTGATGACTCTGTTTCGGTGCTCACGGTCACCAAATTGGGACGCGTGAAAAAAACCTATGCTTCCGAATACAAACGCCCCATGCGCAAAGGTAAATTTGGTTTGACCATCAGGGATGATGATGAAATTCTTTCAGCGGCGATAACCTCAGGTAATGATGAAATTATTCTTGTCACCAAAAAAGGGCTCTCAATTCATTTCCATGAATCCAATGTCCGTACCATGGGGCGTCTTGCGGCCGGTGTTAAAGGGATATCCTTGGGCGAAGATGATGAAGTCGTGGGAGTTTCTGTTTTGAAAAATGATGATTCTATTCTCACTATCACGGAAAACGGATACGGCAAACGCACGGCGGTTTCTGAGTATAAGCTCCAAAGCCGTGGGGGAAAAGGAGTCTTCACTATTAAAACCAGTGAACGAAACGGTCAAGTTGTGGGCGTGTTGTCGGTGGTCGATGAAGATCAGGTTATGCTCATTGCTAATTCCGGGAAAATTATCCGTATGCCCATGGATACCATGAGGATTATCGGTCGGAATACTCAAGGAGTCCGGATGATTAATCTGGAAGAAGGGGAATTTGTCGTCGGTTTGTCGATGCTTGCCCGAGAAGAAGTGATGGATGGTGAAGAAGAAATGAGCGATTCTGAAGAAGAGGGAAGTGTTGATTGAACGAACAGCGATAATCGGAGCCGGGAGTTGGGGCACGGCTTTAGCCCTGCTGCTTGTGCGAAAAGGGGCCATGGTTACCCTTTGGGGGCGGAATACCGAACATCTCCAAAAAATAATTAAAGAGAGGGAAAATAAAAAATATTTACCGGGATACCCTATACCGAAAGAATTACAAATAACCGGCGAACTCAGCAAAGCGGTCAACGGGGCAGATTGCGTGGTCATGGTGGTACCCTCACATGGATACAGAGAGGTGTATCGCCGAATCCTTCCTTTTTTAAAGCCGAATACTTTGGTTGTTTCGGCAGTGAAAGGGATAGAGGTCGAAAGCTGCATGACCATGTCTCGAATTATGGCTGAGGAAACCTCTGACACGAAACCGCTCGGTTTTGGCGTACTCAGCGGCCCAAGCTTTGCTGAAGAAGTTGCAAATCATCAACCCACAGCCGTAACTGCGGCTTTTGCCGATCACGATGCCGCCGTAGCGGTGCAACACCTCTTTTCTACGGACAATTTTCGAGTGTACTCTTCAAGTGACGTGATTGGATTAGAGGTCTGTGGTGCTATGAAAAACGTCATAGCCATTGCTGCCGGCATCTGTGATGGCTTGCACTATGGAATGAATACTCGTGCTGCTTTGATTACCCGAGGATTAACGGAAATATCCCGTTTAGGGGTAACTCTGGGGGCGGAGGTTCAAACCTTTGCAGGTTTGGGGGGATTAGGCGACCTGGTCCTCACCTGCACCGGGAGTTTAAGCCGGAATCGTACGGTCGGGTTGAAACTGGGATCAGGTATACCTCTTGAACAGGCTTTAGCAGAAATGAGCATGGTGGCGGAGGGGGTGAAAACAACACAGTCCTGCTACACCCTTGCCAAGCAACTTAAGGTTGATATGCCCATCCTGGAACAGGTTTATCAGGTGCTCTATCAGAATAAGAAGTGCGAGGATGCTGTGCGCGACTTGTTTCAAAGAAATTTACGAAAAGAGTAAAAAAGAAGGGTTCTCGTATCGGTTTTTTTTTACCGGGTAAATCAATGAGGGGTGATTTCTCAAATGGAGAAGTAAAACAGTAAATTTTTTATCGGCACCAATCCCCTTACATTTTAAAAAATTTGTGGAGACAAGCAATGAGAAAGTGGGAATGTACGGTTTGCGGTTATATTCATGAAGGCGATGAACCCCCTGATGAATGTCCAGTCTGTTCTGCCGATAAAAGCATGTTTATCGAAATTACAGCGGAAACCAGCACTGTGAATCAGGAGCCGAACCCGGCCAGTTCCCCTCAAACTCAGCCTTCCTTGGCAACAACCCTCCATACCAAGATTTCGGAACTGATTCTTCAATACCATCTTCACCCTATTGCCGTCCATACCCCGAACGGAATAGTGCCTATGGCAATTCTCTTTCTGTTTATTACCGCCTTGTTGGGATATCCTTTTTTTGAAACCGCTGCTTTCTATGGCCTCGTCTTTGTCCTGCTGGCGATGCCGGTTGTTTTATTCACCGGTTATGAAACATGGCAAAAACGATATCGAGGTGCCCTTACCTCAATGTTTAAAATAAAGATAGGTGCTTCAATCCTTGCTTTTTTTCTTCTTCTGGTACTGGTTATCTGGCGTATGATTCAACCGGATATTATAACGAAAGTAACAGGATCGTCAGGACGATTTATTTATCTCATATTGTCGGGAATTTTACTTGTTGCAGTTGGAGTAGCGGGCCATATCGGCGGGAAATTGGTGTTTGGCAACCCAAAAAAAGGGCATTGAACCGAAGCTTACTGGTAATTAATATTAAATAGTTTTTATTCTCATTTTAGCTTGCCGGAAAAGAATATCTGAGGTATTTATCCCCAGTGAGTTCAAGACAATGACCGTCGTTCGAGAAAGATAACATCCTTATATTTAATTTGGATTTTAGCTAGCTTGGGCCTCTGCATTTTCTTGTTACGAGGTATGAAGCTGAACCCATCAGTATTGCAGAAAAACCTGCGACTCTACCCATAAAGGAGGATTACAATGCCGACAACAAAAGACAATCTCAAGGAAGCTTTCGGCGGCGAAAGCCAAGCAAATCAAAAATATCGCGCTTTTGCGAAAAAAGCCGAGAAAGAAGGCTTTGGCAATATCGCCAAACTCTTTAGAACCACGGCTGAGGCGGAACGTATCCATGCTGAGGGGCATCTCAAGGCACTGGATATGATAGCAACAACCGCTGAAAATCTTCAAGCAGCCATCGATGGCGAAACCTTTGAATTCACGGAAATGTATCCTCCTATGGTTGAGCTGGCGGTAACTGAAGGGCATAAAGCTAAAACAATGTTCAAATTCGCTGTGGAAGCTGAGGCCGTACACGCAAAAATTTATACGCAGGCGCTGGAAGCTGTAAAAAAAGGAGTGGACCTTGAGGTGAGCGAATTTTATCTTTGCCCTGTCTGTGGTTATATTGAACTCGGATCAGCGCCTGAAAAATGTCCGGTATGCGGCGCGAAGAAAACTATTTTTGAACAAATTGCTTAAAGGCAATATTTTCATGACAGCCCCGCAGTAAACATTGTGCTGTGGGGCTGTAACCTAACCTCTTGGATCGATATTCAATTTGAATGATTCATGTCAAGGCGGGTTGAACGCTTATTTTAGCCCTGCATTTGCTTTTCTTCCCCTTGTAGTGTTTTTTCAGGCACCGCTACCTTTATGGATGCCATCCATAAGTATTCATGACGCTTCCCTCACATTTTCAATCACCTGTTATCAGCGGACTTTTAAAACCGACCTTTTGATATGAACCAAAATTTATTTGAAATCTGTAAACACGATGAAGAAGGGTATAAATCTCTCGTGGATTTTGAGACGTGGCGGGTGGCCGTTCTCAACTACAGCCCAACTTTGCTACCGGAGAATTTGACCCAAATGCAGCGTCACAATGAGACGGATGAGGTTTTTGTGCTGCTACAGGGGCGTTGCATTCTCTTTGTCGGTGAGGGAGGGGACGTCGTCACCCGTATACATGCCGAAGATTTGCAGCCGCATCGAGTCTATAACGTTAAAAAGGCGGTCTGGCATACGCATACTTTAAGTAGGGATGCGAAGGTTTTGGTTGTGGAAAACAAAAACACCACCTATGACAATTCACCTTTCACGACGTTGACGGCGGAACAGCAGCAGCAGCTGGTCCATGGGATGCATTCTTTGTGGAGGGCAGTCGACGAATAACCAAGGCCTTTATGAGATAGTGACCAATCAGGCCCCGTTGCTATAAACCGATGCCGGATTTCTGAAAATAAAACAGTGTTAATCCGGGAGGCACCAGTCTCTTTTTCAAAGAAATCAGTAGGTTTTGCTTCTTCTTTTCAAGGAGGCCGGGGTTGTAAAGAAGGGGGGGATCGTGTATGTTTTTACGTCCAGCCCAAACAAAGGCAGCTCTGAGCTGCCTTCTTCTTTTTTCCTGCGTCTAGAAGGTACCCGTATGAAAGCTCCTCTCAGTAAGCGAACCAAATTTATTTTTATTACCGGCGGGGTCCTTTCCTCCCTCGGCAAAGGACTGTCCGCAGCTTCTATCGGTTCCCTGCTTGAAGCCAGAGGGTTGACCGTCACCTTTCAGAAGCTCGACCCTTATATCAATGTCGATCCCGGTACTATGAATCCCTTCCAGCACGGCGAGGTTTACGTTACCAACGACGGTGCCGAGACCGATCTGGATATGGGCCACTATGAACGCTATACCAACGCGGTCATGGCCCAGAAAAACAATTACACTTCCGGCCGGATTTATTATTCGGTTATTATGAAAGAGCGGCGCGGCGAATATCTCGGTGGGACCGTGCAGGTGATTCCCCATATTACGGACGAGATCAAGCAGGCCGTGCTGCAGCTTGACGGCTGCGCCGATGTGGCGATCATCGAGATCGGCGGTACGGTCGGTGATATTGAAGGGCTGCCGTTCATTGAGGCCATTCGTCAATTGCGCAGTGATCTCGGCAAGGAATATTCCCTCTTTATTCATCTGACCCTTGTGCCCTATATCAAGACAGCCGGAGAGGTTAAAACCAAACCGACCCAGCATTCGGTCAAGGAACTGCTGGCTTCGGGAATTCAACCGGACATCCTGGTGTGTCGGACCGAATCTCCGCTCACCGTTGAGATTAAGAAAAAAATCGCCCTTTTCTGCAACGTTGAAGCCAAATCAGTCATTTCCGCTGTTGATGTCGAAAGTATTTACGAACTGCCCTTGTGTCTCCACAATGAAGGCGTGGATGATCGTATTCTCGAAAAACTGGGAATCTGGACCGGAGCGCCGAACATCGAACCCTGGGAGCAGCTGGTCTATAAAATAAAAAACCCCAAAGAAACGGTTACTGTCGGTATAACAGGAAAATATGTCGATTTGACCGAGTCTTACAAAAGTCTCCACGAAGCCCTGATCCATGGCGGCATCGCCAACGAGACCAAAGTAGCCCTACTCTATATCAGCGCCGAGGGTCTTGAGGACGGCACCGAATTAGGGAAACTTGACGATTGCGATGCCATTCTGGTACCCGGCGGTTTCGGTAGCCGCGGCATGGAAGGTAAAATACAGGCCGTAACCTATGCGCGCGAAAAGAAAATCCCCTTTTTTGGCATTTGCCTGGGAATGCAGTTGGCGGTTGTTGAATTTTCACGCAATATAGCGAAAATAGAAGGTGCCCATTCGATCGAGTTCAACCCTACCACCCCCCATCCCGTGATCTATCTGATGACCGAATGGTTTGACTTCCGCACCGGTAAAATTGAAACCCGCGATGAAAATTCCAATATGGGCGGCACCCTGCGACTCGGTGCCTATCCCTGTGTCCTCAAAGCCGATACCCTAGCCGCAGCGGCCTATGGATCCGGACCTGTCAGCGAACGACACCGTCATCGTTATGAATTCAACAACGCCTATCGTTCGCAATTGGAAGCCGCCGGATTGATCATCAGCGGCACCTCACCGGACGAAAATCTGGTGGAAATTGTTGAGCTGGCCGATCATCCCTGGTTCCTCGGTTGCCAGTTTCATCCCGAGTTCCAGTCGAAGCCCATGAAGCCGCATCCTTTATTCCGCGATTTCATTAAGGCGGCGATTACGTATAAGCAAAACAGCACCGTTAAAACCAATGAAGAACGTTGAACTGAATCAGATTCCCTCCGGGACAATACAAATCGGACCGGGAGCCCCGCTGTTTTTGATGGCCGGCCCCTGTGTGCTGGAAAGCGATGGATTGGCCAGAGAAGTTGCCCGGGAGATGCAGGCGATCACGGCCCGGCTGGGTATATCCTATGTATTCAAGTCCTCCTTTGATAAAGCTAACCGCACTTCGCTCAATTCCTTCCGAGGGCCTGGGCCGGAAAAAGGCCTGCGTCTGCTCGGCCAATTACGGGAAGAACTCGGCGTACCCGTGGTCTCGGATATCCACGAGCCGGCCCAAGCCGAACTGGCGGCTGATTATCTCGATATTCTGCAGATTCCCGCCTTTCTTTGCCGCCAGACCGATCTGCTGATTGCGGCCGCCAAAACAGGCAAGGTGGTCAATGTCAAGAAAGGACAGTTTGTTTCCCCCTGGGACATGGAGCATGCGGTTAACAAATTACGTGGGGCCGGTACCGAACGTATCCTGCTGACCGAGCGAGGCGCCTGTTTCGGTTATAACAATCTGGTGGTGGACATGCGATCCCTCCAGGTTATGCGGTCATTCGGTTACCCGGTTATTTTTGACGCCACCCATTCCGTGCAGCTGCCGGGAGGCGCAGGTGGTTCTTCCAGCGGCCAGCGTCAATTTATTCCAGCCCTGACCCGGGCGGCAATGGCGGTCGGCATTGATGGGCTTTTCATTGAGGTGCATCCGGATCCGGATAAGGCCCTGTGCGACGGCCCGAACTCGCTGCCGCTGGCCGATGTGGAATCCCTACTTAAGCAACTGCTGGCCGTTCGGCAGGCTGTTTCCGGGGTGACCGATGCCTAAAGACGGATGCGGGGTTGCGACCGGAGGCTATCCCTCCGACTGTGAATTGATAGAAGCCTTGCGGACCCGCGCCATGAACAGAAATCGTCCGCTTGAACGGAGTGCTGCCTGGCTGGCAGCACTGCCGCAGGCGAAACAGGTACAGTTGTTGCTGCTCGATGTCGATGGTGTGCTTACCGACGGCAGTATCACCTATACCGCAGACGGCGGCGAATCCAAAAGTTTCAATACTCAGGATGGCCTGGGAATCAAGCTGCTGCAGGACAGCGGTGTGGCCGTCGGCATTATCACCGCCCGTACCTCCGAGGCGGTGACCCGTCGTGCCCGTGATTTGCATCTCACCCATGTCTACCAGGGAAAAAAAGAAAAACTGACGGTGTTTGAAGAGATTCTCAAGGAAACCGGTCTGCGTCCTCCGCAGGTTGCGTATATGGGGGATGACTGGCTCGATCTGCCGATCCTGAATCGGGTTGGTTTTGCGGCGGCCCCGGCCAACGCTGGGCCTGAAATCCGGCAGCGGGTCCATTACAACACCGAACGCGGCGGCGGTCGCGGCGCGGTCCGTGAGATTTGCGATCTTATTCTCGAGGCTCAGGGACAACTGAACAGGATGCTGGCCCGATTTGACCGATGATCAAAAGCCCGCGTAATATTTTGTGGATTATCCCGCTGTTGCTCTTTATCACCA
Source organism: uncultured Desulfobulbus sp. (assembly GCA_963666685.2). GTDB lineage: Bacteria > Desulfobacterota > Desulfobulbia > Desulfobulbales > Desulfobulbaceae > Desulfobulbus. The sequence continues at coordinate 1,114,793 of CAXXHZ010000001.1, forward strand.
GTCCCTTGTGGCAGCCGATTGTAGCCGGATTTCTTGCACCCCGGGGCGGTTACAATTCCCAACTTGCCCAATTGGAGCAGGAGACACCCGGCCGGAATTTTATCATGGATTCAGTGGTTATCACCTTGACCAATAAAGGGAAAGAAGAGTGGCGGATTGATGCCGACTGCGCCTATACCGGGGAACAGGATCACGAAATCGAGATGCAGGGCGTTAATGCCAGATATATAGGTACCGAGAAAGAACCGACCACACTTTCAAGTGGGAAGGGAAAATATTATATCAATGAGCGACATCTTGTGCTCACGGATCATGTGGTGATCAATAAACCGAAAGAGGGTCGAAAATTGCTAACGGAACACCTCGATTATTATGACCTCACCAAGATGGCGGTCAGTCCGGGAAAGGTGGAATTGCAGGCTCCCGGTTTCAAGTTAACCGCAGGCCGGATGGATTATGACCTCTCCAGCAACGGCTATGATTTCAGCAACCGGGTCAAGGTAGATCTCTAACTCCCGCCGATCACGTGGTGGGGTTCAATTTTGAAAGGACTTTTTTCATGTTGAAAGTGAATGAACATTATCTCAAATTGCAGGCCTCCTACCTTTTTTCAGACATCGCCAAACGGGTCACCGCCTTCCAGGCGAACCATCCTGAGCGAGAAGTGATTAAGCTGGGAATCGGCGATGTGACCAACCCGCTGCCCGCTGCCTGCATCAAGGCCTTTCATTTGGCCATCGATGAAATGGCGACCACCGCTGGTTTTCGCGGTTACGGTCCGGAGCAAGGCTATGATTTTCTCCGCCAGGCAATAGCAGTCAACGATTTTCAGGCACGAGGTGCCGACATCCAGGCAGACGAAATTTTTGTTTCCGATGGTGCCAAGTGCGATACCGGAAACATTCAGGAGCTGTTTGCCACAGACGCCAGAATTGCCATTCCCGACCCGGTCTATCCGGTCTATCTTGACACCAATGTGATGGCGGGCCGTACCGGGAGCTTTAAGGACGGCCGCTTCGAGGGCCTGGTCTATCTCGATTCGACCAAAGAAAACAACTATGTCCCCGATTTGCCCAAAGAACCGGTGGACCTGATCTATCTCTGTTTTCCCAATAATCCCACCGGTTCCACCATTACCAAAGAGCAGTTGAAAGTATGGGTGGATTTCGCCCGCGATAATAAGGCCCTGATCCTCTTCGACGCCGCCTACGAGGCGTTTATTCGCGACCCGCAGCTGCCGCATTCCATTTATGAGATTGAAGGGGCGCGTGAGGTGGCGATTGAATTCCGCAGCTTTTCCAAAAGCGCAGGCTTCACCGGCACTCGGTGCGCCTACACGGTGGTGCCCAAGGTGTGCGCGGCCTATGACAGTCAAGGCGGCAAACAGGCCATTCATCCGTTATGGAATCGGCGGCATTGCACCAAATTCAACGGCGTTTCCTATCCGGTGCAGCGTGCGGCCGAAGCGGTGTATTCACCGGAGGGCAAAGCCCAGTGCACGGCACTGATCGACGGTTACCTGAGCAATGCCAAGATGATCGGTAAGGCCATGGACGATTTGGGATATGAATATGTTGGCGGCGACAACGCCCCCTACATCTGGATTCAGGGACAGCGCGATAGTTGGGAATTCTTTGATCTGCTGCTGAACAAGGCCGGTGTCGTCTGCACCCCGGGGGCGGGATTCGGTAAATGCGGTCAGGGCTATATCCGTCTCTCCGCCTTTAATTCACCGGCCAATGTGGTCAAGGCCATGGAGCGGATCCGGCAGGCATTGGGCTAGGGTCAGTCAACAAATACCTTGAATAAAATTGCTCTCAGATTTTGTCCAAGGTATTTGCGACCAATTTTTCAAGGGCAGTTTGTCAGCACGCCAAGAGGCACCGGGCGTTGCTGCTGGTTATCTGATCAAAGAGCAGATCCGGCAGGTCCATCTTGCCCAGCATTTTAAGGGTGGTTGCCTGATCGGTCCAAGGGCTGTCGGTACCGAACAGCAGGTATTCGGGCGGGTGCGAGAGGAGCATATCCCGCAGTCGGTTCTGGTCAAGAAAATCCAGGGCAAAAGAGAGTTCCATATAGATGGGCTCGCCGGTCAGCAGGCGGCGCACGTCCTCCCACTCATCCCAGCCGCCGAGATGGGTGGCGATTAACTTGAGATCGGGAAACCGGCGACAGACATCGAGAATCCGTTGCGGATCGGCCCTTCGGATCCGGGGAAAGGCAATGTCGTAACCGGCGTGGATCACCAGAATCATCCCAAGTTCACTCATTTTTTCATACAAGACCGAAAGCCGGTCATCATCCAGAAAATAGTCCTGATAATAGGGGTGCATTTTAACCCCTTTAAATCCCTCTTCATGGATACATTGCAGATGCTCCAGCAGGTGTGGATCGGTGGGGTGTAGCGATGGAAAAGGGATAATCCTGTCTGACCGTATCTTTCGGGACCAGTCCAGGATGGAGAAAAACTGTTCTGGTCGGGTGGCGATTGAGCAGAGCACCGATTTTTCGATACCACTCCGATCCATGGAGGCCAGAAGGGCTGCAACGGTCCCATCCAAATAGGCCTTGATATTTCCTTCTTTTTCCAGCGTCGAGATGGCTGCCGGGGCTATATGGTCGGGAAAGGCGTGGGTGTGGATGTCGATGAAACCGGCCATGACTGCTCCTTTTTGTACACCTTGTTTGAGTGAATCCGTCACGTTATGTTCCGTACAGCCAAAGCCCGATCTGCAAGACCAGCAGGGCGTAAAGACCGGCGACAACGTCGTCCAGCATGATCCCCAGACCACCATGAAGATGCCGGTCAATCCAGCCGACCGGGAAGGGTTTTAATATATCAAAGAAACGAAAGAAGAGAAATCCTAATACAATGGGTACTGGTCGGTACGGTATTGCGGTGAGTGCGATCAATTGCCCCACCACCTCATCAATAACCACAAGTCCCGGATCGCCGCAATCGACAATTTTTTCAGCAGCCCCGGCGCTGAAGACGCCAATGATAAACAGGACGCCGATGATGGTAAGAAAAGGAATCAACGCGAACTCGCCGACCACCAGCCAGACGAGAACCCCTACGGCTGAACCCCAGGTTCCCGGTGCTTTGGGCAGATAACCGCTATATGCGCCGGTGGCGATGAACATGAGCAAACGGTCCATAAGGGGCTCCTTATCAATCGGAATCGGCGGAGGAATGACATCGGATCGCAGCATAAACCGACTGCAGCGAAATCCGATGCGTTTCGGCGATCACCCGGCAGGGCTCGTATTCGGGAGTGATCATCGTGCCGGAAGGGGTGGTGATCTTTTTAGCCGCGACAGGACCCCAGGGCGTGGCAACCATGACGATTTTTCGGGGCAGGGTCATTCGTTGTTCCCGTCGAATTCGCAAACCGATGCTGCTGGTTTCATCAAAGAGGAGTGTGGTGATTTCTGGACGGTGAGCCGGCTCCACAACCACCCGCAGGAGAAATCCCGGTCGTCCTTTTTTCATCAGCAGAGGAATCAGGCAGACGTCAAGGGCGTGTGCATCCATAAGTCGTTGGTTGACATGCGGCCAGAATTCGGGATTCCAGTCATCGAGATGGGTTTCAATCACCTCGACCACCTGGGCTTCCTCGACCTCCGTGTTTTGACCGAGCATCAGACGCAGCAGATTGGGTCGTCCGTCGGCGCGCCGGCTGGAACCGGCACCGTATCCGGTTCGTCCAAGCCGCATCGGCGGCATCGGGCCGAAATTGCCAGCTAACTCCCGGACCAGGGCAGCACCTGTCGGGGTGACCAGTTCCTGCTCCAGATTTTCCCCATACACCGGTACTCCGGCCAGCAGAGCGCAGACAGCTGGTCCTGGTAGGGGAATTTCCCCATGCTGGCAGGTGACCCAACCGCGGGGCATGGGCAAGGGGGAACAGGTGAGGGTATCGATATGCAGATAGGCAAAACCGGCAATCGTACCGACGATGTCAACGATGGCATCCACGGCACCGGCTTCGTGGAAATGGACCTGTTCAGGAGAGGTACCATGGACGCTGGCCTCAGCCTCGGCGAGTCGGACAAAGACCTTGAACGCTCGATTCCGGATTGCAGGATCGATGGCACTGTTTTCGAGAATGTGCTGGATCTCGGTGAGATGGCGGTGGCTGTGGCCGTGATTGGGGCAATCCACCCGAACCTGGGTGGCGGCGAAATTTTGAACATTCCTCCGCTCAACCGAAAGGGTGTAGCCGTCTTGAAGCGACAGCCCTGCCAGCACTTCTCTGAGATAGGATTCCGGGACGCCGGTATCAAGAAGCGCGCCCAGCAACATGTCGCCACTGACTCCGGAAAAACAATCGAGATAGGCGGTGTTCATCAGGCGAGAAGGGCTCCCTGCGCAATGCGGGTGCCGCGAAGACAGGATGCAACCGGCATGCGTTTTTTGCCTTCGGGCTGAATTTCCCGGATCAGCAGGCAGTCGTCACCGGTGGCGACCAGGAGTCCCTGGTTGTCTGCCCGGCAGAGGGTGCCCGGCGCTGTATCGAAGTGCCTCTTGACGATCTCCGGATTGAAGAAACGGTACCGTTTCCCTTCAAGGAAACCATAGGCGGAAGGCCACGGATCCAGCCCGCGAATCAGGCTATGCAGTTGGGTAGCCGGCAGGCTCCAGTCGATATGTCCCTGTTCCTTGGTCAGCATCGGTGCGGCTGTGGCCAAGCTGTGGTCTTGGGGGTGCGGGGTCAGGTGCCCCTGTTTCAATTGATCGAGTGCAGCGGTCAGGGTTTGGCCGCCCAACACCGCCAATCGATCAAAAAGTGCCCCTGCGGTTTCTTGAGGACCGATCGGCACCGAAAAGGTCAGCAAAATATCGCCGGTATCCATGCCTTCATCCATCTGCATGATGGTGATGCCGGTCTCTGCTTCCCCTTTGATTACAGCCCATTGAATAGGGGCGGCTCCCCGGTATTTAGGCAGGAGCGAACCGTGGACATTGATCGCCCCCAGAGCCGGCAGGCGCAACAGCGCACCGGGCAGAATTTTTCCGTAGGCCACCACTATCAGGAGATCCGGGGCCAAGGCCTTGACCTGCTCATAAAACCCTTCTTTTTTCACCGACTCCGGTTGCAGGACCGGGAGGGCATACTGTTGCGCCAAGACCTTCACCGGCGGGGCGCTCAAAACCTTCCCTCGACCGCGTTCTCGGTCGGGTTGACAGACAACGGCCACCACCTGATCGGGCCCGTCCAAAAGGGCTTGCAGCGAGGGCACGGCAAAATCCGGCGTACCCATGAAGAGGAGACGGAGCGACCCGCTCATTTTTGTTCCCGCAGAATTTTTTTCAATTTCTTTTTATAGAGTGCCCGTTTCAGGGAACTGAGCCGGTCGATGAAAAGGGTACCGCGCAAATGATCGACCTCGTGCTGAATGATCCGGGCAAAGCGGTCTTCGGCTTCGAATTCCAGAGGATTCCCTTCCGCATCCTGCGCCGTGACATGAATCTTGCGAAATCGTTTGACATTGGCGGTGTACTCGATAACGCTCAGGCAACCTTCTTCATCGACAATACTGCCCACTCCGTTGGAGATGACCGGATTGATCAGGGCGATATGTTTTCGCTCGTCGTCTTTACTTGACCGATCCACCAAAACCACCTGGGAGGCGATACCGATCTGATTTGCCGCTAGGCCGACACCCGGGGCATCCAACATGGTGTCCGCCATATCCTGGAGCAGTGTTTTTAATTCTTCGTTGAAGTCGGTTACTTGTTTTGCCTTTTCGCGGAGAACAGGATGGGGATAGGTAATAATTTTTTTAATTGCCATGATATGAATATTTTTCAGTGGTGGCTGAGCACCGATTATTTTTAGAAAGAGACTACATGGTATGTAATCAGTTTCCATGGTATTGTAAAGATGTCAAGGGGATCTCTACCTGCAAACAGAGGCTTGGCTGTCTTGTTTTTCGACGTTTTTTTGTGTAGGGTGCACGCTCAGCTTTTAAGGGAAGACTATAAGGATGATCAATACGAAACTCTACGAAGCAGGGCTCCTTCGATTGCGCAAACCGGTGCTTCCTTTGATCGGCATGGTGCGGTTTTTTCTGGTTACCGGCGACTTTACCTCGGTCGATGAGGTGATTGACCAGTTGCCGGAACCTATAGAAACCGGATATGCCGTTTATGAGCATCCGGCGGCGGATCTCGCCCCTTACGTCGACTTACTGCTGCCGTTTGTGAACCTCGAGGCCGGAACATACCCGAAACACGGGATGGTAACCCTTGAGGGAGAGCCGGTGGACGCCATGACCGCGACCGCCGCCATGGTGACGCAACAGGTTTTGACCAGGGAGCTGGAACAGATCAACAGCCTGCTTTGCGGACCTTGTCAATGCACTCTTTGCTGTGTCGGACCCGAGGCATCCATGGAGCAGTCGTATTTTGAGATTCCGCTGCAGCCCGGAGAAATTGATTTTTTTGCATTGGAACGTATCGACACCGCAGCCTCAAGGTCGATGCAAATTGATGAAGACCAGCCGCTGCAGGTGGAAGGCCGTGATTTTTTCAATCGTCCGGACCCGGTGCTGATCCATTGGCGCCATGGCTGGAGTTTGGTCCTGCCCCGGGAGAGCAGGTGTCCGAACCTGGAATCCACCGGGCGCTGCCTGGTCTATCCCGATCGACCCGAGGTCTGCCGCAGACCGCAGATTTTTCCCTATGTAGTGGAACCGGTTACCAACAAAGGCACCGGTCAAACGCAGTTTAATCTTCGTCAGGCCCTGCTCGCGGTGGTCGATTGCCCCTATGTCCGGGCGTTGCAGGATGATATCGCTGCCTATGCCGCGGCCTGTGAATTGGAAATGGTTTTTCGCCACAACAAGTCGTAGCAAGACTTGCCGGAAAAAGTGAGTGGCCGCCCCAATCTTGAATACCTGAAATACATCCGTAAGAACAACTATGAGTCTCAGCGCCATCCTGTGTATTGTTATGTCCTACTGCGTCGGTGCGGTGCCCTTTGGTTTTTTGCTTTCGCGGGGGAGCGGGATCGATATCCGTACCCAGGGCAGCAGGAATATCGGGGCAACCAATGTCGCCCGGCTACTCGGTAAAAAGATGGGTGTTTTGACCCTGGCCCTTGATGTTTTCAAAGGGTATGCACCGATGTTCTTGGCCGCGCTGGTTGTCAAAGATGCGCCCCGGCGCGACCTGATTGTCGCCCTCTGTGGGGCGGCCTCGGTTCTTGGCCATATGTTCCCGATATATCTGCGCTTTAAAGGGGGAAAAGGGGTGGCGACCGCCCTGGGTGCCTTCCTCTATCTGGCGCCTCCTGCGGTGGTCGGCTGTCTGCTGATCTTTCTTGCTGCGGTTGGCCTGTCCGGTTTTGTTTCCCTGGGATCGCTCCTCGGTTCGGCCTCCATCCTCCTCTGGCTCTTTATCCTTGATGCTGCCGTTTGGAAGCTCTGGCTGGCCGCGTTTATCGTCCTGATGATATGGGTCAAACACTATCAGAATATCGGCCGTTTACTGCGCGGTACTGAAAAATCCTGGAAAAAAAGCGAGGCTGTGTGAATCGCAAGGAATGGCTGGCTATCGAACAGGCACGGGATCTTTTACAGCTGGAAGACCGGGCAACGCTTGCCGAGATTAAGCAGGCCTACCACCGCCTGAGCAAACTCCATCATCCGGACACGGCCAAGATCGCCGGAGGGCAGAACGGCGAAAAGATGTATCGGATTACCGCCGCCTATGAACTGCTGGTACGATATTGTACGGAATATCGTTTCCCTTTGAAGTTGGAGGATATTGCCGCCGAGAGTGCGGATCCTTATGATCCCGAAGACTGGTGGCAGGAACGATTCGGCAACGACCCCATCTGGAGCGGAAAGAAAACCGGAAAGCATTGAGTGAGGCGGAAAAAGATGATGCAGGGGCAAGGAAGATCCGCCTCCCGTTTTTTTAACGCTGTTTTGGGGACTCCGGAGTGCGTTGTCGCCAGACGGCCTCGTAAGAGGCGCAGTATTCAAGAACCAATTGTTTTCGTGCCGACAGGTTGAGCAGCCAATAGCAGGGGCTGAGCATCAGGATATGGATGGCTTGTTTTGGTGTCATGATGTACCCTCCGTGGTAATCAGGAATGCTTCCTGTTATCTTATCGGCTGTCTATTATGAACTCTTATCGTATTTTTTATTTGTATTCAAAAAGGAGTAAGGGATGCACATTCCTCAACTGATCCAGAAGCACAGTCCTTTTGTCTCCCTTGAATTTTTTCCTCCTAAAAAACAGGAAGAGTGGCCGGTTTTTTTTGAAGCCGCCAGGGAACTGCAGCAGTTACAGCCGTTGTTCGTCTCTGTTACCTATGGAGCCGGCGGCTCAACACAAAGCAACACCTTGGAGATCTGTGAGCAGCTGATCCGAACCTGCGGTTTTGAGATCATGCCCCATCTCACCGGGGTGGCGGCCAACCGGGAGAAAATCGACAGCTTTCTCAGGGCAATTGAGTCTCTGGGAATTGGTAATGTCCTGGCTCTGCGCGGCGATCGTCCCGCCGGGTTTTCCGGTTCGGATGAGGAGCTGTTTGCCGCCTTTCCCCATGCCTCGGACCTGGTGGCGTACATCAGCAGACAGCACCCGAATTTGGCGATCGGGGTGGCCGGTTTCCCCGAGGCCCATGCCGAGGCCCCTTCCTTTAGCGCTGATCTCGAGGTAATGCAGCGCAAGGTGGAGAGCGGGGCTGATTTCATTATCACTCAACTGTATTTCGATAACCGGCTCTATTTCGACTATGTGGAGCGTCTGCGAAAACGTGGGGTCACGGTACCGGTGATTCCCGGTATCCTGCCCATCCGCAGCCTGGCCTCCCTGCGCTTTACCCTGCAACTCTGCAATGCCCGTGTTCCCGGTCAGCTGATCAATAAACTGATGAAGGCTCACGAACAGGGCGGAGTGAATGCGGTCTATGAAATCGGCGTGGCCTATGCCCGTGAGCAGGTGAAAGGGCTTATTGCCGGAGGCGCCCCCGGCGTTCATCTTTACACCCTGAACAAAGCGGACATGTGTCTGGAGGTCATGGACGGCCTGCTGTGATCGGCTGTCCCTTTTTCTCCAGCCTGCGCAGCATGACCTGAACCCGGTAACCGAGCAGGCCTGCCGCAGTTGTCAGGGCCAGGATCAGTCCGATCCAAAAGCCCAAGGGCCCGGGCTGCATTCCCGCCAGCCCCCCCAACCCCATACCGTATCCCACCGGCAGACCCAGCCCCCAATAGGAAAGAAGCATCAGCAACAGCGGGACCTTGGTGTCCTTGCAGCCACGCAGGATACCGGCGCAGTTCGTTTGCACGGCGTCTGGAAGCTGAAAGATTGCCGCCATGCAAAGCAGGGTGGCGGACAAGGTGCGGACACCCGGATCAGGACTGTACATTGCCGCGATATTGTGAGAAAAAATAAGAATCAACAGGCAGGTCAGGGTCGCCCCGCCCAGCGCCAGTCCCAAGCCTGTCCAGGCGATCCGACGCAGTTGTCCCATCCGTTCCTGACCGATGGCAAACCCGATACGTACGGTCAGGGCTGTTGCCAGGCTATAGGGGAGCATATAAAGCAAGGAGGCAAAATTGAGCGCAATCTGATGTGCCGCCACTACTTCGGCCCCCAATTGAGCAATGAACAGGGCGATAACGGCAAAGATGGAACATTCGATGAACAGGGCGCCCCCCATGGGCAGGCCCAGGCGGAGAAAAGACGGAATAGACTGGATCAGACGTTCCCGTCCCGGTCTGAAAAGGCCGTCGGTGCCCACTCCTCTCAATTTCTTGAGGAGGAGGGCCATGAACAGCAGCATGGCCAGGAGCGATAAGGACGTCGCCCAACCGCAGCCGACACCGCCCAGGGCAGGGAGACCCAATTTGCCGTAAATCAGGAGATAGTTGGCAATGATATTCACCAGCAGACCCAAAAATCCGGCAATCATGGACAGTCGGGGCATCCCCATACCGTCACCGCCGTTGCGCAGGGCGAGAAAGACCCCGGCCACTGGCAGTCCCCAGGAAACCGCAAATAAATATTGGCCGGTAATCGGAACCACCTCGGCACTCACTCCCATCCGGATCATGGCAGGCGTCATCAGCCACAGCACCGGCATCAGGCAGGTACCGGTGAGCAGACCAATGACCATACCCGCCCGGATGGAATGACGTACCCCCGCCCGATCGCCGCGACCGTGTGCCTGAGCGACCAGCGGGGTCACTGCGGTCAGGAGACCGACCATGAACAGGAAGACCGGAAAAAAGAGAGAGGAACCGACGGCGACCGCAGCCAGATCAACGGCGCCGACCCGTCCCGCCATGACCGTATCAACAAAGCCCATGGCCGTCTGGGAGAGTTGGGCCAGAACCAGTGGGCCGGTCAAGCGAAGAAGTTTTTTGGCCTCGTGGAGGGAAAAAAAAGAATATTTCACAAATCAAAGAGGGGGATGGATGGCGGTGAATGGAAGACGCTTCAAACAGGGAAGCGAAACTCTTTCTTTTAACAGGCGCACGGCAAGGCCGCAAGTGCCTTGCTTGGCCCCGTTTATCCCTCAGTCGCCAAACGGGGAGGGCAGGCTCATTTTCGGTGGCGGCTCTGCCGCTTAGTCAGGTTTTCTCCCAGGGTATGACGTTCGCCGGGCAGGCGGGTGACCTGCGCACTGATGACCGGCGGCAGCACCCGACCCTTGATCACTAGAATATCGGCGGCCAGACTGTCGGCCACCTCGGTTTTTCCCCGGCCTTTGTGTTCCACCAGGTAACGGAACAGGAGTTCGGCCAGTCGCGGCAGGCCGATCTGCCAGGTGGCGCGGGTTTCCGCATAGAGCCAGAGGGAAAAATCAAGAAAGCCGTGAAAGACATCGCCGTCCGGCCAGAGGAGAGGGGCAGTCCGGCGGAAATTGCCGCTGTTGTAGACCAGATCCCAAAATCGTGCCAGCCGTTTCAGGTTCTGCATCCGGGCGAAAGGGATGAGATCGTTCTGGAGAATTTCATAGGGGGGATAAAGGGAATAGACCATCCCGTACCGGCGGTCATGGCGATCAATGGCAGTACCGGAGAGTTTTTTGAGAACCCCGAGCTGAATTTCTCCGTGTGTCAGTGACGTAAGAGTGTTGAGATTTTCCCCGAACTGTTCGATGGATTCACCGGGCAGTCCGATGATCAAATCAACGTGCAGATGGGCCGTGGTCTGATGTTCGAGGAAGGCAAGATTTTCCCTGATCCGCTCAAAATCCAGTCTGCGGCTGATGTTGGCGGCGGTTTCGGGATGCAGCGTCTGGATGCCGACCTCCAGTTGCAAGGTACCGGATGGAAAGCGCTGCAGTTGTTGTTTAAGCGCTTCAGGGAAATGATCCGGAATAACCTCGAAATGGGCATGGAAGGGAGGCTCCCTGGTCAGGAAAAAATCGAGAATGCGGCCTGCGTTTGCCGGATTGCAGTTGAAGGTCCGATCCACGAATTTAAAGGTCCGGGCCCCGCGTTGCCACAGGGTTTCCAACTCGTCGAGAAAACGGTCGATATCAAAGAACCGCACCTTTTTGTCCAGCGAGGACAGGCAAAATTCGCAGGTAAAGGGGCAGCCCCGCGAGGCCTCGACATAGGTGATGCGGTGGGCGATGTCTTCGTCGGTGTAAAACCGGTACGGCATGATCAGGGATTCGACCGCAACCGGAGATGCCGGGATGAGCGCCTCCGTTGGCCGCTCGCCGGCGAGCAGAGCGGTGCAGAGTGCGTAAAAACTGTGCTCGCCTTCACCCTGGATGAGATGGTCGGCCTCGTTCAACTCGACCCGCAGAGGCAGATGACTGACCTCGGGTCCGCCGAGGATAATGCGGATTGCAGGGGCAACCCCTTTGAGAAGGCTCACCAGTTGTTGCACCTCGGCCGCGTTCCAGATATAGACGCCGATGCCGACAATCAGAGGATTTTCGGCCAGAATTCGTTCGGCCATATCCCCGATCTGATCGGTCAGGCAGAATTCCCGGATAACGGCCTGGGGCTGCAATTCCCGGAGATTGGCGTAGAGCCAGCGCAGACCGATGGCGGCGTGGATATAGCGGGCATTGATGGTGGCGAGGACAATATCGGCCATGGGATTACAATCGCTTCAAGTTCGGCATTGATGTGTTCACTGCGCCGCCAGCCGTTGGCGGAGCACCTTGTTGAGGATGCCGCCGTGACAATAGTATTCGATTTCCATGTCGTTATCCAGGCGCAGGTGCAAGGCAACGACTTCCGAGGTGCCGTTGGCCCGGTTGATGCGCAGCGACACCGGCTGTCCGACCTGCAGGGTGCCGTTGATGCCGGTCAGGTCGACGGTTTCACTGCCGTCCAGCGCCAGGCTGACGCTATCCGTGCCTTCGGGAAATTGGAGCGGCAGGACGCCCATGCCCACCAGATTGGAACGGTGGATCCGTTCAAAAGAGACGGCGATCACCGCCTTGACCCCCAGCAGCATGGTCCCCTTGGCGGCCCAGTCGCGCGACGAGCCGGTGCCGTAGTCTTTACCAGCGAAAACGATGAGCGGCGTTCCTGTGGCCAGGTAACGCATGGCTGCGTCATAGATCGGCATTTCGGTGCCTTCCGGCATCAGCCGAGTGAGGCCTCCTTCCTGTTCCACCATCCGGTTGCGGATGCGGATGTTGGCGAAGGTGCCCCGCATCATAACCTCGTGGTTGCCCCGCCGAGAGCCGTAGCTGTTGAAATTGTCGGGAGTGATCCCTAACTCTTGGAGATACCGGCCCGCCGGGGTTTGGGGGCCGATCGATCCGGCCGGGGAGATGTGGTCGGTGGTGATGCTGTCGCCGAAGAGCGCCAGAATCCGGGCTCGTACGATATCGGCGGGCGGTTTCGGTTTAGGGGTCAGGTCTTGGAAAAACGGCGGTTCACGGATGTAGGAGGAATCGGGGTCCCATTGGTAGAGGTCGCCGCTGCCGCCTTGCAGGGCATTCCACTGCTCATCACCGGAAAATACGGCGGCATAGGAGGCGGCAAAAAGTTCCGGGGTCACTGTTTGGGCAACTGCTGTCCGGATTTCCTCGGCAGTGGGCCAGATATCGCGCAAATAGACCGGGGCCCCCAGCGTATCGACACCCAGCGGGTCGTTTTCCAGGTCCACGAGTACGGTACCGGTCAGGGCATAGGCCACCACCAGCAGCGGCGAACCGAGATAGTTGGCCTGGACCTGGGGATGGATGCGGGCCTCGAAGTTGCGGTTCCCGCTGAGCACGGCGGCCACCACCAGCTTGTGTTCCTTGATGACCTCGGCGATAGCCGCATCCAGGGGGCCGCTGTTGCCGATACAGGTGGTGCAGCCGTAGCCGACCACGTGAAAGCCAAGAGCTTCGAGGTCCGGCAGGAGTCCGCTTTTCTCCAGGTAGCGGGTCACCACCCGTGATCCCGGTGCCATGCTGGTCTTGACCCAGGGTTTGCTCCCTAGGCCGCGTGCTCTCGCCTTGCGGGCGAGCAGGCCCGCACCGATCATCACATCAGGATTGGAGGTGTTGGTGCAGCTGGTGATGGCGGCGATGACCACCGAGCCGTTGGTCAGGCCTTTGTCGGGTTGAACGGTGTCCGCCGCACCGGGCACCGCTCCCTGGTTCAGCTTTGCCGCAAATTGGGTGCTGAAATTCTCCCGGACGGCGTCAAGGGAGAGGAGATCCTGGGGCCGTCTGGGCCCGGCGAGACTCGGTACCACCTCTTCAAGGGCGATGTCGTAGACCACCGAATAGTCAGGTTCCCTGGTCTCCGGTGCAAAGAAAAACCCCTGCTCCCGGCAGTAGCTTTCCACCAGATCGACCTGGTCGGCCGGTCTCCCGCTGGCCCTGAGGTAGCGCAGGGTTTCCGCGTCCACCGGGAAAAAGCCCATGGTGGCCCCGTATTCCGGTGCCATGTTGGCAATGGTGGCCCGGTCGGGCAGGCTTAAGCCCTGCAGGCCCGGCCCGAAAAATTCGACAAAACGGCCGACCACGCCTTGGTTGCGCAGAAAACAAGTGAGGGTCAGCACCAGATCGGTGGCGGTGGTGCCCGGCCGCAGCGCACCGCCCAGACGCACACCCACCACCTCGGGGATCTGCAGGGAATACGGCTGCCCGAGCAGCACCGCCTCCGCCTCAATGCCGCCGACCCCCCAGCCCATGACCCCCAGGCCGTTGATCATGGTGGTGTGGGAATCGGTTCCCAGGACCGTATCCGGATAGGCCAGCGGAAGGCCGTCTGCCACGCCGGTCCGGACCACCGAGGCGAGATACTCGAGATTGACCTGATGGACGATGCCGGTGCCCGGCGGTACGACCCGGAAATTGTCGAAGGCACGCTGGCCCCAGTGGAGCATTGCGTAGCGTTCATGGTTGCGCTCCATCTCCAGGCCGACATTGATGCCGAAGGCCTCGCGGCAGGCGTATCGGTCAACCTGGATGCTATGGTCAATGACCAGGTCAGCCGGAATAAAAGGGTTCATGGTGCCGGGATCACCGCCATGACGGGCCAGGGCGGAACGGAGCGCCGCCAGATCGACCAGTGCCGGCACCCCGGTGAAATCCTGGAGAATCACCCGGCTGGGCATGAAGGGGACAGCGGCGGGACGGATCGAACCGGGCCGCCAGGAAGCGAGATTGTCGATGTCCTGTCCGCTTGCCAGCCCCTGGGGGTGATGCCGGAGCAAATTTTCCAGCAGCACGCGGAGCGAGAAGGGCAATCGTTCGATCGGGCCGTAACCGAGCTGTTCCAGGGCCATTTTTACGGAAAAAACGGTATAGTGTTTGCCGCCCGCCTGGATCGTTGTTTGGGGATTGAAACGAGTGAAATCCGTCGTTGCCGCCATGTTCTTGTCCTGATGCTGAGAGAAGGAAGGGGGTCAAGGGTGCTTTTGCGCTGATTATGCCAGATTTAGCGGAATCTGGAACGCTGTTTTTTACGCTCAGCGGGTCTGGCAACTTGCTGTTTTTTTTCAGACGTCCTATAGTAAAGTCTTTTCCGCGAACCCGAGGGACCCTATCCATGAGAAGGCGCTATGATCAAGACCTACGCAGAAATTAACAAGAAAATCGAGTCCGGCAAGGCCGTGGTGCTGACGGCCGAAGAGGTCATCGACTATGTTGATAAACGGGGGCTGGAAGCCGCAGCCAAGGAGGTGGATGTGGTCACCACCGCCACCTTCGGGCCGATGTGCTCCTCCGGTTGCTTTCTGAATTTTGGCCACAGTAAACCCAAGATGCGCATCTCCGAGGCCTGGATCAACGATGTTCAGGCCTATTGCGGCATTGCTGCGGTCGATGTCTATATGGGGGCCACCCAGTTGCGCCAGAACGATCCCGCCAACATGTATCATCCCGGTGAATTCCGTTACGGCGGCGGTCATGTGATCGAGGATCTGGTGGCCGGTAAAAAGCTGCAGCTCTTCGGGCTTTCCTACGGCACCGATGATTACCCCCGCCGGGAAATTCGCACCCTGTTCGACATCAACGATCTCAATCAAGCGATCATGGTCAACCCGCGCAACTGCTACCAGAACTACAATGTCGCGGTCAATGCCTCGGACAAGCGGATTTACACCTACCTCGGCATCCTCAAGGCCCGGATGCGCAACATGACCTATAGTTCCGCCGGGCAGTTGTCGCCGCTCTTGAACGACCCCTACTACGAGACCATCGGTATCGGCAGCAGCATCTGGCTGGCCGGAGCCCGCGGTATCGTCTACGCCCAGGGCACCCAGCATTGCTCGCTGGTGGAACGCAGCGAAAACGGCGTACCGGAGGAAGGCGCCGGTACCCTGGCCCTCTCCGCCGACATGAAAGAAATGCTGCCGGAATTCGTCCGCGGTGCCAGTTTCAAAGGCTACGGCGTTTCGCTGGCCCTGGGGGTCGGCATTCCGATCCCGATTTTGAATCCGGAGATTCTCCGCCGAACCACAGTCCGCGATCGCGACATCATGGCCTGCGTTATCGACTATTCCTCAGATTACCCGCAGAAGACCGGCAAGGTGCTGGCGCGCTATAACTACGAGCAGCTGCGCTCCGGCGAAGTGGAACTGGAGGGGAAAAAAATCCCGGTGACCTCGCTTTCCTCGTATAATAAAGCCCTGAAAATCTGCGGGTTGCTCAAGGCGGAAATCGAGGAGGGCCGTTTTCTCCTCTCCGAGCCGAGCCGGCGGCTGCCGTTGGAGCAAGGGATGAAATCATTGAACATCATAGGGCCGGGCCGATGATCACCAAAAAAATATATCTCTATTTTCCCAAAAGCGAAACCGAGAAGCCGATCGTCTATCAACTGGTCAAGGATTTTGACCTGATCGTCAATATTTTTCGTGCCAAGGTGACACCGGAGGAGGAGGGCTATCTCAGCCTGGAGGTGACCGGCACGCAAGAGAATATCGACCGGGCTTTTACCTATCTCAACGGTTTTGATGTGGTTATCCATGCCGGTAACAAAGGGGTGCGCTGGGACGAGAGCCGCTGCACCCAATGCGGAGCCTGCCTGGCCCACTGCCCCACCCTGGCCCTGTATATGATAAATCGGGAGACCCGGGCCATTGCTTTTTGCGAGGAAAATTGTGTCGAGTGTCTGGCCTGTATCGCCGCCTGTCCCTTTGGTGCCTGTTCTTCGACCTTTTAGAGAACAGATCTTTTATAACCGGGCGGTTTGGGTGCAGTGACGGCAATGCGCGTATATCGTTCTTTTTCCTGGAAAGATACCAATCTTCGGGTTGCCTGCGACGCCTTTGACCGGGTCACCGAAACCATCGTTACCCAGCGCCGGCTGCTTGAGCGCTATATCGCCCGTCATCCGGAATTTCAAACCACCCTGGTCCCCATCGTCCTGCTGGATGAGGCGCCGGAGGCAGCGCGCCGCATGGCCGCCGCCGCCGACCGTACCGGGCTCGGCCCCATGGCTTCGGTGGCCGGGACTCTGGCCCAGTTGGGGGTGGAGGCGGCAGAGGCTGCCGGTTGCCGGGAGGCTATTGTAGAAAACGGCGGCGATGTTTTTATCCTGTCCGACACTGTGGTCACCATTGGCATCTACGCCGGCAACAATGCCATCGGCAACAAACTGGCCTTCCGGATCGATCCCCAGGATCTGCCCCTTTCCCTCTGTTCCTCGTCCAGTAAAATGGGCCATTCCCTAAGTTTCGGTCAATGCGAACTCGCCACCGTGGTCAGCAAGGACGCCGCCCTTGCCGATTCCGCCGTTACCCTGGCCTGTAACCTGATCAAGACCGAGCGAGATTTGACTCCGGTGCTCAACGATGTCGGTACAATCACCGGCATTGACGGCATTTTTGCGGTCAAGAACGGGAAAATAGGGATGTTTGGCCGCTTGCCCGATCTGGTTCGTAACCAGGATGCCGCCACCCGGGATAAAATTACCCGCGACCTGCGGTCCGGTTTTCAAAAGTAAGATATTCTGTGCAATACTCCGAAAAATATCGATACCCCGGGCTCGCCATTGCCATTTACAGCCGCGCTCCTTTGCCGGACATAAGCAGCTTGACATTGGTATCACTCCGGTTATCCTCCATATAACTCTTCTGTAATTGCAGTGTCTCCGCGTCGGTAATCAAAGGACAATCAGCTCGTTTTGGGGGGAGGTTTTCATGGTGCAGAGGAATTTATCGAACATCATCTCCTCATTCACCCCAATTCCCTGGGGAATGGCGGTTCTTGCCTTGATGCTGGGGCTTTTACTCAGCTTCAAGGTCGGTCGGTTGGACACGGAACGCCGCTTGAGCGACGCTCGCAGTCAGGTGACCCACGACCTTGCGGTCATTCGTGCCCGCCTGGAAGGCAATGTCAGCACGGTTTTCAGTGCCATCTCCGGCCTGACCGAGGTTATCGCCCATCAGGGGGACATCACCCCGGATCTGTTCGATGCCCTGGCCCAGCAGGCCATCAGGAATTCTCCCCAAATCCGTAATATCGTCGCCGCCCCCGATAATACCATTACTCTACTCTATCCCCTGGAAGGCAATAGCCTTATCCTCGGCGTGAACTATGCAACTCTGCCTGATCAGTTTCCTTCCGTGCAACAAGCGATGGACACGGGGCAGCCGGTATTTTCAGGCCCGAATAATCTGGTGCAGGGCGGGCAGGGCTTTATTGCCCGTGCCCCTGTTTTTACGCAAAAAAATATTCAACCGACCGCAGCCCCGCGTTATTGGGGTATCGTATCGGTGGCTATCTCTATCGATACCGTAATGGATGCCAGCGGGGTCGTTTCTACGAAAACCCTCGATATCGGCCTGCGTAAGATCGATGATCAGGGAAGGCCCGGAATGGTGATCCGGGGAGAAGAAGAGATTTTTAGCCGGCAACCGGTGCTCATGACAATCACCATCCCGGGTGGGGCCTGGCAAATCGCTGCCGTCCGCAAGGGGGGCTGGCCAAAGACGGCGGCAATAGCCTCCCCGCTCTTTTATATCGGTCTGATTAATAGCCTTTTTTGCGCCGCCTTTATCTGGTGGCTTGCAGTGCGGCCTTACCGGGCGAGAGTACACAATCAGGAACTGCAAAGGGAGATCGACGACCGAATCCGGGCAGAGGAAGAGTTGCGTCTTTCGGAGCAAAAATACGCCGCCATCTTTCATTTGATGCCGGACATGGTCGGTATTACCCGCATGGCGGATGGTTGTTTTCTGGAAATCAACACCGGCTTCACCAGGATAACGGGGTGGGAAGCGGATCAGATTGTCGGCAGAACCTCTGTTGAAACAGGGTTGTGGACCCCTGAGGTTCGTGCGGCTGCGGTGGCGATTCTCAAAGAGAAGGGATATTTGGAAAAATATGAGTTCCTTCTTGGTACCCGTTCGGGGGAAAAGCGGGATGCCCTCATGTTTCTGGTGCCGATCAAGGTGAAGGGCGAAGACTGTCTTTTTTTCATTGCTCGCGACATTACCGAATTGAAACAGGCCCAACGTGTCCTTGAAAATGAGCGGGCCCGATTGCGCAATCTTCTCCAGACGGTTCCGGCTCTGATCTGGATGAAGGATCCGGATGGGGTCTATTTGAGCTGCAACAGCCGGTTTGAACGGTTTTTCGGCGCCAGTGAGGCCATGATTGTCAATAAAACCGATTACGACTTCGTCGACAAAGAGCAGGCTGATTTTTTCCGCGAACATGATCGTAAGGCGATCGCCAACGGCAAGCCCTCTGTTAATGAGGAGTGGATAACCTATGCCGACGACGGACACCGCGAGCTTCTGGAAACCATCAAGACCCCGGTGCATGACACTGCCGGTCAGGTCATCGGGGTACTGGGAGTGGCTTGGGATATTACCGAAAAGAAACGGATCGAGGAGGAGCTGCGCAAGGAGCGCTCCCGTTTCATCAATCTGGTCGATTCCGTGGACGGTATTGTCTGGGAAGCGGATGCGGCAACCTTCACCTTCACCTATGTCAGCAAGCAGGCGGAACGATTGCTGGGCTATCCGGTTGAGGACTGGTACGAGACAGGATTCTGGTGGCGGCATCTTCATCCGGATGACAAGGAAAGGGTGCAAACCTCTTCTGCGGCCTCTACGGCTCAAGGGGCAGATTACAGCCTTGAATATCGGTTTTTTGCCAAGGACGGTGGTATCATCTGGCTGCAGAATATCGTCACCGTGGTGACGGAAGACGGTGCACCACGATGGCTGCGGGGCATCATGGTCGATACCACCGGCAGGAAAGAAGAAGAGAAAGAGAAGCGGAATCTTGAGGCCCAGTTGCGCCAGGCACAGAAAATGGAGGCTGTGGGACGCCTGGCCGGCGGGGTGGCGCACGACTTCAACAACAAGCTGTCGGTGATTTTAGGCTACGCCGACCTGGTGTGCAATACCGAGGTCACTCCGGAAAAGATGCGGAGTTACCTTAATCAGATCATCAAGGCCGCCACTCTGTCGCGGGATATCACCCGGCAACTGCTCGCTTTTTCCCGGCAGGAGGTGGTTTCTCCCCAGGTGCTCAACCTGAACAGCCTGGTCAAAAGTGTGCAGAAAGGACTGGGACGGTTTATCCGTGAGGACATTCGTTTCGAGCTCAGACTTGCGGATGGTCTGTGGCCGATTTGCATGGATCCCACTCAGGTGGATCAGGTGATCATGAATTTGATCGTTAATGCCCGGGATGCCATGGCGGAGGGCGGTCTGCTGACGGTCGAAACCGGAAATGTCCATGTTGATGCCGCCTTTGTCAACGAACATGCCGAGATTGCAGTGGGGGATTATGTGCTCCTGACGGTGAGCGACACCGGCTGTGGCATGAGCCTTGAGACCCAGCAGCATATCTTTGAACCCTTTTACACGACCAAGGAAACAGGCAAAGGCACGGGGCTTGGTCTGGCGACGGTATACGGCATCGTCACCCAAAATAAAGGAATGGTGTTGGTCGAGAGTACTCCGGGCGTCGGTGCAACGTTGCGCGTCTATTTCCCCCGTTGTGCGGTGGAAGAGCGGAAAATGGGTGAGGTTTTTACGGAATCTGAACCGGTGCGGCGGTCCGCCACCATTCTTCTGGTGGAGGATGAGGAAGCGGTGCGCCAGATGACCACCGATATGCTGGAAGAGAGCGGTTACACCACACTGACGGCGACAACCCCCGGGGAAGCGCTGGCGCTGTGTGCAAACAAAGAGCAACGGGTCGACCTGCTGCTTACGGATATCATTATGCCTGAAATGAACGGCAGGGAGTTGAGTCGGCACATCAAGCTGATGCGACCGGAGATCAAGGTCCTCTTCATGTCGGGATATACTGCGGATATTCTTCCCAATGAAGGAGAAGTCACGGCACGACATTTCATCAAGAAACCCTTCAGCTTGCGAACCTTGACGGAGATGATCGAGGATCGGATGCAGGAAGGCGGAGAAAAGAAAACCTAAGGCCCCTGCAGAGCCACAACAAGGGGGTTCAATCAAGACAACAACAGCCGGTACAGTGCATCCGTACCGGCTGTTGTTGTTGAATGAAAAGAACAGTTCCCGGTTATTCGGCTTGCAGTACCACGTATTGGCTATGCTCCCCGGAACGGACACGGAGCAGAACCTGTTTCGGATTACTGGACCGCTTGATGGCCTGTTGCAGATCTTTGAGGTTATGAACCCTGACCCGATTGACTTCTTCTACTAACTGACCGGCCTGCAATCCCACCTGGGCGGCAGAGCTGTCCGGGTCGACATCGGCGATCAATACCCCCTGATCTTTGCTGTAACCAAACTGCTTGGCGACCTCTTCGGTTAAATCCTGCAGAGTCAGCCCCATCTCGCCCAGAGTGGTGCTGGTCATTTTTTTAGCGATGGATGCCATATCGGCGGGCTGTTCGCCGACAACAACCACCAGTTCCTTCGCCTTGCCGTTACGAAGAATCCGCAACGTCAATTCGGTGTTTGGTGCGACCATGGCAATTCTATTGCGGAGATCAGCCACATCGGTCACCGGTATGTTGTTGATTGATGTGACGATATCACCTTGCAGCAATCCGCTTTTTTGAGCGGGCGATCCTTCGGTCACTTCTGAGACCAGGGCTCCGGCGGCCTCGTTCAAACCAAATGATTTTGCCAGGTCTTCATTCACGTCCTGAATAAGGATGCCGAGCCAGCCTCTGGTTACTTTGCCGTTTTTGCGCAGTTGTTGTTCGATGCTCTTGGCCATGTTGATGGGAATGGCGAAGCCGATCCCCATATAGCCTCCGCTCCGGGAAAAAATGGCGGTGTTCATACCAACGGCTTCACCACGGATGTTCAGCAAGGGCCCGCCCGAATTACCGGGATTGATAGCCGCATCGGTCTGGATAAAGTTTTCATAATCGGTGATGCCCATCCGGTTGCGCCCTTTGGCGCTGACCACCCCGACCGTCACCGTCTGGTTCAGTTCGAAAGGACTACCGATGGCGATAACCCACTCGCCCACTTCAAGAGCATCGGAATTACCGAGAGGGAGGACCGGCAGATTTTTGCCCTCGATTTTGATAATAGCCACATCCGACTGCGGGTCCGTACCCACCACCTTAGCGGCAAATTCCCGTTTATCGGCAAGACGAACCGTAATCTTGTCCGCATCTCCCACAACATGATTGTTGGTGAGGATATAGCCATCATCGGCAATAATAAAACCGGAACCTGCTGCCTGTTGCTTATATGACCGCCTGTCTTTATGACGTTTATTATAAGGGTGCCGAAACTGCGGGCCGAAAAATCGTTCGAAAAGCGGGTCATTAAAGAGATCGGAAGGAAGCTGCCCAAAGTTTTTCCCTGTTTTCGATTTTTCCACCGCCACATGGACCACGGCTGGTCCCGCTTTTTTTACCACCGAAGAAAAGGCCTTGGAGGTACGGTCAAGGAGGGCAATATCCTCGTCGCTTTGAGCATAAGAGGAATGGTAACTGCCTGCGAGTAATGTCAGGCAAAGGAAACAGGTGGCGAGGACGGTTCCCTTGGAAAAGGGTCGTATTTTTTGCATAGTTCAAACTCCCTTGGAAACAGAAGATAGGTTCGTCATCCGTAAAAAGGATGGCGTTCAAAATAAGGAATAACAGGCAGTCAACACTTCGCAAACAATTGTACCGGAGTTTCCGTTCGTCAAGAGTGGTTGTTGCCGACACTTTGGCTTCTTTGTTTTTTGTAACTCCAACGCGCATCAAGACATTACAAGGGGCCGGCAGGCGCCTTGCTCCTCTTTCCCGCACCCTTTTGAACCGGAAAAGAGCGCTAAAAAGTACATGATACCGGATTGGACCAAGTCCTTCTCAAGTTAGAAGCCCTTTTGTGAGGGAAAAATGAAAAAATGAAAAAAATTCAGATCCTTTTTTTCATACCTTGATTTTATCGCCATCACTATGCGATAATAAGCACATTAGTTACAACTCGGTTCCAATCCTTCACTCCGTTGTGAGAACATTTTTCTTAAAAAGGCGAAGACTATGCGTTGCCCTAAATGTGGTTATATCTCATTCGACCATCTTGAAGTATGTAACAAATGTGGAAAGTCTCTTGGCGAAACTGTTACCGAGCTCAACGGAACCGTATATGATGCGCTTGCTCCATCGTTTCTTCAGATAAAGGGGGATGATGATCGCCTTCACGATGATCAACCTTTCTCCTCACCCGTTCCAGGCGACGAGGAAGCAACAACGGATAATGAAACCGATACGGTAGTTCGAGAAGGGATCGACACTGAATTCGTTCTGGATGATGAAGATCCCGCTTGGGCCGATGACGGAAAAGAACTTGTGATGGATCTTGATGACTTTGGTGAGGTTTCTCCACAAGAAGAATATACCCTTGATTTGAATAAGGAAAACGAAATTGTCGAACCCAGCCAGCCTTCGTTGGATTTCGGGGACCTGGATATTTCCGATCTTGCCCCTCCTCTTAAAGAACAGGCTGATATCCTTACTTTAGAGGAAGAACCGGAACCGGTCAGTATTCAACCTGTGGCCGCGTTATCACAAAATTTGCCTTCGCAGCAGAAATCAACTCCTGTGAAGACAAAAGGTCTTGAGGACCTTCATGTTAACGGAATCAATCTGGAAACACCCGCCAAATTCGTGTCGGGCAGTGTTGCGGGTAAGCGTTACTCACCCTCCATAAAGACCGGAACAGCTTTGGATAAATTCAATGTAGATCTCGGGGAGTTGTTCACAGAAAACAAAAAGTAAAATAGTGTTGACAAACATGCTCTGTTTTTGATAGATATGCAGGCCTTCAAGTCTAGGTGCCGAGATAGCTCAGTCGGTAGAGCAACGGACTGAAAATCCGTGTGTCCCTGGTTCAAATCCTGGTCTCGGCACCATTAGAATATTAAAGGCTTACGGTCTAACGACTGTGAGCCTTTTTTATTTGCGCTAACTCAACGCTAACTTCGACAAGTTGTTTAACGACCCTCCCTGTCTTCTTTTGTCCTGTTACTCCATAGATCTTTTGAAATCCCCTACAACAACCAAATGAACACAGAACCAATCTATCGCTTTGGCAACGACCGCAGAAAGTGGTAGTCGTTTAACGGTTAGGCGATCTACTAAGCAGTTATGAACCAATGTCATTAACTTAAAGGATCGGTTTGTAATTTAAGCAATGTTTTCTCCGTGCTTTTTTGTGGTTACGTGGATATTTTCGCCCAGGCCTCACCGGCTCGATCGCTTTGGCGATTGTTTCCAGCAGATCGGAGATGATTTTCAAAATGGTCTTCCTGGAACCTCGTAAGAGGACAACGATGGTATCCCGCATCGTTGACAGTGCTTGGGTGAAATTGCTTTTGTAGATAAGGGTCCTGGAGGCCGTTGCTTTCAACACTCTCTCCTTGGCCGAGGCAACCAATATCGCGGTAATGTTTTTTGAAAGCACTGCGGCGTGAAAGTCCTGGTAGACGGATAACGGACTTTTACCTGAAAAATTCTCTACCTCAATCCGGCATTTCATGACCTTGTAATCCTCTTCGACGGGCCAGCGGTCATGATAGAGTTCGGCAAAGAGGTGATGCGGAAATTTTTCAGTACCGGTCAGGGAGGTTATAAGGACTTCGGTTTCACCGGAATCGAGTTCAACCCGTAAAAGGCGCAATCGGATCGGCCGCGTATCGAGTTGCAGCTTCCGGCAGGAGGCTATGGAAGTGGAAGAGGCATCAAGCATGATCACCTGTTCACGACAACCTGATTGTATGAATCGGCGAATAATCTTCCATTTTTTGCAGGAGATCCTGGCGCAAAAATGGGCTTTATAAAACAGAATAAGCTTGAAAAGCCAGAATGCAGGATAGCCCCGGTCCAACAGCACTAAATCTTTTTCGTCGAGGTGTTGAAAATGCTTGGCAGTCAACGCCCTCTCCCCGATTTTTTGGGGAGCGATGAGCGCATGATGGGTTACGCCATTAAGCGGATCAAACAATTGAGAGATTCGTGCCATGGGAAGAGGTTCCCCCAGCCTGGGGTTCCATGCGCCGAAATGCTCAACAATCTCGGGATAATTCGGCAGTTTCACCGTTGATCCATCAATGGCCTTCAAGAAGAAGTCGTGCCATGTCAGTGGATATCGGCATGCTCGGTGAAATACTCGACCGTTTTCGTGTTAAGCTCGACGAACGCCTCGGACTTGAGTTTTTTTCTTGCTTTGCAAAGAGCTGCTTTAGAGACAACGCTCTGGGCCCACCACCGTCCCTGAAAGGATCTTCCAGAACTTGTTGAGTTTTGGCTGGTAGGAGCTTTTGATTAAGTTGCAAAAATACAGGACAAGCGTCGGTAGTGGCAGTTTTCTGTTGCGACTGAAATCTGATGCTTGACAGCGGTTTCGTTCGATGAAATCTTGAGAAAAGATGATTTTCTGAATAAATTCAATTAGATTGGCACAGGTTATGGAAAGCAGGCCCTATGCCAGTTTGCTCAAGATTTTTAAATGTATCAGCCATGATGCTCTCCTCTGGTGGGTAGATTTGTTGGGGGTTGACGAAACAAACAAATTTTAACATTAACATGCTGTTTTTTCAGTATTTATTAGGGTTCTTTGGGCCTTAAGTTAATGACATTGATTTATAATTGGGCAGGTCAAAGTTGATTTATGAGCACAGCTGCTTTTGGGCTGCCTGACTGGCAGTAGTGTTATAGCGGCAGCTTGGCACGTCGAAACAAAGAGCGGAGTTTGTAATATTTCGAGATATCAAAAAAATGGTCTTGATTATGCAATGCTAACTCTTAAAATGAGTTATTATCAACAAGGAGGATGGTCATGATTTCAGGAATTCAATCCGCTCTATCAGGTTTGCAGACTTATTCTTTGGCAACCGAAGCCACTGCAAACAATATCGCCAATGTGAATACGAATGGTTTTAAGAAAGACAGAGTTACTCTTTCCGCTCAAGCCCCCCAAGGAGTCGCAGCCTCTATCGATAAGGTCAATACTCCGGGTGGTTACGCTATTGAATCGACTAGCGAAGGCGACCAGATGGTAGAACAATCAAACGTTGATATAGGCGAGGAGATGCCTGCTTTGATGATCAATAAAGCAGCTTTCAGTGCTAATATTAAATCATTACAGACAGCCGATCAGATGATGCAAAGTCTGCTCGATATTAAAGCATAACTGGCGGAATCCACATCTTTTCCCCCCGAAACCGGCCTTAAGCTGGTTACAATAATGAAATTAGAACACATATTCGTTTTATGTTTTCAGACAATTGCCTCAATCCCATAGTTCGATATTATCCATTATCCCAGCCTTTTTCTTCTGCTTTTTTATAGCATGTAACCAACAATTCCTATCGCGCATTGCTAAACTTTTGGTTTTATCTGCGATAAGCGGACCGTGTGCGGAGCGAAGCGGAGCTCACGGTCCGCTTATCGCCCGCTGTTGAGCATCGCTCAAACGCCCTTGACAGGCTCCGCTCACGCTCCGCCCGCTTTTGCCATATCCGTGCCGGCAAGCCCCAGTCGCCGTAAAGCCTGGACCAAAACGTAGGCCAAGGATGAAAAATAGAGCCTGATCTGATTGCTGAATATCTTCTGCGTACTGGTTCGGTCGGCAAAAAGCATCAGTTGCTGTTCCTTGATCCGGTTCTCCATCTCACCACGGGCGCAATACATCCTTTCGTAGGGTTCACGGGCATCATATTCCATGGCCTTGATTGACGTAACCACAAATCGGGGATTGGCTCCTTTGTCAAGATGTTCAGCTTTGCCGACAACCCGGCGATGCCAACGCCAGGTCTTTTGGGTTTTGTAACAAAAATCCTTGAAAACACGTGAAGCTTTGCCGCATCTGATCTTTGGCCAGATGATCATGATCGTTGAGGTCTTCGTACCCCAAAGCGAGACCGATAACTCTTTGAGAAACCAGTGACAATACAGTATGTTCTATTAGTTTCTCATTGCGATGGTCGGTAAAGCACCCCGCAAAACGCTGGAGAATAGCTGTGCGTTGCTCAACTTCTCGCAGCAGCAATCCGCCACCATCGGAAGTGATGGTCCCGCCGCAGAAATCTGCGACTATCTCTCTTTTTCCCCAGGGCTTGAAATGCATTAAATTTTTTTGTACACTCTGTTTTCATAAGGTCACCCGTGTTGTTTTGCTTATCGTGTTGGAATCATGATAATTATGCAACATTTGTGACCTTTTTGCTTTATATATTGTGAGAAATGCGGGTTAGGCCGATGATTTTGGCTGGGAAGTAGATCACTGGTTCCAGGCAAGGGCAAAGAAATAAGGGAGACGAACCCTGAAGAAATACCTACAGGCCATGGCGAGGTTATCTTGATTGTTGAGGATGAAATTGCAATCCTGACGCTCAGCAGAACCATGCTTGAAAAATTGGGATACACCGTGCTGACTGCGGGCACACCTGGCAAAGCCATACTGTTGGCCAAGGCGCATGCCAACGAAATTCGCCTGTTGATCACCGACGTCGTTATGCCCGAAATGAATGGTAGAGAGTTAGCGGATCAGCTGCACACTCTTTGCCCGAATATCAAGACTCTGTTCATGTCGGGCTATACAACGAATGTTATAGCGCATCGGGGAATATTGGAAGAGGGCGTGTATTTTATCCATAAACCGTTCTCTGCGAAAGATCTCGCCACCAAGGTGCACGAGGCGCTAAAACGGGAATAGTAACGATCTACCCTCCGAAGGCCTCGAGTTAAGATATTTCAGAGGCAGTTTGACGTTGACTGGTTTGTAACCTTCGTAAACAACTCTTCAACTCCAGCCGATCAGGATTTCAAGTGCATAGCCTTGGGCTGGTGCGGCTGTCACTTATTCAGCGGATCGAAATTCCGGCATCGAGTTTACTTTGGTCACAACGAAAGCCAGAGGTGCCACCCGGCTTTCTCGGTCAGCTTGGTGGCTGGAGTGGGCCTGCCCCTTCAATCTACGCGGTTAAGACATAGTTTCGTCTCCATTGCGAGGAAAAACCTTTAGAAACTGTAGGCAAGTGACAGGAGTCCGCTGATACCGGTGCTGTCCGCCTCCTCGCCAATCACCCCGCTCACCCTGCCTTTTACGGTTAAAGCGCCCTGCTCGGCCGAGAGTCCCACACTGGCTTTCATCAGATCATGGCTGTCAGAGGCTGATTCTTGCTGTACGGTGAAACCGTACAGGGTCGCGCTGCCTTCGACCTGGGGATCGCCAAGTATCCGCTCGTAACCAAGGGTGACGACGGGCACGATTGTCCATTTCCCTAATTGTTTCGGATCGAGGCTGAAATCCAGGTCGGCCAAGAGACTGAAAAACGTTTCGTCAATGCCATGGACGCTCAAGGCAAGATCACTGCCGTCTTCGTTGAAGCCGTCGAGAGACACCCCGGTCACCCGAACCCCAACCTGAGGGGTAAGAGTCAACGGGATCAGGCGAATAGCGTTCCCAACCCGAACCTGACCGCTATAGACGACACCGGTGGTGGAACCGGTTGCGGTCCCCAGGCCGCTCCCTAAGCCGCGCTCGCTGTCATAATCCACCCAGCCGACATCCACACGTCCCTCGATGAAAGGCCCGGCATCAAGATCCGAAAAACCGTACCGTCCGCCGAGGGTGGCCAGAACGGTGTTGACCGTCGCGTTCGCATCAGCACTGTCGACCGAACCCCAGTTATAGCCGAGCCCCAGAGTAGCCGAGGCCCGATTGCTTACCCGGTAGGTTGCACCTATGATCGAGCCGCCACTGTTCTCCGTACTACCGGCAAGACCATCGTGACCGGAGGTGGAAAAATTATCCCCATTGCCTGCCATCCAGATCCGGGTTTGGCCTTCGGGCAGATCACGGCCGCTTGTATAGGGCGTGATCACCTCATCGAGCCGCTGCGGCTGGCGCAGGAGAAACGAGGCCGCATCGGCATGCACTTGGCCGCCGACCCGCGTCTCGACGCCCCCGAGTGTGCCTTGATCGACGGCTGACTGCAGATAGTAATTGTAATCGGTATAGTGGCCCGACAGGGGAGAGTTCTGCAAGGCGTTCAGAAACGCAGCACCGGAGGCGGCATTGCCGACAAACCCACTCTGACCGGGCAACTCCGAATAGTAGACCATTTTAGCGCGTAGAACGTAGATGTCTGCCTGCGTGAGGCCCAAACCCTGCGTCAAATAGGCAGACATCGACCCATAGGAAACGACCACCTGATCGAGTCCGGCCTGAAGATAGCTGGACTCAACCCCCAGCAGGGCATCGATGGTCTCCGGGTCCCATCCTGGATACTCTGACAAAAGGTCCGCCTTGTCGGTACTCATTAACTCTGCGGTATAGCTGTTGGTAGCCAAATAGTCCTGCATGATAGTCGCTTCCGGCACGCCGGCTATGCTCTGCAGGAGGAGAGACGTCCAGCCGGTGCGGTCTTTGCCGCCTGAGCAGTGCCATACATCAGGACCGGCGTCATTGGCCAAGGTTAGCAAAACCGTGCGAAACCCGTTTTGCTGGACAGGATCGCTGACGAACGCCTGGTATCCCGACTGCATAAAGGAGACCGCCTCCTCGGGAGTCCCCCAAAATGGTGAAGGGGTCGGCCCCTGAGTGCCATAGATATTGATATTGGTCCATATGGCGCCATCCGGAACCACATCTTGCGCCGCCTCGATCGGTGGAGGCCCCAGGGTCCCATAGATCTCGTCGGGGGTTCGCAGGTCGATATCGCGGTCGATATGGAATGCCGAAAGGGTGTTCCCATCCGCCTCGTTGAGTTTATTCAGTGCATCGGTACGATAAAAAACCCCGGTCCGCATCACACCGCCGTTACTGGTCGTGTTAACGAAGCCGGTTCCCCCATTACTCGCCGAGATTCCAGCAAGATCTCTGAAATTGGGGGCGGATGTCAGGATGGGCGTTAAAATCGCCTCCAAAGCTGATGCCGGTATGCTAAACAAACAGGGTGCCATGGCAATGGCGCCAAGCAAAAGATTTCTCGTCACTACCATCTTGAGATTAGACATTCATGCCTCCTTGTATGGCGCAAGCCACCTTTCTTTCAAACACTACGCTGTCGATTGAATTCGTTTCAAGGTCATCCCTAAAAGGAACCGTTACCTGAACTGGTGGTCATACTCGTTCCAATTGACTTTGACCCTTGCCTTCCGGTTCAGCTACCGCTGAGAAGAATACAAATAATGGATCAGGTCAACAAAATAAAAAATGTTGAAAAAACAACCATATAAATTGAAATGGAAGCAAAAGGGGATGTGGGCTGGAAGGACAGGAAGGATGTGCCTCTTGGGGCAGGCGGCAAGAAACGATAGCCTCTGATTACATGGCAAACAAGGAGAAAGAAGAGAGGCTTTTGTTTTAAAAAGGTGATGGTTTTCTCTCTTTGCGTGGAAAAGTATTCTATGAATACGTGTCAGCTTACAGCGGTCACAAATCTTTATCGACCACCGAAATCTATTTGCACTCAATCGGCGATTCTCAAATAACGGCTTTGAAGGGCTTGGAAGGGCGATTTTCAACAGAAGAAAGTGAAACCGCCACCAAAAAAAATCTTTATTTTTTTAGAAAAATTGGTATCGATATAAAAATATAATAAAATCAATAACCCAAAGGGTAAAATCAAAGTCCGTTTTTCCTTGTCAAGAAAAAAATATTGCGCTTTTTATACAATTTTCATATAGTTAACGAACAATCACCCGCTTGACAAAGAATGAAAAATATTGTAAGGCGCGTTTTTTTACGTTTCGCGTTGGCTGGTTATAAGAACATGAGACTATTTGACTCTCAGGTTCTTCTTTTTTTTGGCATTAGCTAATTGAGCTCGATATTTTATTTCAAATTTTATCTGGAGATAAAAATGAAAACGCAGAGCCTATTAACTCAAAAATCATTGCAGTTAATACAAGATAGGCTTAAAGCAAAAGACAAAACAGAGCTTGTAAATAGGGATTATGACAAAACATCTTCATGTGTAGATTTTAATCGTGAAGACGCAAAAAAATATGCCAATCGAAATCGCGGATCTGTTCGTATTTTTCGGGGAAATTTCTATACCCGTAGCGAATATGAAGAATTCGTAGAGAAAGCATTGGCACTAGAACTTCCATAAGCATAAATCCTATTTTATGCCTCTCTCAGTAAGTGACATTTCTCAAAAACTTACACTTTCATCTGTCGAACAAACCGAATTGATCAGGATCGCATCGCTTTATAGCGATGCGAAAATGATCATTCTCTACGCTGAAGAAGTTGACCCTACCATTTCAGCAAATATTCAAATTGTTAAAGAGTTGCGGGATGCATTAGATCATTTAATGCGACTTTTTATTAATAAAGTTACCCCAGGCTCCGAAAACGGATCTTATGGTTTGGCCCAGATTGATAAAGCCGTAGGGCATGTGTACCGTGCTGCTTTTGATGCTCTAGATGGAACTGTTTTATCGCTAAAGATTAAAATTTATGAATGTTTAAGCGGATCGGGGTCTGTTTCCAGCTTTTCCCGTTGCCACTTGCGTTTTCTTGCGCGCTGGCAAGCCTTGGTACCGCAATATCGTTGATTTTTCACCTTTGAGTCTTTTGGCAGAATCCGCCTGCAACAGGCGCATCGAAAGGTGGCCCGTTTCATTCGCACCTCCACGTATAGAGAGACGTGCTTGCCACGCAGCAAGAATAAAAAGAAACTACAAAGGAAAAAATAGAAGAAAATCCACCTGATATGCATCAGGTGTCAAGAAGGAAAAAGAAAAGGAAGAAAAAAAAGGTCAGTGGCTGGATTTCAGCCGCTGATTGTGTCGACTTTTATGCCGATGATTTTGGCTGGGAAGTAGATCGCTGGTTCCACTTCTTTTTCCACCAGTATGGATTTGAACCGTCCCTGGAAGACATGGCCAACTTTTCCGGAGATTCTGTTGAGGGTTTGCGTATACACACCATTGAGCTGCCGCATGCCCAAAACGAAAATCGGATCCTGACGATTACCTCGTGAGGTGAGGTGATATACCGCACCAGGGAATTCTATACGTAAAGGTCTTGTCATAGTTGAGAAATGATAGCAATAAAAAAATATTAATCAAGACCTGACCCCGGTCAATTCCTAACTAACAGCTATATTCCATTTGGAAGTTTGGCCTGCATCATTTCTTTTCTGTCGATTTTGCGTCCGTCTACTATAAATGTGCCGTCACCAACAGCATGGAATGTTTTTTGTTCCTCTCGAGTATTGTCAAAGTATGCGTAAACACCTTCAAGTACAACGATGTTGTATTGAGTTACGATATCAACAACCCTACATTCGATATTTGCGAGGCACTCCTTGATGATTGGTGCCCGAACATATTTGGCTTTCAAACGAGTGAGTTGAAACTTTGTAAACTTATCCGTATCAGCTCCAGAGCATGTTCCCACTCCAACAACGGTATCAATGAGGTCCACCGTTGGGATTGACATTACACACTCCCTCGATTTTTGAAGTGCGATGTAGGAATAATTCCATGGCCCGGTGGTAATGGCAAATTTTGCTGTAAAATCCAGTACCATGGTCCATGAGATGGTCATCACGTTGTCTTTTTGGCCGTCATTCGTAGTAACCAAGACAACCGGTCCCGGTTCTATTAGCGTAAATATCCTACTCATCTGCAGACTTTCCATGTCCCTCTCCGTCCAGACGTCAAAGCTCATATCTTTCCGATATACTTTGCCTCTTGCCTTCCGTTTCCACTGCCCTTGAGATGAATACAAAAAATGGTAGAGGTCAACTAAATTGAAATTATTGAAAAAAATAACCAGATAAATTGGCATAAAAGCAAAAAATGATTTGGCTGGAAGGACAGGCGGAGGGGAGCCTTTTTGGGAAAGTCTCGAGGAACGATAACCCTTGATTAAATGCCAAAAGAGGAGAACTAAGAGGTAATTTTTTTTCCCCGAATTAGGGTGATAGGTTTCTGTTTTTGCATGAAAAAGTATTCTACGAATACGTGACAGTTTACAGATGGAAAGCTGATTTTCAACAGAAGAAAGTGAAACCGCCACCAGAAATGAAAAAAGCATAAAACAAAAAAGCCAAACACATTGTAAGTGTTTGGCTTTTCGTTATATAGTGCTGGTCGGGGCGGAGTGATTCGAACACTCGACCTCCTGCTCCCAAGGCAGGCGCGCTAACCAGGCTGCGCTACGCCCCGACTCAATGATTTTCCATACTCAAGGAGAAACTATCTACACCATCGCAGTATTGCTTGCAACACTTTTCCCGGAGTCATTAGCATAATAATGTACGCAACCGTATAAAAATGAGATCGCAGTTTCAACAGGTTGCATTGGATTTGGTCCATTTGCTCAAAGAAGAAGAGGTCGCGCCATATTACTCTGGCGGAAAAAGCAGTCGCACTTTAGAATATGGAAAAATGTACGCACCGCTTTTTTTTTCGATCAACCTTGGACATGATCAAAATCAGGAGAATGCATGTCGGTAACACCTCCCCCTTTTCAACGCAGGGCTTTTGCCCTGTTTTTTCTAGCTGCATTCATGATGCTTGCCGTCGTGCTTTGGCCCTTCTGGACGCAGTTGTTTCTAGCTTTTCTTCTGGCAAGCGTTTTTCATCCTGCGTATGGCCGACTCTGTGCAAAAACCAGACCTTGGGTAGCTGCCCTTCTTACCTGTCTTCTTATCACTCTCTGTGTATTTCTTCCTTTGCTTTTCTGTATTGGTGCTATATCGGCCGAGATTCCCGGGGTTATTCAGCTCTGCAAAAAAAACGATGTGCTCATTCTGCTGCAGCAAACCCTGCAGAACAACACCCTTATCAACCATGCCAACGCGGTGCTGGCCGAATACGGTATTAATGTCGAACTCGATAAACTCCCCGGCCTGATTACCAAACTTTCTACTACCGTCGGCCTCTTTCTCTATAACCAAGTATCAGCCTGGGCCGCGGATATCCTGCGCTTTATCCTTGAATTCTGCATCCTGATTACCGGCGTCTTTTTTCTTTTGATTGAATTCGACCGGCTCACCGAGTTTCTGATACGCCTTTCTCCACTCCCTGAGTCCCAAAATCGTTTTATCATCGATAGATTTTCTACAATCTCCGGTGCCATCCTCATCGGCAACAGCTTAAGCGGAGTTATCCAAGGCGTCTGCGGGGGAATATTTTTTGCGGTTATGGGCCTCATCTCACCTGTTCTCTGGGGCGTTGTCATGGCTGTTGTTGCCTTCATGCCGATTGTCGGCGTAGGATTAGTCTTTCTCCCTACGGCGCTTATTCTTTATATGAAAGGCCATGGATGGCAGACACTTATCACTCTTGGCTTTTACCTGCTTCTTTCCTTCTCGGTAGACTACCTGTTTAAACCCAAGTTCGTCGGCAGTCAGGCACATCTTCCCCCTCTGCTGGTGCTGCTCTCCATTATAGGCGGAATGAGTATTTTCGGTATAATGGGAATCATTTTCGGACCGCTGGCAGTAACCGCCTTTCTGACTATGTCGGATATGTACTTCAGCGAATATCAACCTTATTTTGAACAAGTGCAAGATACTGACGATTGATCCCGTATTTGTTGACCAATGGTCCTTTTTTCGGTGAGGCGATGTCCTTGACATTGACTAGCATTTCAGTGTATCAGCAATCTGTTTTCATGGGTATACTTCCCCCTGCAGGCAGAGAGGCATAAAATACGCCACAGGCCCCCGCACCAGCCGCAGGCGCGTTTGCCGGAACTTTCAAGGTTACTGTGATCGGGCCGCAAAAGCAGAGCCGCTTGCCGGTTTCCCGAACTTACCTCCCCTCATTACATAATTATCCGGAGCGTTGATGTATGGATTTTCTTGCGCTGATCCAGAGCGTTGTGCTCGGTCTGGTCGAAGGATTCACCGAATTTCTGCCGATTTCCTCCACCGGCCATCTGATTATAGCCGGCGATCTACTGGCCTACACCGGCGAACAAGCCAAAACCTTTGAGGTCTGTATCCAGCTCGGAGCTATTTTGGCGGTTTGTTGGCATTATCGTGAACGGTTGCTGCGGGTGATTACCGGTTTGAATCGGGAGGCGAGCGCGCAGCGCTTTGTGATCAATCTTATCGTCGGCGTCTTTCCATCTGCGGTATTTGGCCTGCTGCTGCACAAACTAATCAAGGCTTATCTGTTTAACCCGGTGGTGGTATCCCTCGCCCTTATTGTGGGTGGCCTGATCATTTTTCTGGTCGAACGACGAGAACGAACACCTCGGATCACCGACGTCGATCAGATGGAGTGGACCGACGCCTTCAAACTCGGATTTGCCCAGGTGTTTTCTTTAATCCCTGGCACCTCCCGCTCCGGGGCGACTATCATCGGCGGCATGCTCTTTGGTCTGTCGCGGCAAACGGCCACGGAATTTTCTTTTTTCCTTGCCATTCCGACCATGTTTCTCGCAACCGGTTACGATGTCTATAAATCTTGGGACAGTTTGGCCCAACAGGATTTGGCCTTTTTCACTGTTGGTTTTGTCGTCGCCTTTTTCAGCGCCCTGCTGGCAATCAAAGGATTGATTCATTTTGTGGCCCATCATAATTTTATAATTTTTGCCTGGTACCGCGTCGTCTTCGGGACCATTGCCCTTATCTACTTTCTCCGCTAAGCATTTATATGATAACCGAATTCATCAGTAGCATTGCCGTTCAAATCCTGGAAGCCATCGCTTATGCGGGTGCCTTCATCCTCATGGCCCTGGAAAGCATGGTTGCACCGGTGCCGAGCGAAGCGGTCATGCCCTTTGTCGGATTCCTCGTCGTTGACGGCAAATGGAACCTGTGGCTTGCCTTGCTGTCAACCAGCCTCGGCTCACTCATCGGTTCGCTCTCATCCTACTGGATGGGATATTACGGGGGGAAACCGTTGGTTCTCAAGGTCGGCAAATATCTCCTGCTCAACCGCCACGATCTTGAGTTGACCGAACGCTATTTCAACCGCAAGCAAGGCCTGTATACTGTTTTTCTTG
Organism: uncultured Desulfobulbus sp.; assembly: GCA_963666685.2. Classification (GTDB taxonomy): domain Bacteria; phylum Desulfobacterota; class Desulfobulbia; order Desulfobulbales; family Desulfobulbaceae; genus Desulfobulbus. The sequence continues at coordinate 1,150,612 of CAXXHZ010000001.1, forward strand.
CTCGGTTCATCCCGGTAATCCGTCATTTCATCTCCATCCCCGCCGGTATGGGCAGGATGCCGCTCCTTCCATTTATGCTGGTAACACTCATCGGCGCTACCCTGTGGAATAGCTTTCTTCTCTACTGCGGTATTCGCTTGCGTGAGCATTGGACAACCGTACAGAAATATTCGCATCAAGTTGATATTGTTATCATCGTTTTGGCCTGTATTGGTATTGCTTGGTTTCTTCGCTCCCGGCTGGCCTCTCGCAAACAAAAAACCTCAAATTAGAGGCCGTACTTCTTTCTTGTACGATCTCTTCATGCTTTATGGCAATGGTAACCGTTGCTGTTTTTGTTCCATTTCATCAAATTCGCTCCGTCGAATTGGCGGCAAGCTGCGCAACATCGTAGAGTTTTCAGATCAAAGGTTCAAACATGTTCTTCCTGTTTTTGAGTTAGGCAGCCAAATTGGCTGCCCCTCAATTCACGGACAACTCGATTTTGGGTCCGGGTGGTTTTTCCGTCATTATTTATATTTCAGCATAACTTGAATGAGTTAAGCGGTAGGAAAATTCAAAAGTAACTGCCTGTTTTGCCGTCTAGAAATCAAGCAGTTTGCAACTCCATTAAGACGGGTTGTTTCCATTTTCCTTGCAAGAGGTCCTTGCGTCAATCACTCCCTGGTCTTATAAAAAAATGATGATTCAACGGAATTGAGCCGAACCATTCTCAAGAGTATGGAAATTAGAATGGCACTATCGCTTCTCGCCTCCAACCAGGCCCCTTGCGGGAAGGGTGGCGACGGGCGGTATTTCGACATGAGAGATGGTCATTTCGTTCTCAACATTTCCTTTGGGCCGCAAGTTGTCATAGGCATCCGCCTGCTTACGCAACCTTTTATGGTATTGCTGAATTGTCACAAAAAAATAACCGTACGTAACCCAAGCAAGGAGTCGGTATGACCCAAAAAACACCACTTACCAAGCGCGCGGCATGGCAGGCCCTCGAAGCCCATTACCGGAAAGTTGAGAAGTTGCACCTTCGGGAGCTTTTCGCAGACGATCCACAGCGCGGGGAGCGGATGACCGCTGAGGCCGTCGGTATCTTTTTCGATTACTCGAAACACCGCCTTACCGACGAAACACTCGGGCTTTTGCTGCAATTGGCAGAGGAGTCCGGCCTGCAAGCACACATCGATGACATGTTCAGGGGTGAGAAGATCAACGTCACGGAAAAACGGGCCGTTCTGCACGTGGCCCTGCGCGTCCCCAAAGGGCAATCCCTTATGGTGGAAGGCGAAGACGTCGTGCTTCAGGTCCATGCCGTCCTTGATAAGATGGCCGAATTCTCTTCGAAGATTCGTGATCGGGAGTGGAAGGGGTACACCGGCAAGCCGATCCGTACTATCATCAATATCGGTATCGGCGGCTCTGATCTGGGCCCGGTAATGGCCTACGAGGCCTTACGGCATTACAGCCATCGCGACCTGACGTTTCGTTTTGTCTCCAATATCGACGGTACCGACTTTTTTGAGGCCACCCGAGATCTCGATGCTGAAGAGACACTCTTCATCATCTCGTCCAAGACCTTTACGACTTTGGAGACGATGACCAACGCGCATACGGCTCGCGACTGGGTGCTCAAAACATTGAAAGACCCTGCTGCCGTTGCCAAGCATTTTGTTGCGGTCTCGACCAATGCCGAAAAGGTGGCTCAGTTCGGTATCGACACCGCAAATATGTTCGAGTTTTGGGATTGGGTCGGCGGGCGCTACTCTATGGACGCGGCGATCGGTCTTTCGACGATGATCGCCATTGGTCCTGAAGAGTTTCGTGCCATGCTCGATGGTTTTCACCAGATGGACGAGCATTTCCGTACCACCCCCTTTGAACGCAACCTACCGGTACTTATGGCGCTCCTCGGCCTCTGGTACAACAATTTCTTCGGCGCGGCGACAATGGCGGTTCTACCCTACGAACAGTATATGAAACGTTTCCCGGCGTACCTCCAGCAACTGACCATGGAGAGCAATGGCAAGCGGGTCACGCTCGAAGGAATGGAGGTCGACTATCCAACCGGACCCATTTACTGGGGGGAACCCGGCACCAATGGCCAACATTCCTTCTATCAACTTATTCATCAAGGAACCCAGCTCATCCCCTGCGATTTTATCGGTTTTCTGCAACCGATTAATCCGCTTGGCCGCCATCACGAAATCCTTATTGCCAATATGTTCGCTCAGGCAGAGGCTTTGGCCTTCGGTAAAACGCAGCAGGCAGTCAGCGCCGAGGGCACCCCGGAATGGCTGGTGCCGCATCGTAGCTTCGAGGGCAACCGTCCTTCGAGCACGATCCTCATGGAACGGTTGACGCCAAGGGCGCTGGGAAAGCTCATCGCACTTTACGAACACAGCGTCTTCACCCAGGGGGCCATTTGGGGCATCGACTCCTTTGACCAGTGGGGAGTGGAACTGGGAAAAGTGCTTGCCACCCGCATTATTCCTGAACTTGGGATGGAGCCCACGAGCCGACTGAGCCACGATAGCTCAACCAATAGCCTGATCCGGCGTTACCGGAGATCCGAGAAACTGGAGCAAGACCAATAAATTAGATAAATATGGTTCGGCATCAGACACCTGAGGGATTATGTTGGGACGTCAGCCCGTAAGGCCCCTCCCTTTTGAAGAAAGGTAAGAAATGCTTCCAGGGGGAGCGGCTTGCTGTAATAATATCCTTGGATCAATTCGCACCCGCAGCCAGTCAGCCAATCAAGCTGTTCCTTGGATTCCACGCCTTCCGCCACCACTTCAATGCCGAGGTTGTGCGCCATTAAGATAATCGTTTCAACCAGTTGAGCGGTATTGGGGTCGTCGGCTATATCCTTGATAAAAGAACGGTCGATTTTTAAGGTTTTGATCGGAAACTGCTTGAGATAATAGAGGGAAGAGTAACCGGTTCCGAAATCGTCGATTGAAATGTCGATTCCGGCAGTTACCAACTGATTCAACGTGTCCACGGTTTTCGCCAGATTGGTCATCATCGTGGTTTCCGTGATTTCCAATTCAAGTTGGGAAGAGGGAACCCCGTATTCTTCAAGTATTTCCAGAATTCGTTTGACGAGGTTTGCTTGGCTGAATTGGTGGGGTGACAAATTCACTGCAATAGAGAGATTGGTATACCCTAACCTGTTGAGCATACGAATCGCTTCGCAGGAAAGTTCCAGAACCTGTTCGCCCAAGGCAAGGATGAGACCGGTTTCTTCTGCCAAGGGAATAAAATCCGCTGGATTAACGATAGTCCCGTCCTGTTGCTGCCAACGGACCAACGCTTCCGCCCCGGTAATTTCGCCGAGCAGAGGATCGACCTTGGCTTGAAAGAAAACGGTGAATTCCCTGTTCGCCACCGCCTGACGGAGATTATTTTCCAATTGCTGTAGGAAAAAGATACGATCACTCAAGTCGGACGTGAAAAGGTGGTAGCTGTTTTTTCCCCTGGCTTTGGCTTGATACATGGCGATATCGGCGTTTTTTGTCAATGCGCCAGCGGTCTCACCATCTTGCGGATAAAAGGCCACTCCAATACTGGCTGAGAGGAAAATTTCGGTTCCGGCCAGATGGAATGGAGCGGCAAGACTCTTCATGAGTCGTTGGGTGATGTCGACGGCTGTTTTTTCCGTAGAGATTGCCGCCACTAAAATCAGAAATTCATCGCCCCCGAGGCGGGCGACCGTATCCTCTTCCCGGACCATCGAGGCCAGACGGTTTGCCACCTGGAGCAACAGTTGATCTCCCCAATCATGACCCAGGGTGTCGTTGACGTTTTTAAAGTTGTCCAAGTCAAGAAAGAGGACTGCCAGTTTGGTGCCGCTGCGCTTGACATGGGCAATGGAGACGGAGATCCGGTCGTTAGCCAGTGCCCGGTTAGGCAATCCGGTCAGGGCATCATGGTATGCCTGATGCTTAATCTTATCCTCCTGTTGCTTGCTGGCGGTGATATCGTGAAAAACAGCCACATAATGGGTTGTCTCCCCGGATTCGTTAAAAATGGAGCTGATGCTCAGGGCTTGCGGAAAGGTCTCTCCGTTTTTCCGTCGATTCCATATCTCACCGGTCCAGCAGCCGGTCTGGTGAAGGGTTTCCCAGAGAAGACGGTAAAAGGAGGGTGTGTGTGTTCCTGATTTCCAGAGAAGGGGAGTCTTGCCGATCACCTCATCAGGTGTATAGCCGGTGATTTCGGAAACGGCCCGATTGACAATGATTATGGTCCCGGCAGGATCTGTAATGTAGATGCCCTCCACAGTGTTTTCAAGGGCCTTGCGAAAGACGATCAGCTGCTGTTCGGCTTGAATGCGATCAGTGATTTCGGAACGTATTTTTTGGTTGGCTTGCAACAATCGCTTGATGTAATGGTTGAAATGCTGTCCCAAGAGGCCGATTTCGCCGAGAGCATTTTCCTCTGCGATGACACTGAGATCCCCTTCGGAGGCAAGGTTCATCTGCTGCGTTAATCTTGAGAGCGGGCGGGTGATCGATGCACCGAGAAAGAAACTGAGAGGAACGATCAGCACCAGTGCGAAAATTACAATGAAGGCAATAACTTCACCTAATTCCGTAAGGGGCTGGAAAATTTCTTCCTCATAGACACTGGAAGCGACAATCCAGTCCAGTCCCGGAATATAATTAAAAAATACGATTTTTTTCTTGGGATCGACATTGCCGGGATCCTTCCATAAATAGGAGAATTCCCCTGATTTCAAGGCAATGATTCGTTCGAACAGGGATTTTATGGAACGATCTGTTTGCATATCTATGTTGCCCTTGATCCAGGGATGCAGGATAATCTCACCTTTGCCGTTGACCACGAATGCATACCCGGTTTTGCCGAAACAAAGTGATTTGAGACCTAAACGGAGATCCTCAGCCAAAAAATTGAATTCCTGCCGGTAACTTGATACCGAAATGATCCAATCCCAGGGTTCAAAATAAGCCATGTATAAAGATTTAGGACGTTCCTGTTTGTCTTTCGGATTCTTCCACTCGTATTCCAGGTAACCGTTTTTAACGGCAATTTGCTGCCGGATAAAATCGAAACTGGAAATATCCTGATCCTTTAATTTGATGACGGGATGAACGCGGAGAATGCCTTTGCTCGATATCACATAAATATAACCATGGTCGCCGATATGCTGCTGGAGGAGCATTTCCTCTCCCCGTTGCATGGCCTCGATCCGTGAAATCCGTCCGTTGCGGACCTGTTCTTCAAGGCCGCTCAGGAGGTCGATATTCATCTTCGCTATAGCCTGAAGATGATTGCGGACCGAGAGGTTGGCGGCGTTTTCCACGACATTTTTAATGGAAGCCGTAGCGAGAGATAATTTCTCCATGGTGTTTCGCCGCACATTCTCATAGACAAACGAGTAGATGGTCGCGCCTGACAGGGCCAATATAATGGCCAGGGTTAAAGAATAATGGCCAACAATATGGTGCTTTATTGAAATTCTGCGGGAAAAGATCGGCATGGGGAACTGCATCCGTGAATTTTTTTTTAATCAGGAGGTGAGGGGGGACAGGATTATGACATGTTAGCCCTAGCTGCGGCTTGATTCCTTCAAACCGAGGGGCAAGCGAATAGTAAAGGTAGAGCCTTGTCCTTCAATTGAGGTACAGTCAACCGTTCCACCATGCTTGTTCACAACGATATCATAGACGATGGCCAATCCTTGGCCGGTTCCTCGCCCGACCTCTTTGGTGGTGAAAAACGGGTCGAAAATTTTATTCCGGATGCCTTGAGGAATACCGCAGCCGGTATCGGTAAAAATGATTTCAATCTGATCAGCCTTGACGTGAGAAGTGATGGTAATGCGTCCTTTTTCCCCGTCCGGGAGATTGTTGGCTTTCTCGCCCAAGGCATGGGCGGCATTGACCAGGATGTTTAAAAAGACCTGGCCCATTTCATTGGGGAGGCAGAGTACCGGTGGGAGTTGGTCATCGAGTTGTTTATCGATTTCAGCAACATATTTCCATTCATTGCCGGCGATCGTCACCGTTGTCTCAATGAGCCGGTTCAGATCGGTCTGCTGTTTCTCCTTGGCCCCCGGATGGCTGAATTCTTTCATGGCTAGGATGATGGATCGGATTTTGGCAATACCTTCCAGGGATTGATCGATGGCTTTGGGAATCTCATTCTTGAGATACTCCCAGTCGGATTGTTCTCTCAGCTCTGCCAGCCGGTTGATGAGCGCTTCGTCGGGAGTGGAATGATTCCTCTCTGCCTTGAGGAGGTGATCGTACTGGTTGATAAGCGTATCGACTTCTTTGAAGGCTTCCCCGAGAAAATCGATATTACTTCCCAGATATTGGGAAGGCGTATTGATCTCATGGGCAATCCCGGCAGCCAGCTGTCCCACGGAAGCGAGTTTTTGCTCGCTCAGTAGTCGCCCCTGCAGTTGCTCCCTTTCTTTTCTTTCGGCCAGTCGGCGGGAGATATTACGGACCATCGCGATGCAGCGGCCTTTTCGTCCCGGAGGGATAATATATTGCATGTGAATTTCCACAGGAATGAGATCGCCGTGTTTGGTTTTGTGGTTGGTGATAAATTCTATGGAATCCTTGGTCTTGTCGATTAAGGGTTGTATGAGGATTCTCACCTTTTCTTCCATGAACTCAGGTGCGATATCTGGTGGGGTCATGGTCAGCATTTCTTCCAGCGTGTACCCGACCTGTTGTAGTCCCCCCTGATTGATATAGAGAAATAAAAGGGTGTCCGGATCAAAAATAAAAACGCAGTCGTTTGTCTTGTCCAACGTTGTCTTGAATTCATAGAGGTCGGCAACGGTTTTTTCTTTCTCTTTATGTTCTTTGGCCAGTCTTTCCATGGTAACCGTCAGTTTTCTATTGAGGAAGACGACGAGAAGAGCAGCGCCGAGAATGATTGTGAGCAATCCTAAAGAGCCATGCACCCAGTAAATGTATTTTTGATAGAGCTGGTAGAGTGAAAGGGGGGGTTCTACATAGGTATAAGGGGGCACTTTCAGTTCCTGCAGACATTTGTGCACCGGGAAGTAGTCTAGCGGAATGACCCATCCGAGTGAATGAGAGGCGATGGAGGCTTTGCTTGTTGGAGTGATCTCGAGGAAGGCAATCATCACTTTCATCGCCAGCTCAGAGGTGACATGATAGACTTTAGCCAAGGCCCATTGCGGATAGAGATTGGTAGTGTGCATATACGGAAATGCTTGATCGCCTGCCTGTGTGCTGGTGATTCCAAAAGCGGAGGCTCGATTCATGGGCTGCGGATCAATGACTTCAAAGTCTTGGAGAACAATTTTTCCTGCATCGGCCAATTGCTCGAGAACGCCGGTGCGCACTGCACCGGCATCTACAACGCCCTCTTGTACTGCAGAAACAACGCGTTCGTGTCGCCCTAAGAATTGAAGTGCTTTGAAATCCTTGAAAGGATCGATTCCCCGTTCCTTGAAATAACGCCAAGCGATCAACCACCCGCCAAAAGACATCTCGTGGACGGCTGCAAACCGTTTCCCTTTGAGATCCATCGCTGTCCGGATATCCTTACGACTGGATTTTTTAAAAAGAACGCTGCCGTACTGCGTTGATGTTTCAGCATCGCCTTGATCCTTGAGGGTGGCGATCCGTGTTATGCCGTAAATGTACTCGAGATTAACGTATTCGGATGGATTGGTGATGGTGAAATCGACGAGCCCGTTATAGACCACCTTTTCGATTTCATCGAAATTGAGACAAACAATGTTCACGGAATAACCGGGGAGAACAGTTTTCAGATGGTCCGCTGTCGGTTGCCATTCCTCGAAGCATTGGTGTTTGCTTTCCGTAGTCAACACCCCGATGTGTATGGAAGAGGGATCATTGATCGTCGCTTGGATCGTTGAGGGGAGAAGAACAAGGGCGGCGAGAAAGAACCAGAGGAATCGGAGAGGCAAGGAAGGAAAACGCTGCATAGTATTTCCTGTTTGAGAACGATTGGAGCCCAGAAATTTGATAAAGTTCCAGAGCGCAAGGATTACGGTACTTTTTGTAAACAGCTCGGAAGAATTTTACACTACAATCATTTAAAATGACCCTTTAATAAAATTTTGCCATGTGAGGTCCGTCCCGGCAAGGAAAATAACTAATCTTCCCGGAGAACTACAAGGAAACGGCATGACGGCATCATGCCGTTGCAGTATTCAAGAGCCGAAAAGCTCTGTCCGTGCTTATTTTATTTTCCGTCACCCCTTTCGGCCGGGTTCAGCAGTTTTAACAGCGCTTGGCATCGGTGCTCGGCTGTCTGCCGCTGATCGTCCATTATGGTAAGCATCGCCTTGATCTGTTGCAGTTCTTTCTGTGTGAGAGGAGATGTTGCCTCTTGTGCAATCAATTGTTTTCCCTGGACGGTGAGATCGGTGAAGAAGTCGGGGGCTGCAGGCCCTTGGCAGGCCAGACGGATATTGCCCTGCCAGTCGAGCAGGGCTGGCGGACCGGAACCGACGTGCTCTTCTGACCGTCGGCTCGTCATGCCAATCGCCTTGTGCGGCTGGTGGGATGGGGGGAAATCCTTCGCTCCAAAGAGGGGGACGGACTGCTCCTTTTTCTCCGTGAGGGCATCGGCGGCTGCAATCTCGTTTTGCGGTTGCGAGAGGAAGCGCATTGTCTGAAGGGTGGATTGTTTGGCGGCTGAGTCCCGGTTCGCGCTTCTTTTCGATTTCATTGCCGGTGCCGCATTTCCCCCTTCCCGTGATCGATCCCGGTGAGCTCGGGCGGGGGGGGCTTTTTTCTCTGTACCCTCCACGGATTCCGCAATCGGTGCCGCCAAGGGCTTCGAGGATGGGGTTGCGCTCGTCTCCGGTTTGGAAGAGGGTATTGTCTGCACCTGTTCCCGGAGCGGCTGAGTGGAAAAATGTACCAGAGCGGTGCGATCCACCTGGGTGGTGAGGGTGAAAAAAAGGGTAATGCTTGCCGCAAGAGCCAGGAGCGACCCGGTGGCAGTGAGGAAACCGGGGCGATGTAAGAGCTGCAGTATCCTGCCCCGAGGCTTGGCCGCGGTCCGGAGTTGCCAGTCCCGATCCAGTTGCCGCCACAGGGCGTAGCAGGGTTCACAGTCGGCGAGATGGGCTTGGCAGGTTTCAACCTCCTCCGGATTCAGCCGTCCTTCAACCAGGCAAGCCAGGCGTTCCGCATCCGGACAGGTCCCATGGAATCCCGGTCGGTCTCCGGTCAAGGCCAGCAGGGCCAACCGCCGGTTCGCCTCTTTTTTTGCATCAAGATTTATGATTTCGGCCATGACGTCATTTTGGGTAGTGAGCGCTTCATTCTCCAGATATTGGACGGTTTCGGTGGGTGATTGTGTCGTTCTTCCTTCACAAAAGAAGCCGCAGCTCCTCTTCCATACCGGCTGATGCGAAATCCTGCCGCAGCCGTTCAAGTAGGCGTCGCAGGCGGCCATGGACCTGGTGGCGGTTTAATCCCAGCATCCTACCGGCCTCGGTCACTGCAACTCCGTCACGATAACAGAGTTGCAACAGGAGCCGTTCTTGGGGTGCCAGCCTGATTCCGGCTCCCATCAATCGTTCCACCAGCCGTGGGTTGCTATCGTCGTGGGCGCCATCAAAAATAATCCGCCCCAGAAGCGTGAACAATTGGCTGCGTTCCTCTTGTTCCACCTGTTGCTCCTGTATCGAGCAGGTATCTTCAGCAGGCGGCAGGGTGGTTTCTTCGCAGAATTCAGTGGATTCGCTTTGATGTCGGCCGCAGGAAGGAATCTCGCCGAGGATGCGATAGGCCGCCTCTTCCGCAGCCCCGGCTGTTCCGGGCTGCCGGTCGGCGACCAGGGCCACGGCCTCGTCCGGAGAAAAGCGCTCCAGGCAGAGCAGGCGGAAGAGCATGGTCCAGATACCGCCGAGCCGACGAATCCACAAGGGCGCCTTCACCCGGCCAAAGCGGGAACGGGCAAAATCCTCCAACAGTCTCAGGGTCAGTGCCCCGATATAGGTGGCCAGCGTTGATCTGCCGGTGTACGCCTGCAGTCGTCGCCAGTCATCCTGTGCCAGCCCGTCCATGACAAACAGGGCCGCTTCTTCTGCCAGTGTTGCCTGCTGAAAACGGCGATTGGCCATGCGGTTGATCATCTCCCAATGGACAATCACCTGTTTTTCCCAGGAATTCATTCGGGGGCTTTCGTTGCCGGATGCATCGGTTCTTTCTTTTTTCATATCCCATTGATTTTTTTATTTGCCCGCGACACATCCGCAAAGGTATGCCGTCTAATACAGCAACAAGGACATACTGTTCTGCATAGCACAGGTTCATCAAAAACCATAAATCTATTCAAGGAGCATTTTATGAAAAAGGTCTCATTGACGCTGGTGCTTTCTCTTGTCTTGCTGGCAAGCTGCTCGTCACCGCCCCCGGAAGCGGAGAAAAAGGCATCGCAGAGTACACAAGCCTATACCACTGAGAGCAGGACAACGAAGACTGAGATGTTGAAACAGGCGGATAAGGCACAGTATGCCGTTACCCCAGCCCTTCCCATGGCCGAGGTTATGATGGGTGCAGCACCTCCTCCGCCGCAAAGATCGCGGATGAAGGCCGGGGGTGCCCTGTTTGCCACCGATCAGGCAATGCGCGGAGTGGTTTCCCCGGCTTGGAACCGGGAATCGTACAATGCGGTCAAGGAAAATGGGTTCATCAATGCCGAACGCGATCCGCTTTCGACCTTCAGTATCGATGTCGATACCGCCGGTTATGCCAATGTCCGCCGTTTTATCACCGGGGGCAGCCTACCGCCGGTGGGCGCAGTCCGGATTGAGGAGATGATCAACTATTTTTCCTATGACTACCCGGCACCTTCGGGATCCGATCCCTTTTCGTTGACGGCTGAATGCGGTCCCAGCCCTTTTCATCCCGAGTACCGACTGGTACGGATCGGGCTGAAGGCGCGTGATCTCCCCAAAGCCCAGCTGCCGCCCTCCAATCTGGTCTTCTTGATCGATGTGTCCGGTTCCATGCAGGATGCCAACAAGCTGCCGTTGCTCAAACAGGCCATGACCCTGCTGGTACGGCAATTGAACGGGCATGACCGGGTGGCCATCGTGGTGTATGCCGGTGCCGATCGGGTGGTGTTGCCGCCGACCAGCGGTGATCGGCAGCAGGCGATCATCACGGCCATCGAACAGCTGCAATCCGGCGGTTCTACCCATGCCTCCAGCGGCATCCGTACCGCCTATCAGTTGGCGCGCCAAGGCTTGATGCCCAACGGCAACAACCGGGTCATTCTCGCTTCGGACGGCGACTTCAACGTCGGGGTCACCAGCAGGGACGAGTTGCAACGGCTGATTGAAGAGGAGCGTCAGAGTGGTATCTACCTGACGGTGCTTGGATTCGGCATGGGGAACTATCATGACGACTCCATGGAGATTCTTGCCGACAAGGGCAACGGCAACTATGCCTATATCGACAGCCTTTTGGAAGCCAAGAAGGTCATGGTCAAGGAGCTGAGCGGCACGCTCTTTGCTCTGGCGGGCGATGTCAAGATTCAGGTGGAATTCAATCCGGCACGGGTCGGGGCCTATCGTTTGATTGGCTATGAGAACCGGGCCCTGGCTGATGAGGATTTTCGAGACGATACCAAGGATGCCGGCGAGATCGGCGTTGGTCACCGGGTGACAGCCCTCTATGAGCTGATTCCAGCGGGGCATGCATCCATCCCCCAGCTCGACCCGCTGAAGTATCAGGCGCCAAAGAAGGCACCGGCAACGGATTCACAGGAACTGATGACCGTTAAACTGCGCTACAAACCGCTCAAGGCAACCGCTTCCAAACTGATGACACTGCCGGTGAACGATACGCCGACGGGAAAGGTCAGTGCCGACTTCCGTTTTGCTGCAGCCGTTGCCGGGTACGGTATGCTGCTGACCCATTCCGAGCACCTTGGCAATTTCACCTGGGAGCAGTGTCTGGAGCTGGCCCGATCCGGCAGGGGGCCCGATCCCGAGGGGTATCGCGCCGAGTTGTATCGTTTGGTGGAGGCGAGTCAGTTACTGGCGCAGCAGCAGAAACAGCCTCCGGTTGTGCAGCCGGCTCCGGGTATGCCTCCCGTGATCAGGTAGTTTCTGTTCAGAAATTGGGCGAAAAAGCCATTTCTGGATGGGTATTAAATAAGCAGCCGGGGCCAGTCGAGGGTGGGGAAGACGCGGTGCAGCATGTGGTCGTCCTTCTCCACCCGCACTTCCAGGTCGCTGAAGGTGGCACGGGCTTGAGGCAAAACCAGGCGGGGCGGACAGACCGTGTCCTGCTCGCCGATGACCAGCAGGGTCGGAATATTGAGAGGGCTGGGCGGCGGGTGGTAGGCGCCGAAGTTGAGGGCCGGGGCCAGGAGGACGAGGCGTCGGCATTGCCGGGGAGATTGGAGGGCGAAACAGGTCGCCATCAGACCGCCGAAACTGGAACCCACCAGAATCAGGTTCTCCTGCCCGTCGACCTCCTCCCGCAGTTGTGCCAGACGCTGGTTGAGATCACCCTGGTAGTCGTGCATGCGGACGGCGGGAAAATGTTCGCGAAACCATTGCCCCTTGGTACCTCGGATCGAGGAATCAAGGCCATGGAGGAAGAGGGCGCAAGAGGTTGGGGGCGATGACAGGGGCATGGAGGCTCCTTATGCGGGATCGGTTGTGTTCAGCAAAGCGCCCTGCCGGAGGATTTTTCCGGCAGGGCCTTCGTTTTTATCGCAGACACCACTCATAGGCGTTCTGGAACATCCGCAGCCAGGGAGTGACCGGCAGATTTTTCATGTCCTGCGGCAGCCAGTGGGCCTGCCAGGTGAGGAAGGTCCGTTCCGGATGCGGCATCATGGCCAGATGACGGCCATCGGGCGAACACAGGCCGGTGAGACCGCCGGGGGAGCCATTGGGATTGAAAGGGTAGTCCTCGGTGGGGTTGCCCTCGTCGTCGACAAAGACGACTGTGGCCATCTGTTCCGCCAGAACCCGCTGTTTGATTGCCTCATCGGGAAAGTGGAGAAAGCCCTCGCCATGATCGACATGGATGCCGAAGACCAGGTCTTCCATGCCCTGGAGCATGATCGACTTACTGGGCAGGATCTTGACCGTGGTCCAGCGGGACTCGAATCGACGGGAGAGGTTGTGGATGAAACGGGGCTGTTGTTCCGCGGCAATACCCTGCCAAGGCACCCAGCCGAGCAGGCCGAACAGCTGGCAGCCGTTGCAGATGCCGAGGGTAAAGGTGTCCGGACGGTCGTAGAAGTCCTGAAACTGGGCCTTGAGGCGTTCGTTAAAGAGAATGGTCGCGGCCCAGCCTTTGGCGCTCTCCGGGACATCGGCATAGGAAAAACCGCCCACCGCAGCCAGGCCGCGGAAACCGGCAAGATCAATCCGGCCGGTCAGCAGATCGGTCATGGTCACATCCCAGGGCTCGAAACCGGCGCTGAAGAAGGCTGCGGTCATCTCCCGGTCCGAGTTGGAACCTTCGTCGCGGAGGATAGCGACCCGGGGTTTGTCTTTTTTCTCCAGGATTGCGGCTGTTGGGGCCTGGGGCGTAAAGCTGAGGCGGTATTCCGGCCCCTTGCGATCCAGGATGTTGAATTTTTCGGCATCGGCGCACTCGGGATTGACCTGCAGCCGTTCGAGTTGATAGCTGGTTTCTTCCCACCACTGACGCAGAAGTACCATGGCGTCGTCCAGGATCAGATTGCCGTTGTATTGGATATGGATGGCCTTTTTTACCGTGGTCGCACCCATCACCATGCAAGGGAGCCCAGCCTGGCTCAGGCTCTTTTTCACATCGGCCAGATGGTTCCAGTGGCATTCGATGACCAGGCCCAGTTCCTCGGAAAAAAGCATTTCCAGGGCAGTGGCTGATCCGTTCAAGGCCAGGTTGAGGCCGCAATTGCCGCTGAAAGCCATCTCCAGTAGCGTAGTGATCAGGCCTCCGTCGCTGCGGTCATGTCCGGAGAGGACAAGACCTTCATCGATCAATGCCTGCAGGGTGAGAAAGGCCTGTTTCACCATTGCCGGATCTTCCATGTCCGGAACTTCATTGCCGATCTGGGCGAAGGTCTGGCTTAGCGCGCTTCCGCCCAGGCGGTTTTTGCCCGCAGCCAGATCGATGAAAATCAGGACACTGCCCGGCTCCTTGATGTCCGGGGTGACTTTCTTGCCGATGTCCGCCATGGCCGCATAGGCTGAGATCACCAGCTGGCGCGGCGATTTCACGGTTTCCTTCTCCACCATGGTGGCCATGGACAGGCTGTCCTTACCGCCGTCCACTGCCATGCCGAGCGCAATCATCGCCGTTGCCATGGCCTCGGCCGCTTGCCGCAGGGCCGCACCTTCGCCGGCAAGTTTCGGGGCCCACATCCAGTTGGCCGAACACTTGACCTGCTCGAGGTCGTCTATTTTTGCCCAGACCAGGTTGGTCAGGGCCTCGCCCACCGCCATGCGCGCTCCGGCCGCCGGATTCACCAGCATTTTGATCGGCTGCTCGCCGATGGCCGTGGCAATGCCGGTCACCCCAAAGTGGCTCTGGGCGACCACGGCGACATCGGCCACAGTCAGCTGCAGGGGGCCGCAGCACTGCTGCTGGGCAACAAGGCCGGTGACGGCCCGGTCCACCTTGTTGGTGAGAAATCGTTTAGACCCCACTGAAACCAGGCGCAGTACCCGATCCAGGGCCTCGCGTACCGTGAGGCTTGCAGGGGGAGCAAAGGGGGACAGGGTTGGGACAGTACAACTGTCAATAAAGCTTTTTTGCGGAATATTGCCCAGGAGCGCGGTGATCTCGATATCGACCGGGGTGGAGCCGTCCCGGCTGTCTTCGACAACAAATCGGAGATCGCCGGTCACTTCGCCCAAGACCTCGCAGGCCACCTTTTCCCGGTCGCAGATCGCCTGGAAGCGCTCAATGTTGGCAGGGCTGATGAGAAAACCGCACCGCTCCTGGTATTCGGCCACATAGATTTCCAGTACCGACATGGTGGGATCGCCGACCCGGATATTACGGATCGCGACCCGCCCGCCCGCATGCTCGACCAATTCCTTGAGGACATTGGCCGGACCGCCGGCGCCCTGATCGTGGATGACGTCGATCAGGCTCCGGTCGCCCATCTCGTTGCAGGCCCGGATGACCCGATTCATCTTTTGCTCCATCTCGGCATCGCCGCGCTGGACCGCATCGAAATCGAGTTTGGAGGCATTTTCGCCCTGCATCATGCTCGAAGCCGCACCGCCGCCGAAGCCGACCCGGTAGGCGGGGCCGCCGACCTGAATGATCAGCATGCCTTTGGTCGCTTGCATTTTTTCGGTGTGGCGGTCGTCGATTTGGCCGATGCCGCCGGTGAACATGATCGGTTTGAGATACCCCCAGCGTTCGCCGTTTTCCAGGCGCAGGTCAAAGGAGCGGGTGAAGCCCTGGATCAGGGGTTCGCCGAATTTGTTGCCATAGTCGGAGGCGCCGTTGCTGGCCTCGATCTCGATTTCCAGGGCCGGGGCCAGGCTGTCGGGGCAGGCGTAGCGATTTTCCCATTCCAGGGGATAGTCGGGAATGTGGAGATTGGCGACGCAGTAGCCTGCAGTACCGGCCATGACAAAACCGCCGCGCCCGGTCCCCTGAACGTCGCGGATACGCCCGCCGGTGCCGGTTTCAGCACCGGGAAAGGGGGCGACGCCGGTGGGGAAGTTGTGGGTCTCGGCGGTGAGCAGGGGATGATAGCAGACCTCAACCGGCTGCATCGGCGAAGGAGATCCCGGCTGCGCGGGGTGGAGGGTCTGGAGGGTGTGTCCCTGGACCACGCTGGAGTTGTCCTTAAAGGCGACCTTGCTGCCCTTGGGGTGGGCCGCAAGCGTATCGGTGACCACCTGGAACAGGGTCTTTTCATATTCCTTGCCGTCGATCACCTGTTTGCCCCGGAAAAAGCCGTGGCGGGAATGCTCGGAGTTGGCGTTGTTGAGATCCATGATCTCGACAATGGTCGGGTTGCGGCGGCAGTGCTCGACAAAGTAGCGGTGGTAGAGCTCGCGGTCCCACTGATCCATGGAGATGCCGGGGATATCGAGCAGGCCGTCCGGCCCCTTGGTCATGAGGTCGACCTCGTAAACCGGTTCGGGCACAATGCCGGTCTCAAAGGTGGTCAGCGGTGCTGGGTACACGCATTCGGTCATCCGGTCGTGGCGTTTGGCGATGAAGGCCTCGATCGCTTCCCCCTCGGGTACGAGGGAGCGGCGGGAGCGTTCCACCCGGGTGATGCCGTCAAGCCCCACGGCCTTGCAGATGGAGACCAGATTGGAGGACCAGGCCGTGGCGAAATTGAGACGGGGGCCGACTTCGACCACCCGTTCGCCCTGCAGAAGCGGCTCAAAGGTTACGGTTTCAATGAGGAAGCCGTCGGCGAGAATAAGACGCAGACGTTCCATTTCCTTTGGTTCCAGCATCGTGTCGGATTCGACGTTGAAACAGTAGGCAAAATCTGCGTTGAGCTGACGGTGGAGTTGTGTAACGATAGAACCCATGATGTTTTCCTTAGTCGCGAAATATCAAAGCCGGTACGAGGCGGCGGTATTGCTGAGGGTGGTTTCCCGTGACGGGATCCTTTGACTTCCCATAGAACCTAGCATTAAAGCCGATTTTTTTCCGCCTCAAAGTGAGGTGATTGTGCCTCTTTTTTGCAATCCATTGCTGTTGGGAGCGGAAACCCGTCACAGAAAAAAGCGGCATGGTTGGAGGTGAATAAGGTCGGGTCGCGATGGAGAATCGGGGCGATAAGCGGATGGCGTTTGAATTCCCGGTCGAGAAAGGTCCGGATGGCCCGTCGATCCCAACCGCGGGGATGGACAAAATCCCGGTACAGCGAGAGGTCGCCTTCGGAGAATCCGCCTCCCGGCAATCGCCGGGCATCCTCGCCGCTTATCGGCATATTGAAAATGGCCAGATTGAGAAAGGTGATTGCTTCGTGGTGGCGGACGGTGAATTCCAGGGTCTGTCTTGCCTCAACCAGCGACTCCGACGGGGTGCCGAAAAGGAGATAGACATAGGTGGCGATGCCCGCCCGCTGCAGGGCATCCAGTGCCCGTTCCATCAGGTCGAGGCGGATGCCCTTGTGCATGGCATCCAGGACCGCCTGGCTCCCCGACTCCAGGCCGAGCTTGAGCAGGACACAACCGGACCGGCGCAGGCGACGGCAGAAATCGTCATCGGCCAGTTGCTCATGGACACGGGCGAATCCGTACCAGGGGACTCCGGGAGGATTATCGCTCAAGGCGGTCATCAGCGCCGGGCTGACCGCATTGTCGAGCAGATGGATAAGCAGCGGTCGTATCCGGTCAGATAAGCGGCGGAGGTGGACAGTGACCGTGGTCGGGTCGATCCGGGTATAGCGACTTTGTTCCGCGGTTTCCGGACAGAAGGAACATTGATTCCAGTAGCAGCCGCGCGAGGCGGCATAGGGCAGGATCGGACCGGGGGCG
The DNA here is from genome assembly GCA_963666685.2 of uncultured Desulfobulbus sp. GTDB lineage: Bacteria > Desulfobacterota > Desulfobulbia > Desulfobulbales > Desulfobulbaceae > Desulfobulbus. The sequence continues at coordinate 1,168,082 of CAXXHZ010000001.1, forward strand.
AGATACGTGTGCAGGGGCAGGTCCGTATAGTCCGGCGGCAGGTCCTGGGGCGGGCTCTCAATTCCCAGAAGCTTGAGCAGGGGGCCTTCGCCCGGCCCGGCAATGCAGTGATCGACCAGATTGCGGAAGGGATCGTGCCACTCTGGGCTGCTCATCCAGGAGGTGATCAGGCCGCCGCCGAGGATGAGGGTCAGCTGTGGAAAGTGTTTTCTGAGGAAGCCCAGCAGGGCAAAGGTGCAGAATGCCTGGCTGAGATAGTTGAGCGAGATGCCGACGATCCGGGTGCTGTCGAGCAGGTGCGGCAGGCGTTCACGGAAATAGGGGAAAAAAATGTTGGCTTCGTGGTGCTCCGCCGCTTTGAGCAGGTGGCGGCTGTCCAGCGCGTTGGCGCTGTTGTCCTGGTAGTTGGCAAGGCTGAGCACAAGCTCGGGATGGGCGCGGGCCGCCAGCTCCAGCACCCGGTTGCAGTCGCGGACCGCACGCTGGTAGCGGTCCGGGTTGCGGTAGAGCGCAGGCGACCGGAGGGCTTCAAGGTTCTCGTCGAGATGGCGCAGGGCTCGGCGCGACCAGGTGTCCTCGGGATCGCGGGCACGGTTGAGGAGGAACAGCAATCCCTCAAGACCTGCGTCCAGGAGGGTGCAGGCGACGGCATGGTGGCGGAGGCTTCCCGCCAGCTGGGTAATGCCGGCGGGCGGTTCGCCCGGTTTGGCCACGGGCGGGGAGATTAGCAGGATCACGACAGGTGCGCGATTGCCGCTTACGGAAGACCGGCAAGGGCGATGCGGGCGGGTGACGACTCGATCACACCGACTCCCTGGTCTTGTTGAACACGACCTCGGGAAACAATTCCTGGGTGTGGGCCAGGCGCCAGCTGCCCTCAGCCAGATAGGAGAGGTGGCCTTCGGCGTCCAGGGCGAGGCTGAACTGGCATTTTTTTTCAAACTCGCGCAGCTGCTGTTTGTTGTCGCTCGCGACCCAGCGGGCCAGGGTATAACTGAGCGGCTCGTAGGTGGCGTCGACGCCGTATTCGTCCTTGAGCCGGGTCATGGTCACCTCGAACTGGAGCACGCCTACCGCGCCGAGGATATACTCGTTGCCGACAATCGGTCGGAAGACCTGGACCGCGCCTTCTTCCGCCATCTGCACCAATCCTTTTTGCAGTTGTTTCATTTTGAGCGGGTTGCGCAGAACCACCCGTCGGAAATGCTCGGGCGCGAAATTGGGAATGCCGGTGAACTTGAGTTCTTCCTTGTCGGTGAAGGTGTCGCCGATTTTGATGGTGCCGTGGTTATGGATGCCGATGATATCGCCGGGATAGGCCTCGTCGACATGGGAGCGTTCTTGTGCCATGAACACCGTGGCATTGCTCAGGTTGATCTCTTTGCCCAAGCGGTGATGCATGACCTTCATCCCCCGGGTGAAGGTGCCGGAACAGATGCGGAAAAAGGCGATCCGATCGCGATGGGCCGGGTCCATATTTGCCTGGATCTTAAAAGTAAAGCCGCTGAAGGCCTCTTCACCGGGATCGACCATCCGGGTCAGGGTGGCGCGCGGGCCGGGAGCCGGAGAGAGTTCGACAAAGGCGTCGAGCAGCTCGCGGACGCCGAAGTTGTTGATGGCGCTGCCGAAAAAGACCGGGGTCTGGCCGGCCTTGAGATACTGCTCGTATTCAAAAGGATTGGCCGCACCTTGCAACAGTTCGATATCCTCGCGCAGTTTTTCGGCGGCAAAAATGCCGATCAGACTGTCGAGCTGGGGATCGTTCAGGTCGTGCACCACGATGCAGTCCTGGGGTCGGGAATCCTGGCTGGGGGTGAAGAGGGTGATCTGTTTCCGGTGGAGGTCGTAGACGCCCTTGAAACCCTTGCCCATGCCGATGGGCCAGGAGAGCGGCACGCATTCGATCTGCAGCTTTTCCTCGATATCGGCGAGGATATCCAAGGGATCCATGCCTTCACGGTCCAGCTTATTGATGAAGGTGATGATGGGCGTGTTGCGCATCCGGCAGACTTCCATCAGTTTGGTGGTCTGGGTCTCGACGCCTTTGGCGCTGTCGATCACCATCAGGGCAGAGTCCACGGCGGTGAGCACCCGGTAGGTGTCTTCGGAGAAGTCCTGATGGCCGGGGGTGTCGAGGAGGTTGATCTCGTAGTCCCGGTAATTGAATTTCATCACCGAGGTGGTGACCGAGATACCGCGTTCCTTTTCGATGGCCATCCAGTCGCTGGTGGCATGGACCGCGGTTTTCCGGGATTTGACCGCACCCGCCATTTGAATGGCGCCGCCGAAGAGCAGCAGCTTTTCGGTCAGCGTTGTTTTACCTGCATCGGGGTGACTGATGATGCCGAAGGTTCTTCGTTTCTGTATTTCTTTGAGAAGATGACTGCTCACGTTGCTATCGATTCCGTCTGGTGTCTATCGGTACGCCTGAAGAGGCGAGGGTCTGCAAAAAAAAAAATGGGCCGGAAACCGACCCATGTTCAGTAAGGGCTCAAATATACTACAGGGGGCGCAATTTGTCCAATCTTCATTCTTTCTTGCAGGTGTACCGCAAGATTTCCGGCAGTATGCGGGACAATTATCCCTGCTTTTTGATGGAAGGTCTTGAGAACTGGGGTGACAGGGGGAAAAAGGGAGGCACAAAAATCGCACTGCAGGAAAAAACGGTTGTGCAAAATAAAAATGGGTTAGACAGATGCTGTCTAACCCATTGCTATTTTGGCTCCCCGGGAGGGACTCGAACCCCCGACAAGGCGGTTAACAGCCGCCTGCTCTACCAACTGAGCTACCGAGGAATGTAACTCAAAGACAAAATGGTTGGTGACGCCTTAGCGAAATCATATCCATTTCGAGAATGGGTACTTAGCATAGTGTTGTCCGGCCGTCAAGGAAAAGTTGTTTGGTATTGCTTGCTGCTTCCGTTTTCAGGTAACGTTTTTCGCAAGCGGCAGGGAGATTTCGACAATTAGATCATCGTGACCCAGGGTGTTGGCAAACAACACGGTGCCGCCGCTGTTACGTTCTCGGGCCTTGGCGACCCGGAAAGTCGAACCCCCCATGCTTGACCAAATAGTGGCAAGGGTGTCGGGGCGGCAGGTGCCCCCCCTCACCTCCGGCGGGGCTCAGGCTCTGGGCTAAATATCAAAGGACTACCCACAGATTCTGCTGAGGAACTGCTCTTTCATTTGCCTCAGAAATGCGCAGATCCTTGTCTTTTAGATCATTGTTTAGTTGCGTATCTTTAACCGTGAACAATGCGTCTTGTGCTTGCGATAACTCTCTCCCCCTTTTGACGGACATAAATTGTGAAAAAAACACAATAAATGCGAGGATGACAGTAAAGGCTACAAGCCAAACATATCCGGTATTCCAAAAATCAAAGGACTTCTGTAATTCTTGGACTCTTGTTGCTAGAGATTGGATTTCAGACACGCTTGACCTCGCAATTTTAATGTATTTGGCGATAGGTTTCCCTGTGGTTTGCTCTCTTGTTGTCGCTGCTTATTTGACAACACGGGCGGCAAGATAACGTGGAGTTCTGCGAGAGCCGCGCTTTTTGCGGCTTCCGTAGAAACATTTTGTTACGCCCGGCATGGGCGTGATCTCATGGGGTGTGAGTCCCCTGTATGTAAACCCTGTTACTGGCAAGTCAGCACAACATGCCAAAGCCTCGGGCTTGGGCGATATGGTAAATGCCGCGATTGTGTAGCGACAGATCACGTTCTTGTCCGGGGAGAGCTGCCCGGCAAGCGATCCAGCTCAAGGACCAGGCAGGAGTCAGCGGAAACCGTGGTCTATCCCCTGTTTCCCAAAACTGTGGTCTGTCCCCTGTTTCCCACAAAAGGGGCAACAGGCTATAAGCCCGTGCCCCTTGCGGTCAATGTGCAGCGCCTGGTTGGGGCCTGCCTTGTTTAATCATGACGACCATCATCACGGGCTAAATAGCGAACAACCTGAATCAGTGATAAAGCATCAATGGAAAAGCATTAATTTTCCAATTATCATATTGATATTTAAGCAAAAATATTGCAATATACACCTGTCCTAAAAACTCACTTGGCAGGTAAAAACATGAAACGAATGAACCTGGAACAAAGCCGTGAAGAATTCTACACCAGCCACTCCGGGCTGGCCTTGGCCGGTGCCTGCATCAACCGGTACAGCGACCTTGGCCGGCATGTCGGCAGGCTGGGGCAAAGTAACGGTCATATCAGCGAGCCGGACATCTTCCGCAGCTATCTTGGCTTGCTTTGCCTGGGGAAAAGCGACTATCAGGCCATTGACGCCATGCGGGATGACCTTTTTTTCCTGGAGGCGCTGGGTATTGACCGTGTCCCCTCGGTGGAACGATTGCGGCAGCGGCTGGATGCCGCGGGATCGAGGATGATCCCCGCCATTGTCAAATGTTCCCAAACCATGCTCAAGCAGCTCAAAGTCCAGGTGAGCCCGGCAGCCCCAGGGTTCGTGCCTCTGGATGTGGATGTTTTTCCGCAAGATAATTCCAATACACGCAAAGAGGGGGTGAGCCGCACCTACCATAACTATGATGGCTACGCCCCGATCGCCGCCTATCTCGGTCTGGAAGGTTGGTGCCTGGAGGTGGAACTCCGGCCCGGAAGCCAGCATAGCCAGAAGGGCGCGGTGGAATTTCTCCAGCGGGTGATTGTCCAGGGCAAGACGCTGACCGAGGAGAAAATCCTGGTCCGGGCTGACTCGGCTCACGATGCGCTGGAGACATTGATCGCCTTGGAAAAGGCCGAGGTCTGCTACATCATCAAATGGAATCCTCGGAAAAACAATGTCAGGGAGTGGCGCGACCGTGTTTTCGCCCAAGGCGAGGTGGTCACTCCCCGGCCAGGGAAGAGCATCGGCACACTGGTCGTCGAGGAAAGCAAGGAAGTTAACGGAGCCGTCTATCAACTCAAGCGGATTGTCCGGGTGACCGAACGAACCATTGACAAACACGGCCAGCTTCTTGTTGCGCCGGAGGTCATTCTGGAGGGCTGGTGGACCAACCTGTCGCTGGCACCGGAGATGGTGATCGATTTGTATCGTCAACATGCGACCTCCGAGCAGTTTCATAGCGAATTCAAGACAGATCTGGACCTGGAACGCCTGCCCAGCGGCAAGTTCGCCACCAATTCCCTGATCATGGCTCTGGGGGCTTTTGCCTACAACATTCTCAGGTACATCGGTCAACAGGGCCTGCTGGGATCGCAAGCACCGCTGCGGCACCCGGCCAAACGCAGACGGATTAAGACCGTTATCCAGGAACTGATGTATCTTGCCGCCCGCCTGATATCCAAAGGCAGACGGTTGACGCTTCGTTTCAGCCGGTGCTGCCCGGCCTTTGTCGCCTTCGGCACGGTCTACCGGAAGCTAATACCGGCTGCCTGAGTAAAACAATGTCATAAAAACAGTGGAATACGCCAGAGAACTATCCTCACTCCAAGAAAACAGGGCATTATCAATGAACAAATCGCCGACATAGCCTCGACGTCGAGCACACAGAGGGTGATCCGGCTCCGCTGAAGCCGAAAATCGACCCTCCCCGCATTGAGGAGAAAGGTCCGACTCGGGGCTTCACTGATTCAGGGAACAAGACAAGAGTGCAACAAAAGCCAAGTTTTGAAATTTAAACGTGCTTTAATGTCTGAATGATCAATCAAACACTGCTTCTCGATGGAGTTTATTATTGTTAAATCTATGTAAAAATCATTATCTTCCTTACCCCATCTTGGAATGAATACCCTTTTGTATAGTTTGTATCTTTTAAAATTACCAAGAATGCCATCAGGTATATCGTGAGGCACTGGGATAAGAGGTGAAATATGCGTTAGGTGAGGGATTTTCAATGAACTCTCTTGCGGTATATCCTGAGCTAAGTCGCAAGTATTCCCTAAGATTACCCAATAAGAAAAGCCTTCATCAATTATCGCTATATCTCCATCACTATCGATATAGACTGGGTCATTTTTTAACGAGATGATATCGCCTTGGAAAAATTCTGCCCCATTAACATCAGGGGCAAAAAAATGATGAAATATTGATCCATCATTGATTAGTTCCTTAATCTGTTGGCCTAATTCCTTAAAATCGTAAATCGGTGGCCAGCGGCCGAAATTCTCGGAAATATTCATGCCCTTCTGTTAACCATAATCTTTTTAGTTTTGACCGGAATTCGAATTAGGGGACAGACCACCTTTTCAAGGCAAGGAAACGTGGTCTGTCCCCTAATTCCCCTAATTCCCCACCTAATTCCCCACAGCTGGATTACTGACCTGGAGATCACGGAAGCGAATATGTATCAGTTTATGCGTGGTGCCCGTGCCAGGTGGAAAATAGAGAACGAGACGTTCAACACCTTGAAAAACCAGGGTTATCATTTTGGTCATAATTTTGGTCTGGGCAAACAGCACCTGAGTGAAGTGTTTGTCCTGCTGATGATGCTGGCTTTCCTGGTTGACCAGATTCAGCAGCTCTGCTGCCCTCTGTTTCAGGCAGTGTGGAAATACTGGAAAACAAAGCGCTCCCTGTGGGAAAAGGTTCGCAGTAAGTTTCATGAATTTCACATTGCAACCATGGAGGAATTGTATCGGGCGCTTCTCGATCACCGACCGGTGCCATTGCCCCAGTAGGCGAGGCTCGCTATTTGTTCAAAGATCAGGTCCCTTGGCTAAAAATTCCAACCAAGGACGAACGGACAATTCCGCCTAAAAAACGTATAACTTCTATAAATCAGGGATGTTCTCGATCAAACTACTGCCAGGTTAGCCGGTTTTGTGTGGCAATGCTTCCTGACAGAAAGAAAAAGCGTGTTTTATCTGCTCACTTGGGGCCGTCCGGGAGTAGTTGATATGGATGTTTTCTGAATGCATGAAAGTACTCCTTGAAGCGCATAATCGCGGTGCTGACCGGCGCCGTGCGCCGATCAGGGCAAAACGAAGTTTGAATGATCGGTGTGCGGTGTCCGGTCGAGTACCTTGTTCTGGCGCCAAAGGCGACAGGGCAAGGTGCTCGACGAAGTCAGCACCGCGATTCTCGGCGACGCAGTCGCCGAGAACGCCGCAAATCACCGGCGGCAAAAAGCAGAGCGAAGAATGAGCGCCGCTTTTAGCCGTCCGAGTGCATTTGTCTTGTTAGGAATGAATGGATTTCCCCGTTTTCTGAGTAGCCCGGTAAGCCCCGCATCACCTCACCATCAGTGCGAACACGCCCCAGCCCATGTATTCACGTGTGTAAGCGGCGTAGCGCTCGGGTTCCGAGGTCAATTTGGCTTGAACATCTTTCGCTAACTCGTCGTCGTGATTAGTTTCAAGCCATCGTCGCATAGTGAGCCATTTGGCCGCCTCGTATCTGTCCCAGCCGTTTTGGTCAGCCAGAACCATTTCAACGACGTCGTAGCCAAGGTGGCCGAAAGATGCGAGAAGTTCAGGAAGCATGAGAAAGTCGGAGATTGAGTTGGCAAGACACCCCTTGGCAACATCTTCTGTCGGCGGTAACTGCCGCCAATAGGGCTCGCCGATGAGGATGATCCCCCCGGCTCTCAGGCTCCGCACCAGAAGCTCAACAGTGCCGGCAACTCCGCCGGCGATCCAAGTGGCACCGACACAGGCTGCCACATCAATTTTCGCCTCAGAGACATAGCCAGCAGCATCGCCATGGATGAATTTGACTTGATCGGCGACGCCGAGTTCTTCAGCACGTATTTTTGCCTGCTCTGTGAACAACTGACTCATATCGATGCCGGTACCGATGACACCGTGATCGCGTGCCCAGGTGCATAGCATCTCCCCCGAACCGCTACCGAGGTCGAGCACTCGGGTCCCTGATTCCAGACGCAGCGCCGCGCCGAGAGTGGCGAACTTTTCGGGTGTGAACGGGTTATGAATGCGGTGA
>CAXXHZ010000002.1:0-124042 GCA_963666685.2 uncultured Desulfobulbus sp.
GAATGCTTGGCAAAAACACCGGAACAATCGACAGGCCAAAGTAAACTGGTAATTCACAACAAAGGATGCGCGGATAAAATTGTCACGCCTGTATCCGACACTAGAAAGTTGACAAGACACTAGTGTCACGTCAACTTTAAATTCAGAACTCCTGATCTCGAGAGATTTTGCCACGATACCAATTCGTAAAACAGGCGGAGGTCCGTGCCTGGAAACGTCGTTCGCGTTGCGTTCAACCCCTCGAGGAGATGCAGGATCGTTGCGCTGCTGCAATGATTAGCCGGTTGGTGCAGGCGAACGGTGAGTTTATTTTTATTACGGTTTAAGATAATTTTAATGTGCATCCTGTCTGAGCTAAACTGAGGAGTTTTTGGAAGAAACTTTCCCCGGCAAAGTAGTAAGCGCTTAATCTTTCACATCTAGAACCGCCTTAGTGATTGTTGTACGATCAAGATTCCACGGAAGCAGAGCCTCGTAGCCCTCCAGAGTGGTGACCGTCGGCAGGTGCTGGAATATGTGGCGGAGATAACTGTAGGGTTCGAAACCATTGGCTTTGGCCGTTTCGATCAGGCTGTAGAGGAGGGCACTGGCCTCCGCGCCTTGAGGCGTTCCAGAAAACAGCCAGTTCTTACGGCCGACGACAAAGGGGCGAATGGCGTTTTCCGCAGCATTGTTGTCAGGAGTGATGATGCCATCCTCCAGGTAGCCAATCAGTCGGTCCCACTGTTTGAGTGTGTAGTTGATAGCTTTTCCGAGCAGCCCTTTGGGGGGTGTTTGCCAAGCGCGTTTTTGCAGCCATTGTTGGAAAGCGTCCAAGATCGGCTTGGCCTGTTCCTGTCGCATGGCATGGATTTGATCGGCGGTCATTTTTCGGGCGCGGGCGTCCTGCTCGAGTTTATAGAGTCTGCCGATATAGGCAAGGGCTTCATCGGCGCTGCCGCTTTTACGATTTTTTCCCTGCGCAGTGACCACCTCCCTGAACTTTCGGCGTGCATGGGCCATGCAGCCAACATGGCGCACTCCGGTGCACTGGTCGAGGAAATCGTAGCCGATGTACCCGTCGGTCTGCACGTACCCTTTAAAATCATCGAGAAAGGTTTTGGCAATTTCGCCCCCTCTGCTGGGTGCATACTGATAAACCAACACCGGCCGTTCCGGATCGCCCCGCCGAAAGATCCACATATAGGATTTTTGGGTAGGCGTCCGACCGGGTTCTGCCAGCACCTGAATCGTGGTTTCGTCGATATTGATCAGTCTGCCTTCAAGCACCTCGTCTTTGAGCAGGTTGAGCAGCGGTTCGCAGACTTCGGCGGTTTTCATCGCCCAGTTGCACATGGAGGCCCGGCCGATATTGATGCCTTTGCGATGAAAGATTTTTTCCTGCCGATAGAACGGCAGGTGGTCGACGAACTTGCCGGTGAGGATATGGGCAAGCAGACCGGGGCTGGCGATGGACTTGGGGATCATCTGCAACGGGGCCGGCGCGATTTTGACGGTGGGACCGTCATCGTCAACACCTTCACAGTGGCAACAAGCATACTTGGGGCGAATATGGCGCAGCACCTGGATCCGGGCAGGAATAATATCCAACTGCTCCATGACTTCCTCGCCGATACGACTGAGGGTGCAACCGCAGGCGCAGATCTTTTCCTCGTCGCTTATATCATGCAGGACGTCGATTCTGGGTAGATCTGCCGGCAGGGGCTTACGCCCGGGTTTCTTGCGGGAATGCGTCGGCACAATCACCAGTTCCGGCTCCAGCGCCTCGGGTTCAGGCAAGTCGAACAGCGGGATGAGCTGCATGGTTCCAGCAGCCGGCAGCTTTTCGCTTTTCACCCCGAAGAGATTGTGCCGAAGCAAGCGAATCTGCTCGATCAACAGGGAGACCTGTTTTTCATACTGCGCTTGCAGTTCGACAATAAGCAGCTTGAGCTCGAGAGGATTGTCCGGCAATGTTTCGGGAGTGAATTTCATGACAAAATATTAACATATCTATCCGATATATTTCAACATAATTCATAAAATGGAAGCATTTTTTTCAACGTACAATGGTATATTTGAGCGTCTCGTGGGCCGGTTGGGCAAGGGATAATCCCTCCAGCAACCAACCCAGTTGGCGCATGCTGATACATTCGGCCTCGCCGGTGGTTTGCGGCCATTGAAACTTGTCTCGCTCCAGCCGTTTATGCCAGAGACAAAAGCCGTTGCGATCCCAATAAAGTGCTTTGACCGTGTCCCGTTTACGATTGCAGAAAGCAAACAGATGGCCGGACAGCGGATCCAAATCCATCTGTTCGGCTACCATGATAGCCAGGGTATTAATGGATTTACGCATGTCAGTGATTCCGGTGGCCAGATACACCTTAACCCCGCTCGCTATCGGCCACATCATCGTGTCTCCAGTACGGCAAGCACCCGAGCAAGTACAGTGTCGCTGAAATCTTGTCCGAGCTCGATGAGGTAGCGTGAGCCGACACAGAGACGGATGCTTGGCATCAACTGGTTATCCTGTGATATGGGCACTTGAACGAGATTGAGAAGGGTCGTAGAATCCGTACCCCCTTTTTGCTGCTTGCGAAGCCAGTAAGTCATCGCATGATAACTCAAATCCTGGCGGCGACAATATTCACTGCGATTGAACCCGCTCTGCTTGAATGCCTTGATGTGGGCCTGCCAGAATCGACGCTGGCACTGCTTGCCCGCCGGTGTATGTACGTGGTGCATAATCCCCCTCCATTGGTAAGGTTTTGAGCATTATGACCCATAGGAGGGAGAAGAAAAAGAAGGTGTTTGTTAAGCGCTTACGCAAAGTAAGCAGGATGCATTTTATGAAAACCCCAAAGCAGGCAATGGCAATAGCATGGAGCCCCGACTCTATCAAGGCCAAGCCCTGCGGGTGTGCGCTTGCAGCGCACAGCCTTGACAGAGTCGCGCCTCCCTGCTCCACCTGAAGGTGGCAAGGGTGACGGGGCGGCAGGTGCCCACACCCTCACCTCCGACGGGGCTCAGGTTCTGGTGCTAATTATCAAAGATCTACCCACAAATTCTGCGGACGAAGCAAAATACCATTGCCTTGGGCTATGTGGAGGGTTTTAACAACAAGGCAAAGGTGGTTACGAAACGATCCTATGGATTCCGTACGCACGACGGGCTGAAAATCGCCCTATATCATGCCCTTGGAGACCTGCCGACTCCCAAGGCTACCCACAGATTCTGCTGAGGAACCGGAAAAAATTTTACGAGTTAAAGCACAGCGTGGGCCTACCGGTTGAAATTGTCGGGGCCTGACCTTGTGATCGATTAACCCATAACATATTTACGAACGTTAGCAATATCCAGAAATGAGGGTAATACAATACAGACAAAAAAGAACCAGTAGACAAAAAAGCAACAAATCCAATCAACAAACCTTTAGCAAGAATCTGCTCATCTTTGGTGCCTTGCCTCCGAAGAATGTTGCAATATCTAAAAATTTTTCTGAGTAGTAATGAAAAAATGAAAATACCAACAATACCAAGTTCTGCAATCAAAGTAAAATATAAGGAATGAACAGCTCTGCCACCAATTCCACGCTTCCAGTATCCCTCCCCCTGAAACTCTGCTAACCGATAGGGCAAATTTCCCTGGCCAACACCTAAAAGAGGATACGCCCCGAAAACCCGTGCTGACACCTTCCAAAACTCTAATCGCTCTCTGCCCGTGCCTGCTTGAGCGCCTTCTTCGTATACCGATAACAACTCATCACGATAACTAGAAGGCATGTTCGAGATAAAGAAACAGGCAGCTAACAGTAATAATAACAGCGAAATGGCCTTTTTTTGACTAGTTAGCCACATCAATAAAACAATTGTCGCCAAGCCTACCATCCCTCCTCGCGAGAGAGAGTATACACCTCCACAAAACATTAGAAACGCAAGGATCCACAAACCATATCTTTTCCAACCTGATACTGTAAAAGAAAAATATATGGCAATAGGCATAGATATATTCATCGATAAGGCAAAATCATTCTCATCAGCCATAAATCCATTAGCAGGGACCATCCCCCCTTCCAATATACCTTTAATTGCGCAGAACGAGTTGATAAGAATAAAGCATAAAAGTGTAATTTTAATTTTTTTAAATGAATCAACACAGATAGAAACCACCAAAAAAAATAATCCATAGGAAATGGTTGATTTAAAAAATTGCAGAGCCATATAATTATTGCTAGCAATAAAAAGATGCAAAAACATTTCTAAAAATAAAATCAACCAACACCATGTAATTACACTATCATTATATTTATATATATTTTTTCTTGAAAGCAAAATGCAAACAAATATTATCTCTAACAACAAAACGAGTCTTAACTTTGAGAAAATTAATGGACGCGCATATTCATTTATTAAAAATAATAATATCAATATGAATTTGAAATCATAAATAGAAGTTTTTATAGTTAAATTGCTGACCGGATCAATACATTCTTTCATATTTGCCAACCATGGCCTCGATAGAGTGTGATTTTATAATCTTTTCTCTATTAGAAACAGACTTGTGCTTAAAATTTCCTGATTCAATAATCCCGGCGACAGAATTGTACAATTCATCAGTATTGTTTACTGATATAATTATATTATCAGAGCAGTTGGACAGCAGTTTATAATTATTTCCCACATTAGTTGCAATTATTGAAAGTCCATGAGCCATTGCCTCCAATAAAGCAAGCGATGTTCCTTCAGATAAAGATGGCAATACGAATATGTCTAATGATCTTAGTATATTGTCAATATCATCCCGGTTTCCAAGCAAAATAAAACGATCTTCAATATTACAACTCCTGATCTTTAGCTCCAAATTTAGCCTTTCGGCACCTTCTCCCGCAATCACGAAATACACACCTTCCATACCCTTTGATATTCTTTCAGCAGCTTCAATCAAGTACTGATGTCCTTTAATTTTGTGCAATCGACCAACAGCTCCTATTATTATAGCAGTCAGAGGTAAACCAATTTCCTCTCGCAACGTACCCTTTATCCCATAAGGTGGTATATCTATACCGTTTTCTATTTCTGTTATTAGGAACGGAAAGATTGAACATTTCGTTGCTATATAATTTTTAACATCAGCAGATACAGCCACCATTTTTGATCTTCTTGCCACAAACCGCATCGCCTTTTGTCGAATAGCCGTATCACTGTGATAGTGTCGACCATGGAATGTGCAGACAACCTTCACCCTTGGAAGGAAAATCGAAATTAGGCAGGAATAAAAAGCCATTGTAAATTCGTGAGCATGAATCACGCAAATTTTGTTTTTCACGACAAAGTAAAAAAGCTTAAAACAAAGGAAAAAATCAAAAGGATTAGCAAGCCTTGCGTATTTAAATGTGAACCCCAATGCAAGAAATTGTTCTTGCAGCCAACCCTCTTTAATAAAAAAACCAAAATTTTTATACCCTGATTTTTCCAGATGCTTGGCAATGTTTACCAGCAGTATCTCAGCCCCCCCTGGCCCTCTTGTCTCGATAGTATGTAAAATATTTATCATATTAGCCTGGAATATTTGTGATTGGTTATAAAAAGTGTTGGGATGAATCGCAAAAAAATGCGTAAAAATATTTGATTAAATGAAAAAAGCTCAATTTTGAATGAGCATTTTTTCCAGCGAGGAAAAATAAAAAAAGGCTTATGCGCATCGCAAGAAGGGATGCATCCGAAGTCTATGGCCAGAATCATTGAATCCGTGACAGCTGGTTTCCGCTGCTGGTTTCTGGCCCTTGGGTTGCGCCATATAGCGATTAAAAGCATCATCGTACTTGGAATTATACCGTGCACAACGAAACTTTAAGATATTGTTTGCGTAATCGACTTTCCACCAGACTCCTGATCGTTTCATGCGGACATGGCTGATAAATTTGCTTCGTCCGCAGAATTTGTGGGTAGATCTTTGAAAATTAGCCCCAGAACCTGATCCCCGCCGGAGGTGAAGGGGTGGGCACCTGCCGCCCCGTCACCCTTGCCACCTTCAGGTGGAGCAGGGAGGCGCGACTCTGTCAAGGCTGTGCGCTGCAAGCGCACACCCGCAGGGCTTGGCCTTGATAGAGTCGGGGCTCCCTGCTATTGCCATTGATTGTCCTGTTGTGGGGTTTTCATAAAATGCATCCTGCCTTACCTTGCCGGGAAAAGTTCCTTCCAAAAAACTCCTCAGGTAGGCCAGACAGGATGCACGTAAAGACTATCTTGAACCGTATCGAAAAACAACCGGGTTTTATCTATGACACCTGCAAATGGCGTGACGCCGGGCCGCCAGCATTGGTGATAACCTTGCGGCCCCAAGCCGGCAGCAGGCCTATTTGCTCCAAGTGCGGCGAGAGGCGACCCGGATACGACACCTTGCGTGGCAGAACTTTTGCCTTTGTCCCCTTATGGGGCATACCGGTTTATTTTCTCTACGCTCCACGGCGGGTGCAGTGCCCAACCTGTGGCGTCAAAGTCGAAAAGTTACCGTGGGCTTTAGGAAAAAGCCATCTCACCCTCTCTTACGCCTGGTTCCTGGCCACTTGGTGCAAGCGATTGAGCTGGAAGGAAGTGGCCGAAGTCTTTAAAACCAGTTGGGACACTGTCTTCAGGTCGGTGGAAATGGCGGTCAACTGGGGCCTCGGACATCGCAACATCGACGGGATCACTGCAATCGGCATCGACGAGATTTGCTGGCGCAAACGCAAGGGTAAGTTTGTCACCCTGGTGTATCAGCTTGACCAGGGAAAAAGACGCCTGCTTTGGATCGGCCCCGACCGCACAGCCAAAACTTTCAGGGAATTTTTCGACTGGCTTGGGACGGTAAGATCTCGGCAATTGCGGTTTATTTGCAGTGACATGTGGAAACCCTATCTGGCCGTCATTGCTGAAAAGGCAGTGGGTGCCGTCAATATCCTCGACCGGTTTCATATTATGAGTCACATGAGCAAAGCAATCGACGAGGTCAGGGCCGATGAGACCAAAGAGCTGAAAAAAAAGGGAAAAGAACCTATCTTGACGAAGAGCCGCTGGTGTCTGTTGAAACGACCCGAAAACCTGACCGATAACCAGGTGGACAGGCTGAAGGATCTGCTCGCATGCAACCTCAGAACCGTCCGTGCCTACTTGCTCAAGGAAGATTTTCAACGATTTTGGGGATACAGTTCTCCGGCTTGGGCCGGCAAGTTTCTTGATGCCTGGTGCACAAGAACCATGCGATCCAAAATCAAACCGATGAAGAAAGTCGCTAAAATGTTGAGGGCCCACCGTCCCCTCCTGCTCAACTGGTTTCGTGCAAAAAATACGATTGCCTTGGGCTGCGTGGAGGGTTTTAACAACAATGCGGGTGCATCCGAAGTTTATGGCCAGGATCATTTAATCCGTGACAACTTGATTTCTGCTGCTGGTTTCAAACCCTTGGGCAGCGACATATAACGATTAAAAGCATCATCGTACTTGGAATTATACCGTGCACAGCGCAACTTTAAGATATTGTTTGCGTAATCGACTTTCCACCAGGCACCTGATCGTTTAATGCGGACATGGCTGATGAATTTATTGGCGCTCTCGATCGCGCCGCTGCCAATGGGGTAGCCACCCCGACGGCATTTACCGTAGTCGATGCGATGCTTGTGATTTGAAAGATAACCAACCAAATTGTCTCGATTTTTTTGATCCTCGGGCGAGCGACATTTCATTCTCTTCAAGCCAGCTATCACCTGGACTGCATCATTGTGGAAAAGTCGGGCTTTCGTCGCCTCCAGCCACTCCTGGCCTTTACCCTCGCCTAAATGCAACTTAGCGAAGGCATGAAGATGTTCCGAGCAGTGGTAATAGTCCAGTACCTCTCGGCAATCGGGGAACACCTGTTGAACCAGATCCCAAATCCACTGGGCGCCGTCACCGATGAAGCATAGCCGGACCAAGTCGGGAGGGATTAAGTTTTTATCCCTTATTTCAATGAGGTACTGAAGAAAATCTTGTTTGGATGCTATTTGATGCCAACTCAGGACATGAACAATGCGATCTTGATCAATGAGATATCCGCGAATTCCTCGGGCCTCTTTCCAGCAGTTTGGAGCATGAAGCTCTTCTGTCCGGATTGGGAGCATGGCGCCATCGGCGGTAAAAACAGAAACTGGCCGACGTTTCTTTCCTTCGGATATCTTGTTAATTATTTCAAGTAGTTCTTCAGCAGTCGGAAGGATTTCGGAGAGCTGAATTTCATCGGCAAGATCATTGGTCAAAGTGTGAACGGTATCTGGACTTATCCCGAACCGATAGATTTCATAGAGCATTTCGGCAGATTCTTCAAAGGTCTCGCCGGATGCCATGCGCGCTGCGACTTTCTGAACATCGTGCTGGTATTTGCCCTTTTTGAGATTGAGAGCATCTTCGTAGGGGGTGTGGTTTGTTTTGCATGAAGAGCAGCGAAGATACGGGCAAGCGAAAGAAAGTGTTCCGATGGTGGTCACGGCTTCGCGGAGCCGGGTGTATTTTTCCTTTAGGCCGTTCCCGCAATTCGGGCAATGATAGTCAGCAAAATGATGATCAAGTTTATTCTGGGTGATGATTTGTACTGGGAGCATTAGGAGTTTGTCCCAACCGCTAAAGTTGAGTTCTGGCCCTTGGCCACGTAACGCTTGAAAGCAGCATCGAGGGTTCCATTTACGAGGGCACATCTCAGGGCGAGCATACCATTGCCGTTTTCTTTCAGCCACCAGGCACCGCTTCGTCTGAGCCGGACATGGCAGATAAATTTGTTGGCGGACTCAATGCCGCCGCTGCCGATAGGGTATCCGCCTGCCCGATTGTGTTTGTAGTCGATTCGGTGGGCATTGTTCTGCAGATACCCAATCAGTTTGCGGATCTGTTCCTTGACATCGTTATTCCGCGGTTTCATCCGTTTGAGCCCACCCAGAACATGCCCTGTTTCTCCGTAATAGAGTCGGGTCATGGTTGCTTCCACCCATTGGAGCCCTTTGACGGGATCATCGGCATACTGCGCCGTGGCCAGGGCATGGATATACTCGGAGCAGTGATAATAGTCCAGCACCTCCCGACCGGTCGAAAACGCTTCGGTCATGGCGCGCCACAGCCAATGGGCGCCATCGCCGATCAGGGCAATACGGACCTTGTCGACGGGGATACGTTCGGCAACGGTTTTCAGGGCATTGGCGCAGGTTTCCGCATCCTGAATCTGATGCCAACTGGCAAGCTGGACAATCTTGTCCGCTCCAAGCAGGTGAAGGCGGAATCCCTTGGCCTCCCGGTATTCTCCTGGTCCGCGTTTACCTGCCCTGCCGGGAAGCGGCCGGGTCGGCAGATGAGCGCCATCGGTGGCCACCACCAGGACAGGACGCCTTTTTCCCTGGCCCTTCACTGAAGAGATCCGCTCAAGTATCTCCTCCTTGCCGGGAATAACCTCCTCCAGGGTCAGATCGCCGGTAAACTCCGCGACCAGGTCGTGGAGAGTGTCCTCGGAGAAACTGATCCCGGTAGATTTACTGAAGAGTTCGGCTGCCCGGGCGTAGGGCATCTCGGCGATATAGTCCAAAGCCAGCCGCTGGAGATCGTACTGCTTTCTCCGCCCCGAAAGTTCCAGCGTCTGATCGAGCAAGGTAAACCCTGTTCGGCAGGCTGTGCAATGAAAATAGGGCCGCTCGATCAGAGTCGATCCCTGACGGGACTCCACCCGGCGGGAGGTTGTCCGCCTGGCCAGGCAAAGTTTGCCGCATTTGGGGCAGGGAGCGGATCGCTGCTCCGTTGTTTCCCGATGATGGACCCCGATGAACTGTTCGACAAGGGAGCCCAGTAACTCTGCCTTCTTTTCCTCGAACAAGGCGGAAATTTCCGTCATGGTCAACGGCTTGTCGCCGCACAGGGCAGGGGCCAGGCTGTCGACCCAGGTATCGGTAATCTGGTGGGCTTTATCGCGAAACATCGTCAGTTTGTCCTCCGTAACCGGCGACTGGGCAAGATTCAGCATGACTCGCCTCCCGCCGCCAGACGCGACCGGTACTCATTGATCAGGGGGTAGACATAGATATCTTTGGGATTGCCGTGATAGTAAAATTGACCGTTGCGTTTGGCGTGTCCCTTGGTGCTTCCGACTCGAATCCAGTTGGCGGCCCGATAACAGATGCCCTGAAACCGCGCGGTCTCCACAAAGGTCTCGAGCAGGTAAATCGGATGGCCATAAAAATTCTGCCAGTCCCGGCTGACTACTCGGGCTGACAAGGCCAGGAGATGGGAGGCCAGATTCTTTACCCGCACCCACGGCAAAATCAAAAAACGCGTATTGTTTGCGATAAACCGTATGTTGCCGGTACGCTCCTGCGCGGACCAATTCAAAAACCGGTCCCTGTCGCCAATGCGGAAAACGCTTGATCCCCACGCCAGACAGGCAACGGGCGTGTCGTTGAACAAGGCAATGTATTTGAGATGGGAGCCGACAAGTATCCGGAATCCCTTGTAATGATATCGATGCACAAGATAATTCCACAGCGCCTCTTCCGAAGTGCGCCGCACCATCCGGAGCGTGACTGCGGGAAAATCTTTGAGTTTGCCCTCCAGGGGTTCCTGAGCATAGGAGGGCGGTATGGACGGGGCCAGGTAATACCGCTGGGCCACTTGGGCGGCGCGTTTGCGGGCGGGGAGTTCGACGAGACCCCGCCTGGATAATTCGTTGAGCAATATCCTGCATACCTGGTCCTTGAGCTGGCCGTTGCCCTGTCGCCAATCCCATTGCCGACAGAGTTCCTGGGATATCCAGGTGCGGCCTCTGGCCCAGCCCTGGCAAATTGCCTGTTTGATACATTCAAGCTCCTGGTGATCTATAATCCTGCCGCGAATCGTGATGGGTAATTCCATGGTTTGCCTCCTTATTGAGAGGCGTGATACCAAAAACGGATTTCGAACGCAAGCTTTTTGGACAAACTCCTAATGCTCCCATTTGTACTAATTTAGAATCAACTACAAATTTAAAGTTTTTTACTTGTTCTACTATTTGAAATAACGAGAGAGAAGGAACGTCAATCGCATCATAAATTGAATCGAATGTTTTATCGAAATGTTTATTGAATTGATCTTTTGATTCCATCTTCGGATCTATATTTAGTTTAAGCGCTTTTCTCATGGCGATATCTCCTATAGTGAAGATACTATACCATAATCAAGCAATGTTTTAACTAAAAAATGCAATTAACTTCATAAAATAACAAACAAATTCGCACTAAGCAAGGCGGCTAGTCATTGGCCATAAACTTCGGATGCACCCCAACAATGCAAAGGTGGTCACGAAACGATCCTATGGATTTCGTACGTATGACGGCCTGAAAATAGCATTATATCATACCCTTGGAGACCTGCCGACACCCAAGGCACCCCCACAGATTCTGCTGAGGAACCGCTTCAGATGCACCCTGGTGAATCTCTGCGCAGATTTACCCGAAGAGCACGCTATCTTGTAAAAAACCTTCTTTTTATGGGAATTTTACACAATCCCAACCTGAACTATCAACACGATACTGAGTAGAATTATTAAATAAGTCACTCAACAATGTTGATAAAAAATATTTATTATCTAACGAATCTTGATATAAAAAATTATCTATTCCGACATCTAAACAATACTCTATTATTTTTGCATCATAAGGCATTGCAATACAGGGTATATTATACGACGATGCTAAAATTATGGAGTGCAATCTCATTCCAATCAATGCAAATGACCCTTTAATAGCATGAGCAATATTGAAAAAATCTGAAGTCCACTCTAAACTAAATGCAGAATCTTTATTCAAAATTAATCTTAATATCTTATCATGCAATCGTTTATCTTGTTCTCTTTCTGAATGCTGAAACGGTAAAAATATAACTTTTATTTTATAAGTTTCAATCAATCTATCTAATTCATTTGCAAAGTTCGACATTCTACTCTCAGTAATCTTATATCCATCGAACGCATTGCTATTTTCCCTCAAAGAAATAACTATATATTTATCATGAGAATTTAATATTTCATTTTTAAATCCATTCACATTAGTTTCATTTTTAATGTTTACAGAAACATCTATTATTTTCCTATATGATAATTTATTTTTTAAATAGAATTTACATATATTATACGATCTATTATCTCTGACAATAACCATAGTAGCCATGTTTAACACTACACGTATAATAAATTTTCCATATTTAGTTATCGGAACTCCTATTCCTACATTAATAATGTAAATATCAGCCTTAAACATTAAGGCTATCACAATTTTACTCATTGTATAGCAAAAAGTTTTCCATCCCTTATCGTCACGAATAAGATCCCCTCCACCTATAAATAAAACATCCGTCTTAATTAACTCCCAAATGAGGATATAATAATTTTTATTGAATAGTAATTTCAATCCCCCCCATTCAAAAAAAAGAGGCATATTTTTTATGCAAGCAACGTGGAATTGCCTTAAAGTTTTTTCTGGATTTTCCGAAATCAATTTTAAACATATATTATCATTTCTTATTTTTTTTAATAAGAAATATAGCATAATTTCATCACCTATATTATTTGCACCATAATATCCCAACATCAAAACTTTTTTATTCATTCTCGCACCTCTTCTTATTACGTCTTATTCTAATTCGCTTTCAAGTTGAGATTAACGATCCATGGCCAAGCTGTCAGGCTTCGTAATGCTTCATGACCCGGTTCCTCCGCAGAATTTGTGGGTTAGTAGGCAAAGAGCTGACTTGTAACAACCTGATAAAAGGCGATTGTCCACTCGTTTTTGGAGTGGAGACACTGGGATCGCTCGTCCGTATGCCTTGGCCTGGTTGAAAAACTATGAATAAACAACACTGCCTGGTAACATGGAGTCTCGACTCTATCAAGGCCAAGCCCAGCGGGTGTGCGCTTGCAGCGCCCAGCCTTGACAGAGTCGAGCCTCCCTGCTCCGCCTGAAGGTGGCAAGGGTGAAGGGGCGGCATGTGCCCCCCACTTCACCCTTGCCATATCAACATTGGTGACAAGTAAGCACTATCTCCCAGTCCCAAGCCCTGCAACAACTCCCCCCCTGTCGACGTTCCAGGGAAGCAGGGAAGCAGGGCCTCGAAGTCAGCCAGGGAGCAGACCAGGGACAGGTAAGGTGAAGACATGGCGGAGGTAGCAGTACGGTTCGCAGTTGTTGGCCTTGGCAGTTCTGATCGATCAGGCTATAGAGTGAAACGCTGGCCTCGGCCCCTTGCACAGTCCAGGCAAACAGCCAGTTCTTTCTCCCCAGGACAAAAGGTCGGATAGCATTCTCTGCCAGATTGTTGTCCGAAGTGAGCAAAGGTTCGTCAAAGTACACCAGTAATCGAGGCCATTGTGATAAGGCATAGCGGATCGCCCCGAGGCCTTGTGCTTTGATAAGCAACAACAGTTCCGACCAGCTATGTACGGATTCCCGATAGCCGTCTTCAATGGCGATAAATTCTTTCCATCCGTGTTCGGTGACTCCAATAATGACAAGGATGCATTGCCTGGCGCCATCACTGCGGATATTGAAGTACACGCCACCTGCCCAGAGATATACACGTACCGTTTGTTCTCCATCCTCCGCCGGTTCCACGCGTCGTGCTCTTCCTCCCATATTTGCTTGCAGCGACTGATCGTGGAGGCTGACAGCCCTTTTGCATCCCGACCCAGAAAAGCTTGTAATGCTTCTTGAAAATCGCCAGTGGAGATGCCTTTGAGATAAAACCAGGGCAACACCTCCTCTATGCTCCTGGTTTTCCGGACATAGGGCGGTAACAGCGCCGAATTGAATTTGACCCCTTGTCCACGTTTATCGCGAATTTTTGAGACCCGGACGGCAACAGGGCCGATACCAGTTTGAATCTCCCTTTCTGGCAGAAAACCATTGCGAACGACTTGCTGGTGGCCGTTCTCATCTTTGAGGCCTATAAATTGGCGGAGATATCCATAGAGTTCAGCTTCAACAGCGTTGGCGATCAGCCGTAGCGCCGGTGCGGAGCAACTCGGTTAATGGATCCTCGGAAATATCCCCTGGCTAAAATCGCCGAGCAGGTGGTTTAAAATATTACAGCAATTCTCGTGATATTATTTTCGAAAACATCATCCTCGGCGAAAAAGGCACCAAATGTAATATATAAACAGCCAACAGGAACAAAAGGAAAAACACGCAAGAATAAATAATAGAGGCCCAAAGGCTACTGTTCCAATTTTCAAGGAATGGGTATAGTATGAAATAGATTACACATATCATTATCGATAATGTAACCTGCTTGATTACTATAGAAAAATGATAGTTTATCCTGAAATACTTTTGAGAAAACACATATACAAAGATCAGTCTCACCAAAAATGCTCCCAAAGTACTAATTGCTGCTCCTACCCCCCCGAAAACTGGAATCAACAACAAGCTCAGAAATATTATTGAAATAACTGAAAAAAAGGTGGCAATCGTTAAAAGAATTGATTTACCACTATGAATAATTCCAAAATTAAAAAAAGATGTTAATGCCTGGATAACATAAGCTAATGTCACAAAAGGGACAATTTTGTAAGCTTCAATGAACTCTTCCGTCGACATAATTCGGAATAGATCTCTTGCAAAAAGGGAAAAACCCAAAAAACATGTCAACAAAAAAAATGAGTAGGTTTTAAGTACTGAATTGAATTTATCTTCATATCCGCTCTGTTTTATTATCTCAAAACGCTGCGCCTCCCATACATTGTTAAATGCCCGCGCGACAAAAACACTCAACACAAATCCCAGCTTATACCCTAATGCATAAACACCAACTTCTCTCAAATCACCGAATATACGTATAAAATATCGATCAGAGAAGGTAAGAATAAATGCTCCGATATTTGTTAGAACAAAGGGGGCACCAAACTTATACAACTTCTTCATGCCTAAAAGGTCGAAACCAAATCCAACTTTAACAAAGGTAAAAAGGGCCAAACCAATTCCGACAATTAACGTTGAAATAAAATCGGCATAAACGGCTCCCAACACCCCCATTCCCTTAACAACAATGAAATAAATATTTAAAGACAAACTCAACACAAGGCGAAACAGCGACACGGCTACAAACAACGAAGGTCGTTGCAAGGCCCTTATATATGTTAAAGGTACAGTTATGCATACCTGGAATAACATAGTCCAAAAAGCAAGCTCAATTGCCTTTTTGTATTGCCCCCCGAAGACTAAATCTGAAAAAAAATCAGCATTAAAAACGCACAATAATGCTACCGCTGTGTATGAAAACAACACCATCTGAAAAGCTGTTGAAATTAGCCGATTCCTGTCAGCTTGCATTTCACGCTCATAATAGAACTTAAAAATGCCATTGCTTATCCCTGCACCGATGACTAAAGCAACAACATCGACCGTCATAACAAGCAGTTCCAACACACCATAATCACTAGGAGTTAGATGTTTTGTGTAAATTGGCAGCATTATAAAGCTTACTAAACGATTAGCCAATATACCGAGGCTATATATTGCGATATGACGATAAGTTTTCACCAATTCACTCATACTGAATACTCAAATTTCATATAAAACCTCAACAAAGGTGGCCCTGGCTTAGAGCGTCACGAATTCAGGTACTGTTTTCAAGTTAAATCATTTCATTGCGAAGTTCAGAGAGAGTTATACTTTTACACTGTTTTGAGTTCACATATTCTAGTACTTCTTCAAGCTTATTATAAAAAGCTTCAAGCTCTTTCCCACTCTTAACAAATGGCGTATTCCCAGGAAAAAGGCTATTAGAATGAAACATCATATTCAAACAAGACAATTTTTTGTTTGATAAAATTTGAATCAGCTTAATCATCTCTCCAGCTGTTGATATTTCAGGTGACAACCATATCTTTCGCATCAGCCCTAGGCGCGACATGCCCCCTAAGAAAACCTTTTTGGAAAGTTTACGTGTAATTATAAATTTTGAATACCAATGGCAAAATTCAAAATTTGATCGATTAAAACCAATACTAACCGGCACCTCAAACAAGGACCCAAAGCCTATGGTTGTTGCCATCATTGGACTTTCCGGATAAAAGAAGAATGGGTCGAGAGGCGACAATGATGAATCCGGGCCGAGAAATTGCTGCCAATTCATAAATGGAGTTAAACTTGTCTCCACCTTGTAATTCAGATCCAGTAAAGATTGAGCAACTTCAGAAGAGTACCCCCACCTACCCGCTCTAAAACTAACCGGACGTAAACCGATTCTATTCTCGATCAAGCTTGTCAATTCCGCTATTTTTTGCAACTGAAGCCCCTTGGGCAAGTTACATAACATTGAATTCGAAACACTTAAGACTTCTTCAAACGGCGGCGTGTTCCATGGATGGCAGTGACTTCCGATTTCGGCAACACCCCGACCGACTACCTCACGAAAAAACTCGGAACTCTCCGGATGCCCTACTACAGGATATGTTAGCAAATAGGTAGGACGAATATTGTAAGCCTCAAACAACTGCTGCAGCCTTGGTAAGGCTAAAATATTATTAAACGTATGACCTTTCCTAAAGTAATCAGACCACTGATCTTCTTCTGTATCAATAGACACCACAAAATACATATTAAGTTCACCTTAGGATTCTACCAGCCGTTTGCCGCTATGTCCGAAACCTCAGCAATCACGGGGTTTCAAAAACGATGTTTCGCAAACTTTGCTGGCCGCAAGTGGCGGTCAATAAATATAACATGTTGATTTTATAAATATAATTTAAACAGAAAGATTCATTTTTCCCTTGACATCCCAGGAGAAACATGTCCAATCTTTCTCTGTAATATCAATTAGTTACAAGGAGCAATACTATATCGACTCTCAAAAATTGCCTCAACCGTAATCATCAAGCAACCCGAACATTTCGCAAAATCAAAATGCGTGCACATCTGAATTCCGATGCCCTGTTTGCCATTATCCGCAAGGATCTGGACCAGGTGCCCGATCACCGGGCCGCCAACGCCTCGACCCCCATGGGCGATATCCTGATGAGCGCTTTTGCCATGTTTTCGCTCAAGGATCCTTCCCTGCTGGCCTTCGACGCACGGCGTCATGAGGAGCCCAAAAGCCTGCACGATGTCTTCGGCGTGGGTATAATCAACGAAGGGGAGCATTAGGAGTTTGTCCCAACCGCTAAAGTTGAGTTCTGGCCCTTGGCCACGTAACGCTTGAAAGCAGCATCGAGGGTTCCATTTACGAGGGCACATCTCAGGGCGAGCATGCCATTGCCGTTTTCTTTCAGCCACCAGGCACCGCTTCGTTTGAGCCGGACATGGCAGATAAATTTGTTGGCAGACTCAATGCCGCCGCTGCCGATAGGATATCCGCCTGCCCGATTGTGTTTGTAGTCGATTCGGTGGGCATTGTTCTGCAGATACCCAATCAGTTTGCGGATCTGTTCCTTGACATCGTTATTCCGCGGTTTCATCCGTTTGAGCCCACCCAGAACATGCCCTGTTTCTCCGTAATAGAGTCGGGTCATGGTTGCTTCCACCCATTGGAGCCCTTTGACGGGATCATCGGCATACTGCGCCGTGGCCAGGGCATGGATATACTCGGAGCAGTGATAATAGTCCAGCACCTCCCGACCGGTCGGAAACGCTTCGGTCATGGCGCGCCACAGCCAATGGGCGCCATCGCCGATCAGGGCAATACGGACCTTGTCGACGGGGATACGTTCGGCAACGGTTTTCAGGGCATTGGCGCAGGTTTC
Organism: uncultured Desulfobulbus sp.; assembly: GCA_963666685.2. GTDB lineage: Bacteria > Desulfobacterota > Desulfobulbia > Desulfobulbales > Desulfobulbaceae > Desulfobulbus. The sequence continues at coordinate 17,734 of CAXXHZ010000002.1, forward strand.
CGCATCCTGAATCTGATGCCAACTGGCAAGCTGGACAATCTTGTCCGCTCCAAGCAGGTGAAGGCGGAATCCCTTGGCCTCCCGGTATTCTCCTGGTCCGCGTTTACCTGCCCTGCCGGGAAGCGGCCGGGTCGGCAGATGAGCGCCATCGGTGGCCACCACCAGGACAGGACGCCTTTTTCCCTGGCCCTTCACTGAAGAGATCCGCTCAAGTATCTCCTCCTTGCCGGGAATAACCTCCTCCAGGGTCAGATCGCCGGTAAAGTCCGCGACCAGGTCGTGGAGAGTGTCCTCGGAGAAACTGATCCCGGTAGATTTACTGAAGAGTTCGGCTGCCCGGGCGTAGGGCATCTCGGCGATATAGTCCAAAGGCAGCCGCTGGAGATCGTACTGCTTTCTCCGCCCCGAAAGTTCCAGCGTCTGATCGAGCAAGGTAAACCCTGTTCGGCAGGCTGTGCAATAAAAATAGGGCCGCTCGATCAGAGTCGATCCCTGACGGGACTCCACCCGGCGGGAGGTTGTCCGCCTGGCCAGGCAAAGTTTGCCGCATTTGGGGCAGGGAGCGGATCGCTGCTCCGTTGTTTCCCGATGATGGACCCCGATGAACTGTTCGACAAGGGAGCCCAGTAACTCTGCCTTCTTTTCCTCGAACAAGGCGGAAATTTCCGTCATGGTCAACGGCTTGTCGCCGCACAGGGCAGGGGCCAGGCTGTCGACCCAGGTATCGGTAATCTGGTGGGCTTTATCGCGAAACATCGTCAGTTTGTCCTCCGTAACCGGCGACTGGGCAAGATTCAGCATGACTCGCCTCCCGCCGCCAGACGCGACCGGTACTCATTGATCAGGGGGTAGACATAGATATCTTTGGGGTTGCCGTGATAGTAAAATTGACCGTTGCGTTTGGCGTGTCCCTTGGTGCTTCCGACTCGAATCCAGTTGGCGGCCCGATAACAGATGCCCTGAAACCGCGCGGTCTCCACAAAGGTCTCGAGCAGGTAAATCGGATGGCCATAAAAATTCTGCCAGTCCCGGCTGACTACTCGGGCTGACAAGGCCAGGAGATGGGAGGCCAGATTCTTTACCCGCACCCACGGCAAAATCAAAAAACGCGTATTGTTTGCGATAAACCGTATGTTGCCGGTACGCTCCTGCGCGGACCAATTCAAAAACCGGTCCCTGTCGCCAATGCGGAAAACGCTTGATCCCCACGCCAGACAGGCAACGGGCGTGTCGTTGAACAAGGCAATGTATTTGAGATGGGAGCCGACAAGTATCCGGAATCCCTTGTAATGATATCGATGCACAAGATAATTCCACAGCGCCTCTTCCGAAGTGCGCCGCACCATCCGGAGCGTGACTGCGGGAAAATCTTTGAGTTTGCCCTCCAGGGGTTCCTGAGCATAGGAGGGCGGTATGGACGGGGCCAGGTAATACCGCTGGGCCACTTGGGCGGCGCGTTTGCGGGCGGGGAGTTCGACGAGACCCCGCCTGGATAATTCGTTGAGCAATATCCTGCATACCTGGTCCTTGAGCTGGCCGTTGCCCTGTCGCCAATCCCATTGCCGACAGAGTTCCTGGGATATCCAGGTGCGGCCTCTGGCCCAGCCCTGGCAAATTGCCTGTTTGATACATTCAAGCTCCTGGTGATCTATAATCCTGCCGCGAATCGTGATGGGTAATTCCATGGTTTGCCTCCTTATTGAGAGGCGTGATACCAAAAACGGATTTCGAACGCAAGCTTTTTGGACAAACTCCTAATGCTCCCTTAACGAAGTATAATCCCCAGCGACACCCACATGCGCACCACTGTGGACGAGGTGTTGCCCGCCTATCTACGGCGGCCGTTCCGCAACGTCTTTCACCAAATGCAACGGGGCAAAGTACTGCCCCAAATGACCTGCCTGGGCGAGCATTTGCTGTTGGCTGTGGATGGAACCGGCATCCATTCCTCCGAGAACATCGGGGCCGACTATTGCCTGACCAGAGAGAAACGCAACGGCAAAATGGAGTATCACTTGCAAATGCTGGCCGGTGCTTTTGTTTCTCCGAACCGAAAGGAAGTGATCCCGGTGTGTCCGGAACTCATCCAGCGGCAGGACGGCACTACCAAGAACGACTGCGAGCGCAACGCCGCCAAACGTTTTTATGCCGACTTACCCCGTGAACACCCGCATTTAAAGATCATCGCCGCCGAGGATGGCCTGAGTGCCAACGCACCGCATATCAAGGATTTAATGGCCCATGACATCCGCTACATCCTTGCTGCCAAGCCCGGGGATCACACCTTTCTTTTCAATCTGGCCGAAGAAGCGGCCCAGCGCGGCGAGATGACGGAACTGGTGCTGGCCGATGCCAAGGATGAGAAGAAACTGCACTGCTTTCGGTTCATCAACTCCGTGCCCCTCAATCAGACCAGTCAGGACGAATTGCGGGTCAACTTCCTCGAGCACTGGGAGGTTGTGACCAAGGGCGAGGAGGTCGTCATCCTCAACCGCTTCAGTTGGGTGACCGACCTTGAGATCACCGCCGACAATGTCATGGAGATCATGCGGTGCGGCCGCGCCCGATGGCGAATCGAGAACGAGACCTTCAACACGCTTAAGAATCAAGGTACAACCTTGGCCATAATTACGGCCTGGGCAAAAGAAGCATCTGAGCGCGGTCTTTATGCATCTGATGATGCTCGCTTTTCTCGTTGACCAGGTCCAGCAGCTCTGCTGCCCGGTTTTCCAGGCAGCCTGGGAGAAAATGGGTAGCAAGAGGGCTTTGTGGGAGCGAATACGCAGTTACTTCCTGATTTTCATCGCGCCGGCCATGGAGGCGATTTTACGGATGATCGCCCATAGATTTGAAAGACAGCGCTGCCCCACGTATGATTAACGGCTAACGGGCAGTAGATACATTACAAAGACCAGGCGCCTGACGAAAAAGCTCATCGATAGGCCGGACGGATAACTCCGCCCTGAAAACAGGCTGTTCACCGGTTTTTCCAGTGAAAAGCAGTGGCCCGGGCCAAATTTTTACCCTGATGGAAGAAAGCAGGCCGGGGGCTGGATCGATTTTGGCGAATTTTACAACCTCATGCCGTTCAAAGCGGGAGCAACTGGAATTCTAGAAGTTGTTTCTACATATTAATAACTTTAGCAGGAAATCCGATGGCTAAACTATTTGACGGGATGTCTTTAACAACTACGGCTCCGGCGCCAACCACTGAGCCATCTCCAATAGTAACGCCTGCTGTAATGATACAACCAGCGCCAATCCATACGTTATCACCTATAATTATATCTTTTTCTATCCATGGCTGCTGTTTATAAATTTTTCCAAATACATATTGATGATTAGAAGAAAACAACATTGTCCCAGGACCTATTCCGCTAAAATTTCCAATTACAATTTTTGAATTTGGAGACGCCCACAAACAAACATTAGGCTGAATTCTAGTATTATTACCAATAAATATTCTATCAGGAGATTTGAAATTTACAGAAGGATGAATAAAAGCATTATGTTCTACATTTAATTTCGAATAAGGTACAATCCTATCCTCTATAAACCATTTACAACAATTAACAAGTGATGAAATTGATTTTTTTTTGAAAAAAACCGTCGAGTAATATAAAAATGATGAGAATTTCATATATTTTCCAATTTTATTTAAATTAAGATTAGTGATCATTCCTGATTTTTAATTAAATTGACGTGTGATCCAAGCAAACATTCACTGAACAATATCGGCTGAAAGCTGGGGGGTTTGCCTAATGTGCCGAAAGGCACGGATTCGGGGCACCTGGCCCCGAGTCAATCTTCCACCCTAAAATTTTGCATCAGGGTTTGGTTCAAAATTATGTTCGAGGTAACTTTTTGCCATTTCATCGGCAATTTGACCTGACGCGGCACAAAAATACCCTTGGGCTCAATTAACCCCTCCCCGATAGTGTTATTAAATATGAGAAAATTTCTCGAATGGCATCGGAGAGGCTCTTCCGTTCACCCTTCTCATGATCTCGCTTGGGGCCATTGTCGGAGGTGCCGAGACAAACACATGGACGTGACCTTTACTCACAACTCCACTATAATCTTGATTTAAAACGTCTCACGCGGGACTGGCAGACGAGCTCTCCTTCCGTTCATGATGGTTAATCACAAACAGCTGGATACCCTATTCCCGACAAGCAAAGACAGCCGAACAAAGCTTATGAACCTTCAAAGCTCAAAGCGCGGTTCCCGTGTAACAATATGAAACCGAAAGAGAAGTATATTATTCCTTAACATTAAAACGAAAAGCTGATCGCAGATTTGACGTTTGCCCTTGGATAAAAAATAAATTCCTACTTTTCCCTGTTTCTGACATTTCTACAATACTACCTTTTACATCTTCGTAAAATTTCCTATATTCAACGACATGACTACTTTCTACTAATCGGTTTCTCCGATGCAAAAAATCTTGGTAACATCCAATTATCTTTGCAGGATTACCCACAACAACAGAATCAAACGGTATATCCTTAGCAACAACTGTCCCAGCTCCAACAACGACATCCGAGCCGATAGTTACACCAGGTAAAATTACAGAACGAGCTCCAATAAAACAATTTTGCCCTATCACTATTTCACCAATTCTTGATATATTAAGTGGTTTAAAGGTAGAAGCGTCATGCGCAATAAACATAACGTCAGGGGCAATTGTGCAATTATTTCCAATAGAAATCAGTGCGTTGTGCGGTGGGTCGAACCTAACGCCATTCATTATGGTCACGTTTTCCCCCAGTGTTAATCCACCCTTTATTGCTGAAAAAACACATCTTCTGTGTCGACAGACCTGAAACTTATAACGAAGTTTCTGGAAAAAATGATACAACACTGGCCATACCCCCCTTTCAGCAGTTCCTTTAAATTAGATCCATGCCAAAATAAAATAAAAAACCTGGCCTTGCGCCTTCAGGTTATCGGCGATATCCCATGACAAGAACATCGAATTCATATCTCGGCATAAGTGCTACAAATTGCTTTACCGCGGTACCTCTGTAGGCCATGGCTCGATCTCCATGTTTTGTATATTTTTTTCAATATTATTATATCCCGAAGAACTCCCCGGGCCCCATTTTATTGATCATATATTAGACAACACTGAAGATTTCCTGGGTTTCTTTATTGGCAAAATAGCAATTTTCTCCTCCACCAGCTTCATTTTTTCTCTGGTGGGAATTTTCTTCGGAAATGGATACACGTCGTGAGCTAAGGTGAACGGACTATTTTTTTTCATCTTTCGGTACATGTCAAATTTAAACACGGTTTTCGCGGGGTTCCCCATAATAACAGAACCATCGGGAAAGCTTTCAAAAACGACGGCTCCTGCCGCTACAATGGAATTGCTGCCAATTTCTACATTCTGACAGATAATTGCCCCCATCCCTATAAAACAATTATTTCCAATTTTAATTCGGCCATAATTCCCACAAAGGTTATGAATTTCGTCTTTAAGCAGGAATACCCCTCCATCATGGGTTACAAATTTCACATCTCCAGAGATAATCACATTATCACCAATCTCAATTAGATTACACTCAGAATGAAAATTAATTGAATAAAATTGGCAGTTTATACCAACTTTAACACCTTTTTCACGTGCCTTTATTACCCTCCAAGCAGGAATGTTCTCTCGATATAATTTTGCCAAATAAACGGTTCTCCTCCAACCTCTCAGCTGGTCAGCAATGCTATGATGCCGGCAGAAAATATTCCACAAAACGTCAATCATGGCTTTCTTAACAGATTCAATCATACAAGGGTGCATCCGATAGTAGAGGTGGCTCTGTTTGTTTGGCCAGTTTTTTCTTTTTGATAAGTGGAGTTTATGCTTTTTTAGACATAATGGCTGTCAGCAGTAAAGAAGAGACCTGCCCCTTGCCAACATGGGTTGTGTTGTGAACAGCAGCTATTCACTATTCACTCTACAGAGCCACAACCAAGGAGGCAGGTCATGAAAAAGAATATCATATTTGTTGGTCTCGATGTGCATAAAAATTCCATTGATGTTGCACTCGCCGATGCAGGCCGAGATGGAGAAGTTCGATTCTATGGCAGTATCGGCGGCGATCTTGAATCGTTGCAAAAGGTTATCCGCAAGTTGCAAAGCACAAGCGCAACCCTGCGATTTGTCTATGAAGCAGGTCCCTGTGGGTATGATATCTATCGTTTTTTGATAAAACAGGGTCTCGACTGTACCGTGGTCGCCCCATCAAAAATTCCCCGTAAAAGTGGCGATCGAATCAAAAATGATCGCCGCGATGCGCTCAATCTGGCCCGGTTGCACCGCGCGGGAGAACTGACCTCGGTGTATGTTCCCTCAGCGGAGGATGAAGCCATGCGTGACCTGACCCGTGGCCGGGAGGACGCGGTCAAGGCTCTTCGTGTGGCCCGCCAGGTGTTGCTGGGTTTTCTTCTCCGCCACGGTTACCGCTACAGTGGACTGTCGCATTGGAGCAAGGCTCACTGGAACTGGATCGCAGACATCAAGATGCCGCATCGTGCCCAGCAGATCACCCTTCAAGAATACGTGCATGCGGTCCACGAGCAGCTTGAACGGGTGCAGCGCCTCACTCGGTTAATTCAGGAGTTGGTGTGGCACAGTGGCACCTGGCACCGCTGGTAAACTCTCTCCAAGCCCTGCGCGGTGTCTCCCTGATCGTTGCCGCAACAACCGTTGCCGAACTTGGCGACCTGACCCGCTTCGAGTCGGCAAAGCAACTCATGGCCTACCTGGGCCTTGTCCCCAGCGAACACTCCAGCGGCGGCACTGTCAAGCGCGGGGGTATCACCAAAACCGGCAATGGCCATGTTCGACGGGCACTCATTGAAGCGTCTCATGCGTACTCTCACCCGGCACGGGAAAGCCGAGTCCTGCTGACTCGTTTGGAAGGCTTGCCCCAGGAAATACGTGACATCGCCTGGAAAGCGCAGGTCCGGCTCTGTGGCCGCTTCAGAAGGCTCATGGCCAGAGGCAAAAGTAAAAACACCGTGATTGCGGCAACGGCTCGTGAACTTGCCGCCTTCATGTGGGCCATCGCCCGTACACTCCTCCCGGCTCAGGAGGTATAGAGAGCATACAAAAATCTCATTGCACAGCATGGAGGCCACAGCAAAAACCTGGGCTTGGGAATCGAATCCGCTGTTGACTTTGCTGCTGCTATCGGGTCAGAGGGAGCCCGAAGGCTCCCGTCTGCCCACAGAACCGTGCGTACGGGTCCGTACACGGCTCCTCATGCAACTCGTATCCATCGACGAATTCCAAACCAATGCTTCAGCATTGCATTCGACCGGAGTTGCTGTCCCAACACGTCGGTAAACCAGCGATTGGGATAGGCCTTGTGCAAAGCTTTTGTCCACGATAATGCCCACCTTCCTTTGTTCGATTGCGCTGTTTTCGCAGCATGATCCTTGGGAATCCCACGCTTGATAAGCTTCTTATACAAATGACGACGTCTTTTCTGCTGGTCGACTATGCGCGCTCGGAGTCTCCTCCTTATGTGAGCTTCGATTTTAACGAACTGTGATGGATACTGGGTCATCAGATAATAGCTAGACCAACCCGTATACCATTCATTTATTCGCTTCATTGTCTGCTCCAGCGGCAAGTAAGTACCTCGGGGGGTCAGTTCCTTCACTTTCTGCATGGCCCGTTTTATCGACTGTCGGGAAATCGCCACCGTCCCATCGATAATGGTCATGCCCAAGAACTTCACTTCCCGACTTTGACCAACCTTGCTCTTCTCTCGGTTGATCTTCAGCTTGAGTTTCTGTTCGATGAATTTGCTAATGCTGATCATCACCCGGTTCGCCGATTTTAGCGATCTAACGAAGATATTGCAGTCATCGGCATATCGGCAAAACTCAAGGCCGCGTCGTTCTAACTCCCTATCAAGCTCATCAAGCACCACGTTACTAAGCAATGGGCTCAACGGGCTACCCTGAACCGTGCCTTCTTCAGTGAGCTGCACCACACCATTGACCATCACTCCACTGCGCAGGATCATACCGATCAGACGGAGTATCCGTTTATCGGTGACATGACCAGAGAGCAGATGGATGAGGCGGTCGTGATTCACTCGGTCGAAAAATTTGGAGAGGTCAATATCAACTACATACTCTTTGCCACTCTTTACGATGCTCTGTGCAGCCTCCACCGCCTGTTGTTGATTGTAGCCGGGGCGGAAACCGTAGCTGTGGTCCGAAAAGGTCGGATCGAGATCGGCTCCAGCAGCATCTTGAGCGTCGCATGAACCACGCGATCACCTATACAAGGTACCCCCAGTAACCGGACTCCTGCCCCTTTACCGGGCTTTGGTATTTCTACCCGGCGAACAGGATTTGGTTTGTAGCTCCAGCCTTCGAGATCCTTCTTCAGCCGGGCCAGCTCCTCGTCGAGACGGTGTTCATACTCTTTAACAGTTATCCCATCTATACCGGGAGCACCGCCATTCTTCTTTACCGCCTTGAACCCTGCCTGCAGATTATGCAGGTCACAGAGTTTTACAAAGAGACTTCTTTCATCAACGAATAGGTTCAGTTGTCTCGCTTTGCTTATTTCCCTGGGATGTTTCTTCATCGTTCCGCATTCACTTTGTTGTCACAGGGTGTATACGTCCCCCCTGCAAAGAGAACTCCAATGGCTGAACTCAAAACTTCCGCTCGTAACGAGAGTCCTTTTACCAGTTACATGTTCCGCCCTTCGGCTCCAACTTCCTTGTCGCTTTCCGGTAGTTTTACCCTCAGATACGTCACCGTATCTTCATCAGCTACCGATTTTACGCCTACTACGGCTTCTTCTGCAGACCCTCTGTCCGTAACTTCACATCGCTGTGTCGCTTAGGGCTTGGCTGTCGCAGTTACAACGGCCCGGTACAGACGGCCCTTCACCGGGTAAGATCACGCACTTTCCCTGCCCACCCACCTCCTATACCCTGCGGAATACGGAAAGGATATCGGGCTTCGGTAGTTCGGGGTACCTCGCCCTATCCGCAAAGCCTCCCAGAGGTTCGCACCGAGCTTGAGTGACAGGTTTGGCTACGGCTTCCTTCAGATCCCTCATTGGCTCTTTATCACCGGGTTATCCCTCTTCGGGCAGATCAAAAGAGTTTCTTCGGGGACCCTTGCCTTTGCCTACATATTCCCTCCTTTCAGGGTTATGACTGGACTTTCACCAGCTAGTTCGTGACCATGCCGGTCACACCCGACGAGCTTGTACGGGCCCATTCTCACAGCAGCAAAGTCAACAGCTCCCTCCGAGGGAGATTGACATGCAGCGGTCCGAAACAAAGTCTTTAAAGCCCAACGGAATTCTTTGCTGTTTGCAGGAGGCTACAAAGAGAAAAATCATATAACCTTCCCAGGTCAGAGACAGAGACGCGATCACGTTCAGGAGAACCCTCGACCAGCCTATTCGAATAAGGCTTTTGCCGAACTTCAGACGTTAGAGAGAGGCAGCTCCGCGACGAAGCCAAGTCATGCGGTAACCAACCCGCGTATATCAGAGTGATCAAACGTCGCCACAAGATCCCGTCTCTGTTTTTGCCCTGGGATACATCCTCAAAATAATAAAACCCTAAAAACAAGGGAAGGGACTCTTGTTCCTTATTGACTTTGACAGCCATATCAGGCTGCAAGTTTAACCGTCGGAAGCATCACGGCGTAAGCTTCGTCAGGTGTTTTTTCTCTAATTTGAATTTGGCCTGGATCAGTTGTACCAATCCAGATACTGCATGATCGATTTGCGTGCCTCGCTGACCGAGTCATAAGCGCGTAAATAGCCGCGCTCGTATTTCACTGATTTCATAGTCGTTCAATGATAACATTGTCCCGATAGGCTCCATGGCCGTCCATGTTGAGCCTGCATCCTTGATCTGCAACCGCTTTCACGAACACGTCAGCGGTAAATTGGTTGCCCTGCATCGGTGTTGACGATTTCAGGCGTGCCATGGTGGTTGAATGCCTCTCGCAGCACATCGACCGCATGGCAGGCCTCCAAGGTAACAGTGATCTTTGCGGCTAGTACTTTCCGGCTAGCCCAATCAATAACGGCAATAAGGTAGACAAACCCTTTGGCCATGGGAATATACGTCGTGTCAAGCGCCCAGACCTAGTGTCTTGTCAACTTTCTAGTGTCGGATACAGGCGTGACAATTTTATCCGCGCATCCTTTGTTGTGAATTGCCAGTTTACTTTGGCCTGTCGATTGTTCCGGTGTTTTTGCCAAGCATTCACCTCTTTTCTGGCAACTTCGATATCGTCAATTCGTCGATTCAGGCATTGGCCAGTGAGAACGTTCAACTCAATCTCGGCCATGTTCAGCCAACTTCCATGCTTTGGGGTGTAAACAAATTCGAATCGATCCCATAATGCCTTGGCCTTTTCCGGCGGAAACGCTTCATAAAGCGCACCGGGCTCATGCGTGTTCAAATTATCCATCACCAGTGTTATTTTGTCGGCGTGGCAATAATGGCCGGCAATCTGCTCCAGGAAAACGGCCCAGTCTCGTTTGGTTTTCCGCTCGGTTATTGTCACCAGTCGCTTACCAGCCAACGGTTCACAGGCAAGAAAAATATTGCATACTCCCAAGCGACGATACTCGTAGTCCTGCTTGGCCGGTTGCCCTTGTGAGGCCGGAACCGGCGGTCGCACCTCGCCGATCAATTGTTTGGGCGACTCGTCCATGCAGACAACAGGGTGCAAAGGATCAAACGGCCGATTGTAGACATCCAGCACTCTTTCCATGTTGGCCACAAAGCTGCCATTGTGTTCCGGTGGGATCACCCATCCTTTGCGTTGCCAAGGTTTAAGTTCGTTTTTTTTAGAACGCGACGAACCGCTTCATGGGAAATACTGTCGATGTAGTTCAACTCAACCATCTTGTCTGCCAATAGCCTCAATGACCATCGGGCAAAACCTTCAGGCGGATCACTGCAACTCAAGGCGATTAAATGTGCCTCGAACTCTCCATCCGCCTTCTTTTCATAGACACGATCCGTTTTTCTCCTGTCGAGAGCTGTGTCGAATCCTTCTTCGACAAAGCGCTTCTTCACCCGATCAATCTTCCGCATACTGATATTGAGGACGCGGGCAATTTCCTCGTTCGTTGACCGATTCATCTGATAATCCCCAGTGTCGCAATCAAGCAAAATCAGTGCGTTCAATATCTTTTGCGATTGATGCTTCCCCTTTGAAACCAAACTGCCAAGCACTTCTCGTTCTTCTTTGGTGAGCGTTACGATGTATTTCTTCATAGTCAACCCTCCTGGAGTGATAATGAAGAAACTTTACAATATTTTTACGACATTTCAAGGTTGACGTGACACTAGTCGGCTTGGTCGATGGCCAGGCCCCGCAACAGCAGGAAGAAATTTTGTGACCGGGATGTTTCTTGCTGGTCCCTGGCTTTCGATACAAAGCCTCAACACCCATGCGCTTCATCAAGGTGCCAACATGCTTGCGGCCCACATCGAAACCGGCTCGATTGAGTTGATCGCGCAGCATGCGAGCACCCATGAACTGGTGCTCCAGGTGCAGTACGTCCATGCGACGCATCAGCACCAAATCATCACTGCTGACCTGTTTGGGTCGATAGTAGACGCTGCTGCGGCTTATGCCAACCAATTCGGCCTGCCGTTTGATCAAAAGTACATGCCTGCGGTTGATTATCGCTTTGCGCTCATCAATCCCACCTTGGTGAGCGCGCTTTCGAGAAAAATCGTTTTCCAGCGTCAGTTGCCCAATCTTGGCATGCATGGCCTTCACATCCACCGGGGGATTCGACTCGGAATTCTTGCCAAAAAACTTCGGCAGCACGATCACTGAGCCGCCTTTTCCAATCCGTAATCTGATTGGGGTGCACTTCAAATTGTTGCGCCAGTCCGGTCAATGTCTTGTCGCCAGCCAATGCCGACAACGCCACTATAGCCTTGAAACTCGCTACGTGTTTCCGTCGCGTTCCTTTTGCCATTTTCTGCTCCTTAATTCAGCTCTATGTCTTATTGGTAGCAGAGTTTCCACTTAACAGCTTATCCTAATTCCCGGTGCCACTTCTTTTACCTTTATCTAATTCAAATTGAACGGTTGACAACCTGCAAACTATATATACGCAACAAGATAAGGATACAGATCATTTATGAACTGCTCCAATTCAATACGCGACTGCCCACCGTCATCACTCTCGGTCAGAAGCGTAGAAACCCGGATAAGCGAGCCGGATTTTCTGGTATTTTTAAACTTGTTGAATATAAGGTTTAGGCGTAACCAGATATAATTTCGTCCGATAAAGTTACCTGTCTTGTAAAAATAATATACTAGGGTGGTATCTCTTTCATTTTTCTGGACAAGTTGGTTTACTGTCAGCGGTGCGGTTGTAGTGGTACTTGACACAACGGTTACTGTTGCTGGTGATTTTGTCGTTATAATTCCCCGCCCTCCCAGACACCCTTCAGGAGCATGGAAATCTACTTTCGTTTCCTCGTAATAAACTAAAGACAAAAAAATCTTTCGACCTTGACTGTTCGTGTAACTTCTATGCAGTATGGCCTTAGTTTCCAAAATATCAAACACTTGCTCATCTAAAGGGTGATCAGTGCCCGACCAGTCCGAAATATGCAGTGGAATCTGCTTGACCGTAGCTTCTCCCTGCTTGACAGTACCGACCCTGTCAAAATTCGTCAAATGAACAAACACAGCAAGCAACGCCATAACAATCGTGAGCAATGCGCAATTACTCTTCACGGGTTCCCTCCATACAGTACATGGCGGAATAGAGCAGTATACCTCCGAGCAAGAACACAAAAAAACCCGAACCGGTGTGAACAAGAGTGTCAGGCGCAGCCGCTTCAACTCCGTATTTATACGACCAAAGTATTAAAGCAGGCACTCTGATCAAGTTGGAAAACAAGGCAATGGGTACTGCCAGCAGGAATAAAATCCATTTACGGTGTGTCGGCAGGTTGCTCAGATAGGCACACAACGAGCCAATAGCGAGAAAGGCTACCAGAGACCGTAACCCGCTGCAGGGGTTACCCACCAACAGAACCCCTTGAGGAATAACAATATTGAAGCCTTCACGGTAAACCGGAACACCGACCAGTTCGACTATTTTTACTCCGTAATGAGCAACAAAAACTTTCAAGGGAAAAGCGATAATGTCAATAATGGCCAAAGGTGCTGGCAACATAAACAATAGAAATACAAGAGGAAACCAGATTAACTTAGTTCTTTCCCAGCCGTACAGAAACAGACAACTGCTGACAAGAATCAGCCAAAAGGAAAAACCCGATACAAAAAAAACATATATCACAGTGCCGAACAGGTGGATAATTGCGGCAAAAACAACCAGTATAAATCCAAACCAAGAAGTACGAATTTCCGGTTGGTTAAATTCGTTCCAACGCAACCATACCAGATACCCGGAGACAAACGGCACAAGAAAACCGTGGGAATAGTAAGAGTCAGGACTGAGATACCTGCCGAGCATCCAATTGAAAGTGTCTAGATAGCTTATGCCAAACAGCAATATACAAGCAAGCATCCAATAAAGCAGACTTTTCAAGGTGCGACCACCCTCAGTTGAGCCCGTTGAGTCCGGCCAGGAAAACGAGCAATTGCTCCGCCACAATTTTTTGGCCTTGATCGTTCAAATGACCACCGTCATTTGAGTAACCTTGGTACAGAGCAAGATACGCTACGCCGTCTTTTTCGAAAGTGACCATCTTACCATCAGGCCGAGAGGCTTCCACAGCAGCAATATCGAAAACTGAAGCCTTTCCCTTGTATTCGGAGTTGAGCAACCTATTAAACTCATTTCTTTTAACATTCGCTTCCACATCGCGAATGGGTTTGCCGAGTATTTTCTTGACCAAGGGTTTGAGACCTGTCTGTACAGTAGTAAGCGGCATGGTGATATGAACCAGATTGGTATTTGGATATTTTTTTTGTAAATAGTTGAGTCGTTCTTTGTAATAGGCAAATACCTCTGGAACATCGACCGTGGCATCGGCATCAACATAACAATATTTCAGGAATGCAATATCTATTTTGCCGTTTGCAGCCTCGATTATTCCAACAAATTCATCCGTTTTTGAAGCTGCATCTTTGTTTTTACCAACTTTCGAATGGGAAAACACTCCCTCGTTAATTGCTGCTAAATCCCTGGATTCGATAATATTGAGCTGGATTTCCGGATGCACAGCCATAACTGCACGAATTCCATCGATCATATTGTATCCCACTGACTGATGACCGAAATATATCTTTTTCCCAGCAAGGCTCTTCCATTGTGCGGCAGTTATCGATTTTATATCTTTGATCATTTTTTCTTCCGCGTTTACCTCTACAATTAAATAACTATTTAATAAAAAATTAGCACATATACACGCTATCATAAAATATTTCACCGTGTTTCCCTCTCGGCCAATGACATTAATCAAGATTTGTTAAGTCAACAAAGTTAACCCCTGCATCAAGCAACTTGGCTATTCGCTCGTTGTCTTTACCTAGGACCAGTTGGTGGACAGGAAGTGTCAGCAGATTCCTACAGACTTCTTTTGAATTTTTATAGCCTCGTCCTTCAAAACCATCCGTAATTGCAGTAATCTCATTCACCGGAGAAGGGTATGCTGGCATGATTCCTAGACCAGACTGTTCACTGATGGTAACGAGACGATCTCGCTCTCCAGAAGAACGGGCAAGGAGAGGTAGCCTGATCATGCTGCCAGCCATGCAACTTTTACATGGGCTGACAATACCATCTGGCAAGCGCTTGAGCCAATAGTTGCAGTTTTCACTCCGTGCTTTTCTGTGATCCTGCAATCTTGCATTCCAATTCCTTGCCAACCGTCGCTGCAATAAAGATATTTTCCAGACAAAGAAGTCAACCTCATATACCGTTTCACCAAGACGAAGAAACGGCACTACCTTGGGTAACCAAAACAGCGATGGCTTTTGCAGAAAATTGGTAACAAGTGCCTTTAACGCGAGCTTGAAGGCGGCAACCGAGCTGTATCCCGGCAGCTTGCCAACCAAAGAATCGAGCTTTCCCCCTAAATCGTCTCGAGAAGTGATGATTATACCACCCTCCATGGTGGAGAGCGCTTTTCCGCGTCCCAGGCTGAAAAAACCTACATCGCCGGTTGCTCCAAGTTTCCTGCCATTGAAGCTCTCACCCATGGCTTGTGCAGCATCTTCAACAATGGGGGTATCCGGCCCGACCGCGTCGCGAATTCCCTCCATATCAGCGGAACAACCAAAAAGATGAGTGGCAAGAACACAGAGTACCCTCCGCTTGTTCTTGTCAGCTGCCATGATCTCCCTAAGTTGATTCTGGTCCATGTCCAGGGACTCTGGGGTTAGGTCGCATAGTGTTATCCGCAGTCCTGCTTTTTTAATCGAGGCGGGAACCGAAAAACAGGTGAACGCCGGTATAACAACTTCATCACGATCCGGGGAAAGCTCTTTCAAGGCTCTCAAGATCAGCGTCAGGGCGGCTTTGCCTGATGAAAGGAGAAAACAGTATTTCGTGTCGAAATACGTGTTAATCTCCTCTTCAAATACTCCGTCATTCCGATCCTGTCTCTCAAAGCAAGCAGGGATTGCTTTCAAAATTGTTATTAATGGTATGGGCGCTGCAGCTGGTGGCAGCGTTCTTCCGATTCGCATCATTATCTCAAAGGCTAATATATTTTCTCAAACGCGGCCCCATAAAATTAGCGAATGGGAGTGGAAGTTTCTTCCAGATATCGGCTATGAAATTTTTTATATCGAATTGCCGAGGCCGTTCTTGCACCTTTCCCCTACCCCTCGAAGAAAAAGCTGTATACCATTGTAGGGGCACAGGTTGTGTGCCCCACTGCTTCTTGAAATTGTATGTTCCCGCTCCTTCGGTCGATCGACCGAAGTCAAATAATTTGCACCCATTATCCGCGCTGTATTGAAGGACATTCCAATAAAGGAGCATGTTGGGAGAGAGATGGTTAAAATCGCGCAAAGTGGATGCCCAAGGGATTGACGCCCGAGAACCGTTTAACAGAATAACCGCCATGCCGACAGCCTTGCCTTCGAATGTAGCCAGCCCAACCCGAGCATTATTTTTATAATTTTCCAAAACGCTTCGTAACCATCTTTTTGCATGAACCGGCGAGCCCAGCTCATGCATGTTTTTGGAAAAAACTGAGTAGATGCTATCCATTTCCTCTAAACCGACCCAGCG
The DNA here is from genome assembly GCA_963666685.2 of uncultured Desulfobulbus sp. Classification (GTDB taxonomy): domain Bacteria; phylum Desulfobacterota; class Desulfobulbia; order Desulfobulbales; family Desulfobulbaceae; genus Desulfobulbus. The sequence continues at coordinate 33,977 of CAXXHZ010000002.1, forward strand.
ATAGGCAATTCCGTTTTTCTCTGCCTTGCGGATTTGACTGCGCAGCTTGGATTTAAAGCTTAAAAAAAGCTCCTCGGAGCTTGTCGGCAATTCCAGCAGCATTCTTACCTTGCGGGTTGCTTCAGCGTAAAACTTTTTATTTTTCAGCTCAGTTTCTCTTAATGGTCCCCGCAGGTTCAATTTTCTACTGCGCAATGTTTTCTGCAATTTCAGGGCTTCTGCCAGAAGCGCGTCCTGAACAGCATCGCTATCGCAAAGGCAATTACCGACATCGCAATACGGCAGGGCTGTCAGTTCATTTAAAATCCCTGGGAAATAAAGATGGAAAAGCGGCAGAATACCGGTCAGACGACCACCTGACTCCGCATAAAAATAGTACGACCTATGACCATAAGCCTGCTCCACGGCCTGTTTCCAGGCAAAAAGATGATAGGGTGAGCCATCTGGATGGCTTCGAACATAGGTATTCCACCGATGCTGGTCGGCCTGTTTGGCGAGATGAATACTAACTGCTTGGTGGCTCATGGATACATTGGGCTTTGTGGTTCATGATTGCCCCCAATTGAACCAAAACTGAAGTCATGCAATAAGCGATTGAGACGTTTTTCGGTCTTGTCCAAATTTTGGTAGTGGCGGAAACGGGATTTCCAACCTCCATTTTCGATGCGGGGCTGAGCCGGGTCCACTTCCCATGGGTGCAGGTAAAAGACAAAAGCTTGCTTCTCCTGTTCGTTAATCTTCCGCAACGCCATCTTTGTAAACCAATAGGGGAAGATACGGAAATAACCGCCACCGGCGACCGGGACCTTCCGACCAAAAAACAAGGCTGTGGAAATAGGGTATTCCATGAGATCGTGTTCGGGCAGTTTGTATTCAAAACGCGGAGAATCGGGGATTCCATAATTATCGTGAAAAATGGGAAAGATGGAGGAATCCCATTTGAATCCGAGTTCCTGCAGAATATCCAGAGCCCAAAGCGATTTCTTAGTGATGGAATAGGTGGGAGCCCGATATCCGGTTATCGGTTGGCCGGTCAGGTTCTCCAGAATATCCTTGGCTATTTTCGTGTCCTGCCGGAACTCTTTAGGAGTTAAATTGTAGATTTTTTGATGTCGGTAGCTATGGCAGCCGATTTCGTGCCCTTGGCTTGCAATCTCTTTCACAATATTTGGAAATTGTTCTGCTGTCCAACCGACAATAAAAAAGGTCGCCTTCACTCCATATTTTTCAAATAACTCTAGAATTCTCCGGGTATTCCGCTCCACCCGTGATGGATAATCATTCCAATGCAATGGATTAATAACCTTTTCAAAAGCAGCAACCTGGAAATAGTCTTCCACATCGATGGTTAAGTAGTTTTGTATTTCCTGGTTCATACAATCAACTCATTAGGAAGTTGACTAAACGGATCAACAAAGCTTTACATGAGCCTTTCCCATGTGGCCTGCCTATTCCGTTAGGAGCATACAAGAAGTGAAAGACAAATAATTCATGCATCAGCCTGCAATATCTTCCTGGAATGTTCCACCATGTTCTCGACTTCCGGCGGCTCAATTTTACCCAAGCCCTCTTCACGGCTCATGACACCTTCCCGAACCATGTTGGCGATTTCCCAAGCATAGGGGTGAAAATTATAGCGCTGGCGATGGATATGGTTGGCATACGCATTGAGCAGGCAATTCGAGGAATTCGGATCAGTGTCATCCGGCTTGACCCAGCCTAGGGTTTTAATCCGTTTGATTATCGTTTCTTCATTATAAGGTAGGAAGGCCAGCGGATGAACATTGAAGGGAAAACTCTCCGTTTTGGTCAGATGACTTTCGCCTAAAAAATAGGGATTGATTGCATCACCGGCGATCTGGTGCAACGGCTTGTAGATCGCCTGGAGGGCTTGCTGCATGAGGGCAGGATTTGTTTTCATCACCGAGGCCTGGACAGGGGCCTGCCCTGGCGACCAGCCGAAACCGACGAAAGGAATTTCTTTTTCGATAGCTGTGCGCAGAATCAGGTTTTTAATAAGACCAATGCAGGAGGTGCAGATAGTGGACGCTCGCTCCAGGGTTTTCATCGAATAGAGTTCCTTTTCCGCGGAAGTCCTAAAAATGGAGTGCAGCATCTTCGGATTCGGGCGCACCACCAACAGGTCGGTGCCAAGGCTGCCGCAAACCGCACGGATATTTACCTCGGCCCGGGGAGAGATGAACCCGTTGTCAAAGGTCAGCGCCAATACTCTGAGCTGGTAGCGGTTGACCAACACATCCAGGGTATAGGTAGAGTCCTTGCCGCCACTGTACGCTACCAGAACATCATAAGAGGAGGCCTTTCTTTCCTTGGCAAGGAGGTCGCGAAATTTCTGTTCATATTTCTGTTTTTGCGCCTCGGTGGCTTCGTGGCCACGATAATTGCGGCAGTGATTGCAGACACCGTGCTCGTCGAAGGAAATGCCGGGGAAGGTCTCGGGCAGGATGCATCTGGTACAGAGTTTCATCTGGCAATCTCCGTTGGGCGCAATTCATTCTTTTTAATCTTACCGGTGGTCGTTTTCGGCAAATCACTCATAAAGACCACCTCGTGGGGAACCTTGTACTGCGGCAGGAGTTTTTTGCAATGCATCTGCAGTTCCTTTTCAGTGCAGCATGACTCTGGCCGGAGCACGACGCAGGCGCGGATGCGCTCGTCAAGGATCTCGTCCGGTATGCCGATCACAGCCGCCTCATGCACAGCAGGATGTTCGGCGAGCACATCTTCTATTTCCTTAGGACCAATTCGGTGTGAGCCCGACTTGATCAGATCGCTTTTACGGCTGACTATGTAGAGGAATCCTTCTTCATCGGATCGGGCCAAGTCACCGGTCCATAATCCTTCCGGGCGCAAAACCTCACCCGTTTCTTCAGGACGATTCCAGTAGCCGGCCATGATATTCTCGCCTCGGGCTACGATTTCACCGGTCTCTCCTACACTCACCATTTTTCCCATTGTATCACGCAATGTTAATTCAACACCAGGAATACCTTTTCCTATCGAACCGGGCTTTCGTTCAATTTCATCCGGATCGAGATAGGCAAGCCGGGCGCAGGCTTCGGTCTGACCGTACATGATGTAGATCTTTGCAGTCGGGAAAACCTGTTTAAGCCGCCGCGCAAGATCAGGTGACATGGCAGCACCCGCCTGGGTGAGATAGCGCAGGTGGGGGAAAGAATAAGAGGCTATGGCTGATCGGTTAAGGAGAATTGCAAAAGTCGAAGGAACACCTGAAAATCCGGTTACCTCGTAATCAGCCATTTGCTGGAGGATGACGTTGGGATAGAGAAAGCTCTGATTGACAACTAAAGAAGCGCCGACTGCCAGGTGAGTCAGCAACACTGAATTGCCGTAGGAGTAAAAAAAGGGCAGCACAGCCATAACCCGATCGCTGGAGTGCAGGTCAAGATAGGAGACAATGGAAGTGGTGTTTGCCATCAAGTTCGCGTGGCGAAGGACAGCGCCCTTGGGTTTGCCGGTGGTCCCTGAAGTATAAATAATCTGAGCAAAATCGGAGGAAGAGCGAAACGGTAATGAATTCGACCCTTGGTGGGGATAGGTGCCGAGCGTGGCAAAATCCTGTACCATACAGGTCGCGGGTACGGTTTGCTCCTGCTGCTGTACGGAGGTAACCAGGGCCTTGAGCGAAGGGACCCGGGGCAGTGCGTTCTTCAGGTAGCGATTGAACTTAGCTGCTGCAAAGAGCACTGAAGCCCCGCAGTCATTAAGCACATAGGCAAGCCCGGCGTCCGAGGTCTGGGTATTGAGACCCACAACCACACCGCCAGCCAGAAGAATGCCAAAATATGCAGTAATATATTCAAAAGCATCATCGCTGAGAAGAGCGCCCCTGAAACCCGGCTCAAAATGGAATTCGTTCAGCCAGGACGCCACCCCGTGCGCGACAGTGAACAGGTCGAGATAGGTAAAACTCCTGGAACCATACAACAGAGCCTGCTTGTCTGGCTGCTGTTCAGTGGCAGAGAGGAGATAATCCGTGAGGAGCATAGTCGGCACGAAAGGAATCAGGCGGTTTTTCTAACAATAAACTGCGCCAACTGATCGACGGAATCCAGATTCACGGGAATCAATTCCTCGTCTTCGACCTTTATGGCAAAGGTTTCTTCGAGCCATTCAACCAGTTCAAGCACACCGGTGGAATCAATGATTCCCTGTTCCAGAAACGAAGTATCGTTACTAAGCGCACTTTCCTCGGCATCGAAGAGAAAATTACTGAAAATAAATGCGCGGATTTTTTCTTTATTGGCTTGCATTGTGGCCCTCATTATCGAATGATTCTCCGAGTATTCGGCAGGGTTTCCGGAAGCTCAACCCGCCAGTTTTCGATCAATTGCTGGTAAAGACTTTGGGTCGACAGGATACCGACCAAAGCCATGTTTTCCCGAAACCCCTGCCTCGCCTTACGCCGGCATTTATCCACCAGATTTGTGACCATTTTGGGATCAAACATCCCGAATTTTTGTAGACTATCGGGGGCAAGGAGGTGTTCGACATATTGTGGTGTTTCCCCCCCGAAAAAGCTGAGAATATCCGGCGCCATGTACGGCTGTTTTTTACGGTTGACAATCTCAGGAGGCAAGAGGCCACGCATTGCTTTTTTCAATAAGTACTTTTCGTTCAACCCCTTCATTTTTAAATGAACAGGCAATTTTGCGGCAAACTCGACAACCCGGTGATCAAGGAAAGGGTAGCGGCCTTCTACAGAATGCGCCATGGCCATGCGGTCGCCTTGAGAAGAGAGCAGATAATTGGCAAGCAGCAGTTTTGATTCCACATATTGAGCCCGGGTAAAGAAACAGGTGCCGGCAAGCTGTTCAGCCAAGGAATCGGTGACCTTAGTCATGGACGAGTACCCCGGTGATTTAAAATCATCGGACAAAAAACGGGTGAGGAATTGGCCGTTTTTCCACCGAGGCTGATGTCCGTAAAACAGTTCCTGCTCCGGGTTGGTATCAGTGGAGAAGAATTGCCTTGCATAACTGGCTGAGCGGGTTGGCGAAAGAGCGAGGTAAGGGTAAAGGCGCTTCAGCAGCATCGACCTGCAGGCGGAATCTGGCCGCGATGAAATAAAAGCCCGCACCTTAGCCTCCTTGAACAGGTCATAGCCGCCCAGAATTTCATCCGCACCTTCACCTGTCAGCACTACTTTATACTTATGCCGCCGAACCAGGGCGGAGAGCAGATACAAAGGTGTCGGCGCGGTCCGAAGAATAGGGGACTCGGTGTGATAAATCACCGCAGGAAAAGCTTCGGCAATGGTGGCATAGCTGCAGACCACCTGGTCATGATCGGTTTTGAGGTACTCTATGACCTTGGCCTGTTGATGGCGCTCGTCATAGACCACGTCGTCAAAGACCACCGAAAAGGTTTTGAGTGGATTGGTGGTGTAATGCCGGATAAGCGAGGTGATGGTGGAGGAATCCAGTCCTCCGCTGAGATAGGCGCCAACCGGGACATCAGCTCGCAACTGCAGGCGGACTGCATCGATGAGTAATTCACGCAGTTCTTCCGCAAGTTCGTCTTCTGAGGCACGGGAGGGTGCAGTGTGATAATCGATGTCCCAGTACGGGTGCTGCTCCCCAACGCCCTGCCGGTCAATCACCATTGTATGTCCCGGCTTGACCTGCAGAACTCCCGAAAAGGCGGTATCCGCACCAACGGGGCTCCAAAAGGTAAAGATATCTTCAAGAACCTGAGGGTTGAGCTCTCGGGGGACAGTGGAATCTGCCGCAAAAATCGATTTTATTTCCGAACCGAAATAGCATCTCCCCCGGTGCAGGGTATAAAAGAGCGGGCGTATACCCATGCGATCACGGGCAAGGAGCAGTGATTGCTTCCGCGTGTCGTACAGGGCAATGGCAAATTGACCGTTCAGGTCATCGACAAAATCCGCACCTTTTTCCTCGTACAAGTGCACCAGCACTTCGGTATCGGAACTGGTGGTGAACCGATGCCCTCGGTGTATGAGCTGCTCGCGCAGTTCAATGTAATTAAAGATCTCGCCGTTAAAAATAACCCAGAGCGTTTTATCTTCGTTGCAAATCGGTTGCCAGCCACCCTCCAGATCAATAATGCTCAATCGAGCATGGGCAAGACCGATCCGCTCGTCCTGGAAAAAGCCGAAACCATCCGGGCCGCGGTGCCGCAAGGGCCAAATCATCTGCTCTAGAAGACGCAGAGAAGCCTCGGGCTGGGCTTGCAGATTAAAATAACCGGCGATTCCACACATGGAGGTTTATCAATCTAGAAGTTGAGGAATTCGCAAATCAAAACAGTGGATTCCCGCCTGCGTGGGTATGAGGGTATAAAACGAATCCACGTTTTTCGTAAGACTACCAAAAACCAACCTACTGATCATTACCAGCGAAAAAGCTCTTTTGATGCACTCAGCGTCAACAACACCCTGTGATCATTATAATCCCGTTCATATTGCGACTGATATTCAGCATAACGATAGGATGCTGAGAGTGTATACCAACGAAGGAATCTATAACTTACGAGCAGACCGGCAGTAGAGGTTTCTTCGGTATATTTCAATTGATCGGTATCTTCGGGCAACGTGGTTCCAAAGGGTTGCTCACGATCACTCTTTTCATAACCAATGGAGAACCTTGTTTGCAGCCGCGGCGTGAATTGATGCGAATACCCCAATTCCGAACGCCAATTTTTACTTAGCCCTGATTCACGACCGTCAAAATTCTCATACTCATAATTGTAGGATGTGTTAGCAGTCAATGAGGAATGCTGAAAATCATAGACCAAGCCGGCAAAAGCATTAAATCCGGTATCACTGGGACTGTCCTCATAGGTGACCAGGGTAGGCCCTCCTGACAGGGTCATTCGCAACCGGCGGCTGAAGTCATGGTTCCATCCCATTGTTGCCGTATGAATCACGGAATTTTCCTGGAGGATATCCTCGTATACGGTTTCAGCGTAAGAGTATTGTCCAAAAAAAATATCATGAGGCCGCCAAGTATAATTCATCCTCAGGCGACCATGATATTCCTCAAGATCATTGTTGTTTTGTTCCAACGTCCCGGCAGACGATTGATCATTAACGCCCTTGACATAGCTAACCTCAGTCTCCGCTTGCCATTGCGTGTTGAAACGGTAAGAAAAACGGCCTATTCCCTCATGGCGGTCATAATCGGTATACCCAGCTGTATCGCCGCCGTTGATATTGCGCAACATGCCAAAATTATAGCCAACCCCTACAACCGAACCTTGGGCATACGTGTAATCGGTACGTACAGTAAAATCATTTCGCCAGTACTTCCGACGGCCGAAATTCTCCGACAACCTCGATCCAACTTCCTCCGGCGGTCCCGCCCCGACCCCAGATTCGCTTTCCTGGGGTTCCCCGGAAATGATTGCGGCTCCGCGCAGTTCACTGTCGGTTACGGAATCTTCGCCATAAAAATAGGTGTTGGTTGCACGGACCAGCCAATCCCGGTTGATATTTTTCTCGGCAAGCAGATTCGAGTCCTGGCCAATAATGCTACTACTATCCATTAAATCATAAGAAAAGGTTGGGGCATAGGTAAACTCAAGAAGATCAGTTGCCCCCCGAGAAGAAAACCGTACTCTTGGAGTTACATATACATTTTCCCGATCCGCAGATGTAGATGCCTGTGGGATTGTCGTAACATCGGATTCACTATAGGTCCGGTCTTCATAATCAAATCCAACCGATACCTCGCCGATACTGATGTTCTGACGAGCCAAGACATCACCTCCCGCGAAAATACTGGCCAAGACCAACAAGGTAACGCCGATGTGCTTCAGATGTCCCATATATCTACCATCAATGAACAATGATGATATCCCCGGATTTTATATAAATATTTTTGTCTAATTTTTTACCCTTGACGAGTTCATCATAATCGAAATCCAGAGTGTTTTTCCCGCCATCGCCCGCAGATGTTTTAACGCCGTCACCTGCCCTAACGACTGTGATATCATGGTTTGCCCATTCGCTGAACCCCCCGCTACGAGCGATTGTCTGAACGATGGTGATCGGATAATCCAGAGAAAAAACTCCAGGAGTCCTAATCTCCCCCATGACCGTATAACGACGACTATTACTTTGAATCAGCACAGCGGCGACATTAGGATCCGAATAAATAGTTGCATACAATTTTTTTAAATAATCAGCTATTTGCCTCAAGGTCATCCCCACCACGTTGACATCGCCCACATGCAACAGGGAAATCCTTCCATCCATTCGGACAGCGACTCCACCGCCGGCAGTCCTTGGTGCTTCGCGACCAACCTGTTGTTCACCTGTAGCTCCGGGATGCCCCGTGGAAGCAGTGACCGTCATATCGCCTTCACCATAAATATTTACAGCCAAGATATCTCCGTAGCCGACAATATATTCCTTCTCTTCCCCAGGAAAGACATTCTTAGCGACAATCTCACTGCGCAACTGTTCCTTCATTTTTTCATCGGCTACAGCATCAGCCGACGACTGGGCAGCGATCGATCCCTGCACCATGCCGGCAAGCAAAACTACCAACAATATCATGAATGTTTTCAGCTTGTTCATTTCGTTGCCCATATATCCCCCCTCAATAACCGCTCGTATTTGTAAAGAAACTTTTTATTACTTTTATTACATTATGTTAAAGTTTATCACAATACAGAAAAAAAACGAACTTTTTCTAGAAAGAAGACTATTGTCTCGGTTATATTATTAGTTGATATTGGGCTCTTTTTATTTTCCGTACTCCTAGAGGACTTGCAATGCAAATGTTTTTCAAATCCGCCTTGATTCGAAGCTGTACACTTTTACTTATAACGCTCATGCTTGCCAGCTGTTCCGCGGATCCTGAGAAGAAAAAGGTCAGCCACTACAAAAAGGCCAAGATCTACCTGGAAGAGAAAAATCCCAGTGCAGCCATCATCGAATTGCGCAACGCCATCCAGATCGATCCGAAATACGCCGAAGCCCGGTACCAATTGGGATTGCTGTATCTCAAAACCGGAGAAGTCCGCCAGGCCTTTGAGGAACTTCAGCGGGTATCGAGCCTTGACCCGAAAAATCTGGATGCCAAGATTAAAATCGCCGAGTTCTATCTGCTCTCCAAGAAAAAGGATGAGGCTCAAAAAAACATTGACGAGGTTCTTAAACAGGCTCCCGATAACAAGGATGCCCTCGCCTTGCTGGCCAATCTGGAACTGGTCGACGGGAAGTTGGATGCGGCCATCGCAACCATTGACAAAGCCATTACGGCATCGCCTGACGAAGACCGTTTCTACGCTATTAAAGGCCGCGCTCTCGCCATGAAAAAGCAGCTGCCGGAGGCAGAGGCCGCCTTTATAAAAGCGATTGAACTGGACAGGAAGAAAATCTCCAACTATGCCACATTGACCGCCTTTTATGTAGAGCACAAAGAACTGGGAAAAGCCAAGGACACCCTTGAAAAAATGGCTGCCGCGCTTCCAGATTCGCCTCAGCCTTTCCTGCAGATGGCCTCACTTGACCTGAGGCAGAATGATCAGGAGGCTGCCGAACAGCACCTGAAGCAAGCGCTCAAGGTTGACCCCAAAAACAGCAGACTGAAAATATCGGTTGCTGAATTCTATTCGAAAAAAGGAAAATACGACCAGGCGGAACAACTTTTTAAAGAGGCCATCGAAACCGCTGAAAAACCTGAAACAGTGGAAGCCGACCTCGCTAATTTTTACTTTGACCACGGCAAATTCGATCAGGCCAAGGCCACGCTGGAAAAGGTTCTTAAAGAAAACCAGAAAAATGCCACCGCCAAACTGGTTAAGGCCAAATTTGCCTTGAAAGATGGCAAAAATCAGGAAGCCCTGGATGCTGCGAGCGCCCTGATCCGCGATTATCCCAGATGGGCTGAAGCCTACTTTGTTAAGGCTCTGGCACATAGTAATCTCAAGGACCAGAATCTTGCCAAAGAGGCCCTGCTGGAAGCCATCAAATTGAACCCGGGATTTGACAAAGCGCATTCCATGCTTGCGCTCCTCTCGCTGCAAGAAGGCGATTTTGAGACCACCAAAAAAGAAGCGGCCACGGCACTCAAAATCAATCCACGAGATTTCCAGGCCGCACTCACCCTGGCCAAAGGGGTCCTGTTCTCCAAGGACTTTGCAACCGCTGAAAAAATGTTCACCGAACTCCATGCCAAGGTTCCCGAAAACATCGAGGTTCTCGGCAGTCTTGGTCTGTCCTATATGGCCTTGAAGCAACCCGACAAGGCGCAGCAAACCTTTGAAAAACTGCTCACCCTGCAGCCCGGCAATGCCAAAGCCTTTAGCTTCCTGCTGCAAATTGCGCAAAAGAATGGTGAGCAAAAAGAGGCATTGATCAAGCTCACCCAGGATCAAATCGCCAAAGCCCCGAAAAGCGGCGAACTGCAGATACTGCTGGCCAACCTCTTCCTCAGTGCCAATCAGCCTGAAAAAGCCCTGGATATCTATAAAAAAGCCCAGGAGCTTGCCCCGGAAAATCCCCAGTCCTATGCCATGAGTGCGCTCATCCTTACCAAACAGGGGAAAACGGATCAGGCTATAACCGAATACAAGGAACTTCTGGAAAAACAACCGAAGGCGGTTGGCGCGTATATGGGATTAGGAAGTATCTATGAGCAGACAGGAAAAAGCAACCTGGCCAAAGAAGCCTATGAAAAAATCCTGACGATTAAACCGGATTTCGCGCCGGCAGCCAACAATCTCGCCTGGATGCTTGCCGAGAGCAAAGACCCTGATCTGGGTGAAGCCTTACGCCTGGCCATGACGGCCAAACAACAGTTGCCCGACGATGTTCACATTATCGACACCCTGGGTTGGGTGCATTACAAACGCGGCTCGTACAGTCTGGCCCGCAATGAATTCAACCAAGCCGTGCAAAAACAGGAAGACATGCCGATTCTGCGCTATCATCTGGCCTTGGCCCTGTATGGCGAAGGGAAAAAGCAGGAAGCGATCACAGAGGTTGAGCGGGCCTTAAGCCAGAAGCAGACGTTCAACGAGAGAGAGGAAGCCGCCGCCACCCTGCAAAAATGGCAGAATGAAAAATAGACGGTTTACAACCGTTTTCACCTACCGGGGACACGCTCTTGAAAACATCACGTAAAGAAATCATCAGCAGTCTGCAACTGCAGGGACGAGTCGAGGAACTGGGTCGGCAGATTACCCGGGATTACCAGGGCAAGCAATTGGTGCTCCTGGGGGTGCTGAACGGGGCCTTTATTTTTATGGCCGATCTCTGCCGGGCCATTGAGCTGGACATTGAAATCGATTTTATCCGGGTGACCAGCTACGGCACCTCGACCCAATCCTCCGGGACCGTGCAACTGCTCAAGGAACCGAGCATTGATTTGAACGGTAAGGAGGTCCTGCTGGTCGAGGATATTGTTGATACCGGCACCACCATGGCCTGGCTTGAGGAGCATTTCAGGCAAAGCCCGGCAAACACGGTCAAAATCTGTTCGCTCATCGATAAAAAGGAGCGCCGGCACGTTTCGGTCGATGTCGATTATATCGGGTTTTCGCTCAACAAGGGCTTTCTTGTGGGCTACGGCCTGGACTGTGCCGAAAAATACCGCAATCTTCCGGCGATTTATTCTCTGGATTAATTAACCTGCTGCAATGGAGATTCTTATGCAAAAGAAAAACTTTGCCGTCATCCTTTCCGGCTGCGGCCACCAGGACGGCGCAGAAATTCACGAGGCTACCCTCACTCTCTGGGCGATTCATAAAAATGGCGCGGATTTTCAATGCTATGCGCCCGATATCAAACAGCATCATGTCCTCAACCATATCACCGGTCAGGAGATGAATGAAGAGCGCAATGTGCTTATTGAATCCGCACGGATCGCCCGCGGTAAAATTGCACCGCTCTCCACCTTCTCGGCCGACAGCGTTGACGGGCTGGTCATCCCCGGTGGATTCGGGGCGGCAAAAAATCTGAGCAGCTACGCCTTTGACGGCGCAGCATGCACGGTGAACAGCGAGGTCGCCAAAGCGGTGCAGGCCATGCATGCCGCCGGAAAACCCATCGGCGCCCTCTGCATTGCCCCGGTCATTCTCGCCAAAGTACTGGGCGACGTCACCCTGACCATCGGCCAGGACAGCGCCACCGCCGCCAATCTGGCAGCCATGGGAGCACAACATACGCCGACCCTGCATGGCGAGATTGTCATAGACCGTAAAAATAAGGTCGTTTCTACGCCGTGTTACATGCTTGATTCAAGGGTCGACCAGATTGCCGATGGTGCCGACAACCTTATTCAAGCGATGCTGGAGATGACAGCATAACCTTGTACCGACAAATGGTTTCTCCCAAGGCTGAAATGTGAATTGAGGCGCTTTCTTTTGCGCCTCTCCTGCTTGACGTCGGACGTGAACGATTTTATCGTTTGACTGACCTATTTCCGAGGATGATTACTCCCCCGGAAAACCCAAGCACACAACCGAGAGGAACGCTTCAATGAACACCATAAAAACCTTCATGCTCATGGCGGCACTCACCGCCCTGTTCATGATTGCCGGACAGGCGATGGGCGGTCAACAAGGCATGACCCTTGCCTTGCTTCTTGCTGTCGGCCTCAATTTTTTTGCCTACTGGAATTCCGATACCATGGCCTTGGCTATGAACAAGGCACGGGAAGTGGGGGTGGCGGAAGCGCCCGACCTGCACCGCTTAGTGGCTTCACTTGCGGCACGGGCCGGGATACCCAAGCCCAGAGTGTACGTGGTTGATAATCCGACGCCTAATGCGTTTGCCACCGGACGTAACCCGGAGCATGCCGCTGTCGCGGTCACCACGGGCATCCTTCAGGTCCTTGACCGCTCGGAGCTGGAAGGAGTGGTCGCCCACGAACTGGCGCATATCAAAAACCATGATATTCTTATCAGTTCGATTGCAGCCGTCATGGCAGGGGCGATTTCCTATCTGGCGACCATGGCTCAATGGTCCATGATCTTCGGAGGGGGACGTAGCGATGAAGAGGGCGGCAGCAATCCCTTGGTTATGCTGGTTTCCCTGATTGTTGCGCCTTTGGCCGCTTCCTTGATTCAGTTGGCTATTTCCCGCAGCCGCGAGTATAGCGCCGACGCCACCGGGGCGGAAATTTGCGGCCATCCGAAAGCATTAGCCGGAGCCCTCAACAAACTGGCCCATTACAATGCACAGCGACCGATGGAGGTCAACCCGGCCTCAGCGCAGATGTACATCGTCAACCCGCTCAAGGGCGGTTCCATAGCCGGACTCTTTTCAACACATCCACCGATGGAAGAACGAATCCGTCGTTTGTTGGCAATGTAGTGGCCGCCTTCGCCCCCCCTGCTTCTCGTTGAGGGGGAAATTGCCACGGCCTCCGGCCTCGCAATGACAGAAAAAGGGGAATACGGAAAAACGAAGCCACTGTCGTTGCGAGCGCAGCGAAGCAATCTCATATCCTTTTGTTGAAATTTCCCATTTCTCTGGTTCTCATGCGCCGCATGCGAACCAGAGGTAAGCTGAGGCTTCTACCGCAGTTCCCTCACAGCTGCTTAATCAATCCGGCAAAGGCCTTGGCATCCAGACATCCTTGGCCCAACATAATCCCGGCAATCCCGGGGAGAAGACAAATCTCTCTACCGTTGGCCACGGTCACGCCGCCTCCGTACAGAATCGGACGGTTATTTGTTCTCTGCGCAAACAGGGCGGCCGTGGCGCTGATATCCTCCAATCCTCTGGCCATTTCCAAAGAAGCCGGAGTTTCCGGGGTATAGGCCCAGATCAATTTACTCAGTTCCTCGACCGCCATGGCAGCCGCCTGCTGCACCAGCAGCCCCTGATCAACACAGACAATGGGCTGTAATTCTTCCGCCAGAGATTCATAGGCTTGTCGAGCCACATCCTGAACGGATTCATGGAAATAATGCCTTCTCTCCCGGTGACCGATCAAGGTGTACCGGACCCGTCCCCGCAGCCACGCCGCCGGCAGCGAACCCGTATAGCTGCCTTGCGGGTACGATGATACCCCCTGGGAAGCAAGGGAAATCCCAGCGAAATTCCGCGTTGCCTCGTAGATGCGCTCCAGATAAAAAGCCGGAACCGCGAGCACGACCTCAACACTGCTCTGTGGCTGATACGCTGTTGCAAAGGATTCGCACCATTGGAATGCGCGTTCCGGCGAAAAATTGACCTTCCAATTAGCTAGCACTATCTTTTTCATGGAGTTTTCTCCTTGATGCATGTGAGCAAAGAAAACAACGGGGATTAAACACTGCATTCCCGCTTTTCTTTCTGGAAATTTTCCCGGTCGATCTGCGGCCACTTCAAGTTTTTAGCTGTATGCAGGTTACTAAAATCCCGATAACCCCAGAGGCCACCCTTATCAGTGTTCAATCAAATCAGTCGGTTATACCAAGAGTGCCTGTCAGCAAGGTACGGACCTGCTGCTCATCAGCGCCTTGAATAACAACGATTTTGTTTCGGCTTTGTTGCCCGCTTTTGAGAACAAAGGCGGATTTCGGGAGGTGAAAAAATTTGGCTAAATAGGCGATCACCGCCTTATTGGCCTTGCCGTCAACCGGCGGAGTCGTCAGACGAAGCTTAAGAGCTTCCCCCTGCAGACCGGCCCAGGCATTGGCAGCGGCCCGGGGTTGAACATACAGCCGCAGGAGCAGCGAGCCATCCGGCAAGGTCTGCAAACAGGGCATCTCCCCGGCAAACTGCATGTTTGGCTTAGGAGGAGAAGACAATGATATCTGTTGCCTCACATGCCCTTGCGTTCTCCAGAGCGATCACCTCCTTGAGGATTGCGACAATATCAATCATGGAAACAACTCCGACTTTTGCAATATTGCCCCCACTTGATCTTTGCCGGAGAGCACAGGTGGGCTGCTGAGCGGCCACTGGATGGCAATGGCGGGATCATTCCAAAGCAGGGTGCGCTCATATTCCGGCGCCCAATAGTCGGTTGTCTTATAGAGGAAATCAGCCGAATCGCTCAAAACCAGGAATCCATGCGCCAGCCCCTCCGGTATCCAGAGTTGTTTTTTATTTTCCGCACTGAGGATCTCGCCCACCCAACAACCGAAACTAGGTGAGCTTTTGCGCAGATCGACCGCTACGTCAAACACCGAGCCCTGAACAACGCGCACCAATTTGCCCTGCGGTTGCTGAATTTGATAATGCATGCCCCGCAGCACATGCCGAGCGGAACGGGAATGGTTATCCTGCACGAATTGTATTGTTCTGCCGAGAGTGGTTTCAAATTGCTTCTGGTTGAAGCTTTCAAAAAAGAACCCCCGTGTATCCGAAAATACCTGGGGTTCTACGAGAAAAACATCGGCAATGGCAAGCGAAGTAACGTTCATGAGAAGGCTGTTTGTTTAAGCATACGCAGCAAATATTGACCATAGCCGTTTTTAATCAACGGCTGCGCCAGTTGCTCCAATTGAGCGGCATCAATCCATTTTTTCCGGTAGGCAATCTCTTCCGGACAGGAAACCTTAAGCCCCTGACGACGTTCCAGAGTCGCGATGAACTGCCCGGCATCAAGAAGGGATTCGTGCGTACCGGTGTCAAGCCAGGCATACCCGCGCCCCATGATTTCAACATGCAACCGACCCTGCTCCAAATAGAGACTGTTGAGATCGGTGATCTCCAGTTCTCCGCGCGCTGAAGGTTTGAGGGTCTTGGCCATATCCACCACGTGATTATCATAAAAATAAAGACCCGTGACCGCATAACTCGATTTGGGATGTGTGGGCTTTTCTTCGAGTGAAACAACCTTGCCGCTGGTGTCAAACTCGGCAACGCCGTAACGTTCCGGATCCAGGACGTGATAGGCAAAAATAGTGGCGCCTTGGCGCCGACTCATGGCACTGCCCAATAATTGGGGGAAATCATGACCATAAAAAACATTGTCCCCCAATACCAAGGCGGCAGGATCCTTACCGATAAAATCACCGGCTATAATGAAGGCCTGCGCCAGCCCGTCCGGCGAGGGCTGCACGGCATAGGACAGATTAAGCCCCCATTGGCTGCCATCTCCCAGCAACGACTGAAAACGTGGGATGTCTTCCGGGGTGGAGATCAGCAAAATATCGCGGATGGAAGCGAGCATCAGGGTGGAGAGCGGATAATACACCATGGGCTTATCGTAGATCGGCAGCAGTTGCTTGGAAATGGCCTGCGTAACTGGATAAAGCCGTGTTCCCGACCCCCCTGCCAGGATAATGCCTTTACGTGTTGTCATGATGTCAGGACCTGTTGAAGAACATGATGGACCCCGGACTGCCAGTTCGGCAGTTCGAGAGTAAAGGTCTTGCGAAATAACGCCGTATCCAGGTGCGAATTGGCCGGACGCTTGGCAGGTAACGGATATTCTGAAGTCGCTATCGGCTGGATATCCCGTGGTGTCGTTTTTAGAGATTTGCCGGCCTGGATGGCCGTTTCAATGACAAAACAGGCATATTCGTACCAGGAAGTCACACCCCCAGCGGTCAAATGATAGAGACCAAACGGAAACTCGCTCAAGCCTTCGCGCCGTGCTCGACCAACCACCTGCGCGGTGACATCCGCCAGCAGTGCCGCCGAGGTCGGTGCTCCGTACTGATCGGCAACGATGCGGAGACTGTCACGTTCGCCTGCCAGACGCAGCATGGTCTTGGCGAAATTGTTGCCGTGCACACCCACCACCCAGCTGGTACGCAGAATCAAATGCCGGGCACAGGTCTGCTGCAAGGCGATCTCGCCTTCCCTTTTGCTTGCACCATAAACACTCTGCGGATTGGTGGCATCACTCTCCCTATAGGCCTCCCGCTTCAAGCCATCGAATACATAGTCGGTCGAATAATGAATCACCCAGGCCCCGAGTCGATCCGCCTCTTCACCAAGAATGCGGGGTACCGTAACATTGATTGCAGCGGCTGGCCCAGGTTCGCTCTCAGCACGGTCGACAGCAGTGTAAGCGGCCGTATTAACAATAAGTTCCGGCTTAACGGAACGCACCAATCGCCTGAGGGCATCGGCATCGGCGAGGTCACATTCCTGCCGCCCCACGGCAAAAACCTGGCCGACCGGAGCCAGTGCACGCTGCAATTCGAAACCGAGTTGACCGTGTTTGCCGGTAAGCAGGATCTTCATGCGCGGGAGCCGTAGTTGCAGTCCAGCCATTGACGGTACTCGCCGCTCGTCACGTGGGAAACCCATTCCTGGTTGGCCAGATTCCACTCCACGGTCTTACGGACACCGGTCGCAAAAACTTCTGCCGGTCGCCAGCCCAATTCCCGTTCAATCTTGCGGGCATCAATGGCATAACGGCGGTCGTGTCCGGGACGATCCGCGACATAGGTAATCAGGCGGGCATAACTGCCGACCGGATCAGGTTTGAGTTCATCCAGCAGTTTGATGAGGATGTGGACAATATCAATGTTCGGCATCTCGTTCCAGCCGCCGACATTGTACACCTCACCCGGTTGCCCCGCTTCCAGGATGCAGCGGATAGCGCTGCAGTGGTCGGTAACATACAGCCAGTCGCGTACCTGTCGGCCGTCGCCGTAAATGGGTAATTGCTTTCCGGCCAAGGCATTGGCGATGACCAGGGGGATGAGTTTCTCGGGGAAGTGGTAAGGTCCGTAATTGTTGGAACAATTGCTTATGGTGACCGGCAGGCCATAGGTATGGTGCCAGGCGCGCACTAAATGGTCGCTTGCCGCCTTGCTTGCCGAATAGGGACTATTAGGCTGATACGGACTATCTTCTGTAAAAGGTGGGTCTTCCGACTGGAGCGAACCGTAGACTTCGTCGGTGCTGACATGATGAAAACGAAACCGCTCCCTGTCAGGGCCTTCCAAGGCATTCCAATAAGAGCGCGCCGCTTCCAGCAGGGTGAAGGTTCCGTCAATATTGGTCCGCATAAATGTCCCCGGCCCATGGATGCTGCGGTCGACATGACTTTCCGCGGCAAAATGGACCAAGGCGCGCGGACGATGTTTTGCCAGCAGACGATCCACCAAGGCGCGATCACAAATATCCCCCTGGACAAAAATATGCCGCGGATCCCCAGCCAGTTCCTTGAGATTCTCAAGATTACCGGCATAGGTGAGCTTATCGAGGTTGATAATCGATTCATCCGACTGCGCCAGCCAATCGAGAACAAAGTTGCTGCCGATAAAACCGGCACCGCCGGTAACGAGAATCGCCATGGCCCCCTCCTGCCTCTCTGCAGGTTTTTCGAATGCTTATCGTTCCACCCGCTCGATGCCTTACTGCAATGCCAAAGCCATCTGCTGCAGGGTCGGCACCAGAAAACTCTGGAGAAAGACGATGATCAGGATGAGAATCATGGGGCTCAGGTCGAGACCGCCCATTACCGGCAGCACCCGTCGGATTCTCGATAAAAGCGGATCCGTGGCCTGCCGGAGAAACCGGACAATGGGATTATACGGATCGGCATTCACCCAGGAAATAACGGCACTGCCGATAACCACCCAAATATAGGCACTGAGGACAAAATTAATCAATTTGGCGATAGCCATGAGAAAATTACCAAGCATAAACATAGTGGCTTCCTGAAATGATTAAAAAAGGGGACCAAGGGGCGGTACCGCCAGGGAAGGCTGGAGATACGGCCGCCTTGATCCGATAGCGAGGGGTTGGTACTTGCAGTTGCAGGCAAGCAACCCTTTTCGCTGTATCTGCTTCCCGCCCTTGCCCTTGGGAACGCCGGTGAGCAATCTCAACCTTTCTCCCGGGCAGGCGAAAGCATACCGGAAGAGCAACCTGTCCATTTTCAGGCCACGCGACTGCCGGCAGCAATGGGCCCGGATACTGTTGTCAAGACCAGTTTCTCCGAACCATCTGCCTGCGTCTCCTTGGCAGCCAGCACCATACCGTGCGACAGGATCCCCATGAGTTTCGCCGGTTTCAGGTTGGCGGCAATGATGACCCGTTGGCCGACCAAGTCCTCGGGGCTGTAGTATAAGGCTATCCCGGCGACGATGGTCCGTTCCTCCGGCGCCTTGACGGTCAGCTTGATCAGCTTCTCGGATTTCTTCACCTTTTCAGCGGCCACAATCTCCGCAACCCGCAGCTCAACAGCCTTGAACTGATCAAAGGTAATCAAGCCCTCCTCCGTATCAACACTTGCTTTGCTTTGCGCCGACTGCTTACCGGGTGCAGGGCCCGGGGCGATACCCTTCTTTTCTAAACGCGGGAAGAGTTGCGTCCCTTTATCAATGGTGGTTCCGGTGGGCATTGCGCCCCACTGACCCACGGCATCCAGGCGTGCTTCGGAAAATTCCGTTTTCAGCCCCAAAGCCGTTGCCATTTTTTCAGCGGTTTCCGGCATAATCGGTTTGAGGACCAGAGCGATCATCCACAAGGACTCGGCCAGATGAGACAACACCGTCCGCAAACGCTCGGCATGGCGGACATCCTTGGCTAATTCCCAGGGAGCATTGCCAACGATATAACGGTTGAGCAGACTGATAACCTCCCAGATGGCCTGGAGGGCTTTATGAAACTTGAAGTTGTCCATGCCTTCCCGGTATTGGACAACCATGGCGGACATGGCGCTTTTCAGTTCCCGGTCATCCGGCGTAAACAAACAATCGGTACAACATTCCGGAATCCGACCTTCCGTATATTTGTCGATCATGGTCAGGGAACGGGAGAACAGATTGCCCAGATCATTGGCCAGATCGGAATTGTGACGGGCAAGAATGGCATCGCTGGAAAAGGAGGAATCAAGGCCGAAACTCATCTCCCGGAGGACGAAATACCGGACCGTGTCCACCCCGTACATATCCACCAGTTCTTTCGGCCGAATCACATTCCCCAGGGATTTCGACATCTTGGTGGCATCCACATTCCAGTAGCCGTGCACATGGAGGCGTTTGTAGGGCGGCAGCCCCATGGCCTGAATCATGGTCGGCCAATAAATGGCATGTGGCTTGAGAATATCCTTGGCGATAACGTGTTCGGCCACAGCCCAGTACTTCTCAAAATCAGGGCCGTCGGGATAACCGATACCGGTGAGATAGTTGATCAGGGCGTCGAACCAGACATAGGTAACGAATTTGTCGTCAAAGGGCAAGGGGATGCCCCAGGTCAGGCGGGAGGTCGGCCGGGAGATGCACAAATCCTCCAGCGGTTCACTGAGAAACGACAACACCTCATTACGGTAGCGCTCCGGGGTAATAAATTCCGGGTGGGTCTTGATGTGATCGATGAGCCATTCCTGATATTTCGACATCCGGAAAAAATAGTTCTGCTCGCTGATTGCCTTTGGTTCCGTCAAATGATCGGGGCACTTGCCGTCCACCAGCTCCTTTTCGGTCAGGAAGCGCTCACACCCCTGGCAATACAGGCCCGAATATTCACTGAAATAGATATCGTCCCGGTCATACACCTGCTGCAGGATATCCTGCACAGTCTTGACATGATCGGCATCGGTGGTACGGATAATATAATCAGGAAAGATGGAAAGCAGCGGCCAGGTCTCTTGGAAGGTTGCGGCAATCCGGTCGACATACTGGCGGGGCGTTTCCCCGGCCTTGGCCGCGGCCTCGGCGATCTTCTCGCCATGTTCATCGGTACCGGTCTGAAAACGGACCTCATCACCGCAGAGGCGCCGATACCGGCTGTAGGTATCGGTGACAATCGTGGTGTAGGCATGTCCCAGATGGGGCATGGCATTGACGTAATAGATCGGCGTAGTGACGTAGGTGGTCATAAGATTCAAAATAACTGTTCAGGTTGGCGGTTGGGTTTCAAGCCTGAAACGGGTAGAGGATGGGCAACAGCAATCAAAATGAGAACCAATAAATGAGAAAAAGCAACCAAACCCTTAGGGGTTACTTTTCGTCCGGCGGAAAGTCGTCCTCGTCATCCGACAGGTTTTGTACTCCCCAGATATCGATGGTTGTCTGACGGGAAGAGCCTCCCCCTTTTCTCCCCGAGCCTCGGCGCCCGGCGCTTTTCGGCATGGGATCCGCGGCCCGCCATTCCTCTTCCGTAAACATCCGCTCTTCTCCTCCGGAGGAGAAGGCGATGACCTTGCCCTGCAGAGGAACCTGCCGGGTGACGGTGTAGGTTTTTCCTTCAAACTGCATAACCCGGCCTACCCGCGGCATACCTTTCTTCATGGTCCGGTAGGCCTCGTATTCATAGGTCAGGCAGCAGAGCAGACGGTTGCACAATCCTGATATTTTCGCCGGATTGAGCGGCAGATCCTGGGCCTTGGCCATTTTGATTGATACCGAATCAAATTTGGTCAAAAAAGAGGTGCAGCACAATTCACGACCGCAGGCTCCAAGCCCCCCGATCATCTGGGTCTCGTGGCGGACACCTATCTGGCGCATCTCCACCCGTGTGCGAAATTCCTGGACCAGCACCTTGACCAGCTCTCTGAAATCCACCCGACTCTCGGCGGTGAAATAAAAGATGATTTTGGAGCCGTTGAAAAAGCGTTCCACTCGGACCAGATGCATCGGCAGGTGCAGAATTTCGACTTGCTTGCGACACAGGCAGAAGGCATCCTGCTCCAAGTGAGGCAGAAGCGCATATTTTTCCTTTTCTTCCTCACTGGCCCGACGATTGATCCGGTAGCTCACAGGCCGCTCGATCTCGTCATCAATGGCCCCGGCTGAACGGATGAGAATAACCGCAGGCTCCGCCCCCTGGTCGGCCCGGACCATAACCTGATCGCCCCGAACAAGATCACCGACATGGCTGCTGGCAGTGAATTCCTGCCCTTGTTCGCGGAACCGAATTTTATAATAATGAAGGACCTCTTCCTCGCTGCCGCTTTCCCCGACAGGGGGAACCTCAGCGGGCTGCAGCCCGGGTTGTGCGTCTGTCATGTTGTTTCACGGTAAAGGGGTGGTGCAGTCAAAAAGATCCAGGAGAAGCACTTCGCTGGTCAGACTGCGGTTGCAGTTTCTGGCTAGCGCTTGTTCCGCCAAGTCAATGGTTCGTATCTTAGCAGAAAGCTGCTGAAAATTCCAGCGTTCTCTTGCTAGAATCACCTCCGGAGCGAAGGCGTTGCCGGCAACAACGCTCTTGGCAGCCATGCTGTTTTTAAAAAATATGCGCAAAAGAGCAAGCAACGGCGCGACCCCTTCCTTGCATTCAGCCAACTCAGCAGCAAGGGTCAAGGCCTTTTCGACCCGCGCCCCGTCCGCCCCCTGATCGGCAACCAGGGCATCGAGCAAACGCTGATAAAGGGGGAGAATACCGTCCGCTTCCATGGTCAGGGCCTGACCGGGACAGCCGTCAACCAGGGCGGCCAGGGCCAGAGCGCCGGCCGCATCCCATTGCGGTTTATGGCGCCGGATGATCTCGGCCGCCAAGTGCAACGGCAGGGGAGTAAAGGGAATGACCTGACAGCGGGAAACAATGGTGGCAAGGAGCGATCCGCTCGAATTGCCCACCAGAATAAGGAGGTTGTCGGTGGGCGGTTCTTCCAGGACCTTGAGCAAACTGTTGCCCGCCTCCCGCCGCATGGTGTGCACCTCCTCAAGCAGGACGACCCGCTGTTTGCTCTCGAACGGTGCAAAATTAAGCGATTTTTTCAGGCTGCGGATCTGGTCGATCTTGATGGCCGCTCCATCAGGCTGAATCCGGACGAAATCAGGGTGATTTCCCGACTGAAACTTCAGACAGCCCGGACAGATACCGCAGGGTCGGCCGGATTGCGGTTGGCGGCAAAGAAGTACCGCCGCCAGATCAAGCGCGACCGTGGTTTTCCCGACCCCGTCCGGACCGGAAAAAAGATAGGCATGGGCCAGCCTGCCGTTCCCCAAGGCCCGGCTCAAGAGGGTAAGGGCCTTGGTTTGGCCGAGTATCGCGGAAAAAGTCATGGTTCAGAATAGGGACTGCTGGCGCCTGACTCTTTCTTGTTGGGCCGCAGTGGCTGAAGAGGATTCCTGCTCCTGAAGAGGTTCTTCCCCCTCCCCCTCGTGCGGTTCTTCCCCTTCTTCTTCACGCCCATTCGCCCGGAGATAGAGATACCGCTCCAGGGGCCGCTGATAGTCGGTCCATTGCCGGCCGGAGCCGGTCATCTTGCTCCGCAGCCCTTCCATGTAATTCATCTTGGCGTCCATATCGTCCAGGTGGTGCAAGAGAATGGCTTCGGGAGTCATGGGCAGAACAGGGGAGCCAAAGGCCAACTGCCCGTGATGACTGAGGATGATGTGCATCAGCTGATCCAGCTGATCCGCCGTGATATCAGGCACCTTTTCCGCAGCCTTGCGCACCAACTCTACCCCCAGAACCAGATGCCCGACCAAGCGCCCCCGATCCGTATAACCAAAAGGCGGACGGGCGAAATCGAATTCCTCGATCTTGGCGATATCATGGAGCAGGGCCCCGGCCAGCAGCAGATCGCGGTCCAGCAGCGGATAATGGGAGGCCGTCTTCTCCGCCATGCCGACCACGGAGAGGGTATGTTCGATAAGACCGCCGATATAGGCGTGATGCATTTTCTTGGCGGCCGGAGCCCGTTGGAACCGGGCAAGGGTCTCACCCTGGAAGATCTCGCGCAGGAGGGCCTGGATTGCGGCATGGCCAATGCCTGCGATAACAGCGTCCAGTTCTCCGGCCATCTCCGCTAACGGCCGGGGGCTGGCGGGCATAAAATCACCCAAGTCCACTGATTCCTCGGCCACCTGCTGCAGGGAAGCAACAACCAACTGCAACTGTTCCCGAAAGGGTTTGGCAACGGCCTGCACCAGCACAAAGGCGCCCTCTTCGGCCTGGGCGTCAAACTGGAGGGCATTATCCCAAAGCCGGGCCTCGATCTCACCGGTTTTATCCATCAGACCGAGGGCAAGATACGGCTTACCGGCCTTGGTTTCGGCCAACGATTTCCGTGACACCAGAAAGAGATCGCGCACCTGCTGCCCCGCACTCATCTGGGCTATAAAAAGTTTCTTTTCAACTGCACGCGTCATAGTTTTATCCTGTACCCCACCAGTTCTCTGCAAAGCTCACATCACGAAACAACACGCCCCTCATCCCAACCGCAGGGCGAGAGCTTCATTCGTCCCGCACTCATTGTAGAGGCACTGGGATATTTTACACATTAAAACGGAAGAGGATACAATCCCCATCCTGCACCACATATTCCTTGCCCTCGGAACGCATCAAGCCTTTGTCGCGGGCAGCGGATTCGGTCCCGCAGGCAATATAATCATCATAAGCGATGACCTCCGCCCGGATGAAGCCGCGTTCAAAGTCGGAATGGATTTTACCCGCGGCCCCCGGCGCCTTGGTCCCCTTCTTGATGGTCCAGGCCTTGGTCTCCTTCTCGCCGACGGTAAAATAGGTGATGAGCCCGAGCAACTGATACCCCGCCTTGATCAGACGGTGCAGGCCCGGCTCTTCCATCCCCATTTCCGCGAGAAACTCCCGCTGTTCCTCGATGCTGAGCAGGCTCAGTTCCTGCTCGATCGCCCCGGCGATGGTGACCATGGAAGCCGCTTCATCGGCCGCTGCCTTGGTCAAGAGGTCAACAAACTGATTGCCTGTGGCCAGGTCTTCTTCGCTGACATTGGCGACATAGAGCACCGGTTTGGTGGTCAGCAGGCAGAGATCGCGCAACAGTTCGGCTTGCTGATCGTTTTCAGGTGGCAGCGTTCGGGCGGGCTGCCCCTGATTCAGCACAGCCTGGATCCGCTCAAGAAAAACAGCCTCGGCCAGAAATTTCTTGTCCCCCGATTTCGCCTGGCTGCGGGCTTTGGTCAGACGCTTTTCGACCGTGTCCATATCAGCCAGAATCAGTTCCATGGAGATGACTTCCATGTCGCGCAAGGGATCAACATGGCCATCGACATGCACAATATTGTCATCCTCGAAACAGCGCACCACATGCAAAAGGGCGTCGACCTGGCGAATATGGCCAAGAAACTGATTGCCTAGGCCCTCGCCCTGACTGGCCCCTTTCACCAGACCGGCAATGTCGACAAACTCCATCTGGGTTGTAACCTTATTTTTGGTCTTCACCAGGAGGGCTAAGCGGTCGAGCCGCTCATCCGGGACCGGAACAATACCGACGTTGGGCTCAATGGTACAAAAAGGGTAGTTTTCCGCGGCAATGGCAGCGGCGGTCAACGCATTAAATATAGTGGACTTGCCCACATTGGGCAGCCCGACAATTCCACAACGAAATCCCATGGGATCCTCAATATCGGTATCGGCAACGGCAGGGGATTAGGGGCCACATCGCCGCCGCCCTCTTGCTCAGCCCGAAAATTCGGGTATAGTTGCACTGTTCGCACCGGTCAATCCGGTTCCCTGTGATACACTATCCCTTACCCCTTGTGCAAGCAGTTATGAAAAGAGATATCCTGATAATCAACTGTTCCATCCTTACTCATCCCGGAGAAGAATCCTTCATTTTTCCAGGATTTATAGCGATCAGCGGCACCACAATCGCACAGATCGGCCCCATGGAGGAATGTCCGGAGATTGGAACCCGGACCCTTGTGGACGGACAAGGACAGCTTGCCCTGTCCGGCCTTGTCAATGGTCATTGCCACGCGCCCATGACTCTCTTCCGGGGGCTTGCCGACGACCTCCCCTTGATGACCTGGCTCCAGGACCATATCTTCCCGGCTGAAGCCCGCCATGTTGACCCGGACATGGCATACTGGTGCGCCCGACTGGCCGCTGCCGAAATGCTCCTGGGGGGCATCACCACGGTTGCCGACGGCTACTTCTTTGAAGACGCGGTGGCCCGTGCCTGTGCGGAAACCGGGATTCGCTGCGTCGCGGGCCAGGCGGTTATTGATTTTCCAGCCCCCGGCGTGCCTGACCCCAGCCTGAACATCGAGGCCGCACAGCACTTTCTCGACCAATGGCAGGACCGCGATGCACTCATCACTCCGGCGGTTTTTGTCCACTCACCCTACACCTGCGCCAACGAGACCCTGGTCCGGGCCAAAGAACTGACCCGACGCCACCAAGCCCCCCTGTTCATCCATGTGGCCGAAACCAAGGATGAAATCCAACAAATCCACCATCCGCTCGCCGCAACGCCGATCCGACACCTGGACGCCCTTGGCCTGCTGGACCGGGACACGATCTGTGTCCACTGTGTCTGGGCCGATGACGAGGACCTCGACCTGCTGGCACAACGGCAAACCGGGGTGGTAATCTGTCCGCAAAGTCATCTCAAACTGGCCTCCGGCAGGGCGCCGCTCCTCGCCATGCTGGATCGGCACATCCGGGTCGGCCTCGGCACGGACGGCTCGGCCTCCAATAACAGCCTGGATATGTTCCGCGAGATGGACCTCACCGCCAAACTGCAAAAAGTTCTCCATGGCGACCCGATTGCGGTACCGGCTGGCCGCATCCTTGAAATGGCCACCCACGGCGGGGCCGAGGCTTTAGGATACGGGACAGGGCTGGGAATACTGGCTCCCGGCCACCCCGCGGACCTGATCCTCATCGATCTGCAGCAACCGCACCTCCAGCCCTTTCACAGTCCCAATCTCCTAGTGTACAGCGGTAAAGCGGCCGATGTCCACACGGTGATCGTCAATGGCCGTATGGTTGTCCATAACCGGAAACTCCTCACCATCGACCTTCAGGAGACCCTGCAGCACGTCCGGCGTTGTGCGGCCCGGCTGCAGCCCGGCCCGGCATAAGGGCTGCCGGCACAGCCAGCCCCGACCACCTCCGGCTCACTCTTTTTCGACCCGGACCACCTGCACAGCCGCCATCTGGTGCAGTCCGCTGCGGGTCTGGCGTACGCCTTCAACCACAGCGACTGCCTCGCCGGTATGGATATAGCCCCACTCCTTGGCCATGGCAATGGAACGAAAGACCATCTCGGTACGGCCAAGCTCCTCGCGAATAATAAGGGGAAAGATATTGTTGTAGAGGGCCGCATGCCGCGCCACATGCAAGGATTTGGTAACGAGCAGAATCGGCACCTTACGATTCCACTTGGAAAGCGTCGGATAAAGTGTGCCGTCCGGGTCCAGGAGGAGAGTAACGGTATTGGCGCTGAAATGGGCGATGGCGGAAAGAGCGGGATTGACGGTCGTATCCGCCACCAGTTCCTGATAATGCTCGGTACCGGGATGCGCGTAGCGTTCCTCCTCGCAGATGATCGAGGCCATGGTGCGGACGACATTGACCGGATCGACACCGGTGGCCGTTTCCTGGGAGAGCATCACCGCATCGGTCCCCTCCTTGATGGCCATGCTGACATCGGTGACCTCGGCCCGGGTCGGTCGGGCATTGACGGTCATGGAGTCGAGCATCTGGGTGGCGGTGATCACCGGCGTATTCATTTCCCAGCAAAGACGGATGATCCTTTCCTGGATGCGGGGCACCCTCGCGGCCGGCAGTTCCACCCCCATATCGCCGCGGGCAATCATGATGGCATCGGATACCGCAATAATCTCTTTGATATTCTGCACGGCCTCCGGCTTTTCAATTTTAGCCACCACCTTGAGATTACGCTTCCCCGAGGCCTTGATATAGTCCTTAATCTTTCTGATTTCATCGGCCGTCCGCACAAAGGAAAGGGCAACATAATCAATGGAATGATTGAGTCCCCACTCGAGATCGCGCCAATCCTTGTCGGTAACGCTCGGCAGGGAGAGCAGGGTTGAAGGCAGATTGATGCCCTTGCTCGATTTCAGAGTGCCGCCGACGATCACCTCGCAGTGCACCTCGGAAAATCCCTCCTTGACCACCCGCAACTCCAGCAGACCGTCGTCGAGCAGCACCGGATCGCCGACCCGGAGATCGGCAAGGATGACCGGGGTGATGGTCGAAATCCGATCCACGTTCCCTTCCACCGGTTCAGCCTGGATAATAAGGACCTCGCCGGCAAGGAGCCGAATGGCACCGTCCGCCATGAGGCCGGTACGGATCTTGGGACCACAGAGATCCTGGAGCACGGCAATGGGTTTTTCCCAGGCCGTTTCCGCTTCCCGGATTGCCAGCAGGGTTGCTTCGTGCGACTCGTAATTGCCGTGCGAAAAATTGAGGCGAGCCACATCCATGCCGGCGAGGATCATCTTACCCAGCATGTCCGGAGTATCGCTGGCCGGCCCGAGGGTACAGACGATTTTGGCCTTTTTGTTGACGCTGATATGCGCCTGGGTGGGAATGCCGGCCAGCCGTTTGAACAAGTCCTCAAAATCAAAAGGTTTGGCAAAGACCCCAAGGACATTGGGATACTGCTCCAGGCGCTCCAAGGTAGAACTGTCATCATGGTCGGAGGTAATAATCATGATGGGCAGATGCGGACTGACCACCTGGATGGCCTCAATGAATTTATAACCGTCCCAATGCGGCATGTGGAGATCACTGAGAATAATGTCATAGGCGTTTGAAGTCGCCAGCTGAAATCCCTGGTGACCGTTATCGGCCGTATCGACAGTCATTCCCGCCTGTTCCAGGCGAGCTTGCAACAAATGCTGGGTGGGCTTGGAATCTTCAAGAACGAGAATACGCATGGCAACCTCATAGAGAAAGGGAGATACGGGTTGTTTTCGGTGGATATCCGTAGCATAGTGGAAAAAGAGAGAAATAGGAAAAGAGAAATCACCGCTTTTGCCGAGGATGGCAGGATTGCCGGTGATGGGTCATTTTGCAAAAAAACGGGTGCACCCGAGAAAAAGGAGGAAAACATGCAAGTCATTCTGGATCTGTGTATCGTGCCGCTGGGTGTCGGCGTTTCCGTTTCCGCCTATGTGGCCGAGTGTCACCGGGTTCTTCAGGAGGCCGGACTGCAATCGCAACTGCATGCCTACGGTACCAATATCGAAGGCGACTGGGATGCGGTGATGGCCGCCGTCAAGCAATGCCATGAACGGGTGCATGAAATGGGAGCACCGCGTATCACCACCACCATTAAACTCGGCACACGTGTCGACCGCAACCAGAGCATGGCGGACAAGGTGCGGAGCGTTGAAGAGAAGTTGCAATAAAAAGAACTGACCTGCGAACGTATTTCGGGGGTACAATCGCTCCTTGACCGCAGACCAAGCGCATCTGCCGGTTCTCCGCCTCCCGAAAAGATATAAAAGACTCAAAAGGCCCCGTCAGCTCGGGATATTTCAAACCTTCAGGCAGTTTTTTGTTGACGTGGACCAAAGAAAAGGAGATTGACAGTGCGGAAAGATTCAGGCTAAAATGAACGCTGTACCAGGAACTGAGCCCGACTGGAAGAATGGCGGAAGTGCATGGGAATCGAACCCACCTGCCGGATTATTCATCCGACACACCGGATTTGAAGTCCGGGAGAGCCACCAGAGCCCTTTCCACTTCCGTAGTGTAGTGATATTTAATATCGATTGGCCCAAAAAACAACTTTTATTAATTTCTCCTGTGACCCCGAATGACAGGCAGACTGACAGGAAGGGCGACCCCCTATTTATTCAATGGAATGTGAACAACTGATACGCCTTATCAAAGACTGGTATGTCCGGGTTAAACAGGAAACCATGGCCCCTGCCCGCATGATGCAGTTTGTGGATCAACACGTCAAAGGATGCCGAATCTGCCAGTCCGATCTTCTGCTTCCGGAAGAAATCGAAAAAATCAGAGAATTCATTCTCCCGGAAGCCAAAATAGCAAAGCCGCTACGCTCCTCGGACGAAAGCTCAACTCCGGAAATTTCTCCCGATGACGGTGACGAGAATGAGGATGAAGATGAAGATGAGGATGAATTTACCGATGACAGCGATGAGGATGCGGATGACACTTTGGGTGACGAGGACGATTTAACCGACGACGATATCATCTGACAAACCTTCAGCTTCGCTCCCCCCTCGCCTCATGGGGATGCCCGACATGCCCGTACCGGCAGGAAGGATATTATTGCAACACCTGTACAAAGGGAAATCCGCAAATTCGCCTGATGATAAAACTTACCGCGCATTGAGCTTTTCTTATACCCATCCCATACCGCTCAAAAAATCTCCTGGACGCTTCCATTCGATTTTCAGCGATCTGCACAGGCCGAATAACGGCATGATTGCAACACGCCTACAATTCTGCCGTTTTCTATTCTTCGCCGCACTGGCCATCTTTGGGGTTCTGTTGCCGCCGCTTTCCGCCGATGCCGGAAACAATTCGTCACCTTTGTACCAGCGCATCGTCTCCTTAGGCCCCCTTATGACCGAAAATGTTTTTCTTCTGGGTGCGGGAGAGAGCTTGGTGGGGAATACCATTTACTGTTACAGGCCGGAGGCGGCTCGACACAAGATAAAGGTGGGATCGGTCCAGGAACTGAGCATTGAAAAAATTGTCAGCCTACGCCCTGAACTGATTCTGGCGAACAATCTCACCCCCTTTCCTCAGGTGCAAAAGTTGCGGTCCCTGGGGTTTCGAGTCGAAATTTTTACCCAACCCGCTTCATTCAAGGATATTTGCGAACAGTTCCTCTCTTTAGGGCGTATTCTCGGCCTAGAGCAGCAGGCCGAAGCTATCATCAACCAGACCAGAAAAAAGGTGGAAGGGGTGCAAAAAGCCGTGGCCCGTTTTCCTCGCCGTACAGTTTTCCTCCAGGTGGGGGCACATCCGCTTTTCTCTTCCGTAAAGAGCTCTTTTACCAATGATTTTATCCGCCTGGGGGGCGGCAGCAATATTGCGGGAGACCAGTCCTCGGGTGCCATGAAAACGGAACAGGTCATTGCCCTTAATCCGGATTTGATTATCGTAGCGGTCATGGGATCGGAATCCGGTATCGGCGCTCAGGAAAAGAAAAACTGGCAGGCTTTTTCCACCCTCAAAGCCGTACGGAACGGCCGGGTTTATCTCCTTGATCCGGGTTTGGTGTGCAGTCCTTCGCCCAAGACCTTTGCCGATACCCTGCTGACCGTGGCCAAACTGATCCATCCGGAAGCTGCGGCCGCAATGACTCCCTAACAGGCGCTTCCCGTAAAAATGCATCTCATGCATTTTTTCTTTTACAACCGAACCGTCCTGCCCTTCTCCACTGTCACCTTTCCGGACGACGCGGACAAGATACGAGTTTTTCCCGAAAAAATGGTTTAAGATCTTGTCATGATCGATGTTCTTCCTTAAAAGAGATACGGAGACTTCAACCGAAATCGCTTATTTTTTCCATTAAGCATAATTCACTCCGGCTGGACCCTGCCAGAAAAGATCAGCCCGAAGCTTGGAAACCTTACTATGTCAGTATGCCGCTCAGCCTTCTTCCTTGTCAGATCCGGAGGCCTCCTGCTCCTCCTGTCGATGTTATCGGCCTCTTTCGCAATGGGTGCTGAAGATACCGGACAGCTTTTAATCCAACAACGCCTCGAACAACTGTATTTCGAAGATCAACCGGACACCATCGGTCAGGAACCGATTTATGCCGCGGGATTTCTGCTGGATCTCTACCGGAAAAATCAATTTCAACTGTTGTGGACCAACCAGGACAACATTCGTCAGTTGCTTGGCACCATCATATCCGGTGCCGAGGAAGGCCTCATTCCCGACGACTACCATCTTAAAGCCCTCAGCCAATATGGCAATATACCGAAGGAAACCATCTCCCCGGCCCAGCAGGTGGAATATGATTTGCTGCTCTCGGACGCTATGATCCTGTTGGGCCAGCATAAAAGATACGGTAAAGTCGATCCTCGCAAGGTTGAAGAAAAACACAACCTTGAGCCGGATATTCCCCGGACCTTTCCCAGCGATACGTACCTCACCGCGATTCGAACGGGCACGGTCCGGGCGACCCTGGAAAGTCGTTCTCCCGATCACCAGGCCTATGTCGATCTGAAACAGGCCCTGACCCGGTACCGGAAAATCGCCAGCAACGGCGGCTGGCAACAGATTCCTCCCGGCCCGAGCCTAAAGCGGGGCATGCATGACAGTCGGGTGGCGCTGATGCGAAAACGCTTGGTGTGTACCGAAGATTTAGAGCAGGAGGAGGAAGGCGATCCGACTTTTTTTGACGATGCCCTGGTGAAAGCGGTCAAAACCTTTCAAACCAGGCACCATATGGAGTCCGACGGCGTAAGCGGCAAGAGGACGCTTGCGGCCATGAATATTTCGGTGGCCGACCGGATCAATCAAATTCGGGTAAACTTGGAGCGAACCCGGTGGATTATCCGGGATATGCCGAGCTCCAACCTTATTGTCGATATCGCCGGATTCAAACTGAACTACTACCATGAAAACAAGCTGACCTGGTCAAGCAAGGTGATGGTCGGCCGACCCTTTCATCAAACCCCGGTCTTTCGCTCAGCCATCACCTATATCGTACTCAACCCGACCTGGACCATCCCCCCTGAAATCATCAAGCATGAAACGGTCCCCAGCATTGCCAATGATTTGAATTATCTCCATAAACAACGCCTCCGAGTTCTTGACGGCAGTGGAACCGAAGTTGATCCGGCCTCAATTCCCTGGAAACAGTACCTGGGAAGGCACTTCCCTTATACGCTTCGTCAGGATTCGGGGGCTGACAACTCCCTGGGCCTGATCAAATTCCTTTTTCCCAACCCCTATCATGTCTATCTCCATGACACTCCGAGCAAATCGTTGTTCGTAAGAACACAGCGCGCCTTCAGTCACGGATGCATCCGGACGCAAAACCCCCTGGAACTCGGAAAATTACTCATTGCCAACGACCCAGGCAATCTCACGAATGCAAAAAAATTCGATCGAATCCTGGCATCGGGTAAAACAACGACGGTTATTCTCAAACAACCGCTGCCCATTTTTCTCATGTATATGACCACGAGCGTCCAGAATGGAATCGTTCTTTTCAAGCCGGACCTGTACAGCCGTGACCGGGGCATCTTCGACGCGCTGAACGGCCCCCCCTCTCCCCTGGAGCAAATAATGCAAATTCCGGAGATCAAGGGGCAGGCGACGACTCTGCTCGGAAAAAACAAAAAAACAATTTAAGGTGCCGACGGCTGGTACCGCAGCAGGATGTATATTCTCATGCGAAAAATACCTTGTGAACTTACTCTCGGAAACGGAGGGGATGTCGTTGCCATGGTTCGGTTGGACGAGGACGGCACACTCCATATCCCTCGTTTTGCCACCTACGGTACTTTTCAGGAAGGGGTGCTCAAATGCAGAGTCATGGTTCCTGAGGACAGCGACCGTGTCCTCAGGGAAGTCTGGGAAGAGCCTTGCGGCAAAAAATAAGCGGGCGTAATCAACCGACTGTTCCGACACAATAAACGAGGCAAGAAAAAGGCGGCTGATGCCGCCATCTTCCTGCAGACCGAATACCATCCTGACCGGGGTCCCGCGCTGGTGCTTCCGGCTCCTTCCGCGCAACCGGTCCTGGTCATGGCCTGATCGACTACTCCTTACAGAAACTTCTCGCGGCAGCGTCCAGGCTGGGATGAGCTGTCCCCTGTCCGTCAGGCTGGCCTTGTCTTTTCAGGTACCATTTTCCATTAACATTGACGAAAACAGGGGCAAAACCTGATTTGCATGCGATTTTCACTCGTTCTTTCGGGTATTTCCCGCAGCACTGCCATGTACCCAGAGTGCTCCAGGCACTGGCCTGCGAAGCAAATCCCAATAATCCGAACAAACCTATCGAAAAGATTGCAATTTTTTGTAGGCGCATGATCCTATCTCTCCTTGATTGATTATTTTGACGATTGTAAAGCGGCACAGGATGTTGGGATGTTCAGCCAATGGAACAGTAGCTACAAAACAGCACATTGGAAGTCAAGTAGTATTCCTGACTCACTTTTGAACGCCACTGCATAAACTCTATTTGGGGGCATACTTGGAACAAAAAATATCCCTGGACACCTTCTTCTCCCCTGCTTCCCTAGCCATTTACGGCCTGTCCTCCACCCCCCGCAACACTCCCCGGATCATTCTCGAAAACTGTCTGCGCTGGGGCTTTCGCGGCCGGATCTTCGGTGTCAATCCGGCGACCCAGGAAACCGATGTCTGCGGGATCAGGGTCTACCGAAGTGCCGCCGACCTGCCGGTTATCCCGGATCTGGCCGCATTGCTGATCCCGGCCCGTTATGTGCCGGAGGCAGTGGCCGACTGCGGTGAGGCCGGAATCAAACGGTTGGCGATCCAGGCCGGAGGCTTCAATGAATCCAGCGGGGAAGGGCAACGACTGGCAGCCGATCTGCTGACCAATGCCGAGAAATACGGCATCCGTTTCGTCGGTCCCAACGGCCTGACCCTTGCCGACACCACCAGCGGCCTTTGCCTGCCCTTTGTCCCCTCCTTTCCGGTAAAAAAAGGCGGCCTCTCAATGATCACCCAGAGCGGCGGCCTCGGACTTTTCCTCTGGAATCTGATGGAGAGCGAACAGGTGGGGATGGCCAAATTCGTCAGCATCGGCAACAAACTGGACCTTGATGAAAACGATTTCCTCGAATACCTGGGTGCTGATCCCGCCACCCGGGTGATCGGTCTCTACCTCGAAAGCATTGTCGACGGCCGACGACTGCTCCGCATCGCCGAGCGGATCGACAAACCGGTGATTATTTACAAAGCCAACACCACCGCCGCCGGCAGGCGGGCAGCGATAAGCCATACCGCAGCCTTGAGCAATAATGACGAAATCATTGATACCGCCTTTGACCGGGCCGGGATCATCCGTATCGATCATTTCCGCGACTTCGTCACCACGGCCAAGGCCTTTGATCTGCCGCCGATGCGCGGCAAACGGATCATGGCCATGAGTCCGGCGGGTGGGATGGCGGTGGCCATGGCCGATGCCTGCGAACGGCAGGGCTTTACCTTTGCCGATCCGGGGCAGGAATTT
This sequence comes from uncultured Desulfobulbus sp., assembly GCA_963666685.2. Taxonomy (GTDB): domain Bacteria; phylum Desulfobacterota; class Desulfobulbia; order Desulfobulbales; family Desulfobulbaceae; genus Desulfobulbus. Next base: position 68,731 of record CAXXHZ010000002.1, read on the forward strand.
TATCGGGAACTGGCCGAGGTGGCCAATGCCGGGATCATCAAGTTAGCCAACCCGCTGGACATGGGTGATTTTTATCGGATTGGTACCTACCCGACCATCTTTAGTCGGGTACTCGGAAGCAATCAGGTGGACGGAGCGATCTACGTGAGTCAATGGCCGCGTATGCCGAAGGGCGGTGAGGATGTATTCACTGCCATGTTCAATACCGACATCAGCCTGGAAACCATTGGTGCCGTCCGCTCCTCGGCAAAACCACTGGCCGTGGCGCTCTATGGCCATGCTCCGACCCTTGCCGCCATGAAACAACGGTTGTCGATCCCGATCTTTGACGGTCCGGAAGAGGCCCTCCTGGCCTTGCAGCGACAACGGGCCTTTCATGCCCACAAAACAAAGGGACCTTTTCAGCCGGACCCTGCCGACGGGAACCAACGGGAGGCGGCGCAGTCCTGGCTGCAGGGACGCGGAGGCGTCATCGGCGAGGATACCTGTACCCTCCTTGCGCTCTACGGACTCCCCGGCTCGCCCACCGAGGTGGCCACCACCGCTGAGGAGGCCGGACACATCGCCGAGGCCATTGGTTTTCCCGTGGTGCTCAAGGTGGTGTCCCCGGATGCGGTCCATAAAACCGAGGCCAACGGTGTGTTGACCCATATCAAATCGCGTCAGGAGGTGGAGCAGGGGTTTTCGGTTATCCGGGAAAATCTGGAGCGCTACCGGAGGGGCGCACAGCTTGAGGGTGTTCGGATCTCGGCCATGGCCGGGGACGGTGTCGATATGTTCATCGGTGGTCTCCAGGACCCGGCCTTTGGACCGGTCATTTTTTTCGGCTTCGGCGGCATCCATGTCGAGGTTTTCAAAGACGTGCAACGGGCGTTATGCCCGTCGTCGTTTGCTGAAATCATGCAAAAAATCGAACAACTGCACTCCTACCGGATTCTGACGGGGCTGCGAGGCCGCCCGGCAATCAATCCCACGCCTTTTGCCCGATGCATCCGCAACATGGCTCAACTGCTTGCCGATTTTCCGCAGATCGTTGAGCTGGATATCAATCCGGTGCGGATTTTCGATCAAGGAGAAGTCTTGGCCTTGGATGCCAGAATGCGATTGGAAACCGAAGAGATCTGCAAGGAGGGATACCAATGAAAGCAAGGACGCTGCTCTTGATTTTTCTGCTGCTGATACCGGCTACGGCTCAAGCCAACGACGGTTTTGGCGGCCTCAGCGCCACTGGATTGCAATTCGCCCAAAGTACGACCATCCGCATGGTAAACGAAGACCTGTACCTGAGTCCCAAAAAGGTTCGGGTGCATTATCTCTTCCGTAACGACGGCAAGGAGGAGGTCCGGGGCGAGGTAATCTTTCCCCTGCCGCCGATTTCCCTGTCCGAGCTCAGCAACAGCGGGTTTGCCCTTGCCGAGGAAAAACTTGACCGGGACAATGTGGTGGACTTCAAGGTAACGGTCAACGGAAAGCAGGTCAGGGTTGCTATCGATCGGATCGCGGTCCTGGAGCCCCCCTATGACCAGCAGCGTAAGGCCTCGGCTCGCTACGATGCGCCCGGCGAGGAGGTGACCGCCCTGCTCAAGGGGTACGGCATCCCTCTCTCGATAAATCCGCACAAGATGGCCGCCGTCATTGCCGGTCTGCCGCCGGCAGCACGAGAGGCGCTCAAGGCCCGGGGACTGGCCAAGTTCTTTGCCGGCGAACCGCCCCAACCGGCTTGGTCGATCATCGAACGCTACCATTGGACCCAGCGCTTTCCCACCGGCCGGGACGTGGAAATCACGCACAGCTACAACCCGGCTCCGCCCGGCGGCATCTTTGTCTGGCCGGACAAACAGACGGATATCGACACCTATCAGCGTGAACTCATTGACAACTACTGCATCGACGCCGGCACCCAAAAGGCGATCAGAAACCGGCTCCACACCCCTGGAGCCGAATTCTCCGGAGCAGGGATGGCACTGTATCTCGACTATGTTCTCACCACCGCCAATACCTGGAACGGACCGATCGGTACCTTTCACCTGACCATCGACAAGGGGCATCCGCGCAATGTGCTCTCGCTGTGCATCAACGGCATCCGCAAAACCAGCCCCACCACCTTTGAAATCGAAAAAAAGAATTTCCGGCCTGACCGCGATCTCCGCCTGCTCATTATTTCCGGCCTGGGGGGACAGCCATAAGGACAGTGTCCCGTTGGGGCCGACATCCACACTGCACTAGCGTTCCAGAATCTCACGGACCTTGACGGTAAGGGCGTTCGGCGCAAAGGGTTTCTGGATAAAATTGACCCCCTCGTCAAGCACGCCCCGGGAAGCAATCACATTTTCAGTATACCCGGACATATACAGCACTTTGAGACCGGGAATGAGCAGTGCTGCCTGCTTGTAGAGCATTTTGCCGTTCATCTCCGGCATCACCACGTCGGTGATCAGGAGATCGGGCGGCTGCGAGAGCTCGGCGAGCTGCCGCAGGCACTCTTCGCCCCTTGAGGCCTCCAGGACCGTATACCCGCGGCGGCTGAGGATTTCCACGGTCAGCTGTCGCACCATGTCGTTGTCTTCCACCACCATCACGGTTTCGCTGCCCGACCTGAGGGGCGGGGCAACCGTGGGCTCCGGTGGCTTCGGTTCCGGGGCCGACTCCGCCGCCGGCAGGTAGATCTTGAAGGTTGTCCCCTGTCCCGGCTCGCTGTACACCCAGATATGTCCGCCATGCTGCCGGATGATACCATAGGTTGTGGCTAATCCGAGCCCCGTGCCTTTTCCTTTCTCCTTGGTGGTGAAAAAGGGTGTAAAAATCTGATCGCAAGTTTCGGCTTCCATGCCGAAGCCGGTGTCGGTGACCGTCAGCACCGCATAGCTGCCCGGCGTCACTCCGGCATGAGCATCCGCATATTCCTGATCCAATTCGAGCGCAGCGGTTTCGATGAGGATCTTGCCGCCCGCGGGCATAGCATCTTGGGCATTGACCACCAGGTTCATGAGCACCTGTTCAATCTGTCCGATGTCGACCCGTACCGACGGCAGTGTGGGTGCGGGGATCATCTCGATGGCGATATCCTCGCGCACGGTGCGCCGCAGCAAATTCGCAAATCCGGAGGTCAACCCGTTCAGGTCCATGATTTCCATGACTAGGGCCTGCTTGCGCCCAAAGGCAAGGAGCTGCCGGATCAGATCGCGGGCCCGCATCCCGGCCTGAAGAATATACCCCACATAGTCACGATGTTTATCCGTCTCCGCCAATTCGGCCAGCAGGACATCGCCATATCCAAGGATGGGGCTCAGCAGATTATTGAGGTCATGGGCCACACCACCTGCCAGACGGCCGACCGATTCCAATTTATGCGCCTGAAGCAGCTGTGCCTGGAGGTGCTTCTGTTGTTCCTCAGCCTGTTTCCGCTCGGTGATATCGTGAATAATTGAATAGAGGCAATCCTGGCCCTCTACCCGAATGGCGCCGGGGAACACCTCCACATCCCGGATGGAACCATCGGCCAGTCGATGCCGGAATTCAAAACAATCGCGGCGATCCGACAGGACGTCCTCCATAGCCTCTTTCAGCTCCGGGGCCGAGAGCATGTTGATGTCGCCGACCCGCATATTCAGCAGCTGTTCCCGGCTCCAGCCATAAAATCGTGTGGCGGCAGGATTGACATCAAGAATCAAACCATCTTCGGGGTCAATGAGCCACATAACGGCACGGCTGTTATGAAACAGGCTACGATAACGGGATTCGCTTTCCACCAAGGTAGCTTCCGCTTGTTTCCGGGCCGTGATATCCTGAATAATCCCGAATATTTTTTCTTCTTCCGGAAAGAATTCCGCCTGAGAGTGAATATCGACGACCACCCCATCGGTGGGCCGTTGGATGCGGAATTCGATATCATAGACCTCGCCCTTGTCCACCAGTCCGCGCAAGGCTCGATTTAAAGCATGGCGATACTCCGGCAGAGGAATGGCCTGCACGGCCTCAATCGTCCAGATTTCTTCGTTTAATCCATAGATTCTACGAGCCGAAGGCGAGGCCCACACGGTCCGGCTCTTGAAGTCGAATTCCCAGCACCCCATGTTGGCCATGGCTTCCGCCCGCACCAGGAGACGGTTGCTCCTGCGCAAAACGGATTCCGTTCTTCGCTCCTCAGTCTGATCCCGGAAGACGAGCACAACGCCGGTCATCCGGCCCTGTTCATCGAAGATGGGCGCACCGCTGTCGGCAATAGGGAACTCCCTTCCGTCCGGGGCAATAAGAATGGTGTGGTTGGCCAGGCCGACCACAATCCCCTCCCGGAGTACGCGCATCACAGGATTTTCGACGGGAAAGCGGGTGTCCTCGTTGACGATGACAAAGACCTCCTCAATCGATTTACCGCGGGCCTCGTCCTGAGCCCAACCGGAAAGCACCTCGGCCACCGGATTAAGCAGGGTGACCCGGCCCTCGCTGTCGCAGGCAATGACCCCATCGCCGACACTCATCAGGGTGGTGCGATACTGCGCCTCAGCGTACCGACGTTCCTCCTCGGCCCGCAATGCGGCCCGATACTGTTTTTTGGCGTATCGCTGCCAGGTCAGGCCCAATCCGGCAAACAGGGCCGCACCTAGACCGAAAAGCAATCCCAGAATCAGGAGCGAACGGGCTTTCCATTCCGCCAGGGCTTCGACCGCGTCAATCTTGGTCACCATGAACCAGGGAGTGTCGGGAATTGCACTCAATACCGAGAGAACTTCAATCCCCCGGTAGTCCCGTCCCTGCGTTACGCCACGCTCGCCTTTGACGGCCCGGCTCGCGGGCAACTCCAAATTGGCCAAGGGCATGCGCAGCCGTAAGGCCGTATTTTTTTGGTGACGGAGTTGATTCAAAAAAAGAACCTGGTCGCCGTCTCGCCGTACCAGCAAGGTCTCCGCACTGCGACTGTGCCCCGGCCAGTCCTGAATCATCGGGAAAAGAAAATCATTGGCGTCGCTTCGCAAAACAATGCTGCCGACAACCTTTCCCTGCCCTGCGGAAAAAATCGGGACAAAGGTGTCCTGGTGCGGTGTCCCGTGCTCTCCCATCCGATGGAGGTCGGAGAGCACGGGAAGATGTGTTCGTATCGCTTCGTCCAGCACCGGAAGGATGCCGGGATTCAGTCGGGGGCTTTGTTCGGAAAGACTCAAGCGCACCTCTCCCCCGGCATCAACCAGCAAAATATCAAAATAGTGATAATATTTTTGCAGGGCTCGAAACCAGGCCCGAAGGTGATCGGAGAGCGCTTGATTCGGGGCGGCGAACCATTGGACCAGAGGGCCGGTGACAAGAGGGTTATTGCTGATGACCGAGGCATCCGCCAACCGTTTCTGACGCCAGAGGACAATCTGCCGGACCTTAAGTGCAGCGATACTCTCCAATTCTTCATCGACTTTGCGGTGCAGATATTTTTCCTGCGCAAAGAAAAACCAGGTTCCCCCGGCAACCAGGAGGAAAAAAACTACAGCAGAGGAAGCAACCAATCCACGGAAAACCGTTTTCATTTGTCGAAGACTCCCTTGGCCTTGTAGATCCTTTTTCCGGAAAAGAAAAAAACAAAAAAACGTTACCGAATCAGCCTGTTCAAAGCTTTTCACTAACTCACTGAAAAGACGAACAGGTTACTGGAGCACCAAATAACTGTCAAACATTATATACTGTTGCAGCAGCATAAGCGCGAAGCCCTTGCAAACACTGAAGCCCCGAGACAAAAGGGGACCCCTCCCGCCCGACATCTCGGTTGACTCCTCTTTTTTCCCCTGCTCTCTGGTCGGCAAATCCGGGAAAAATTGTGCTTGCAACGGAAGGCAATACACTATCTTATAAGGAGTATATTGCTTTGTTCCTCAAGAGAGAGGATGCAACCTCCTCCTTTTTCGCGCGTTGACCATGATTTTTCAGGTGCACTCAAGAAAACCATGAAACCGGCAACAATGATGCGATATTTTGCGAAATGGTCGATCGGAAAAAAAATCTTTTTCGGGAACCTCCTTTTTCTGATCATCCCCCTGCTCGTCATTTTCAGCTTCATTTTCCATTATACCTTCACTCGCTTGAATACCAATATGGAGAATGGCCTCAAGGCGGCCGGGGCCTCCATCGCCGATATGATCGAGATGTCCATTGACTCTTCCATCTATAACTATCTCCGGGGCATCGCTGAAAAGAATCTGCAGATCGCCGAAAGCTATCACCGAAAACAACTCAAAGGGAGCTTAAGCGAGAGCCAGGCCAAACAGGCAGTGGAGCATATTTTCCAGCCGCAGATCATAGGCCGCTCCGGATACATTTATTGCCTCAATTCCCATGGCATTCCCCAACTCCATCCGGAAAACGAGTTGAGGGGAAAGGACCTGCTTCGTCTGGACGAATACAGAATGGCCTGGCCCTTTATCAAAAAACAAATCGCGCAAAAAAAGGGTTATCTGGAATATGTCTGGAAAAATCCGAGTGAAAAAATCTCCCACCCCAAGGCCCTTTTCATGGAATACTTCCAGCCTTGGGACTGGATCATCTCCGTTGTCTGCTATCGGGAAGAATTTCAGAGCATTATTGATTTACAAGCTCTTCAAGAGCGGATTAATACGTTCAAATACGGTCGATCCGGATATGCTTTTATCTGCCATGAAGATGGAGAAATATTGGTTCACCCGTACCTGAAGAACGCTGAAAAAATGCAATCTATCGCCCAGGCAAAGGCTCTTTTCAAAGCAGCGGAGGGCAACAAAGAACAAACCATCAGGTATTTCTGGAAAAATCCAGGCGAACGGGAAGCAAAAGAGAAAATACTCTTCTATAAAAAAATGCCTCAATTCGGACTGATCGTCGGGGTCACGGCCTATACCTCCGAGGCCTATGCCGGTCTTTTCTCCACCCGGATCATTGTGGCTCTGATCCTCCTGGCCGGCGCCCTGCTGTCCATCTGCGCAGCCTTCTTGCTGAGCCGTCTGCTGGCGGCACCGCTCCGCCACTTTGCCATGCAGCTTGATATTCCGGCAAAAGACGGGGGAAGCGAATACCGCGGGGGCTGCGAAACCGCCTTTCTCATCACCCGATTCAACCAATATCTGGAAAAACTGCATAATTCCAACGAAAAAATCAATGCCGAAGTCCAGTTCAGAAAAAGTGCCGAAAATTTTCTCCGAATCTACAAAAACATTTTCGATATTGCCACCGAAGGGATTGTGATCGCCGATGCCACAGGGAGGATCCTGGCCGTAAACGCTGCCTTTTCCGCCATTACCGGATATCACGCCTACGAGGTGATCGGCCAGAATCCCCGGATTTTCCAATCCGACCACCACGACCCGAAATTTTTTCAGCAGATGCGGCACAGCCTGACCGTGTCGGGAAACTGGGAAGGGGAGATATGGAACCGAAAAAAAGACAGCACCCTTTTCCCGGCATGGTTGACCATCAACAGCATCCGGAACGAACACAAGGAAATACTGTACTATTTCGGAATGTTCTACGAAATCGGCGAACTGAAGATGCGGGAAAAGCAAATTGCCTTCATGGCCTATCACGACATCCTCACCCGCCTCCCGAATCGCTCCTATCTGGAAAACAAACTGACCAGGGCTCTTGCCCGAATCAAGTCGGAAGGCGGCAGAATGTCGATCTTCTTCATCGACCTTGATAATTTTAAAAACGTCAACGATGTCTTCGGACATCATCAGGGAGACGATCTCCTTGTGCAGGTTGCCCAACGACTCAGTTCGGTTTTGGGGGATAATGAAACGCTATGCCGCCTGGGCAGCGATGAGTTTATCCTCCTCATGGAGAATATTGAGAACGAATCCGTTATCTATCTGATGGCCAATCGAATCCAGGCTGTGCTGAAAAAACACTTTCTCCTTGATTTCAAAAAAATTTATGTCAATGCCAGTATCGGTATCGCCAACTACCCCGGGGATGGAGACTCCGGCCTGGACCTCATCCGGGGTGCCGATATGGCCATGCATAAGGCCAAACATGACGGCAAAAACAGATTTTTCCTCTTTAACAAAGGTATGCATGAAGAATTATACCAAAAATTCAGAACCGAAAACGGTATTCGATATGGACTCCTGCACAGGGAATTCATTGTCTATTATCAGCCCAAGGTCAATATCGGCACCAGAAAAACCACCTCGCTGGAAGCGCTCATTCGCTGGCAAAAAGGGGGCCGACTCATCGGTCCCAATAGCTTTATCCCGATAGCAGAGGAATCGAGCCTGATTGACGATATCTGTCTCTTTGTCATGGAAGAGACCTGTGCCTTCCTTGGAGTCATGAAAATGGAACAGGTTATAGTGCCGGTGAGTGTCAACATTTCACCCCGTCAGTTCCATAACGCCGATTTTGTCGATATTGTTGAAGATCTCCTCAATCGGTACCAGGTCGATCCGCAATATCTGGAATTCGAGGTAACGGAAACCACCGCCATGAAGGATGTTGAACATACCTTGAACATCATGCATCGCATCCGCCGGTTGGGCATTCTCTTTTCCATCGACGATTTTGGTACCGGTTATTCCTCCTTGGGCTATCTCAATAAGATGCCGGTCAGCACGCTGAAGATCGATAAACAGTTTGTTGACGATCTGAAAGAAAACAGCGGGATAGTGGCTACGATTATCGCCATCAGTCAGCAGATGCATCTCAATGTCGTTGCCGAAGGCGTGGAAACGGAGGAGCAGCTGCTCAGCCTGGGTGCCATGGGCTGCCATGAAGCGCAGGGATTTTACTTTTCCCGGCCGGTGTCCGGTGATTCTATTCTTCAGTACCTGCTTTCCGAGGGTTCAACACCCACCGCGCCCTGAACCCTCGCCCTACAATCACACGGCAGCGCATCTTCAACCCGTTCTGCACCACCAAAGAAGTCGGGAAAAACCTCGCCGGAATTTATGATATTATTGTAAAAACGCACGCTGGCCGGATCGATTTCACCTCGAAAGCGGCCCAGGCGACGACTTTCTTTATCCACCTGCCGATAAAAATAGTGTAAAAACGCAAAGGTCGTCCCCGACGTACCATCCCGATCCCTTCAGTCAAGCAACGCAAGAATCCTGCTCCAAGGAGTTGTCCATTATGAAAAAAAGGTCGACGCGGCTATTTTTTGACCCCAACGACTTTAAACTGCTCAACATTGTCAACGACGTCCTCAAGCGGGGGACCAAGCCGCAATCTCTGAGCACCCTGATGGCCCCGTACATGCATCCCCATGGCATCAAGGAGATGGCCGCGCCCAGCGGACTACGGATCGCCTATGCCATTGTCTGTCTGCTCGGATCCCTGGAAGCCGGCAAGGCCGATGACCGGATCGTGGCCCTGCGCTGCCTCCGCGAGGAGGTATTCAGCTCCGCGACCACCTATTTTCATAAAAATACGGCCCGGGTTCTGATGCAGATCATGAAAGAACTGGTCCGCAGCCAGGGAAACGAGTTGCATCGGCTGCAGCTGGCCCATGATTTTCGCATGGCCTACAGGGGCAAGCCCCGTATGGTCAGAGCGGAACTCGCCAAATATCATCTTCTTGAAATGCCGGAAGAATGGAACCAGTTCGCCTTTGACGACCATGTCCACGATGCCAACACCAAAGGGAGGAAATCCCCCACCCATCTCCTGATGGATGCCTGGATCAAAGGTATCCGCAAACTGACCGTGGTCTACTACAATCACGTCGAGCGGGAGGTGGTTGAGGAACTGCTCGAGGCCGCGACCATTCTCGACATCCATGTCCGGATCGGCATTGAACTCTCTTCCCGTTTCCGCAACAAATTCGTCCGGTTCATCTGGGAGCTTGAGGGTTTTTTCGACAACCATAACCTGCTGCAGTTTCTTCAGGAACAATCGGTTCAGGAAATGCTGGATCAGGGGAAACAGGTTTCCCTCTATCAGCAGCGCTACGTGCTCGACGCCCTCAAGGAATTCAACGGCAAACACCGCTTGACACTGAACAGCGAACTGGCCCTGGATTGCAGCATACTGGACGAGGGCGACTTTATCCGTTTTGTCGGTACAGGACAGCCGTCGCTCCTCCATCTGGCCAAGTACATCCAGAACAGCTATCATTGCCTGCTGGATGCGGAGGTCGGCCGCATCCATACCGCCCATCCCGCTCCTAGCCCAAAGCAGGAGGAACTTTTATTGGCCTGCTCGAAAAAAATGAAGGGCCTGAGTCTCGAAATCCTTATCAACCGATTTTTACAGCCATGCTGCAATCCCGGACTGCACGATCCCACGGTGCCGCACGATACCGGGGTGCCACCGCTGATGAACCTTTCGCCGCCCGAGCTGCTCAGCCGTCTGGCATCCATGCATTCCAGCTCCCGTTTTACCCTCAATCTGAGCAATCTCTCGATCCAGGACACCCTGGAACTGCTCTATATCTGCGAGGGACGCATCACCCACATCGAATCCTTCAATCTCAAGGACTCCGCCTACGGCATGACCTCGCTGGCCGCGGTCAAAGGAAGCAACTTTGCCGGGGAAGCGGTGGACATCACCAGCCCGGCGCGGAATTACCAATCCATCAACAGCCTGCAAAAAGCCTTGAACGAGGATAACGTCATTGCCCTGAAGCGATCGATCCGTTCGATTATCTGGGATTTTGAACGTACCCGCCTGATCGTTGCTAAAAAGGTGGAAGAGAGGAATCAAAAGACCCGCGATCCCGACGTCCAGGCAAAGATGCTCGCTGAACTGGAGGAGATGAACCAACGCAAGGAGAGCCTGCTCGATATCCTGCTCCATATCGAATCGTTTCACAATCACTATAATAAACGCTACCTCGGATCCCGTATCGGCTCCGGATCAACCGGGCAATCGCAACACCAGTACGGCATGGGACTGGTGGTCCTCGACACCTTGCCGCAACGGGCAAGCCGGAGGGTTCTGCAGGAGCATAGAGGCGGCCGGCGCAAACTGATTCCGGTAACCGCCCGGATGATCAGCCACCACCATGTCCGCGTCCGCAATCCCCTTTCCTCCTCCTGGATGAGAGGAATACTAGGCCGTATCCCGGGGTTACGGCAGGACAGCGCACTGCCTTGGGACGACTGGAGCCTGGACCGGTTTGAAATTCATCCTGGTATTGACGGCAATATCGCCACACTGGGCGGCATCCGCCGCACTCCGGGCGTTGAGATCCATCCGGCCCGCAAGAAAAACAACCAAAAAATCGAACGGCCCTTCAAATATCTCAACTCCCATCTGCGCAACACCCTCAAGGTCGCGATCGGGTTCATTCCCGCCTTTCTCACCTTCAGCCTCACCAAGGACTGGTGGGTGCTGGCCTATTTCGGGGCGTTTATCTGGTTCGGCATTACCGGAGTGCGGAACATCATCCAATCCATCCTCGGCGGCGGCGGACTCAAACGTTCGCCTCTGTTACCCTGGAATTCCCTGGTTAGCTGGAGTCGAATCGCCGATTCCCTCTTTTTCACCGGGTTTTCCGTTCCCCTACTCGATTATCTGGTAAAAACTCTGCTCCTGCAGCAGCATTTCGGCATCACCACCTCGACCAATCCGATCCTGCTGTATTCGGTAATGGCCTTGGCCAACGGCATCTATATATCCACCCATAACATCCTTCGGGGTTTGCCCCGCACTGCCGCGGTCGGTAATTTCTTCCGCTCGATCCTCTCCATCCCCCTGGCGATTCTCTTCAACGCTGCCATTGGTTCCCTGCTCCATATCGCCATGATTCCCGGAGTGGAGCAACACCTGCAAAAATGGGCGGCGGTGATCTCCAAACTGGCCTCGGACTGCGTTGCCGGAGTGATTGAAGGATTGGCGGACCGGCAGAATAACATTCGAAACCGGCTCGTCGATTACCGGGAAAAAATTTCCCAACTCTTTGCGGTCTTTGCCCGATTCGACGTCCTTTTTCCGGAGGAAGACGTCCTCGATATGCTCCAATCTCCCAAAAAAATAATTGCCGCCATCCGCCTTGACGCCCGGGAGCTGGAAAAGGTATTCATCGTCAATGCCCTGGATCTCATGTACCTCTGGATGTATCAGCCCAGGGCGCGCAAGGCCTTGCAGCAGACCGTTGCGGCGATGTCCACCGAGGAATGGCTGATTTTTTACCGGTCTCAGCTTGTCCTGAAACGACATCGGGAAATCAGTCAGGTCTTTGTCGACGGGCTGGTCGGTAAAAACTTTACCAAAGCCCTTTCCTTTTATCTCGAACAGGCGGATGCCTACCTCATGGACATGGTGCAAATGGGCAGTGTGCGGGAAAAAATCATAAAGAAACAAGGACAGATACCTACGGCCTAAGGATCCCTGCTCTTCGTTTGCCGTCCCCCTTCCGCACCCGGTCTTTTTTTCGCTGCTTGGGGCCGGGTTTCCTCTTGACAGCCCGGAACAAATAAAATATATGAGACCTTATTACTCTTATTAATACCTTTTCCTACAAACTATGCGATTAACCCGAGCCGCCGAATATGCCATCCGTTGCATGGTCTACCTGTCCAGGCAGGGGCAAGGAGTGTTGACCAGCCGTCAGGAGATATCCCAACGAGCTGATATCCCTAATCATTTCCTTGCAAAAATTGCTCAGGATCTGGCGAAGGCCGGCCTGATTGAAATTCGTCAGGGGGCAAAGGGCGGGTTTATCCTGATCAAAGATCCGGCCGCCATCAGCTTGCTTGAGGTGGTGGAAACCATGATCGGAGAAATATACCTCAATGATTGTATTGCCCGCCCCGCCAGTTGTAAGGTACATTATCATTGTGCCGTGCATCGGGTCTGGCAGAGCGCCTGTGATCAATTGCGCACCACCCTGCGCCAGGTCACATTCGATCAATTGATCGCGGATGCCTCCTGTATTCCGCTCGACCAAGAGACGCTTCAGGTCACGGAAGAAAGCGAGATGACGGAGCCCCCCGGGCCCGAGAGACCATGAGAAAACTCCATGAAAAAACATTCCCCCAACCATGCGGCCCCCCTGATTCGGATCTACCGATTCTACCGGGACGGCTTTCGACACATGACGGTGGGCCGAACGTTATGGAAAATTATCTTCATAAAGCTGTTTATTCTGTTTGCAGTCTTGAAATTTTTCTTCTTTCCTGATTTTCTGGCAACAAAGTTTTCTACCGACACACAACGGGCCGATTTTGTAATGGAGCAACTGACACAGTCAGCCCAAGGTTATACCAAACCCGTACGAGGAGAATGATTATGATCGAAAACCTTGACCTCAGCATGGTCAACTGGGCACGGGCGCAATTCGCCCTGACAGCCATGTATCACTGGCTCTTTGTGCCGCTCACCCTAGGAATCACCTGGATCATCGCCTTTTTCCACACCATTTACGTGACGACCGGCAACGAGGAATGGAAACGCCTCACCAAGTTCTGGATGAAGCTCTTTGGCATCAATTTCGCCATCGGCGTTGCCACCGGCATTATCATGGAGTTCGAGTTCGGCACCAACTGGTCCAATTATTCCTGGATGGTCGGCGATATTTTCGGAGCACCCCTGGCCATTGAAGGAATTATTGCCTTTTTCCTCGAGGCCACCTTCTTTGCCGTTATGTTTTTCGGTTGGAATAGAGTGTCCACGCGTTTCCATCTGTTTGCCACCTGGATGGTCGCAGTCGGCTCCAATCTTTCGGCAGTGTGGATTCTGGTCGCCAACGCCTGGATGCAGCACCCGGTCGGCCAGGCCTTTAATCCGGATACCGCCCGCTTCGAGATGCAGAACTTCGCCGAAATCGCCTTCTCGCCTTATGCGGTCAATAAATTTACCCATGTCACCAGTTCCTCCATGCTGATGGCTGCCCTGTTTGTCCTCTCGATATCGTCATGGTATCTGCTGAGGGGACGACATGTGGTCATGGCCAAACGCTCCATCGTCGTTGCCGCCACTCTGGGCCTGCTCGCCTCGGTTTTCACCATTTTTAACGGCGATGAATCGGCCTATGAAATCGCCCAGGTGCAGCCGATGAAACTGGCGGCATTTGAAGGCTTGTATGAAGGCAAAACCAACGCCGGACTGGTCGCCTTCGGGATCATCAACCGGGACAAAAAAGTCTATGATACCCAAAGCCCCTTTGTCGGCTTTAACATCCATCTTCCCGGCCTGCTGTCACTGATGGCCAATCGATCCTTCGGCACCTTTGTCCCCGGCATGAAAGATCTGGTCTACGGCAATACCGAGCACAATATCCTCGGTTCCGCCCAAAAAATGGACCGGGGCAAGAAAGCGGCGGCCAGCCTCGATGCCTATAAAAAGGCCAAAAAATCAGGGGATCAGGCAGCTGCAGCCACCCATCTCGCCACTTTTAACGAATACAAGGAATTTCTCGGCTACGGTTATCTCCAAAAACCGGATGAGGCCGTGCCGCCGGTGGCGCTTTCCTTTAACGCCTTTCATATCATGGTTACCCTGGGTATGCTGTTTCCATTACTCTTCATCGGGTATCTCTATTACTCCCACAAAGGGACGCTGACGGATAAAAAATGGCTGCTGGGATTGGGGACGATCACCTACATCCTCGGCATGATCGCCTCGCAGGCCGGATGGGTCGTGGCCGAGGTCGGACGCCAGCCCTGGTCGATTCAGGATCTGCTGCCCGTTTCAATAGCACGGACCAACCTCACCGCAGGAACGGTACAAACGACCTTTTTTATCTTTCTTGCCCTGTTTACCCTGCTGCTCCTTGCTGAAATCAGCATCATGGTGAAACAGGTCAGCATCGGACCGGAGGAAAATTAAAATGATTGAACATCTTGATTATACGACCCTGCAGCATCTCTGGTGGTTGCTCTGTTCCGTGGTCGGCGCCCTGTTTCTTTTCCTCACCTTTGTCCAGGGGGGGCAAAGCCTTTTATGGCAGGTTGCTCAAACCCCGACCGAGAAAGACCTGGTCATCAACTCCCTCGGGCGCAAGTGGGAACTGACCTTCACCACGCTCGTTCTCTTCGGCGGCGCTCTGTTTGCTTCCTTTCCCAAATTTTACTCCACCTCCTTCGGCGGCGCCTACTGGGTCTGGATACTCATCCTCTTGACCTTTATTCTCCAGCCGGTCGGTTATGAGTACCGGAAGAAAGCATGGAACATCTACGGCAGCCTGGTATACGAAGGATTTCTGTTCATCAACGGTGCCATCGGCATCCTTCTCATCGGTGCGGCAGTCGGTACCTTTTACACGGGCGCCAACTTCCAACTGAGCGACAGCAACTTCGTCACCTGGACCCATCCCTTCCGGGGACTGGAAGCAGCGCTCAGCCTTTCACTCTCCAGCATTTTCAATATTGCCATGGGCCTGTTTCTGGTGTTTAACGCCCGAACGCTCGGAGCCATGTATCTGGTCAACAATCTTGAACTCGGTGAAGTGCCCGAGATGGACACCCGACTGCGCAAGACCTGCTGGCAAAATTTCCTCTGCTCGCTGCCCTTCCTTGTTCTTATCCTCGGATCGCTTCTTTTCATGCGGGGATTCGGCATCGTCGACGAGCAGGGCACCATTGAGATTGTCAGTTTCAAGTATCTGCGTAATCTCTTCGCCAACCCTTGGCTGATCGCATTTTTGGTGGTGGGATTGGCATTGGTGGTCACCGGTGCCTGGAAAACAGCCAAAACCACGGAAACCAGCGGCATCTGGTTTGGCGGCTTGGGCACGGTGCTGGTCGGATTGACCGTGTTGTTGTTGCCGGCCTACAATATGACCGCTTTTTATCCGTCCAATGTTGACCTGCAATCCAGCCTGACCATCTATAATGCCTCGTCAAGCCCCTATACGTTGAAGGTCATGACCTATGTGGCGTTAAGTATTCCTTTTGTCCTCGCCTATATCGTCTATGTCTGGTGGGCCATGAACCGAAGCAAAATTAAGATCGAGGATACCGGCGATCGCGCAGCCTATTGACCGACTTTAACCGTCAACCGTTCCGAAGGGGGGGAAATCCCATCCCCCTTTCGGAACTTTTTCCCCCTTTTGAGGAACCAACTATGAGTATATTCTTGTCGATAACCTGGGTGGTCGTGCTGGCAGCCTCTTATGTGGTCGCCGTCTTTTTGCTGAAAAAATTCGATCTGTATTAACGCCATGATTTCCGGGCTAAGGATGATATGAAACGGGTACTGATAGGAATTCTGAGTCTGTTATGCTGCCTGGGATCAGCGGCCCATGCAGAAGGAAAAAACCCGCCTGCGGTTGACCTGACAAAAATTCAGGTGCTTGATCTCAAAACAGCCCAGTCCCTTGCTTTGGTCGGCAACCCCGACATGGCCGCTGCCCAGTCGAGGATCGAACAAGCCCGGGCCCGACTCCGGCAGGCGGCCGCCACCTGGTGGCCGAGCCTGGATCTGACCGGCTCCGGCGCCCGGCAACGGCTCTCGGAAACCAGCTATCAATACAATCAAAAAATTGCCCAGTACTTGAACAGTTCTACCAAGCAGACCATTGAGAGCTACGGGACCGGCCTGCAGGCGACCTGGATACTTTTCGACGGATTTTATCGAAATTTCAAAGAACAGCAGGCAGCCTACGATGAACAGTCAGTGACGGCGGCCCTGATTGACAATCGTCGTCTTCTGGTTACTTCCGTGGCCCAAGCCTTTCTCAACGCCCAGTTGGCGCAAACCAAGATTGATATCTCCCGCGCCGACAAAACCTTTTATAGTCGACAGTTGGAGGATGCACAGAATCGGTACAAGGTAGGTGCCGGCCCCTGGGGCGATGTCCTGAACATCAAAGTGCAGCTCAATTCCGCCAAAACGTCCCTGATGCAGAATCAGCGGGAATTCGAAGCGGCAGGCTATGGTTTAGCGGCACTGCTCGGATTGCCGGACGCCACCCTGCCACCCCACGTCCGCCTGGAACCCTTGAATAAGGAAGCGGACACCGGAGGCGTGCAGAGAGACCCGGAAACGCTGATCCAAGAGGCTTTAGCGGCTCGTCCGGATATTCGCAGACTGGAAATGACGGTCAAAATGGCAGAGGCTGCAACCGGGATGGCGAAAGCGCCCTTTTACCCCACGGTGCAGATTGCCGGATCGTTAGACGGGACAAGAGAAGGCGATATGGGACTTTCCAGGGATGATTTCGGCAATACCGTGGCCATGAACATGAGCTGGAACCTCTATGCCGGGGGGGCCGACAAGGCACGGTTGGTTGAGACGGAACAGGCAAAAAGAGAGGCTGCCTATACTTTGGCCGGTCTGCGTAACGCCGTTGCCGCCGAGATCCGCCAGGATCTCGCCTTGCTGGCCGCTGCCCAAGAACAGGTGCGATTACAACGCGAAACGGTGCAGCTGGTTCAGGAAAACCGCGATCTGGCCAAAAATGAATATGATGCCGGTGAGGCCTCGCTGCTCCGTTTGAACGAAGCACAACGCGACCTAACCACTACCCATAGCCGCTTGGCGCAGGCATTGGTGTCCTATCATCTCGCAACCCAACAACTCCTCTCGGCCACCGGGCGGAACCTGATTGATCTCGATCATCCGGCCCTAAAAAAATAATGGCGGCAATCGGTCTTCTGAAATTTGTCGTGCCGGAAACAGCAATCGATGCGAACGGTCATGTCAATAACGTCCAATACGTGCAATGGATGCAGGATGCAGCCATGGCCCATTCCGCAGAACTGGGCTGGCCCACGGAACGATATCTCGCCCTGGGCAGGACCTGGATTATCCGCTCCCATACCATCGAATATTTCCACTCGGCCTATGCGGGAGAGACGATCACCATTTTTACCTGGGTCTCGTCAATACAAAAAATTCGGTCGCTCCGGAAATTCAAATTCTACCGGGAAAGCGACGATACCGTGCTGGCAACCGCCGCAACCCTGTTAATCTTCTGTGATCTGCAGAGCGGTAAACCCGTGTCCATTCCCCAAGAGGCACAAGAGGTGTATACAACAGTCTGCAAAGAAGACGAACCGTAAACAACGGCCCCTTGGACTCCGCTTTTCTCCCCCCCTCCCTCAATCCTCCATCAGTTTTGCAAAGATGGCCTCGGTGATTTCAGGTGTCCCATAATTTTTGAACCGGATCATGCCCTGTTTATCGGCAATAATAATGGTCGGTACTCCTTGGAGCCTATACTGCTCGGCAATCATCCCGGTCGAATCGAAGAGGGACGGATAGGCCATACCGGTCTTTTTGATGAACGCCCGGGCGCGCTCAACCGAATCGTTGAACCCGACATTAACGGCAACGAAATCCATCCCCCTGCTCCGGTATTTCTCAGCCAGCTGATTAATTTTCGGCACCTCCGTTTTACACGTCGGGCACCAGGATGCCCAGAATACGAGTACAATCGCTTTCTGCCCAATGCTCTTCTGCAGATCAAAGGCGTGACCGCCATTCAGATCGATTCCTTTGAAAGGGATAAGATGCTCGCCTTCCTGTGCAGCCCAAAGCGTACAGGGCAGAAAGAGGAGCCATGTGAAAATCAGCAGTGTTCTCAAACAATATCTTTGCATACCAATTCGCTGTGTTCTTCCGTAAAGAGTTAATGAAAAAGGCGGAAGCCGCCCTGTAGAGGACCTTGTAACACATACCTTGAACATCGTGCATCTCGGAATTTGTCCGAGTTATTTGCCGCCATGCCCTTAAATAAAAAGGACTCCGGCTTTAAGAAAAAAATACTCCGCCAGCAGAAGCATCATATAACCCATTGCCTTCTTTATGTTCCCCATCCAGGCTCCGGATCGGGGTATGGCAGTAAGAAAACTTGAGAACGTCCCCACCCCCAGCAGGAGTGCCCCCATTCCCAGAGAAAAGACAAAAAGCAGAAGGCCGCCGAAAAAAAGACTTTGGGAAGAGGCCGTATAGGCCAGAAGTGTCCCCAACACCGGGGTTGTGCACGGTCCGGCGACCAGAGCCGCTGAAACCCCGGCCAAAAAGATACCGGTGAGCCCCAACTGTTTACTCAAAAACCGGCCTGCGATCATCGGCAGTTGAAAGACATCAAGCATTCCCAAGGCAAAGAGAAGAATGATGTTTCCCACCAGGAGGAAGGTCCAGGGGCTGGTGTTCACCGAACCGAAAAATCGGCCGGTGGCAGCGGCAAACACCCCGAGAGCCGCATAGGTCAACGCCATGCCGAGGACGTAGGTCAGGGATAAAAAAAATCCTCGCAGCTTGGAGCCGCCGATATTGGCATGACCGATCACACCGGCGGTGATGGGAATCATGGGATAGACACAAGGGGTCAGGCTGGCGAGAACCCCGCCTAAATAGGCAACCACCAGCGAAGAAAGCAGGGATGTTTTCAAATAGGTGTCAAAATGACTCAAAAAGATATCCATTTTCCGCTCCAAACAGGACGTGAGATTTATTCTCAATAATAAACAGTGCGTTGGAGAAGTAAAGATGCAACAGGCCGGTTAAAACACTCTTTCGGAAGCCGACAGCACTGCTGTCTCCTGGCACACAGCCTCTCTTGCCCTCATCTGCAGCTCACCCTCCGGAGAACCGCCTTCGGCTCACAATGTATGCTGATCCAGACCGATCAAAGCCGCACCGATGGCATTGCCGACCTCACAATATTCGGGAAAGGAAACGGTTGTTCCCAGGCGTTTCGCCACACCGGGAAGAAAACAACGAGCAGCAGCGCCGATGCCGAGGAGAGGGAGCTTCAAACAGAACTTCAAGGAAAAAAACGCATTGTCACGATGACTGAGAAGAGGCACGGCTCTATCGCCCTGCCAGACGGAACGGCCCAGATAGCTGAGAATAATGGTTTCAATGGCCTTCTCGGTTTCGGCAACAACCCGTTGACAAAAAGTCTCCATACTCAAGCCCATCTGCCCGGCCAGTGCCCTGGCCCCGGACCGGCCTGCCTGCCCATTGCCGATATCGAGGATACCCAACCCATGCAGGGCATCGGTTGGAGTGAATCCGGCAAGCACGATCTGCTGCAGGAAGGCCAAACGCTCGAGCCGCTTTTCCAGGGTAATGCCGCTGAGACCGGTTTTTTCGGCAAGTTTGCCGGGAGGCAGTGGACCGGCCTGATCGAGCATGCGTAGGATTTCATCGCTTCTGATCACCTCCGGGGCCAATCCCGTAACCGGCAGGACCAGATAGGAATCGCCGTCGCTGTTCAGCCAGCCCATGGGATCGGGCAGATCCGGTGTCATGGACAGCGGCTGCACTCTGGTCGTTTTCAGGCTGATCCGACCGTCGCGGTGACAGGCGATATGACTGTCACCGCCCGCACCCGAGGTGTACATGTCCACGGCCTCGACATGCGTCTGCCAGTCCCCGATGGTGCAGCCCTCACGGCTGAGCAGGGGAATGCCGTCCTTTATCAAGCAAACATCGGTGGTCGTCCCGCCGACATCGACCACCAGGGCTGATGTCGGACATTGGGATGCACCGAACCGGGCCGTTGCGGCCGGACCGCTGGCCATGGTGACCGCCGCCTGATCGACGATCTGATCCAGGGCGGCGCCCTTGCCGTTACCGCAAATAATAACCACCGGACAGCTGAGCCCCACAGCCAGCATCGACCGTTGAATCGAAGCCAGAAAATCAGTCATGAGCGGCATGAGCTTGGCATGCAGACAGGCGGTCGCCGACCTCTCCCGCATACCGGGATGGGGGGACACCAGATGTGAGCAAAACACCGGCTTGGGATCGATCAGGGCGATGGCTTCCCGGGCCACCAATTCGTGGGTGGGGTTCTTCATCGACATGGCACCGCAGACCGCATAGCTGTCCACTTCTTTTACCAAACCCGGCAGCATGTCGATCAAACCTTCTATGTCCAGGGGTTCGTCTTCCTCTCCGGTGATGGTATGCCCGCCCTTAAGAAAAATAGAGGCAACCACCGGCAGTTTAAAATGGCGGACCGCACCAAGGACAAATAATCCCACCCGGGCTCCTCGTCCTTCGACCACGGCATTGGTCGCCAAGGTGGTTGAAACGGCCAGGCACTTGACATCCGAAGCCTGAGCCGCCTTGTGCAAGAGGCCGTTCAGCGCACGGCCGACGCCGATACTCAGGTCATGGGGGGTGGTTCGTTCCTTGTTCCAGGCAACGACCTTGCCGGAAAGGGTGTCAATCAGGGCGGCGTCGGTATAGGTTCCGCCGGTATCAATGCCAACGCAGTAAGCAGTCATATTTTTTGGTCTTTGAAATAAAGGGTCGATTGGAGCAGTACCTGCACTGTTCCGTCGGTAAAGGAGAGATCCCGGACTACACCGAAATTCTCTGTGATTTTGTATTTTGAAACCATTTTCCCGGGGTGTTGGAAAGACTGATGGATACCATTCTTAAGTGGCAAAATCAAGCGAAGGTTCAATCGCCCCATGCAGGGAGCAAAGGTACCCTTGCCCGCTTTGAACGACAAGCCAGGTCCGCTCGTCAGAGAAAACGACTCAAAGGTCCCAAAAGCCATTCGAGCAGTCGCACCAAACGATTTCTCTGCTCATATTCGGACAAGGCAACCTTCCGGGATTTCACCAGTTCCTCTTCAAACATGCTGCGCACCTGCGAACCGAAGGCAACGCTGTCGATGATAACGTTGATCTCGTAGTTGCGGTGGAAACTGCGAAAATCGAAATTAGCGGAACCCAAGGTGACCCAATAATCATCGATGAGCATCACCTTGGAATGAAGAATCGTCTCTTGGCGTTCAAATATCTCAACCCCGGCTTTCAAAAGTGGTGCCAGATACGCGCGGCTCATCAACTGCACCAACGGCACATCACTGATCGAAGGCAAGATCATTTGCACGATAACGCCTCTTTTAATGGCACGGAGCAAAGAAAGAACGACCCGCGGTCCGGGGATAAAATACGGGGTAATGATCCTGATGCTCTGGCCGGCCCCTACCATCGCCACCCTGAAGGAACTGCGAATGACCGAACGGGTATGATGCGGGTTTCCGTTGACAATCATCACATCAGCATCGCCGGCCTGAACAGGCGGATCCTCAAGATCCGGCCTGCCTGGAATTTCCGTTCCGCCCACTTGCTTCCAAATTAAACGGAAAAGTCGCAGCAACTCGCGAACAGCAGGCCCATTCAGGCAAATGCCGACATCGCGCCACCGGGTAAAGCTCTCTCCAAAACCGGCATATTCATCGCCGACATTAAGCCCGCCGAGAAATGCCGTGGCACCGTCGATCAATACCATTTTTCTATGATCTCGCATATCCAGCCAGTGCAGCCTGGAAAAAGCGGGTTTATTGAATGCCAGACATCGCACCCCGTTCGCCTCCAAGCATTGGAAATAGGAGGAAGGGGTATCATAACACCCTATGGCATCATAGATCAATGTGACTTCAACTCCCCGTGCAGCCGCAGCCATGAGCCTCCGGGCAAAGGCATTGCCGGTATCATCCGATTTGATGATGTAAAATTCAGCAGATATCGCTGTTGCGGCAGAGTCGATAGCCCTAAAAAGGGAGGGGAAAAAATCACCGCCATGCAGGAGCAGAGTAACCTTATTCCCCTGGAAATGAGCGACGTCGGGCGTTTTTCGAAAACGCGATAAACGCTGCAAAGAAGTGAGGATTCCTTTTCTTCTGTTCCGTTGTAAAAATTTCATTCCACCCGCCACGACCTCGCCGGAAGTATGAGGAGCACCTGTTGGTTTTTTCTCAAAGAACCTTCTTTTTCATGTATGGGGATAGACAGAAACCGGAAAGTGCAAACAATATAGCGACCGAACTCGTTTCAAGAAGCTACTGTACGGTCGAAAAAAAGTTTGAGCCCACAATAAAAAACAGTGTACATCCTGAGGATACCAACATGGAACAAGAGCCACGGAAAAATGAACTGATGCATCGCTTTGAGCTGTTTCTGGAGGGCAAACTCACCCATCTGGATTATGCGGAGCGGGAAAAAGACGTTGTGGTTTTCACGCATACCTTTGTCCCCCCTGAATTTCGGGGACAAAACGTAGCAGCCCGACTGACTCGCTATGCCTTGGATGATGCCCGTCGCCTTGGCAAAAAAGTCGTGCCGCAATGTTCCTATGCCGCAGTTTACATGGAAAGAAACAAAGAATATGCCGATCTGCATGCCGGCACATGATACTGCGGGAGGGAAAAGGGTCTCCTGGGGGAAAAAGCTACACGGAGATTTCGGATTCAGCAAAAGATGCGCGTTGATCGCCGTAATAACGCTGTCGCCTACAAAGCCGAGAGTTTGCCGGGTCCGAATTCCTCAGAGGTCGTCCTCAAGAAAAATGCGGCGAAGTTTGTAAAAATAGTCAATTCCGGACAAGACGGTGATCACCAAGGCCACATAGACGATTGCCAGACCAATTTGGTACAGATACGGAATCGGCAGGACTCCCAAGGGAAAAATCAAGGTTCCCAAGCCGATATATTGAATGGTGGACTTCCATTTGCCCAGCGTGCTGGCCACGACCACAATTCCCGAGGAAGAGGCGACCCCCCGGAGACCCGTGATGACGATCTCCCGGCAGAGAATGATCAGGGCCACCCAGGCAGGCAGTTTACCGGTGGGAATCAGCATGACCAAAGCGGTGGTAACCAACACCTTATCCGCCAAGGGGTCCATCAGTTTCCCCAGCACGGTGATGCTTTCATAACGCCTGGCAAAATAGCCGTCAATCCAATCGGACCCGGCGGCTATTGAAAAAACCAACCAGGAAATCAACGCCATTTGGGTTGTCTGCTCCTGGAGCAGAAGCAGCATCAGGCAACCGGAAAGAACAAACCGACTGCCTGTTATACAATTGGGAAGATTAAAAATCTTGGAACTGCGTTTCAATTGACCGTCACCATTCGTCGAACATTGATGCTGGAAAGCGATGCCATGCCGCTACGATAGGAGCGGTAGTGTTTCAAAACCTTGGCGACATACGCCTGGGTTTCGGGAATACTGGGGATGACGCCATAGGGCGTAACATTTCCCGGTCCGGCATTATACGCCGCCAGACTTAATTCCACATCTCCTTTATAATTATCAAGCAGGTATCGGAGATATTTGGTGCCGCCGTTGATATTCTGCAGAGGATCAAACGGGTCGGTGACCAGGAGATCCTTGGCTGTGCCGGGCATCAATTGCATCAATCCCTGCGCCCCTTTGGATGATAGCGCGTTGGGATCGAAATTGGATTCAGCCTTGATGACCGCCTTGATCAGCAGCGGATCCACTTGATGGGTTGTTGCCGCCACCTGAATATAGCGATTCAAGGTGTTGGGGGCCGTCCGGGATAATCGCCTTTTTGAATGCATTGCTATGGTTCCAAGCAGGCGATCTTCCGCAGTCCCCAAATGTCGTCCGGAGGGCCTCTGGCTTAATTTATACCGCCCGTCTCCCGGCACATTCGTGTAATGACAGATGCCGCGGGCATCAACATATGCATACATGGCCGCACCGGCCGAAACCGGTAGTGCCATCACCAGCAGGAGAAATACTGTCGGAAGAAGGCGGATTTCCATAGGACCCCTTGGCTTATTTTTGCCGTTTTTCCCAGTCAGCGAGGAATTGTGCCATGCCGATATCGGTAAGCGGATGTTTGGCCAATTGTGCAATCACCTTATACGGAATAGTTGCGATATCGGCACCGAGCAATGCCGATTCAACCACATGCATCGGGCTCCGGACCGAGGCGACGATAACCTCGGTGGCTAACCCATAGTTGCGCAGTATAGTCATTATATCGGCAACAAGATCAAGACCGTTAACCGAAATATCATCGATCCGTCCGACAAAGGGGCTGACATAGGTTGCCCCGGCCTTTGCGGCCAGCAGGGCCTGGGAAACTGAAAAAATCAAGGTAACGTTGGT
The DNA here is from genome assembly GCA_963666685.2 of uncultured Desulfobulbus sp. Taxonomy (GTDB): domain Bacteria; phylum Desulfobacterota; class Desulfobulbia; order Desulfobulbales; family Desulfobulbaceae; genus Desulfobulbus. The sequence continues at coordinate 93,459 of CAXXHZ010000002.1, forward strand.
TTTGATGCCTTCAGCGGTCAAACGCTTCACCGCTTTCAACCCCTCCTCGATCATGGGTACCTTGATAACGATATTTTCGCTGATTTTCACCAGTTCGCGGGCCTCTACGACCATGCCGTCCGCGTCCAGACTCACGACCTCGGCACTGACCGGGCCATCGACCAAGCTACAGATATCCTGAAGGATCTCGTTAAAAGGACGCGGTTCTTTGGCAATAAGTGAAGGATTGGTGGTAACACCGTCAACCATACCCAATGCCAACCCTTTTTTAATGTCTTCAATATTAGCGGTATCGATAAAAAATTTCATACTTCTCCTTTCTCCGGTTTTCCGGCAAATTTATCACAACATTGTTCACTGCAAAAATAATAGGTAATCCCATCCCGGCGTAAACGCAGGGCCTGGTGTTTAGGGAGCAAAACATGGCAGACAGGATCCTCAACGAGCACGTCTTCTATTCCGGACTCATTGCCAGACACAGCACCATCATTTTCTTTTTTCGAAGTCTTCTTACGAAGCAAGCGCCAACCAGCATAGAGAAGAACAGCCAAAATTAAAAGACGCAAGGGTATCATAGGATCTAAAAATCCACCTTGAGTAAAGGTATCTCTACTTTTTTCAACATGATTTATTATATACGGGGGAATCTAAATGTCTAATTGATTTTCAATATCCAATGTCCGGTCTGCGGACTTTTTCGATGCACCAAGGCGGGAGAGCTCTGCTCGTTCATCCGGCCATGATATCTTCTCAACTTCCTGTTTATCGATATCTTTCAGGAGATCATCCAACAGCTCCCACACGTGTTTTTTCAGCAGGGGATGAAAAAACTCTCCGCCAATTTCGCAAAGCGGCATCAAAACAAAAAGTCGGTGTTGCATCCGTGGATGAGGAAGGACAAGGGGACTTGTGTGCACAATGCGATCATCGTACAGAAGAATGTCGAGGTCAAGAGTCCGATCCTGATATCCTCTTGCCCCAATGGGACGAACCCGGCCGTTGCAGGCCTCGATGGCCTGAAGATCCCGCAACAGCGCAAGAGGGGACAAGGTTGTCCGGACAAGGGCCGCTGCATTGACAAAGGAGTTGGCACTCACCATACCCAACGGCCGGCTACGATAGGGCGAAGAAAGTGCTACGGGAAAGATTTCCGGGTGATTCTGCAGCTGGTGCCAAGCCGTCTGCAGAATTTTTCCGGAATTGCCCAGATTGGATCCCAGACCGAGAGCAACTTCATGGATCTCGGCAGACACGCTACTCGCCTCTCCGGTTCCCCTCCTGTGGAGTTTCACCTCAGCCGGTCCTTATATTTCCCTGAAACCCGAGCCGCTTCCGTGCCTTAAAAATGGGCCAGATCAAGCACATCGAACATGGTGTAGAGCCCCTTCGGTCTGTCGGTGACCCAAGCTGCCGCCAAAGCCGCGCCTCGGGCGAAATTATCACGACTGGTCGCCCGATGCACAATTTCCAATCGCTCTCCCGCCCCGGCAAAATAAACGGTATGTTCTCCGACGATATCGCCGCCACGAATGCTCTGGATACCGATTTCCTTATCCGTCCGCTCGCCGATAATGCCGTTCCGTTCCATAACGCCGACCGCAGCCAGATCCCTGCCCAAGGCTGCCGCAGCCATCTGCCCCAGCTTCAGGGCGGTACCCGAAGGTGCATCTTTTTTCATGCGATGATGGGCCTCGACAATCTCGACATCATAGGCATCACCCAGAATCGCCGCTGTTTTCTCCACCAACTTAAAAAGTACATTGACCCCGACAGCCATATTCGGCGACTGCACACAGGGAAAATGCGCCTCTGCCAACTCTTTGAGGGTGGCGAGTTCCTCTACAGTGAGACCGGTGGTACCGATCACCATGGCCTTGCCGTGGGCTGCCGCCAATCGGGCAAACTGCACCGTGGCCTCATGGAAGGTAAAGTCAATAATGACCTCCCCCTGATCAATCACCGATTCCAAACCGGCGCTGATGGCAATGCCGGTGCGGTCCAGGCCGCTGATCGCGCCGGCATCCTTGCCGATTGCCGGACTGCCCGGAGCTTCAAAGGCACCGCTCAATTCCAGTTCCGGATGGTTCCGGACCATGTGGATAATACGCTGTCCCATGCGCCCGGCAGCTCCGGCAACTATAACTCTGGTCATATTGGCTTCCTATTTAATCGTTCTGGTCATTGTGTTTACAGCAAACCGATTTTCGTCATGGCCTGCTTAAGCTGCCCCAAGGCGGCCTCATCCATCTGGGTCATGGGAAGACGCACTTCACCCGAGGCAAAGATACCCATCAACTCCAGGCCTTTTTTGGCCGGGGCCGGGCTGGGGTAGCAAAACATTGCGCCCATGAGGGAAAACAGCTGATAATGCAATTGATTGGCACCGGCCAGATCACCCTTCATGGCCGCCTCGATCATAGCTGCCGTTTTTGCCGGTTCCAGATTGGAGACAACCGAGATAACCCCCTTGCCGCCGATCAACACCGTGGGCATGGCGGTAAAATCGTCGCCGGACAGCACAATAAAATCACTGGGACAGACCTGGATCAACTCGCTGATCTGCTGGAGACTGCCGCAGGCCTCCTTGATGCCGATAACCTTGGGGAGCACGGCCAGACGGGCAACGGTCGCAGGCAGCATATTGGTGACGGTCCTGCCGGGGACATTGTAAAGAATCATCGGGATATCAACCGCATCCAGGATGGCCTTGAAATGCTGAAACAGTCCTTCCTGGCTGGGCTTGTTGTAATACGGGACCACCGACAACACCGCATCGGCGCCGCTGTTTTTCGCTGACTCGGTCAGCTCGATGGCCTCCAAGGTGCTGTTGGCTCCGGTACCGGCAATAACCGGCACCCTGCCCTTCACCGTCTTGACGGTCAGTTCGATCACCCGTTTATGTTCCTCGAAACTCAGCGTTGCCGATTCGCCGGTGGTGCCGCAGGGGACAAGGCCATGAATGCCGCTTCCGATCTGAAACTCGATCAGATCGACCAAGCCCTTTTCATCAATTTCGCCATTGAGCATGGGAGTGACCAACGCGGTGAGAGCTCCCTCAAATTGCTTCATTGTGTTCTCCTTTTCTTCCTTCTTATCCCTGCATGACGGCTCACACCGTTTCGCCTGTCAGCATGTTTTTTCTCACGGCTGAGCGACCACCGTTATATGCTATTCGATGAGCGCCTCGGCGGTCAATTCACCCCGGTAAAGGAGATGCGCCGGGCCTTTCAGCAGAACCTGCTCAGCACCTTTTCCCCGGTCGCCGGAATAGTGAACCGTCAGGGGAACCCCCCCCGAGGTCACCATCTTCACCGGCGAATCCGTCATTCCTTTGGCTGCGGCGATCAGCGCCCCGGCCACTACGCCAGTGCCGCAGGCCAGGGTTTCGTCCTCGACGCCGCGTTCATACGTCCGTATGCGAAATCCCGATTCGATCCGACCGACAAAATTGACATTGGTACCGGCGGGAGCAAACACAGCATCATGCCTGAGCAATCGGCCCAGAGCGACAACATCAACCGCATCGACCTCCTCCACAAAAATGACGATATGGGGAACGCCGGTATCAACACCGTGGACAATGAATTGCCGGCCCGCCGCCTCAACCATTTGATCGAGGCGAAAAGAATGGGGGGGCGTCATGGTGATGGTGACCTGGGTATCGGCTACCGTGGCATCAATGAGACCGGCCTGGGTTTCGAAGCGCATCCGCGCCGCAGCAATGCCGTGCATATAGGCAAAACGGGCGACACAGCGAGCCCCATTGCCGCACATTGCCGCCTCGGATCCATCGGCATTGAAAAAACGCCACTTGAAATCAGCACAGTCCGAAGGCTCAATGAGAAACAAGCCGTCCGCTCCCACCGAAAATTTCCGCCGGCAGGCAAGGCGAGCAAACTCGGCCATCCGCTCCCCCGGAATCAACGGTTTGCGGTGATCGATAATAATGAAATCATTACCGGCACCGCTCATCTTGCAAAACGGCAACGGCAGTTTGATACGTTCCATAGCCTAATATTCCTTGCAGTTCTCCGGAAACAATCAGTAGGAGACCTTCACCTCGGGGGATTTGGCGCTCTCGTTGGCCGGATTCTGCTCGTCAATGCTGGAAACCGAATAGTACACCGCCCCATTTTGAGGCGCTTGGTTGTCGATAAACATATTATAGGGCAGCAGGGTTTCACCGGCATACCGGGCTGTGGCCTCTCCTTCATTGCGGCGGTAGATCCGGTACCCAGCCAAATCGCGTGTTTCCCCATGATCCCAGAATATCTTTATGCCGACATCGGTGCGGATACCCTGCACACCTTCAGGAGGCGGTGGGGCGGTCCTGTCCTGCGGATGGGTTTGGACTGCAGCGCTCATGCCGCTGCCGACCACGGTGCCCTGGGCGTAGGTGTTCAGGGCCTGCACTTGGTAGGAATAGGTTTTCCCGTTTTCCAGTCCGGTATCCGTATAGCGGGTCGCGGTGAGTGGTTCGCCGATCGTGCTGTAGGAGCCGTCGTCGACACTGCGATACAGTTGATATTGTACGGTTCCCGTCATGGGGGTCGCATCCTGCCGTTGGTTGACCGGATTCCAGTTCAGCGTATTTTCGGCGTCACCGCTGAGGGCGGTCAGCCCTTCCGGTACCATGGGCGGGGTATTCCACAGAAAGGAAACGACATTAGAATCCCGGGATTCAATCCACCAGCCTTTTTTACTGCGCACCTTGAAAAAATAGAGGTGTCCCGGTTCCAGGGCCGTTACCTGAAAGGTTCCTGTCTTGGTTCCCTCAGGGGGCAAAGTTCCGCCCGGCAGGGAAAGGGGTTCGGCAAAAGGAATCGGGCAGGTTTTACAATAGGATTCAACCGGCAGATCCACCCGATACAGAGCAAAGGTGGCGATATCCGTGACATCCTCGCCGGTAAGGGTCGTGCTCGGGTAACTCCAGAACAGGGTGGCTCCTTTTGGGCTGAGCTCATATCGGAGATCGGTCACGGCTTTGGGAATAAGCTGGTAAGGAGGGACCGGCTTGTCTTTAAAGCCGCAACCGCCCAAGGGCAAAAAGAGAGCCCAGGTTGTCAGCGCAAAGATCACGTTTATGAACCGCCCGCTCCTCCTGATCATATGCTCATTCCCAAAAATTGCTCTGCTTTTTTCAGGGCTTCCTCCACCCGGACACCGGCCGTGCCGCCGGCGGAAACCCGACTGTTCACCGAGCCTTCAACGGAAAGCACCGCAAAGATGTCTGCTTCAATCAAATCGGAAAAGTCCTGCAGCTCCGCAAGCGTCAAATCAACCAGTTCGCAGTCCCGTTCCTGACAGAGCGCCACAATCCGGCCGACCACGCCGTGCGCCTGACGGAACGGCATGTTGCGGCGTACCAGATAATCGGCGAGATCGGTGGCGGTCATGAAGCCGCCGACGGTCGCTGCCCGCAGTCGTTCAACGTTGAATTCGGTATGGTCCAAGAGTTCGGCAATAATCGCCAGACTGGCCTTGACCGTATCCAGGGCGTCGAAGACCGGTTCCTTGTCCTCCTGCAGATCACGATTATAGGTCAGGGGCAACCCTTTGACCGTCATCAGCAAGCCCATCAAGGCCCCGGTCACCCGCCCGGTTTTACCGCGAATCAATTCCGGAATATCGGGATTTTTCTTCTGCGGCATGATCGAGGAACCGGTGCAGTAACGATCACCGATACGAATAAACTCAAATTCCTTGGACGACCAGAGCACCAGTTCTTCGGCCAGTCGACTGAGATGCAGTTGAATAAGATTGAGGCAGAACAACAACTCCAAAGCGAAATCGCGGTCACCGGTGGTGTCCATGGAATTGGCGGTGATGGCTGCAAAACCCAATTCCTCGGCCACCGATTGCCGGTCTATGGGCAGTCCGGTCCCGGCCAAGGCGGCCGCGCCCAGCGGCATGATGTTGATCCGCTGTCGGCATCCGGCCACCCGGTCCCGGTCGCGCTGCAGCATCTCGACATAGGCCAGAAGATGGTGCGACACCAGCACCGGTTGTGCCCGCTGCAAATGGGTGTAGCCGGGCATGATGCTGCCGAGGTATTTTCTCGCCATCCGGGTGAACGACCGCTGCGCCTCGCAGAGCAGGTGATCCAGGGCATCCGCCTCGTCCCGCAGATAGAGACGGAAATCCAGATTGACCTGATCGTTGCGACTGCGGGCCGTATGCAGCTTCGCACCCGCCGGGCCGATCCGGTCGGTTAGGGCCTTTTCGATATTCATGTGGATGTCTTCAAGTTCGGGCTTGAAGACAAACACGCCCCGATCGATCTCCCCCTCGATCTCGGTCAAGCCGAGAACGATGGCCTCGCTTTCTTCGATGGTGATCAGGCCCTGGCGCGCCAACATCCGGGCGTGGGCCTTGGAGCCCATGATATCATGGTGGTAGAGGCGCGCGTCGTAGTGGATCGAGGCACTGAAGGCCTCAACCGAGGCGGCGGTGGCTTCGGAAAAACGGCCGCCCCACATTTTGCCGGACTGTTGTTGGGGTTCCACGGTCATTTCATCCGTTGATGGGCCTGGATACGCAGGCGCAGGGCGTTCAGCCGGATAAAGCCGGTGGCATCGGCCTGATTGTAGACCTCATCCTCCTCAAAGGTGGCAAAGGATTCAGAATAGAGCGAGTTCACCGATTTTCGTCCCACCGGGATGCAGTTGCCCTTGTAGAGTTTAAGGCGAACCGTGCCGTTGACCGTGCCCTGGCTATCATCCATGGTCCGTTGCAGCATCTGCATCTCCGGCGAAAACCAGAAGCCGTTGTAGATGAGCTGCGAATAACGGGGTACCAGGGAATCGCGGATCCCAAGGACCTCCCGATCCAGGGTGATGGTTTCGAGATCGCGGTGCGCGGCCCGAAGAAGGGTGCCGCCCGGTGTCTCGTAGACGCCGCGGGATTTCATGCCGACAAAACGATTCTCGACCATGTCGAGCCGACCGATGCCGTTGGCCCCGCCCAGGGTGTTGAGCCGGGTCATCAGGGCCACCGGACCGAGCCGTTCGCCGTCAATGGCAACCGGCGTCCCCTGCTCGAAATCGATTTCGATATAGGTGGGTGTATCCGGAGCTTTTTCCGGAGAGACGGAAAGCTTGAACATGTCTTCGTCCGGCTCGTTCCAGGGATCTTCGAGTATCCCGCCCTCAAAGCTGATATGCAACAGGTTCTCGTCGGAACTGTAGGGATTTTTTTTGGTTACCGGCACCGGGATAGAATGTTCCTGAGCAAAGGCGACCAGCTTCTGGCGCGAATTCAGATCCCAGATCCGCCAGGGGGCGATAATCGTCAATTTCGGATTGAGCGCCATATAGCTCAGTTCGAAACGGACCTGATCGTTGCCTTTGCCGGTGGCACCATGACTGACGCTATCCGCCCCTTCTTCGGCAGCTATCCGCACCTGTTCCTTGGCGATCAGCGGCCGGGCGAGCGAGGTCCCCAGCAGGTAGGATCCTTCATAGATGGCGTTGGCGCGGAAGGCCGGAAAGATATAATCGCGGACAAACTCCTCGCGCAAATCGGAAACCACCACCTTTTCCGCACCGGTAGCCAGACCCTTGGCTTTGACGGCATCCCAGTCCTCCTTCTGCCCGATGTCGGCGGAATAGGCGATAATCGGACATTCGTATTCCCGCTCCAGCCATTTCAAGATGACCGAGGTATCCAACCCGCCGGAATAGGCGAGGACAATTTTCTTCACACTCATAATCGACTCTGACAAGAGCTCCCAAAGGAGCTCAATAAGTATTGATGGTTATTTTGTACCCGTTTTGGTGATAAAAAATTCCAGTATAGCCTTGTGGATGTGCATTTTATTTTCCGCCTGATCAAAAACCACGCTCTGCGGACCCTCAAGCACCTCTTCGGTGATCTCCTCACCACGATGCGCCGGCAGGCAGTGCAGGACAATGGCATCATCCTTGGCCTTGGCCAAGAGAGCGCTGTCCAGCTGATAGGAACGGAACAGCTGCAAGCGCTGCTCCTGCTCCGCTTCCTGGCCCATGGAAGCCCAGACATCGACATTGACCACATCCGCCCCCCGGATCGCTTCGGCAGGACCGCTCAGTACCTCAATCGGGTGGGGGCTGCGGGCGCGGGCACGGGAAAGAATCGTCTCGTTGGGGCCGAATCCGTCCGGACAGGCAAGGGTCAGCGAAAAACCGAAGGTCGAGGCCGCCTCGACCCAGGAATTGGCCATATTGTTACCGTCGCCGATCCAGACGATTTTCAGAGGCTCCAAGGCCCCCTTTTTCTCGATAACCGTCATCAAATCACTGAGGAGCTGACAGGGATGATAGAGATCGGTAAGGGCGTTGACCACCGGCACAGTAGCGTAGCGGGCCAGTTCTTCAACCACCTCCTGACCGAAGGTCCGGACTACGATCGCATCGACGTAACGGGAGAGAACGCGTGCGGTATCTTTCAACGGCTCACCACGACCCAGTTGCGACTCTTTGGCGGACATAAAGATAACCTGCCCCCCCAGTCCGTACATGGCTGCTTCAAAGGAAACCCGGGTTCGGGTCGATGGTTTTTCAAAAAGCAGGCAGATTTTACGACCGGCAAGCTGCTGATGATGCGCGCCCTTCCCGCTTTCCGTTTTTAAGGTCAACGCCCGGTCAATCAGGGTCCGCAGCTCTTCCCGAGTAAAATCGCTTAATGCCAACAGGTGATTCTTCATAATACTATCCCATGAAATCCGGGAACGATCCAATGGTCCACGCCTCAATGTATTTCAGGCCTTGCGGTACCGACCGTCCTCTCAGGTGAAAAAATAATTGTTACAAAAAAAGAGGTCGTTTGCAAAGGAATTTCACGGAAACCGACCTGTTTTCCGGAGTTTGGAGCCGCAAGCAAACTCAAGGGACGATTCCGGCCACCGCCTTTTCGACCCACAAAGAGGCTATCAGGATTTTGAAACCGATCAGGATCAGGATCGCACCACCGCCTACCTCGACCCGTTTGCCCCAGGCCTTGCCGGCGCGGGTTCCCAGAAAGAGGCCGATGATCGTAAAGAGACAGGCAACCATTCCGATGACCAAAGCGGGAATCCAGATGACCACATCAATCATCGCCAGACTCAGCCCCACGGCCAGGGCATCAATACTGGTGGCAACAGCCAACGCCACCATGGTCAGGCCCTTGCTGGGATCGGTGTTGCGTTCCACGCCCTCCTCTGCGGTCAGGGCTTCGAACATCATATGCCCGCCGACCGCGAGGAGCAGAAAGAACGCCAGCCAATGGCTCCAGGCCGCGACAAAGGATTGCACGGTCAAACCGGCCAGCCAGCCGATCAGGGGCATGCCCCCCTGAAACAAACCGAAGTGGAAGGCCAAACGGAAACAGGGTCTGAAACTCAGAGGCCGGAGGAGAGCCCCCGCAGCCAAGGCCACGGCAAAGGCATCCATGGCCAAGGCCACGGACAGAGCGAGAAGAGAAAGACTATCCAAAATGAACTATTAATCCGGAAGGATACCGCCTCTCAAGCTAAACCGTCCAGCACTGAGCAGAGTTTTTCGATCAGCAGATCGATTTCTTCGGTGCTGACAATCAAGGGCGGCACAAACCGCAACACCAGATTGCCGGCAAAATTAATGAGGACACCCGCCTCAAACAGACGCTGGACAATCGTGGCCCCCTGCTCGACCCCTTTTTCAGTGAGTACCAGCCCCAAAAGAAGCCCCCGCCCCCGGACCCCGGTAGCGAAATGGGGATAACGAGCAACCACGCCCTCCAGCTTTTCAATGAAATAACAGCTCGTTGCCCGTACCGATTCAAAAAACCCGTCGGCCAGCATGACCTTCATCACCTCAACCGCCGCAGCCGCGGCCACCGGATTGCCGCCAAAGGTGGAGGCATGGGAGCCGACGGCCAGCGAAGCGGCAATCTCATTGGTGGTCAGCATGGCCCCGATGGGCAGTCCATTGCCGAGCGCCTTAGCCAGGGTCATGATGTCCGGGATCACCCCCAGTTGCTCATGGGCAAACAGGGTGCCGGTGCGTCCCAAACCGGTCTGGACCTCATCGAAAATCAGCAGCAACCCATGGCGATCGCAGAGCTGACGAATCGCCTGCAAATACTCCGTAGTCAAAGGACGAACACCGCTCTCCCCTTGGAGCGGTTCGCAGAGAATGGCACAGGTTTGCGGGGTAATCAACCTTTCAATGGCCTGCGGATCACCGAATTCCGCATGGATAAAGCCCTGGGGCAGCGGCTCGAAACCCTGATGAAACTTGGGCTGGCCCGTGGCGGCAACAGTTGCCAAGGTGCGGCCATGGAAGGAACCCACCAGCGAAATAATATCGTATTTTCCAGGCCCGCTGTGAATTCGGGCCAGCTTGATCGCCGATTCGTTGGCCTCGGCTCCGGAATTCGCCATGAAGACCCGATCGGCAAAACTATGGGCGGTCAGTAATTCCGCCAGTTCAATCTGCGGGGGCGTATGAAAAAGATTGGAAACATGCACCAGGGCGGCCGCCTGGCGACAGATGGCCTCGGTAACCCGGGGGTGGCAGTGGCCGAGCGAACAGACGGCGATACCGGCGAGGAAATCGAGATATTCCTTGCCGTCCGCATCCCAGAGCCTACAACCCCTCCCCTTGACCATTGCCGCCGGAAACCGGTTATACGTACCGATAAACACTTTATTCCCCCTGCTTGCCCACTGTGCGTTGCTCATGCCACCAACTCCGTTCCAATTCCCTCACGGGTAAACATTTCCAATAAAATCGCGTGTTCCTGCCGACCATCGACAATGTGCGCCTTGGCGACTCCGCCGTCGAGGGCGGATTTGCAGCAGTTGACCTTGGGGATCATGCCGCCCTTGATCACCCCGGCGGCGATCAGATCATCGATCTGGTCGCGGTAGATGGTAGAAATCAATTCGCCGTTACTGTTCTGAACCCCTTCAACATCGGTCAACAGCATCAGCTTCACGGCATTGAGCTCGGCGGCAATGGCTCCGGCGACCAGATCGGCATTAATATTGAACGCCTGACCGTCCTCACCGACCCCAACCGGCGCAATCACCGGAATGAAATCCTGACTGTCCAGCGCTTCGAGTATTCCGGGGTTGACCTTGGTCACTTCGCCCACCCTGCCGATATCGATAAGCTCCGGAGGCAGATCCTCACCGGCGGATTTTCCTTGAATGGTCAGCTTGCGAGCCTGCACCAGATCGCCATCCCTGCCGGAAAGTCCCACGGCCCTGCCGCCGCAGTGGTTAATTAAGCCGACAATTTCCTTGTTGACCTTCCCCACCAAAACCATCTCCACCACATCCATGGTTTCGCCGTCGGTGACCCGCATCCCTTGAACATAACTGGGAGTTATCTGCATCCTTTCAAGGAAGCGGTTGATCTGCGGCCCACCGCCGTGAACGATCACCGGGTTGATCCCGATATATTTCATTAAGATGACATCAAGCGCAAAATTTCGCTTGAGCGTCTCGTCGACCATAGCATGGCCGCCGTACTTGATAACGATTGTTTTCCCTCTGAATTCGCTAATATACGGAAGCGACTCCACCAACACCTTGGCCTTGGCGATTTCTTCACGTATCATTTCCGTGTCCTCTTTCTATGCTCTTCCTGTGCATTGTGCCCTTGTCCTTGTTGAGCCGATAATTTGAAGGAATCATTTTACCTCTGCTTCAACCCCATGTAAACCTTTCTATTTCCCTCTCGGCGAGAAGAAGAAATACGAATTCCGTAAGCCTCTTTACATTTTTTTGATAACAAAGTATTATGCGTGAGTTCTTGCAAAAACCAATCCCGAAACAGCGACGACCCTTTTTCATATGTAATTTTGAGGACCTATCTATGGGGTACTTCCTTGATATCGCCCGAAAATCCCTGCGGATGGCCCTTGCCGCCCTGCTCTGCGCCGGAGCCACCTGCTTCGCCGCCGACAGTCAACCCGTACCGATCAACATTGAAGCCAACCGGATGATTTCCCAGGAAAATGCCAATTCCGTGGTCTTTATCGGCAACGTCGATGCCCGTCAGGGAAAACTGACCATCCGTTCCGATGAGATGACCGTGTATTATACCGGGGCAAAAAACAACAAAAACAAACAGGCGACCAGCCAGATGGAGAAGCTTGCCTGCAAGAATAACGTCAAGATCGTGCAAGGCGATTGGCTGGGAACCGGCGACCGGATGGATTATTTCGCCAAGGAGCGCAAGGTTGTCCTTTCCGGCAATGCCAAGGCCTGGCAGGGACGCAACATGGTGTCCGGCAAGACCATCATCTACTATCTTGACGAAAAACGATCGGTCGTAGAACAGGACGAAACTACAAAAAGCAGGGTCCGGGCCATCCTCCATCCTGAATCCAATACCAAGCCATGACCAGCCGATCCGTTCTCGAGACGAGAAATATCGTCAAGGAATACCGCAACAGAAGGGTTGTCGATCAGGTTAACCTGCAGGTGAGGAGTTCCTCGGTGGTCGGCCTGCTCGGGCCCAATGGCGCCGGCAAAACCACCACCTTCTACTCGATTGTCGGCTTTATCAAACCGACCAGCGGAGCCGTTTTCCTGGACGATGAGGATATCACCTCGCTGCCGATCCATAAACGAGCTTCCCATGGTATCACCTATCTGGCGCAGGAATCCTCGATATTCAAAAAACTAACGGTTGAAGAAAATATCCGAATCGTGCTGGAGCCCCGGGGATTACCGAGAAATGAAATCAATAAACGGATCGGAGAATTGCTGGCTGAACTCAAGCTTGAACACCTGGCCGACAACAAGGGGCATTCCCTGTCCGGCGGGGAACGGAGAAGGGTCGAAATCATCCGGGCCTTGGCGACGCGACCGCGTTTCATCCTCCTGGATGAACCCTTTGCCGGCGTTGATCCCCTTTCGGTCGCTGACCTCCAGGAGATTATCCGAGGCCTCAAAGAGAAAGGATTAGGGGTGCTTATTTCCGATCACAATGTCCGGGAAACCTTGCAGGTCTGCGATTTTGCCTATATTATGAACAACGGTCAGATCCTGACCAGCGGTGTGGCTGCGGATATCATCGAAAGTGCCGTGGCCCGAAAAATGTATCTCGGCGATAACTTTCATATGTAATCGAGGGCAGCATTGAACCTCAGTATAAAATAACACCTGTAGACAACCCCGGTACGGCATGGCACTTGAACTCAGACAAAGTCTAAAGCTCACCCAGAAGCTGGTTATGACGCCACAGCTGCGGCAGGCCATCAAACTGTTGCAACTCGGGCGCCTTGAACTCACCGATGCCCTGCAAGCGGAAATTGAACAAAATCCCATGCTGGAGGAGGCACCTCCTCTCCTTGAACAGCCGGGCAATCCTGAATCCCTTACCGCCGAAGAAAATCCATTCCAAGCCGAGGCCCCGATTACCGATCGGGTCAAGGGCGACGATCCCGCCACCGTGGCCGAGGTCAACTGGGAGGATTATTCCAACAATTTCGATTCCGACTTTTCCTTTGCCCACGAAACCCCGCCGGCGGACGCCCCTTCCCAGTTTGATTTCATCTCCGCCACTCCCGGACTCGATTCGTATCTCCAATGGCAGTTGACCCATCTGGAACTGACCGAACAGGATATCGAACTCACCTATTTCATTATCAACAGCCTCGACGGTCACGGTTTTCTCGAGGCCAGCATTGAAGATATCTGTCAACACTGCCACTGCACCGAGGAAGAGGCCGAAGGGACCCTCCGTCTTGTCCAGAGCCTGGATCCCCCGGGTATTGCCGCACGTGACATCAGGGAGTCGCTGCTTTTGCAGCTTGACCGTCTGGATTACTACGACACCCTGCCCTACCGGATTGTCGAGCACCACATGAATCTGCTTGAAACCCGAAATTACGCCCAGCTGGCTCGCGAAACCGGCGCCCCCCTGAAAAAAATCAACGACGCGGTTGCCGTCATCCAGGAACTCACCCCGTATCCCGGCAACGAATTCAGCAACGAACAGACCAATTACGTGATTCCTGATGTCTATGTCTACAAAATTGATGGAGAATTCGTTGTCCAGCTCAATGATGAAGGCCTGCCTCACCTGCAGATTTCCAGCGAATACCAGCAACTGCTTAAGCAAAAAAATGCATTGAACCCCGAATCACGCGGTTATCTCCGTGAAAACAAGAGAAATGCCGAATGGTTTATTAAATCGATCGAACAGCGGCAACGAACCATTCATAAGGTGATGGAGAGTCTGCTGAAATTCCAGCATGATTTTTTCGAAAAAGGGGCAGGCGCCATGCGCCCCTGATCCTGCGGGATGTTGCCGAAGATATCGGTATGCACGAGTCGACCGTCAGCCGGGTGACTTCCAATAAATACGTGCACACCCCACAGGGTATCTATGAACTGAAATATTTTTTCAGCACGGCGGTGGCCACCTCGGATGGCGACACCGTGGCAGCGGAGGCGATCAAAAACCGCATCCGGCAACTGGTGAGCAACGAAAACCCGGCAAAACCGCTCAGCGACAACAGCATATCGGAACTCCTGGCCGAAGAAAACATCAAAGTTGCCCGACGGACGGTTGCCAAATACCGAGATCAACTCAAGATATTACCTGTAAAACACCGGCGTCAAAACAGGTAGGACGACACATATCCCATGCTTGAGCTTAAAAAAGATTCGATCATTCTTGAAATGAAAGCCATCGGCAAAGAGAGTGCCCTGCGGGAACTGGCAGCCCTGGCGGCGGTGCAGTGCGGCCGCTTTACCGAGGAGATCCTCTATACGGTGCTGCTGGAACGGGAAGCGGTGGGATCGACCGGTGTCGGTAATGGCGTGGCCATACCGCACGGTAAAATTGAAGGATTGGAGGACATCCTGCTCTGTTTCGGCCGCAGCAGGGCAGGCCTCAATTTTGACGCCATTGACAACCGGCCGGTCTATCTTTTCATCCTCTTGCTTTCACCCGCAGACAAGGCTATGGAATATCTCCAAACCCTGGCGCAGGTCAGCAAAATTCTGAAAAACACCACCACCCGTCAACAACTGCTCGATAGCACAACCAGGGAACAAATCGTTGCCCTGTTCAACCCCGCACCGGCCATGACAGCTGAAAAACCAGCTGCCGCAGCCGGGGGTGAGTCTTCACGCTAATCGCTCTCAGGTTCGGATCATCTCCGCTATCTGGAACGCCATTTCCAGCGATTGTTCCGCATTCAGCCGGGGATCGCAGGTCGTCAGGTACCGAAGCCCCAACTGATCACCTGAGAGTTGACGCGCACCGCCGATACATTCGGTGACATCGTCACCGGTCAGCTCAAAATGGACCCCACCGGGGACCGTGCCTTCAACCCAGTTCAACTCGAAAAAGCACCGCAATTCAGAAAGAATATTTTCAAAATCCCTGGTTTTGTGTCCGGAATCGGCACTAAAGGTATTAGCATGCATGGGATCGCAGGTCCATACTACATGAAAACCCGATTTCCTCACGGCCCGCAGCAGCGGCGGCAGATGTTTTTCAATGGCCCTGGAGCCGAACCGAGTAATCAGGGTAATGCGGCCGGCCTCATTCTCCGGATTCAACCGCTCAATGATGGCCAAGATGTCGTCAATCTTATAATTCGGGCCCACCTTCATCCCCAGAGGATTACGGACGCCGCGTAAAAATTCAATATGAGCACCATCAAGTTGTCGGGTCCGGTCGCCGATCCACAGCATGTGGGCGGAACAGTCGTACCATCCGCCGGCTATGGAATCTTCACGGGTCAGCGCTTCCTCATATCCTAAAAACAAGGCCTCGTGGGAGGTGAAGAACTGCGTTTCTTTCAGCTGAGGACTATCGGTCGAAATACCGATGGTTTCCATGAATTTCAAGGCACTGCTGATATGTTTCGCCATCCGCTCGTAGGAACGCCCCATGGGCGACTGTTTGACGAACTCCTGGTTCCAGGCCTGCAACCGATGCAGCGAACTGAATCCGCCCCGGGTAAAGGCACGCAGCAGATTCATGGTCGCCGCCGACATATGATAGCCCTTGAGCATCCGCTCCGGATCGGGAATACGGGCTGCCAACACGGGCTCGGCCGAGTTGGCCATATCGCCGCGGTAACTGGGAAGTTCCTGGCCGTTGACTATTTCAGTGTCACTGGATCGGGGCTTGGCATACTGCCCGGCAATACGACCGACCTTGATCACCGGTTTATTACCGGCATAGGTGAGAATAACCGCCATCTGCAGCAGAACCTTAAGGGTCTCCCGGATATTCGGCGCGGTGCAGCGGGAAAATTCTTCGGAACAATCGCCCCCCTGGAGCAGAAAAGCCTCACCCCTTGCCGCCTGGGCAAGCATGGTCTTGAGATCCCGGATCTCACCGGCGAAAACCAGCGGCGGCAGCACGGACAGCGTCCGGATAATTTCGTTGAACCGCTCCTTGTCCGGCCATTTCGGCTGCTGCAGGGCGGTGAAATTATGCCAGCTTGATTTACTCCAGTTTTCTGTATTCATCATTTTTATCTTTCACGTTATTGTTTTATCGTTGCGCTGCCACCGGCCCTCGACAGGCCAAGCGCATCCACTTGTTCACTCTTTATTTGTTTGCATCCTGTGCGCAACGCAGGCCCACGCAACAGACGTCCTGATCAAAAACATTAAGAATCCGCAAGGCCTTATCGCACCGTCCGGGATCGGCAAAAGGCTCAAAATCGTATTGGTGCAGCAGCAACTCTGCCTGTCGGCGGTCGGGAATACAATCCATGCCGTTGGCCAGGACCTTGCCATGTGCCGTTTCGATCAATTCCGCATCCCGGCCATTGGTAACAATGGCCAGGGGAATACGATATTCGGGATCAAGAATCCGTGCCGCAGCCATCGCCGCCGTCTCCCGGGTCACCAAGGATCCGGGTCCGTAGCGGAGGATAAACAACCGCTTCCCCTTGATCCGAACCGTAAAATCAATCAGGGTCCGCACGCTGTTGCCATTAAAACAAGAAGCAATGGTCAACCGGGGCTCAAGCTCTTCCTTGGCATAACCGAGTTGGTCCACCAACAAACGGGCGAGTCCCTGCCTGATCCTCTCGTCGTCGGTATCTGGCAACACGGTACCGGTGAGGTAGTCCTGCAGTTCACCGTAGACAATATGATGTCCCGAGGTATCGATCATGAGGCAACCCTGAAAAAAACAAGCAAGGACAGACGAGGCCTGAGCAACGGTTGCGGTCACGAATACACCGACAAGGCACTTTGCCGCCCTCAGTTTCACGCTGCAGTTGAAAACAGTACCGTCCTCAAACTGACGGTAACGGATTAGGTAATCGTATACCGATGTTTTTGTCAATCCCCAAATGACAACGCCGGGTTTCCACCGGAAAATCATGTTAGAGTGACCGGCTGCACGGGCATCATTCAAGAATCGCTCGCCCTGATCGCAGATTCTTTGTATGATCTCTTTCCTTCTTCCTCCGCACCATGTTGCAGTGAAGAAACCCATCCCCCAATCCCTTTTTCCCTACGAAATATATACCCCATGACCTCTTCCACCGGCCCCACCTCCACCGATACACAATGGCTGAAAATCACCTTCCTCTGTCCGTCCATCCTCCTCGAACCGGCAGCTGATCTCATGGGCGTCCTCAGTGGAGTCGGAGTGGAACAGAGTCCGGAAACAGCGTCCGGTGCGTTCATCAGCGGTTTCTTTCAGGTATCGGGAAACACGGAGACAACAGATGAAATCATCAAGACGGTCACGCAACAGATGGCCGATCTTTTTGCCCTCTATGCATGCGCCCCCGATACTCCGGCCCTCAGCCTGATGGCCGATGAGGATTGGGCCACCAGCTGGCAACAGTATTTCAAACCGTTTGAGATCGTTCCCGGCCTGGTGATCAAACCTTCCTGGGAAACCTACCCCGAAACCCCAGGGCACCATATTCTTGAGCTGGATCCAGGCATGGCCTTTGGCACCGGTCAACATGCCTCCACCCGGATGGCGCTTGCGCTGATTCAGAAAAGCATCCGGGAAGTCACACCGAAACAGGTAGTTGATGTCGGTACCGGCACAGGAATTCTGGCCATGGCGGCCGCCCTTTTCGGGGCTGAGCAGGTCATTGCCATTGATAATGATCCGGATGCCGTGGTGGTGGCGGAGGAAAACATCGAGAAAAACAGACTTGCGGGGCGGATCAAGGTCAGCACCACCTCGGTCGACCGAATCCAAGGGACCGCTCAACTGGTCTGCGCCAACATCGTTCATGACGTCCTGGTGGAGATGGCGCCGGTGTTGACCGGATTGATCTCAACCGGCGGCCATCTTGTCCTGGCCGGAATTCTCTGCGGCGACCAGGAAGCAAATATTATTTCCGTCTATCACCGACTGGGCGTTCAGCTTCTTGATCGACACTATCAGGAAGAATGGGTAGCCCTTTTGCTGCAACGGCAATAAAGGAGAGCCCCCCCCGAGGGGGCCAGCAGAGGAAACCTGTACCGCTCTCTACAGAAAAGGATTTCGTTTAGACAACATTATTCACGGAAGTACTATTGCCCTGAAGCAATGTGAACAGAGCACCTGAGTTCTGATCCTGCTCTACGCCCATGGCTGCCATCTGGATATAATTATCGATGGCCGCTGTTGTTGCCGCATCGGTATCCTCGGAGGCAGAGGCCATGATACCCGGAGGTGGTGGCCCCTCGGGACGATTCGCTTCCAATGCCGTTGCCGTTTCCTCTTCGCTGAGGGATCCGTCTTCATCGGCATCATAGGCTGCAATTAAGTCCTCCGCCTTCATCGTGCTTCCGGTGGCGTTGCTGATGATCTCCGCCAGACTCTCGGCTTCAGTTGTACTGACACTGCCGTCTCCGTCCGTATCCGCATCGCTGAACATCTGCGAATAATCCGGACCAGCGCTGCCTTGCATCCCGCCCATGCCGCCCATCATCTCCTCGGGTGGCGGTCCCTCGGGACGATTCGCTTCAAGCGCAGCCACTGCTTCATCTTCGCTCAAGGCTCCATTTTCGTCCGAATCATAGGTTGCTAAAAATTCAGACAAATCAACAGACACACCCGTTGCCTCACTGATTTTTTCCGTGAGGCTCTGAATTTCCGTTTCTTCAAGACTGCCGCTTCCATCCGCATCCAGCTTACTGAACAAATCAGAAAGATTCGACTTTTCCTTGGCAGCGGTTTGCTCTGTTTCGCTGGATGAAGAACGATTGCGCAGCGTGAACATCTGTGTGAGGTAACTGCTGCTTGAACTGATACTGCTGATACTCATGAGACACCTCCTGTTCAAAAAAAATTTCGTTCACCATATCGCCCCTGCGGCATCATATTCCGACAAAGATATGGTGCAAATCTCTGCAAACCCTTACGAAACAGTCAAAAGGGTTTCTCTTTTATCGTCCTGAAAAAAGAACTCTTTTATGGCTATTGCGTGCACCTCGCGTAACGGTCTGCAACAATCCTGCTTTAATTCGTCACCAACGAAAAAAAATCGCATCAGGGGGATGTACACTCCGCAACGCATCGAAAGGGGGAAGAGGCGCTCACATCGTTCATGGAATTACGCCTGATTGCACGCATCGGCTCATCCCTCTAAAACTATCGGCAAAACAAAGAGTTTTAACTGTTAATTCTCTGAAAAAATTTGTAAATTTTTGTAAATTGTCTCAGCGATGAGAGACGCTTTATGATAGGAAAGAGTTTTCCGGTGAACCGTGCTCTCGTTGCACCAAAGGCCTGGTCGCAAATAACTTGGAGAAAATTTGAGATCAAGACTTCAAGTTATGTGCTGACAGGCCCTCTCAGGCACCTTCTGTACAAAAACTCATAACCTTTGCAATGAGCTCCCTTCGCGATGCGCATCCTGATTATCGACGACGACACCGAACTCTGCGATCTTTTGACCGAATATCTCGAACCGGAAGGATTTTCCATCACCGCCTGTCATGACGCGCAACAGGGGCTGACGGCGGCACTTTCCGGGGAACATGCTTTTGTGGTCCTGGATGTTATGCTGCCCGGCTTCAGCGGGTTTGACCTGTTGCGTCAGGTCCGGCTTTCCTCCGCTATCCCGGTGTTGATGCTCACCGCCCGCGGTGACGAGGTCGATCGGATTGTCGGATTGGAGATGGGGGCGGACGACTACCTGCCCAAACCCTTCAACCCGCGCGAACTCGTTGCCCGAATCAGAGCCATCCAGCGCCGTGGCGACAACGGATTCAATGCCCGCCGCAGCCCTCCTCTCAAGCTGGTGGCCGATGACATCCTCCTTGACCCGGGGACACGAACCGTGTTGCGAAATAATATCGAGGTCCCCTTAACCGCGGTGGAATTCTCCCTGCTGCACGCTCTTATTAAAAAGATAGGTGAGGTCGTCAATCGGGAGGATCTGGCCCAGGATGTCCTGGGCCGCAAACTGGAAATGTTCGACCGCAGTATTGATGTCCATATCAGCAGCCTGCGCAAAAAACTCGGCCACAACGTCAAAGGTATCGAACGGATCAAAACTGTACGTAGTGTCGGCTACATGTACATCTGCACATAACCCACACCTGCTCTTCTCCCAACCATGCGCAGCATCTTTTTCAGACTTCTCCTCAGCTTTTTCCTGACCATTCTGCTCTCCGTAATGATCAGCGGCCTGGTCACGTTCTCCTTTTCCCGCCGCTCGGTCGAAACCTTTCGCCATGATTTTCTCCGCCAGATGCAGGCCAATATCGCCCGTTCCGTTGTCCTGATGGGTCAGGCCACCTATGTGATGCATCAGTACCGTGGCGACAAGGCCTTTGAGAAATATATCACGGAAGTACAGAGCTCCATGCGTACGCAGCTCTATCTCTGCATCGACGACGAGGTTTTCCCCAAGGACTCCCAGGCGGAGCAGATCAGCCTCCTGGCCGCCGCCACGGGCAAAGAAGACCAACCCACCATCCAGGATACGGGAAAAGAACTGATCGTGGCCCAACGCCTGCGCACCCCGGAGGGACAGTCCTACGTAGTTGTGGGACGGCATCAACTGAAACCGCCTCCGGAATGGGGAGGCGGGATGCCTCCGCCACCCGACAGAATGAGGACCGGAGGACCGCCCCCTTCCCATGGGCAGGGGGCGTGGTTGCCGCTGCCTCCGGGACTGGCCAGACCCTTTCCTTTTTTCCCCATTGGCCCGGAGTTGCATACCCTTGTGCTGCTCCTGATTGCCGGCATCGTCTGCTACAAACTGGCCAAATCTTTTAGTGCTCCCCTCGATCGACTGCGCACGATCAGCCGCCAGATCGCCGGCGGTGACCTCTCGGCCCGGGTTGGAACCAGCCTGGGCAAGCCGGGAAACGAGATCGGCGATCTGGCACGGGATTTCGACCACATGGCTGAACGGATGGAGGGGTTGGTCAATGCGCAGAAAAGGCTGTTGCTCGATATCTCACACGAATTACGCTCCCCCCTGACCCGGTTGAATCTTGCCCTCGAGTTGGCGGGAAAGCGTTTTCAGGCGGAAGAAGACGGGAATCTGAAAAGGATTGCTAAAGAATCCGATCGATTAAATGATCTGATCGGTCAGCTGCTGGCCTTGACCCGAAGCGAAGGCTTTACCATTGATACGCAGGTCCCCCCCGTCCCCCTCGCCCCTCTGATACGGGAGATCGCCGAGGATGTTGATTTCGAGACCAGAAACTTGAGCATGAGCATTGAAGTCTTAGACCTGGAACCACTGATGGTGGCCGGTTCCAGGGAACTGTTGCGGCAGGCTATTGAAAACATTGTGCGCAACGGGGCCTACTACACCCGCCCCGGCAGTTGCGTGGAGGTGAGTCTTTTTTCCCGCACAGGCAGTGAAAACGGACAAAACACCGCTGTTATCCGCGTCCGTGACCATGGCCCCGGAGTGCCGGAAGAAAAACTACCCCATATCGTTGAACCCTTTTTCCGGGTCGCCGAGGCCCGAGACCGTAACAGCGGCGGCACCGGTCTCGGCCTGGCCATCGCGCACCAGGCGGTGCACCAGCACGGCGGCACGGTGTTGTTTGCTAACGCCCCGGGTCACGATGGTCTGATTGTCGAAATCTCCCTGCCGCTTGCAGAAAACGTTTCCTGAAAAACGGGAGCAGCAAGCATGACCAGGCAACTTTTTTAGGCGGCCGGACGGCACTATGCTCAGTACCCATTCTCGAAATGGATATGATCTCGCGAATACATCACCAACCATTTTGTCTTTGAGTTACCTTCCTCGATAGCTCAGTTGGTAAAACGACCGATCAGCAAAAAACACCCAACGGCGTTAACCAGCTAGCTTAACGCCTTTTTTATTTCTTTTTATCGTTCCAGCCTGTTTTCAGGCCTCTCCATTAACCGTGATATTATGACGGGACTTTGGCGAGTTCACTCCTCGGACGAATTACCCGTATTTTCTTTATGGGATTAAGTTCTTAATCCACCGTTTAATCAAGGCGAAAAACCATAGAATATGTGCGCATGGATTTCAAAAACGGTACATCAATAAGGTTTGAGTCTCTGAGTTTTTCGGCTTCGCTCAGGGGCCAGATAATCCGTAGGCACCAGGACAAAACCAACCACCCCTGATGCGAACCTGGGAGCGCGGGCGTCCCGCCCGCTTTTGCGAAGTGCGATGCGGGCGGGACGCCCGTGCTCCCAGCCCCCACCTTGCTGGGGAGATTTTTCCACGGGGAACGTCGATACTGCTGGCGCGGATATCTTTCTCCAGCCGGGCCCGTTCCGGCAGTGCTTCTGTCTTTCCCTGAGCCGCGCTGGCATGGCCGTCGTCATAGATCGCCGCATTCCACCCCTGGGCCTTTGCATGGGCCGGGAGTTGTTCCCGCTGGACGGTAAACCGGTAACTCGGCTTGTCATTGTTTTCACGGAGTTTGCGGATATAGATTGCGGCCTTCATGTTTTTGTCATTTACTGAAGTAATAGGTGGCCTGATAAAGTTCTCCAGAAAAATGCATATCCTTCCACTCTGGATGATATGCGGAAAAGTGAGTATTCGAGCATGGCATTTTTTCTCAAGATTATTTCATGAAATATTGATACGTTACGATGCTTTCATAGGCTAACCTAGCCAAATAGCTCGAGCTTATTATAAATAAAAACATGCAACACCACTGCAAGTTGGGGTGATATGCAGATCCGCAGAATTACTTGATATGTTCTTTGAGTCTGAAATTAAGCAATGAAACCAATAAAAGCTAAATATACTGAGATTGTCTTATTGTTAGCGAGGGCACTCCCTTGGGTTTTTCCTAAATGGCTTCAATTTATGGCCAAAGGATATTCACGAAAAGAGATAGACTCAATCCAGCATCTATATGAAAAAGAGGATTTGATTGAATCCGCTAGTCTACTAGATGGAAATTTCAAATGGAAAGCCGTTAGTGTAGTAGTAAAGATTGATCATGATGAGCTGGATTTAATTCGCCGTTGGTTAAAGTCCAATGCCTCACCTGGAGATTACAATCCTGAGAGAGATGATGCTGGTTTTAAAAATAGGTATGACAGTGGTGGAGGTTACAGGAATCTGGGCTGGATCCATTTTCACAAGGAAGATAGGTTAACCTCCCTAATTAGGATGGAAGAGGAAACAAAATTCTGTGATTCTTGTTATGTATCATTGTCGAAGTACTCATATGGAATTAACTACTTATCTTTATATTTTTTCCTTAAAGATTCAGCTACAGAAATGGTTTGCGATGTTGACGTTAGTGAGACAAAGAGATATTACGCCTTTGCATCCGCTAACCCGTTTTCTCAGCAATTTAGAGCCATTCAGCACCATGACAAACTAAACTTAGTAGAAGAGCTAATAAATCAAAATATCAACAACGTTTGCCGTGATGTAGTTTGTATGGCTACTAAAGTTCTTAGTTTGTGGCGAATAAAAAAATCCGAGCCAGAATTATCACTGATTGCAGATATCTATCGCGACACCAACGATCCATATTTTATTGAGACAAAAGAAGTCAAAGATGAGGAAAACAATCATGTTCATGTTTGCCGAAGAGATTTCGGCTTCTTTGATGAAAAATTGAGCAGCGATGCATCGGAGAATTTTTTAAGCAGACATGTGGTTGAGAAGAATAACTTAGATGCATTGTTTATAAAGAGCAAAGCCCTAGATTCATTTGATCAGTTTGATAATTTTGCCAGAAATGGACTGGCGCTCTATGACTCGCATATATTTATCTCAATGTTTATTGATGTAGCAAAACAGCAGGCAAAGATTTCAGAATATGCGAATTCAGCGCTATTGAAGAATTCAAATAAAGTTGAAAAAAACTATGACATACTTTTCGAATCTACAAACAAACTAGAATCATTAAGAGAAAATATTCTGGCAATTCAACAGGATATTCCTCGCAGCTGTAGGGAGTCTTATTCAGATAGTGCAATGAAAATTGCAAAATACAGACTTAAGCTTGTTGATAAATTAAAAGTATCCATAGATCGCAGGCTGTCTGGCTTAAATAGTGAGATGCAGGTTCAAAACCTTCGGTTCAACAGAAGGTATTCGTTGCTTGTTGGTCTTTTGATTGTAATTCAGATCTTGCTAGCAGCTCTAACAATCGACTTGGGAAAGTTGGACGATAGGCTAGGCTCTAGCATACCTAGTAACGAATGTGTGGATTCGAAACAAGAAGCAGACGATAAAGACGGACATAACAATGCATTGCAGCGGACAAGCCGCTGAATGCGGCGTTGGACCTATTTGACACGTGAATCGCTGACTTATCAATAGATAGAACGGGAGGACCAAGTGCCATTATCCCCAGAAGAAGAAAGACGCTCACCATCAGCCTTCGTTTCCTATACTCATGAGGATGACGAGCATCGGATATGGGTTGAATCTCTAGCAAGGGACCTTGCGTCCAATGGAATCGACCTTATTCTGGATCAATGGGAGCTAACCGCGGGTGCCGACCTATTCCATTTCATGGAGTCCGGAATCGAGGAATCAACGTTTGTGCTCGCCATCTGCACACCAATCTACAAAGAGAAGGCTGACAATCGCAGTGGTGGCGGCGGATTTGAAACACGCATAGCTGCGGCACTGTTGGCTGATGACCTGCTGACCAGAAAGTTCATCCCGATTCTCCGCAAAGGAATCGGTAAAACGGCCGTTCCGACCTATTTGCGAGCTGCTGTGTATCGTGACTTCTCTGATGATGCCAGATATGAAGAGACCCTCCGTGCGCTCGTCGAGGACCTCTATCAAGTCTCTAAGCGTCCCCCTTCTGGCTGGCGTAAGGGAGACAGCACCGTTGTCAGATCGCTATTTGGTGTGGTAGCTTCACCCTCAGGCCATGAATCACAGCGGGAGTCACGCAAGTTCGGTGAACACCGCCCCCCAATCACGCTCGCCCCGTCCGTTATGGAGATCCGGAGCAAGCACGGTGTCCGTGAAATGCAGCCGATCGAAAATGACTTGCCCCTCAGCAGGCTCACTCCCCCCATCTTCGGATTCTGTACTTCCTGGGCACTGAACACAGACCCCCGAGGAATTGTGGGAGGGACTGGCCTTTCAACGCTCTCCCTTTCTTGTCGGCCGGGCGGAACAGTTCAGTTGGAGATACACAAGCTTGCATCGGGTGAAGTTTACGTGGTCGGATATACCAGAGATAGTGATATCCAGACGCTGACCAACGAATCCCGCAAGAATTACATGGAGTTGATGCTGCTAGTTGAGCCCTATGAAGAACATAGGAATCCAGTTGGATTGCCATATTCAAGGCTTCTCGCTATATCGAATCGCTCTGTGAGTGGAGGACCTTACCTGCTCGATTTGACGGTGGACTAGCGTGAGGAATCACAGCAGGAATTAGGGGACAGACCACGTTTCCTTGCCTTGAAAAGGTGGCCTGTCCCCTAATTCCCTTCAATCTGCCGAAGCTTTCTATAAGATAGATTACGTTGTATTTAAAGCCCTCACGCGATGGATGCGCCGTAGGCATCCAAATAAAAGCGTGGCGTGGCTTAAGAGGAAGTATATCTGCCCTACTAATAAGCGTAACTGGAATTTTCATGCCAGATATAAAGACGCCACTGGTGCAACCTGCATCTTGGTTCTTTTACGTATGGTAGATATTGCCAGAGTACGGTATATAAAGATCAAGGGTGACGCAAACCCCTATGATCGTGAGTATAACCAGTACTTTGCTATGCGGAGCAAGGCAAACAACATACGCCTTGTATAGCCAATAATTTAATAACCGTCGGACTCCTCAACAGGGTCTTATCGAGTGCTTGAGCCGTATGCTGGGAAACTCGCTCGTACGGTTCTGAGGAGGGTGGGAAGCCGAGAGGCTTCCTGCCTATCCGGTGTTTTAAAGAGGTAAAATGGTTGGAGCAATTGTAAAAGGGAAAAATAAGGCGAACTCATTTGCTTATTTCCATATCGGAGCTAAGCACATGCTTACGCAAGCAAAAACTTCAGATGATGGTCAGTTGTACAACTTGATTGGTTGTTTAGTGTTTTCAGCTTTTACTTTAGAGGCTTATTTTAACCATCTTGGAAAACTTAAAAATCCAAAGTGGGACGAAATTGAAAGAAAGTTATCCAAATTGAAAAAGTACAAGAAGTTTTGCAAAGATTATGGAGTCGAATATGATTTTTGCAATAGACCATATTCAACAATCATTGAACTTTTCGAATTCAGGGATACTATGGCTCATGGAAAGTCAACTGTTGATTTTATATCAAAAAAAGTAAACATCGATCCCGTTCATCCAAACAGGTTTTCAACAGGTCCGGAATGGATGGAGTATGCCACACTTGAAAATGCTCATAAAGCTATAGAAGATGTTGAATTAGTTATCAATGAACTTCACGTGGCTGGCGGTTACTCCAAGAACCCATTTAATGATTTGGGTGGTGGTGTTTATGGAATTCATGAATCTGAAACATAACAAAGCTTTTGCAGTGGAGCGCTAAAAACACGCGCCCACTGAAAAGCGGCGTTTAGGGCAGTCACAAATAAGGAGAAAAACAATTGAGCTTGACAGACGAAAAATTGCACAACTACCTCAATTCGTCCGGCTTTCCTTTACAAATTGGCATTGAGCATCAAATAAACAAATCGGGTGGTGGTAACAGTTGGAAAGTTCTGTACAGCGAACATTCATGGAAAAACCATGATACGGATAGCTCCGGTTTTATCGACCTTGTGTTGACAGATCGACATGGCACTTCAGTGATGGTTGTTGAATGTAAAAGAGTTCAAAATACAAGTTGGATCTTTTTGTTACCAGACGAACGCCAATCAAACCGGAGACATGCTCGCGCATGGGTGTCACGATTTAACAGCGGGCATATCTCTCATTTTGATTGGACAGATGTGACTGCGGATTATCCTTCCCCTCAATCCGCTTTTTGTGTTGTTCCTGGGCAAGATCCTGAATCAGTGATAAAGCATCAATGGAAAAGCATTAATTTTCCAATTATCATATTGATATTTAAGCAAAAATATTGCAATATACACCTGTCCTAAAAACTCACTTGGCAGGTAAAAACATGAAACGAATGAACCTGGAACAAAGCCGTGAAGAATTCTACACCAGCCACTCCGGGCTGGCCTTGGCCGGTGCCTGCATCAACCGGTACAGCGACCTTGGCCGGCATGTCGGCAGGCTGGGGCAAAGTAACGGTCATATCAGCGAGCCGGACATCTTCCGCAGCTATCTTGGCTTGCTTTGCCTGGGGAAAAGCGACTATCAGGCCATTGACGCCATGCGGGATGACCTTTTTTTCCTGGAGGCGCTGGGTATTGACCGTGTCCCCTCGGTGGAACGATTGCGGCAGCGGCTGGATGCCGCGGGATCGAGGATGATCCCCGCCATTGTCAAATGTTCCCAAACCATGCTCAAGCAGCTCAAAGTCCAGGTGAGCCCGGCAGCCCCAGGGTTCGTGCCTCTGGATGTGGATGTTTTTCCGCAAGATAATTCCAATACACGCAAAGAGGGGGTGAGCCGCACCTACCATAACTATGATGGCTACGCCCCGATCGCCGCCTATCTCGGTCTGGAAGGTTGGTGCCTGGAGGTGGAACTCCGGCCCGGAAGCCAGCATAGCCAGAAGGGCGCGGTGGAATTTCTCCAGCGGGTGATTGTCCAGGGCAAGACGCTGACCGAGGAGAAAATCCTGGTCCGGGCTGACTCGGCTCACGATGCGCTGGAGACATTGATCGCCTTGGAAAAGGCCGAGGTCTGCTACATCATCAAATGGAATCCTCGGAAAAACAATGTCAGGGAGTGGCGCGACCGTGTTTTCGCCCAAGGCGAGGTGGTCACTCCCCGGCCAGGGAAGAGCATCGGCACACTGGTCGTCGAGGAAAGCAAGGAAGTTAACGGAGCCGTCTATCAACTCAAGCGGATTGTCCGGGTGACCGAACGAACCATTGACAAACACGGCCAGCTTCTTGTTGCGCCGGAGGTCATTCTGGAGGGCTGGTGGACCAACCTGTCGCTGGCACCGGAGATGGTGATCGATTTGTATCGTCAACATGCGACCTCCGAGCAGTTTCATAGCGAATTCAAGACAGATCTGGACCTGGAACGCCTGCCCAGCGGCAAGTTCGCCACCAATTCCCTGATCATGGCTCTGGGGGCTTTTGCCTACAACATTCTCAGGTACATCGGTCAACAGGGCCTGCTGGGATCGCAAGCACCGCTGCGGCACCCGGCCAAACGCAGACGGATTAAGACCGTTATCCAGGAACTGATGTATCTTGCCGCCCGCCTGATATCCAAAGGCAGACGGTTGACGCTTCGTTTCAGCCGGTGCTGCCCGGCCTTTGTCGCCTTCGGCACGGTCTACCGGAAGCTAATACCGGCTGCCTGAGTAAAACAATGTCATAAAAACAGTGGAATACGCCAGAGAACTATCCTCACTCCAAGAAAACAGGGCATTATCAATGAACAAATCGCCGACATAGCCTCGACGTCGAGCACACAGAGGGTGATCCGGCTCCGCTGAAGCCGAAAATCGACCCTCCCCGCATTGAGGAGAAAGGTCCGACTCGGGGCTTCACTGATTCAGGAAGATAATAAAAGTAGACCCATGCTTGAGAGAGTTGCAGCAGAGCTTGTTGAAGCAACGGAAGCACTTGCTAAAGAGGAATACCATCTTTTCAAGGACAAGCCGGACTACATTCGTATCTATTTGAATGTAATAGTTACAACAGCAGAATTAAAGTTGTGTGCTTTTAGACCTGAATCTGTATCAATAGATAACGGATTGATAAGCCATACGCAATTTAAAACTGTACCGTATTTAAGATTCCGAAAAAGCCTTTCAACAAAACTGGTCGAAGACTTAAACCTTTCCGAATTGACACATTATAATTTGACTCAAGCGAAAGAGAATACTGTATTTGTTGTGAACTCCAGTCACATAATGGATTTTTTGAATAAGTTTGAGATAGATGACTCAATCTTTAATAGATTTAAGTAGCGAAAAATTCGGGGTAGAGTAGAGCACTGACAAATTCGGGGGACAGCTTACTGAATTCCAACAATTAAATGCACCAGATAAACTGGTGATTTTTGCGTTAGGCCGTGACCGAATATCCACACCCGTAAGGAGATCTTTCACAATGGACATCCCAAGAATATTCAACATCACCGAAAGTGCTCACCGCATTCATAACCCGTTCACACCCGAAAAGTTCGCCACTCTCGGCGCGGCGCTGCGTCTGGAATCAGGGACCCGAGTGCTCGACCTCGGTAGCGGTTCGGGGGAGATGCTATGCACCTGGGCACGCGATCACGGTGTCATCGGTACCGGCATCGATATGAGTCAGTTGTTCACAGAGCAGGCAAAAATACGTGCTGAAGAACTCGGCGTCGCCGATCAAGTCAAATTCATCCATGGCGATGCTGCTGGCTATGTCTCTGAGGCGAAAATTGATGTGGCAGCCTGTGTCGGTGCCACTTGGATCGCCGGCGGAGTTGCCGGCACTGTTGAGCTTCTGGTGCGGAGCCTGAGAGCCGGGGGGATCATCCTCATCGGCGAGCCCTATTGGCGGCAGTTACCGCCGACAGAAGATGTTGCCAAGGGGTGTCTTGCCAACTCAATCTCC
The DNA here is from genome assembly GCA_963666685.2 of uncultured Desulfobulbus sp. Taxonomy (GTDB): domain Bacteria; phylum Desulfobacterota; class Desulfobulbia; order Desulfobulbales; family Desulfobulbaceae; genus Desulfobulbus. Next base: position 123,484 of record CAXXHZ010000002.1, read on the forward strand.
GACTTTCTCATGCTTCCTGAACTTCTCGCATCTTTCGGCCACCTTGGCTACGACGTCGTTGAAATGGTTCTGGCTGACCAAAACGGCTGGGACAGATACGAGGCGGCCAAATGGCTCACTATGCGACGATGGCTTGAAACTAATCACGACGACGAGTTAGCGAAAGATGTTCAAGCCAAATTGACCTCGGAACCCGAGCGCTACGCCGCTTACACACGTGAATACATGGGCTGGGGCGTGTTCGCACTGATGGTGAGGTGATGCGGGGCTTACCGGGCTACTCAGAAAACGGGGAAATCCATTCATTCCTAACAAGACAAATGCACTCGGACGGCTAAAAGCGGCGCTCATTCTTCGCTCTGCTTTTTGCCGCCGGTGATTTGCGGCGTTCTCGGCGACTGCGTCGCCGAGAATCGCGGTGCTGACTTCGTCGAGCACCTTGCCCTGTCGCCTTTGGCGCCAGAACAAGGTACTCGACCGGACACCGCACACCGATCATTCAAACTTCGTTTGCCTGATCGGCGCACGGCGCCGGTCAGCACCGCGATTATGCGCTTCA